>NZ_JBEPLG010000005.1:0-526920 GCF_040545115.1 Burkholderia sp. 567
GTAGTTCACCGCACGGCTCTGCTTGTTGAGCAGTCCGTTGAGCGACTTCACGCGGTAGCGGTAGACAAGGATCATGCCGGTGATCCTAACCCGTGCAAGAAGCTGCCTGTCAACAGCACGCCTTTCCTTCCCGTCATCGATGGCGGGGTTTCTCGGAGCAAATTCTGATGAACACGATGCTTGAACTCTTCGCCGCGCACCGTTACGCCACCGTGCGCGAACGCATGCCGTAACGCATCGCGGCAAACGGCTCGCGGCCTCTCGCGCCGTCTTTCGCCGCACCTTTCCCGCGCCGCATTCCACTGCGGCCTGCTTCCCGCCCACGGCGACACCACCCGTCGCCGCGGATACGTACGCCCAAAAATTTCGACAACAACGTTTCGACAACACCCGGAGACAACCATGAAGCCCTTCACCCCGACGCTCAAGCAAGGCCTCGCCGCCGCCCTCCTCTGCGTGGCGGCCACGGCGTCGCACGCGGCGGACCTGCTCGACACCGTCAAGCAGGCCGGCGTGCTGAAGATCGCACTCGAAGGCACCTACCCGCCGTTCGACTACCGCAATGCCGAAGGACAACTCGAAGGATTCGACGTCGACGTCGCGAAGGCGGTCGCCGCGCGGCTCGGCGTGAAGCCGCAGTTCGTCACGACCGAATGGAGCGGGATTCTCGCCGGGCTGCAGGCCGGCAAGTTCGACGTGATCGTGAACCAGGTCGCGATCACGCCGTCGCGCCAGCAGGCGCTCGACTTCAGCATGCCGTACGTGTATTCGTCCGCGCAGCTGCTGCAACGCCAGAACGACGCGCGTGCGTTCAAGTCGCTCGACGAGCTGAAGGGCAAGAAGGTCGGCGTGACGATGGGCAGCAACTACGTCGATCTCGTGAAGACGGTGCCCGCGATCGATCTGCAGGTCTATCCGGGCACGCCGGAAAACCTGCGCGACCTCGCGGCGGGACGTATCGACGCGGCAGTCAACGACCGCCTGATGCTCAGCTATCTGATCAAGAACTCGCACCTGCCGCTGCGGCCCGGCTCCGTGCTCGCCGGCGGCGAGGACCGGATGGGCATCCCGTTCCGCAAGGGCAATCCGAAGTTCGCGAAGGCGATCGACGACGCGGTCGCGTCGCTGCAGCAGGACGGCACGCTGAAGAAGATCTCGATGCAGTGGTTCGGCACCGACACGACGCGGCCGGTCGCGCAATAACGCAGCCATCACGCGCCCGCGCGCCTGAACGCGCGGGGCCCGCCGACACCTCGGCGGCACACGACACACAATCAGGAGACACGCGATGGAAGCACTCGATCTGGTCATTCATACCCTGCCCGTGATGGTGAAGGGCGCGCTGCTCACGCTGAAGTTCGCGGTGGCATCGATGGCGCTCGGCCTCGTCGTCGGGCTCGTGGTCGCGATCATGCGCATCGGCAGCAACCGGCTCGTATCCGGTCTCGCGCAGGGCTACGTCAGCCTTATGCGCGGCACGCCGCTGCTCGTGCAGATGTTCGTCGTCTACTATGGGCTGCCCGATCTCGGCATCACGCTCGATCCGACGACGGCCGGCATCTTCACGCTGACGCTCAACGCCGGCGCGTACCTGTCGGAAAGCATGCGCGGCGCGATCCTCGGCATCGGCCGCGGGCAATGGGCGGCCGCGCACAGCCTCGGCCTCACGCACGTGCAGACGCTGCGCCACATCGTCTGCCCGCAAGCGCTGCGCCTCGCGGTGCCGAGCCTCGGCAACACGCTGATCAGCCTGATCAAGGACACGTCGCTCGTGTCGGTGATCACCGTCACCGAGCTGCTGCGCTCGACGCAGGAAGTCATCGCCGCGACGTTCCAGCCGCTGCCGCTGTACCTCGCGGCCGCCGCGCTCTACTGGGTGCTGAGCACGCTGCTCACGCGGCTGCAGGGCCGCGTCGAAACGCGTCTGTCGCTGCCGTCCACGCATTGAGCCCGCGCATCTCATTCAATCCGAACCTCCACCACGGACAAACCCATGATCACGCTCGACAACGTTTCCAAGTGGTATGGCAAGCATCAGGTCCTTTCCGCATGCAGCGCGGCGGTATCGAAAGGCGAAGTGGTCGTCGTCTGCGGGCCGTCGGGCTCCGGCAAGTCGACGCTGATCAAGACGATCAACGGCCTCGAGCCGTTCCAGAAAGGCAGCATCGTCGTCGACGGCATGCGGCTCGGCGATCCCGCCGCGAAACTCGCGCAACTGCGCGCGCGGGTCGGCATGGTGTTCCAGCATTTCGAGCTGTTTCCGCACCTGTCGATCACCGACAATCTGACGCTCGCGCAGGTCAAGGTGCTCGGCCGCCGCAAGGACGAAGCGCTCGACAACGCGATGAAGCTGCTCGATCGCGTCGGCCTGAAGGCGCATGCGAACAAGTATCCGGGGCAATTGTCCGGCGGGCAGCAGCAACGCGTCGCGATTGCGCGCGCGCTGTCGATGAACCCGGTCGCGATGCTGTTCGACGAGCCGACTTCCGCGCTCGACCCCGAGATGATCAACGAAGTGCTCGACGTGATGGTCGAGCTCGCGCGCGACGGCATGACGATGGTGTGCGTCACGCACGAGATGGGCTTCGCGAGGAAGGTCGCGCATCGCGTGATCTTCATGGACCAGGGCGCGGTGGTCGAGGATGCGGCGAGCGATGCGTTCTTCGCCGCGCCGCGCTCCGAACGCGCACGCGACTTCCTCGACAAGATCCTGCACTGACCGCGCGACGCCCTCGCTCCGATTCGACTGAACTTCAAAGGACGCCATCTTGAACCCCCTGCATTCGCCCGACACCCTGCTCGCTCACGAAGGCCGCTCGCACGGCCAGCCCGGCTCGCCGGTGAACCCGCCCGTGTACCGCCAGTCGACGCTGCTGTTTCACGGCACCGACGCGCTCGACGCCGTGCGCGGCACGCCGCTCGCGTACGGACGCCACGGCAGCCCGACCACGCGTGCGCTCGAAAAGGCGCTGGCACGGCTCGAAGGCGCACATGCCGCGCTGCTGACGCCGAGCGGACTCAGCGCGATCACGACCGCGCTGCTCGCGGTGCTGAATCCCGGCGATCATCTGCTGATGGCCGATTCGGTGTACGACCCGACCCGCTCGTTCTGCGACGAGACGCTCGCCCGCCTCGGCATCGAGACGACCTACTACGATCCGTCGATCGGCGCCGGCATCGCGTCGTTGATGCGGCCGAACACGCGCGCGATATTTACCGAATCGCCGGGCTCGCTGACGTTCGAGGTGCAGGACATCCCCGCGATCTGCCGCGTCGCTCACCAGCACGGCGCGGTCGTGCTGCTCGACAACACGTGGGGCACGCCGCTGAATTTTCGCTCGTTCTCGCACGGCGTCGACGTGTCGATCCACGCGGCGACCAAATACATCGCCGGACACTCCGACGTGCTGATGGGTGTGATCCTGACGACCGAAGCGCTCGCGCAGCAGGTGACGCGCTGCTACCGGCAGCTCGGGATGACGGTCAGCGGCGACGATGCGTATCTCGCGCTGCGCGGGCTGCGCACGCTGTCGGTGCGCCTCGAACGCCACCAGCGCAATGCGCAGGTGCTGACCGACTGGCTCGCGCGGCAGCCGGAAGTCGCGCAGATCCTGTATCCGGCGCGGCCGGGCGACGCCGGCCACGCGCTGTGGCAGCGTGATTTCACGGGTGCGTGCGGGTTGTTCGGCCTGGTGCTGCATCCGCAGCCCGACGATGCGGTGCGCGCGCTGCTCGACGGCATGACGTGCTTCGGCATGGGCTACAGCTGGGGCGGCTTCGAAAGCCTGATCATCCCGTCGAATCCGTCGCGCCAGCGCACCGCGACGCAATGGAACGCGGCCGGCCCGCTGCTGCGCATTCATGCGGGGCTCGAGCATCCGGACGACATGATCGCCGACCTCGACGCCGGCTTCGCGAGAATGCGCGCCGCCGCGGCCGCGCTCGCGGAAGCGTGAAATCTGACGACGCCACCTGCGGCCGCTTCTTTTCTTCAACGTTAGACCACCACCGATAGCGAGATCATCATGAAAGACACGCTGTTCATTCTCCGTCCCGGCTTTTTCAAGGACTCCGAAGGTCCGTTCTACTGCGGCGACTCGGTCGCCGTCGAAGGGCTGCTGAGCTTCTATCCGCAGCTGCGCGACGCCGTCGCGGTCGAGTACGTCGACGAGCCGCGGCCGCGCCAGCCGATCGTCGCGCTGATCGGCGAGGACAATCAGTCGGCGCCGGTGCTCGTGCTCGGCGACGGGCGCACGCCGAAGGACGACGCGGTCGCGATTCGCGAACACGACGGCCGCCGCTTCATCGATTCGCCGGCCGATATCCGACGCTATCTGTCGTCGCAATACGGCGTCGCGCACGTCGCGTAAGCACGCCGGCGCCCGCTGTCGCAGGGGCGCCACCGAACGGGACGCGCGACCTGCGCGGCCCGCGCCCCGTTCGCCGCTTTCAGTCCGCACGCGGCCACGCGCGTGCCATGTACTCGGCCACGCGGATTCACCGCTACCGATGATCGGCCCGGGCGCCCCGGGCCCCGGCCGTGCGACCTTCAACGCAGCGCGACACCGGATGCTGGCACACACCGGGGCCGGCCGCGGCCCGCGTCAGCCGGGCGAACTACAGACCGGCGCGAACGCGAATGCCGCCGGTTCGGACGACACGTGGCGCGCGAGCCACAATGCGGCCTCGGTCCGGTTGCTCACGCCGATCTGGCGAAACAGCGCATACAGATGATTCTTGATCGTGCCCTCCGCGACGTTCAGCACGCGGCAGATCTGCTTGTTCGACTTGCCTTCGGCCAACAGGCGCAGCACGTCGCGCTGACGCGGCGTGAGGCGCTCGAACGCGCGATCGTCGCCGGCCGGCACGCCGCCCGGGCGCGCCTGCGTCGCGCCGCCATCGTTCGGCGGCACGTAGATCGCACCGGCCGCCACCCGGCCGAGCGCGTCCGCGAACTCGTCGGCGCTCGCGTGCCGGTCGATGATGCCGGCGGCCCCCGCCAGCAGCGCATCGGCAATCGTGCGGCGGCACACGGCCGTCGCCACGCACAGCCACGGCGCGCCGGCGAACGTCTCGTGCAGCACGTTCGGCCAGCTCGGCCGCGCGGCGTGCTCGTCGCATTCGATCGTGATTGCCTCCACCGTCTCGGGCAGCAACGCATCGCGCAGGCGCAAGACGTCCTCGGGACAGCGAGCCGACCACACATGCCAGTTGACATCGCGTTTACACAGTACGTCCGCTACACCCGCGACGAATAACGGCGGGCTATCGATCATTAGAACGTTCATTGCGCGGTTTCCTCGAAATCGGGCTGCTCGGTTTGTTTTTTTTACTTCCCTACCCGGCGTTTTTTTACCGCTGTTTCACGCACCGCGCACTAGGCTCGTCGCTCCGTGACGAATGGCCTAATTCGTCCGCGCCGGGCCCCCGCCACGCGCGCCGATGCCCGTCGCGGGCCGGCCCGGGCCGCCGGCCGTGACGGACGTCATATTGGGTAAGCGTTTTAAATTTCCTAACGTGAATAAAGACAGCGAATTTCCGTTGTCTTCGACACGAAGAGGAGTTTATTCATGGACGCGAATTTCATCGGCTCGGTCATTAATGCTTTACCCATGGACCAAATGATCGCCGGCCCTTTAAAGGCGATGATCAGCGCGCAGACGCAGGCCGCGAAGAGCTACGCGGATTTCCTGATGCAGGTCTGCATCCAGGGCGGCAAGGCCGTGGCCGTCCAGTTCGACTACGACGAGACGCTGGTGGACGAAAGCGGCGTGTCGAAAGGCGTCGTGCAGAAGACCATGCGCATCCCGCTGCTCGCGGCGATCGTCCACCCGATCATCGCGATCGAGGAAGGCACGATCGACTTCGAGATGGAGATCACGCAGTCGGAGAAGGCGTCGTCGTCGACCGAGGCCGGCGGCGAATTCCAGGCGAAGCTCGGCTGGGGGCCGATCAGCGTGAGCGTGTCGGGGCGCGTGTCGCACAAGGCGGAGCAGACGCGCAGCACCGACACGCGCGCGAAATACTCGATCCATACGCAGGTGAAGCGCCAGTCGCCGCCCGAAGCGCTGATGCGCGTGATCGACTTCCTGACCGAAGCCGCGACCAAGCCGGTGGTCACCGAAGGCAACGCGAAGGACGTGAAGCCGCTGCCGGCGACGCCGACCGACGGCAAGCTGGTCGGCGACGCGTCCGGGTCCGGCGGCAGCGCGGCCGCGCCGGCCGCCGCCGGTGCGGATGCCCGGCAGCCGGCGCACGCGTAAGCGCGCGGGCCAGCCATGTTCAGGCTCTTCAGACGGTCGCGCCGCGCGGGCGGCGGCACGCACGACGACGGGAATCCGCGTCCGGGCGGCGGCAATGCCCGGCAGGAACCCGACGGGCCGGTCCCGCCGCCGACCGCGCCGGCAGCGGGCCATGCCGGCGCGGATGCTGGCCCGAGCGCGGGTGCCGCTGCACCGGCGGCGATAGGCACCGATCCGGCGCGCCACGTGCCGCCCGATGACGCCGGGTGGCCGGCCAGTGCCGCACCGGGCACGCATGAAGCATCGGCCATCACGCCCGACGCGTCCGCCGGCAGCCTGCCGCCTGCCCCGCCCGCCCCGCCAGCGCCACCCGCACCACCCGGCCCGTCGGCCGGCATGCCGGCCGACGACGCGCGCCCGCCGCCGCGCGGCATCGCGCTCGACGAGATCGCGCGCGGGATGCAGCACGCCGCCGCCGCCGCGAACCAGTTGCTCGCGCACCAGTACACGGCCGTGCTCGACCAGTTCTTCGACCGGCGCGACGACGGCCTGCTCGCGCCGCGCGAGGTCACGGTCGCGCTCGACGCAGAGCACACGATGCCGGTGCCGCTCGTCGCGCTCGCCACGCCGCGCGGGCTCGCGCTCGACCGGATGATCGTGCACCTGACCGTGCGCGGCGACTTCACCGAGGCGCTGCCGGCCGGCGGCATCGCGGGCGACGACGACCAGCGCAGCCGCTTCTACGTGACGTTCGCGCCGCGTTCCGGGAAAAAGGACGCGCAGGGCAACGCGCGGCAGCGCGACACCGAGCATATCGACATCGAAATGCAGTTCGTGGCGCTGGCCCCGCCCGAAGCGATCATGCGCGTGATCGACGAATACACGCATCGCCTGGTGCCGCGCGCACGGCCGGGCAGCAAGGAGAACGACGATGGCGAACCAGCCTGAACGTACCGGTGCGCAGGGCATCGCGCTGATCAAGCAGTTCGAGGGGCTGCGCCTCGCGCGCTATCTCGACGCGGTCGGCAAGCCGACGATCGGCTACGGGCACCTGATCCTGCCGAACGAGCGCTTCACGCGCCCGCTCACGCCCGCCGAAGCGGAGGCGCTGCTGCGCCGCGACCTGCGCGGCGCCGAGCTGAACCTGCGCAAGCTGCTGCACGTGCCGGTCACGCAGCAGCAGTTCGACGCGCTGATGTCGTTCGTCTTCAATCTCGGCGCGGAACGGCTGCGCTCGTCGACGCTGCTGCGCTACCTGAACGCCGGCGCGCGCGCGCGTGCGGCCGACCAGTTCCTCGTCTGGAACAAGGCCGGCGGCAAGCCGCTCGCGGGGCTCACGAAGCGCCGCCAGGCCGAGCGCGCGCTGTTTCTGTCATGAACGCCATGACGCCGCACCGGCCGAACGTCACGGGTCGCCGCGCATGCCGTTCGCGCCATTTCGCAAGTCGTCGCGTGCCCGTAAGCTGAAACCGTCGCTGAAGTCCGGTCTTGCCGTACCGATCCGTTACAACGATTCGTCATCCGCCATTCGCCACGACAACAGGAGCCTCGCATGAACATCACCCGCTCGACCGGCCGCACGACGCCGCCCCGCTTCGCCGTTTCGCTCGCCATGCGCCGCGCGCTGCGCACCGTCTGCGTCGCGTTCGCCGCCGCGGCTGCCGTGGCTTCCGGCGCACCGTACGCCGTCGCCGCTTCCGCCGATCCGCTGCCCGCCTATGCGGCCGACCTGCAGCGCACGTCGGTGTCGGGGCTGTCGTCCGGCGGCTTCATGGCCGCGCAGTTCGACGTCGCGTTCTCGAGCCGGGTGATCGGCGCGGGCATCGTCGCGGGCGGCCCGTTCTATTGCGCGGGCGTGAACCCGCTGATCCCGCCGGCGGTGGCCGCGACCACGCTTTGCATGCAGCCGATCGGCCCCGCGCCGTCCGCGGCCGATGCGTGGCGCGCCGCGCGCACTTTCGCGCAGCGTGGCGAGATCGACGATCCGGCCGCGCTGCGCAGCCAGCGCATCTACGTGTTCAGCGGCGCGAAGGATACGGTGGTGTCGACGCGCGTCGTCGACCAGACCGCGCGCTTCTACACGCTCGCGCAAGTGCCGGCCGCGAACCTCCAGTACCGCGCATCGCCGGATGCCGGGCATGCGTTCATCACGAACCGTCCCGAGGACAACGCGTGCAGCGCGAACGCGAGCCCGTATATCGACAACTGCGGCTTCGAACAGGCGCACGACATCGTGCGCTGGATCTACGGCACGCCCGACAAGCCGCTCAATCCGCCGGCCGCGCAGGCAGGCGGCAAGCTGCTGGCGTTCGACCAGCGCGCGTTCGATCCGCGGCGCGCGGCGTCGCTCGGCGATACCGGCTATGCGTATGTGCCGGCCGATTGCGAGCGCGTGACGTGCGCGGTGCACGTGGTGTTCCACGGCTGCGTGCAGAACGTCGCGACGGTCGGCGAGCGGATGATTCGCGGCGTCGGCTACAACGAGATCGCCGATACGAACCGGTTGATCGTGCTCTATCCGCAGGTCGAGAAATCGGCCGTCAATCCGCTCGGCTGCTGGGATTTCTGGGGCTATACGAGCGCCAATCCGCTCAACCCGGGCTTCTACCGCCGCGACGCGCCGCAGATGGCCGCCGTGATGCGGATGGTGCAGCGCCTCGGCGCCGCGCGTCAGTAATCCGCGTCTCGGCCGCCATCACGCCGTCATTGCTCCTTCATCGCGCCTTCATCACGAGGAATCGCCATGTTCTCCACGTTCATCGCCCAATGGGAACGCGCGCACGCCGACGCGCTCCAGCTGTTCGGCAAGCTCGCCGCGCAGACGACCAGCCCCGGCGGCACGCCCGGCGCCCCCGCGTGGCGCGCGTTCGCGCACACCGCGCTGCTCGCCGGCCACCGCTACTCGGATGCCTGCCAGGCCGCGACCGACGCGTTGTGGCGCGGCCAGCTCGAACGGTTCGGGCTCGGCAGTTCGGCCGCCGCGGTCAAGGAGCTGGCGGCGCTGAACGCGGATCTCGCCACGCGCTTCACGCAGAGCCACCTGCAGCATGCGGGCGCGATGGCGGATGCCGCCGCGCAATACCTCGACGATCTCGGCCGCACGCGCGGGCCGGCCGATGCCGCGATGGCGCTCGGCCGCTTCGCCGGGGACCTGCAGGCGCAGGCGCGGGCGCATGCGCTGCACGTCGCGTCGCTCGCGAACGGCGTCCCACCCGCGCTTGCGCAGTGGGCCGACCGCACGCTGCGCGACGAACGCGGCACGCCCGATCAGGAGCAAACGCCATGAACATCAAGCTGCGCTTCATCAATCGCTCGAATGACCTCGGCAACAGCGAAGTCGTGCTGTTCCAGCGCGACGTGATCCCCGATCTCGACGCATTCGCGATCGCGTGGAAAGTGATTCGCTACTGCGGACGCGACTGCTTTCATCCGTTCGACTACTCGACCGACATCGACGTCGCGCTCGGCGACGAGCACGGCAACTTCTCGCCGCGCGTCACGGCGCCCGCCGGCGTGCGCTTCGTCGTGGACCCGCAGCCGACTGGACGCGGCCGGCTCGTGCCCGACCCGGCCGACGCACCGGGCGGCGACATCGAGGTCGTCAACCGGATGCGGCGCGGCGCGGTGAACGTCAACGCGTTCAGCGCGGGCCGGCTGATCGCGGTGAAGGAAGCGGTCGCGCCCGGGCAGAAGGCCGTGTTCCGCTTCACGCCGACGCTGTGGATCGGCGTGGCGTCGCAGGTGCAGGAAAGCCGCGCGCTGCATGCGGCGGTGATGTCGAGCGCGAATACGCAGCTGCCGCTGGCGGGCGTGGCCGCGGCGGACATCGTGATGACGGGCGGCGGCACCGGCGCCGACGCGCAGCCGTTCGCATTCGCGCTCGAGCAGATCGTGCGCGCGTAGCGCCGCCCGATACCGTTTGGATCGGCTTGACGGCACGGCCTCGCGGCCGGGCCGGCGGGAAAGGTGTGCGGCAGACCGACTGCCGTTTTTTTCAAACTCAAGGAGCAACGACGTGGATATCCAACTGAACCTGATCAACCGCTCGAACGACGCGAACAACTCGAGCGTCGTGATCTTCCAGAAGAACGTGGCGACCGACTTCGACGAACTCGCAATCGCGTGGAAGGTGATCCGCAACTGCGGCCAGGGCGACAACCATCCGTTCAAGTTCCCGATGACGATGAGCGTGAGCGCGAGCGACAGCTGGGGCAACTACATGCCGCAGCAGATCGCGAACAACGGCCAGGTGTTCCAGGTCGTGCGCTCCAGCTCGGGCGACGTGCTGCAGCTCGGCGGCGATCCGGGCGCGAGCGCCGAGGTGCAGGTGCGCAACGACCTGCCGGCCGGCGCGATCAACGCGACGATCTACAAGGACGGCAGCGCGCTCGCGCGCAAGACGTCCGTCGCGCCGGGCCAGAAGGCCGTGTTCCAGTTCAAGCCGACGATCTGGATCGGCGTCGCGTCGCAGATCGAACAGGGCGCGCTGATGAATTCCGCCGTGATCTCCGACATCAACACGGAACTGTCGCTGCTCGGCATCGCCAGCGCCGACATCGTGATGACCGGCGGCGGCCCGGGCCCGCGCTCGCTGCCGTTCACGTTCCGGCTGGAAAACGTGGTGATGGCGTAACGGTCGGTGTGCGCCGGCAACGCATGGCCGGCGCCCTATCAATCAGTTATCCGAATCTAATCAAGGTGACTCATGGACATCAATCTCAACTTCGTCAACCTGTCGAACGACGTCAACAACAGCCAGATCGTGATCTTCCAGAAGAACGTGTCGACGGACTTCGACGAGCTCGCGATCGCGTGGAAGGTCATCACCAACTGCGGACGCGGCGACAACCATCCGTTCGTGTTCCCGTTGCTGACGACCGTCTCCGCGAGCGATGCCGACGGGAACTACATGCCGCAAAAGCGCGCGGACAACGGTCAGCTCTTCAACGTGTCGCGCTCGACGTCGGGCAACGTGCTCGCGCTGGCCGGCCCGGCGCCGACGTCGCGCGAAATCCAGCTGCGCAACGACCTGAGCCAGGGGGCGATCACCGCGTCGGTCTTCAAGGACAACCGGCTGCTCGCGCACAAGACCGGCATCGTGCCGGGCCAGAAGGCCGTGTTCGAGTTCAAGCCGACGCTGTGGATCGGCACCGCGTCGCAGATCGAACAGGGCGCGGTGATGAATTCGGCCGTGCTGTCCGACATCAACACCGAACTGTCGCTGCTCGGGATCAAGAGTGCCGACATCGTGATGACGGGCGGCGGCGGCGGCACCACCGCGACCGCGTACCAGTTCCGGCTCGCGAACGTGGTGATGGGGTAAGCAGCGCACGCGCGACGGCGAACGGGCGGCACACGTCACGTCGTCGCGCGCACGCGCGTCAGCCTGCGCGCTGCACGGGCGCCATCTTCGAGAAATATTTCGCACCCGCCACGCAGGCGACCACCACGACCGTCACGACGAGCATCGACGGCGGCACCGTCTCGTGCAGCAGCCCGGCCGCGAGCAGGAAGCCGAAGAACGGCTGCAGCAGCTGCAGCTGGCCGACGCCCGCGATCCCGCCGAGCGCGAGGCCGCGATACCAGAACACGAAGCCGATCAGCATGCTGAACAACGACACGTACGCGAGCCCCCACAGCGCGGCGGCGTCGACGCCGTCGAACGTCGCGGGCCACGTGAGCCCCGTGAGCGGCAGCATCACCGGCAGCGACAGCACCAGCGCCCACGAGATCACCTGCCAGCCGCCGAGCTGGCGCGACAGCCGCGCGCCTTCCGCATAGCCGAGCCCGCACGCGACGATCGCGGCCAGCATCAGCGCATCGCCCACCACCGACGCGCTGCCGCCGTTGCGCAGCGCGAACGCGGCCACCGCGCCGCTGCCGACCAGCGAGAAGATCCAGAACGGCAGCCGCGGCCGTTCGCCGCCGCGCCAGACGCCGAACAGCGCGGTCGCGAGCGGCAGCAGCCCGACGAACACGATCGCATGCGCGGACGTCACATGCTTGAGTGCGAGCGCGGTCAGCAACGGAAAACCGACCACGACCCCGAGCGCGACGATGACGAGCGACACGGTCTCGGCGCGCGTCGGCCGCTTCTGCTTCAGCGCGACGAGCAGGATCAGGCCGAGCACGCCGGCGATCGTCGCGCGCGCGAACGTAAGGAACAGCGGATCGAGCCCCTGCACCGCGATGCGCGTCGCCGGCAGCGAGCCACTGAAGATGATCACGCCCAGCAGGCCGCTGAGCCATCCGTCGGTCGTCTTTTGCACGGGAAATCCTGGTCGAAAAATGGGTGGATGACCGATGATCCGCCGTGTGTGAAAAGCGCGTAAGCTACAGCCCAATACAATTTCGACAAACTGTACTGGACAACCCACCGTACAGTTCCTTCCCGCCATGAGCCGTTCCGTGCAAAGCCCTGCCCCGCCCGCGCCGTCGCGAACGCGCGTGGAAACCGTGATGGACACGCTGCGCGCGCGGATCGCGAGCCGCGCGCTGATGCCCGGCGCGCGCGTGCCGTCGATCCGGATGATGGCCGATGGGCTGCACGTGTCGAAATCGACCGTCGTCGATGCGTACGAGCGGCTCGCGAGCGAAGGCGTGCTGGTCGCGCGGCGCGGCTCCGGCTTCTACGTGTCGGGCCATGCGCCGCCGCTCGCGCTCGCCGAGCTCGGGCCGCGGCTCGACCGCGAACTCGATCCGCTGTGGCTGTCGCGCCAGTCGCTCGAGGCGGCGCCGAACTCCGTGAAGCCCGGCTGCGGCTGGCTGCCGTCGTCGTGGCTGCCGGACGAGAGCCTGCGCCGCGCGCTGCGCGCGGTATCGCGCGACGAACCCGACGCGCTGACCGACTACGCGACGCCGCTCGGGCTGCCCGCGTTGCGCCAGCAGCTCGCGTGGCGGCTCGCGCAGCACGGCGTGCAGGCGGAGCCCGCGCAGATCATGCTGACCGACGGCGGCACGCATGCGCTCGATCTCGTGTGCCGGCTGCTGCTGGAGCCGGGCGACACCGTCGTGCTCGACGACCCGTGCTACTTCAACTTCCAGGCGCTGCTGCGCGCGCATCGCGCGCGGATCGTCAGCGTGCCGTACACGCCGAACGGCCCCGATCTCGCGCGCTTCGAACAGGTGCTCGCCGAGCACCGGCCGCGCCTGTACATCACCAACTCGGCGCTGCACAACCCGACCGGCGCGACGCTCGCGCCGCCGGTCGCGCACCGGCTGCTGACGCTGGCGGCCGAGCACGGCCTGCTGATCGTCGAGGACGACATCTTCGCGGATTTCGAAAGCACGCCCGCGCCGCGCCTCGCGGCGTTCGACGGGCTGTCGCGCGTCGTGTCGATCGGCAGCTTCTCGAAGACGCTGTCGGCCGCGATCCGCTGCGGCTATGTCGCCGCACGCCCGGAATGGATCGACGCGCTCGTCGACCTGAAGCTCGCGACGTCGTTCGGCAACGCGCAGATCGGCGCGAACGTCGTGCACCGGTTGCTGGTCGACGGCACATACCGGCGCCATCTCGACAGCCTGCGTGCGCAACTGGCCGATGCGATGGGCGAAACGATCCGGCGGCTCGCGCGCGCCGGGCTCGGGATCTGGACGGAGCCGCGCGGCGGCCTGTTCCTGTGGGCGGAGCTGCCGGACGGGCTCGATGCGGCGCGCGTCGCGCGTCATGCGCTCGATCATGATGTCGTGCTCGCGCCAGGCGACGTGTTCAGCGCGTCGCACAGCGCGACGTCGTTCATGCGCTTCAACGTGTCGCGCTGCAAGGGGCCCGCCGTATTCGATGCGCTGGCGCGGGCGATGGACGCGGCGCGGGCGGCCGAACGCAGCGGCCGCGCACTGGCCGACCAACGATGAACGCCGAACGCGGCGGGGCGAATGACCGCCCCGCCGCCGCTCTCATCGCTCCGCCGCGTGCGCCCTCGCCCGCACCTCGGCGAACGTCGTATCGACCAGCATCCGCCCCGTGTCGAACACCGTTTCGAGCGCGTCGTCCCACTCGCCTTCGAGCGCACGATCGTCCCACGCGACCGGCAGCGCGACCGTCCGGTACTCGCCCGTGCGCCGATTACGCAGCAACGTGAGCCGCCCCTTCTTCGAGCGCTTGCCCTGATCGGTGACCGGATCCTTGCGGACGTCGTGCCAGACGCCGTCGCGCTGGATCGCCGAGCACTTCATCGCGAAGCGCTGCGTATCGCGATTCACCTGTTGCAGCAGCGCGCCGCCCATCCCGAACACGACGTTACCGGCCGCATAGCCCGCGTCGTCGAGCGCGGCGAGGATCGCGCCGATCGACAGCTCGTCGACGCCATCGCCCTGAATCACGCGCACGCGGTTCAGCACGCGCCGCCCCTTGCCGTTCACGGTCGAGCCGAACGATGCGTCGAGCGCGCGCACGGTCTGCAGCACGATCGTCACCGGGTCGCCCGAATCGGGACGCACGACGAGCGTCGCGCCCGAATCGATCACCGCCTGGCGCAGCGGACCGCCCCACATTTCAAGCGCGGCGAACAGATCGTAGGAGTCCGACACGACCGACACGATCGCGCCGGGCAGACCGAAGCGGCTGATCATGTTGCGGTACGCATCGGCTTCGTGCTCACGCCCCCACGACGTGATCGTGCTGTGCTCGGCCGCCGGCACCGAGTAGGCGGCCATCGGCTCGCGATAGAAGCGGTTCGCGGCCAGCACGCCGAGCACCGTGTCCGAACCCATGAAGCTCACGAGGTGCGCGGCGCCGCCGATCGCGGCCGATTCCGCGCTCGATACGCCGCGCGCGCCGAAGTCGTGCAGCTTGAACGGCAACTGGGCGAGATCGTCGTCGGTCTTCTCGAGAAAGTGGCGGATCGTCTGCCGCAAGTGCCAGCTGCGCGTCGCGACCGTCACCGGGTACCACACGCGCAGCAGCATCGTCTCGAGATACGACGCGAGCCAGAACACCTTCGGGTCCTCGCATTCGACGGTCATCAGCACGTTGTGCACGGGAACGATCGAACCCTCGGGCACCGCGCGAATCTTCACGGGCAGGTAACCGTCGTAGTGCTCGACGACATGACGCCAGCCGTCCTCGTTAAACGGTTCGCCGTGCACCGCGAAGAAGTCGCGCGCGTCGTCGATCATCGCGTGCGTGACGGGCCGGCACAGATATTCCTTCAGCAGCATCTGCAGGCCGAAGAACAGCGTGCGGTCGTAGCGGCCACCGCGCGACTCGACGTACGAGAACATCGCCTGCGCGTCGGGCGGATATTGCAGGAAGTGGGAAGCCTTGTACGAATCCGTGTTGAGGATCGGATTGGCGAGAACCGCGGCAAAGCCGCCGGGATCGTTTTGCATGGCTAGAGCTCCTCTAGGCCGTTGAAGTGCCGCCGCGTCTGTCGCAGCGGACCGGTATCCGGGGAATCAGCGGATCACAGCTTCCCCAGGAAGTGATACGCGATCTCGAAGTGATCCTCGAACATCACGTTGCGCATCTGCGCGAATTCGTTGAGCGGCACCCAGCGCGCCTTGTCGGCGTCGTCGCTGCCCTTCACGCGCGGCAGCTCGCCGGTCGGGAAGTTGAACAGGCACGCGTGCGTGATCGTGCGGCCGCGCAGCGAGCGGGTCGGATGATCGAACACCTGGCGATCCTTGATCGAGCCGCGCAGCACGGGCTCCGGCAGCTTCAGGCCGGTTTCCTCGCGCAGTTCGCGGATGCACGCCGCGTCGAGCCGTTCATCCTGCTCCACGAAGCCGCCCGGCAGCGCCCACAGGCCGCGGCCCGGTTCGCTGCGCCGGCGCACGAGCAGGATATGGCCCGAGTGCACGACCACCGCGTCGACCGTCACGAACGTGACCGGATACGGTGCGGCCGCCCATGCCTTGCGATACGCGGCGATGAACTCGGCCTCGGCCTTCAGCTGCGCGAATTCCGGCTGCGTGCGAAAACGCTCGAGCCAGCCGAACACGGGTTCCGGCACCGCCCATTGCACGAAGCTGTTGGTGCGTTCGGCGAAATACTGGTCGCGGATTTCTGTGGCGGAAATGTCTTCGGTCGCATCGACGTCGACGAGCTCCCATTGCGGGAACATCCGCAGGTAATACGACGTGGCGTCCTTCTCGTGGCCGATCAGCCCGACCTTGCGCTGTGCGATGCTGCCGAGTGCGTCGGCCACGGCATCCTGCACCCAGCGCACCCAGTCGCCGTCGTTGTACGTCGAATCCTGCACGGGCGCGATCGTCACGCGCTCGCGTTCGGACGCATCGAGCAGCGAGGCCAGCATCTGGCGACGCTCGTCGAACGAGAACGGATCCTTGATGGTGCGGGGCTTGTCGGTCGAGCCGATCAGCACGCACACGCGCTCGGCCCGGCTCAGTGCCGATTTCAGCACGTTCAGGTGACCACGATGCGGAGGCTGGAAACGACCAATGAAAACGAGCGCGTCGAAGCGCCGGTTCTGTTGCGTACTCATGAGGCTCCCTCAAGAGATTGAAACGCTTCGGGTCTTTCCCGAAGGCATGGAATCGATCGTAGGGGAATTCCCGGAGAAGGTCAATCGAGCACCCACTCGACTTGACGAAGTCTGACGAAACGCGCGGTTTTGGCGCGTTACACTCGATTTCATCCTAATCCGCGCCGGCGCACCCGCCATCCATCATGAGAATTTCAGTGAGTCGGATCGTCGGCGTCGATCGCGGGCGCCTGTTCACGTGGTCGCAGGACTACGCGCGGCGGCTCGTGTGGGACAGCTTTCTCACCGACGCCTATCTGCCCGACGGGATGACGGCCGACGTCGGCGTCGACGCGTTCTGCCGCAGCCAGTCGGGCGCGACGATGGTGTCGCGCTACATCTCGTACCGTCCGCCGCAGGTCGCGGCCGTCGAGATGATCGACGGGCCTAAGGTGCTCGAACGCTTCAGCGGCAGCTGGAACTTCACCGAGCGCACGCCGGGCACGACCGAAGTGAAGTTCACGTACCACTTCCGCGCGCAGCCGGCATGGCTGCGCTGGCTGCTCGAACCGCTGATCGGCGCGTTCTATCTCGTGCACACGCGCCGGCGTCTCGACTCGTTCAAGCGCTGGGCCGAGGCCGAAGCGCTGCCGCGCTGAGCGCCGCTCACGCGACGCCGCGCGCGACCTGCTGCCGGACCTGCGCGTGCGTGCCGAGCGCGGCGGCAATCGCATCGACCGCATCGGCCGTGCGCGCGGCGCCGCACATGAACGCGTCGACAGCCGCGAAGCCGTGCTCGGGCCACGTATGAATCGTGATGTGCGACTCCGCGAGCAGCACGACACCCGTCACGCCGTGCTCGCCGCCGAAATGATGGAAGTGCGCGCCGATCACGCGCGCACCGGCCCGCTGCGCGGCGTCGGCGAGAATCGCTTCGAGCCACGCCGCATCGCGCAACAGCGCCGCGTCGATGCCAGCGAGATCGGCCAGCACGTGCGAGCCGAGCGTCGCGCGCGGCGGGGCGATGCACTCGCGCGCCGTCATTTGTGCGACCCGTACGACGAGTAGCCGCTGCGCGCCGACGAACTGCCCCACCCGCTGCCGACCGAACTCACGCCGCCCAGCGACGTGCAACTGAACAACGTGACGACAATCAGCCCGTAGAGTCCATAGAGGATGTGACGCATCAGCTGTTGCCCCCATCCGATGCGAAACCCTTCCACAGCCATTCAGGCAGCCACAGCACGAGCAGGCCCACCAGCACGAAGACGGAGCGGCCGCTGAACGAGAACAGCGAGCCGATGTTGAAGATCACGAGCAACGCGCTGAACACGAACGGCAGCGGCGCGAAGCTGTGCGGGTACTTTTCATCGAAGAGGCCCGTCGGCTTCCCGGCCGAACCCGTTGCGGGCACAACGGCCGTCGTCTTGAGCGCCGGCGTGGCGAAGCGTTCGGCCAGCGCGCTGGCCGACAGCCGGCGCGCGCGCGACCACACGATCTCGGCGGCGCTGCGCTCGCGCGTGAGCTTGTCCTTCTGCCAGCCGTAGTCGGCGATCGACGTGCGGTCGCCGACCTGTACGCGCCAGTTGAACGCGCCGACCACGTACACGACTTCCGAGTCGTACGTGTCGCGCAGTCGATAGGCCTTGCCGTCGTCGGTCACGTCGGACTCGCCGCCGATCGTCGGCCAGTGATCGAGCACCTGCACGCGCTCCCAGCGCCCTTCGCTCTGCACGAGCCACAGGAAGCCGCGCTTCGGGTTCAGCAGCAGGTATTCGTCCCACGTCTCGTCGTCGCCCGGCACGCGGCAACGCATCATGCCGATCACCGTGTACTTCACGCCGTCGAACATGCCGATCGCACCGAGCTCCAGCGCGCCCTTCACCGCATCGAGCCTGCGCTGCGCGGCGAAGACGGTCTGCTGCTCGGCCGTGCATTGCACGCCCGCGTGGCAGCTGCCGCACACGACGTAGTCGGCGAGGTTCGGCGCATACGACAGCGGCGCGCCGCAGCTCGGGCACGCGAACGGCACCATCGTCGCGCCGCGTTTCTCGCGCGTATCGGTTTCGATATCGCGCAGCCCGGTGAACGCGAGCGCGTCGAACTCCAGTGCCTCGCCCGTATAGACGGCAGGACACCCGCCATTCGCATCGGCGTCGGAATAGTCGTAGGTCGCGAACGCGTTGCCGGTGCGCAGGTCGACGACGCGCGCCTCCCAGCCCGCATCGACACGGAACGGCAACTCGCCGTCGCCGCCCGTGCAGCGTGCGGTGCGCACGTCGGACACGAGATACGCGCGGCCGCCGTGATCGATCCGCATGCCGGGTTCGAGCGTGCCGAACGCCGGCCACGCGCCGCCGGACGCATCGTCGGGCTCGCGCACCGTGACCGCATACTGGCCCGACGCATCCGACAACCAGCCGAACGCGCCGTCGTCGAACACGACGTACCACTCGCTCCACGTGCCGGCGTCGTAGGTCATCTGGATGCGGCCGAGCACGGTGAACGCGCGCTTGCCGTAGCGGCCGGCCGTGCCGATCTGGATCGGCGACGCGTCGTCGAGCACCGTGGCGAGCTCGCCGATGCGTTCGACGTCGGCACCGCGCTTGAGCAGCGTGCTGCGACAGAACGCGCAGACGGCCATTACCGCCGCCGCCGAGCGAAACTCGACCGGCGCGCCGCACTGGGGGCACGAAGTACTGAACATGCGTGACGCTTACCGGGTGAGCTTCGCGAGGATTTCCGCCTTCGCGCGCGAATAGTCTTCTTCGGTCACGAGACCCTTGTCGAGCAGGGCCTTCAACTGCTCGAGACGCTGCACGTAGTCGGTCCCTTCGGCCGGTGCGGCCGGCTGCGCAGCCGCAACCGGTGCCGCGGCGGGCGCGGGCGGCGCCGCTTGCGCCGCGTGCGCGGCGCCGGCGATCTGGCCGGCCATCGCCTGGCCGATCACCGCGCCGGCCGCGAGCCCCGCGCCGACGCCCGCGATGCCGCCCGGGTTCTGCGCGGCCAGCGGGATCGCCTGCGCGGTCTGGTATTGCGTCGCGCGGCCGAGATCGCCGGCCATCCCCGCGCCGATCCGCAGGTCGAGCGCCTTCTGCAGCTCGGCCGGCAGCGACACGCTTTCGACCGCGAACGCATCGAGCGCGAGGCCGTAGCGCGTGAACACCGGCACCAGCGCCTCGGCGACACGTTGCGACAGCAGCGTCTGGTTCGCGGCCATGTCGACGAACGGCACGTCGGCCGAGCCGAACGTCGTGCTCATCGCGGTGACGACCAGGTTGCGCAGCTGCTGTTCGAGATCGTCGACCGTGTACTGCGCACGCGTGCCGCTCACCTCGCGGTGGAACGCAGCCGCATCGACGATCCGGTACGAGTAGATGCCGAACGCGCGCAGCTGCACGAAGCCGAATTCGCGATCGCGGATCGTCACCGGCTGCGCGGTGCCCCAGCGCCGGCCGAGCTGCAGCCGGGTGCTGAAGAAGTAGACGTCCGACTTGAAAGGCGACTGAAAGAACTTGTCCCAGTTCTTCAGGTACGTGAGCACCGGCAGCGTGCGCGTTTCCAGTTTGTACAGCCCGGGCTGGAACACGTCGGCGACCTTGCCTTCGTTGACGAAGATCGCGACCTGCGTTTCGCGCACGGTCAGCTGGCCGCCGTACTGGATCTCCTGGTCTTCCATCGGATAGCGCCAGGCCAGCACGCCGTCGGTGTCTTCCGTCCATTGCAGGACGTCGATGAACTGCTTGCGGATAAACGAACCCAGACTCATGTCGGTCTCCTCGAACGCGTGGCGCGTCAGGTCAGGCAGGCGGCATTGATGATGCCGACGACGAGCGATGCGGTGCCCATCAGGCCGCCCATCGCGACGTTGCGATCTTCGATCGCATGGTTCATGCCGGAAATCAGGCGGGTCAGCACCGCATAGGTGACGAGCTGCACGGCCATCGCGCCGATGGCCCACAGCACGACTTCGCCGAGCGTCGAATTGTGCGCGATGCTGGAGGCGAGCGTCAGGCAGAAGCCGATCAGCGCGCCGCCGAACGACAGCGTCGCGGCCGGGTTGCCGGCGCGGATCAGTGCCAGTTCGTCGAACGGGGTGACCTTCAGGTACACTGCCGCGAACACAAAAAGCAGCACGAACGCCGACAGTAAATGGACCGCATAAAGATAGGCACTATTCATTCTTTTCCTCGGATTTTGTGCTCGCTTCGCCGCCCCCTCTCCGGTCGGCCCATGGAGCGCCGCCCCGCGCCCGGCCGCCCCACGGATAGCCGCGCCAGTATATCCACATTGACGAACACTGCACAACGGACGCGCCATGCTGCATAAGCGCGCGCTCGTCCTGTCGATTCTCGTGCTCGCGTCGTGCGGGCTCGGCTACGAACTGATCAGCAGCGCGCTGGCGAGCTACCTGCTCGGCGATTCGATCCTGCAGTTCTCGTCGGTGATCGGCTGCTACCTGTTCGCGATGGGGATCGGCTCGTGGCTCGCGAAGTTCGTCGAGGACGACGACGTGCTCGACCGCTTCGTCGACATCGAGCTGCTCGTCGGCCTGCTCGGCGGCGTGTCGGCCGCGCTGCTGTTCGCGGTGTTCGGCTGGCTGGCCGCGCCGTTTCGCGCGGCGCTCTACGCGCTCGTGCTCGCGCTCGGCCTGCTGATCGGGATGGAGATCCCGCTCGTGATGCGTGCGTTCCAGCAGCGCCGCCAGGCGTTCCGCCATACCGTCAGCGAGGTGCTGACCTTCGACTATCTCGGCTCGCTCGCCGTGTCGCTGATCTTCCCGCTCGTGCTCGCGCCGCGTCTCGGCCTGTTGCGCACGAGCTTCCTGTTCGGCTTGCTCAACGCGTTCGTCGCGCTGTGGACCACGCACCTGTTCCGCGACGAGATCCGCAACGTGCGCGGCAAGCTGATGCGCGCGTCGCTCGTGATCGGGCTGCTCGTCGCCGGCTTCGCGCTGTCGGACCGCATCACGCACTGGGCCGAACACGGCGTGTACGGCGACGAGACGGTCTATTCGGAAACCACGCCCTATCAGCGCATCGTGCTCACGCAGTGGCACGACGACATGCGGCTGTACCTGAACGGCAACCTGCAGTTCTCGTCGCGCGACGAGCATCGCTATCACGAGGCGCTGATCCATCCGACGATCGAAGCGCTGCCGTGGGCGAAGCGCGTGCTCGTGCTCGGCGGCGGCGACGGCCTCGCGGTGCGCGAACTGCTCAAGCACCGCAACCTCGAACAGATCACGCTCGTCGATCTCGATCCGGCGATGACGAAGCTGTTCTCCACCTCCGTGCCGCTCGTGAAGCTGAACCAGGGTTCGCTGAAGGACCCGCGCGTGCAGGTGATCAACGCCGACGCGGTGCGCTGGCTCGAAGCGAGCGCCGACGTGTACGACGCGATCGTCGTCGACTTCCCCGACCCGACCAACTTCGGGCTCGGCCGGCTGTATTCGGTGCCGGTGTTCCGGCTGCTCGCGCGCCACCTGTCGGAGAACGGCTATACGGTGATCCAGTCGACGTCGCCGTATTTCGCGCCGCACGCGTACTGGACGATCGTCTCGACGCTGCACGAAGCCGGGCTCAACACGTGGCCGTACCACTGCTACGTGCCGTCGTTCGGCGACTGGGGTTTCGTGATCGCCGGCAAGCGCCGCGACTTCACCGTGCCGACGCACTATTCGGTGCCGACACGCTGGCTCGACGCGCAAACGGCCGTCGAGATGTTCCATTTCCCGGCCGACATGCCGGCGCGGCCGATGTTGCCGAACGAACTCAACGACCAGCCGCTCGTGCGCCGCTTCGACGACGACTGGAAGCACGTGCTGCGCTGATGGATCGCCGCACCTTCCTCGTCGCGTCCGCGGCTGCGTCGCTCGCCGCATGCGGTCGCACCGGCTGGATCGAGACGACGCCGCGCGTCGCCTACCCCGGCATGCGCGAAGGCCACGCGCTGCGCGACCACGCGGCGCTGCCGCCGCCGTCCGGCACGATCGAGACCGACGTCGCGATTCTCGGCGCCGGCGCGGCCGGCCTGTCGTGCGCGTGGCAGCTCGCGCGCGCCGGTCACACGCGCTTCGTCGTGCTCGCGGGCCCCGAATTCGGCGGCAATGCGGCCGGCGGCCGCTTCGGCGAGCTCGGCTATCCGAAAGGCGCGCACTACCTGCCGCTGCCGTCGCTCGAATCCGTGCATCTGCGCGACATGCTCGCCGATCTCGGTGTGATCGAGTCGGCGCCGTTCTCCGCGCAACCCGTGTACGACGAACGTGTGCTCGTGCACGCGCCCGACGAACGGCTGTTCATCCGCGGCGAGTGGCAGGACGGCATCGTGCCGGCGACCGGCCTCGACGCCGACGCCCTCGCACAGCAAACGCGCTTTTTCGCGTACACGGACGGCCTGCGCACCGCACGCGGCGCGGACGGCCGCAAGGTGTTCTGCATCCCGATCGCGGAATCGTCACGCGACGCGCGCTGGCGTGCGCTCGACCGGCGTTCGTTCAAGCAGTGGCTGCTCGACGAGGGTTACACCGCGAACGCGCTGCACTGGTACCTGAACTACTGCTGCCGCGACGACTATGGCGCGGGCTACGAGCATGTGTCGGCGTGGGCCGGGCTCCACTATTTCTCGGCACGCGGCGGCCATGCGCGCAATGCGAGCGACGGCGCGGTGCTGACCTGGCCCGACGGGCTGCATACGATGGTGACGAAGCTGAGCGATTCGATCACCGCGCGCACCGGTTCGAATGCGTGGTCGCGGGACGGCTTCGCCGTGCGCGCGACCGAACGCGCGGGCGGCGTCGACGTGCTGTGCGCACGCGTCGCCGACGACGGTACGCTGTCGACGTTCACGCTGAAGGCGCGGCGCGTCGTCAGCGCGATGCCGCTGTTCGTCGCGGCGCGCGTGTTTCCGCAGTTGCACGCATACGGCTTCGATCCCGCGCGCGACCTGCCGCCACGCGCGCCGTGGCTCGTGTCCAACTTCCTGCTCGACGGGATGCCGGCCGAGGAGGCCGGCGTGCCGCTCGCGTGGGACAACGTCGTCTACGACGGCGCGGGGCTCGGCTATGTCGTGTCGACGCACCAGTTGATCCGGATGTCGCCGCCGACGCGCTCGGTGTTCTCCGCCTACCAGGCGTTGAGCACGCGCACGCCGGACGACACCCGCCGCTGGCTCGCGCAGGCGCAGCCCGACGCGCTGCGCGAACAGGCGGCGATCGACCTGCAGGCCGTGTACGGACGCGAGCTGTGGAAGCATGCGAGCGCGCTCGAGATCACCGTGCGCGGTCATGCGATGGCGACACCCGACGTCGGCTTCCTGAGCCGGCCGGGGCTGCTCGCGCTGCGCGAGGCCGACGGCCCCATCGTGTTCGCGCATGCGGATCTGTCCGGGCTGTCGCTGTTGGAGGAAGCGTCGTACTGGGGCGTGCTCGCGGCCCGCCGCGTGCTCGCCTGAGCGCCGGCTGCCGGCGCACGCGGCAGCGCGCATTCCGTCATTGCGGCGCCGCCGGCAACCGCTATAATCGCGCGACATTCCGACTGCATTGAGCAGGCCGACGGTGCCGGGCCATTCGCCGCGCCGCATCCCCTCCTCGACAACAACAATGACACACCGAACCGTTCGACGCCTTCGCCCGTTCGCTCGCGCCGCCGCGCGCCTGCTCGCGTGCGCCCCACTGCTGGCCGCGCCGCCGGCGCTGCATGCGGCCGATGCCGCCAGCCCGGACGCGCAGCCCGCATCCGGCCGCTACATCGTCGTCGATACCGGCCATACGCCGGCCCGCCCGGGTGCAACCGGCGCGAGTGGCCGCGTCGAATACCGGTACAACCTCGACCTGTCCACCGCCGTCGCCGAAAAGCTCGCCGCGCATGGCGATCGCGTGCTGCGTACGTCGGCCGACGGCCGCGAGATCACGCTCGACCAGCGTTCGACGCAGGCGCCCGACGCGAACCTGTTCGTGTCGATCCATCACGATTCGATGCAGCAGCAGTTCATCGACGCGGGGCGGCAACGCGAATTCCGCGGTTTCGCCGTGTTCGTGTCGGAACGCAATCCGCACTATGCGGAAAGCCTGCGTTGCGCGAAGTCGATCGCCGAGCGGATGATCGCGGCCGGCGAACGGCCGTCGCTGTATCACGCGCAGCCGATCAAGGGCGAGAACCGTCCGCTGATCGATCCGCAACTCGGCATCCATCGCTTCGACGATCTCGTCGTGCTGCGCACCGCGCCGATTCCGGCCGTGCTGGTCGAGGCTGGCGTGATCGTCAATCCCGACGAGGAAAAGCGTCTCGCGCAGCGCGAGACGATCCAGCGTCTCGCCACCGCGATCGCGGGCGGGATCGATGCGTGTACGGCGGCCAGGTAGAGGCTGGCGCCGGTCGGTTTCAACGGTTTTCACCCAGTGAGGAGCACCACCATGAAGAAAAAGAATCTGCTTGCATCCTTTGCGCTGCTCGCGCTTGCCGTTCCGTTCGCCGCGCAGGCGGCCGGGTGCGGGAAACCGCGCAGCGCGTTTGATCAGGTGTACTGCAGCAGCAACGAGTTCTCGCAGCTCGACCGCGAACTGAACGATCAGTACGGCCGCGTGCGCAAGCACCTGAGCGGCGACCAGCAGGCGAAGCTCAAGACGAGCCAGCTCGCGTGGATGAAGCAGCGCGACGACCGCTGCAGCGAAACGCGCGACGACGGCTACCTCGTGAACCTCCAGTGCGCGATCGACGCGACGCAATCGCGCCTGTCGTTCCTGCGCGAACGCGAGCGCGAATGCTCGAGCACCGGGTGCGTGACGGCGAAGCTCGGCGAGTAAGCGCTGCACGGGTGTCGTGCCGCGAATCGCTTCGCGGCGCGGCACTCCGCTTTCCGGCCATATTCGTTGCGGAATACGCATGGCACCGAATACGACGATCGACATCCGCGCCGCCACGCCCGCCGACGCGCCGATCATCGCCGCCATCCACGTCGCATCGTGGCAAGCGACCTACCCGGGCATCATGCCTGCGTCATTCCTCGCCGCGCTGTCGGTCGAACAGCGCACCGCCGCGTGGCGCGCTGCGCTCGATGCGGGGCGGCCGCGTGTCGCACTCGCCTTCACGGAAGACGCGCCATCGGGCTGGATCGCCTATGGCCCAACCCGCGACGCCGACAAGGACGCGACCTGGGGCGAGATCGAAGCGATCTACCTGCATCCGTCGCATTGCGGACAGGGAATCGGCGCCGCGCTGATCGCTCACGCGTGCCGATCGCTGCATGACGCCGGCCATGAATGGGTGTCGCTGTGGGTGCTGGTCGAAAATCGTCGCGCGAAGGCGTTCTACGAACGCGAGGTCTTCGTCGCCGAGCGCGACATCAAGACGTTCGAGATCGACGGCGTGCCGATCGAGGAGGTCCGCTATTGGCGCGCGCTACCATAGCTCCGCCATTCCTCCCGTGCCGCTCTTCCCGTAACGCCCCGCATACGTTCGGTCCATTTCCCCCCGCGTTCGACGCCGATATCGTGCTCGTGTCCACTCCCATCGCGGACACATCCAGACCGATCGATATCGAACCGGAGGCACATCATGCAATACGCATATCGTGGTGAAGACAACGCCCGTGCGGGCAAACCCGGCCGCACGCCGGCGCAGGTCAAGGCCGCGGGCGGCTTCACGCCGTGGCTGGCGAAGACCGTCGAGAAAGCGAGAAGCAACCTCGTGACGCTCGTCGCAAACGGCACGCTCGCGGAACAAGCGCAAAGCTGGTGCATGTACAAGAACAAGGAGAACGGCTGGTTCTTCAGCACCGGCACCGACGTGCAAACGGCCTACGACCACTACGACTTCTTCTATCGTCTCGCGATCGACGGCCTGAACAAGGTCGACTGGAGCGTGATGAAGGCCAACGTCAAGGGCATGAGCCTCTATCTGAACGGAACGTCGGTCGACGACTCGACGCTGATCGCCGTCGTCTGGTCGGTACGCCCGACCGAACTGCTGATCATGACGCCAGTCCCAACGGGGTCCATCGACGTGCAAGACGGCAATCGCTGGAACCCGCTGTCCGCGTATTGAGCGCATTCGATCGCGACGACGCATGCCGATCGCGCGTGACCCGCCGCGGGGTCACGCGTCATGCGTTCACAGAAACCACCGATACTCCCGCGCACCGATCTCGTTGCGAAAATCCAGCTCCTCCTGCCGCTTGTTCTCGCAATACACCATCACGAACTCGCTGCCGAGCCCGTCGCGCACCGCCGCGTGATCCTGCATCGCCGCGACGGCCGACAGCATCTCCTTCGGAAAATCGATCCCGCTGCCGCGATCGTCGTTGAGCGGCGCGATCGGCTCAAGCCGCGCATCGAGCCCGTGCTCCATCCCGGCCAGGATCGCCGCGAGCACGAGGTACGGATTCGCGTCCGCGCTCGCGAGCCGATGCTCGATGCGCAGATTGCGCGCATCCGAATCCGGAATCCTGATGCACGCGTCGCGATCCTCGAAGCCCCAGCTTGCACGGCTCGCCGCGTTCACCATCGATCCGTAGCGGCGGAACGCATTGTGATTCGGCGCGAACACCGGCATGCAGTGCGGCAGCAACGCGAGGCAGCCGGCCACCGCATGCCGCAGCGGCCGCTGCCCGTCCGCGGCGAGCAGGTTGCGACCCGCATCGTCGTACAGGCTCACGTGCACATGCATCCCGCTGCCCGGCGCATGCAGGTACGGCTTGCCCATGAAGCTCGCGCGATAGCCGTGCTGCAACGCGACGCCGCGCGTGCTGCGGCAGAACAGCGCCGACCAGTCGGCCGCGCGCAACGCATCGTCGGTATGGCCGAAGTTGATCTCGAACTGGCCGGGCCCGAGCTCGGCCGTGATCACCGTCGCGTCGACACCCTGCTCGCGCGCGGCCTCCACCATCTCGTGCAGCACGTTGGAAAACCGCGACAGGCGTTCGATGTGCATGTTCGGCTGATCGTCGCGGTCGTCGCTCAGGCGGTCGCGCGGATACTGCGGCATCCCGTCCGCGAGCTGCGCGGCAAACAGATAGAACTCGAGTTCGAACGCGACGACCGGCCGGATGCCGCGCGCCGCGAACCGCCGCAGCACGCGCGCAAGTACCTCGCGCGGCTCGAACTCGATCGGCGCATCGGTGCCGTCGGAGCTGATCAGCATCTGCGCGAGCGGCTGCCGCTCCCAGCGCACCGGCTTCAGCGTGCCGGGGATCAGGCGACGCGGCGCATCGGGGTCGCCGTCGTTGAAGCAGTAATCGCCGATCTTGTAGAGGCCGCCCTGCGTGCCGAGCAGCACGCAGTTCTGCGGCAGCTTCAGCAGCGCACCGGACGCGACCTTCTCGAGCGCATCGATCGGATAGCGCTTGCCGTAGAAGTGGCCGGGCAGGTCGAGACAGATCAGGTCGACATAACGGATCTCGGGATGCGCCTGCCGGAATGCGCGGACTTCATCGACCAGCACGGTAACGACGTCAGCCATGTCTCATCCTTTCCATGTCTTGTATGGCGGTGCCGCATCGCGGCGAACCGGACACATCGGCATGCGGCACTCACATGCCCGATTTCGATCAGTACTGCAAACCGCTGGCACGGCGTGACGGCCTGTCAGGCTGCCGCGCCAATGACTCAGGTGAAAACCCAGATCACGCGCGTGAGCGTGTCGCCCAGGTTCGCGTAACGAAACCGCTGGTGCGCGGGCAACTGGAACGCGTCGTTCGGGCCGAGCGTGACGGGCGTGTCGTCGCCGTCGATCCAGATCGTCAGCTCGCCTTCGAGCACGAAGCCGCCCTGCTCGTCGCTGTCGTCGACGGAGCGCTCGCCGCTGTTCGCGCCGGGTGCGAGATGGCTCTCGAGGATCGAGAAGCGCGAACGCATGTTCGGCGACACGAGGATGTCCGTGATGCCGGCCGCGTAATACACGGTGCGCCGCTCGTCGGGCCGCGTGACCCACGGCACGCTGCGCGGCTTGCTCAGGCTGTAGAAATACGTGGTCGGCACGCCGAGCGCCTCGCCGATCGCGGTGAGATCGGCCACCGTCGGGCGCGACAGCCCGCGCTCGACCTGCGACAGAAAACCGACCGAGCGGCCGATCCGTTCCGCGAGATCGTTGAGCGTGACCTTGCGATGCTTGCGCAGGTCGCGGATCAGGATCGCCAGACTTTCTATTTCTTCCTGTTCGTTCATGTCAGATTCCGGTGCGTCAGACGGTGTCAGACGGTATCGCGCAGACGGTACCAAACCTTGCCGATCGCTTCCAGCGGCGCGGCGAGGCGGTCGCCGCCGGGAAAGCGCGGGTTGCGGATGCGCTGGTACTGCGCGAGCAGGCGATCGCCCCCGAGCACCGCATCGGCGACCGCGCGGGCACCGGCGAGTGTCGGCAGCACGCCGTGTCCGGAGAAGCCCTGCAGCCAGAAGCGCTGGCCGCGGCGGCCGATGTCCGGCGTGCGTCGCATGCTGATGTCGATGTGGCCGCCCCACGCGTAGTCGAGCGGCACGCCGCTAAGTTGCGGAAACACGCGTTCGAGGTGCGGGCGGGTCGCCGCCGCGATGTCGGCAGGTATGCCGCCGAGATACGTGCAGCCGCCGCCGAACAGCAGGCGGTTGTCGGGGCTCAGGCGGAAGTAGTCGGGCACGAACTGGTTGTCGATCACGCAACTGTTCCGCGGCAGCAGCGCGCGTGCGACGTCCGGCGCGAGCGGCGCGGTCGCGACCTGGTAGGTGCCGACCGGCAGCAGCCGGCGCGACAGCTCCGGATCGAGCCGGTCGACGTACGCGTTGCATGCGAGCACGAGCACGTCCGCGCGCACCTCGCCGTGCGCGGTGCGGGCGACGTGGCCGCCGGCCGTCTCGCGACAATCGAGCACGCGGCTTTGCTCGAAGATGCGGCCGCCGGCCCGCTCGATCGTCTGCGCGAGACCGAGCGCGAGCTTCAGCGGATTCAGATGGCCGGCCTCGGGATCGTAGAGCGCGGCGAGATAGCGCGCGCTGCCGATCCACTCGGGCATCTCGTCCTGCCCGATCACGCGCAGCCGGTCGTAGTCCCAGCGCTGCGCCGCTTCGTCTCGCGCCTGCGCGAGCATCGCGACGCGACGCGGGCGCAGTGCGGCCCACAGGCTGCCGGGCCGGTAGTCGATGTCGAAGCCGTGACGTGCAGGCAGTTCGCGCACTTCGGCCG
Organism: Burkholderia sp. 567; assembly: GCF_040545115.1. Lineage (NCBI taxonomy): Bacteria > Pseudomonadati > Pseudomonadota > Betaproteobacteria > Burkholderiales > Burkholderiaceae > Burkholderia > Burkholderia sp. 567. The sequence goes on from NZ_JBEPLG010000005.1 coordinate 29,818, forward strand.
CCGCCCAGCGCATGCTGTCCCACAGCATGCGCGCGCCGTCGCGGCCGAGCGAATCCTCGAGCGGCTGCATGTCGCACGACCAGCCGAGCAGCGCCTGACCGCCGTTGCGGCCCGATGCGGCCCACGCGACGCGGCTCGCCTCGAGCACGACCACGCGCTTGCCCGCGAGCGCCAGGCGCAACGCCGTGTGCAGCCCGCTGAAGCCCGCGCCGACGACCAGCACGTCGGCGTCGATGCGTTCGTCCAGTTCGGGACGCAGCGGGATCGGCGCCGGGTAGGTGCCGGCGTAGTAGCTTGCGACGTGACGGTCGGACTGCACGAACATGTGGGCTTCCGTGAAATTTTCGCCGGTTAATTTCATGAAAAATTAGCACGGCAATTTCACGGAGACAAGCGGGATCGCGAGGCGAGGAGAACTGGCGATACAGCCCGACGAACTAAAGTTCCTATAGTTACTACAGACTTTCCGGCGTCAGTGTTAATTGTGTAAAGCCTTGCGCACGACGGATCCCCCACTCCAATCAAGCTTCTATCTCGCCCCCAATTGAGCCATCAAGCAATGGAAGAAACCGATGTCATCCACGTTACCTTCCCTTCCCCATTGCGCCGGTTGATTCACCGCTTGTGAACGATTGAATCAAGCACGAAGCTGGTCGTCATATTTTGCACACCGTCCATCGCACTGATCGTCGCCCAGATATCGCTGATGCGCTCGTGCGTGGGCGCCTCTATCTGCACCAGCAAATCGACCTCGCCGCTGAGCACCGCGCAATCGCGCACCTCGGCGATCCGCTCCAGTGCGGCAAGCACGTCCGCGCCCCGCATCCGGTCCTTGCGGTAAACGAGCATGACGGCGCGCACCGGCACGACATCGTCGGGCAATGCGAGTCGCACCGTATAGCCTGCAATGATGTTCAGCGCTTCGAGCCGGTCGATCCGGTTTCGAACCGCCTGCCTGGACAGACCGATCCTGTCGGCCAGCACCGCGAGCGGAACCCGCGCATCCGCGGACAACGCGTCGATGATCTTCTGGTCCAGGCTGTCGATCTTCATTCCCCGAACCCGGGGTGCAGGGCGCCGCGTGCATCGACCGCGTCGCGCAATGCCGCGATGTGGCCGGGACCGATTCCGCAACACCCACCGACGATCTGCGCGCCCAGCGCAAGCCACCGCTCGGCCCATCTTGCATAGCCGGGTGGATCGATGTCGCCGCGCAAACCGTGGAGTTCCTCGTTAGCGCGCGCATCGGCGCGCTGAGGCGGAAACGCGTTCGCATAGGCGCCGACCGCGAGCGGCGTTCCCATTTGCGCGAGCGTGCGCTGCACCATCTCGATCGCCGCACCCATCGACTCCGGCTGGCTGCAGTTGAACAGCAGCGCAGTTGCGCCCGCGGACACGGCAGCGTCGATCGCTTCGTTGAGCGCCTGCCCCGATCGCAGTACCGGCGTGGCGCCTGGCTCGACGTCGTCGCGCAGCGTGAACGAGACCCACAGCGGTTTCGGATTGTCACCGAGCGCTCGCCTGACCGCGCCGATTTCGTCGGTCAGGCTCTGCGTCTCGGCCAGCCACAAGTCGACGTAGGAATCGAGCCCATCGACGAGTGTCGCCAAGATGGCATCGGCGCGCGCCGCATCGAAGAGATCGGGTCGGTAGGAGCCGCCCGTCGGCGGAAGCGATCCGGCGACGCGCACGGGCCGCCCCGCGCGGTCCGCCGCTTGCCGCGCGAGTTGCCCGGCAAGGGACGCGAGCGCGACGCCGTCACGACGGAACCGCTCCTCGCCGATATGGAACGGTACGACCGCATAGCTGTTCGCGGTGATCACATCGGCGCCCGCCGCAACGAACGCGTCGTGTGCGAGACCGACGTAATGCGGCGCTTCCATCAGCGCGAGCGCCGACCACTCCGGCTGCCTGAACGGCGCTCCGATCCGCGCCAGTTCGCGCCCCATGCCGCCGTCGAGTACTGTGATGTCATGCATAGTCCGTGCTCCATGGTTGCAATCCGTGCATCAAGTGCCCGAATCGATTCAAAGGTCGGCGCAACGCACACGGCATCCATCGATGCGTAAGCGCCGATCCGAGTCAGATCTGCTCCAGCGCCTGCGCGATATCGCATTTCAGATCGTCGATGTGCTCGATGCCGACCGAATAGCGGATGAAATTGAGCGGAATGTCGGCTGCTCGCATTTGCTCCGCCGACATCGTGCCTGCCCACATGGACGCCGTGTGGATCGCGAGCGAATCGACGCCGCCGAGATTGCCTGCATTCATCGGCAAGCGCAGCGCCTCGACAAAGCGTTGCGCTTCGCCGTAGCCTCCGCGCACGCCGAACGCCACCACGCCGCCGAAACCGCGCATCTGCCGGCATGCGAGCCCATGCTGGGGATGGCTGCGCAGGCCCGGATAGAACACGCGCTCGATCTTCGCGTGAGCTTCGAGGAATTCGGCGAGCGCCTGAGCGTTCGCATTGATCCGCTCGACGCGCATCGGCAGCGTGCGCAGCCCTCGCAGCAGCAGCCACGCGTCCATCGGCGACAGCACCGAGCCAAGCGTGATGTGCGTATGCCAGATCTGCTCGGCGAGCACGCGGCTCGTGCAGATCACGCCGCCCGTCAGGTCATGATGGCCGCCGAGATACTTGGTCGCGCTATGCACGACGATGTCGACACCGAGCCGGTGCGGCTGCTGGTTGACCGGCGACGCGAACGTGTTGTCCGCGAGCGTCAGGATGCCGCGGGCTCTTGCGATTTCAGTCACCGCCCCGATGTCCGTCACGAGCAGCAGCGGATTGACCGGCGACTCGAGTACGATCAGCCGCGTGTTCGGCCGGATCGCGCGATCGAACGCGGCCACGTCGGTCTGATCGACGAACGTCACCTCGACGCCGAACCGGCGCAGCATGTCGTCGAGCATCTTCGTGGTGCTCATGTAATGACGGGTCTGGCCGACGACGTGATCGCCGGCCTTCACGACACTGAGGATCGCGGTTGCGATCGCGCCCATGCCGGATGCCGTAACGAGCGCGGTCTCGGTGCCCTCGAGCTCCGCCATGATCGCCTTCACGCGCTCGTGAACCGGATTGCCGTAGCGGGTGTAGTTGCGCGGATGCTGTGCCACGCTCGACATCTCCGCGAATTCCTCGCTGCCGGCTGCCTTGAATACCGCCGAATAGTGGATCGCCGGCGCGACCGACTTCTCGTCGGTCACGTCGCGGTCCGCAGCGAGAGCCAGCGTTTCAAGCTTGTATCCCATGTCGTCCTCGGATCGTTCGTTGTGTCGCGTTCATGCGGCGCCCGTCAGGCACGCACGCTGCCCAGATGGCGATTCAGCAGGCCTTCGACGCGTTTGAGCACGGTCGAAAGCACTGCCGTGATACCGACGTACACGATGCCGGCCAGCATCAGCGCGTCGGTCGTATAGGTTTCGATCGAGATGCGTCGCGCGACACCGGTCAGGTCGAGCACGGTGATCGTGCTGGCCAGCGCAGTCGACTTCAGTTGCAGCACGATCTCGTTGCCGAGCGTCGGTGCGACGATGCCGATCGCGCGCGGCACGATCACGAACCAGGTGAGCATGAAGCGGCTCATCCCGAACGCGAGCGCAGCCTCCTTCTCGCCGGCGGGAACGCCGGCGATCCCGCCGCGGATGTCTTCCGCCATGTAGGCCGCGAGATTGAGCGTCAGCGCGCACAACGCGCACGAGAACGATCCGCCGACCAGCAGCCACAGAGGCGACGCACGCACGATCGCGAACTGCGCGAGCCCGTAATACAGCACGAAAATCTGCACCAGCAGCGGCGTGCCGCGAAACACCGACATGAACAGGCGGCTCGGCATCGACAGCCACCGGCATGCCGACGTGCGCGCGACAGCCAGCGGCACCGCGAGCGCGAACGCAAGCGTGCATGACAGCACCAGCAGTTCGAGCGTGATCCCTATGCCGCGCGCGACGTCCGGGCCGGACTGCACGATGAGGGAAAGAAAGTCGTTCATCGTATGGCCCTCCTCAGGTGCGTTTTGCGTAACCGCGGCCCGCGATGCGCTCGAGCCATGCGAACACGGGGTTGGATACGGCGAGAAAGCCGAAATAGACGATGCCGACCGTCACGTAGAAGACGAATGGCTGCTTGGTGAACTGCGCGGCGATGTTGGCCTTGCGCAGCATGTCCTCGAGCCCGACGATCGACACCAGCGACGTGTCCTTCAGCAAGTTCTGCCACATGTTGTTCAGGCTCGGCAGGCAGATGCGCCACGCCTGCGGCAGACGCACGTGCCACAGTGTCTGCAGGCGTGTCATCCCGTACGCGCGCGCGGCCTCGATCTGTCCGGCCGGTACCGCGATGAACGCGCCGCGGAACATCTCCGACGAGTAGGCGCCGAACACCACGGCGAGCGCGATCACGCCGGCCGAGAACGGGCTGATGACGATGGCGCCGTCGAATTGCGCGTTGAGCAGATGCGACAGCCCGAAGTAGCAGATCAACAGGATCAGGAACTCGGGAATGCCGCGCAGGAAATTGGTCAACGCATAGGTCGCATGTCTGAGCCACCCCAGGCTCGACAGTTTTGCCGATGCACCGGCGATGCCGAGCAGCATGCCGACGCACAGCGCGGCGACTGCAAGCTCCAGCGTGACGAGCGCGCCAGCCGCGATCTGCGCGCCGTAGTTCACCAAGATGTCCATCGTCGAATCGCTCCTTGTAAGCCCGGATCGCGCAGGCCGCCGTCCGGCGCCCGCGCGGTACCGATGCGCAGTTATTGCGGCGCGATGCTGAACGGGAAATAGCGCTTGTTGGCTGCGGCGAACGTGCCATCCGCCTGCACCTGCGCGATGCCCTTGTCGAACAGCGCCTTCAGCGGCGCGTCGCCCTTGCGTACCGCGATCGCCGTACCGTCGCCGAAGATCTCCGCATCGGCGATCGGCTTGCCGACGAAGTCGAAGCCTTCCTTCCTGCCGACCTTCGTCAGCCAGTCGTACGCGACCGTGTTGTCGGCAAACACCGCATCGACGCGTCCGGCTTCGAGATCGAGCCAGGCTTCGTCGAGCGTCTGATAGACCTTCACGTTGATCCCCGACTTGCTCGCCGGCAGGCGGCGGCGCAGATAGGATTCGTGCGTCGACGCCGTCTGAACGCCGATCGTCTTGCCGCGCAGCGTGGCGGCGTTGTCCGTGATGCCCGAGCCCTGCTTCGCGACGAACTGCACGGGCGCCGTCGTGAAGATGCGCGTGAAGTCCACCGACTGCTCACGCTCCGGCGTCTTCGACATTTGCGCGAGCACCGCATCGATCTGCTTCGCCTTGAGTGCCGGAATCAGCGCGTCGAAATCCATCGTCACCCACTGGCACTTGACCTTCATCGTGTCGCACATCTTCTTGCCGATGTCGATCTCCATGCCCTGCAGCTTGCCTGATGCATCCTTGTATTCGAACGGCGCGTAATCGGCGAGCGTGCCGACCCGCACGACCTGCTCGGCATGCGCGACCGATCCGAGCAATGCCGCGCCCACGCACAGCGACTGAAGCAGCTTCTTCATGATGTCCTCTCCGGTTGGCATTGAATCCGCATCAAATGATGCTGGACAGAAACTTCTGGAAACGCGGTGATTTCTGGCTCGCGAACACCTCATCGGGACTGCCGTCTTCCTCGATTCGTCCCTGGTGGACGAACACGACGCGGTTGGCGACTTCGCGCGCAAACCCCATCTCGTGCGTGACGACGAGCATCGTGCGTCCCTCGTCGGCCAGCGAGCGCATCACTTTCAACACTTCGCCGACGAGCTCCGGATCGAGTGCCGACGTCGGCTCGTCAAACAGCATCACGTCGGGGTCGGTCGCGAGCGCTCGTGCAATCGCAACGCGCTGCTGCTGGCCGCCCGACAGCTGGTTCGGATAGTGTTCGCACTTGCCGGCGAGCCCGACGCGTTCGAGCATCGCAATCGCCTTGTCGCGGGCGTCACGCTTCGGCACACCAAGCACGCGCACCGGCACGAACATCACGTTCTGCAGCACGGTCATGTGTGCCCAGAGATTGAACTGCTGGAACACCATCGCGAGCTTGCGGCGCACGCGCATCACCTGCCGCGCGTCGGCCGCGACGAGCGCGCCGTCGCGGCCTGCCTGTTTCAGCGCGAGCGTTTCGCCATTCACGCAGATCCGGCCACGGTCGGGCATTTCCAGCAAGTTGATGCACCTGAGGAACGTACTTTTGCCCGACCCGCTGCTGCCGAGGATCGACACAACCTCGTGATTCCTCGCGGTCAACGAGATGCCCTTCAGCACCTCGACACCGCCAAACGACTTGTGAATATCCTCGACCACCAGCGCGTCAGCCGCCGGTTTGCATGCAGGAATTGCTGCTGGCATCCTCGACTCCTTCTTCGATACGTTGCTCACACCGCTCCGGTTCGCGCCGCGCCGGCCCGCGAGGGCCCGCGCGTGCGCATCAGCTCGACAGCCGCCGGTTGCGCCTGAAGCAGACCACCTTCGGCTGCGTCATTTCCGTCATCGCGAACCGAACGCCTTCGCGGCCCAGCGACCCATGCTTGAATCCGCCGAACGGCATGCCGTCGAAGCGGTAATCGGACGAATCGTTGATCATCACGCCGCCCGCCTGCAGGCGCTCGGCCGCGCCGAGCGCCACCTCCAGGCTGCCGGTGAACACGCCTGCATGCAGGCAGCTCTCCGACGCGTTGGCCGCGTCGAACGCCTGCTGCAGGTCGGCGAATTTCTCGATCGTCACGACCGGCGCGAATACCTCGTCGGTCCATACACGCGCGTCGTGCGGCACGTCCGCGAGCACCGTCGGTTCGTACAGTGCCCCGCGCCGCCGATGGCCGGTCAGCACTGTCGCGCCACACGACACGGCTTCGTCGACCCAGCGTTCGATACGGATCGCCTGTTCCTCGCCGATCATCGGCCCCATGTCGGTCGCGTCGTCCAGCGGATCGCCGACGACCATCCTGCCGGTCAGTTCGACGAAATACCGGACGAACGGCTCGTACGCGGCCTCGGCGACGAAGATCCGCTGCGTGCCGATGCAGTTCTGTCCTGCGGCCCAGAATGCGCCCGACACGCACGATTCGGCGGCATCCTTCAGGTCGCAGTCGGCCATGACGATCACCGGCGCATTTCCGCCCAGGTCCATCGCGATCTTCTTGAGGCCGGCACCGCGTGTGATGGCTTCGCCGGTCTGCGGGCCGCCCGTGAAGGTCACCATCCGGATCCGCCGGTCGCGCACCAGAGCGGATGCGATCTCCGCGCCGCCGTGCACAACCTGCAGCGCGTCGCGCGGCGCACCGGCTTCCCACAGCACCTCGACGAGCGCCTGTGCGGACAGCGGCGCGAGCAACGAGGGCTTCAGGATGACCGCGTTGCCGGTCGCAATCGCAGGTCCAAGCTTGTGTGCGACGAGGTTCAGCGGGTCGTTGAACGGTGTGATCGCGAGAATCACGCCCAGCGGTTCCAGCGTGTAATAGCCGCTGCGATCCTCGGAGCCGGGATACCCGTCGAACGGGATCGTCTCGCCGGTGAGTCGTTTCGCTTCCTCGCCCGACAGGCGCAGCGTGTTCACGCAGCGCGCGACTTCCTTGCAGGCCTGCCGCAGCGGCTTGCCCGCTTCGAGCGCGATCGTGCGTGCAAAGGTCTCCGCTTGTGCCTCCACGCTCGCGGCCGCGCGAAACAGGATGTCGGCGCGCTGGCTGCGTGGCATGGCTGCGGCTGCACGCGCGCCATCGAGCGCGCGCTCGACGAGGGCCGGCGCCGCGTCGGCACGCGACAGACGGACCTGGCCGACGATCGAGCCGTCATAGGGCGACCGAACCTCGGCTACGCCGGCTCCCGTGCAGTCGGTCATCACCGCATCGCGCGCGCTCATGCGGCCACCTCGTGCGAGGCTGCACCAATCCTGTCCGCGAGTTCGATCAGATCGGAGAGGATCGCAAACGCCGTTTCCTCGCGCCCCGCACCGGGCCCGCTGATCGTCACCCCGCCGAGCACGTCGGTGTCGAACGTGATCGCGTTCGTCACGCCGCTCGCGGCAAGCAGCGGATGGCCGGCCGGCAGCTTGCGCGGTTCGACGCTCGCGGTGACGGTGCCGTCCGGATGGCGGACGGCAGAACCGATCAGCCGCCAGGACATGCGCTCCGCCGCCGCTGCGCGCACGTCGTGCTCGGTCAATTCCACGATGCCGCGGCACGTCACGTCGCCACGCTTGAGGCCGGCATTCCACAGCGCGTTCGCCAGAATGACGACTTTCAGCTGCACGTCCGAACCGTTGACATCGGCCGCCGGGTTCGCCTCCGCATAGCCGCGCTGCTGCGCATCGCGGATCGCCGCATCGAAGCTCGCGCCGGCCTCGACCTCACCGAGCACGTAATTCGACGTGCCGTTCAGGATGCCGGCGAAGCCGTTGATGTCGCAGCCGCGCAGTGAGGTCGCGAGTTGCCGCAGCACCGGCGTGCCGCTCATCACCGTGCCCTCGTACATCACGCAAGCACCCGATTGCGCGGCGATCCGCGCCAGCGCCGGCTGCGCGAGCGCGATCGGCCCCTTGTTGGTCGTGATCACGTGCTTGCCGCATTCGAGCGCGGTACGGCAATGCGACAGCGCAGGCTCACCGGTGTTCGGATCAGTGAAGGTCGCCTCGATGACGACATCCACGTGTTCCGACGCGATGGCCTTCAGCACCGCACCGAGGCCGACGTCCGGCGACACCAGCGTGCCGGGATCGCGACGTAGCGCTTGCGCGTCGACGCCCCGCCGCGCGGTTTCGTCGAGGACGTCCAGCGCAATGCCGCGAGGATTCGTCGCGATCCCGAGCCGCAGGTCGGCGACCACCGTCACCGATACGTCGAGTCCCGCCGCACCCAGCATCGCACGCTTCTTTTTGAGCAGTTCGACCAGTCCCTGATTGACTCCGCCGAAACCGACCAGTGCCAGTTTGAGTTCCATCTTGATCATCTCCTGTTCATTGACTACATGGCACAGGTTAGTTATGCGAATCGATTTTCAAATTAGTCGTTTCGCCCGATTCAGGTAGTCACCCGTTGCGGTTTGTCATGCGGGACGGGCGGATCGCCAGTTCCCGAGCGGAACCGGTACGTCAGGTGACCGTCGGTTCGTCGTCGCCGTCCTTGTCGACCGGCACGAACAGTCCGACCTTGACCGCGCTCAGCACGACGTTCGTGTTGATCCGGCGGATCATCGGGTTGCTCTGCATGATCCGCGCGGACAGCCGGTCGTACGCCTCGACGTCGTGTGCGGTGATGATCGCGATCAGGTCGACGGAGCCGGTCACGTAGTAGATCTGCTGGATTTCGTCATGCGCCTTCGACCACTCGCGGAACCTGGCGACCGTCTCGTAGTTTTCGCGTTCGATCTCGATTGCCGCAATGAACGTCATCGGCCTGCCGACCGCCGCGCGATCGACCACCGCGATTTCCGCCGAAATGATCTTTTCGGTGCGCATGCGCTTCAGCCGCTTTTGCACGGCCGACGTGGACAGGCCGATCCGTTCGGCAATGGCATCCGCAGTCGCGGTGCAGTCGCGCTGGACGATATTCAGGATCTTGCGGTCGAAGGAGTCGAGTGCGTCGGTCATGGCGTGGTCTGCCGGAGAACGGGTGCTTGCGTCAAAGATAGAAAGGCCGGGCCGATCTGAGCCCGACCAGATGCCGGACACGGTCGAACGCGGTGACGAGCGTTTCGCGCCACTGCGCGACCGGCCCGCAGATACACACGGGTGCGAAATGGATCGTATCCACACCCGCAGGAATACGGAACGGACGCTCGATGCCATCGTCCGATTCGGTCACGAGTGCGGTGCCGTCGACTTCGGTCAGGCTCATCAACAGATGGGCGCGGGCAGTCCCGCCAAGCAGGTCGCGCAGGGGCAACTCGTGCGCGGACAATTGCTCGAGCAGCGGCAGTTCGTACGCGCCGGGCCACCAGGTGTCGTGCTCGTCGAGCCAGGGGCCGACGCCCGGCATTCCGACCATCTCGAGGGTCCGGTCCGCGCCGAGATGCGCATAGGCGCGACACCGGCCAACCCCGTCGGACGAAGAACGCGCCAGCCAGCCGCCGGCGCTCGGGACCGGGTCCGTCAACACGACGTTCGCAGGCTTCAGTCGGCCGAGCATTTCAGCCGCGCTTGCGGCGGATCGGTGCCCTGCGTGGGACCTCTGTGCGTGATCCGGGACGATCCTGTCCGGGACGATCCTGTCCGGGACGATCCTGCACACCCACTTGGGACCATCCAGCAAGGCGACGGGGGCGTCGCCGGCCCGGACTTGAGCGGTTCGCCTGCGGGCGTGTTCAACGATGGCGATTGGCGTGTCCGGCATACAACTCTCTCGTGCTTGCGGGGCGCGTCGTAGGGATCCTGGCGCGCTTCGTGGATCGACTGACGATGTTGGCGGTTGAAGAAATAATATCGCGCGGATGCGACCAAAAAAATCTCAACAGCCAGGCATTTCGACGTAAATCGTCGAAAAAATCAGACGCCTGGATGTTTTGCATCCATCCAGGTTCCCGGCAGGTCCGGTGACGGGTGCGGGCGGGAAGACAGCCTCGCGGTTACAGGCCAACACGCTCCGCGGATGCTCGATGTCTCGAAGCGAATTGGCTATCGGCCACGGGGGTTCACACCACGACGCCACCCCGACGAGCACGGTGATCGCTTGAACATCGAATCGCCGACGGAGCCCGCGATCATGAAGGAGACGGGCCCGTTCAGGGGGCCGATGACTCGAACCCACCGCAGGCGATCCATCGAACACGCGTGTCGGCAATGAATTGACGCGTTATTCCGTTGATCTACGTCGATACGCCGAGCTAGACGCCTTCCTGCAGTTGCAAACCCACGATGCCCACGACGACGAGAGCCATGCAGACCAGCCGCCCGAGGACGGCGGGCTCATGAAACCAGACGATGCCGACCAACGCCGTTCCCGCTGCACCAATTCCTGCCCAGACAGCGTAAGCATCTCCCAGCGGGAGGACTGTCAATGTGAGACTCATTAGCCACACGCTCAGTACGGCTGCCACGATCGATATCCCGCCGGGCAGTACTTTTGTGTAGCTGTCGGAGAGCTTCATCGTCACGGAGAAGACGACTTCCAATACACCGGAAGCCACAACGATCGACCAGGCAACAAGCGGACTGGAGGGGACAAACATGGGTCTCACCTTCAGGTTGGATGTGGTCGACAGAGGGTATCAAAGTATTTCCACCTATTCTTCATGTCGACAATACTCCGCCGCGAATTGTCTCCGCCAACCGGCCTTCCCGCTTTCGATCTGCACGAATCATCTCGCTAGCGCGCTCCGCGATCATCAGGGTCGGCGAATTAGTGTTGCCGGATGTGATCGTTGGCATGACCGACGCATCGACAACCCGCAAGCCGCTCACGCCACGCACGCGAAGCCTGGAATCGACGACCGAGCCCGGATCGTCCGCCCTACCCATCCGGCAGGTTCCAACCGGATGAAAGATGGTTGTTCCGACGTTGCCGGCCGCATACTGCAACTCCTCCTCAGTCTGGAATTGAATGCCGGGCAATATTTCCTGCGGGCGAAACCGCTCGAGCGCGGGTGCCGCAACAATGCGCCGCGTCAGCCGCAACGCGTTGGCCGCGACGTGGCGGTCTTCCTCCGTGGACAGATAGTTGGGCGCAATACTCGGCGCGATCAGCGGATCATTGGACGTGATGTGCACGCTACCGCGCGACGACGGCCGCAATTGACAAACGGACGCCGTAAATGCGTCGAACGGATGCAGCGGTTCGCCGAACCGTTCGAGCGACAGCGGCTGCACGTGGTACTGAACGTCGGGGCGCGTCAGCGTCTTATCGTTCGGGTCAGACTTCGCAAACACGCCGAGCTGCGACGGCGCCATCGCCATCGGCCCGCTTCTGAACAGCCCATATTCGAGGCCGATCATCAGTTTGCCCCACCAGTAAGCACTGAGTGTGTTCAGGGTCCGCACACCTTCTACCTTGAAGGCCATGCGCAATTGCAGATGATCCTGCAGATTCTCGCCGACGCCGCACAGATCTTGCACCACCTCGATTCCGAGCTTCGCCAGACGCTCGGCACTCCCGATTCCCGACAATTCGAGCAATTGCGGAGAATTGACGGCGCCGGCACACAGGATCACTTCGCGCTTTGCCTCGGCAATGCGCGGTTCGTCGCCGAGACGAAACTCGATTCCGGTGCAGCGCTTGTTGTCGAACAGGAGTCGACGGGTCTGCGCGTTCGTCAGAATCGTCAGGTTCCCCCGCTTCGATACTGGCCGAAGATAACCTTTCGACGCATTCCAGCGAATGCCGTGCTTCTGATTGACGTCGAAATATCCGACGCCGGTGTTGTCGCCTCGATTGAAATCGTCCGTTGCGGGTATGCCGGTCTGTTCGGCGGCTTGCGCGAACGTCTCGAGAATGTCCCATTTCAGCCGCTGCTTTTCTACGCGCCACGGGCCGCCTGCACCATGAACATCACTTGCACCGCCGTGATAGTCCTCGCTCTTCTTGAACGTTTCGAGCACCGAGTCCCATTGCCAGGACGAATCGCCCGTCACTCGCGCCCATTCGTCGTAATCCTCACGCTGACCTCGCATATAGATCATGCCGTTGATCGACGAGCATCCACCCAGAACCCGGCCTCTCGGATAGGACAGCGCCCTGCCGTTCAGTCCCGCCTCGTCACGGGTTTTGTAACGCCAGTCGGTCCGTGGGTTTCCGATGCAATAGAGGTACCCCACCGGAATGTGAATCCAGTGGTAGTTATCCTTCCCACCCGCCTCGATCAGCAGCACGGATACGTCGTCGTCCTCGCTCAAGCGATTCGCGACCGCGCAGCCAGCCGTACCCGCTCCGACCACGATATAGTCGAACTCGCCAACCGATCGCGTCGCGCGGGCTTCGTTGATCTCTCCTGCCGACATCTTGCCTCCTGGATTGTGTGCATAACGTCTGCGCGTCGTTCCGGACATTTGCCCCTACCAAGGCAGATCCGATAATCGCCAGTGCAGACGACGTCAGGTCGACGCCTGCCTCGCGACGGATCGGGAACGCAGCCATTCCATGGTGATCAGCAGCAGACTTGAGAAGACGATGAAAATGGACGCGAGCGCAGCGACCGTGGGCGTAATGTTTTCGCGAATCCCGATGAACATCTGAAGCGGAAGCGTTCCCTGCGTCGGACCGGCGATGAACATCGTGATCACGACGTCGTCCAGCGACGTAGCGAACGCAAACAGCGCGCCGGAAATCACCCCTGGCGCAATGATCGGCAACGTAACGGCAAAAAATGTTCGCACCGGCGATGCCCCCAGGCTCAGGCTGGCTCGCACATAGTTCTGGTTGAAGCCGGCAAGCGTCGCATTGACCGTGATCACGACGAACGGCGCGGCGATCACCGTATGCCCGAATATCAGGCCGGTATACGTTCCAGCCAGTCCCCATCGTGCAAACAACAGGTACATCCCGACACCGGTGACGATGACCGGGACGATCATCGGCGAGATCAGGATGGCGACCAGCAAACCCTTGCCCCTGAACGACGCCTTGTTCAATCCCAATGCCGCCAGCGTTCCCAGGACGGTCGCAACGATCGTCGCGATCGGCGTCACGATGAAGCTGTTTGCGCCGGCGCGCGCCCAGTCCGTGGACGTGAACAGATTGTGATACCACCTGAACGAGAATCCATGTATCGGATAGACGAGAAATGAGTTCTCGTTGAACGAAAGCGGAATGATCGCCAGGATCGGCAAAATCAAAAACAGTAGCACCACGACGTTTGCCGATCGCAGTGCGTAATGCCATACGATTTCCGGCGTCGACATGTAGGGTGCGAAACGCGGCACGTGAGTTTTCATGATGCTAGGCCACCTTGATTTCCGAACCGACGATCCTTCGATAGAGCGCGAAGAGCACCAGCGTCACCAGGAGAAGGACTGCACCGAGCGCACAGGCCATCCCCCAGTTCAGGGCCACGTTGGTGAAATAAGCGATGTAGTAACTGACCATCTGGTCGCCGGCGCCACCGAGCAGCGCCGGGGTGATGTAGTAGCCCAGCGAGGTAATGAATACCAGCAACCCGCCCGCGCCGACACCGGGAAGCGTCTGCGGCACATAGACTTTCCAGAATGCCCCGAAAGGATGACTGCCGAGGGAAATTGCCGCTTTCGTGTAACTCGAAGGAATCGACTTCATCACGCTGTAGAGCGGCAGGATCATGAACGGCAGCAAGATGTGCGTCATCGCGATCAACACCCCCGTCCGGTTGAACAGGAGCGACAGGGGCGTCGAAATCACCTGCAGCGCCATTAACGCCTTGTTGACGAGGCCCGCCCCCTGGAGAATGACGATCCACGCCGAGATCCGCACGAGAATCGACGTCCAGAACGGCAGAAGCACCAGGATCATGACGAGATTCGCCTTTCGAGCCGGCAGAATCGAGATCCAGTAGGCAAGCGGATAACCCAGCACCAGCGCCGCAAGCGTCACAAGCCCGCTGATCACGAAGGTCCGCATGAACACCGCGCGGTATGCGGACGCGCCGTTCTCGACCGACACGATGCGGCCGCCCGAGTCCTCACGATAGTCGATCGTGGCAAGGAGATACTGGCTCGTGTAACGGGACGATACGCTGGCGATCGCCTGCCAGTAGCTCGTATCGGCCCAGCGTGGGTCCACTTCGATCAGCCGCTTTTGCATATCCTGCGCGGAAATCGCCGCATCGTTGTCGGTGAAAGGAAGCGCACTGGTCGTCTTGTAAAACAACGACCGGAATCCATCCTTCAGCCCGTTCAGCCGACCGGCCGCGGTACCGGTATCGTTGTCGCCACCGTTGCTCTCCACGTCGAGCACCAGCGCACGGTAAGCTTCGGCAGGAACGGAGGACTTGCCATCCCAGTGGCGCAATGCGGAGGTCGTCTTCGGCAATGCATCGACCACCTCGGGACTTTGGATCGATCGAGAAATCATCGATGCGACCGGCATCACGAACACAAGCAAGATGAACAGAACGAGGGGCGCCACCAGTCCTAATGCCACGACCTCCTTTCGAAACTGAACAGCTCGCAGCGACCGCTTGAGCTGGCGTGTATGCCAGCTCTGTTGCCGAGAAGTTATGGTGCTCATGCTTCTTCCCCCGGTCGTTACTTCGCGGCCCAAGCCGTAAAGCGCTGCTCCAGTGCGTCGCCGTGGTCCGTCCAGAACTCGACACTGTTGGGAATGGCGGTTTTGCCATTCTTCGCTGAATTGGGAAGCGCTGCCTGTGCTGCCGCATCGAGCATTTTCAGCGCTGCCTTGTTGGTCGGACCATACGGAATCTTCTGCGCGAACGCGACTTGTGCCTGGGGCTTGAGCACATACGAGATGTATTTTTCGGCCGCTTCCTTGTTCTTCGAGCCCTTCGGAATGACGAAGAAATCGAGTTCGTAAATACTCTGATCCCACGCTATACCGAGATTCTTGTTTCCTTCACGCACTGCCGCGTCGATGCGACCGTTATATGCGGTCGACATCGCAACGTCACCCGCAATCAGGAATTGTGGCGGCTGCGCGCCAGCCTCCCACCACTGGATGTAGGGCTTGAGTTCGTCCATCTTCTTGAACGCGCGTTCGACACCCGCGGACGTGCCGAGCACCGTGTAGACGTCCTTCGGCGCCACCCCGTCAGCCATCAGCGCGAACTCCAGGTTATAACGTGCCTCCTTCTTCAATCCCCGCTTTCCCGGAAATTTCTTGACGTCCCAGAAATCCTTCCAGCCTTGCGGCGCACCCTTGGTCAGCGCGGGGTTGTATGCGAGCACGGTCGACCACACGAACGTGCCGGCCGCGCAAGGTGTGGCAGCTCCGGCCATCAGGTCGCTCTTGTTGGCGATCTTGGGCCAGTCGAGTTTCTCGAAGAGACCATCCTGGCATCCGCGACCGACGTCCGCCGCTTCCACCTCCAAGACATCCCAGGTGACATTTCTGGCTTCGACCATGGCTTTGACCTTGGCCATGTCACCCGTGTACTGGATGGCGTTCGTCGCTATGCCGCTTTCCCTCGCGAACGGGTCCACCCACGCCGCCTTTTGGGCATTACCGGCCGCGCCACCATAGTTGACGGTCGTGAGACCATCGGCGAAAGCTGCCATCGACAGGGACGCGAGCAACGCGGCGCAAATCGTTTTCGAATTCGATTTCATTGTCTCCTCCTACTGAGTGATACAAACTAGAAAGTCAGCTCAAGATCTTCAGGTGGTCCTCACGGAACGACAGCGCAATCCTGTTTCCCTGACGAACATGCGACCGCCAATCGTGTTCGAGGGGAACCTTGACGAAACACTCGGCTTGCCCCGGTCCACGGCAACGCAGTCGGACGTGGTCGCCGAAATAAATTGCGTCGAGCGTTTCGGTGTCGATGACATTGCCCTCGTGGGTCGTAAACTTCGATTCGACGGAGAGCCGTTCCGGTCGGATAACCGCCGTCGCCTGGTTGCCGACGTCAACGGAAGCCACATTCAGTGCGTTCACCGTCGTCCCATCTGCGAGCCGAAGCTTGCAACGGTCACCGTTCCTTGCAACGACCGTGCCGCTCATCCGATTGTTATCGCCGATGAAATTCGCGACGAAGAGATTCGTCGGTGATTCGTACAAGCGATCCACGGTATCGAGCTGCTGAATCACGCCCTGGTCGAACACGGCAACACGATCGGACATCGTGAGCGCTTCACTCTGGTCATGCGTGACGTAGACGAAAGTCAGCCCGAGCTCCTCGTGAAGCGCCTTCAGTTCGAGCTGCATGTGTTCGCGCAATTGTTTGTCGAGCGCACCGAGCGGTTCGTCCATCAGCACGAGCCGAGGGTTGAATACGAGTGCACGCGCCAGCGCGACGCGCTGCTGCTGACCGCCGGACAGCTGGCTGGGCATCCGTTTGCTCAGCTTCTCCATGCCGACCATGTCGAGCGCTCGCTTGACCTTTGCGTCTCGTTCAGCGGGCGGCATTTTCCGAACCTTGAGCGGGTATTCCAGATTTTGCGCGACAGTTAGATGTGGAAAGAGCGCGTAGTTCTGGAACACCATCCCGATATTGCGTTTATGTGGCGGGATCCGATTCAGCAACTGGCCATCAAGCCAGATCTCGCCATCGGTTGGATACTCGAATCCTGCGAGCATCATCAGACAGGTCGTCTTTCCTGAGCCGGATGGGCCGAGTAAAGTCAGGAATTCGCCCTTTTGGATTTCAAGATTGAGATCCTTGACGACTAGCGTCTCGCCGTCGTAAGTTTTTTTGACGTGACGAAAGCTCACGAGAGCCTGGGTCGGATCGTGCATGGCTGTCTCCAATGTAAGAATATTCACATCCCGCCGTAGCCTTGCGCACGTCGGCTGTGTGTCGCGTTGATTCATCCGGCGAAGCGCCGGCACGACTGTCTCGTCGCCGCGACGTTCGTTTGGCACCGCGCTTCATGCGGAAATGCTCGACCGGTCGCGCGACTCGACGACGACATGCAACTAGCTGGGCAAATACTCTTCGGACCAGCTATCGCCGACCGCATGTCGGGCAATCAGTATCTCGATCTCGACATCGCTGTATCCGAACTCGCGCAGGACGGCGTACGTCGATGCGCCGAATTTTTCGGCCGGTGCCAAGGCGCGAATCCGGGCATGGCGCGGACGAATCGCGAAAGGATCGAGCTGCGTGACGCATCGACCGCTAGGATGGTTCGCATAGACGCTGAACGAATAGCTGCCGTTGTCGATACCTGGGCGATCGTCGCAGGGCCGACTGTTGTGCCGGCGGAGGTTGACGATGTTGTCAGGCACCGCCGCCGCGATATTGGCGGCCTGCAACCGGGTCTGCCAGGTTTCGGCGGATGCGGTACCCAGCGCGGAGGCGAGGAATGCAGCCGGATCCTTGGCGGCTGCGATTCCGCCTAGACCTTCTACTCGATCCAGTTCGTCCAGCTCCTTCCCGCTGGTGTGCACATAGATCCAGTCGTCCGCGGCCCGGAAGAATCGAGACATCGCG
The DNA here is from genome assembly GCF_040545115.1 of Burkholderia sp. 567. Classification (NCBI taxonomy): domain Bacteria; kingdom Pseudomonadati; phylum Pseudomonadota; class Betaproteobacteria; order Burkholderiales; family Burkholderiaceae; genus Burkholderia; species Burkholderia sp. 567. The sequence continues at coordinate 47,839 of NZ_JBEPLG010000005.1, forward strand.
CAATAGCCGCTCACTTCGCGACCAGACGGTTCGTCGAATGGCGGGCGATTCGCATAGTCATACGAGAACGGGATCTGCACCAGATTGCCAAGCGCCGACAAGGAGGTTCTCGCGCGGCCGACCTCGCCTGTTTTCGCCTTGCGGTAAAGCGCGGCAGCCACACCCAGTGCAGCCGCGAATCCACACATGACGTCGATCGTTCCGACATGCGCATGCTCCTCCGGCGTCTCCATGCCGCCACCGAATCGCACCATGATTCCGGTGCACGCCTGGATCAGATCGTCGTAGCCAAGGTAGTCGGTCCGCGGCCCGCGTCGAGGACCGCCGAAGCAGTCGAGCTGGCAGAAGATCACGCCGGGATTGATGGAACGCAGGCTTGCCTCGTCCAGTCCCAGCGGCTCAAGCTGACGATCCGGGGCATTCATGACGATCACATCGACAGACCGCGCGAGTCGAGCGAACACCTCGCGTCCATCCGGATGGTTCAGATCGACGAGCACGCTCTGCTTCCCTCGCGCCGACGACATCCCGAAGACCACGGTATTCCACGGATCATAATTCGGCACGACGGGGTCGAGTTTGATGACATCGGCACCAAACCGGCCGAGAAACGACGCAGAATGGGGCCCTGCGATCACGTTCGTCAGGTCGAGCACACGCACCCCGTCGAGCCACCCCTGTGTGGGCGTCCCCGACGGAGCAGGCAGCTCAGTACGCTCCTGCTCATCCAGAATGGCTAACGCATCCCGGAAGGTCACCGGATGGCGGGACGCCGGCGAGAGCATGGATTCGGCACAGTCTTCAAGCCATGCGACCGGCCCAGGCTGCTTCATCACACCATATTCGAGATCGTCGACATTCACGACCAGGCCGGCAGTATTCGCGTGGTCGTCATGCAGCCACTCCCGCGTGGTCCGGTGTGCCGCTCCAGGGAAACCTCCTTCGCCGAAAATCTTTTCCCACTCGGCTGCTGTTTTCGTACGAAAAACTTCCTTCATACGCGCGGAAATGCGCTTCGCCCACTCTTCAGGTAACGGATAAACCCCTAGCGACGCGTTCCCCTCCCATTCGCAAATCGGCAGGTACGGATCATCGATCCGTGGCAAACCGGCTTCCAGCATTTCCTCGTACAGCCCCATCGCCTGCAGGCAGCGGCGTGCGTGCGAGCGATGTGACGGGCACACCGTATAAAACTTGCGGCCGTCAGCACACTCATAGGTCCGGTAGAACGGATCCAGATATTCCTGCAGCGTTTCGTACGACAGGTCCATCGGTAGATTGTTGGAGCGCCGCCGCTCGATTTCCTTTTCGCGCAGGGTCTTGTATCGCTCGGGGTAGTTCTCGATATGGATCGAGTTGTAGGAGAGCCCCTCCATCACAGCCGATGCCAGAGGGACCTCGATTTCATCTCCCATGCCTGTGCGCTGCCGCGCCTGCAACGCAAGCGCGACAGCCGAGACGGCCAGCATGGTGCCGTAGGCGGACGCGAGCGGCAAAGGCGAGAAACTCGGATTGATGCCCATCAGCACGCGGTTCTGCCCCATGTCCGTAAATACGCCCGAAGCGGACGCGATGATCGGCTCGAACGCGCGCCATTCGCGACGTAACTGGTCGTTGCTGGCAAAGCCTGGCATCGAGAGCGTGATCAGTTGCGGGCGTGCTTCACGCAACTTCGCGAAATCAAGACCCAGCCGCGCCATCACGCCCGGCCGAAAGTTCTCGATGACAACGTCCGCGCGCCGAATCAGATCTTTGGCTTCTTCCAGGCCTTTGTCGGTCTTCAGGTCGAGCCGCAGGCAATGCTTGCCGCGGTTGAGCACCGCATTGGCCGGGCTATCCCAAAGCGGCCCGGCTGGAGGATCGACGTGAATGACGGTCGCACCCAGATCCGCGAGGATCATCGCGACCGCTGGCCCCGCAATGTACTGGCCGAAATCGATGACTTTCACACCGCTGAACGGCAATTGATTGCTCTTTCCCATAATCCGCCGAGTCGCCTCCAGACTGGCCGCATCGCGCGACCGTCGATCATCGTGTTGTGGACAATCCCCCGTCACCGCCGGCCGGCCGCGTCGAGTCGCGGTTGGATGACGGTCAAACGGGATGGAAGCAACTTTCGGTGAGAAGCCGTGGTGGGTAAAGCAATAAAAAAAACGAGGATGGGTACGTTTTTTTTATGACTCGAGCAAATGATGGGCCGGTCAGAGATCGCATCCCGGCAAGCCGACTCGCATACGCAAACCACATGCGAGATCAGAATTTCGCGTGGGCCCCCTGAACCTGTGCACTGAGCCATTCGACGAACGCAGCCGCATGAGGGTTAACGATACTGTGCGGGGAATAGACGAGGTAGAACGCCTCGCTGGTTGGAAGGCGTGGTTTCAGTGGCGCAATCAACTGGCCGGAAATCAACATGTGCTCGACGAGGGACGACCTTGCAAGCGCAACGCCCTGACCGAGTTCAGCCGCCTTCAGGGCCGAAATCAGCGTGTCGAATTGCATCCCCTTCGACGAATCGACCTTCGATGCACCCGCCTTTTTGAGCCAGTATCCCCAGCCTTCCTCGTAGCCGAGCACATGGAGCAGTTCGTAATGCGCTAGGTCCTTCGGCACCGAAAGAGGCGCTTTGGGAGACAGCAACCCGGGAGCACAGACCGGCAGCAGCGTGTCCCAGGTCAGTCGCTCAGCACGCAGCCCCGTCCATTTCCCGTGCCCGTAGCGGATCTCCAGATCGGCTTCGACATCAGTCACGCTGCTATCGCCTCCCCAGATATTGCTCGTAATGCGTAGATTGACGTTCGGATACCGTTTGCGAAAGTCCGGTATGCGCCATGCGAGCCAATGCGTGAAAAACACCAGGCTCACTCGCACCGTCAGCACCTTCAGATGCCCTTGCCCAAAAATCTCGTCGGTGGCGGCAGCAAGCCGCTCTATCGCTTCATGCACGACTGGCAGGTAGGCGAGTCCGGCCTCGGTCAACTCGATGCCGCGCGGCAGGCGCTTGAATAACGCCGTACCGAGCTGGGATTCAAGTCCTTTCACCTGCTGGCTGATTGCGGCCTGGGTCAGATTCAACTCGGTCGCCGCGTGCGTGAAACTCAGGTGCCGGGCTGACGATTCGAATGCACGTAGCCAATTGAGCGGTGGAAGTCGTTTCATCGTGCGAATCGTTGCAATAGATCGGGTGGGCAAACGAGAATACCGGCATTCTATTGCACCGATGCGATCAGAATCGGGCGCGGGGCGCCGCGGCGGATGTCGAGAGACAACGACAAGTTACTCGCCAGCGCGACATCATATGAGGGATCGGCAATCCATATCGACCGCACTCCGGTTGATCCTCGACTATCTCTCATAGACAAGACCAAAGCCAATCGGATAAAGAGGATGTGCCGTGTCGTGCGGCACGTCTGGGCGCTGACGCGCCACCTCGGCCATTGACGAGGGCAGTTCGAAAGGCAATTTGCCTGCGGGGCTAAGCTTTCCCGTGAGAACGTCGAACAACGCAGCGTCACCGACTCCAAAGTTACCGATCAGAGCGGTCGCTTTAGAGCGTACGTTGGCAAGAATCGCTGGGCGATCGAGGTAGACCGTCACGATTGTCGGCACACGTCGGCTTACCGCTTCAATGGCGGCATAGTCGGGATTGCTTTCGCCAAACGCGAGATCGCCTTCGTTGTAGCGTGCGCCGAAGAAATAGTTGGCATGCGGGCGCTCGAATGGCGTCGTCACGCGCAAGATCGCCAGATCGGCGTCTTCTAGCTTGTCCACCGGTTTAAAGCCGGCTCGGCGAGCGGCGTCAGCGTCGACGTGGTACAGGAACACTCGCTGTGCAGACGGGCGCAAGGGCAAGAAATTTCCCTTGTTCTCGAGCAGTACGAGCGAACGAGCCTGAGTCTCCTTTGCTTTTTCCGCAAAGGCGGCATTGCCCACCACTCTCGAAGCCCGCTCCGGATCGACGTAGGGATTCTCGAAAAGCCCAAGCTTGAATTTCAGCTCGAGAATTCGAGTCACCGAGGCATCCAGACGAGTTTCGGACAGTCGTCCTGACTTCACAAGCTCAACGATCGGCGTCGGGTCGTCGATTCCGCCGAACTGATTGACACCCGCATTCAGCGCCTTCAAAAAGCGCTCGGCTTTCGGCAGATTCTCAACGCCCCACGGCATCGCGATGTCGGCTGGCGTGGCCTTTTTGCCTGGAGCGGCTCCATGCAGGCAAACCTCGTCGCAGTCGTCGACGATTCCCCAATCGGTCAGGATGATGCCGCCGAATCCAAAACGACCTCGGAGCAGTTCAGTCAGCATCTGTCGGCTAAAACCGGCACCGACTTGTTCCAGCGGACCCTCTACTCCGCGGACATTCAGATCTTTTGGAGGCATGCTGTACGTTGGCATCACCGCAGCGACTCCCGCGTCAAACGCGCCTTTGAATGGCGTCAAGTGGCTTTCGAGCGTTTCAGTCGACAGATCGGTGAAGCGACCATAGTGGTTGTGCCCGTCGTAGCCGTTCACAGATGCGCCATAGCCAACCCAGTGCTTGACGACTGTCGCAACGCTCGTATCGTCGATGCCGTGAGCACCCTGGAAGCCAAGAATGTACGCATTGACCAGCCGCCGGGCCATTTCTGGATCCTCGCCGAACGTACCCTTGATGCGTCCCCACCGCGGCTCGGTCGCGAGGTCCGCCTGGGGAGACAGCGCCATGCGAATTCCGATAGCGCCGTACTCCTGCCGAGCGATATCCGCAAACTGTCGCACCAGGCCAGCATCGCCGATCGCGGCAAAGCCTGGGGGATCGGGCCACTGAGAGAAGCGACCCGCTGCGACGCTTGCCCCAGCCTGGTAGTCGAATCCATTGCGCGGGTCCGAACTGATCGTAAGTGGAATACCAAGGCGCGAATGTTCGGCGATCGCCTGCGCCTCGTTGTACTCCCTCGCGAGATCAGCGGGATTCCCGCTCAGGCGCGTGATGAAAGAATTGACATGTGAGCGTTCAATCAGGTTTCCGAGTCGATCGAAATCCCAACGATCCCCGGCACCCGGAACCGGAGCGTGACCCAATGACGGAGCGGTACCATGCATCATGGTCCCGGCCTTTTCCTCAAGTGTCATCCGCGCGGTCAGATCGCGTGCGCGCGTCTCGGCACTCAGTCTCCAGTCTCCGTACGGATGCAAAACTCCATCATGTGCGAGATCTTTGAAGACCAGGCCGTCCACATGAATCAGTGAATCGGAGCGAGCGCCTATGAAAGGCTGCCTCGTTGAACCGCTTGGAGGCGTCGTGCAAGCGGCGGCTGCGATTGCGCACGCGCACACGACGAACCTTGCGGGAAAACGAATGTTAGGAATATGCACGTTCGAGTCCTTAAGAGCCAACGCGACCTGCGCACAGGTGATATAGATCACCTGTGTACGTAGATCGAGTTCAGTTAGAAGCGGAAGACGGCACGTGCAGTGATAACGTCACCACGATCGCTCGGGCTGCCGGACGTCGCGGTCGTTGCCTTGTCGCTGTGCGCAACAAAATGGTCATATGTCATCTGCAACTGCATGCCTTTCCACAGCGTGTATGCCGCACCCAGTTCGTACACGCGCAACGTCCGTGCACCGGGGAGTGTCATTTGTCCCGGATCCTGTCCGTAGCGATATGCGCCGCCTACGACCCACCGACCAAAGCGGTACTGAGCTTCGAGCGAATAGTTGTAGGTATTCGCGTTATAGATCGGGGAGCTTGCCGTGCCATGCTTTTGCTGGGCGCTCTTACCCAGATAGAGCACGGACGGTCCGATTGCAAAGCCGCCGTACTCGACGCGGAATGCGGCCTGATAGGCCCTGAGATCGTAGAACGTGCCGCCCACGGTCGTCGCCGTTGGAACGGACTTGCCAGTCATATAAACGAAGTTACCCAACAGTCTCACGTCACCGAATTTCTGATCGTAGTCGAAACCGACTTCAATCAGATTGCGGAAAACTGCGTCATAACCAGCCCCGGTGAGCGCGGTAGACGTCGTGTAATTGAGCCGATTGGTACTAATGTCGTACGCGTCGTTCCGGGGCGTCCAATCGAAGCCGAAGCGGAACCCTGCGAAGCGGGGCGACATGTACATCACCTTGCTCGCATTGTTGTCAACCGCAAGCGCAGGCCAAACGACGCTCGTACCCATCAGTGCCCCCATTACACCGCCGCCGATGTCCGCACCCTGGTACCGGCCATTGATCGCATCTACGCCTTGTGCTCCTCCGGTCGTGCCGCCGTTGGGTACCATGAAGCCGAGCGCAGTGTCGAAGCGGCCGGTAGGCAAGTAATCGAGCGCGAACGGAAAGTAGCTCTCGTCGCCATAGCCATTGCGAACGCCAGCGCTGAAATCACCATAGGGTCCTCGCGCGTATAGAAACGTGCGGTCTGGTGCGTTGACGCTCTGATCGCCCTTCGCGACAACGTAACGAACGAGACCGCCATAACTGAATCCGCCGTTAGCCTGCACTTCAGGGTTGACGATAAATCTGAAGCGCTCCCGTACCGCACTCGAGTTGAGATGAGAGTCGTTAGCCTGGCTTACGTATCCCCCCTCGACAACCACGTCACCGCGCAACCGCGTGACTACGCGGCCGAGTGTCAAATCAGGGATCATGCCTGAATAGAGTGCCGGAGGCGCGATCGTGTCGAGTGCGCCCGACGGTGTCACGCTAGCGACCTCCGCTCCTGGAGCCGTATCGGCTTTGCGGCGCGCGATGGCTTCGGCCTTGCGCGACGAGTTCCTGGATTCAGGGGAGTCAGTACTCGTCGACGCCATCGAATCGGTCAATGCGGAACGCGATGCGGGCATTTGCTGGTTGACCTGCATGCGTAGATCGCGCATTTCCGCCTGTAATTGTTCGATTTGCGCATTTTGCTTCCGGACAAGTTCCATCAATTCCTCGTTGCCACCAGCCCACGCGGGTCCAGTCGCAATACTCAGCGCTATCGCGCCCACCGGAATCAGATTGTCGGTTCCTATCCTCGAACGACGACTTCTTTTCTGCTCACTCATGATCTCCGCCCATGTCGTTATTTAATGAAATATGAATTCAATTACAATCAGTATTGCTAACTATAAAATTCGCAAAGGTATGCTTCTATCTTTGAAGTCTCCAAACGGCTATCCTCCCTTCCTATAGAAGCTTTACGTCAGAGAAAAACCGTCGATCGGCAGCGGTTACCTCACCTTCCAAACCGAGACAGTAGGCACAAGCTCCCTGGCTCTCTGATTGAGCCTCATCCTGAAGTCAGTGCGAAGCCCTTCCCGGATCAGGGAGCGAACCCGCGTCACCCTCGTCGCGCGTGGGCGGTGCATTGGGCGCTGATGTACCGGCCGAAATCGCGGCAATTTCGCGCTGGCCGAGCGAGATCACGGCGGCGGCCAGCGCCAGCGCGATCGCGAAAAGCCCGAACGTATAGCCTGACGACGACGTGACCGAAGCAACCGCGCCGACAATGATCGGCCCCATGATCCCGCCGACGCGATTCAGGCCGACGGCCACGCCCATCCCGGTGCCGCGCACCTCCGTCCGGTAGCTCATGGCCTGGTAGTTGTTCAGCACGCCTTGCGCGCCGAAGACGAAGAAGCCGGCGGCGATGATGAACGGCGGCAGCCACAGATGTCCGATGGCGAGACCGATGGCGCCCATCGACACCGCCGCGAACACATAGCCGACGACCATCGCCCGGATGCGGCTGCGCAGCCGGTCCGCGAGCCAGCCCATGCCGATCCCGCCGAACACGGATGCCACCATGACCATGGCCCCGTAGGCGAACGCCGACGACACGCCTTCACCATGTGCGATCACCAGCGTCGGCAGCCAGCCCGTCAGGCCGTGGATGCAAAAGAGGCTCAGAAAGCCGGTGATCCAGTGAACCAGCGTGTTGCGGCGATAGATCGGCGCCAGCAGCTCAGCGACAGACCCGATCTTCGCCGGCTTGTGCATCGGTGCGAATGCAGCGTCGCGGTACACGTCCGCCCGCTCGGGACGCAGCGTCGCCAGCAGCTTGCGCACCGGCTCATGACGCTTGCGCAGCATCAGGTACTGGATCGACTCGGGCAGCCAGAAGCCTGCCACGATCGCGACAACGAACGACAGCGCGCCGATGAAGTAGAGCGACTGCCAGCCGAAGCTCGGCGTGAGCCAAAGCCCGGCGATGCCCGCAAAGATGCCGCCGGCGGAGAACCCGAGCTGAAACACCCAGGTTGCGAACAGGTTCGCCTGCTTCGCCGGCGCCCATTCGTTGATGCAGGTGAGCGCGAGCGGCGTGACCATGCCGAGCGCGACACCCATGACAAGCCGCAGCAGCGCGAACATCGTCGGCGTATGAACCACGGTGGCGAGCAAGGCGCTTGCGCCGGTGAGCATCCAGAGCGCCAGCAGCATCGTGCGGCGGCGGCCAAAGCGATCCGAGAGCAGCCCCTGCACGACCGATCCAATCGAAAGCCCGACGATGCCGCTCGACAGCATGATGCCGATCATGTTGGGCGACGGCTGCCAGCTCTTGCGCACGAGCGGGATCACATAAGCGGCGTTGAACAGGTCGTAGCCGTCGAAAAACATGATGATGGTGATGAGCGCCGCGAACCGGAGATGAAACGCGCCGATGCGGGCGTGCGCGATTTCCTCGCGTGCGTTGATGGTGATTGCCACTGATGTCTCCTCGTCTTCTCGAACGGGTGCCGGACGTGGTCCCGGCCGATACTGCTTTTTCCGGTATGACGGTCCGGCGCCGCGCACGGCACCGGTTCCGCGATCGTTTTGCCGGCGTGCTAGCGCAGTGCTATTGCGAGCGTCGAGAGCTGCCGCTCGAGTTCGGCTGCGTCGGCGGCCACGCCCCACACGTAGTGGTCGGGGCGCACGATCGCCGCCTTGCAGCTGTGCGTAACGAACCAACGGGCCAGCACGCCCTCGCATTCGGTGACGGCGAGCACGCCAGCCGAGGCCTCGCCGCCTGCCGGGCCCACCTGTATGACCGTCGCCGGAATTTCCCGCGCTGCCGCCAGCGCCGACGCGCCGAGCACGCCCGCCTCCGACGCGACGATGCGCCAGCCCCCGCCCACCACGACATCGAGCAGTTGCGCCGCACCGCCTTGCGCATCGACAAGCGGCTGCGGAAACAGCGTCCCGCCGACCGGATTGTCGTCTTCGGCGAGCAGCCCCGCCTGCAGCGGCGGCACGATTTCCTGGCGCGTGACCGTCTTCACAACGCCGCCCGCCTCGCGCAGCAAGCGCGCATCACGCTCGCGCGCCGCCTCGACATCACGTTCGCAGATCACGCGGCCGATGTCCTTGATGCGCGTCGTGAGGCAGCGCACATGGGCCTTGCGCTCGACCTCGTAGCTATCGAGCAGCGCATCGGACGACCCGCCGTGCAGCACGCGCTCGAGCTTCCATGTCAGGTTGACGACGTCGCGCACGCCCTGACACATCCCCTGGCCGATGAACGGCGGCTGCTGATGCGCCGCATCGCCCGCGATGAACACCCGCCCGCGCCGCCACTGCGCCGCGACGAGCGCATGAAAGCGATAGCTCGCCGCGCGCCAGAGCTCGCCGTCGTCGGGCGTGAGCCAGCGCGACAGCAGCTCCCACACCTTCTCTTCCCGCTGCATTTCGCGCGGATCTTCATCGGGCGACAACATGATTTCCCAGCGGCGATGCGAGCCAGGACCGACGATGTACGTGCAGGGACGCGCAGGTTCGCAATACTGGATCGCCACCTTCGGCAGCTTCGCGAGGCCTCGCTCGTTGACGCGCATGTCGACGACGACCCAGGGCTCGTCGAAGATCAGATCGTCGAGCGCGATGCCGAGACGCGTGCGCACGAAGCTCGACGCGCCGTCGCACGCGATCAGATAGCGGCCGGTCACCGTCCTCGTCTCGCCGATATCCGAGCGAAGCTGTGCCCGCACACGCTCACCGTCGTCCTCGAAATCGACGAGCTCGGTGCCGAGCGCGACCTCGATGCAATCGTAGGTCGCCGCCTGCTCGCGCAGCGCCGCTTCGACGGGCGGCTGCGTGAAGACCATCGTCGGCGTGTAGCCGAGTGGATAAGGCTGCGGAACAGTATCGATGCGCTTGATCAAGTCGCCGTCGACGCCGTAGTACTCCGACGGCGGGAACGCCGCAATATGGGACGCGATGCGCTCTGCCAGACCAAGATCCTGGAAGATCCGCATGATCTCGTGATCGAGCGCGATTGCGCGCGGCTTGTCGTACACCGTGCGCGCCTTGTCGAAGCACAGCGTGCGGATGCCAAGCTTGCCGAGCAGGTTGGCCGCCACCGCGCCCGCAGGGCCGAAGCCGGAAATGAGAACGTCGAAATCGTCGGTCATCGCTTTCACTGCGCCGCAGCCTCGTCCTGCACGACGTTCGACAGCACGCCGATGCCTTCGATATCCACTTCCACGCGATCGCCGGCCTTCATCCACACCGGCGGCGTGCGCGCGAAGCCGACGCCCGCGGGCGTGCCCATCACCACCACGTCGCCGGGCTCGAGCGTGAGGCACTCGGTCAAGAGCTCGATCGTCTCGGCAACGCTCCAGATCATGTCGGCCGTATTCGCGCGCTGCATCGCCTCGCCGTTCAGGCGCAATTCGAGCTTCAGGCCCGCGGCGCCCGGCGGCAATTCGTCGGACGTCACGAGCCAGGGGCCGAATGCGCCGGTGCCGTCGAAGTTCTTGCCGATGGTCCATTGCGCCGTGCGCTTCTGATAGTCGCGCACCGAGACGTCGTTGAAGCAGGCGTAGCCGAACACGTGGTCGAGCGCGTTTTCGCGCTTCACGTGGCGGCCTGGCTTGCCGATCACGACGACCAATTCGGCTTCATAGTCGAGCTTTTCGGACACGAACGGACGAATCACGGGATCGCCATGCGCGATCAGCGAGGTCGCGCCGCGGAAGAAGATCAGCGGATAGACGGGCTTCAGGTTGCCGCCTTCCTTGGCGTGGTCGTAGAAATTGTGGCCCAGGCAGACGATCTTGCCGGGCTTCGGCACCACCGGCGCCAACTCCACTTCGGACAACGGAATGCGATTGCCCACGTCAGCACGGGTGGCCGCGTTGCGCGCCGCCGCGACGACATCCACGCCCGCCTCGAGCGCCGCGCGCAAGTCGGCCGGGACAGCCGGGTCCGCGCGGTTCAGGTCGATGACGTCGCTGCCGTCGAGTACGCCAAGCCGCGTGTCGCCGTTCTGTTTAAACGTGATCAGTTTCAATTGAGACTCCCTGGATCGGATGAGTAGTGACGGCCTGCCTCGCCGTGAAAGAAAATCCTCTTTTGCGCTTCCTTGAGCCGAGGCGACGGCGCACGGCCCACGCCCCACTGGTCGATGCGGCCAGGCGGCCAAGTCCAGTCGGCGGGACCGCCGGTGCGATAGGTGTCGTCGACCTGCTGGACTTCCGCCGTGTACTCGATCACGAAATCGAACGGCCCGAGGAAATACGCGAAGACGTTGTTGCCGGGACCGTGCCGGCCCACGCCCCATTCGATCGGATAGCCGGCGTCGTTCATCCGGCCGCCGCCGCGCATGACCGAATCGAGATCGGGCATCAGGAACGCGATGTGGTTGAGCGTGTTCTCGGTGGCGTCTGCGAGCGCGATGCTGTGGTGGTCGCTGCTGCAGCGCATGAACGCCATGATCCTGGTCCGGTCGGACAGCTTGAAGCCGAGCGCGTCCTCGAAGAAGCGCTGTGCCACGGCGACGTCGGCGCTGTTGAGCACCACGTGCGTGATCTTGACCGGACGGTCCTCGACCTCGGCGGTATCGGCATGGCGGTCGTCCCCCGTGATGAAGCGCAGGATGCGCCCCTGCGGATCGCGAGCGACGAGCTGCGTGCCGCCGCCCGGCTCGCCGGTCGCGTCGGGGCTGCTGACGATCGCGCCGCCGTGCTCGGGAATCACCTGCGCCAGCGCATGCAGCGCATCGATCGAGGCAACGCTGAAGTCGACCGAGCGCACGTCGGGCTGCTCGCTTCGATGCAACGCCAGAATATGGTGCGCCGCGCCGGTGCCGCGCAGATAGACGGCATCGGCGGTGCGCGCGACCACCGCGAGGCGCCACGTTTCCGTATAGAACTGCTCGGCCAGCGCGAGATCGGGAACGCCGATCGCGATGCCGCGCAAGGCGGTGACAAGCGGTTGCTTCATGCAAAGCTCCTTGAACGCATGCCGAGGAACGTTTCGGCATTCTGATGAATAAGGCGTACTTGCGCGGAGGGTTCCAGGCCGGCGCTCAAAATCCGGCCGACCGGGTCCTTGTCGCGGAACGCAAACGGATAGTCGGTGCCGAGCATGATCTGCGTCTCGCCGAAACGCGACACGAGGTGCGCGAGCGTGGCGTGATCGAAGACGAGCGCGTCGTAATAGAGACGCCGCGCCTGCGCAGAAGGCGATTCCACGATCGCCTCGCCGAGCGGCGCGAACACCGAATGCGCCTGCTCGAGACGCGGCAGCAGCGACGCAAGCGTGCCGCCGCCGTGGCTGAACGCGATGCGCAGGCGCGGCCGGCGCACGATCAGGTTCGTGCAGATGACAGAGGCCGCCGCAAGACCCACGTCGGTCGGATAGCCAAGCGCCTGCAACAAGGGCTTCGGCCCTACGAGCCGCTCCGTGCCCGCAGGCTTCAGTGCATGGACGAAGATCGCGGCCCCGAGCGCTTCCGCCGCCTCGAAGAACGGATCGAAGCGCGGATCGCCGATCGGTACGCCGTTGACGTTGCTGCCCACCTCGACGCCGGCGAACTCCGGCACGGCCATCAGTCTGGATAGCTCGGCGATCGCGGCATCGATGTCCTGCAGCGGCACGGCGCCCAGACCGATCATGCAACCACCGCTTTGGGAGACCATCCCGCCGATTTCATCGTTGATATAGCGCAGCAGAACGGCGGCATCGGCCACCGGCATCCAATACGAAAGCAGCTCGGGCATCGGCGAAAGCGCCTGAATGCCGACCTGCTGCGCCGTCATGTCGTCGATGCGCTTGCCGATGTCCCAACATTGGTCGGACACCGTGCGATAAACGGCACCATCGATCATCACGTGGCGGTGGCACGCGTGAGCCGGTGCCATCAACGGCCACGACAAGGGCGCGTGCGCCCCCGCATAGCGCGGGAAGTCCGCCGGCACGACGTGGGTGTGCACGTCGATGCCGTGCCCCGCGCAGCAGGAATGGGCGGCATGCCCGCGCGTTGCCTCATCCATGCTGAAGTCCCGCCGCCGTCACGCCGGCGATGCAGATCATCTCGTCCTCGTCGCCCGTTCCGCCGGAAGCGCCGACCGCGCCGAGCACGTCGCCCGCCTCGTTGCGGATCACGACGGCACCCGTCTGCGGAATGAATTTGCCGGCATTCATGGCCGACAGCGCGTTGAAGAAAGTCGGGTTGTCCTTCGCCCGCGCCAGCAGCGCGCGACTCGAGACGCCCATGCTGGCCGACGCCCACGCCTTGCCCTGCGCGATGTCGACGCGGGACATCGACGCCCCGTCTTCGCGCTGCGCCGCCTTGAGGTGTCCCGCCTCGTCGAGGACCACCACGGCCATCGGCTTGAAGCCGTGCTCGCGCGCCGCCTCGAGCGCGACGCCCACGATCTGGCTGGCTTGCGCCAGGGTCAAACGGTCCATGGTTTGCCGCTCCCTCCGAACTCTGATGGAGCGGATTATATATATTTTTCCGTTGTTTTATCGTTTTTATACACAAACAAGGGAAATCACCTATATTTCACCAACTCTTACGGTGTGCGCCACTATCGGATATACTTTCCCGCACAATCCCAACATAGAGGTCACCGTGTCCCGACCGAGCGAGCAGCCGTTTCCCGTCACCGTCCCCGCGGCCAACGGCACGGCTTCCAATATCACCCTGGCGACCAGTCTCTACGATCGGCTGCGCACGGACTTGCTGGCCGGCAAGCTGGAACCCGGCCGTAAACTGCAAATCGAATTTCTCTGCGAGCAATACCAGGCGGGCCAGACGCCGGTTCGCGAGGCGCTCAACCGGCTCACCTCGGACGGCCTGGTGGAAAGGCGCGACCAGCGCGGCTTCGCGGTGACGGACATCAGCGCCGACGACCTGCGCGAGATCACCCGAACGCGAATCCTTCTCGAAGAAGTCGCGCTGCGTGAAGCATTTGCCGCCAACCAGCCCGAGTGGGAAGAAGAACTGGTGCTCGCCTATCACCGGCTGTCCAAAGTGCCGCGCTCGCTCAACGAGACCGAGTATCTGGAGAACCCAGAGTGGGAGCGGCTCCACCGCGCGTTCCACCGGGCGCTCATCAGCGGCTGCCGGTCGCGCTGGCTCATGGGCTTTTGCGAGCAGCTCGCCGACCAGCTCTACCGCTACCGGCAACTGTCGGTGCGGCGCATCTATCCGAACCGACACGAAAAGGAAGAGCACAAGGCCATGCTGGACGCGGTCGTCGCCCGAGATTCCCTGCGGGCAATCGAGTTGCTCAAGACGCACTACCAGAAAACGGCCGAAATCATTTTGACCGATACCGCGCTGTTCCCACGGAACGAATGACCACATGGGCCGACGCACCCGCAGCCTGATGCAGATCGCGCTGCTGACCGTGGCGGGCCATACCAACGAACTCAAGCTGCATGTTTAGGGAGTTCTAAACAACGGCGTCAACGTTGAAGAGATCAACGCAGCCTTGCTGCACGCGACGGCCTATTCAGGCATTCCCCACGGCCTGGGTGCCTTCAAGGCGGCGCATGAAGTGCTGGTGAGCGAGGGCGCGCTGGACTGACAGGGGGCGCCACGTTCGCGCTCCTCCCGCGCGCAGCCCGACAAGCAGAACAAGCGGCGAACCGGCTAGCCGGTCCGCTCATTCCTGGCGGTTCAACCACTCTGTCATCGAAAGGATTTTCATGTCCTCTGATCTCAAAGCACAAGTCGTCGCGCTACTCAAGTCCATTGAGACCGGTGAATCAGCACCGGCGGCCGTGATCAACCCCGCCAAGTACATCCAGCACAATCTTGCCGTCGGTGACGGGCTTGCAGGCTTCGGCGCCGTGCTGCAGGCCCTGCCAAAGGGCTCGGCGAAGGTGAACACGATACGAGTGTTCAGAGACGGCGATTTCGTTTTCACGCACACCGACTACAACTTCTTTGGCCCGAAGATCGGCTTCGACATTTTCCGGTTCGAGAATGGCCAGATCGTCGAGCACTGGGACAACCTGCAGCAAACGCCGAACACGCCCAACCCGAGCGGACGCACGATGATCGACGGGCCGACGGTGCCGGAGGACCTTGGCAAGACGGAGGTCAACAAGAATCTGGTTGCAGCATTCGTCGACGACATTCTGGTGAACGGCCGCATGGAGCGCCTTGCGGATTACTTCGACGGCGACAACTACCACCAGCACAACCCGCAGATCGCTGACGGTCTATCCGGTCTTGGTGACGCGCTGCATGTCATGGCAATGAAAGGCATCACGATGAAGTACCAAAAGGTCCACAAGGTTCTCGGCGAAGGTAACTTCGTGCTTGTCGCCAGTGAGGGGGAGTTCGCAGGCAAACCGAGCGCGTTCTACGACCTCTTCCGTGTGGCGAACGGCAAGATCGCCGAACACTGGGACACTATTGAAGGCATTCCGCCTCAGGCCGATTGGAAGAATACAAACGGAAAATTCTGAGGAGGCGGAGCAATAAATGAAAATTTTGAAACTCCTATTGAGCTGTGCTCTCGTAACGACGTTCGCAATCCAGCCGGTTGCGGCCGACGAAGTTGCGAACGGCGTTATCGAGATTGTCACGTTCAAGCTAAAGCCCGGCATCTCCATCCGCGCGTTCGAATCAGTCGACAAAGCTGTGGAGCGTGAACACGTCTCGAAACAGCCGGGTTTTATTTCCCGCGAGAGTGCGCATGGCGCTGACAACGAATGGTTGGTGGTCGTCCATTGGCGATCCGTGAAGGACGCCGATGCCTCGATGGCGACTTTTCAACGCGCTAGTGCGGCCGGCCAGTTCATGTCGATGATCGATGCTTCCACGATGAGCATGAAGCGATACCAGAAGTAATTCCTCAGGCAACGGCCCGCGGGCCGCTGCCTTGGATGCGACCGTTCGTTTCTTCTTCATTGGCATATCCATGGCTTTTACACCTCATGATAGGTATATGGACGCCTCCCGTTTGCGAAGGATTTCGAGCAACCTGACCTGACAGGAACGGCTTGCGCTGTATATCCAGCCGTATCGCAGCGGATACGTGAATTCGGCGATACCGTGCAAGACCGACGCCTGGATCGGCACCGGGACCGCCGTCACAAGATCAGGACCAGGCCGCCCTCAGCGCCCCTTGCTCGCCGCCGCCACCCACCGATCGAACGTCGCCTTGTTCGCAGCGATCCACTGATCCGCCAGCGTCGTGACGATCGCCGACGAACCATGCGCCTGGCTGATCGCCAGCTCCCAGTTCGACCAGGTCGACGAGGGAAAGTGGATCTGCTCGACCAGCGCGCGCACCGGCGCATTCGCGGCGATGAAGTCCTTGTTGGCCACCGCGCTGTAGTTCCAGGAGGCCATCGCCATCCGGCACGGGTTCGCCCCGCCCGCGCAGCCCGGCACGTCCTTCACCAGCGCCGAGCCGGCGTTCGGCACGTTCGGCGGCAGCGCGTCGGCCGGCGTGGGCAGCCAGACCACGTCCTTG
This sequence comes from Burkholderia sp. 567, assembly GCF_040545115.1. Taxonomy (NCBI): domain Bacteria; kingdom Pseudomonadati; phylum Pseudomonadota; class Betaproteobacteria; order Burkholderiales; family Burkholderiaceae; genus Burkholderia; species Burkholderia sp. 567. The sequence goes on from NZ_JBEPLG010000005.1 coordinate 64,506, forward strand.
CCCGGCACCAGCTCGCTGGTGGTCCACGAGGGGCTCCAGGCATAGAAGAAGGCCGGCTCGCCGCCCTTGATGCGCGACACTACGTCGGCCATCAGCGCCTCGTACTTGCCCGTGACCGGCTTGACGGTCTGCCGGAGCCCGAACTTGTCGAGCTGATAATTCACCACGTCGCCGCAACTCCAGCCGGGATCGCAGCTGATCAGCTGCGCCTTGCCGTCATTGCCGAACAGCGCGGCGATCTTCGGGTCCTTCATCTGCTCGAGGCTGGTGATGTTGTGCGCGAGCGCCGTCTTCCGGTCGATCAGGTAGCCGTTGATACCGCCCCCGTCGATCTGCCCGCGGCCGACCTGCACCGCGCGGTCCTGCACCGCGCGAAAGTTCGGGTCGCTCTGCGGGAAGTTGACGTCGGTTTCCAGGTCGACGTCCCCCTGCGCGACGGCCTGGAAGAACAACACCGTGCCCATGGTCTTCAGCTTGACGTCGTAGCCCATCGCCTTGAGCGCCTTGGTCGTGATCTGCACCGATACGTAGTTGGCGCCGAGGCCGTCGGTCTGCGCATAGTTGATGGTCTTGCCGGCGCCCGGCAGGTCGGCGGCCGACGCAGCGCCTCCGGTAACGAGCGTCGCGACGCACGCCAGTGCGGCCAGTGCCGGTTTCAGTTTATTCATGATCGATCTCCATGCCTGTTTGGATAGGGTGTGATGCATGCCGGCACGCCACGCGCGCCGGTTTGTTGTTGTATTCCACCTGCCTCGAACCGCTCGGCTCGCTACGTCGCGAGCCGCTTCAGCGGGCCGGCAGGCTCGCGTCGGATGCCCACGACGGCAATCCGTCCACCTTGGTCTTGACCACCTTCGTCACCACGTAGGTGAAGTAACGCTCGATGCCGACCTGCGCGCCGAGCAAGCTGTCGATGAACTGCTGGTAATGCTCGATGTCGCGCGACAGCACCTGCATGACGTAGTCGACGCCGCCGCCGGTGGCCAGACACTCGACGATCTCCGGCGCCGCCGCGACCCGCTCCTCGAAGCGACGCATGTCCTGCGCGGTATGCCGAGCCAGCGTCACCTCAACCACCACGCGGCTGCCGGTGAACGCGCCGGCCCAATCCACTTCCGCGCGATAGCCGCGGATCAGGCCCTGGGCCTCGAGCCGCTTGACGCGCTCCCAGGCCGGCGAGATCGACAGGTTCACCTCCTGCGCGAGCCGCGATTTGGTGATGCGCCCTTCGGTCGAGAGGATGCGCAGGATCGCGATGTCATAACGATCGAGCTTGATCCGCCCGGCCCCGGCGCCTGCCTGTTCACCCTTCATGGTCCCCCCCTATCCTCGATTGGATGAACTACCTTAGGGGAGGTCAAAAAACCGTACCTCCTCCGAAACGAGGAAAGCAGACCGCGGTGCTCCATCGTTTGCTAGCAGCCCGGCGCGGCGCGCTTCCCCGTTCCTGCGCGTCATACGGGTTTATCTGGCGCCGGCCGCGATGCGATCCGCAACCTGGTCGACTGCCTGCCTCACCTGCGCGATGATCTGCGCCCGATCGAGTATCGGCACCTGGCCGATCACCGAACGGTCGGGGGGATTGCGCACGTCCAGCGTCGCGCCGCTGTCGCTCGACAGCCAGCGGCCGTCGACATGGCATTGCGAGCGGATCGGGACCGGATGTCCGGTAAGCATGGCATCGACTCCAGAAGGAACGGTATGGCCATTACTATGTCCCCGCGGCCGCCTCGAAACTTTTGGTTCAGTGGCAGCGGGCTTACGGTTTTTTCTGCTTGTCGGGCGGCGCACAGAAAGAACGCAAAACCAGGTCCGCCCGGCACCGTCAGCCCAGCACGCCCTCACTCACCAGCACTTCATGCGCCGCCTTGAAGGCACCCAGGCCGTGGGGAATGCCGGAATAGGCCGTCGCGTGCAGCAGGGCCGCCTTGATCTCCTCGACGCTGACGCCGTTGTTCAAGGCGCCCTTCACATGCAGCTTGAGTTCGTTGGTATGGCCCGCCACCGTCAGCAACGCGATCTGCATGAGGCTGCGGGTGCGGCGGTCCAGGGTGTCGTCGCCCCAGGCCCATCCCCAAGCCCAGGCCGTAGTCGCGCGCTGAAACGCCATCATGAAATCGTCGGCCTTCGCCAGCGAGGCATCGACATAGTCGGCGCCCAGCACCTCGCGGCGAATCGGCAAGCCCTTGTGGAACAGCGCGTCGTCTTCGTTCATCTCCACTCTCCTTTCATTGGACGAAAAAAAGCGCGCGGCTCGCCGCGCGCCTGGTCGATACCATCCTTCACTTCGCCTGGCTGGCCACCGTGATCCATTGATCGAGCTGGGCCTTGTTGCCGGCCATCCAGTCGCCGGCCAACTGCGTGATCAGCGCCTGGGTGCCGCCGTTCTTGCTGATCGCGTATTCCCAGGATGACCAGGTGGTCGAGGGGAACTTGATCTGCTCGATCAGCGAGCGGATCGCCGGATTGGCCGCGATGAAGCCGCGGTTGCCGACGGCGCCCCAGTTCCACGAGGCCATCGCCATACGGCAAGGGTCCGCGTCGCCAGCGCAACCCTTCACGCCCCTCACCAGCGGCGAGCCGCTATTGGTCATATTGGGCGGCAAGGCCGCCGCCGGCGTCGGCAGCCAGACCACGTCCTTGCCCGGCACCAGGCTGCTGACCGTCCAGGAGGGGCTCCAGGCGTAGAAGAAGGCCGGCTTGCCCTGCTTGATGCGCGCCACCGTATCGACCATCAGCGCCTCGTACTTGCCACGCACTGCGCGCACCGTTTCCTGCAGGCCGAACTTCTTGAGCTGGTAATCGACCACGTCGCCGCAACTCCAGCCCGGATCGCAGCTGATCAGCTGCGCCTTGCCGTCCGAGCCGAACAGGGCAGCCAGCTTCGGATCCTTGAGCTGCGCGAGATTGGTGATCTTGTAGGCGTCGGCGGTCTTCTTGTCGATCAGGTAGCCGTTGATGCCGCCGCCCACGATCATGCCACTGCCGACGATCTGCGCATCCTTCTCCACCGCGCGAAACGCCAGCTCCCGCTGCGGGAAGTTCACGTCGGTGGCGAGGTCCTCGTCGCCCTGCGCCACCGCCTGGAAGAACAAGGTGGTGTTCATGGTCGTCAGCTTGACCTCGTAGCCGAGCCGCTTCATCGCCGCCATCACGATCTGCGTGGCGACGTAGTTGCCACCGAAACTGTCTCCCTGCGAATACCGGATCGTCTTGCCCTTGCCCGGCATGTTCTGCGCGAACGCCGGCACGCCTGCCATCATCACCGCCGCGAGCGCTGCCGCGCCGCATGCTGCCGCCAACCTTTTCATCGAGCTACTCCTGCGTGTGGATACGATCGTCCAGGGACGATGCTTGCTGGAAATCGATCCGGCGCCATGTCGGCGACGGGAAACACGGCGCGGCCACCCGGTGCAGCCGCGCGCTTGCGCTGCATGACTTCAGAGCGCCTGCTTGGGATCGCTGTGCTCGGGCAAGGCCGGCGCCGCAGGCCCGCCGCGGCCGCCGCGTACCAGGCGCACTACCACCGAACGCAGCGAGCCGCCCGCGCCGGGCTGCGAACGCGCGAGCTTCTGGGTCACGCGGTCGAGCATCATCGCCAGCATCACGATCGCCACGCCGCCGATCGCGGCCTGCCCCACGTCGAGCCGGCCCAGGCCCTGCAGCACCACCAGGCCGAGCCCCTCGGCGCCGATCATCGAGATCACCACCGACATCACCATCGCGGTCAGCACGGTCTGGTTCAAGCCGCCGAGGATGGTCGACACGGCCAGCGGCAGTTGCACTTCCCAGAGCAGCTGGCGATGGTCCGCGCCGAACGCGAGTCCGGCCTCGACTAGTTCGTGGTCGACCATGCGGATGCCGAGATTGGTGAAGCGAATAAGCGGCGGCATCGCGGCCGTCACCACCGCCACCTCGCCCGACACGGTGCCCACGCCGAACAGCATCACCACCGGCACCAGGTACACGAAGGTGGGCGTGGTCTGCATGATGTCGAGGATCGGCTGCACCACGCGCCAGACCCGCTCGCTGCGCGCGCAGGCGATGCCGATCGGGATCCCGATCACGGCGCAGAAGGCGATCGCGGTAACGATCAGCGCGAGCGTGGTCATCGCGTCCGACCAGACGCCGAGCACCGCGATGGCCAGCAGCCCGAGCAAGGTGAAGGTGCCGATCGCGCGGCCCGCGAAGCGCCAGGCCAGCAGCGCGCAAACCAGGCAGAACAGCGGGAACGGCACCGCGTGCAGGGCGTCGATATTGGCCTCGAGCAGCTTCTGGATCGGCCACTTGATGACCAGGAACAGCGGGCGCAGGTGCAGCGCGATCCACTGCACGGCGGCCTGGATCCACTGGGCGATCGGGAATACCGCCAGATCGTCGGCTTTAAACATGATGAGCTCCGTTGACGCTGCCCGCGCCGATGCGTGCGAGGATCTGCCCCGCTTCCAGCCGGCCGACCAGCCGACCCGATTCGTCGAGTACGCCGAGCGCGCGCGCCGTGCCGAAATGGCCGGCCACGTCGATCAGGCGCGCATGGCCCGGCACGCAGGCGAACGCGCCATCCAGCGGCGGCAGCGCGGCGCCATCGCGCAAGGCCTGCAACTGCGTGTCGCCCACCACACCGAGCATGCCCAGCACGCGTGCCTCACCGTCCACCACGAAGGCCGGCCCCGACCCCGCGCAGCCGAGCACGGTCCAGCCCTCGCGGCGCACCAGCGGCGCCAGCGGCGTCATCGAGGCCTCGGCGTTGAACAGGCGCGATCGATCGACCTCGCGCGTGAAGGCGGCCACGTAGTCGCTTCCGGGCGCGGTCACGATCGACTGCGGCGTGCCCTCGCGCACCAGCTTGCCTTCCGACATGATGGCGATGCGCGTGCCCAGCTTCAGCGCTTCCTGGAAGTCGTGTGTGATGAACAGGATGGTCTTGTTGAGGCTGCGCTGCAGGCGCAGCAGCTCGTCCTGCATCTCGGTGCGGATCAGCGGGTCGAGCGCGCTGAAGGCCTCGTCCATGATCAGGATGTCGGCGTCGGTGGCCAGCGCGCGCGCCAGGCCCACCCGCTGGCGCATCCCGCCGCTCAGCTCGTGCGGCATCTTGCCGGCCCAGCGCGCCAGGCCCACCACCTCGAGCACCTGCTCGGCGCGCTTGCGGCGCGTCGCGCCGTCCACGCCGCGCAGCTTCAGGCCGAACTCGACGTTCTCGATCACCCGCCGGTTCGGCAGCAGCGCGAAATGCTGGAACACCATCGAGATGCGGTTGCGGCGCACCTCGCGCAGCTCGCGCTCTCCCAGCGCGCAGAGATCCACGTCGTCGAGCAGAATGCGCCCGGCGCTGGGCTCGTTGAGCCGGTTCACGCAGCGCGCCAGGGTCGACTTGCCCGAGCCGGACAGGCCCATGATCATGTACATCGCGCCGGCCGGCACGCTCAGCGACACGTCGTCGAGGCCCACCACCTGGCCGGTGTCGCGCAGCACATCGGCCTTGCTGGCGCCGTGGCGAAGCATGCCGAGCGCGCGGGCGGGGCGATCGGAGAACACCTTGTACAGATGCTCGATTTTCAGGCGTTCAGTCATCAAGGTCACTCCTTCGGTGGAGCAGGCCGGGCGCTCGGCTCGGCCCGCTCGGTCGGCAGTTGTTGCAGCGGCGAAAACGCGGTGGGCACCAGGATCCGGTTCTCGGCCTGCTCGATCAGCTCGGACAGGCGCGGGATGAAGGCCTGCCAGCGCGGGTCGGCGGCGAGCCGCTGACGGCGCAGGCGGCGGTCCTCGAGATCGGCATAAGCCCACCAGTGCACCACCTGGGACAGGCAGCCGATCTCGGTGGTGAAGTAACCGATCAGGTTGCCCAGCGCCGGCTGCTGCAGCGGCAGCGCCTCCTCGGCGACCAGCTTCAGGAAGCGCGCCATCGCGCCGTTGCGGATCCGGTAGATGCGCTCCTCGACGATCATCGGGCCGCCTCCCCGCTGTCAATCAGGAACTCCCGCATCAGGGCGGCGACCTGCTCCGGCGCCTCGTTGAGCAGCGAGTGGCGCAGCTTCGGCAGGATCTCCAGCCGCGAATCCGGAATTCGTTCATGCATGTAGCGTGCCATCCGCGGGTTCGAGCCGGCGTCGTGCTCGCCGGTCGCAATCAGGGTCGGCATCGCGATCTGGTCGATCAGGCCGCCGAAATCGGTCTGCGCCAGCACGCGGTAGGCGGCCGCGTAGCAGTCCGGATCATTCTGCGCGTTGCGCCGGCGCAGCTCGGCCACCAGCGCCGGATGCCGCGCCTGGAAATCCTCGGTCAGCCAGCGCGACAGCGAGGCGTCGTAATGCGCGCCGCGCTCGCCCGCCTGCAGGGCGGCCAGCCGCTCGGCCACGCCCGCGCGCTCCTCGGCGGTGCGCCCGGCCACGGTGGCCAGCAGCACCAGCCGGCGCAGCCGCGCCGGACGCGTCAGCGCGAGCCGCTGCGCGATCAGGCCGCCCAGCGAGAAGCCGGCCAGGTCGAAGCGGCTGAAGCCAGCGTGATCTGCCAGCGCCAGCACGTCGCCGACGAAATCGTCGATCTCGTAGCGCCCCTTCACGCGCTCGGAGCGGCCATGCCCGCGCAGGTCGAAGCTGAGCACGCGAAAGCCGCGGCCCAGCGCATTGATGGCGCCCTGCCAGGCCTCGAGATAGGAGCCTACGCCGTGAATGCAGACCAGTTCGCGCGGCCCCTCTCCCTGCAGGCGATAGGCCAGGCGCACGCCGTCGACGGTCAGACTGCCCTCGATCGCGTCGGGCGGCGCCTCGGGAAGTGCGTCGCACATGGCTCAGGCCCCCGCCGCCGCGGCTTGGCGCTCGCGCTCGCGCTCGCGTGCGGCGAAGTGCGGCATGATCTCGTTGACGAACAGGCGCAGCGTCTTCATCTGCAGCTCGAAGGGCAGGTTGAAGGAAAGGCCCAGGCAATACTGGTCGACGCCCTCGTCCTCGTAGATCTGCAACTTGCGGATCACCTCGTCGGGCGTGCCGAACATCAGGTTGTCGCGCACCGCCGCGGGATCGTAGTTGGCGCGATTGGCCACGGTCTCGAAAGGCACCGCCTCCGGGAAGCCGTTGCGCACGGTGCCAATGTTCTGCATCAGGTTCTCGAAGTAGCGGCCGTAGTCGACGCTGTGGCGCACGGCAGTCTGCCAGTCCTCCTCGCGGTCGTAGACGCAAGTGCGCCGCTGCATCATGAAGCGCGGGCGCGGATGCTCGGGATGGTCGGCCACCGCCTTGCGGAATTTCGCGCCGAGCACGGCCACCTCGGACGGCGGAGACGACAGCGGCGTGGACAGGATGTTGGCGCCGATGCCGACCGCCCAGTCGAAGCTGCCGGGGTCACGCGTGGCCACCCAGATCGGCGGATGCGGCTGCTGCAGCGGCTTGGGCACCGAGGTGGCGAGCGGGAAGCGCCAGTAATGGCCCTCATGCTCGTAGTCGCCCTCCCACAGCCGCTTGACGGCCGGCACCAGCTCCTTCATGTAGGCCACGCCTTCCTGCTGGGGAATGCCGCCGGCCATCCGGTCGAACTCGTACTGGTAGGCGCCGCGCGCGATGCCGAACTCGAGCCGGCCATTGCTCAGGTGATCGCACATGGCGGCCTCGCCGGCCAGCCGGATCGGCGACCAGTAAGGCGCCACCAGGGTGGCGGTGCCCAGCCGGATGCGCTCGGTGTGCTGGGCCAGCCAGGTCAGCACCGTGAACGGGTTCGGCGAGATGGTGCATTCGATGGTATGGTGCTCTGCAGTCCAGAGCGTCTCGAAGCCGCCTTCGTCGGCCACGCGCGCCAGCGCCAGCAGCCGGTCGCGCGCCTCGGTCATCGACGCCTCGGGGGAGAATCGCTCCATGCTCAGTGATACGGCGAATTTCATAGATGCCTCGTGTCGGATGGAAACGCGTGTTTCAACGCAGACGAATGACGAACGGATCCTGCATCGCGCCCGAGTAGTCGAGCACCACGTTCTTGAGCCGTGAGAACTCGCGCATCACCTCGAAGCCACCGCGCCGGCCGTAGCCGCTGTGCTTGAGGCCGCCGTTCGAGGACATGTAGGCGGCCGAGCGGTAGGTGTTGATCCAGACCGTGCCGGCGTCGATATCGCGCGCGAAGCGCATCGCGCGGTCGATGTCGCGGGTCCAGATGCCGGAAGCCAGGCCGTATTCGGTGTCGTTGGCCAGCGCCATCAACTCGGCTTCGTCCTGGAACGGCACCACGCCCACCACCGGCCCGAAGATCTCCTCCTGCATGAAGCGCATCGAGTTGGTGGCCTGGGTCATCACGGTCGGCTCGAAGTACCAGCCCTCGGCCAGGGCGCCCGAGCTCGGGCGGCGGCCGCCGGCCGCGATCCGCGCGCCCTCTTCCACGCCCGAGGCCACGTAGCGCTGCACCTTGTCCAGCTGGGTGGCCAGCGCGAGCGGCCCGATATCGGTGTCATCGTGCATCGGGTGGCCGACCCGCACGCGCCGGGTGCGCTCGACCAGGGCCTCGACAAAGCGCTCGTAGATCGAAGCCTCGACGAAGCAGCGCGAGCCGGCCACGCAGGTCTGGCCCGCCGCGGCGAAGATGCCCGACACCACGCCGTTGACGGCGCGCTCGATCTCCACGTCGCCGAACACCACGTGCGGGGACTTGCCGCCCAGCTCCATCTGGCAGGGCACCAGGTTCTGCGCGGCATTGCCGGCGATCTTGCGGCCCGTCACGGTGCTGCCGGTAAACACGTACTTGGCCACGCCGGGATGGCGCGTGAGCGCCTCGCCGGTGGTGGCGCCGTCGCCGGTCACCACGTTGAAAACGCCAGGCGGGATGCCGGCCTCGATTGCCAGCTCGGCCAGCGCCAGCGAGGAGGCGGTGGCGTGCTCGGACGGCTTGACCACTACGGTATTGCCGATCGCCAGGCACGGCGCCAGCGTGCCGGTCAGCATCATCAGCGGCGAATTCCACGGGATGATCATGCCCACCACGCCGATCGGCTCGCGCAGGTTGAAGTTCAGCATGTCGAGCTTGTTGACGGGGATCGTGTCGCCCTGCAACTTGTCCGCCATGCCGGCGAAATACAGATAGGAGTCCGGAATGGCGCGCATCTGCGCGCGCATCTCCTTGAGCAGCTTGCCGTTGTCGCGGCATTCGAGCAGCGCCAGCGCGTCGGCGTGCTCGAGCACCAGCTCGCCGAGACGGCGCACCAGCTTGCCGCGCTCGGTCTGGGTCATGCGGCGCCAGGCCGGGTTCTTCAGCGCGGCCTGGGCGGAGCGCACTGCCGCGTCGACGTCGGCCGCGTTCGACTGCGCGAACTCGTACCAAGGCGTCGAGGTGGTGGGATCGTAGCTCGGGGCATAGCTGCCGCTGACCGGCTCGACGAAACGGCCGTCGATGAAATTGCCGATGCGCGCATGCTGCAGGGTTTCGACTGTGGTCTTCATGAAATGTCCTTGGTCATCCAGCCTGGGTTCAGGAGTGCACGTGATGGCGCCACGGCTGCGCCGCGCCGACGGTCGCGACACGCCCGCCGTCGTGCGAGCCCATGTAGATCGAATAACTGCCGCCGCCGGCCGTCTCACGCACGAAACGGCGCAGCATCGCGCGCATCTCGACAGAGGCGATTTCGTCGTACGGAAGCGCATCGAGAGCGAAGAAACGAAACTCCGGCGGCAGCGCCAGCGCGCCGCGCGGCTCGGCCAGGCGGGCCCGGTAGATGAGGTAGCCGGAATCGTGGCCGTCGGTGTCGTAGACGGAGTAGAGGAAGGTGTCGTCGGACATCAGCGCCAGCGAGCCGCCGCCCGCCACCGGCAGGCGCCCGTCCACCAGCCGGCGCGGCGCGGTGGGCAGCACCCAGCCGCCCTTGCCGTCGTCCACCAGCAGCACCTCGCCCTGCGCCTCGATCAGGTAGCCGACGATCATGTCGGTGGACGACAGCCAGCCCGGCGGCAGGGGGTCCTTGACCTGCGCGTAGCGGCCGCGGCAGAAGCCGAGGGGCGCCGAGGGGCTGGTGCCGAAGGCCTGCACGCGGCCGATCAGGATCAGGTGGTCGCCGGCCTCGACGCGCTCGTGCATCGAGCAGTCGAACCAGGTCAGGCAGTCGGTCAGCACCGGCGCGCCGGTGTGCACCACGTCGTGGCTGATCGAGGCGAACTTGTCGACCGCCTTCGAGGCGAACAGGTTGGAGACGTCCACTTGGCTGTCACTCAACAGGTTCACCGCGAACTTGTCGGCGGCGACGAAGGCCGGGTAGCTCGACGCGCCCGCGCCGACGCAGACCAGCAGCAGCGGCGGATCGAGCGAGACCGAGGCAAAGGAGTTAGCCGTCATGCCGCGCGGGCGGCCCTCGGCGTCGATGGTGGTGAGCACCGTCACGCCGGTGACGAAGGTGCCGAAGGCGCGGCGCAGCGCCTTCGGGTCGATGGTGGTTCGGTTATCGGGTACTGCGGCTTGCATGGCCTTCACCTCGTACATCGTTGTCTTGAGGTGAATGTAGGTAGCTGAAATCGGGCTGGCTTCCTGCGGATCGAAGGAGAACTGGCGGAACCTCACCTGCTGTTCGTCGGACCGGGAAAACCACTAGGGTCTGTTTACATATGGAACGCGCATGCGTTGCCACGAGAACGGCCGCTCGCGAGGCGCGCGACGCGCGCGAGCCCGCCAGCAGGCGCTTGCGCGGCCGTCCCGCCTAATGCGCGCGCTCCGCCGCGGCCACCGGCGCGCTGCCCTCCAGCAGGTTGTGCAGTTGCAGCGCGAGCTCGACGGCGAAGCGCCGCTCAGGCGTCTCCACGTCGATGCCGAACAGGTCGGAGATGCGCGACAGCCGGTAGCGCAGCGTGGTCACGTGCAGGCCCATCGCATCGGCGCAGGCCTGGCTGCGGCAGCCGTGTCGGATGTAGACCGCCAGCGTGTCGAGATAGGAAGCGCGATGGCTGGCGTCGTATTCGACGATCGGACCGATGGTGCCGGTGATGAAAGCCCGCACGTCGGGCGAATCGGCCGCGCCCATCAGCATCGGCAAGGGCCCCAGGTCGGGCACGCTCAGCGCGCCGGTCTTGCCGAACGAGCGCGCCACGCGGATCATCCGCCAGCAGCGGTCCCATTCGTTGGCCAGCTCGGTCAGGCCCGCCACGCAGTCGCTGACCACGAGGGTCGGCTCGCCGCCGAACAGGGGGGTGAGCGCCCCGCACAGCTGGCGCGCGAAGGCATTGACGCTGGCCAGCGGCCGCTGGTCGTCCTCGGGCAACAGACAGACCAGGCCGCCGCCGACCGTCACCGGATGCGAGATGACCTTGTGCTGCGCCGCGATCAGACCAACGGTGCGATGGCACTCGGCCGATCGGTCAAGCGCCGGACCTTCGCGGTGCGGATAGTCGACCACGAGCAGGCGCATCGGCGTGCCGAGCGCGATGCCGAGCCGGCGCGAGCGCTCGACGATGTCCTGCTCGTCGCGCCATCGCCGCTCGACGATCTCGAAGAACAGCTCGGTCAGGGTGCGCGTCTCGGCGCGAAAGCGGATCACGCTGCGCATCAGCTGCACGCTCATCGCGAACTTCGCGCTCTCGATCGCGAGCGCCTGCAGGTCACCCTCGGCGCGCTCGCCGAAGCTCAGCAGCGCGCCCACCGTGTCGCCGTCCACCGCCAGCGGCTCGACGTCGGCGGTGAGCGGCACCCCGCCCGGCAGCACGAAGCCCACCCGCCGCGAGGCGTGGCGCGCAATCGCCTCGCGCGCGGTCTCGCGCATCTGGCGGCCGGTTTCTCCGTCGAGCACGGCGCGCCAGGCGGCGGCGTCGAGCCCCTCGACGGGCGGGCGCGAGGCCAGCAGTTCGCCACCATAGAAGTCGATCACCAGCACCGGCGAGTCGAGCAGGTCGGCCAGCATGCCGGTCAGCGTGTCCATCGAGCCGCCCACCAGCACCTCCTGCAGCATCGCGCCCTGCACCGACAGCACGCGCCGCAACTGCTCGGCGGCGGCCTGCTGCGCGCGCTGGCGATGGGCGCGCTCGATCGCGATCGCGCCGAGGTGCACCAGCAACTCCATGAAGGCCAGGTGCTCAGGCGCCACGTCCACCACCTTGCGCGCCGACACCACCAGCACCATCGGCCGCCCCTCGGCATCGCAACTCGCCATCGGCAGCACCAGCACGGTGCGATAGCCGCGCTCGGGCGCCTCGCGCCGGTAGCCGAGGAATTCGGTGGTCTCCAGCGCGTCGCGGATATAGACCGGCTCGTTGCGCTGCAGCGCGACCAGTGCTGGGCTGGTGGCCAGCTCCCACCGGTCGGCAAGCGTCCGCTTGAGTAGGGTCGGGTCGCGCCGCGCGATCACCAGCGCGTAGCCGTGCGCGATATCCACGCTCATGATCGCGCCGAGATCCCAGGAGCCGTGATGGCAGGCCAGGTCGATCAGGCTGTGCAGCAGCGTGTCGACGTCGGCATCCGCATTGATTCGGCTGGCGACGTCGCGCAAGGACGACATGAGCGACAACGTATCCGGCATCGAGAGCCTCCTGTTGGGCGTAGCTGACTATACGACTTATCGCAGTGTCAAAAAAGTCGCGCTTCCCCCGGAACGGAGGAAGACGCTCGAATTGACGCTACTTAGCATGCCTCGCATCGATCACGTCATCCGATGGGAGTGCTGATGAATACCGATTTGCAAGTGCGCAAGATCTCGACCTTCGTCGAGGAACTGGTTGTCGAGGGCGGGCGCGCGGCGCCGCGCCCGATTACGACGGTGGTGGTGGCGGCGGTGCTGAGGAACCCCTGGGCCGGGCAGGGTTTCTGCGAGGACCTGCAGCCGGAGATCCGGCGCCTCGCGCCACCGCTGGGCGCCGAGCTGACGCGGCGCCTGGTGGCGCTGATGCCGGCCGCGCGCGTGGAAGCCTACGGCAAGGCCGCCGTGGTGGGCGTAAACGGCGAGATCGAGCATGCCTCGGCGCTGATCCATACGCTGCGCTTCGGCAACCTGTTCCGCGAGGGGGTCGACGGCACCGCCTTCCTGAGCTTCACCAATACGCGGCTCGGGCCGGGCTCGATGGTCTCGCTGCCGATGATCCACAAGTCGGCCACGGGGCAGCGCTCGCACTTCCTGACGGCGACATTTCAGATCGCCGATGCGCCGGGTCCCGACGAGGTGCTGGTGGCGATCGGCGCGGCCGACGGCGGCCGCGCCCATCCGCGCATTGGCGACCGCTTCATCGACATGGCCGAGATGGAGGCCCGCAAACCGGCCGAGGCGCAGACCTAGGGCGACTGAGGCGCTGGCGCGCCTTCGCGGCGTGCCAGCCCCGCGCCTGCTCGCGTCTCCTCCGTTTCGCAGTAAATCACGACGTGCCGCATGGCACGCCCGCTCCACCGTTTCCGCCGCCACGGCACCCGCCATGAACGACATCATCATACTGGCCACCCGGCTGCCCGCCGGGCAGGAGGCCGAGTATCGCGCCGCGCTCGCCGCGGCGATGCCGGCCGAAACCATCGTGCCCCTGCGCGAGGCCGATGCCGACGCGCGCGCCGTCGCGAGGATCGCGGTCGTGGCGCGTCCCGATCCCGCCGAACTCGCCGCCCTGCCCCGGCTCGCCTGGATCCAGAGCCTGTGGGCCGGCGTCGAGCAGTTGGTCGAGAGCCTGCCGGCTACCGCGCCGCCCGTGGTCCGGCTGGTGGACCCGGAAATGTCGCGCACCATGGCCGAGGCGGTGCTGGCCTGGACCTACTACCTGCAGCGCGAGATGCCCGCCTACCGCCTTCAGCAGCAGGCGCGCGAATGGCGGCAGCGGCCCTATCGCAAACCGCAGGACATACAGGTCGGAATCGTCGGCCTTGGCACGCTCGGGGCCGCCGCCGCCGCGCGCCTGCTCGAGGCGGGCTTCCGCGTCGCCGGCTGGAGCCGCTCGCCGAAGACCATGGCCGGCGTGGACACCCATCACGGCGCCGAGGGCCTGGCTCGCCTGCTCGGCGCGAGCGAGATCGTGGTCTGCCTGGTGCCGCTGACCGACGAGACACGTGGCCTGTTCGACCGGCACACGCTGTCGGCCATGCGGCCCGGCGCGGCGCTGATCAATTTCTCGCGCGGCCCGGTGGTGGTCACCCAGGACCTGCTGCAGGCCCTCGATGCCGGCCGGCTGTCACATGCGGTGCTCGACGTGTTCGAAGTCGAGCCGCTGCCCGAGGTTTCGCCGCTCTGGGCCCATCCGGCCGTGACGGTGCTGCCGCACATCTCGGCGCCGACCGACCTGCACACGGCGGCGGCCGTGGTCGCGGCCAATGTCGCCGCCTATCGCGCCAGCGGCCGCATCCCGGCCGGCGTCGATCTCTCGCGTGGTTACTGAACCGGCGCGAACCGTTTCGTTTCATCCGGCCCGAGCCGCGCCATCGGTCGTTCTCGTCCGCTGGCGTGTATCCGCACGCCGGCGCGGTGCCAGCAAGGTTTCGATTCATGCAACACGACCATGGGGAAATCATGAGCAAGGCAGCAGGCTTGAAAACACGCATTGCGGCAGCGGTGGCGACGGCGCTGACGATACTCGCCGGCAGCAGCACGGCGGCGCAGGCACAGAGCAGCGTCACGCTGTACGGCATCATCGATGAGGGGCTCAACTACACCAGCAACGCGAAGGGACACGGCACCTTCCAGATGAAGAGCGGCGACACCTTCGGCAGCCGCTGGGGCATCGCCGGCTCCGAGGACCTGGGCGGCGGCACGCGCGCGCTGTTCCGCCTCGAGAACGGCTTCGACGTGAACAGCGGCGCCTTCAGGCAGGGCGGCCGCGAGTTCGGCAGGCAGGCCTGGGTTGGCCTGCAGTCGGACCGGCTCGGCACGCTCTCGTTCGGCCGCCAGTACGACCCGACCATCGACCTCTGGAGCGGGCTGACCGGCGCGGGGGGCGTGAGCGGCGACGTCGCCTCGCATCCGTTCGACAACGACAACGCCGACTTCGATTTCCGCGTCAACAACTCGGTCAAGTACACCAGCCCGAACTTCAATGGCCTGAAGGCCGAGGCGATGTACGGCTTCAGCAACGACACCGGCTTCGCCAACAACCGGCTCTACAGCGCCGCGCTGCAATATAAGCTGGCGGGCCTGACCGCCGCGCTCGGCTACCTGAAGATCGACGCGGGCGGCTCGGCCAACGGCGCGGTGTCCACTGACGCGGTGTTCACCGGCTCGTCCGAGCAGAACATCGTGGCGGGGCTGTCCTACGCGTTCGCGGCCACCAGGCTGGGCCTGGCCTACTCGCACGTCGACGTCTACGACCCGACCGCCAACGCCTATATCGCCTCGACGGCCACCAGGCCGCCGGGCGGGCGCTGGCAGTCCTGGAAGTTCGACAACTTCGAGGTCAATGCGAAGTACGCCTTCACGCCGTCGCTCTGGCTGTTCGGCGCCTACACCTTCACCGAGGCGCGCCTGCACGCGAGCACCGGCGATTTCGAGCCGAAGTGGCACCAGCTCTCGCTGATGCTCGACTACGACCTCAGCAAGCGCACCTCGCTCTACATGCAGGCGGCCTACCAGCACGTGGTCAGCGCGCATACCGGCACGGCCTTCGATTTCGCCACCACACCCGCCTCGGCCGGCGCCTCGTCGGGCGAGAACCAGACCCTGGTGCGGCTCGGCATGATCCATCGCTTCTAGGCAAGCGCAAGTGGCCTTCCGCGGCCGGCTCGCTCGACGGGCCGGCTGCGCCCCGATCCCAGGCGGATCTCTTTTCGAGGTAGCAGATCGGGTAGCAGCGGTGCATTACTGCGCCGCTTTCTGGCGATGGTCCTACAGGTCGATCAGCAGCGGTGTCTTGGCTCTTGAGCAACAGGGAGTGAATTGGTCATTCGCGGCGTGCTCTTCGTCAGTCATGTAGACGTCGCGATGATCTGGCACACCTTCCAGGACCTTCGTCATGCACGTTCCGCATACGCCCTGTTCGCACGACGTCTGAATATCAATACCGTGCGCAGCTAAGGCTTGTGCTGCGGTTTGGTCAGATCGAACCTCGACGATTTTCCCGCTTCGCGCAAGGCGCAATTGAAATGGCAAATCACTCTCGCTGCTCGTCGGTGCATTTCCGAAATATTCGCGATGGACGTTTTCGGAACCCCAACCGGCTGACATCGCTTCCTTGATGACCGCATCGATGAATCCACCGGGGCCACACACATAGAGATGCACATCAGGATCGGGCGAACGCAAAACTTCTGAGAATTTCACCCTCTCTCGGCTCGGCGCCGTGTCGTAGTAGAGGCGAGCATGCGGGGCGAAGTCGTCGTGCTCAACCCGTTCGCGGAAAGCGGCGCGCTCGTGATCGCGCACGCAATAGTGAAGGTCGAAGTCCTGTCTTTCCTCACGGAGGTGTTCAGCCATCGCGAGGATAGGCGTAATTCCGATGCCTCCGGCCATCAGGACAGAGCGACGCGCCCCGGCGGTCAGCGGAAAGTGATTTTTTGGCTCGCTGATTTCAATTAGCTGCCCCTCAGCGAGGTTGTGCATCGCCCGCGAGCCGCCTCGTGAGTTCGGCTCAAGAAGAACTCCGATCTGATAGTGCGAACGGTCGCTTGGCGCGTTGCACAACGAATACTGCCGGACCAAGTCGTTACCGAGAAAAACATCGATATGAGCGCCCGCCGAGAAGAGAGGGAGTTGCTCGCCGCCGGGAGCTACCAACTTGAAGGCGGCAATTCCGTTAGCCACCAGCTTCTTCGATTTGACAAGTACTTTCATTTCGAGTCCATGAAGCATCTGCTGAGAGCGTCAAGCGTTCAAAAGGGAACGGTTGACCCTTGACTTATTGAATCGTTGTTCAGATTTCGAGACTGCCGGTTATTCCAGTTGGCGAAGTTATTCGATGTTGCGTCTGCAGCTTTCGCGGAAAGTCACTGACCCTTCAGGCTTTCCGCCGCGGGATGCGCCGCGAAGCTGATGGTTTGCATGGTGGCTTCCTCGTCGGCCAGAAGCTTGTCAAGGATGCGTCGCGCACGGACGGCTGCTGCGTCGCCAGCGAGCAAGACCGGTTTTAGAGACCAGAAATCCGCCTCTCCAATCATGTGTTGCTGTGCTTCGAGCATCGGGAGGTCCTCATTCTGGAAAGGATGGACGAGCCCCGAGACAAAGTCCTCTGCACGTTGCATCCCGTCGTCACCCATGGAGAGCGGATTGGACACGGCAAACCAGTAATGCGTCGTCGATGCCGTCTCAGGAGAGAAGATGTGGGCGATCTTGTTGGAGACGCCTTCAGAACGAGGCTTGCCTGTCGCGACTGAGCCGGCGTCAAGGAGCATGTGCGCTGGTGCGTCCCACCGAACGTCAATCCATCGGTCGACCAGTGTGCCAACGGGAATTCGGCGTTGGCGATAGAGGAATTCGGGCATGATGTCCCCGACCGTTTGTCGCATCGAATAAACCGTGTTGCCCTCCTGAACGACGCTCGTGATTGCGTCCGCAACCGATGAACTACCCAGCGTTCCCGGATGTAGATACTGAATGTGACTCAAATCCAAAATGTTGTCCGTCTCGAGAACATAGTTCGCTTTTACGTGAAGGTACCGCTTGGCGACATGGCTGAGCTGGGGATCGAGGCACGAGAAGTCAGGTATCTTGGATGAGTCTGCTATCGATGCTTCGCCCATCCAGATCCAGATAAGGGAGTATTTTTCAACGACCGGATACGTTTTTAGCTGAGCCGCCTTCGGGACAACGCCCCCACCGTGGGGGTTCCGCGTGCACTGGCCACTGCCATCAAATTCGAGGCCGTGGTATGGGCATTGAACACCGTTCGGAAGTTTCTTTCCGAGGTGTAGTGGCGCGAAGCGATGGGGACAACGGTTCGAGACGGCCTGTACTTCGCCTCGATCATTTCGGAAAAGAAGTACAGACTCGTTCAGCAATGTGCGTTGGAAAAGCTCGTCGGCCTTGACTTCGCTATCCCACGCGGCCACATACCACGCGTTTCTCAAAAATGGGCGCTTCATGTTCTGTCCAGGTCGCATTTAATCCAAGTACTACGAAAGAAAAAGCTTCGGAATTCCCTATTGGTGCAATCCGGTAGCTAGCATTTCGGAGGTCGCTGTTCGCGTGGTGTCCGAGGCCGCTTTTTCGAAGGGGCAGAAAGGCACGGGGTAGGACGATCCACCATCGAAAGCGACAAATTGCGCGCAGACTGGCACAACTTCAATTGGCAGGCAGGCATACAGCACGGCGTGTACTCCGTAGATGTCTCCACGCTATCCGCGTAGCGACAGCGTTCTGTTCTGGCACAGCGCTCGTTGTGACAGTTTTCCGGGCGCATGGGGCCCTCTTAGGTTCGTCAACTCGAGGCTACGTTTACGCCAAGGTTAGAAGAGACGGTCGATCTAGGGAAATGGTATTTTTCGTGGAAATCAATCGACGCGGTCGATTGATGCTGCATTGTTCGACTTCCCGGTGATCGATTGGTTGAGAAACAGGCCGAGGAGATTCGAGGGCAAAGCCGTCGTACATGGCGGTGCAGCACGAGCAGGTCGGACGACTGCTCGCGCCACTGTCTGAACAGAGGCAGCGTGCCGTCGAATGCGTGACGCGTATGCTCGACGGATCGCAAAGCTCGGCCCCACGGGCACCGCTAGCGCACGAGTTTGAACTGGAAGCGAGGCGCTCATCGGCCCGCGCAGCGCCAAATCCTGATGGAGTGAGGCTCGTGGGAACCAGCTGCGCGGGAACAACTCCGCTAAAGCCGCTATTCGGACTGATGGGCGCACTGTCGCTTCAGTATGTCGGCGAAGGCCTTCGAGGTGGCGCTCTGTGGTCCATCTTGTTTTTGCAGGAGCACGGGCGTGCGAATGGGCTTGGGGTCGACGATTCGGACAACGGCAAAATCGCTTACGGCCTTGGACAGAAACTCGGAGCCAATAGTGGGAATGCGAAGTGAGCGGGACAGTTCGAACATTGGCACGATGGAGTTGATTTCCGCGACGGGCGTAGGTTGAGCATGCACGGCACGAAAGCACGCATTCAGAATGTGCCGTGCCCCCACTTCGGCAGACGGAAGAATGAGCGGCTGACGATGGAGCTCGACCATGCGGATACGTCGTCGCTTTGCGAGAGGATGATTCAACGGAGCAAAGATGACGAGTTCCTCGTTGAAGAGCGGTTCGAACCAAAGCCCACCCGTGTCGGATGGTGTATAGCAGATGCCGACGTCTAGCTGGCCGTTTCGCACGCGTTCTTCGATCGACTTGCCTGGCAACTCGGCGATTGTCACGTGAACGGTCGGGTTTTGCGTGAGGAATTCCGAAACGCAGCCGGGCAACAAGCGAACGTTGAAGGTTGAAGTCGTCCCGATACGCAATTCGCCTGAAAGCTCGGAGATGCAATTTCTTAGTGAGACGATGCCACTGTCAAGTTCGCCCAAGGTGCGAGCAACGGTTCCCAGAAATTGCTTACCGTCCCGATTGAGCGTGACGCGCTTGCCAACCCGGTCGAACAATTCGACTTTGAGTTCATCTTCGAGCTGCTTAATGGTGTGAGACAGGGTGGATTGACTGACATGTAACTGCTTCGCCGCTTGCGTGAAGTTAGCGCATTCAGCCAGTACGTTGAAGGAGCGCAGGTGTCGCAATTCCATGGTTATCCTTGGGGAAGCTTGCGTCGATCTATCGTGGTGAACGTGGTACACCCGCGGTCCGCTGTCAGCGCCGCGCGGGCGTAGCGTCGTAGCCGGCCGCATTGCGTGCCGGGAATCGTCCATAAGATCAGGGCCTTACGGTCGGGCCCGAAGTCTATGACGCGAATTGACAAATTTAATCCGGACGTATGCGAATTGACGACATTATTTTGGCGGGACCGTCAATAAAGTCGTCAACTTGCGGGCCGCAAGCCTTGATCCACGACGATTCTGGAGTGAGAGATTTATTTTGGTCTACGGCGGCTGGCACGACGGCCGGACTCGGCGCGCGCTACAGGCGCCGATCGACGTCCATCCGGTGATATGCAGAATGCGGATCACGTCCAGAGTATCGGCCGATTGCCGAGAGAACACCACCGGCGACCAGGTGACGCGTCTGGCTGGCGCCTCCACGAGTCGGTCGCCGAACCACTCGCGGCGCGCCGGCCGCTCACGCTGCAGGGCTATTGTCCGGCGATTCGGGATCCGGTAAGAACGTCACCTGGCTGAGCGGCACGACGAAACTCGGTAACCAGTCATCCAGGGCCTTGCACACGCGTTCGTAGGCCGCGTCGAGCCCTGAACCCTCCGGCGCATTCAGGTCATCCGGAAACAGGCGATGGCCGGCTTCGATCATGTCGTGCGCCCAGTCGACTCCGCGCGCGGCAAGGCTCGTCGGCGCGACCGTGTCGTAGATCAGTCCCGACGCATCCGCCGACGTGACGGTCGCGCGCCCCCGGCGGGCGTTTCAGCGCCTCGCCGGCGTTCGATTGCGGCTTGCGCAGTGCGATCAGGCCTTGCGCGCGACGACACCCACCGGCGAAGCGGGCGCGCGTTTCGGTGCGGTCTTGTAGTGCGTGCTGTACAGCGCCGCGCCGACAAACACCAGCCCGCCGACCAAGTTGCCGAGTACCGTGGGGATTTCGTTCCACAGCAGATAGTCGACGATCGTGAAGTGAGCGCCGAGCATCAGGCCGGACGGGAACAGGAACATGTTCACGACCGAGTGCTCGAAGCCCATGTAGAAGAACACGAGGATCGGCATCCACATCGCGATCACCTTGCCGGGTACGGACGTCGACATCATCGCGGCGACCACGCCGGTCGACACCATCCAGTTGCACATCACGCCACGCACGAACAGCGTGAGCATGCCGGCGGCGCCGTGCGCCGCATAACCGAGCGTGCGTGCTTCGCCAATGCCGCCGATCTTCTGTCCGATTGCGTTCGGCGCTTCCGAAAAGCCGAATGTGAAGATGATCGCCATGAACAGCGCGACCGTCAGCGCGCCTGCGAAATTGCCGAAGAACACCAGCGTCCAGTTGCGGAACACGCCACCCCAGGTCGCGCCGGGCCGGCGATCGATCACCGCGAGCGGCGCGAGCGTGAAGACGCCGGTGAGCAGGTCGAAGCCGAGCAGGTACAGCATGCAGAATCCCACCGGAAACAGCAGCGAACCGGCCAGCGCGTTGCCGGTGTTGATGGTGATGCTGACCGCGAAGGCGGCTGCGAGCGCGAGGATCGCGCCCGCCATGTACGCGCGAATCAGCGTATCGCGGGTCGACATCGACAGCTTCGATTCACCGGCGTCGACCATCCTGGTGACGAATTCGTGGGGCGTGAGGTAGGCCATGGTGTGCGCTCGTAAAGTTGGACGGACAAAAAAAATGCGCCAGGCACTCGCTCGACATGCGAGTGCCTGGCGCGGACGCTGTTATCCACGTGATCGGCCGCCACGGTTCGACATGGCGTGATCATCAGGCCGCCATTAGCCCGACGAACGAGATGTTCGCAATTTCTATACCAGTGACGGGAATATCGCGATGCAGACTGGTCGGACGCGAAATGCCAGGGGAGAAGGCCGCAGCCGATCGCAGAGAATCGCACTCGCGCGGTGCAAACTGCACTTCGTGCATGCGGTTCGGGCGCCGCCGCGGTGCGTGAAGCGCGGTGCGTTCCGGTCAGGTCGTGCCGTCGTCGTGCGGTGTCTCCGGGCCGCTTCGCTGCGTACGGCGTCGCGCGGAAGGCTGCGCGTGCTCGTCGACGAATCGCTCAGGCGACGTCAGCGCGTCTTCCGCGATATCGGCAAGCGGCCGATTGCCGTCCATCGACGCTTTCTGCAGCATCCGATACGCTTCGTCCTCCCGCAGGCTGAAGCGCGTCATCAGCGTATTTTTCGCGCGCTGCACGAGCTTTCGTTCGTAGAGCGCGCGACGTGCCGCGTCGAGCTCGACCTCCGCGCCGGCCAGTCGCGCCGATTGCGACGCCAGCAGGGATTTCAGGCTAGCGAGCGTCCCCAGGTCTGAGCCGGAGAGACGTCCCGGCAGTTCGTGAACCGCCGCGCGCGCCGACAACGGATCGCCGGCGAAGAACTGGGCGAGCGCCTGGGTATGCGGGGGCGGATTGTTCCGCAACTGCGCCATCAGGCGCTCGGAGTCGCGCAGCGTTCGGTGCGCGTCGTCGATTCGCGCGTTGCACGTTTCCTGCACCTGCAGCGTCAGCGCAATCTGAAGGTGCCAGAGATCATCGATGCGGGCGCTCGCGGCGTCGAACCATGCTTCGCTCAGGACGGCATCGAGCGCATCGCCGGCGTGCGCCGTGCACAGTACGCGGCGCAGCTTCTCGAGCGCCGCCATGTGCGGCTCCGTCATGCGGGTTTCCCACCATGCGTTTTGCGCCGTGCTTGCGAAGCTCGCGAAGACTTCGAGACTGCGCTCCTGCGCGGCTATCAGATACAGCAGGCGCTGCTGCTGGTCCGCCGAAAACGTGCCCGCCGCGAACATGTGCGCGCCGACGGCGCGTTCCTGTCCCGCTTCCTCCTTGCCCTCGACGACATGGACGAGGGCAATCAGCATGCGCGACACCGACGGATCCGCCCCGCTGTCGGCAAACTGGAAAATCAGCTCCACCAGGCCGCCGATCACGGTACTGAACGCCTGGACGGAATCCGGCGCGGACAGCGCAAGATGGTCGATCTGTTCGCGCAGCACATCCAGCGATTCAAGGTCGAGCAGCACCCAGGCGATCAGCGACAGCAGGCGTGACGTCGAGCCTCGCGTGGGCGTCAGCTCCAGATCCAGGCGCTCGCGCAACTGCGCGACGAGCGGCGCCGATTCGCCGCGCGAAGCCGCGCGTTCGGCGACAAAGCGCTTGCCGCTCGATGCCAGATAGATGCTGGTGGCGCCGCGCTCGCGCTGCAGCGCATGGATCAGGCGGCCGAGCAGGTCAACCAATTCGATCTGCTCGGCCAGGTGGCGCAGGGACGCGATTTCCTGATGCTTGGCGAGCAGCGCGAATTGCAGGGCGGTGGCGGGCATGGTGGATACTGACCGTCGACAGGGACTCGGTGCAGTGTAGTGCGGACAATAATCGTTATTTTTTGACGCCTTGCATGTCAAGATTCGTGACGAAGGCGCGGTCCGCAACCGAAACCTGAGTTCGAGCGGGCAATCGGAGCGTAGTGATAGGGTTCCCTATAGCCCGATCGTCACGCAATCTAAGCAGCCGGCGAATGCGCTCCATCAGCCGCACGATCGGCAAAACTTGGCCAGCCGGCTGCACACGGACGAAATTCATGAACTGCCAGATGGCAATACCTTGGGCTTGCTCCGCCACACTGCTTGACGCGGCGATGCGCGCCGCCGAACGTGTTCGATTTAGTTCCAGAGACTGATTTCACGCGCACCATCATATTGCTCGCGACCCGCCGCCCTCGTCCGATCAGGATGCCCTCTGCCGGTTCCGGCGACTTGTTTCGCTCTAAAATGTGGCGCTATATGGCCGGGGTGCCAGCTTGTTAAGCAAAAACATCAATCAAGTGCAATTCCTATGGATCTCAGTGGCGGAGCGGTGATGACGGACCTGAATGGTGATACGACGGACCCGGTCGTCTTTGTCATAGATGACGATAGCGCCGTGCGTGAAGCGGTCGAAACGTTGCTCGATTCCGTCGGCTTGCATGTCGTTTCGTTCGACAGTGCGCATGCGTTCCTGGCCGCCGGCTTGCCGGACCGGCCGAGTTGCGTTGTCCTCGACGTTCGCTTGAAGGGGCACAGCGGACTCGCCGTGCAGGAGCACATCGTACGGAACATGCGCTTGCCCGTGATCCTGATGACGGCGCACGGTGATATCCCCATGTCGGTTCAGGCGATGAAGGCCGGTGCGCTCGACTTTCTTCCTAAGCCGTTTCGCGGACAGGACATGATCGACGCCGTGACACGCGCGTTGGAGTCGGATCGCAAGCGCCGCACGTCCGATCGATCGATGGCGATATTGCGGGCATCCTATGACACACTGACGCCGCGAGAACGAACCATCATGACGATGGTCGCCAACGGGCTGCTGAACAAGCAAATCGCGACCGAACTGGGCTTGAGCGAGATCACGGTCAAACTGCACCGCGGGCAAGCGATGAAGAAAATGAAGTCGCCGTCGATTGCCGATTTCGTACTGAAAGCGCAAGCGCTGGGTTTGATCAGCCGCGACGCGCGTCTGGCCGCACAGGCCTGAGCGCGCAACGATAAACGAGCCGCGGCGATCGTGACGGCGCCGCGCCAGGTCGCCGAGGGTTGCCGATCGTCATGACGACTCCGTCAGCCATAACTCTCCCGGAACAGCGATCACCGGCATGACCGATACCGCCCCCTCCGTCATCCCTGAAGACGACGGCATCTCTCACTCCCGCGCATGCATCACGAACGCCGAAGGGCGGCGCATCCCGGTCGTCGTCGCCCGGCCGCGACGCGGCGCATCCAGCACGATCGCCGTCGAACATCTATTGAACGAATACCGGATGCGCGAGCAGTTGGACAGCGCGTGGGCGTTGCGCCCGCTCGAATTACAGCGGCAAGGCGACAGCGTCGCGCTCATTCTTGAAAACGCGGCCGGCGTCAGCCTCGAGCAGCTATTGAGCGAGCCGCTGGACACCCGACGCTTTCTGAATATCGCGCTTCAGATCGTCGTCTCTGTCGGCCATATGCACGCCGCGAGGATCGTTCACCGCGATCTCAAACCCGCCCACCTGTACGTTGACGAACCCGGCGGCCGTATGAGGCTCACCGGCTTCGGAATCGCGCTCGGCGGCCAGCATCGCCGCGAAATGGCAGATCACCCGGAAATCATTGCCGGCACGATGGCCTACATGGCGCCTGAGCAAACGGGCCGCATGAATTGGCAGATCGATGCGCGCAGCGATTTGTACAGCATGGGTGTCGTGTTTTATCGCATGTTGACCGGGCAACTGCCATTTTCCGCAACCGCTCCGATGGAGTGGATACACAGTCACACGTCGCGCACGCCCGTCGCGCCCCATCTGCGCCACGGACTCGTCGATCCCCAGGTGTCGGCGATCGTCATGAAATTGCTCGAGAAATGCCCCGGCGAGCGCTATCAAAGCGCGGCAGGACTGGAGCGCGACCTGCGTCGCTGCATGGCGGAGTGGTCAGCGAGCGCGACGATATCTCGGTTCGACTTGGGCGTCGCCGATCTGCCCGAGCGACTTTCCGGACCGGCCAGGTTGTACGGCCGGGACCAGGAACTGGCGCGACTGACCGGCGCATTTTCACGGGCCATGCTCGCGGGATCGACCGAGCTGGTGCTGATTTCCGGTTATGCCGGGATCGGCAAATCGTGTCTCGCGCGCGAGCTGCAAACCGCGGCCGGCACGTTTCAAGGGACTTTCGCCAGCGGAAAGTGCGACCAGTACAACAGCGACGTACCGTATGCCGCGGTGGCGCTTGCGCTGAAAGGCATGATCAGGTCCGTGTTCGCCAGAGGCGAAGACGACGTACGCCGCTGGCGCAGCGCGATTCTCGATGCACTTGGGCAGAACGCAAGCCTCGTCACGGACTTCGTGCCGGATCTCGAACTGCTGATCGGCAAGCAACCCGGCGTACCGGAGTTGCCGCTGCCACAGGCTCAGGTCCGTTTCCAACGCGTGTTGACGGACCTCATGCAGGTGTTCGCGACGCTGAGCCCTCCCCTCGTGCTCTTTATCGACGATCTTCAATGGGCAGACGCCGCAACGCTCGATCTCATCGAACATATCGCGCACCATTCCGACATGCGCCACCTGCTGCTGATCGGTGCGTATCGTCACAATGCAGTCGATGCCGATCATCCACTGACGCGAAAGATTTCCATCGCCAAAGCCGCGGGAATCGCCGTTCATGAAATCGATCTGCTGCCATTGACTGCCAGGGATGTCGCGCCCCTTCTTCGCGACATCCTGCACTCCACCGACAAGTTGATCGAGCCGCTTGCGAGAGCCGTATATTCGAAGACGGCAGGCAACCCGTTCTTCGTCGTTCAGTTCCTGCATGCACTCGCGGAAGAGAACGTGCTCGTCATCGATCCCGCCGCCGGTCGCTGGTCGTGGAACGTGCAAGACGTCCGGAGCGCCCGCTATACGGACAACGTCGCGGACCTGATGGCTATCCGGCTCAACCGGCTTCCACCACACTGCAAGGACGCGCTGCGCGACCTTGCGTGCCTGGGCAGCGCGGCGACGGCCTGCAATCTGGCGATCGTGCGTCAAACCAGCGAAGAAGCGTTGCACGGTGAGCTTCAAGCCGCCATCCGCCAACAACTCGTCGAACGCGCGGGAAATATCTATCGATTCGCTCACGACCGGATTCACGAGGCAGCCTATTCGCTCATCCCTGCTGGCTCGCGCGCGGAAATACACCTGACGGCTGCGCGGCGCCTGTTGCCGCATCTCGC
Source organism: Burkholderia sp. 567 (assembly GCF_040545115.1). Taxonomy (NCBI): domain Bacteria; kingdom Pseudomonadati; phylum Pseudomonadota; class Betaproteobacteria; order Burkholderiales; family Burkholderiaceae; genus Burkholderia; species Burkholderia sp. 567. The sequence goes on from NZ_JBEPLG010000005.1 coordinate 90,821, forward strand.
CGAAGGGGCCGACGAAGGGCTGGTGTTCGAAATCGTCGGCCAATTCAATCGCGCCGGAGACGAACTCATCTTGCCGGAAGAGCGGCACGAAGTCGCCGCGCTGAATTTGCGAGCCGGCATTCGAGCGAAGCGTTCCGCCGCGTACGACACGGCGCTTCGCTACTTCAATGCCGGCACGGCGCTACTGAGCGCCATACCAACCAACGACCCAGCCGGTATCCATTTCGAGTTCGAACTCGAATTTGCCGAATGCGAATTCCTGACCGGACAACTCGAGCTGGCGGAACGGCGCCTGGCCGCCCTGCCGATACAAGGATTGGGCCTGATCGAGCGCGGTCGCGTCACGGTACAACGGATGGACGTGTACACGGCGCTCGACCAAAGCGACGACGCGATCGCCGTCGCGCTCGAATATCTGCGTTGCGTCGGTATCACATCGTCGGCACATCCGGCCGATCAGGACGTGCACGACGAATATGCGCAACTCCACCGGCGTGCAGCCAACCTGACGATCGACGACATCGCCGGATTGCCGGCCATGGTCGACCCGGTGGCGTTGACTACGCTGGAAGTACTGACCCGCCTGCTTTCCGCGGCATGCTTCACCGATTTCAATCTGAACTCCCTGATTACATGCAAGGCCATCAACCTCAGCCTGACCAGCGGAAACTGTGACGCGTCCTGCGTGGCGTTCTGCACGCTTAGCCGGACCGCGGGGCCGCGTTTCGGCGATTTCGACCTGGGGATTCGCTTCAGCCACGCGGGCTACCGCATTGCCGAACGCAACGCACAACACCGCTACCATGCCAGCACGTCCATGGTGTTCGCGATCTTCACGAAGTGCTGGGCCGAGCATGTCCGCGCGTCCAAGGACACACTGCGCTCTGCGTTTTCCGCAGCCAACAAGACCGGGGACCTGTTGTACGCATCGTATTCCCTGACCGGTCTGAACAGGGTATTGCTGTTCGCGGGCGATCCCCTTTCCGCCGTCCATACCGAAGCCGAACGCGGCCTTGCGTTTGCCCGGAACGCTCAACATGGGCTGATCGTCGACATCATCTCGACACAGCTCGCGTTCGTCGACAGCCTGCGAGGGCGGACGAGAAAGCTCGGGACGTTCGACAGCGAACGCTTCAATGAACAGGCATTCGAATTCCGGCTTTCGAATCGTCCCGGGCTTGCCATCGCGGAGTGCTGGTACTGGACGCGAAAGATGCAAGCGCGTTATCTGGCAGGCGACCACGACACCGCTCTCGCGTCGCTGCTCCGTGCCGAGCCGTTGATATGGACCTCTTCGATGTTCCTGGAAGAGGCCGAATTTCATTTCTACGCCGCGCTCACGTTGGCCTCGACGCTGGAGCGCGTTACGCCCGCGATGCGGGCCGGCCAGCTGGAGCGACTCGCCCGGCACCAGGCGAAGCTGAATGTGCTGGCGAGCAACTTTCCGCAGAATTTCGACAATCGCGCGGCGCTCGTGAATGCCGAAATCGCGCGCATCGAATCGCGCATCCTCGATGCGGAGCGGCTTTATGAACAGGCGATCAATTCCGCACGGGCGAACGACTTTCCGCATCAGGAAGCGATTGCGAGCGAATTGGCTGCGCGTTTTTACCAGTCCCGAGGCTTGTCGATCATCAGCGATGCCTACTTGCGCAATGCCCGTTACGGGTACCTGCGTTGGGAGGCGCCGGGAAAAGTCCGGCAACTCGACGACGCATACCCGCATCTGAATGCCGACCCACGTGGCAGCAACGCGCACGAGACGATGCGGTCGACGGCCGGCGAGATCGACTACTGGATGCTGATCGACGTTTCGCAGCGGGTGTCGTCCGAGATCGTGCTCGAGAATGTCGTCGATACGTTCATGAGAGCTGCGCTGACTCACTCCGGCGCGGATCGCGCCATTCTGATTCTCACCGCGGACGATGGTGCCGCGAAGATCCAGGCCGAGGCGACGGTTCGCGGCGAGGCGGTATGCATTCAGCAGGAAAGCTCGCCGCTCGACCCCGACCGGGTCCCGACGGCGACGATCAATTACGTGATGCGCACTCGCGAAGTGCTGTCGATACCCGATGCGTCAAAGGATCCGATATGCGCGACCGATGCCTACACGGTCACCCATCGCGTGCGCTCGATCCTGTGCATTCCTCTCGTTCGTCGACACACATTAGTCGGTACGCTTTACCTGGAAAACAGGCTTTCCACCGGCGTATTCGCGCCTGCCCGCCTGGCCTCGCTCGGCGTTCTCGTTTCGCAGGTCGCCATTACGCTGGAGAACGCGCGCCTGTATCGGGAACTGTCCGACCGCGAAGCCCGGATTCGACGCCTCGTGGACGCGAACATCATCGGCATCTTCATCTACGCGCTGGATGGCACGATATTGGACGCGAATGCCGCCTTTCTGGAGTTGCTCGGCTACAGTCGCGACGAGCTCGACCATCGCCAGTTGAACTGGAGGGACATCACGCCACCGGAATGGATTCAGGTCGACTTCCAGATCCACGAACCGGTACTTCGCGCGACCGGCGTGCTTGCACCGATCGAGAAAGAGTATTTTCGCAAGGACGGGAGCCGCGCGCCTGTCCTGGTCGGGGCCGCGATGTTCTCGCCGACGGGCGATCAAGGGGTCGCCTTCGTGCTCGATCTGAGCGAAAGCAAGCGTGCCGAGGCGCGTGCGCGAGACAGCGAAATCCGGTTCAGCGAAATGCAGCAGGAACTCGCGCACGCGAACCGGGTATCGACCGTCGGACAGTTGACGGCCATGATCAGTCACGAGGTGAAGCAGCCGATCGCCGCGATGTCCGCGAATGCCGACGCCGCGCTACGGTGGCTATCTGCTCGCCCGGCAAACGTCGACCGCGCAGCCAGAGCGCTCGAACTTATCGTACGCGATACCTTGCGGACCGGTGACATCATCGACCGCATCAGGAACCTCGTGCGCAAATCTCCGGTGCGAAAGGAGCAAGTCGACCTCAACGAGGCGATCCTCGAAGTGCTATTCATGACACGGCGAGACGCGGAGAAAAACGGCATCAGCATCGAAACGACGCTTGCCGCCCCGCCTCCGACCGTGACCGGCGATCGGGTACAGCTTCAGCAAGTCGTGCTCAACCTCGTCGCCAATGCGATCGAGGCGATGCACGCCGTCAACGAAGGACGCCGGCTACTGTCGATCTCCACATCGCGCAGCGGCGACGGCACGGTGGACATAAAGGTGAAGGACTCGGGCCCCGGTATGTCGGCCGCACATATGGAACGGCTTTTCGAGCCGTTTTTCACCACCAAGGATACGGGAATGGGCATCGGTCTCTCGGTTGCTCATTCGATCGTTCAGGCCCACGACGGACAACTGCGGGCGACCGTCCACGAACCGTCCGGCACGACATTTCACATCACGCTTCCATCGTCGGCATCGTAGCCCCATCGCGACATCGATTGCCGGCATTGCACCGCACGACTTGACGCAATCGATTCATCCAACGGGCGAAAGGCACCTCGGAGTACCGCGGGCACTTCATGCGATTTGGCAAAAGCCGTGCCGCAATAGAACTCGCCACGGTCCGTCTCTCCTAATCTGCGACGACGCGTCACCGCGTAGACCCGTCAACTCAGGAAGGAGACGATGAATGGCGAAAGTTCTCTGTGTTCTCTACCCGGATCCGACGTCCGGCTATCCGCCCCGGTACGTACGTGATGGAATCCCGGCGATCGCGGCATATCCCGGCGGACAGCGCTTGCCTTCCCCGCAAGGTACGCTGGGTTTCGCGCCGGGCGAACTCGTCGGGTGCGTGTCGGGGGAGCTCGGCCTGCGGCCCTATCTGGAAGCAAACGGTCACGAACTAATCGTGACGAGCGACAAGGACGGACCCGATTCCGCGTTCGAGCGGCACCTGCCCGACGCGGACGTGGTGATTTCGCAACCGTTCTGGCCGGCCTATCTGACGAGGGAGCGAATCGCGAAAGCACGCAAGCTCAAACTCGCGCTCACCGCCGGGATCGGTTCGGACCACGTCGATCTCCAGGCTGCGGCGGAGCGCGGCATTACCGTCGCGGAAGAAACGTTTTCGAACAGCATCAGCGTCGCGGAACACGTGGTCATGACGGTGCTGGCGCTGGTCCGGAATTTCGTTCCCGCTCATCAGTTCGCGACGAACGACGGCTGGAACATCGCCGATTGCGTGAGCCGAAGCTACGATCTCGAAGGCATGCATTTCGGAACGATCGGGGCGGGACGCATCGGGCTGGCCGTGCTGCGGCGGCTGAAACCGTTTGACGTACACCTTCATTACCACAGTCGTCATCGGCTGTCGGCGGACCTCGAACGCGAACTCGGCCTCTCTTACCACGACAGCGCCAGGTCCCTCGTGCAGGTCAGCGACGTGATCAACCTGCAATGCCCGCTTTATCCGTCCACCGAACATATGTTCGACGATGAAATGTTCAGCCACGTGAAGCCCGGCGCCTATCTCATCAACACCGCGCGCGGCAAGCTGTGCGACAGAGACGCGGTCGTGCGAGCGCTCGAATCCGGCCGCCTCGCAGGCTATGGCGGCGACGTGTGGTTCCCGCAACCCGCGCCGCCCGACCATCCGTGGCGCCACATGCCGAGCGAAGCAATGACGCCGCATATCTCGGGCACGTCGCTGTCCGCGCAGGCTCGCTATGCGGCAGGCACCCTCGAGATCCTGCAGTGCCATCTCGAGGGTCGGCCGATTCGTCCCGAGTACCTGATCGTCGACGCGGGAAAACTCGCCGGGACGGGTGCTGCGTCGTACAAGTTGAGCTGATGCGCGCAACGCGCCGATTCGCGGGGCCGAGACGTCGTGCATTCGGCGTGGTCCCGGCCGCCGCCGCCGTCGTCTGGAAACTCGAATCGGATGAGCGGCCGAACGTCCCGACTCATCGGGCTTCGACGCCCGCTAGCTACGCTGCATTCTGGCTGCCGCAGGCGCCTGCGCCGGCTGGCCGACACCCAGCGCCTCCGCCTTCTTCACGAAGTCGGCCAACGAGCGCGCCTCCATCTTCTTCATCGCCTGTCCGCGGTGAATCTTTACGGTGATTTCACTCAGATTCATTTCTGCGGCGATCTGCTTGTTCATCAGCCCGCTCGCCACGAACGCCATGACCTCGCGCTCGCGCGCGGACAGCGTGGCATAGCGTGCACGCAGGTCGGCGAGCGAACGATGCTCGCTTCTCCAGCGCGCGTCGCGCTCGAGTGCCGTCGTGACCGCATCGAGCATGTCCTGCTCCCGAAATGGCTTCGGAAGAAAATCCATCGCACCGGCCTTCATCGCCTTCACCGACATCGCAATATCGCCGTACGCCGTCATGAAGATGATCGGCAGATGCAGGTCGGCGGCCGCGATCTGCTCCTGAACCGCGAGCCCGCTCTGGCCTTTCAGGCGAACGTCGAGAATCAGGCAGCTCGCCACATCGGGTTTGTCGAAGGCGAGAAACTCCTGCGCCGATGCAAACGCTTCGACGCGGAACCCTACCGACCGGAGCAGCATGTCGACCGCCGTTCGCATCGACTCTTCGTCGTCGACGACATAAACGATTGATTGCTGGGCGGGGTCTTGCGTATCAGTGTTCATTACACATTTCCTCATCCAGTGGCAATACGAACTGTATGACCATTCCGGCCCGCTCCGGGATCTCGGCCCAGATACGTCCGCCATGCGCTTCCACTATCGACCGGCAAATCGACAACCCCATACCCATCCCATTCTGTTTCGTCGTGAAGAATACGCTGAACAGCCGGTCGAAGTCTTCGTTGCTTACCCCGGCTCCGTGGTCCTCCACCATCATGTGAGCGTGACCGTCCCGCGCCCGGGTGCGAAGCAGCAAGCGTCGCGTGCCGGGGGCGAGCCCCGACATCGCTTGTATCGCGTTCATCACCAGATTGATGACGACTTGCTGCAACTGGACGCGGTCGCCGCACACACGCTGTGGCGACGCGGAATAGTCGGCCTCTACGTCCACCCGGTGGGTTTCCAGCTCGCGCGCGACGAGTTCGAGCGATTCTCGCACAACGTCGTTCAGGTCGAGCGGCACCTGCTCGGGCGCGCGCTTTCTCGCCATCGCCCGAATCCGTCGGATGATGTCGGAGGCGCGCTTGGCGTCGCGGATCATCTGGGTGACGGATTGCTGTACCTCGCCCAGATCGGGCTCCGGACGGTCGATCCAGCGCAATGCAGCGTCACCCGCGGTGACGATCGCGGCAAGCGGCTGCGTGACTTCATGAGCAATCGATGCGGCGAGTTCGCCCAGCATCGTTACCCGCGTCGCGTGCGCCAGTTCGGCATTCGATCGATCCAGCGCTTCCTGCGCGACGACACGCTCGGTGATGTCCATCAATGCGCCGACGTATTCCGTTTCCTTTTGATGCCGGATCGGATGCGCGACGTAATGGACGTGTTTGACGCGGGCATCGGACATCAGCAGTCGAAACGTGATGTCCGGATCCGACGCACCTGCGATCTGGCGATGCCACGCATCGCGGACAAGCGCTACGTCGTCGGGGTGGACGCGCGACGCAATCGATTCGAAATCCGGCACCCGGTGGCGATCGAGTTCGAAGATGCGATACGTCTCGTCGGACCACCACATCGTACAGTCGGGAAGCCTCATCGCAATACTGCCGGTATGACTCAGCCGCTGCGCGCCCGATAAAAATGCCTCGCTGCGGCGCCACGCCTGTTCGGCCTGCTTGCGTGCTTCGATGTCGGTATTCACGCCATACCAGCGAACGACACGCCCGCTCTCGTCACGAAGCGGCGCCGCGCGGATATGCACCCACCGGTAAACGCCGTCCTCGCGCCTGATCCGAACGGTGCTCTCGAACCGTGACTCGTTATACACGGCGCGCTCCCACGCGTGCTGCATCGGATCGAAGTCGTCGGGGTGGACGACGGCACGCCAGATATCTTCTTCGCGCTTGGCCATGTACACACCGAACTCCGTCCACCGCTGGTTCACGTAGTCGATCTTGCCGTTACTGTCCGAGCTCCACACCATCGCGGGAATTGCGTCGATCATCGCGCGCAACTCGTCCTGCTGCCGCCGCATTTCGCCTTCCAGGCGCTTGCGGTCGGTAATGTCATTGTTGGTCGCGAGTATCGCAACCGCCTTTCCGCCGGCATCGCGCCACAGCGCGAGCCGACTCGAAATCATCACCTTTTTGCCGTCCTTGCGGACACGCTGCAGTTCGCCCTGCCACTGTCCGCATTCGAGTACGGCACGGTGAATGTCGTCGAGCGGCACCGACGCGACGGTCTGCGTCAACATATGGACCGGCTGGCCGAGCGCCTGTTCGGCCGTCCAGCCGTAAAGCGCCTCCGCGCCTTGATTCCAGAATGCGATCCGGTCCTGCAAGTCGTAAACGACAATCGCGTCATGAGTCAGATCGAGCAACTGAAGTCGCTCGCGCAGAATGCCGGTGTTGGCGAGATTGCGTAGCGACAACACTGCGGTCGTCACGATCGCGAGCAGGCTTACGCCGCAGCGGGCGAGCGCACCGCCGGAATATCGTGCGTCATGCGACAGCGCAAGCGCGAGCAACGTCAGTCCCACGCATCCGAATGCGGCGACATACGTCGCCCGACGCGAGCCGGCTGACGCGGCCAGCAGCACCACCGCCACGTAAAGCACGGCAATCGCGGTATCGAGCGGCGTCACGTCGATAATGAAAATAAGCGCCGTCAGTGCACCGGCCAACGTGTACAACACACGCGCGTCTTCTCGCCATGGCTTGCCTATTGTCCGATTGCTCATCGTCGTCGTGTTTCGCAGTGCCTGAAGGAAATGAAAAGTAGGGAATTGCCAGTCGGTATCTCCCGTTCCCACGGCGGCGCGTTGACGTTACGAGCGGCGATACCCGGCTTCATGAATGCGCTTATGAAGCCGGGTTCCCCCGACCTTCCTTCACCGATGCCAGATCACGGGCGACTTGTACGGCATCCACGGGTTTCCTCAACACGCTGATCGCCCCCATACCGACCGCCTGGCGCCGGACGGCCTCGGACACGAATGCCGAAATGAAGATGATCGGCACCGTGACGCCGCTGTCCACCAGCTGTCGATACATCTCCAGACCTGAAATGCCGGGCATCTGGACGTCTGAAATGATGCACGAGACTTCCCGAACGTCGTCGGACGCCAGAAACTGCTCCGCCGATGCATAAAGTTTCGCGCTCCATCCCAGAGAGCGAACCAGACTGGACGTGGCGACACGGACGGATTCGTCATCGTCAACAATCGAAACGATTGGAAAATTGTGCAAACCCGGGCCCTCGGACGGAATTCCATTTCGGGCGACCCGACATTGGCCGCCCTGTCGAACCCAATATTAGAGAAATCGACAATCCGCGGAAATCATCTATACGTATAGTTTCGCGCCGTCCCGCCCGACGACGCGACGCGCGGCCGGAACGTCATGCGCGGATGAACGCGAGCAGATCCGCGTTCACCTGATCGGCATGCGTGGTGCACAAGCCGTGCGGCGCGCCGGGATAGATCGTCAGCCGTGCCCCGCGAACGATCTCTGCCGCCAGCCGGCCGGAATCGTCCAGCGGAACGATCTGATCGGTATCGCCTTGCAGGATCAGCGTCGGAACGTCGATGCTGCGCAAATCGGCGGTGAAGTCGGTTTCCGAGAAGGCCTTGATGCAATCGTACGCGCTCTTGATCGAACATTGCATACCCGCATACCAGAAGGCATCCACCGTCCCGTCCGACGCCTTTGCGTGGTCACGGTTGAAGCCGTAAAACGGCACCGCCAGGTCCTTGAAGAACTGCGAGCGGTTCGCGAGGACGCCCTGTCGGATGTCGTCGAACACCGACAACGGCAAGCCGCCTGGATTGGCGTCGGTCTTCAGCATCAGCGGCGGCACCGCCGCGATCAATACGGCCTTCGCCACACGACCGGTGCCGTACCGGCCGATATAACGGGCAACCTCGCCACCTCCGGTCGAATGACCGACGAGCACCGCGTCCTTGAGATCGAGATACTCGATCAGTTCGGCAAGATCGTCCGCGTAACGCGACATCTCGTTTCCGCTCCAGGGTTGACTGGAGCGGCCGTGCCCACGGCGGTCGTGCGCGATCACACGATAGCCTCGCTCGGCGAGATACATCATCTGTGCATCCCACGCATCGGCATTCAACGGCCATCCATGCGAGAACACCACCGGCTGGCCTGAGCCCCAGTCCTTGTAGAACAGTTCGGTCCCGTCTTTCAATACGAGCGTTGCCATCTTCGTACTCTCCTTGACGATGCCGCTTCCAGCCGGTCTTTCACCGTAGAAGCGACGTTACGCGTCGCCCTGCGGCCGCAGCTCGCGGCCGCAAAACCCACGCACTGGAACGATTATCGAAACGACCATGCCCGGCTCTTTTTGACAGGGACCGGGATTTTCGGCTCCGCACGGTCGTCCGCGGCGCTCACCGCTCCGGACGCAGGCGGTCGATTTGCAGCGCTCACCGCTGCCGCGCGAATTCTTGCGTGCGAATTCGAAACTCGCGCCGTCACGGTGCAATGCCGCCGCGCATGCGCGCCTCAAGATCGAACCGAATCGATGGAGGAACCCGACATGGCCGAGAAAAAGACCGTTCGAATCTATAGCGAACCCGCCGGCGGCTGGGGCGCGCTGAAAGCGACGGGAGCGGCGCTCGCGGTACAGGGCATTGCCGTGTCCGGCGCGAAGACGCTGCTGCGGATGAATCAACCGGAGGGATTCGACTGCCCGGGTTGTGCGTGGCCGGACCCGAAACATACGTCATCGTTCGAATTTTGCGAGAACGGTGCGAAAGCGGTGGCATGGGAGGCAACGTCGAAGCGCTGCACGCCCGGGTTTTTCGCCGCGCACAGCGTGTCCGAGCTGTCGACATGGGACGACTACGATCTCGAGATGGCCGGACGTCTCACTCACCCGATGACCTATGACCGCGTGTCGGATCGCTACGTCCCGATCACCTGGGAGGCCGCGTTCTCGACGATCGCGACTGCCCTGAACGCCCTCGATCATCCCGATCAGGCGGATTTCTATACGTCCGGGCGCGCATCGAACGAGGCGGCGTTCCTCTATCAGCTGTTCGTACGCGAATTCGGCACGAACAATTTCCCCGATTGCTCGAACATGTGCCACGAAGCCACGAGCGTCGGGCTGCCCCAGTCGATCGGCGTCGGCAAAGGGACCGTGCTGCTCGAAGACTTCGAGCAGGCCGACGCGATCTTCATCTTCGGTCAGAATCCCGGCACCAATAGCCCCCGGATGATGACCGACCTGCACGCGGCATCGCGCCGCGGGGCGAAGATCGTCTCGTTCAACCCGTTTCGCGAACGTGCGCTCGAGCGCTTCACCGCGCCGCAGAATCCGCTCGAAATGGCAACGCTCGGTTCGACGCCGATCAGCGCGTTTCTCTACCAGGTGCGCGTCGGGGGCGACGCGGCCGTGCTCAAGGGGATGATGAAAGCCATCGTCGAGGCCGACGACGCGGCCGTCGCGACCGACCAACCCCGCATCCTCGACGTGACGTTCATCGCCGGCCATACGCACGGCATCGATGAGCTCGTCACGGACCTGCGCGCGGCGTCGTGGGACGCCATCGAGCGCGTATCGGGGCTCGCGCGCGCCGACATCGAAAATGCCGCGCGCATCTACATGGCGGCGAACAACGTGATCCTGGTGTACGGCATGGGGCTCACTCAGCACCGGCGCGGTACGGAAAACGTGCAGCAGATCGCAAATCTCGCGCTGCTGCGGGGCAACGTCGGCCGCCCGGGGGCCGGCATCTGTCCGGTGCGCGGACACTCGAACGTGCAAGGCAACCGGACGGTCGGCATCACCGAGAAGCCGAGCGCTGCGCTGCTCGACGGCATCGAGCGCGCGTTCGGCTTCCGTCCGCCCGCCGCACACGGTCATGACGTGCTCGCCACCATCGACGCGATGATGCGCGGCCATGCCCGGGTATTTTTCGCGCTGGGCGGAAATTTCGCCGCAGCCATACCGGACTGGGTCCGCGTGCAGCCGGCGATAAGCCGGCTCGACCTGACCGTGCATATCGCAACGAAGCTCAATCGCAGCCATCTGGTACACGGCAAGGCCGCATTGATTCTTCCTTGCCTCGGACGCACCGAAATCGATATCCAGGCGGACGGACCGCAATCGATTACCGTGGAAGATTCGATGTCGATGGTCCATGCGTCGGCTGGCCGCAACGCGCCGGCGTCGGAGCACCTGCTCAGCGAGCCGGCGATCGTCGCCGGTATCGCCCGTGCGACGCTCGGCAGTGCATCGCGCGTTCCATGGGAACATCTCGTCGCGAATTACGACCGGATTCGCGACGCGATCGAAGTGGTATTCCCGATCTTCCAGACATACAACGACCGCATCCGCATACCCGGCGGCTTCCATCTCGCGTCGACCGCGCGCGAACGGGTGTGGGCGACTTCGACGGGCCGCGCGAATTTCCTCGTCTTCGCCGGTCTTGACGAAGACTTCGATCATGGCGACCCGGAAGCGCTGATGCTCACGACGATGCGCAGCCACGATCAGTACAACACCACGCTCTATTCTCATTCGGACAGATATCGCGGCGTATTCGGGCAGCGCGACGTGCTGTTCATGAATCCGCGCGAACTCGCCAGGCGCAACCTGCATCCGGGCGAGCGCGTGGATATCGTCGCGCTCTGGACGGACGGCATCGAACGTATCGTGCGCGGCTTCAAGATTGTCGAATACTCGCTGCCGGACGGCTGCTGCGGCGCCTACTACCCCGAAGCGAATCCGCTCGTGCCGCTCGATGCGTTCGACCCGCAAAGCCGCACACCCGCGTACAAGTCCGTCCCGGTGAAGGTGATGCGTGCGGCAACGGTAGGCCCGGCTTCCGCGGCATTCGCCGTTGCGCGCGCGATCGGCGGGTAAGGCGCTCAGTATGGCCGACCGGCGACGCATACGAAAAAGGCATGCCGGCGATGATGAATTTGAATATTACGGGCGCGCCGGGGCTACTTATACTGGCTCCCGCCATCGCCACCGATTTCTAAGCAAATCGCAGGTCGATCATCCGTTGACGTCGTGCACCCGAATGCTTTGCCGTTATAGAGGATACCTTATGGATTCGCGTGGATATTCCGTTCACCGAGGAGCTTTGTCGAAATGAACTTCACGATTGGCACGCTGCTCGCGCTGTCGTTTCTGATCTCCGTGCTCGGGCTGTTCCTGTTCCTGTGGGCGCAAATGAACGGCCTGATGCGGGCCGGCCCCGATGCAGCCGAGGTCATCTTCGCCGCGGGTGAAGTCGGACAGACGGAAGATCCGGCCCTGTCCGCATCGCAACGCGAGCGCCTCCAGCAGGCGGCCGCGCATGTGGCGCCCGGCACACGTTCCGGCGCATCGGGCGACGCGCCGGCACTCGGCCGGGAACTCGCGGAACGCGCGCGGCTGGACGCGTCGAGCCGCGGGCCGACCTTCGTCTTTCTGAGCTCCTCGGTGTTCTGGCTGCTGCTGGGCTCCATTGCGGGCCTCGTCGCGTCGCAGAAGCTGACCGCCCCGGACTTTCTCACGCAGTCGGCCTGGCTCACGTTCGGCCGCGTGCGCACCGCGCATCTGAACATGGTGGTATACGGATGGGCGTCGATGGCAGGCATCGGCATTTCCCTGTGGATGCTGCCGCGCCTGCTCAAGACGCAGCTCGCGGGCGGCCGCTTCGCCATTGCCGGCGCGTGGCTCTGGAATGCCGGTCTCTCCGCGGGCATCGCCGCCATTCTGTCGGGATGGACCGACGGCCTGCAATGGCTCGAGATTCCATGGCAAATCGGCATCCTGCTCGCGGCGGGCGGTGCGCTCGCGGCGGTGCCGCTCCTCATGACCATCGCACGGCGCACCACGCGCCATCTGTACGTGTCGGTGTGGTATCTCGCCGCCGCGCTGCTGTGGTTCCCCATCCTCTACATCGTCGCCAAGGTGCCGGGCGTGCACTTCGGCGTCGAGCAGGCCATCGTCAACTGGTGGTTCGCGCACAACGTGCTCGGCCTGTGGCTCACGCCGATCGGGCTGGCAGCAGCCTATTACTTCATCGCGAAGGTGCTCGGGCGGCCCATCTACTCATACGCGCTCTCGCTCGTCGGATTCTGGGCTCTGGCCATGTTCTACAGCCAGGCTGGCATTCACCACCTGCTGGGCGGCCCGGTTCCGCAATGGCTGCAGAGCGTGTCGGTCGTCCAGAGCGTGATGATGATCGTCCCGGTGCTCGCCGTCGGCGTGAACCACCATATGACGGTGGCCGGCCACTTCGGCGCGCTGAAACACTCGCCTACGCTGCGCTTCGTCGTGCTGGGCGCCGTGCTGTACACGCTCGTGTCGCTGCAGGGGTCGCTCGAGGCGCTGCCGTTCTTCAACCGGCTCGTGCATTTCACGCAGTACAAGGTGGCTCACGCCCATCTCGGCCTGTACGGCTTCTTCTCGATGATCATGTTCGGCTCGATCTACTTCACGATGCCACGCGTGCTCGAACGCGAATGGCCGTACCCGAAGCTCGTCTGGCTGCACTTCTGGCTCGCGGCCGTCGGCTTTGCCATCTATTTCGTCTCGCTCACGATCGGCGGCGTTCTGCAAGGCATCGCATTGCTCGACCCCGCGCGTCCGTTCATGGCATCCGTCCAAGTTCTCACGCCATATCTGCAAGCACGCACCCTCGGCGGCGCGCTCATGACGATCGGCCATTTCGTATTCGCGTATCACTTCTTCGCGCTCGTCTTCGGTCGGCAGGGCGCGCGCTCAGACGCGGCGCCGGCGCGCCACGCGATCACGATGGCGGCCTGACATGAACCGCGTCCTGACCGTCGTAATCGGCTCGCTGATCATGCTCGCGATGGCGACGCTCGTCCTCGTCGCGCTTCCGTATCGGCAATTGCGCGACGAAGCGCCGCCCGAGCCGCTGAAGCCCTATACCGTCGCGCAGCTGCGCGGACGTGCGACCTACGTGAACATGGGCTGCGTCTACTGCCATTCACAGCAGCCGCGCGCGCCGTCGCTCGGCCCGGATCAACTGCGCGGATGGGGACGCCCGTCCGTGCCCGCGGACTACGTTTACGACTATCCGCACCTGCTCGGCGTATCGCGCACGGGGCCCGACCTGTTCAACATCGGCGCCCGGCAGCCGAGCGACGCATGGCACCTCGCGCATCTCTATCAGCCGCGCGCGGTGACGCCAGGCAGCGTGATGCCGGCCTATCCGTTCCTGTTCAGGGTGGTCGATCACGCGAAGCCGGGTGACGTCGTCGTGCAGTTGCCGCCGAAGGTCGCACCGGCTGACGGCAAACAGGTGATCGCGTCGCAGGACGCGCTCGATCTCGTCGCCTATCTCATGGCCCTCAATCACACCTATCCGGCACCGGCCGATCCGTCGGGAGCAATGAAATGAGCGAACAAGACAACGCGCGTGCCGTCCGCGCGCGCGAACACGCGGAACCGATCGAGCGCAGCAACCCGGTGCCCTGGCTGCTCGGCCTCGTGGCCGCCGCGCTGGCGGTCTGGGGCGTGAGCTACTTCCTCCTCAATCCCGCACTCGGTCCGAACCCGGCCGCGAAATCCCAAGCCGCGCCGGGCGGCACCGACGCCGTTGCCGCGGCGCCGGCGGCGGCCGACGGCGCCCTGCTCTTCGCGAGCCGCTGCGCGTCGTGCCACCAGGCTACCGGCGCGGGTCTGCCGGGCGCCTTCCCGCCGCTCGCCGGCTCGGAGTGGGTCAACGGCGATCCGAAGCTCGTCGCGCGCATCCTCCTGCTGGGCGTCACGGGCAAGATCACGGTGGCAGGCAGCACGTTCAACGGGTCGATGCCGGCGTTCGGCGCGACGCTGACCGACGACGAGATCGCCGCCGTCGCCTCGCACGTCCGGTCGAGCTTCGGCAATCACGCGCCGGCGTTGACGGCCGACGTCGTGAAGGCCGAACGCGCGGCCATCGGCAATCGCACGGCGCCGTGGGCCGGCGAAGACGAGCTGAAACGCCCATGAGCGAGGCCGCTGTAATGGCATCGCGCACACCCGACAGCGCGACGCTCGACGTGCGCGGCATGTGGTGCACGAGCTGTGCGAATGCGCTAGAACGCGTGCTGCAGCGCCAGCCCGGCGCGCTCGACGCGCGGGTGAGCTTCGCGTCGGAATCCGCGACCGTCGAGTGGGATCCGCGCCGCACCTCGCTCGACCATCTGCTCGCCGCCGCGGCGAAACTCGGCTACGAATGCACGCCCGAAAGCGAGACGCCCGATCGTCGCGCGCACACGGCCGCGCTGCTCGCCGACCTGACGCTGCGGCTCGTCATCGCCGCCTTTTGCTCGATGTGGGTGATGACGGCGCAAACGACGCTGTACTTCACGACGGCCGCCACGGTGCCGGAGCCCGTTCGCCATGGGCTCGCCGTGCTGGCCGGCATCGCCACGCTGCCGGTCGTCGGTTATTGCGCGCGACCGTTCTTCAAGGCCGCGTGGCGAACGTTGCGTGCACGCGTGCCCGGGATGGACTGCCTTGTCGCAATGGGTACAAGCGCGTCGTTCCTGCTTTCCGTGTGGCGGGTCGCGCACGGCGAATCGACGGTCTATTTCGATTCGGCGGCGATGATCGTCACGTTCCTGCTGGCGGGCCGCTGGCTCGAACTGCGCGTGCGCAGCCGCATGTCGGACGCCGTTCGCGCGCTGCTCGATTTGCCCGCGCAAACCGCGCGCGTGCTCGCAAGCGACGGCGCGCAGACGGTCGTGCTCGCCAAGCGCGTCGCAACCGGCAGCATCATTCGCGTGCTGCCGGGCGAGCGTCTGCCGCTCGACGGTGTCGTCACGGACGGCCGGTCGTCGCTCGATCGTTCGCTGCTGACGGGCGAAAGCGAGCTCGTCGGTGTGGAGCGCGGCAGCTTCGTCGAGGCCGGCGCCCTCAATGCCGACGGCGAGCTGCTGGTGTGCGTGAAATACGGATGGGGCGAGCGCCGCGTGGATTCGATCGCGGCGAGCGTGCGCGCGATGCTCGCGCGCAAGACGGCGTCGCAGGCCATCGCCGAGCGCTTCACGCGCCGCCTCGTCCCGGCCATCGCGATGATCGCGTTGCTGGTGTTCGTCGGCGGCGGCCTGCTGGGCATGGGATGGGCGGATGCGCTGGAGCGTGCCGTCGCGGTGCTCGTCGTCACCTGCCCGTGCGCGCTCGGCATGGCCGTGCCGCTCGCGCTGAGCGCCGGCGTCGGACGCGCGGCGCGCGAAGGCATTCTCTTTCGCGACGTCGAGGCCATCGAGAAGGCCGGCAAACTCTGCACGTTCTTCCTCGACAAAACCGGCACGCTGACCGAGGGCAAGCCACGGCTTGTCAGCGCACGCGCGGCAAGCGGCGTGCGCGAAGCCGAACTCATCGAGGAAGCGGCGCGCGCCGAACGCGGCAGCGAGCATCCGATCGCGGCCGCCATTCGCGCGCTCGTCGCGCCCGACCGGCTCGCCGGTGCCGTGGAGGCACCGCGCGGCACGTCGCGCGCGGTGCCGGGAGCCGGCGTGGCATGGGACGGCGCAGATGGCGAATGCATTCTCGCCGGCACCGCTGCATTCCTGCGCAGTCGCGACGTTCAGGTGCCCGAAATCGACGATGCGAGCACCGCCGTCCATGTCGCCCGCAACGGCTGCTGGCGCGGCATGCTGGGCTTCGCCGACCGCCCGCGCGAGGGCGCCAGGGACGCCGTGGCTTCGCTGCGCGCGCACGGCGCAACGGTGACCATGCTGACCGGCGACCGGCCGATCGTCGCGCGCGCCATCGCGCAGGCCGTGGGCTTGGGCGACGACTCCATCCTCGCGGCGCAGTCTCCCGAACGAAAGGCAGCACACATCGTTCACGCACAGGCCGCGGGTCGCGGCGCGGTCGCGTTCGTGGGCGACGGGCTCAACGACGCGCCGGCCCTGGCCGCGGCCGATGTCGGCATCGCGGTCGGCAGCGCGTCGCCCGCGTCGATGGCTGCCGCATCCATCGTGCTCGTCGATGCGGGCATCGAAAAGCTCGACCTCGCGTTGCGGCTCGCGCGCCGCACCGCGCGCGTCATGCACCAGAACCTCGCCGCCGCAGTCGTCTACAACGCGCTCGCGATTCCCGCGGCCGTGTTCGGCTGCGTGTCGCCCGCCACCGCTGCCGCGCTGATGGTCGCGAGCTCGATGTCCGTCACGCTGAACGCCGGCCGACTCGCGGTCCGCACCGATCGGCCGCCGGCCCCCACCGGCACGTCGCGCCCCGTGCGCGCTTTGTCCACCGAACAGACCTGGAGCACCTCATGAGCCAACACGATTACGATCCCGTCTCGCTGCACCGGCGCCGCCTGCTGGGCGGCCTCGGCGCGCTGGGTGCGGCGGCATTCATGATGCCCACGCTCGCGCGCGGCACCCAGAGCGGCACCATCGAGCTGCCGTTCGAGAACGGCAGCCGGCCGCTCACGTCGGACCTGCCGCAAAAATCCAATGTGATCCTGCAGCGCACGCGTCCACCGCTGCTCGAAACACCGTTCGACGTCTTCGACCAAGGCGTGTTCACGCCGAACGACCGCTTCTACGTGCGCTGGCACCTCGCCAACATTCCGAACTCCATCGATCCGGCCACGTACCGCGTCGCAGTTCACGGTGCCGTCAAGCGGACGTTGAATCTTTCGCTCGACGACCTGATGCGCGGGTTCCCGCGCTACGAGATCGCCGCGGTCAATCAGTGCTCGGGCAACTCGCGCGGCTTCTTCAGCCCGCGTGTGCCGGGCGGCCAGTGGGGCAACGGCGCGATGGGCAATGCGCTATGGAAAGGCGTTCGCCTGAAGGACGTGCTCGACCATGCGGGCGTGCGCGCCAATGCCGTTTGCGTTCGCTTCAACGGGCTCGATTCGGGCGTGATTCCGCAAACGCCGAAGTTCCTCAAGTCGGTGGAGATCGACCATGCACGCGACGGCGAGGTGATGCTCGCGTACGCGATGAACGGCGAGCCGCTGCCGCTGCTCAACGGGTATCCGCTACGGCTCGTCGTACCGGGCTGGTATGCGACGTACTGGGTGAAGATGGTGACCGACATCGAAGTGCTGGACACACCTGACGACAACTTTTGGACCGCCAAGGCATATAAGGTGCCGGCCAACCACTTCGCGAACGTGCGGCCCGGTGAGACCGACGTGCCGCAGATTCCCATCAACCGGATGCTGCCGCGCTCGTTCTTCACCAACATGAGGACCGGCGACAAAGTGGGCGCCGGTCAACCGGTGCTCGTCCGCGGTATTGCGTTCGGCGGCATCAATGCACTGGCGCGCGTGCAGCTGTCGACAGATGGCGGTCGAAGCTGGGCCGATACGCAACTAGGGCACGACTACGGCAAATACAGCTTCCGCCAGTGGCAGACGAACGTGCGCTTCGCTCAACGCGGCCCGCAGATGCTGATGGTGCGCGCCATCGACTCGACGGGGCAGGCCCAGCCGGCCACACCGAACTGGAACGGTGCAGGCTTCATGCGCAACGTCATCGAATCGATTCAGCTCGACGTGGCTTGACAAGGAGCGACAACATGAACGCAAGACTGAAGCGCATGGCGGTGATGTTGATGGTCCCCGTTTCCGTTGGTGCGTTGCTTGGCCTCGTGGGCCGGCACTACCTTCCCGAGTCCATTGCGGCGCAGGCGGCGCGCCAGGACGCTATCGCGCCGCCGGTGCACTTGAGCGCGCTCAACGTGACGTTACCGCCCGGCCATTCGGTGTTTCCGCCCGGGCCTGGTGCGGACATCGCCAACGCGAATTGCGTGATGTGCCACTCCACGGGCATGGTGCTGCGGCAACCGCCGCTCACCACCAGCGAATGGAAGGTCGAGATCACGAAGATGCGCAATGCGTTCGGCGCACCTATTTCACCGGACCAGATCGACGCGCTGGCGCATTACCTGAGCGCCATCGATGGCCGCAAGCCTCAGGCGGGCCCGTCCGGCGTCGACAATCAGGCGAGCTGAAAGCCATAACCGCGGTGTATGGCACGCATCGAAACAATGCATTTTTCTTGAGCGAGGTGCGCCGATATCCTTGTTTCATCGACTCGCAATCCATCGCGAGGCCGCCGAAACCCGGCAAAGGCAAACGCTGGTGGACAACGGCGGGATCGATCGACAGTGAAGGATGTGTCGCCTTCAATTCAACTCAACTCAAGGAGCTTCATCATGAAAACGCTCGCATGCATCGCCCTCGTCCTCGGCACCCTCGCCGCGCCGGCGCTCAGCTTCGCGCAAAGCAACACGCCGCTCACGCGCGCGCAAGTGCGTGCCGATCTGGTCCGCGTCGAGCGCGCTGGCTATAATCCGGCGACCGGAAACGATCCGCAGTATCCGGCGGACATTCAAGCAGCCGAAGCCAAGGTCGCGGCCGAGCAGGCAGCGAGCGGTTTCGGCGGCGCACCGACGGACGGTAGCTCGGCAAGCGGCAACCGCGCTCACGTGGCCGCGCATGCATCCGCATCGTGCGTCGGCCCGGCCAGCTTCTGCAATCCCTATTTCGGCAGTTGACCGCTGATGCGCCGCGCACTGTTCAGCCGAGCCCGCCCGCTCGGCAGTTCAGCCGGGTATGCGTAGCGCGCAGCAGCCGTCGCCTCTCCCGCGCCCCATGAACTTCACTCATCTTCTCGCCTTTTATGAAGTCGCTCGCGCCGGCAGCATCAGTGCCGGCGCGGAGCGTTTACACGTCAGTCAGCCGGCCGTCACCCGGGAAGTCCGCGAGCTCGAGGATCGCCTCGGCATCGTGCTGTTCGATCGGCTGCCGCGCGGCGTGGCATTGACCGAAGGCGGCAAGCTGCTCTACGAGTATGCAAGCCGCATCTTTACGCTCGCGGATACTGCCGAGAAAGAGCTCGCGGAGCTTGCGGGCCTCGGCTCGGGCCATATGAAGATCGGTGCGAGCGGCACACTGGGCGTTTTTTTCGTGCCGGAAGCAATCGCGGCGTTCAATGCAAGCCATCCCCGTGTCGCCATCGATCTTACGGTCACGAACACCGAGCGCGTGGAAGCGGGTTTGCACGACTTGAGCTTCACGATCGGCTTCATCGAGGGCCCTTTCGACGACTCCATTCTCCATGCTCGACGCATCGGCTCCGACGAGATCGCCGTCGTCGCGGCGGCAGGCCACCCGCTTGCGGGGACGAAAGTACGTGCACGGGATCTGGTGGACCGGACCGTGATCATGCGCGAGCCGGGGTCCGGCACGCGCGCGATCATCGAAGAATCGTATCGTCGCGCCGGCCTCGAGATCGAGCCGCTGATGTCGGTAAGCCATACCGAAGCAATCAAGCGGATGCTGCTGTCCCAGCACGCGCTGGCGTACATCTCGACGCTCAGCGTAACGGACGAGTTGCGACGCGGCGAACTGGCCATTGTCGAGGTCGAGGACATGCGGATCGTGCGACCGCTACACATGGTCTGGGCGAAGGGGCGATCGCTGTCGCCCAGCAGCCAGGCGTTGTTCGACCTGGTGGCGAGCGGCGCACTGAACACTGCGATCGCAGTGGGCGCAGCGTAGCGCGCGGCTCGCCGCTTGCCGCATCGTCGCCGAGGTCAGCGATCGGCTTCCACTTCGCGCAGCACCGACTCGAGAATCATCGCTCCGGCATTGAGCGGTCTCGGACGCCCACGGGGCTGATAGACGGTGTCGCCAGTCCGCACGGGCCGACCACTGATTGCGCACGTCCCGCCTGTGCGGGCGCGCGTCACATGCCAGGTCTGGTCGCCATACGAGCAGTGCGTCGAGTCGCGCCATGCGATCGTCACCGCTGTCGAGCTCACACGATCGACGAAACTCACGGAAACGGCGCGGCGCCCCGCACCTGGCGTTCCCGGCCGCGCATGAGGCGCCGTCCCGCGAGCATGCAGCGGCTCCATCGCAGGCGCGACCGGTCGCACATCGTTTCGGCACAATTGGGAGAGCAGGCTCAGCGTCTGCTGCCATGGATCCATCGCCATTACGTCGATCGAGAAGCTCATCATCGTCCTCGTTGCGTCACAGGTTTCACCGCTTCGACAAACGTGCTGCGCGACTATCCGAGCCCACCCGACTCGTCACATCGGCGAGCGTGCTCCGCCATCTCGCGTGCGTCATTCGACGCGCGCGCGCCGGCGCTCCTGCTACCCGGCGACACCTGCGGGACATGAAGCACCGCGTCGCGACCGTCGCGCGGGTGAGCGCCACGAAGAAATCCCGCGCTAATGGCAAGGAAAACCGGTACCCGTTCATCGATCGACATTTGCCTTCGCCCTCCAGCAAAAAGGCGTCTCTCCGACGAAGCGTTTGAACACCGTCGTGAAATGGGCTTGCGAACGGAAGCCGCAACCCAATGCGACATCGAGCAAGCCATGGCGTGATTCGAGCAGGAGCTGCTGTGCGCGCTCGATGCGCCGCCGCATCAGATATTCGTGAGGCCGCAATCCGGTGGCCCGGCGGAACTGCGCAGCAAAATGCATCCGCGTCAGCCCGACACTGTGTGCCATATCGGCGAGCCCGATCGATTCCGCGAGGTGCGCTTCGACATAGTCGACCACGCGGCGCATGCGCCACGACGGCAGTGCAGCCGCGCCGCGCACTTCGCTCCTGTTCGTCGCGAAGTGGCGAGCCACGATACGCGACACGATCGCGAGGCTGACGCTGTCGGCGAAAACCTTGCCCAATGCCGCGTCCTGCGTGTGGGACACCGCGAGCGCCTGACCGAGCCGCTCGAGCGCCGGATCCCGGATGAGGCGCGGATCGTCGATGACGATGTCGCCGGCATGGGCGCGCCCGAAAAGATCGGCATAGCACTCGGCCAATACCGTTTGGGATGCAAACAAATGCAGCACGTCACTCGGTGCGTCGAACACGGCGCGACATGCGACGCCCGGCGCGGTGATTTGCGCGGCACCCGCCGTCAGCCGGCCCTGCACGAGCGTGCGGCCCGCGTGCGAGAAGGTCAGCAACGTACATTTGAGGTTGATGCCGATGCAGTGCCAGTTCTCGCTGCAGTCGTTCGTTACCTCGAGCGTCTCGGTACCATTCCGGGTCCAACGCGAAAGCGCGATGTCGATATCGCGACCGGCGCCCGGGTCGCGCCACGCGTGTTCGGCGGCAATCGGGCTAGACGCGCGCACACCGGCAAGCGCGTCGAAATCGGTGGCTGTCCTGGAAGGACTCGATGACAAAAGAATCATGGCTAGCTACCTGGGAACATGAAGCGTTGCGCACGACCAGTGCGGTGAATACACGGTATCGAAACGAAGCACGTTGCACCAGCCGTACAAAGGGGTTGCGCGAACTTGTCGATGGGTGGGGCCGGTCATATCGAGGTTTAATCCACGAATCGGGGCGGCGCACCCGTCGGCGCGTGCCGTCGACATGGCGGCAGTTCATCCCCATCGCGCTGCAAGCCGGCACGAGGGCAATCGGTCGACTCGACGGAAGCCTTCCGGCCGGCGCCGCGGCACCATCGCCGGCACGTTCCGCGGCTACGAACCGATGGCCCGACCTATACCAAGGTATGAGAAAGGATGCGAAACCGGTCGGCCTTTCGCGCCGTCACCGCTT
The DNA here is from genome assembly GCF_040545115.1 of Burkholderia sp. 567. Lineage (NCBI taxonomy): Bacteria > Pseudomonadati > Pseudomonadota > Betaproteobacteria > Burkholderiales > Burkholderiaceae > Burkholderia > Burkholderia sp. 567. The sequence continues at coordinate 113,387 of NZ_JBEPLG010000005.1, forward strand.
GGCCGTTGTCCAGTGCACCCATTTCGACGATCGGGCCTTGACGCCAGTCGAACATCCGGACGACAGAACCGAAATCGGCAACGCGCTATACGCGAGGATGAGCCGAAAGTGCCTATCGGGTACCCGCCTATCCCAACGTACGATGGTGCTCAACAGAGCGTGCCGCTATCTTTTGATCTCGTGACAGCATTCCGAAGCGCGCGATCGTCGATCCCGTCTCCTGCTGTCGGACAGTCGAGATTCCTGGACACGACGAGGTATTCATGGACACGCTACTGAGCATGCGGATCTTCTCGCATGTGGTGGAAACGGGCAGTTTCAGCGCGACTGCCGACCATATGGAGTTCAGCAAGGCATGCGTGTCGCGGGCGGTCTCCACGCTCGAGAACCGGCTGCGCGCGAGACTGCTGAACCGCACGACACGCAGCCTGTCGTTGACGGAGTCCGGGCAGCGCTATTACGCGAGATGCAAGCAGATTCTCGCCGATCTGGACGATGCCGAAGCGCAGGCCGGCGGCGCCTATACCGTGCCGCACGGCACCCTGCACGTCCATTGTTCGCCCGAACTCGGACTCCGGCGCTTCACGCAATGCCTCGTCGAATATCAACGCCAGCATCCGAACGTCAAGCTTCATGTCACGTTCATACCCGGCGCCGCACATCTGATCAACGACCGCGTCGATGTGTCGATCGTGCCCACGGCGTCACTGCCCGATTCCGGGAACGTGAGCCGGATGGTCGGTCAGATCGAGCATGTGCTGGTGGCCGAACCGACGTATCTTCAGGCCTGCCGAATCGACACATTCGAGCAGATAGCCCCGCACGCGCTGACGCCCATACCCGCGCGCGTTGCGACGCCGCAGCGCCACGCCAGGCTCACCATCGTCAAGCCCGCATCGGCGAACAACGACGGACCGTTCGTCATCGACGACGTCGACGCCACGCGCTTCGCCGTTCTTGCGGGCGCGGGCGTCGCCGCGCTGCCGCTGCACTGCGTGATCGACGACATTCGACAAGGCGCGCTCGTGCGGCTGTTCCCCGAACATCGCCTGGAGCGCACGCCCGTGTTCGTTCTTTACGCGTCGCGGCGTCACGTCGACGCGAAGATCCGAACGTTCGTCGATTTCATGGCGGCGCGCCTGATTGACGTGCTTCAGGCGGCGTCGTGCCCCGCAGCCGCAGATGTGTCGGACCCCGCCGCTTGCCTGGACCATCCCGCGCGCGTGGGCTGACCTGCGCGCGGGGCGGAAAGCGGGAAGACACCTTCGCGACCTCCCGAAGGCGTCCGCCCGATCAGGCAAAACCGCCGTTGGCATAGAGAATCTGACCGTTGATCCACTGGCCGTCCGCGCCGACGAGAAACGCTACCGTTCCCGCGATATCGTCCGGCTGGCCAAGCCGCTCCAGCGGTGCGAGGTGCGCAAGCCGTTCGATCTGCTCGTCCGTCTTTCCTTTCAGGAACAACTCCGTCGCGACCGGCCCGGGTGCGACCGCGTTGACCGTAATCCGCCGCCCCCGCATCTCGTTGGCCAGCACTCTCACCAGCCCGTCGCCGCCGGCCTTCGACGCGATGTAGGCGCCGTAGCCGGGGAACGACTTGGCGACGACACTGCTGGAGCAGACGACGATACGGCCGCCGTCGCGCAGATGCGACGCCGCATGCGCCATGACGAGGTAGCTGCCACGCAGATTGACCTGAATCGTCCTGTCGAATACGTCCAGACCGTCCGGGCCGACAGGTGCGAGCGGCATGATGCCCGCGCAATGGACGACCACATCGAGCCGGCCGAATGCATCCAGCGCACGGTCATAGAGCGCGGCGACATCGTCCGCCGCGCTGATATCGCCCTTGACCGCGATTGCCCGCCCGCCTCGGGCGGTGATGTCCGACACGAGGGCGTCCATCCCGGCGCCGTTTCCGGCGTAGTGGCCCACGATCGCAAATCCGTCCGTCGCGAGTCGCAGCGCGACCGCCTTGCCGATGCCGCCCGACGCGCCGGTGACGAGCGCAACTTTCACCCTATCCGACATATTGGCTCCTTGCAGTTGATGTGACGCACCGGCACAGTCCGATGCTCGCGTCACTATGCAGTGGCCGCCGATGCGGTTTTTTTCGATTCGCACGTTTGTTGAGCCGGAGCAGGCGCCAAGCAGGTGAAATACGAGAAGGTTCGCGACGCGCGGTCAGCCACGTCGTATCGTGCCGACATGCCGAATGCCTTGTTCGCAGGACATTATGGTTTTGTATAATCGCCGCACTTTTCCCGAGACGCCTTCGTCCACGACATACAGCGATGCTCGACCTCACTTCGCACGTATTCGAACTCGCCCCATGAACGGACCCAACGGCAAGTCGCCGAGCTTATCGACACGGAAACCGTCAGGCCCGGCGGGGGAATCCGCGGCGGAAGCGCGCGTCGAAACCGACTCGGTGTTTCGCGACGCGCCCATACCGATTCTCATAGAGGACTGGTCCGGCATCAAGGCGTGGGTCGACTCGCTCAAGGCTTGTGGCGTGACGGATCTGGATGCCTACATCGACGACCATCCGCACGTGATCGACGAGCTGCGCGAGCGCCATGCGTTCATCGACGCAAACGGCGCCGCGCTCGCCCTGTTCGACGCAGAATCGAAGGCGCTGTTTTTCGAACAGTCGCGCAGGTTGCTTCCGGCGAATCGCATCAGCAACTCGCAGGTATTGCGCGCGATGTTCGACGGGCACGCGTTCTGCCAGGGCGAGCGCCTGCTGTCGACCCTCACCGGCAGGAAAGTACCCATCGTGTGGCGGTGCTCGCTGCCGACCGATCCGGCGCAATATCGTCGTCTGCACTTCTATGCGTTCGACGTGACCGAGCACAAGGAAAACAGCGAGCGCCTGGAGGCGTTGCGCGCGCAGATGGCACGAACGGCCCGAGTATCGATGGTCGGGCAACTTGTCGCGTCGATTACTCACGAAATTGGCCAGCCGCTCGGTGCGGTCCGTACCGCGCTCGACGCAGCCGCCCGCTGGATGGACCGCGCCGAGCCGAATATCGGCGAAGCATTGGCCGCGTTCCGGTACGCGGCACGCTGGACCGACGATATTGCGGCCATCTGCCAGCGTTTGCGCGGGTTCCTCGTCGGCGCGCCGGTCGAGGCGGTCGAAGTCGACTGTGCCGAAATCGTGCAATCCGCGATGCTGCTGGTCGCGTCGGAGGCGAATGCGCATGCAATCGCCGTCTCGATGAATATCGAGCCGGGCATACGCGCGCATGCCGACCGCATTCAGCTTCAGCAGGTGTTGACCAACCTGCTGATCAACGGTATTCACGCGATCTCCGCCGTCGAGCTCAAGGATCGCACGCCGCAACTGACCGTGAGCGTGCGCCGCCACGACACCATGCAGGTACTTTTCGAAGTCTGCGATTCGGGATGCGGGATCCTGGCTGCCCAACCGGACTCGGTCTTTCAACCCCTTTCCAGCACGAAGAGCGACGGCATGGGAATGGGTCTGCCGATCTCGAAGTCGATCGTCGAAGCGCACGGCGGTGCGATATGGATCGAGCAAACCGGCCCACGAGGAACGACTTTCTGCTTCACCGTCCCGAGCTTTCCCGATGCATTCGGCACCGGTAAGCCGCAAGCATCCGCACCTCGAGGCGACCAGGCCGCATGAGACGATCCCGGAACGATGCCGACGCAGCGTCTGCACACAGGCTCACGGCGGGCACCCTCGCCACGATTGTGCTTGCCAACGCTGTCGAGTTCTTCGACTACTTCTGCTATACGGTCTTCGCCGCGTTCATCGCCCATGCTTTTTTCCCGCACGCATCGGCCGCATACGGCCGGATGTTGTCGCTTGGCACTTTTGCAGCCGGATTCCTGTCCCGCCCGATCGGCGCGCTTGCGATCGGCCTCCATGCGGACACCGCCGGACGCAAGCCGGCGTTACTGCTCAGCGCGGCGCTCGTCACCGCAGGTTCGGTCGGTGTCGCGGTGACGCCGGACTACGCGACGCTGGGCATCGGCGCACCGATAGCCGTGCTCATCTGCCGGATCCTGCAGGGCTTGGCAGTCGGCGGAGAAATGGGATCGTCGGGCGCGTTGTTGATCGAGCGTTGTCCGCCCGCGCGCAAGAGCTTTTATGCGGGATGGCTGATGGCGGGCCAGGGACTCGCGCTGGTCGCCGCCGGTAGTTGCGGTATTGCAATTTTCAATCTGCTGACGACCACGCAAATTCAGCACTGGGGCTGGCGCATACCGTTCGCGCTAGCGGGCATGCTCATACCCGTGCAGCTCTATTTGCGCCGCAAGATCGATGAGACGTGGCGGGTGCCGCGCGACGGACACGCGGTGCGCAACATGCTCGTCGGGTATCGGTCGCAGTGGCTGCTCGCGATCGCATTGATCTTCGGCGGAACCGTACCGACGTATGTCGCGACCTACGCGACCACGGCCGGCGTCGCCGGTCCGCCACCCACTGCCTACGCGGCCTTTGTGACGACGGTGGCGGTCGGTGCGGTCACGCTGGCGCTGTCGTTGGCAGGCGGCTGGCTCGCGGATCGAATCGGCCGACTGCGGACCATCGGCCTGTCGCGCGCCCTCACCATGCTGGCCGTGCTACCGGCGTTCCATTACGCGGCGACGCATCCGCAACCCGTCGTATTGCTCTGCGTGGTCGCGCTGTTCGCCGGCTTGTCCGCCATCGCCGGCGCACCGAGCATCGTCGTCATTCTCGAGATGTTCCCGATGCGGGGCCGCGCCGTCGCGATGTCGGTCGTGTATGCCACCGGTGTCGCGCTGTTTGGCGGTACCGCCCCGTTCGTGGTGGCGTCGGTCGATGCATGGACGGGCATGCACAGCGCCGCCGGCTGGTATGTCTGCGTGTCCGCCGCGATTACGCTGATCGCGGTTCTCCAGGTTCGTACCGTGCGCAGCGCGAACGCATAACGTCCAGCCGCCGGTCCGCACACCTGTGCAGCCGTCGGCACACGTGCATGATATCGATGCCGTGCAAATCGGAAACGGCGCTGCCTTTCCTGACAGCGCCCGTTCGCCTGGCGCGCCACACTCCTTTCCGTCATCCAGCGCGATGCATCGCGGCCGGTGTCCACGACACCGCGCCGCCGCCATCCTCATTGATCTTACGGAAAGGATCGAACCATGTCGCACCATCTCGACTCCCCGCTCGCCCGGCAGGACATCCGTCTCGACATCACCGACCTGTACTGCTTTCGAGGCGAGACCGGCACCGTATTCGTCATCAACGTTTGCCATTCGATTGCCGGCGACGTGCCGACCCCCGGCTACCACCCCGAGGGGTTCTATGAATTCAAGATCGACCTCGATCAGGACGCAGTCGAGGATGTGACCTATCGCATCACGTTCGACGCGCGGGATGCCGGCGGCAAGCAGCATTTCGTCGTGCGCCGCATCGTCGGCGCCGCGGCTACGGATCCGCATGCAGCCGGCGACGTCGTTGCGCAAGGCGACACCGACGAGACGATTACGACGCCGTCCGGCCTCCGCGTGTGGGCAGGACGCGCAGGAGATCCGTTCTGGATCGAGCCTGACGTCCTTCACGCAGTGGGGCACGCGTTCCAGGACGGACAGCCGCTCGATCTCGGTACGTGGCAGCCCGGCGACGCGCGCAATCTGTTCGCCGGTCACACCGTGTATTCGATCGTTCTGGAAGTGCCTGACGCCGAATTGCTCGCCACGGCGAACGGCAACCGGAGAATCGGCGTGTGGGCGGTCGCGACCCTCGCGACCGACAGCGGCGGCTGGCGATCGATCAATCGTGTCGGACTCCCGATGATTCATCCGCTCTTCACCCAGTACAACGAGGACCTCGGCGACCGGCTGAACGGTGGCCGCCCCGCCGACGACTTCGACACCTACGGCGCAACGCTCATCCAGTCGATCGCCGGCGCGGTGCGAGCCAACGGAACGGCCGACGACCCTGACGGCTATGCAGCAGCTGTCGCACACCGACTGCTTCCAAACGTTCTGCCGTACACGGTCGGGACGCCGGCCGTATTCGGCTTCGCGCAATGGAACGGGCGATCCATGACCGACAACGCACCGGATGTGATGTTCTCGATCGCCGCAAATACGCCGATCAGTCTCGGGATCGGCAAAGAATCGGTCACGTCGAAGCCGACGTCGACGTTCCCGTACGTGCCCAGGGCCTGAAGCGAGTCGGCGGCGCGCGGCGCCGCCGACTTTCCCTGCGGCAGATGACGGCGCTGCGTCGGCCGACCCGTTTCTCCCGATCTTTTTTGGCGAGGCTTCCATGTCTGCAAGCCATGACATTCGTCGTTTTTCCCATCACCGGACGGCAACCGTTTCACTGGCCGCAGTCGCCATGTTCATCGTCGTTCTGCACGTCGTCGGCTGGGGTACGTTGCTTGCGTTCATCGTTCCGCACCATCTCGGTGTCGGCTCCCGCGCCTTCGGCATCGGCGCCGGCGTGACGGCGTACTCGCTGGGCATGCGGCACGCGTTTGACGCCGACCACATCGCGGCGATTGACAACACCACGCGCAAACTGCTCGGCGAAGGCCAGCGGGCGTCGAGCGTGGGATTCTGGTTTTCGTTCGGTCATTCGAGCGTCGTGTTCGGCCTCGCCATGTTCATCGCGCTCGGCATGCATTCCCTGTCGGCGCATGTACTCGACGCCGGATCGCCGCTGCGCATGCTGACAAGCACCGTTGGCGCGATCGTCTCCAGCGTGTTCCTTTATTCGATAGCGATACTGAACATCGCCGCGTTTTACGATCTTTGCACGGCATTTCGGCGCATGCGAAGCGGCCGGCTCGACGAAGCGCAGCTCGAACGATGCCTCCAATCGCGCGGCCTGATCAGCCGTTTTCTCGCGCCGCTGATGCGTATCGTGCGCACGCCCGGCCAGATGTACTTCGTCGGCGTGCTGTTCGGACTCGGCTTCGATACTGCAACGGAAATCGCACTGCTCGTGCTGACCGGCGCAGGAGCCGCGTCGGGCCTGCCGTGGTACGCGATTCTCTGTCTTCCCGTGCTGTTCGCCGCCGGCATGCTGCTGTTCGACACGATCGACGGCTCGTTCATGACGCTTGCGTACGGATGGGCACTCGCACAACCCATCCGCAAGATCTACTACAACCTCGTCGTCACCGGTCTCTCCATCGGCTTCGCGCTCGTCATCGGAACGATCGAGATGCTCGGCCTGCTCGGCAATGCATTCCAAGCGCACCGCGCGTCAGGTACGTGGCTGCCGCCGCTCGCCCTCAACCACATGGGGTTCGCGATCGTCGGCCTGTTCGTCGCGACATGGGCGGTGTCCGCCGCGATATGGAAGTTCGGACGAATCGAACAACGCTGGGCACGCGGCGGAGACGCATGATTCTTCACCGGTTTGACGTTCACTCACCACCAAGGAAACCCATCATGAGCAAGGTCATACTCATCACCGGCGCGTCGAGCGGCTTCGGCAGGCTCACGGCAGAAGCACTCGCACGTGCCGGTCACATCGTCTACGCATCAATGCGCGATACGGCCGGGCGTAACGCAGCGGTAACGGAGCAAATGAGCGCACTCGCGCGCGAGGCAAGCATCGACCTGCGCGCGCTCGAACTCGACGTGCAGTCGGACGCGTCGGTCGCACGCGCGGTCACCACGGTTCTGGAGCAGGCCGGCGGCATCGACGTGCTGATCCACAATGCCGGGCACATGGCATTCGGCCCGGCCGAAGCGTTTACGCCCGAGCAGTATGCGCAGCTGTACGACATCAACGTAGTGAGTACCCAACGGGTGAACCGGGCGGTCCTCCCTCACTTCCGTGAACGGCAGCAAGGATTGCTGGTGTGGGTGTCGAGCAGCAGCGCTGCGGGCGGCACACCGCCGTATCTCGCGCCGTACTTTGGTGCGAAGGCGGCGATGGATGCGATTGCCGTGTTGTACGCGCGCGAGTTGTCGCGCTGGGGAATCGAGACGTCGATCATCGTCCCGGGCGCGTTCACGCAGGGCACCAATCATTTCGCTCATGCAGGGCTCCCGGCTGACACCGCCCGCGCCGCCGAATACGACGCCGGCCCTTACGCGAACTTCGGCCGCGAAGTCCAGGAGGCATTCGCCGCAATCGTCCCGCCCGACGCGCGCGCGGATCTCGTCGCCGACGCGATCGTGGACGTAGTCGCGAAGCCGGCTGGCAAACGCCCGTTCCGCGTGCATGTCGATCCGACCGAAGACGGCGCGAACGTCGGCTTCGCCGTGCTCGACCGGCTGCGCGCCGAGATGCTGCATCGCGTCGGACTGTCCGACCTTCTTGCGCCGCGCCTCCGCCCGTGATCGTGAGCCGGCACACCTGATCGATTTGACGGCGCAGCCGTAACGGCGTACCGACGCGTCGTTTCGATACCGATATCTTTCACCACCGTCCGGGCACGCCGTACGACGAACATTCGTTCGCGGCTGCCCGGCACACCGCAGGAGCATGACATGAATCAAACGTCCGAAAAGGTAGCCCTCGTTACCGGTTCCTCGCGCGGCATCGGCGCCGATATCGCGGTTCGCCTCGCGCGCGATGGCTTCAAGGTCGTCGTGAACTATGCCAGCAACGCGACGCCGGCCGAGGAAGTCGCCGCAACGATTCGCGAGAACGGCGGCGACGCGTTGCTCGTCAAGGCCGACATCGCCGATCCGGCCGCGACCATTGCGATGTTCGACGCGACGGAGAAGGCCTATGGCGGCGTCGACGTCGTCGTCAACAGCGCAGGCGTCATGAACCAGGCAAAGATTGTGGATTTCGACGATGCAACGTTCGATCGCACGGTCGCCATCAACTTCAAGGGCGCGTTCAACGTGTCGCGCGAAGCCGCGCGCCGCGTTCGCGACGGCGGCCGGATCATGAACCTGACGACGAGCGTGACCGGCGTGCGCTTGCCGACGTATGCCGTCTATATCGCGACGAAGTGCGCGGTCGAGGGACTGACGCAGGTGCTCGCCCAGGAGCTGCGCGGACGCGGCATCAGCGTCAACGCCGTGGCGCCGGGCCCGGTTGCCACCGAGCTGTTCCTCGCCGGCAAGAGCGCCGAGCTCATCGACCGGATGGCGAAGATGAATCCGCTCGAACGGTTGGGGCAGCCGTCGGACATTTCAGCCGTCGTCGCGTTTCTCGCCAGCCCCGAAGGCGCGTGGATCAACGGCCAGATCGTACGTGCGAACGGCGGCATGTGCTGAATCGCGCGGCCGGAACCGCATCCGTCGCGGACCCCGTACGGATGCCGTTCCGGGTCGCGCATTGCAACGGGCGCTTTCTTCCGAAAGCGCCCGCACCCGGCCGGCTCGTTCCGATGGACGACCACCGAGGCTCGGGCGGAACGGCCGAGGCGGGTCGGCCATTCCGCTCCGTCATGCACTCAGCGCACCCATCCCTCGGTCTTCATGATTGCAGCTCCGCGATCGCTGTTCAGGAAATTGAGGAACTGCGTTGCCTCCGGATCGGCATCCGGAGCGAGCGCAACATTGACGTCTCTCCAGATCGCTCTGTTCGCGGGCAGGCTGACGTAATCGGCTTTGTCGGCATGCGTGATCGGCCAGTCGGGCCATGTGATCCAGGCATCCGCGTCCTTGTCGACGAACATCCTGAAGCTGGGCCCGCTGCCCTTGCCGAATCCGACGATGTTCTTCCGGAACCGCCTGACGTCGTCAAGACGCCCCATGCGGCCGGCGATGTCTTCCCATGTGCCCGTGCCCGACGTATTCGCCACGCCCGCGCCTTCCGTGACGACGATACGCACGCCATCCGCGAGCAGATCGTCGAAGCCGCGGATGTGTTTCGGATTGCCTTTCTTCACGGCGATGACGGCCGGCCGGATATAAATCGGCGTCACGTCGCTCCATCGAAACACCTGGTAGGTTTCGAGGAGGCCGGCCATATCTTCTTCCGACGTTCCCCACAGAATATCGGCATCGGCTTGCGCCTTTCGGCTCCACGTCGGCTCCGGTCCGCCGGTCACCTCCACCTTGATGCCCGTTTCGTCGGTGAAGACCTTCGCGACTTTCGCGAATGCGGTATCCGGGCCGCCTGCGCCGTACAAACGCACGATGCCGTCTCGCGCATCGCGCCGTATCGTCGGATCGGGCGTTTCATGCGCGAACGCGCCGCACGAAAACGTGAGGATTGCCAATGACAGGACTGTCTTCTTTCTCAAGGTGCTGAACACGATGGGGCCTTTTACGTGAGTTGCTTCGGGAATGGATCGGTTTCGATCCGCTTCGGATCGTCCTACGGCGCAAGAATCGCTCGCACGGCCTGCATTTCGTCCATCAGTTCCGCAACCGATGCATCGATGCGGGCGCGCGCGAACGCGTCGATCTCCAGATCCGGCACGACACGATAGCGGCCTTCGCTGCAGATCGTCGGCATCCCGAACATCAGGCCGCGCGGAATGCCGTACTCGCCGTCCGACACGATGCTCATCGACACCCACCGGCCATCGCTTCCGCGAATCCAGTCGCGCATCTGGTCGATCGCCGCATTGGCCGCCGACGCCGCGGACGATGCGCCGCGCGCTTCGATAATCGCAGTGCCGCGGCGTGCGACTTCCGGAATGAACGTGTCGACATACCAGCGCTCGTCGCCGACCCGCATTGGCGCTGGCTGCTCGTCGATCAGCGCATGACGATAGTCGGGAAACATGGTCGGCGAATGATTACCCCACACCACCATGCGGGTGACGGCATCCACGGCTACGCCGCATCGGGCGGCCAGCTTCGACACGGCGCGATTGTGGTCGAGACGGATCATCGCGGTAATGGCATCCGCCGGCAGGTCGGGCGCGTAGTAGCGTGCCACCCACGCGTTGGTGTTGGCCGGGTTGCCGACGACGAGCACCTTGACCTGCCTGCTCGCCACTTCGTTGAGCGCATAGCCCTGGGAACGAAAGATGGCGGCGTTCGCAGCCAGCAGATCGCGCCGCTCCATGCCTTTGCCGCGCGGGCGGGAGCCGACGAGCATCGCGTAATCGGCGTCGCGAAACGCCACGCGCGGATCGTCGCTGATTTCGATCGACTGCAGCAGCGGGAATGCGCAGTCTTCCAGTTCCATCACCACGCCACGCAGCGCTGGCAACGCGTGCGGCAGTTCCAGGAGCTGAAGGATGACGGGCTGATCGTCGCCGAGCAAATCGCCGCGGGCGATTCGGAACAGCAACGAATAGGCAATTTGACCGGCCGCCCCGGTCACGGCCACACGGCGGGCGGGTTTGGACATGCTGGATCTCCTTCGAAGGTTCGATGACGTACATGGACATCGCTCCACTCCGACCGACCGCGTGGTGCACGTGCGGCCGGCCGGAGCGGGTTCGACGATTCGTTCAGCCGAGTGCGGGTCGTGCCCGGCCGACGAGGCAGGGGGCGTGGAACAGTTCGCCTCGGGCGAGGCCGCGCAGCGTTCGCGACAGCACGACCAACCACAGTCCACCGAGCAGCGCCGCCAGCGCCATTCCCAGTGCGGCAAACGCGATAAAGCCCGTGGTCCGATAGAGACTGAGCGTCACGACGGTGTAGACGCCGAGCGGAAACGTGAATCCCCACCATCCCAGATTGAACGGCAGCCCGTCGCGGGAATACCGCAGCGTGAACAGCATCGCCATGGCCAGCCACCACAAGCCCACACCCCAAAGCAGCAAGCCGCCGATCAAGCCGATGTCGCGCGCGACGATCGCAGTCGCCTCGAACGACGTGCCGGCAAACGCATCCGGTGCAGCGTGGCCGAGCGCAAGCAATCCCAGCGCGCCGGTGCCGATCGGCCCCAGCGTCAACCAGCTGGACGGGCCGAGATCACGATGCGGCAGCTTGTGGATCACCAGCCGGAAGAACACGACCGTGAGCACGGTAAAGGCGAGCGGCACCGACACGGCCCACAGCACGTAACCGGCGGCCACCAGAAAGCGCGCGGTCTGTGCGTCGACATGCGGCGCGAGTACGGCGGCGCTCGACGCGGCCACTTCAGGCGCGACGATGGGCAGCAGCAACACGGCCGAGATGCGCTCGAGCGCGTGGTCCTGCGCGGTGAACATCATGTAGGGCACACCGACGGCGACGGCGAGTGCCAGTACTGCATCGACGCACCACAAGCCGTAAGCCAGCTGGCTCGCTGCCTCGCTCGCATGCGGGCCGGCGAATATCACCAGGCCGTTGATGACGGGTGCGAGCCCCATCGGCACCGCGCCGAGAAACATCGACTGCAGCGGGTGATGCAACATCGGGCGGATCGTTTCCGGATAGAAGATCCAGCGCGCCAGCAACATGCCGGCGAACACGACGTAAAGCACGCTATCGGCCACCCACAGCGTGTGGGCCAGCGTCATCTGCGCTGCAAAGTGCCATGGCAATGCGGCAATGACGAGAAACACGATTCCGTTGCCCATCGTCATCGCGAACCAGTTCGGCGTGAATTGCCGAATCGTCTCGGCGAGCTTTTGTCGGCCATGGGCCACCGTCGTGCCAGGCGTTGTCGTTTTCATCGCTGTTCCCTCGGAACGGGTTGAATATCGACAATGTAGGCAGGTGCGAACCATACGAAAAATACATACTTCGCATACGTCACATACCTTCGACTTATGGCTCGGTCGCTTAGGACGCTTCCGCGCAAGCGCTTGCGCCGGCAAGCACGATCGCCGGCGCGGTGATTCGAAGGCCGGCCCCGCGCACGAACCCGGCTCGGCACTATCGGCCGCCGGCCATGCTCTCGAAGACGCCGTCGCGCCGGATCCATGCGTGCAAGAGCGCGGCAGCGAGATGGCCGACGATCAACAGGAAAAATGCATAAGCGAGCAGCCCGTGCAAGCGGCGCAGCTGACCGTAGACGACGATGTCGTGCGGCAAGATCGGAAACAGCTCGACACCTTTCCACATCGAGATCGGATAGCCGCCGGCGGACTGCATCGCCCAACCGATCAGCGGCATGGCAATCATCAAGCCGTAAAGCAGGTAATGCGATAGCTTCGCCACAGTGACCTGCAACGGCGGAATGCCCGACGGCAAAGGCGGCGGCCGGTGCGTCACACGCACGCCAAGCCGGATCAGCGCCAGCAGCAGGATCGCGATGCCGAGCGGCCGATGCAGCGCCAGCAATTGCGGATATCGCGCGCTGACTGTCGATACCATGCCTGCTCCGACGAACAGCATGGCAATGATCAGCACGGCCATCAGCCAGTGCAGGACACGGGCCGGCACGGAAAAGCTCGGGTTCTGGCTCGTCATTTCGCAGCTCCATGGTCGTGTTCGAGCGTAATGGCATCCGGGCGCGGACCTTCCGCCGCACGTCGATTGAACGATACCGAGTAGGCCGCGGAGCGCGCGGGCAATAGCGGATCGTCGGATGGTGCGATGCCTTTCGGCAATATCAGCGGATCGTAATTGAAGTCCCGGCAATGTCCGTCCGCTTCCGTCGCGATTGCATCGAACACGAGCGTGCCGGCGTCGATACGTCGATGCGGGCCGCTCCACGCAATCGTTGCGTTGTCGGTGCGATCCGAGGGATTGGCCTCCACGAGCACGAGATGCCACTTCACCGGCCCCTCGTGAATGCGCTCGAGCAGATCGTCGAACAGGAAGTTTGTGGGCAGCGTGCCTGCCGTGTGCTTGTCCAGTGCAGCGAACGGCTGCTCCGGCTCGAATTGCCAGCGCACAAACCGTGCGACGCCATGCGCGTCGATGAATCGAAATGCGTTGATGCTGTAATACGTGCCGTTTGCAAAGCCGGAGGGCATCGGCGTCTTCTCCAGATAATCGAAGAAGCGTTGCGTCTCCGGATGCGTGGAAAGAAAAGCCTTCATCCGGCCGGGATCGGGCTGTCCGGTAGCGCGGTCAGGCGTCGACGCGACCTGTAGCGCCACGAAATCGGCCGGATTCGATACGACGAAAATGGGCGTTTGATCGAGCGCCATGCGCCATTCTTCACCGTCGGCCAGCGCGAATCGCATGCCGAGCCCACGAAATATCTGATCGCTGTCCGCGCCGGTTGGCACGCTTCCTCCGGTATTGAAGCGACCGGTTACCGGCACTGAACCGGTGCGGAACAGCGCCGCCGTGGACAGCGCGCTACCCGCGCCGTTCGAATCGAAGTGGCCTGCGACACAAATGCCCTTCGTATGGGCGCGTCGAAACCCGGGGAACACCTTGCCCGTATTGGACTGGAGTGAATCGATCAGCACGGCGCCGCTCAGCCGGGCGGGCACGAGCCAGCCGCCTGTCCATGCGAATGCCGATCCGAACGATAGAACGATGAGCACAATGGCCGCTATCGCGAGAAACGGGCGGCGGGAAGGGCCGGGAGACACCATTGAATATGCTCCTGAGACGATCGATTAGATGGCCGCGACGCGCAACTGCGCCTCGACACCGCTACTGCAAAGGTTGCGCAGCAGGCGGAGCGACTATGTCAGGAAATATCCGAAATCCGTTTGGTGTTCGCACGGCCGATTGCAGATCGACACGCGCAGTTCGCCCATGCGTGCGTGGCGTAGCGGAACGCTTGCATCTGGACCACATGAGCGTGCGTTTCCGAAGCACCGCGCTCCATTGCGCAAAGTCGTGCAGTGAATTCGAGGCAAGCTTCGTCAACCGTGCTCATGCGCCGTACGTAGCGGCTCAACCGAGTTCAATCCAGTTTCGGCGTCTATCTGCGCATACCAAACATGGAGCGAGTCCGATGAAATCGATGAACGCGATCCAGATTCGCGTAGCCTGCGTGGCTGCCCTGCTCGCGTGCGCGACTGGCTTCGGCCATGCGGCACAGTCTCCGCGCTTTTTCGATGCGATGACCGAGGTTGAAACGGATCTGGTCACGCCATTGGAACGGATTTCGACCGATGGTCGACTCGCGTGCACGATCGCAGGCAATGCCGATTCGAAGCACCGGAGGACCGTTATGTCGGGATCGAACCTCTCACACGTTGCTTCGTCACGAAAGCCGGAACGCGTCGTCACTCCCCGACCGGAACCATTCCGCCATTTTCCCGGCTACCGGACGAGCGTTCACGACGCAAAGGACTGGACGTAAGGACTGGCCGGCTCCTGTGTTTAGTACGGTGACGGTGTAGAGTCCGTTGCAGAGAGCAACTTCAGTTCGTCGGCCTTCAAGATGTTCGGCGTGGAAGAGCCGCTTTTCCCCCATCCGGTCCCGACGGATAATGAAGCCATGCACGCGTTGCCGTCGCGGTACAGGCACCCCACGCCACGCCGGCAAGCGACGCAGCATCGACGCAAGGAGGCTTCCCCGCATGACGCATCCATTCAAACTGGGCGACCACGTCCGCTGGAATTCCGAAGCCGGTTACGTGACGGGCACGATCATTGCGATCCACACGCAGGATTTCGACTACAAAGAGCATCGCCATCGCGCGTCGCCCGACGATCCGCAATACGAGATCAAGAGCGACCGGACCGACCACATCGCCGCGCATCGCGGCCGCGTGCTCGAACGCATAGCAGGCAAGGACGACGCATGACGCTCCCGTTCTACACGATCGGACATTCGAACCGCACGCTCGACGAGTTCGTCGAGATGCTCGACGCGGTCGATATCGCGCTGCTTGCCGATATCCGGAAGATGACGCGCTCGCGCACGAATCCGCAGTTCAACGAAGCGACGCTGCCCGACGCGTTGGCCGCCGTCGATATTGCGTACGAGCACATCGCCGAACTCGGCGGCCTGCGCGGCAAGTCGCGCGGTGTGCCCGAGGAGGTCAACGACTTCTGGACCAATCGCAGCTTCCATCGCTATGCCGACTACGCGCTGTCGCCCGAGTTTCGAGCCGGCCTCGACCGCTTGATCGAGCAAGGGCACCGGCAACGCTGCGCGATCATGTGTTCGGAAGCCGTTTGGTGGCGTTGTCATCGGCGCATCGTGTCCGACTATCTGATCGCGCGCGGCGAAACGGTGCTGCACATCATGGGCAAAAACCGCGTCGAGCCCGCGCGTCTCACGGCCGGCGCGGTGATCCGGGACGACGGCACGATCGTCTATCCGGACGTCGACAGCGATGCGGCTGACGACGGCAGCGCCGGGCAGCCGAACGAGTAACGCGGCGCGAGTCGTGCTCGTGCGCATGGCCGCGATGGCCTGACGCGCGGTGCAACGACAACGCTTCCCATCGGCCGGCCGCCGCCCCCTGCGCACCCGCCACACCACTCGCTCGCCGCGGTTTGCGCCGCCGCGATCCTGCATTACCATCGGGCGATCATCGCGCGCGGCTGCTGCCGGACCGCGCACCCCGCCACCTCCGCGCTCCATCACCGATGCTCGCTCTCATCATCATCGCCGGCCTGTGGGCCGGCCTGCAGAATGCCCTCGCGGGCGGCGGCTCGTTCGTCACGCTGCCCGCGCTGATCCTGTCGGGCATGTCGCCGCTCGCGGCGAACATCACGTCGACGGTCGCGCTATTCCCCGGTCAGGTCACGACGGGCTGGGCGAGCCGAAACATGGTGCGCGGCGCCGGCAAGCTGCCGTTTCGCGCGCTGTTCGCGATCAGCGTGGCCGGCGGCGCACTCGGCGGGCTGCTGCTGCTGAAAACTCCGTCATCGATCTTCTCGCACCTCGTGCCGTGGCTCGTGCTATTCGCGACGGTCGTGTTCGCGTGGGGCAGCTTCTTCCGCAAGCCGGGCGTGGACACGCAGCACCTCGGCCCCATCACGGCCGCGATCGCGCAGTTCCTGATCGCGATCTACGGCGGCTACTTCGGCGGCGGCATCGGCTTCCTGATGATGGCCGCGCTGACGATGGCCGGCCTGTCGCCGCGTCACGCGATGTCGACCAAGAACGCGCTCGCGGGCGTGATGAATGCATCGGCGGTCGTGCTGTTCCTGACGTCGCCACACCTGCACTGGCAGGCGGCGATCGCGCTCGGCGGCGGCGCGATCGTCGGCGGCCTGCTCGGCGCGTGGGCGCTGCACCGCGTGAACGAGCGCGTGCTGCGGATCGCGATCGTGTGCATCGGCGTCGCGCTGACCGTCGGGCTGTTCGTCAAGCCGATCTGACGCGCGCGTGCCGATCGCACGCTCGGGCGGGCATCCGTACGTTGAGGGAAGGCGGGTAGCAGGGAATGTGCGCACCGCGATGTCGCGGGCGCCCCGCTCGTCAATCGTTGCAGGCGGGCAGTTTCAACCGAACGGCCGCACGCCGATCAGCGGCCCGTGCAGGAACAGCGCGAACACGGCCCATACGACGAGCCCGGCCGCGATCGTCACGCCATCGCCCGACAGCCTGCCGGCCGGATAGCGGACGCCGTCGCGGCGGTCGCGCGCGCGCCACACGACGAAATCGACCAGCGACCACACGAAAAATGCGCCGAACAGCACGACCGCATGCAGCGTGCCGTTCGCGAGCAGGTGCGCGACCGCCCACACCATCACGCCGGCCACCATCGGATGACCGACGAGGGTCTTGATGCGGTTGCGCGGCACGTAGGCCGCGGCGATCAGCACGAATGCGATCGCGGTCAGCATCCCGGTGAGGTGGCGCACGCCGACGGGTGACACCCACAGCAGCGTCCCGTTCTGGCGTGCGATCCCGTAACCCCAGACGATCAGCACGAAGCCGACGATCGACGCGATCGCATAGGGGCCCTTCCAGCGTTTCTCGCCGATCCGCTCGATGGTTGCGGAGCGCCAGCCGTCCGCGACGATCCGGATCGAATGCACACCGAGGAAGATCACTAAACCGAGAATCAGGACGAGCATCGGCTATCTCCGTCTGGAACGATGAGTGGGGGAAACGTTCGCGCGGCTTTCGATGCGCCGTTCGCGAGGCCGGCGGCGACACCGGCTCGGGTTGCGCCGGGCACGGACGCAATCGCGCCGATCATAAACGCCGGGGCCGCCGTTGTGAAGCCGGCGAACCATGCGGTGCGTCAAGCCCGGCGCTTGCGCGCACCCGCCGTGGTTCGAAAAAAGGAAGGAAAAAGCGCCGTCTTATGGCCGACGCTGCGTGCGCTTGCGCGCCGCCTCCGGCTTCGGTTTCGGCGCCGGCTTCGACTTCGGCCGTGCGTTGCGCTTCGGCGCCCCCGCCAGCAGCGCCGCGCGATATGCGCCGCGACACCAGTCGAACAGCGCGCCCGCGTCCTCGAGCACGTCGGCCGGCGTTTCGTAATAGCCCTCGAGCGCAACGGTGCGTGTGGGCCGCTCGTACGAGAACGGCCCCATCCCCGCCGCCACGAACGCCGGACGGTTCACGTCGTCGACGCGCAGGAACAGCGACCCGCGCGACATGAAGCCGAACATCACGCCGTCGAGCCGCATCGCCGCGCCGCTGAAGAACCGCACGACCTGCACCTTGCCGAGCGGCGCAAGCTGGTAGGCGATCTCCTCGCCGTGCGCCTTCTCCGCCTGCCAGCTCATGCGAGCTCCGTGCAGCGCTGCGTCCACCCGTCGAGTTCCGCGTCGTCGAAGCCGACGGCCGCCGCGCTCTCGCGGATCTGCCGCCACGTCGCACGATCGACCGGAATGCCGTCCGCGCCGCGCGCCACGCGGCTCGCCTCCTCCGGCTCGCCGGGCATCCGCACCGGCGCATCGCCCGCCTGCGGCGACGCCTTCGCCCACGCGACGAACGCATCGGCTTCACGTTCCGCGTCGGCCGCATCGAACGCGTTCGGATCGATCAGCACCGACAGCATCCCGTTGACGATCGCGCTCGTCTTTTGCAGCGTGTCGCCGTAGGTCGTATGCCCGCCGACCAGCGCGCCGCCGAAGATCTCGCACATCGCGGCCAGCGCATAGCCTTTGTGCAGCCCGAACGGCAGCAACGCGCCGAACGGCTGCTCGTGCATGACGGCCGGATCGTCGGTCGGCTGGCCGCGATGATCGATCAGCGACCCGGCCGGCACGCGCTTGCCTTGGTTGTACGCCACCCGCGTCTTGCCGTACGCGATCGCGCTCGTCGCGAAATCGAGCAGCAGCGGCGGGCGGCCCGCGCGCGGATACGCGGCGCAGAATGGATTCGTGCCGAAGCGCGGATCGGTGCCGTTGAGCGGCGCGACGAGCAAGTCGCCCGGCACGTTGACGAAATGGAACGACACGAGGCCCGAGCGCGCGCACTGCTCGGCCCAATGCCCGATGCGGCCGAGGTGATGGACGTCGCGCAGCCCGATCGCGCAGATGCCCATGCGCCGGGTCCGCTCGATCCCTTCGACCATCGCCTCGAACGCGATCACCTGGCCGAAGCCGCGCCCGCCGTCGATCGTCAGCACCGCGCCGCCGTCGCGGACGATCGACGCGTGCCCGTTCAGTTGCAGTTGCCCTTCCCGCCACGATGCGACGTAGTTCGGGATCATCCCGACCCCGTGCGAATCGTGCCCGGCCAGATTCGCGCCGACCAGATGATCGGCGACGAGCCGCGCCTCGCGCTCGCTGCTGCCGGCCCGCTCCCAGAGTGCCGCGACGAATGCGTGCAGCGGTTCGGCGCGCATGCGCAGCGGGTCGGTGGCGGGTGTCGGCAGCGCGGTCATCGGCAAGGCTCCATCAGGTCAGGCGGGATCCGGTCGGGTCGAATCGGGACAGGCAGCGCGAACGCTCAGCGCGCGGTCGCGATCACGTCCGCGACCGCCGCGGTCAGCTTCTTCGCATACGGCACGTGCAGGAACTCGTTCGGCCCGTGCGCGTTCGACTTCGGCCCGAGCACGCCGCACACCATGAACTGCGCGGACGGGAACCCTTCCTGCAGCACGTTCATCAGCGGGATCGTGCCGCCGAGGCCCATGTACGCGCAGTCCGCGCCGAAGTGGCGGCGCGACGCGGCGTCGAGCGACGACGCGAGCCACGGCGCGAGATCCGGCGCGCTCCAGCCGGTCGCGGCGCCTGCGTCGGGCTTGAACGTGACCTTCGCGTTGTACGGCGGATCGAGTTCGAGCAGTTCCTTCAGCTGCTGCACGGCCTGCGCGGCGTCGACGAGCGGCGGCAGGCGCAGCGACAGCTTGAACGCGGTGCGCGGACGCAGCACGTTGCCTGCGTCGGAAAGCGCCGGCAGGCCGGCCGCGCCCGTCACCGACAGCGACGGACGCCACGTCGAATTCAGCAGCGCCTCGCGCGGATCGGTCGTGGTCGGCAGCACCGGTTTGCCGTCCATCCCGCACGCCCACGGCAGCCCCTTCCACACGGTGTCGCCGAGAATCGCGGCGGCCGCGTCGGCTTCGCGCACGCGGCTGTCGGGAATCTCGCAATGGAACACGCCCGGCAGCAGGTTGCCGTTCTTCGCATCTTCGAGGCGTTCGAACAGCTGACGCATCACGCGGAAGCTCGACGGCGCGATGCCGCCGAAGACGCCCGAGTGAACGCCTTCCTCGAGCACCTCGACCTGCAGGTCGCCGGACACCAGCCCGCGCAGCGACGTCGTGAGCCACATCTGGTCGTAGTTGCCGGCGCCCGAATCGAGGCACACGACGAGCGACACCTGGCCGAGCCGGTCGCGCAGCGCGTCGACGTACGGCAGCAGGTCGTAGCTGCCCGACTCCTCGCAGGTTTCGATCAGGCCGACGCAGCGCGGCCGTTCGACGCCCTGCTCGTCGAGCGCGCCGAGCGCCGCGAGGCTCGCGTAGATCGCGTAGCCGTCGTCCGCGCCGCCGCGGCCGTACAGCTTGCCGTTCTCGAACTTCGGCGTCCACGGGCCGAGGTCCGCGCGCCAGCCGTCGAATTCGGGCTGCTTGTCGAGGTGGCCGTACAGCAGGATCGTGTCGGTGCTGCCCGCGCGCGTCGCGGGGGTTTCGAAGAAGATCACTGGCGTGCGGCCGGGCAGGCGCACGATTTCGAGCTTCAGGCCTTTCACCGGCTGGCGTTCGGCCCACTGCGCGGCATCGGTGACGACGCGTTCGAGATACCCGCGCTGCGCCCAGTCGGGGTCGAATGCGGGACTTTTCGCGGGGATCGCGATGTAGTCGGTCAGTGCGTGGAGGATTTCATCGTTCCACTTGCGCTCGACGAAGGTAACGAGCTTGTCATGGTCGAGGACGGGGGTAGTGTCGACGGAGGTCATGATGGGTGCCTGGATCGGGCTGATGAAAAAACGGATGATACGCCGATGGGCCCGCCCCGGGGCCTTTCTGCGGCCGGCTTCCGCGTCCGTTTCGGGCCCGTTTCCGCTGCCGCTCGAACGCGCGCCGCGCCGCGGATTCACCGGCCCTTCCGATACAAGAACAAGAAGTGCATTAGCCGGCGGCACGCCTTTTAATGCGCTCGACAATAATCAATCGACTCGATCAGGATTCGACGACTCATTTACGTCACAAAATGATTTAACCGATTCGTCAAGAATCGATTATTCGCCGGCGGCCGATCCAGCCGACTTGCGACTTCCCGCCTCCACTGCCGCTCCGCCCGTCCTGTCGCATCACCCCAAACGATTCGGCATCGCAATTCCAGCCAACGCATTTCACTGACATCGATCAACATTTAACCCATTAAATGTCGGCGTTTACCATTAAAAAATCGATGAGCGATATACCATGACGTCGTTTAATAAAACGGCGATCCATTCCGGAATCGTCGACTGGCGCCGGGCCGCGCCACCTCAACCGCATCACGTCCATTCAAGGAGCCCCGCATGTCCGATGCCAGCTCGTCCTCCTCCCGCTCCGCCGCCACACCGGCCGCGATATCCGCGCCGAAAATCGGCGTCGTCCCCGCCACGCTGATGGTTGCGGGCAACATGATGGGCTCCGGCGTCTTCATGCTGCCCGCGAACCTCGCCGCCACCGGCGGCATCGCGATCTTCGGCTGGCTGATCACCGTGGTCGGCGCCGTGTCGCTCGCGCTGGTGTTCGCGAAGCTCGCGGCGATCGACCCGGCCGCCGGCGGCCCGTATGCGTATGCGCGCAAATCGTTCGGCCCGTACATCGGCTACCAGACCAACCTGATCTACTGGCTCGCTAACGTGCTCGGCAACGTCGGCCTCGCGGTCGCCGGCCTCGGTTACCTGACGCACTTCTTCCCCGTGCTGCGCGACCCGCTCGTGTTCGCGCTCGCGCAGATCTTCGTGATCTGGCTGTTCACCTACGCGAACATCCTCGGGCCGAACGTCATCGGCCGCGTGCAGTCGGTCACGACGATCTTCGCGCTCGTGCCGATCCTCGGGATGGCCGTGTTCGGCTGGTTCTGGTTCAGCAAGGACGTGTATTTCGCCGGCTGGAACGTGTCGGGCGCGAGCAGCTTCAGCGCGATCGGCGCGACGTTGAACTTCACGCTGTGGGCATTCATCGGCGTCGAGAGCGCGTCGGTGTCGGCCGGCGTCGTCGAGAACCCGTCGCGCAACGTGCCGATCGCGACCGTCGGCGGCGTCGTGCTCGCGGCCGTGTGCTACGTGCTCAGCTCGACCGTGATCATGGGGATGATCCCGAACAAGGCGCTGCTCGCATCGAGCGCGCCGTTCGCCGATGCCGCGCGCCTCGCGCTCGGCGACACCGCCGCGAACGCGGTCGCGATCTGCGCGGCGCTCGGCTGCCTCGGCTCGCTCGCGGGCTGGACGCTGCTGGTCGGCCAGACCGCGAAGGCCGCGGCCGACGACGGCCTGTTCGCCAGCGTGTTCGCCCGCGTCAACTCGAAGAACGTGCCGTCGGCCGGCCTCGCGATCGTCGCGGCGATCATGTCCGTGCAGGTGCTCGCGACGATGTCGCCGAGCGCGAGCGAGCAGTTCGGCAAGATCGCGTCGATCGCCGTGATCATGACGCTGTTGCCGTACATCTACTCGTGTATCGCGATCAAGGTGCTCGGCTACGGCAAGATGCCGTCGCACCAGTTCACCTTCTACACGATCGTCGGCCTGATCGGCGCCGTCTACGCGCTGTGGGCAATGGTCGGCTCCGACGGCCAGCAGACACGCTGGTCGCTGATCTTCGTGATCGCGACGATCGTCTTCTACGAGTTGTCGATCAACCGCCAGCGCGAAATCGAGGAAACCCATGTCCATCCGGGCGGCCGTTCGCCGCGCTGGGTGCGCTACCTCGCGCTCGGCGTGACCATCGTCGCGCTCGTCGCGACCTTCTGGATCTCGGTGGGCCGACACGAGGCCGACATTCTTCACGCCCGCTCGCCGGCCGCGGGCGTCCAGGCAACCCAGCAAACGGGGGAATAACCATGACCGCTACCTTGACCCAACCGGCGTTTCGCCGCCTCGGCATGAAGGCGCTGCTCGTGCAGCACGACATCGACGAACGCACGGCCACCGGCCGCGCAGCCACCGCCCTCGCCGAAGAATTGCGCGCACGGCTGGTCGACGTGGTAATCGCGACGTCCGCCGAAGACGCGCGCGCGGTGGTCGACGCCGATCCCGCGATCCAGTGCCTGCTGCTCAACTGGGAGCTCGGCAACGATTCCGAGCATGCGCCCGCGCGGGCCGTGCTGGACGCGATGCGCGCGCGCAATGCGACGGTGCCGGTGTTCCTGCTCGCGAGCCGCGCGAGCGCGGCCGCGATTCCCGTCGACGCGATGCGCAAGGCCGACGACTTCATCTGGATGCTGGAGGACACCACCGCGTTCATCGGCGGGCGGATCGTCGCCGCGATCGAACGCTATCGCGAGACCGTGCTGCCGCCGATGTTCCGCGCACTCGCGCAGTTCTCGCGCGTGTACGAATACTCGTGGCACACGCCGGGCCACACGGGCGGCACCGCGTTCCTGAAATCGCCGGTCGGCCGCGCGTACTTCGAATTCTTCGGCGAAGCGCTGTTCCGCTCGGACCTGTCGATCTCGGTCGGCGAACTCGGCTCGCTGCTCGACCACTCGGGCCCGATCGGCGAAAGCGAACGCTACGCGGCGCGCGTGTTCGGCGCGCACCGCACGTATCACGTGACGAACGGCTCGTCGATGTCGAACCGCGTGATCCTGATGGCGAGCGTCACGCGCAACCAGGTCGCGCTGTGCGACCGCAACTGCCACAAGTCGGCCGAGCATGCGATGACGATGTCCGGCGCGATTCCGACCTACCTGATCCCGTCGCGCAACCATTACGGGATCATCGGGCCGATCATGCCGGAACGGCTCACGGCCGCCGCCGTGCGGCTCGCGGTCGACGCGAATCCGCTCGTGCGCGGCCGCGACGGCATCGATCCGACGCCCGTGCATGCGCTGATCACGAACTCGACCTACGACGGCCTCTGCTACAACGTCGCGCGCGTCGAGGAACTGCTCGGCCAGAGCGTCGACCGGCTGCATTTCGACGAAGCCTGGTACGGCTATGCACGCTTCAACCCGATCTACCGCGACCGCCACGCGATGCACGGCGATCCGTCGCAGCACGACGCGAGCAAGCCGACCGTGTTCGCGACGCAGTCGACGCACAAGCTGCTCGCCGCGCTGTCGCAGGCATCGTTCATCCATGTCCGCGACGGCCGCAACCCGATCGAGCACGCGCGCTTCAACGAGGCGTACATGATGCACGCGTCGACGTCGCCGAACTACGCGATCATCGCGTCGAACGACGTGAGCGCCGCGATGATGGACGGCCCCGGCGGCGAGGCGCTGACGACCGACGCGATCCGCGAGGCCGTGTCGTTTCGCCGGATGCTCGCGCGGCTGCACGCGGAATGCGAGGAGAACGACGACTGGTTCTTCAACGGCTGGCAGCCGGACACCGTGGTCGATCGCAAGACGGGCCGGCGCGTGCGCTTCCATGAAGCGGACGAAACGCTGCTCGCCACCGATCCGTCATGCTGGGTGCTGCATCCGGGCGACACGTGGCACGGCTTCGGCGAGATCGAGGACGACTACTGCATGCTCGACCCGATCAAGGTATCGATCGTCACGCCGGGCGTCGCGCCGCACGGCGGCCTGATGCCGGTCGGCATTCCGGCGTCGGTCGTCACCGCGTATCTGGACCGGCACGGCATCGTCGTCGAGAAGACGACCGACTTCACGATCCTCTTCCTGTTCTCGCTCGGCGTGACGAAGGGCAAGTGGGGCACGCTCGTCAACACGCTGCTCGACTTCAAGCGCGACTACGACGCGAACGCGCCGCTCGAACAGGCGCTGCCGGACCTCGTCGCGCGTTATCCGGACCGCTACGGCAAGCTCGGCCTGCGCGAGCTGTGCGACCTGATGTTCAGCGCAATGAGCGACCTGAAGACGACCGAGATGATGTCGCGCGGCTTCTCGACGCTGCCGCAGCCCGACTTCAGCCCGGCCGAGGCGTTCGAGCATCTCGTGCACAACGACATCGAGATGCTCGAGCTGTCTGAGATGGCGGGCCGCACCGTCGCGACGGGCGTCGTGCCCTATCCGCCCGGCATTCCGCTGCTGATGCCCGGCGAGAACGCGGGGCCGGCCGACGGGCCGCTGCTCGGCTACCTGAAGGCGCTCGAGCAATTCGACCTGCGCTTCCCCGGCTTCACGCACGATACGCACGGCGTCGAAGTCGAGGACGGCGTGTACCGGATCGCCTGCATCCGGCAAGTCGATCGCAAGACCAACACGCGCTGAGCGCGTGCATCGCGACGCCGCGCCGGCAACCCGCGGCCGGCATCGCGACGCAGGGTGAGCCGCCGGTTATGCCGGCAGCCGCCCGACCCATGCGGCAAGCTGCGCTTCGCCGTCTTCATCGAGCTTGCCCTTCAGTTCGCCGTACCACGGCGCGATCGCGTCGGCCGGCTGCGTGACCTTCAGGATCTCGAAACTGTTCTCGAGGAACGAAGAAAAGAACGGAATGCCGCGCAGGTGGAGGAAGGTCGAGTCGGTGATGTGCACGTGGCCGTACACGTCGCGCACCCAGGCGAGATGCGGCAGCGCCTCGCGCAGGTGGCCGCTTTGCATCAGCGCGGAGATGAAGTTCACGCGCGCGGCGACATCCGACTGCTCGTGCGTGTCGTGATTGACTTCCGCGGCCTTCTGCAGCCACGCTTCGCCGCGCTCCACTTCGTCGCACATCACGGATGTCGTCGCGAGCTGCACCGCGTTGTGCGCGCTCGGCTCGTGGTCGAACAGCGCGAGCCAGTACGGAAATGCTTCCGGGTAACGCTTCATCGCCGAGTACGACAGCGCGCACAGGCGCGCCGCATCGGCGAGCCGCTCCGCATGCGGCGCGGCGGCCGCGATCGCGGCTTCGTGCCGGCCGGCCTGGAATGCCTTCAGCGCGGGCGCGAGCTCCGGTGCGATGTCGGGGGCGGCGTCCTGCCCGGCCGCGTCGGGTGCTTCCGGGGCGTCCGACGCTTGCGCCGAAGGCGCGGGCGATGCCGCTTCGTCACGCGGTTTCTTTCCGAACAGCTTTCCCAGCAGGCCCATGGTGTTGTCCTTGTCGTTGTGAGGGGGCGATGGCGGCTTCCTGCAGCGGCGCGCAATACGCGGCATGCGTGGATCGCCGCACGGCGACCGCCATCTTACGCGCGCCCGGGGTCGGCAAGAAGTGCCTGACGGCCGGGCGCCGCTGCGAGCACGCCGCATACCATCAACTGCGCGGCCACTAAGCCGGCCTGCGGCACGTTCATTCATCACCGGGATCGTGTCACCGTCTCCGCACGACAATATTGAGAATTCTTTGAGATATTGAGACGCGCATTCGGTCACGCCTTATCGTGCTGCGGCGGCCGGGCCCAGCCGCTCACATCCGGGTTTGACTTATTGCGGATCTGATCGACGCATGTCAACCGGCCACGACAAACAACATCATTCGACGCATACCCAACCGTGAAAATTGAAAGCCATTTCAGAAAGATGGCGCCGCTCATGATGGCCCTCGTATTAGCGGGGTGCGGCAACGATACGTCCGTTTCGTCCGCTCGGCCGACGCAGCAACAAACCGCGCTCGCGAACCTGAACGAAGCGACCTCCGGCAAACTGGACGCGCTACTGGCACTCCGCGCCGCGCATCCGGACAGCGGCACCGAACAGCTCATCGAGACGTTGTCACGCGAATTTCTCGGCACCCCTTATCGGGACGGCATGCTCAAGGGGGCCGCGACCACGCCGGAACAACTCGTGATCGACTTCAGCGGACTCGATTGCTTCACTTATCTCGACTATGTCGAAACAGCGAGAAAGGCCGTGACAAAAGCCGACTACGCCGATCGTCTCGTCCGGACGCGCTACGTGAACGGCGACATCGATTTCCAGCACCGCCGCCATTTCTTCACGGACTGGGCCAACCGGCCGGTGCTGCTGGCCGATGACGTGACAACCGCGCTCAGCGCCCGCGCCGTCACGGTCACGAAGCAACTCAACAGGAAAGCCGACGGCGACACGTACGTGCCTGGACTGCCGGTGGTCCGGCGGGACGTCGCGCATATCCCGAGCGAGTTCGTCGACGACTATGTCGTCAGCCGGCTCCGGACCGGCGATTACATCGGCATCTACGCGAAAGCGGACGGCCTCGACGTCACGCACGTCGGCTTCTTCGTCGCGACAAGCGACGGGCCGATGCTGCGCAACTCGTCGTCGAAGCAAGCCAACATGAAGGTCGTCGATTCGCCGTTTCTCGAGTATGTGAAGAACACGCCGGGCATCGTCGTGCTGAGGCCGCGCGCCTGAGCGGCACGGCGCCCCGCGCTCAAGCCCCCGGCGCGCGATCGCCGCGATCCATCCCGCGCCGGTACGCGGCGGGGCTCGTCGCCGCGACGCGCCGGAAATGCCGGCGCAGCGATTCCTCGGAACCGAAGCCCGAGCGCGCGGCAATCTGCGCGAGCGACAGCGCGGGATGCGTTTCGAGCATGTCCTTCGCGAGATTCACGCGCTCGCGGATCAGCCACATGAGCGGCGACATCCCCGTCGCATCCGCGAACTGGCGCTGCAGCGTGCGCGTGCTCATCGCGGCCTGCGCGGCCAGCGACGCGAGCGTGTGCGGTTCGGCCGCGTGCGCGCGCATCCAGTCGATCAGCTTCGCGAGCCGGTCGCTGCCGCCCGGCGCGACCGGGCGCGGCACGAACTGCGCCTGGCCGCCATCGCGATGCGGCGGCAGCACGAGGCGCTGCGCGACGCGGTTCGCGATCGCCCCGCCATGATCGCGGCGCACGAGATGCAGCAGCATGTCGAGCCCCGCGGCCGAGCCGGCCGACGTGACGATCTGCCCTTCGTCGACGTACAGCGCGTCGGGATTCACGCGCAGCGCCGGATAGCGCGCCTGCAGGCGCTCGGCGTAACGCCAGTGCGTCGTCACGGTCAGCCCGTCGAGCACGCCTGCCGCCGCGAGCACGAACACGCCCGAGCAGATCGAACAGAGCCGCGCGCCGCGGCGATGCGCGGCCCGCAGCTTCTTCAGCAACGGTTCCGGCGGCCGTTCGTCCGGATCGCGCCAGCCGGGAATCACAATGGTGTCCGCGCGATCGAGTGTGGCAAGCCGGTACGGCGCGGCGACCGTGATGCCGCCCGCCGCGCGCACGGGCCCCGGCTCGCTCGCGCACACCGCGAAGCGATACCAGTCGACGCCGAGTTCCGGGCGCTCGAGCGCGAACAATTCGACCACGCAGCCGAATTCGAAGGTGCAGAGGCGATCGTAGGCGAGCGCGACGACGAGATGATTTTGCATGGCGCGATGTTACCGGAACTTGTCGATCGCGCCACTGCCGGAAAAGCCGGCGAACCGCGATACTGCCCTTCATTGCGGCGCATTCCGCGCCGTCCTGATGGAGCGCCTTTCATGTCATACGTAACCGATGTACCCGCCGCCGACAGCGCCGCCGCCCTTGCGCACTTCGAAGCGTCGTTGGGCTTCGAGACCGATTGCTGGGACGTGCACGACGCGCTCGCGTCCGGCGCGCCCGATTTCGTGCTGCTCGACGTGCGGAGTCCGGAACTCTTTTCCGCCGGCCACGTGCCGGGCGCACGCAATCTGCCGCACCGCAAGATCGTCGCCGGCAAGCTCGCCGAGCATCGGGCCGACACGCTGTTCGTCGTGTACTGCGCGGGCCCGCACTGCAACGGTGCCGCGCGTGCGGCGATCCGGCTCGCGCGCCTCGGCCGCCCCGTGAAGCTGATGATCGGCGGCATCACCGGCTGGCTCGACGAAGGTTTCGCGCTGAGCAACGATGGGGAACCGAAGGAGCTCCCCGCGCGCTGATCGTCACTAAAAACGCAACAATCAATTGCCAGCACACAACCGGAAAAAGCGCGACAATCAGCCTCATTGCAGTTCGGATGGAGCAGCAACATGCAACACGCAGTCCTGATTCAGGTGGCCGGTTCCGTCGCAGCGATCGCGCTCTATTTTCTCCCGGCCGTCATAGCCGACCGGCGCGGCCGGCACGACAAGCTGATGATCGCGATGTTCAACGCCCTGTTCGCATGGACGGGCATCGGTTGGCTGATGACGCTGTACTGGGCCTGCCAGCCGAACCCGCAGACCGACGTCGCGCAAACCATCCTCGCGAAGCGCCGCGGCGTCAGCATGCGGACTTTCTCGACCGGTCTGGTCGAACGCGTGCAGCGCCGCGTCGCCGCCCAGGAGCAATGGGCCGAAAAGCAAGGTTGCCGTTAAGTCCCGCTATTCCGCTTACCTCGCCGTGCCGAACTTCGGCATCCTGACGTTGGTCGAGCCCCGGTAGTCCCACACCAGCCTGTCGCGCGGCGCCTCCCCGCCCGCGCGCAACCATGCCCCGAATGCCCCGGCCGTGACCGCCCGCGCGATTCGCTCGCCCGGGCAGCCGTGCGGCCCCGTGCCGAACCCGAAGTTCGGCCCCGGCGCGCGGCCCGGCAGCAGCCGATGTGGCTCGCGATGCACGGCCGGATCGCGGTTCGCGGCCGCCAGCACGACGAGGATCGCTGCACCGGCATCGACGGTCACGCCTTCGATCCTCGTGCGCGACGCGACGAAGCGGCGCGTGTTCTGCACCGGCGAATCGAATCGGCCAACCTCGGCGACGAAGGCATCGAGCGCGGCGGTGTCCGGCATCGCGCGTTCGCCCTCGGCCGCATCATCATCCGTCGTACCGTCCCACGCAACCAGCACATTGCCGAGCCATGCGGCCGTGGCCTCGCACGTCTGCGACAGCAGCCCGACGAGATTCGCGACGAGCGCATCGCTCGCGTGCCAGCCCGCGGCAGCGGCCGCCTGCTGAATCGCCGCGACCCAGGAGCCGTCCTGCGCATGGGTGCGCGCGACGCGCTCCGTCATCCGGTCGAGCAGTTGCCGCGCGGCGTCGCTTGCGCGGGCCAGCGCCGCGGCGTCGGACAGCGGCGACAGCGCGGCGACGAAGTCGACCACCAGCGCGGCGATGTCGTCGAGCTGCATCTCGTCGAAACCGAGCTGATCGGCGACCGCGCAAACGGGCACCGACAGACACCACGCGTTCAACGCATCCGCGTCATCCGGCGCGCGCAGCCGGCTGCCGGCCAGCTGGGCGGCACGCTCGCGCAACGCGCCTGCGTCGATCGGCGCGCACGCCGCGCGCAGCGCCTGCTTCGGCACGTCGTGCCGCAGGGCGCCGTCGTTCATGCGCACCAGCTCGCCGAACAGCGCGCCTGCCGTCGTGCCGCGCAACGCGGGCGGCACCGGCGCATCGAGCGGCCTGACGCGGCACGCCGGATGGCCGAGCACAGCCGTCACGCTCGCCGCCCGGCTCGCGACCCACAGGCCGAGCGTGGCGTCGAACGCGAGCGGCGGGCCGTCGACGAGCGTCGCGTAATAGGGATAGGGATCGCGGTGCGTCACCGCGGCAATCGGATCGGTCGGGTTCATGCGTGAAGTATCGGCGCGCGGGGCCGCCGCATGTTTCCGGATGACGTGAAATGTCGAGGTTGCCGCGGGAGGCTGGGAGCGCGGCCGCCGCTGCACGGCGACAGGCGGGCGGCGCCGCGCCATAGCGGATGCGGCGGGATGTGGCGGAATACGGCTGGCTGCTGCGTCAGGCCGCCGACCGGTAGCGGTATGCCTGCATCCGCAGACGGACGCGCCCGGCCGAAATCGCGCGCGGCTCGGCCACCACCGTGTCGTGGTGAAACATTTCCTGCCGGAAGTGGCCGGTCTCGTCGAACCACTGGCAGATCAGCCACTCGGCATCGTCGAACACGACCGGCCCGGCATAGGTGACGGTCATGCGTGGGCCGCCGGTTTTCAGCGTCACGACATCGCCAACGCGAAAGCCGCGGTGATTTTCTCGGATTGTCATCGCTCTCTCGATTTTTTATATATTCATTTTCCAGCGGCCTGCCGGCCGCTGCCTCGGATATGCCGCAGATTACCAATGCTAAAAATAACCGGCAACTCCCCAAACCAAAAAATTATCGGTCGGAAAATCGCAACAATACCGGGCATCGGTACATCTGACAGGCATCTGGCACCCATAACCGGCGCGGCTTGCGCGCCTTCGGTCCACCAGTCGAATGCGGAGAATAAACGATGTATTTCTCGACGTCATCGCGACTTTAAATCAGTCGCGATTTCGGTTGATTACAGTCAATCGATTTTCAGCTGGAAACGTTCCCAGGTTTTATCGGCGTTCATAGTGGAAATTGAACATGTGCATTATCGGGCGCCGAAAACCAGCGATCGAGATCGCGCCCCGACACCGCCGCGCGCGCGAACGTAAATGTGCCGTCGCGCGCCATTTCCGTCGCGGCGCGCAGGAATGCGCCGAGCGCAGCCCGCGCCAGTGCGCCGCCGACGCTGACACGCTTCACGCCGAGCGCCGCGAGCGCATCGACGCTCAGCAACTCGCCCTGCAACCCCATCACGACATTGACCGGTGCACCGACCGCGCGCGTGACCGCCGCGATGTCGTCGGCGTCGTTCAGGCCCGGCGCGTACAGCACGTCGGCGCCCGCGTCGCGGTATGCGACCAGCCGCGCGATCGTATCGGCGAGGTCGCGCCGGCCGTGCAGGTAGTTCTCGCAGCGCGCGGTCAGCGTGAACGGAAACGGCAGCGCGCGCGCCGCGTCGACCGCCGCCGCGATGCGCTCGACCGCCGCGTCGTGCGGGTAGATCGGCGCGTCGGGGCGGCCGGTCGCATCCTCGATCGAGCCGCCCACCGCGCCGGCACCGGCCGCGAGGCGGATCGTCTCGGCGACCGTCTCAGGCGCGTCGCCGAAGCCGTTCTCGAGATCGGCGCTGACCGGCAGGCCGCCCGCGGCGACGATCTCGGCGATATGGCCGAGCATTTCGTCACGACCGATCGCGTTGTCGGGCCGCCCTCTCGAATAGGCAAAACCGGCGCTCGTGGTGGCGAGCGCGTCGAAGCCGGCCATCGCGAGCAGGCGCGCGGAACCGGCATCCCACGGGTTCGGGATGATGAAGGCGCCAGCGCGCGCATGCAGCGCGCGGAAGGCTTCGGCGTGGTGGAACTGCACGTTGGCGTCGGACATCGCTGTCTCCTTGGAACGGGAGATGCCAGCATAGGCGCGCGCGGGACAGCGACGGTTCGGGCCGCAGTGAAATGTCGATGTGGATGTCAGAAGCTCACGTGTGCGGTGCACCGCCGGTCACGCCACGCTCGTTTCTTCGTCAGGAGAATGCGCGACTGCGCGGCCGGACAGTCAGGCAGTTCGGCTATTCGCCGAAGGGGAGAAAACCGCGCGTCTTGTAGAACAAGAACGGCCGCCCCTGAATGCCAAACGTGTCGAGCCGCACGCCGTGACAACCACACGCCCAGCTACACGACATACGCGCCCTTCGCATGCAGTTCCGCTTCGGTGCGCTCGAGCGCCGCGACCGCATCGCTGCCTTCGAGCGCGAGCAACTGCGCGACCAGCGCTTCGGTCATCGCGTGCGCGGCGACCAGCGACGGAAAGAACGACGGGCTGTCGTGCGTGAAGATCAGCTGCGCGTCGGCATGCAGCGCGATCGGCGACACCGCGCTGTCGGTGATCGCGACGACCTTGCTGCCCTGCGCCTTCGCCGCCTGCGCCACGCGCGTCGCTTCCGCCGAATACGGCGCGAAACTGACGATCACGGTCACGCTCTGCTTCGCGATCGTGCGCAACTCCATCTCGAGCGAGCCGGCGACGCCGTTGAGCAGCGACACGGTCGGCCGGAACAGCCGGTAGCCGTACACGAAACCGAACGCGACCGGATAGCACGACCGGAATCCGGCGACGTGCACGTGCGATGCCTTGCGGATCAGCTTCGCCGCGTCGGCGAGCGCGTGCTCGTTCTGCGCGGCGGTGGCGGCGAGATTGTGTTGCTGGGCGGCCAGCAGATCATGCGCGAGCGACGCCTTCGCGTCGGGCCGCACGAGCGAACGCGCACGCTGCGTGAGCGGCTCGGGACGCGTGCGCACGCGCGCGACGCACAGGTCGCGCAGCTCGTTCCAGCCGGGGAAACCGAATTGCTGCGCGAGCCGCACGAGCGACGCGGGTTGAACCTGCGCGCGCTGCGCGACCTTGCGCATCGACGAGGTGGCGACCTCGTCGGGATGATCGAGCAGAAATGCAGCGCCCGCCTGGAATTGCGGGCTCAGTTCGGAAAATTGCGCCCGGATACGGGACGCGAGTTCATCGAAATTGGCAGCCATCTGGGTGAGAACGGGAACCGGATGCCCATGGTATCACCGGCCCCGCGCGCACCGGTCAGCGCAGCACTTCGACGTGGTCGGCATCGACCTTCACACGGCCCGACCATTTGCGCTCGAACTCGCCGGTCACCTTCACTTCGTTCTTGTCGCTGACGGGCTGGCCGGCCGCCCACAGCTTGTGATCGATCTCGACGCGGATCGTGCCGGTCGCGTCGGCGAATTCGTAGTCCTCGCCGCCGACGTGCTTGACGATGCGCCCCTGCAGCTGCACGTGCTGATCGTCCTTGCCGTTCGCGAGGAGTTCCTTCACGGTGGTCGTCGTCAGCGCGGACGGCCCGGTGTATTGCGCATAAACGGCAGCCGGCAGCACCGCGAGCGCGACCGCCAGGATACTGGTCAGATGTTTCATGATTGCGATCCTCTTGCTTGATGGAACGCCGCGCCCCGTTGAACGCGACGGGCCAAGATTACGGACCGTAAGATTAAGCGAGCCTGAAGGCCGTGCCGACGCGACACGGCGCCGCATAGGACGCGTACGAAAGCGCAACCGCCACCGCCGTTTAAGCTCGGCCTAAGACACCTGCGCTTATGATGGACACCCCGGGCGCCCGTGCCCGCCAACAGACACGAATCCATGCGCGTACTGCTCGTCGAGGACGATCCGCTGATCGGCAGCGGTCTCGAACAGGGCCTCAAACAGGAAGGCTTCGCGGTCGACTGGGTCAAGGACGGCGACGCCGCGTCGCTCGCGCTGCGCTCGACCGCGTATGGCCTCCTGCTGCTCGACCTCGGGCTGCCGAACCGCGACGGCCTGTCGGTGCTCGCGTCGCTGCGCCGTCGCGACGAAACCCTGCCCGCGATCATCATCACCGCGCGCGACGGCGTGCCGGACCGCATCGCCGGCCTCGACAGCGGCGCCGACGACTACCTCGTCAAGCCGTTCGTGCTCGAAGAACTGCTCGCCCGCATCCGCGCGGTCAACCGCCGCCATGCGGGGCGCGCGCAAACGACGCTCGCGATCGGCCCGCTGCGGCTCGATCCGGTCAAGCACCTGGTCTGGCTCAACGACGACGAAGTCACGCTGTCGCCGAAGGAATTCGTACTGCTGCACGAGCTGATGCGCGACCCCGGCGCGGTGATCTCGCGCGAACAGTTCGAGGAACGGCTGTACAGCTGGGGCGAGGAAATCGAGAGCAATGCGGTGCAGGTGCACATCCACAACCTGCGCAAGAAACTCGGCCACGACATGATCCGCACGGTGCGCGGCGTCGGCTACCGGATCGGTGACGGCGCATGACGCGCGTGCGACTCGCGATCGAGCGCTGGCGCAGTGCGTCGCTGCGGCGGCGCCTGTTGATGTGGCTGCTGCCCGCCGCCTGCGTGATCGGACTGGTCGCGAGCGCGGGCACCTACTGGGGCGCGCTGCGCGAGCTCGACGATCTCCTCGACGACCAGATGCGCAGCATGTCGAAGCAGATCGTCGTCGGCCCGAATGGCGAGCTGTCGTTTCGCGACCATGGCGACGGCAAGCACGACTTCGAGGCCAGCGATCCCGACGCCGTGCTGCTGCAGGTCTGGCGCAACGGCACACTGGTCTACTCGACCGATCGCGAATCCGCGCTGCCGCCGCCCGCGCAGACGGGCGTCGGCAGCGTCGACGTCGGCGGCCAGCCGTGGCGCACCTATGTGACCCAACGTGGCGGCACGACAATCCGGCTCGCGCAGGCGCGTCATGCGCGCTGGGAAGCGATCGCGGGCATCGCGGTGCATTTGCTGTGGCCGGTGTTCTCGATGCTGCCGGTGCTCGCAATCGGCCTGTGGTTCGGCATCGGCGCGGGGCTGCGGCCGCTGCGCACGATCGCATCGGGCCTGAAGCGCAGGAATGCGAACAATCTGGAACCGGTCGACGTCGCGTCGATGCCGAACGAGGTGCGGCCGCTCGCCGAAGCGATCAACGACCTGCTCGCGCGGCTCGACCGCTCGTTCACGCTGCAGCGCCACTTCATCGCCGATGCCGCGCACGAGCTGCGCACGCCGATCATGGGGCTGTCGATCCAGTCGCAATTGCTGCGGCGCGCGGCGAGCGCCGACGAACGCGAGCAGATCCTCGCGCAGATTCACGCGGGCACGACACGCCTCGGCCACCTCGCCGAGCAGTTGCTGACGCTCGCGCGCCTCGAACCCGATGCGCAGGCGAGCGCGTCGGCGTCCACGCCCGTCGACCTCGCCGCGCTGTGCCGCTCGGTGGTTGCCGACCGAACGCGCGTCGCCGATGCGCACCGGATCGACCTCGGCGCGATCGTGTCGTCGCCGGTGATGGCCGCCGGCAATGTGGACACATTGCGCGTACTGCTGAACAACCTCGTCGACAACGCGATCCGCTACGCGGGCGACGGCGCACGCGTCGACGTATCCGCGCGCGTCGACGGCGCCACCCCCGTGCTCGAAGTCGCCGACGACGGCCCGGGCATCCCGGAAGCCGAGCGCACGGAAGTGTGGGAGCGCTTCTATCGCGGCGAAGGCGCGCAGGCCGTCACGGCGTCGGGCAGCGGCCTCGGGCTGTCGATCGTCAAGCGGATCGCCGAACAGCATCGCGCGACGGTCGCGCTCGGCACGACGCCAGGCGGGCGCGGGCTGACCGTGACGGTGCGCTTTCCCGTGCCGGCCTGACCCACGGCGATCCGCAGCTTGTCCACAGATTGTGTTGGCAAGCTTGTGGACAACCTGCCGCTAACGGCAGCAAGCCATTGATCCGAAAGAACTTGACGCTCGTGCGCAGCGAATGCGCCAGCCCGGGCGAATCTGCGGCCATATTTGACAACCCGTTGTCCATTACGTAAAGTAGTTGTCAATTCATCGCGCATCCCGACCATGACGAAACCCGCCAAGTTGACCGCCGTCGCGCTGTCCGTCTTCCGCCTGAACGGCCTGCTGATCGAATGGGGCAATACCTTTGCCGCGCCGCACGGCCTGACCAGCGCACGCTGGCAAGTGCTGGGCGCCATCTCGATGGCGCCGGACGCCCCGAACATCCCGCAGATCGCCGACGCGATGGGCATCACGCGGCAGGCCGTCCTGAAGCAGGTCAACGTACTGACCGAAGAAGGACTCGTGCAACCGCTGCCGAACCCGACGCACAAGCGCTCGCCGTTGTATGCGCTGACGCCGCGCGGTGCCGCGGCCTATCAGGCGGTGGTCGAGCACTGGCAACAGCATGTCCGCGGCCTCGCCGGCCAGTTCAGTTCGACCGATCTCGATGCGGCGATTCGCGTTCTGTCGACGATGTCCGCCGCTCACGCGCCCGATGGGCATGCGTGATCGCACCGTTGGCCCATTACCTACAGGAAGGCGTGCCCATGTCACATTTCAAACCGATGGATCCGAACTTTCCGATCCAGCAACAGCTCGGCATCGACGCCGAACCCATCGTCCTCCTCAACGTCTTCACGCTGGATCCGGCCGATGAAGCCGACTTCCTGGCCGTGTGGAAGGACGACGCCGCGTTCATGAAACGACAGCCGGGATTCATTTCGACGCAGTTGCATCGCGCGCTCGGCGACAGCCCGACTTACTTCAACCAGGCGGTCTGGGAGTCGACCGCCGCGTTCCGCGCGGCCTTCACGCATCCCGAGTTCGTCGCGAAGCTGTCGGCCTATCCGTCATCCGCCGTCGCGAGCCCGCATTTGTTTCAGAAGGTCGCCGTGGCGGGCATTTGCACAGCGTGAGCCGGCGCGCCGACTACGGTTGGCACGCTGTGCTGTGCGGCCCGATCGCGATCGCGAAGTTCTCCACAGAAAATGTTGGCAAGCTTGTGGATATCCTGCGCACCACAACGCTAAGCCCTTGATCCGACGGACTTTGGCACGCGTGATGCAGACGCGGCGCGCAACCGGCCGTCAGATGCGCCGGTTCGCCGCACATCGCATCACGATGCCACGTTGGCGACTCGGCGATGCACGACGCACGATGCGTGTCGTTCGCGACTTACCCACAGATTTTGTTGGCAAGCATGTGGATAGCCTGCGCATAGCGCGATCAAGCGCTTGATCCGAAACGCTTTGTCCGCGTCGCTTCGAATGCGGCACACGGCGGGCGAAAGGCGACCGTCGACCGGCAAAACCCCGCTCGCGTGTCGTCACGTGATGCGAAGCGCCGCCTGTCGCGCACGCCACGCCACTTACCCACAGATTTTGTTGGCAAGCGTGTGGATAGCCTGCGCATACCATGCTCAAGCGCTTGATCCGAAAGGCTTTGTCCGCGCCGCTTCGAACCGTGCAGGCGGGCCTCGCGCAACGCCTGTCGCATGCGATCACGGCGGTCGCCGCGCGATGAACGCGACCGATGGCGCGCTTGTCCACAATTTTTGTTGGCAAGCATGTGGATATCCTGAGCATGCGTGACCTAAGTCGTTGATCGCGCAACGTTTCGACATGCCGACCACGACTGCGGCACGGCGCGCGCCTCCGCCGCTTCATTCATCCATCCATCGATCACGCACGCCGCGCCGGCGCCAGCTCAAGCGAGCGTCGCGACCGCGATCCGTGCGGCCGCCGCGATCACGTCGTCCTTCGGCTTCGCATCGGCACGCGTCTGCGTGTAGTACACGGCGAGCACGATCGGCGCGCGCGACGGCAGCCAGATCACGCCCGCATCGTTCGTCGTCCCGTAGTCGCCGGTGCCGGTCTTGTCGCCCACCTGCGACCCGGCCGGCACGCCCGCGCGAATCCGCTTGTCGCCGACCTTGTTGCCGCGCAGCCATGCAACGAACTGCGCACGCTGCGCGGGTGGCAGCGCGTCGCCCAACGTGAGCACGCGCATGCTCGCGGCCATCGCGGCCGGCGTCGTCGTGTCGCGCGGGTCGCCCGGCAACGCCGTGTTCAGTTCGGTCTCCCAGCGATCGAGCCGGAACGCGTCGTCGCCGATCGAGCGCGCATACGCGGTCACCGCCGACGGTCCGCCGATCAGCTTCATCGCGAGATTCGCGGCCGAGTTGTCGCTGTACTGGATCGCCGCCTCGCACAACTCGGCGACGGTCATCCCCGTGCCGACATGCTGGCCCGACACCGGCGAGTAGTTCACGAGATCGGCCGGCCCGTAGGTCACGCGCTGCTGCAGCAATCCCGGACGATCGACGCTGTGCGCGAGCACCGCCGCGCCCAGCATCGCCTTGAACGTGCTGCAGAACGGGAAGCGCTCGTCCGCGCGATGCTGCGCGCGCCGGCCGCTCGCGGCGTCGATCGCGCACACGCCGAGACGGCCGCCGGCCGCGTGCTCGAGCGCGGCGAACGACGTCGCGGACGAAACGTCCTGCCCCGCGGCCGGCGACGACGCGCACGCGGTGACGGTCAGGACGAGCGGCGCCGTCGCGGCGGCCAGCAACAGGGTTCGACGTTGCGATGAGTAGGTCATGTGAGGTCTCTCGTGGTGGAATGGGATGCGAAACGGCCGGCCGGCGAGACAGCACTATCGTGACTTTACGGTTGCCTGACAAGCAACGATAATTGAGCGCTGCCACAAGAAATTCTTATGACTAAGCTCCGCCCTCACCTTCCGCTGAATGCATTGCGCGCGTTCGAATCGTCGGCGCGCCACCTGAATTTCACGCGCGCCGGCCTCGAGCTGAGCGTGACGCAGGCGGCCGTGAGCCAGCAGGTGCGCTCGCTGGAGGAACGGCTCGGCTGCGCGCTGTTCACGCGGCTGCCGCGCGGGCTCGGCCTCACCGACGAAGGACGCGCGCTGCTGCCGGTGCTCAGCGACGCCTTCAGCCGGATCGAAACCGTGCTCAAGCAGTTCGACGGCGGGCGCTTCCACGAGGTGCTCACGCTCGGCGCCGTCGGCACCTTTGCCATAGGCTGGCTAATGCCACGGTTGAAGCGCTTCGGCGACACGCACCCGTTCGTCGAGCTGCGGCTGCGGACCAACAACAACGTCGTCGACCTCGCGGCCGAGGGCCTCGATTTCGCGATCCGCTTCGGTGAAGGCAACTGGCCGGCGACGCGCAACGAGCGGCTGCTCGACGCGCCGCTCACCGCGCTGTGCGCGCCGGAGATCGCGCGCCGCCTCGCGGCGCCGGCCGATCTCGCGAACGAAACGCTGCTGCGCTCGTACCGCACCGACGAATGGCTCGGCTGGTTCGACGCCGCGCAGCTCGAACCCTGGTCGGTCAACGGGCCGGTGTTCGATTCGTCGCGGCTGATGGTGGAGGCGGCGATGCAAGGCGCGGGCATCGCGCTCGCGCCGGCCTGTATGTTCGCGCGCGAACTGCAGTTGGGCCTGCTCGCGCGGCCGCTCGACATCGACGTGCGCGCGGGCGGCTACTGGCTCACGTCGCTGAAGTCGAAGCCGCTCACGCCGGCGATGACGCTGTTTCGCGACTGGATCGTCGCGGAAGCGGCCGACGCGGCGCCGGTCGAATGACGGGGCCGGCTTGTCCACAGATTTTGTTGGCAAGGATGTGGATATCCTGGGTACCCGGGGCCTAACTCGTTGATCGCGCACGAATTACGGCGCCAATGCACACATCGGGCAGCCCGTGCGCACGGGGTTCGGCGCACCGGCCACCGCACGCGGGATCCTCAACCATCAGGAAGCAATCAGGTGAGACTTATCCACAGATTTTGTTGGCAAGCCTGTGGATATTCCCCCGATGTGACACGTAACATCCTGATACAAAAGGGGATTCAGTAGATCGAGCCCGGCAGGTCAACGACGCGGCATCGTTTGCGGTCTCGCCGCGTGTGCTGCGCGTCCGGATCGGGGCAGGCGGGGTTCTCCACAGATTGTGTTGGCAAGCTTGTGGATATCCTGCGCACCAGATGGCTAACTCATTGAGCGCACGGGGTTTTGTGCGCGCCGCGCAGGATTGGGCAGCACCGGCGCGGGCCGGGCGGCCGGCGCCGGTGCTGCCGGTTTGTCAGTGCCGGTCGAGCCCGCTGCGCAATTCGCTCGCCTTGTCGCGCAGCGCCTCGTAGCCCGAGCGCGCATGTTCGGGCAGGTCGGGATCGCCGATCAGCGCGCCGAGCGTTTCGATCAGGCTGAACAGGATGCCCTTCGCCGCCCCCGCCGCGATGCTCTGCGACTCGATCGACTTGTGCAGGTGGTCGACCGCCGCTTCCAGATTCTCGAGCTTCTGCTCGCCGTCGTCGGGCCGAT
This sequence comes from Burkholderia sp. 567, assembly GCF_040545115.1. NCBI lineage: Bacteria > Pseudomonadati > Pseudomonadota > Betaproteobacteria > Burkholderiales > Burkholderiaceae > Burkholderia > Burkholderia sp. 567. The sequence continues at coordinate 153,916 of NZ_JBEPLG010000005.1, forward strand.
TGTCGGTCGTCATCGTCATTGCCTCCGCCATCGTTCAAGGGTCATGTCATGATTCTATGCCGCTGCGCGCGAACGTGGCGCGACATCGCGCAACCTTCGCGCACGCCTGCACTACAGCAGCGCGACCACCTTCACGCGACCCGGCTGTGCCGCCGCCGCGACCACCTGGCCGTCGACACGACGGAACGTCAGCGAGACGGTTTCGTCGCCGACGCGCAGGTCGTCGATGCGCAGCCAGTCGACGCCTTCAGGCAGCGTCGGGCGCTCGACCCGCACCTCGTGGCGCGCCGCGTCGACGCTCACGCCCAGACACGCCTGCAGCATCATGAACGGCGCACCGGCCGCCCACGCCTGCGGCAGGCACGCGACCGGATAGGCCGTCGGCGGTTCGCCGCGCCGGCGCGGGAACCCGCAGAACAGCTCCGGCAGCCGCATCTCGAAGCTGACGGCCGCCTCGAACAACGCGCGCAAAAGGTTCACCGCGGCCGTCTTGTCGCCGTAGCGCGCGAGCCCGCGCGCGATCAGCGCATTGTCGTGCGGCCACACCGACCCGTTGTGATAAGCCATCGGGTTGAAGCGCGGCTGGCCGGCCGCGAGCGTGCGGATGCCCCAGCCCGTCTGGAACAGCGTCGAGCCGAGCACGCTCGCGACCGCCGCGCCGCGCTGCGCGTCGGGCAGCCCGAACGCGAGCAGCTGGCCCGCGTTCGACGCGAGCACGCGGCACAGATCGCCGTGACCGTCGAGCGCGATCCCGTAGAACTGGGCGTCCGGCATCCAAAACAGCGCGTCGACCTGGTCGCGCAGCGCCTTCGCGCGCAGCGCATAGCGCGTCGCATCGGCCGCGTGCCCGCGCCGGCGCGAGCACATCGACATCGCGTCGAGCGCCGCGCACGCATACGCCTGCACTTCGACGAGCGCGATCGGGCCGTCCGGGAAGCGGCCATCCGCGTGGAACACCGAGTCGTGACTGTCCTTCCAGCCCTGGTTCGCGAGGCCGCGCTCCGACGTGCGCTGGTAGTCGAGCAGCCCGTACGGATTGCGGTCGCACTTGTCGATCACCCATTGCGCGGCACGCTCGAGCGCGGGCCACAGCTCGTCGATCAGCGCATCGTCGCCGGTATGCTCGACGTACGCGCCCGCGAGCACGATGAACAGCGGGGTCGTGTCGACGCCGCCGTAATACAGCGCAAACGGCACCTCGCCCGTCGCGGCCATCTCGCTACGGCGGAACTCGTGCATGATCTTGCCGGGCTCGGCATCGCGGAACGCGGAAGTCTCGCGCGCCTGATGCGCCGCGAGAAAGCGCAGCACGCCGCGCGCGAGCGACGGTTGCAGCCACAGCATCTGCAGCGACGTGATCACCGCGTCGCGGCCGAACGGGGTCGAGAACCACGGAATGCCCGCATACGGATACGGCCCGGTGTCGAGCTGCGTCGTGAGCAGCCCGAGATCCGCGAGCGACCGGTCGAGCCACGCGTCGAACAGCGGATTGCCGGTGTGCACGCGCGCCATCGACTCGCGTCGCGAACGCATCTCGCGGTGCACGCCGACGAGCGCGGTGCGCAGCGCGACACGCCCGCATCCCGGGTCCGCGGCGTGGTGCGCCGAATCGAGCGTCGCATCGACGGTCAGGTAGATCGACACGCATGCCTGCGCGGCGATCGTCAGCGTGTAGTCGGCACGATCGACCGACAGCGCGTCTGGCGCCGGCGAGAAATGCACGGTCACGTTGCGCTCGACTTTGTCGAGGCCGTCGTAGCGCAGCCGCACCGCGCCGGCGTCGACGCGCGGCGCGCCCACCGTGCCACGCTTCGGGCGCAGCGTGCCGCGCACTTCGAACATGTCCTTGAAATCCGCCGCGAACGACAGCGACAGCGGCACTTCGGCCTCGCTCGCGCCGTAGTTCGTCAGCGTCAGCGCTTCGTACAGCACGTCGCCCGCGAGCACGCGCGTGCGTTCGATGTGGATCACGCCCTCGGGCGTCTCCTTGCCGCCGAGCGGCGGCAGCGGGCGGTTCGTCAGGTGCGCGGTAAACGACGCGTTGTCCGCGCTCGTCGCGCCCGACAGCAGCGACGGCGCGCGGCCGCCGAAGGTCAGGCGCCAGGTCGACAGCACGCGCATGTCGTCGACGTACAGGCCGTCGTCGCGCCCGCTGATGTCGCCGAGCGCGTCGCCGACCACGAACGCGTCGCCGGATTTCAGCACGTACTGGTTGTTGCGCGCGAGCGCCTGCGGATCGGCTTCGGGCGCGATGAATGCGGGGCCGGACGCTTGGGTCGGAGGAAGCGGCGCGACTTGCGGCGCCTGCGTCGTGGTGGCTTCGGCGTGATTCGGCATCGATGCTCCTGTGTCGAGGCGCAACGCGCGGCGCGCGTCGCGTGTTTCGCACAGGATAGGCCAGAACGGGGAAAGCGCGCAGCGACGAAAAAGACGCGGCGCCATGCGACGTTACCGTCGCCGCATGGCGTCGCGCACAGGCATGTCACACGCCGGTCAGAACTTCCACAGGATGTTGCCGAGCACCGCGTTGTCGCGCACGCCGCTGCCGTACTGGCCGCTGAACGTGAGGCCGAGCGTCAGGCGCTTCGTGATGTTCGCGTCGATGCCGGCCTCGAGTACCGCGCTGTCGCGAGCAATCGGCACGCCCGATACCTGGAACGACGTGCCGCCGTTCGCGAACGTGAACGCCGACGACGGCCGCACGTTGCCGAACGCATGCCGCCAGCCGACCGTGCCGCGCGCGGTGAACGTGCCGCTCGCGATCGAACCGAGCTGCGACGCGGCGCGCAGGCCGAGCGTCGAGAACCCGATGTGGGTCGTCTGGCCGCCTGCCTGCAGCGCCGCAGCACCACCGCTTTCGGTATAGCCGTCGGTATGCAGGTTCACGTAGGCCAGACCCGCGAACGGTTCGAGCGCGACCGGCCCGAGCGGCAGCGCGTAGCCGACTTCGCCGAACACCTGCGCCGAATGCGCGTTGTAGCCGGCCGAATTGTGGTCCGAGAAGCCCGCGAAGCCCGGATAGCGGTCGGTGTTGATCCGGTACCACGTGTACGACGCGCCGCCGCGCACGCCGAGCGCGCCGTACTGCGCACCGCCGTACAGCGACAGGTAGTAGCTGTTGACCGCCGCCGACGAACTCTGGTCGTTGTCGAGCGAGCTGTGCGTGACGCCCGCGGCCAGACCGGCACGCCACTTGTCGTTGAGCGCCATGTCGGCACCGGCGATGAAGCCGGTCATGCTGCGGTTGATCGTCGACGCGTTGCCGTCGCCCGCGAGCCGGCTGCGGCCACCGAACGCCTGTCCCCACACCACCGGCTGGTAAGGCGTGCCGCCGTAGCAGCCCTCGCGCGAGCCGATCCGGCGCTCGGGCGCGAGCGTCGGGTCGGTCACGCCGGCCGTGTTGTCGCCGCACAGCGCGGCCCCGCCCGACGACAGCGCCGCGAGCGGCCCCGATCCGGGCGCGAGGCCCTGGCGCACGCGATCGGTCACGGCATCGCGCACATAGCGGCTGTCGAGCAGCAGCATGCTCTTCAGGCTCGCCTGCAGTTCGCCGTCGAGCACCGAGTACGCCTGGCGCGCGGTGGCCGCATCGGTCGTCAGCACCTTGTCGTACAGCGTGTTGCCCGCGCCGAGCGCACCGATCGCGGTGGCGACCGAGCGCTGGTTCGGCGTCGTCGCGACGTCGGGCAGCGCCGTGCCGTTCGTCACGAGCCGCAGGTACACGTGGTTCGGATCGTAGCTGAGCGTCGGCATCAGGAACGCGTAGTTCGAGTTCACCTGGCTGAACGCGCCCTGCACGCCCGACGATGCGCTGAGGATCGTGTACGTCGTGCTCGGCTGGAAGCTGGCCTGGTTCGCGAGCACCTGCACGGTGCCGCCGTTCAGCGTCGCCGTGCCGCCCGCGGCAATGCTGCCGCTTTGCTGCGGCGTGACCGCGACCTGCAGCGTCGAGCCCGGCTGGAACGTGACGTTGCCGGCGACGTTCAGCGCCGCGCCCGGTTGCGACGCGGCCGCGATCCCGCCGCTCTGGACCACGACGCCGCCGACCGTGCCGGTGCCCGTCAGCGTCGCGCCGTTCTGCACGGTCACGGCCGACTGGGCGAGCGAACCGGCGACGTCGAGCGTGCCCGCGGCGACGGTCGTCGGGCCGCTCAGCGTATTGGTGCCCGTCAGCGTCAGGGCGCCGCTGCCGGCCTGGGTCAGCGAACCGGTGCCGGACAGCACGTTCGCGAGCGTCACGCTGCCGGACTGGTTGACGATCAGTGCGCCGTTGTCGACGACATTGCCGACCACGCTGCCCGACGTGCCGCCGTTGCCGAGCTGCAGCGTGCCGCCCGACGCGATCGTCGTGCCGCCCGTGTACGTGTTGCTGCCGGTCAGCGTCTGAACGCCGGTGCCGGCGACCGTCACGCCGCCGGTGCCGCCGATGACGCCGTCGAACGTGCCGTTGGTGCTGCCGTTCAACGCCAGCGCGTTCGCGCCGAGGTTCACGGTGCTGCCGGCCGCGCCGGACAACGTGCCGATCGTCTGCGTGCCCGCTGCGCCGCTCACGTCGAACGTCGCGCCGGTGCCGGCGAGGTTCACCGCACCCGTCGACGCGAGGCTGCCGCCGGAACCGAGCGCGAGCGTGCTGCCGCCGTTGATCGTCGTGCCGCCCGTGTACGTGTTCGCGCCCGTGAGCGTCTGCGTGCCGGTGCCCGCGACCGTTACGGCGCCGGTGCCGCCGATGACCCCGCCGAACGTGCTGGCGCCGCTGCCGTTCAGCGTCAACGCGTTCGCGCCGAGGTTCACGTTCGTGCCCGCCACGCCCGACAGTGCGCCGATCGTCTCGGTGCCCGCTGCGCCGCTCACGTCGAACGTCGCGCCCGACCCGGCGAGATTCACCGTCCCCGTCGACGCGAGGCTCCCGCCCGAGCCGAGCGCAAGCGTGCTGCCGCCGTTGATCGTCGTGCCGCCCGTGTACGTGTTCGCGCCCGTCAGCGTCTGCGTGCCGGTGCCCGCGAGCGTCAGGCCGCCGGTGCCGCCGATCGCGCCGCCGAACGTGCCGTTGCCGCTGCCGTTCAGCGTCAGCGCGTTCGCGCCGAGGTTCACGTTCGAGCCGGTCGTGCCGGTCAGCGTGCCGAGCGTCTGCGTGCCCGACGCGCCGCTCAGATCGAACGTCGCGCCCGTGCCCGCGAGGTTCACCGTGCTGCCCGAGGCGAGGCTGCCGCCCGAACCGAGCGCGAGCGTGCTGCCGCCGTTGATCGTCGTGCCGCCGGTGTACGTGTTCGCGCCCGTGAGCGTCTGTGTGCCGGTGCCCGCGACCGTCACGGCGCCGGTGCCGCCGATCGTCCCGCCGAACGTACTGGCAACGCTGCCGTTCAGCGTCAACGCATTCGCGCCGAGATTCACGCTCGTGCCCGCCACGCCCGACAGCGCGCCGATCGTCTCGGGGCCCACTGCGCCGCTCACGTCGAATGTCGCGCCCGTGCCGGCCAGGCTCACCGTGCCGGTCGATGCGAGGCTGCCGCCCGAAACGAGCGCAAGCGTGCTGCCGCCGTTGATCGTCGTGCCGCCGGTGTACGTGTTCGCGCCCGTCAGCGTCTGCGTGCCGGCACCGGCCAGCGTCAGACTGCCCGTGCCACCGATCGCGCCGCCGAACGTGTTGTTGCCGCTGCCGCTCAGCGTCAGCGCATTCGCGCCGAGGTTCACGGTCGAGCCGGTCGCGCCGGTCAGCGCGCCGATCGTCTGCGCGCCCGACGCACCGCCCAGGTCGAACGTCGCGCCCGCGCCGGCCAGATTCACCGTGCCCGTCGACGCGAGACTGCCGCCCGCGCCGAGCGCGAGCGTGCTGCCGCCGTTGATCGTCGTGCCGCCGGTGTAGGTGTTCGCGCCGGACAGCGTTTGGGTGCCGGTGCCCGCGAGCGTCAGGCCGCCGGTGCCGCCGATGACGCCGCCGAAGGTGCCGCTCGCGGTGCCGCCCAGCGTCAGCGCATTCGCGCCCAGGCTCACATTGGTGCCGGCCACGCCCGACAGCGCACCGAGCGTCTGCCCGCCCGATGCGCCGCTCAGGTCGAGGGTCGCGCCTGCACCCGCGAGATTCATCGTGCCGGTCGCAGCGAGGCTGCCGCCCGCGCCGACCGCGAGCGTGCCGGCGTTGATCGTGGTGCCGCCGGTATAGGTATTCGTCCCCGTCAGCGTGGTCGTCGCCGCGCCGTCCTTCACGAGCGCGCCTGCGCCGGAAATCGCGCCGCTCAAGCCGAGTGTGTTGCTGCCGCCGAGCGTCAGCGTCGCGCCCGTGCCGAGATCGATCGCGTTGGTGACCGACAGGTTCGTGTTCGTATCGAGCGTCGCCGCGCCGCCGACATTCAATGCGCCGGAGCCCAGCGCCGCGTTGTTGCCGAGCACGAGGCCGCCGCTGATCAGGTTCGTGCCGCCCGAATAGGTGCTCGCGCCGTTCAGCGTCTGCGTGCCGGTGCCGTTCAGCGTGAGGCTGCCGGTGCCGCCGATCGTGCCGCCGAACGTGCCGCTTGCCGTCCCGCCCAGCGTCAGCGCGTTTGCGCCCAGATCGATGCTCGTCCCCGCGACGCCGGACAGCGCGCCGAGCGACTGCGCACCCGACGCACCGCTCAGGTCGAGCGTCGCGCCCGCGCTCGCGAGATTCATCGTGCCGGTCGTTGCGAAGCTGCCGCCCGCGCCGACCGCCAGCGTGCCGGCGTTGATCGTCGTGCCGCCCGTGTAGGTGTTCGTCCCCGTCAGCGTGGTCGTCGCCGCGCCGTCCTTCACGAGCGCGCCGGCACCGGAAATCCCACCGCTCAGCCCGAGTGCGTTGCTGCCGCCGAGCGTCAGCGTCGCGCTCGTGCCGATATCGATCGCGTTGGCGACCGACAGGCTCGCGTTCGTATCGAGCGTCGCCGCGCCGCCGACATTCAGCGCGCCACTGCCGAGCGCCGCGTTGTTGCCGAGCACGAGGCTGCCGCTGTTCAGGTTCGTGCCGCCTGTATAGGTATTCACGCCGTTCAGCGTCTGCGTGCCGGTGCCGTTCAGCGTCAGGCTGCCCGTGCCGCCGATCGTGCCGCCGAACGTGCCGCTCGCGCTCCCGCCCAGCGTCAGCGCGTTTGCGCCCAGGTTCACGCTCGTGCCGGCCGCGCCCGACAGCGCGCCGATCGACTGTGCGCCGCCCGCGGCGATGTCGAATGCGGCGCCCGCATTGGCCAGGTTCACCGTCCCCGTGGACGACAGGCTGCCGCCCGCGCCGATCGCCAGTGTGCCGGCGTTGATCGTCGTGCCGCCCGTGTAGGTATTCGTGCCCGTCAGCGTCGTGGTCGCTGCGCCGTCCTTCACGAGCGCGCCGGCACCGGTGATCGCGCCGCTCAAGCCGAGTGCGTTGCTGCCGCCGAGCGTCAGCGTCGCGCTGGTGCCGATATCGATCGCGTTGGAGACCGACAGGCTCGTGGTCGTATCGAGCGTCGCCGCGCCGCCGACGCTCAGCGCGCCGGAGCCCAGCGCCGCGTCGTTGCCGAGCACGAGGCCGCCGGCGTTCAGCGTCGTGCCGCCCGTGTAACTGTTCGCGCCCGTCAGCGTCAGCGCCGCCGCACCGTTCTTCACCAGCCCGCCCGCGCCGGCGATCGTGCCGCTCAGCCCGAGATCGGTGCTGCCGCCGACCGTAAGCGTCGTGCCGGTGGCGAGGTTGACGCCATTCGCCAGCGACACGTTGGTGCTCGCATCGAGCGTCGACGAGCCGTTGACGTTGATCGCGCCGAAGCCCAGCGCCGTGTTGCTGCCGACGACGACGTTGCCGCCGTTCAGGTTCGTGTCGCCCGTGTAGACGTTCGCGCCGGTCAGCGCCTGCGTGCCGGTGCCCGACAGCGTCAAGCCGCCCGTGCCGGCGATCGTGCCGGCGTAGGTCGTATTCGCGCTGCCGTCGAGCGTCAGCGAATTGCCGCCGAGGTTCACGTTCGTGCCGGCCGCCCCGGCGAGCGAACCGATCGTCTGCGCGCCCGTCGCGCCTGCCAGGTCGAACGTCGCCCCCGCGCCGGTGAGGTTGACCGTGCCCGTGGACGCGAGGCTGCCGCCCGCGCCGAGCGCCAGCGTGCCGCTGTTGATCGTCGTGTCGCCGGTGTACGTGTTCGTACCGGTCAGCGTTGCGATGGCCGTGCCGTTCTTCACGAGGCCGCCGGCGCCGCTGATCGTGCCGGCCAGGCCGAGATCGTTGCTGCCGCCCAGCGCCAGCGTCGCGCCCGTCGCGAGATTGACCGCGTTGCCGAGCGTCACGTTCGTGCTCGTATCGAGCGACGCCGACGCGTTGACGTTCAGCGCACCGGTGCCGAGCGCGTCGTTGTTGCCGACCACGAGGCCGCCGGCGTTCAGGTTCGTGCCGCCCGTGTAGCTGTTCGCGCCCGACAGCGTCAGGATGCCGCCGTCGTTCTTCGTCAGCGCGCCGGCGCCCGACACCGTGCCCGACAGCGAGAGGCCTGTGGCGCCCTGCACCGTCAGCCCGCCCGCGCCGAGATTCACGTTGTTGCTGACGTCGAGCCCGGCGGCGCCGGCCTGCAGCGCACCGCCGGTGGCCGTGATCGTGCCCGTGCCGAGCGACGCGTTGTCGCCGATGATCGCGACGCCGCCCGCCAGCGTCGCGTCCTGCGCGGTCGACGCGCCGTTGATCGTCCAGTTGCCGCTCGTGACGTCGAGATGATTGAAGTTGATGTAGTTGTTGACCGCGATGGTGCCATTGGCCGACACGCCTTGCTGCAGCACCAGCGTGTTGTTGCCGCCGGCGCCGCCGTCGACGGTGCCGGTCGCCGCGACGCCGAGCGTGACCGGGCCGACCGTGATGTTGAACGCGCCGCCCGTGCCGCCCGCCGTGTTGACCGACGAGCCCGTCACGGCATTGAACGTGTTGGTGCTGTTCGCGCCCATCGACACGCTGCCGTTGATCGTGCCCGAGTTGGTAAAGGTATTGCCGAGCCCGGGCGTGCCGTTCGATCCGAGCGACACGCGGCCGGTGATCGTCCCGCTGTTCGTCATGTTGACCGTGCCGCCGCCGTATGCGGCGACCACGGGCGCATCCGCGCCGATGAGCGTCGCGCCGGCCAGCGCGGTCGTGCCCATCGTGCCGGTGTTGGTGATCGTCGACGTGCCGCCCGTGCCGTTCTGCACCGACAGCGCCATGCCCGTCACGCCGCTGACCGCGACACCGGTCGAGCCGTTCATCGTGCCGTTGTTGGTCACGGTCGTGGTGCTCGCCGCCGCATTGCCGACCACCGCGCCGCTCGACAGCACGCCGAGGCCCGAGCCGAGCACGGACGGATCGATCGTGCCGTTGTTGGTCAGCGTGTTGTTGCTGCCGGTCAGCGACATCGCGGTGCCGCCCACGCCGAGCAGCACGCCGACGCTCGCGCCGGGGTTCACCGTGACGTTCAGGTTGTTCGCGCTGTTCGAATAGCTGGGCGCCAGCGGATTCGCGACACCCGAACAGGTCACCGTCGTGCCTGCCGTCGAGCAGGTCGCATAGGCGGAAACGATGCCCGCACCCGACAAGGCGAGGAAAACGCCGGTCGGTAACAGGAATCTCGGAAACGACTCGCCGCTCTTTTTCGAATGCGCAATATTCATGCTTCCCCTCGGCATCAGCTGGACCGCTGAATCGGACCGGCCACGGCGGAATATCCGGGACGAAAGCGTCCCCGCCGGCAGTCGCGGAACGACGTCGGTTTATTCGTGGATGAACTGCTGGTTAATCGATTCTCGTTTGCGAATGCAAAACTAGCCGAATGACATGACCCGTGCCCCCTGTTTTTATGCAGCGACTTTCTGGTTGATTTGATTACCGCCCCGCTTTTGTCAGACAAGGCTATATCAAACAAAAAGGGTTTTCCAGTCGATGTTTTACTATTTGATCAAGATCAATCGAATATGTACTTTTTACTGGCGCTGGGGAGCCGAGAATAGAACTACTGAAGCGTTCCGGTAATTCCGCGCAAGGCGCGTCAAGGCGTTCCGGGCCGCGCACTCAGTGGAAACACCGATACGCGCATCCGGGATTTGGAATGGAATTTGCGCCAGGGATATATCCGCGCTCACCCCGACGGGCCGGAAAAATCGCAGAGCGCGTTGATTCGCCGAACCAAAAGCGAATTTTCAACATCCTGCAAATCGCTTTCGAATCCGGCGTCGGTTGAATTCCGCGACTCGATCGCCATTAATCATCCGGCGACGGCGGTACCGATTCCATCAATGGGATGGCGCACCGGATTCGGCATGAATCGGCGGTGTGATTAGCGTGAAAATCGGAAACGAAAAAGGCGACCGTGCTGAAAATCGAAACGCGGCACACGCGCGGCAGACACCGCGCGGGGCCGTGTTACGAAAACAGGCTCATCAGATAAAGCATCGGCCGGAACGATACGGGCCGTGCATCGGGATTGAGCCACAGACGCAGCACATAGACCGCATACGCCGGCACTTCCCGCCAGCTCGAATAGATATCGCGCAACTGGAAGTGATGCGGATACGCGGCGGAGATGTTCGCGCCGGAGATGCCGACTCGCTCGAACGCGAGGCGCGCCCGCGCGAGGTGGTAGTACTGACTGATGATCAGCACGCGCGACATCCGGTGCGCCTGCAGGTACGCCCGCGTGTGCTGGGCGGTCGCGAGCGTGTTGTCGCCTTGATCGTCGACGGCGATCCGGTCGGCCGGCACGCCGCGCGCGACCAGATAGTCACGCATCGCGGTCGCCTCGTTCAGCCCGGGGCCGTCGATCGCGCCGCTGACGAGGAACGCCGGGCATTGCCCTTCGCGATAGCAGCGCACGCCGACGTCGAGCCGCGCGGCCAGCACGGGTTTCGGCGCGCCGCGGTCATCCAGCGCATTGCCGAAGATCACCGCGACATCGGCCGGCTCGCTCGGCATCCGCATCCCCGCGCCGACGAGCACGACCGCCGCGACGATCCATAGGCATGCGAACGCGGCCAGCACACGGCCGATCCGGGCCATGCAGCCCCACTTGAATCGCTGCTTCAATGGTGTCGAACTCCTGGAGAAGTACGCCGCCGGCTTGTCCGGCACGCGGCCCGGCATACTGCCACGCCGCGCTCGCGCATGTCCAGATCACGCGGCCGGCATGACGTGTCGAACGTGTCCGGAGAAACCGGACGACGTGCGGCATGCTGGCGCTTCGGGGTTCGAAAGACTTTCAGGAAACGTCAACGAGTGTGCGCGGCCGGCGTCAATCCACCGGACACATCGCAAGCCGCCCCATCGCCTCGCCGGCGCCACGCACCGCGCAGGTGGCCGGATCGTCGGCGATCCGGGCGACCAGGCCCGTCTCGTCGCGCAGCAGGCGCTCGAGATCCGCGAGCAGCGCGCCGCCGCCCGTCAGCACCACGCCGCGATGCGCGATGTCGGTCACGAGTTCGGCCGGCGCGTTTTCCAGCACCGATTTCACCGCGCCGATCACCTGCTTGAGCGGCGCGGCCAGCGCGTCCGCCACGTCGTGGTTGGACAGCTCGATCGAGCGCGGCAGGCCGTCCTCGATGCCGCGCCCGATCGCGCGGGTCGACGTGCGCGGCACGGCGCGGGTGGCCGAGCCGATCGCGTTCTTCACGCGCTCGGCCGTCTGCTCGCCGAGCAGCACGCCGTACACGTTGCGCACGTAGTTGATGATCGCCGCGTCGAACTGGTTGCCGCCGACGCGGATCGACTCGCGGTAGACGATGCCGCCGAGCGCGATCACCGCGACTTCGGTCGTCCCGGCGCCGATGTCGATGACCATCGAGCCGACCGGCTCGGTCACCGGCAGCCCCGCGCCGAGCCCGGCCGCGAGCGCTTCCTCGATCAGTTCGACCTCCGACACACCGGCCGCGAACGCGGCCTCGCGGATCGCGCGGCGCTCGACCGCCGTCGCATCCGACGGCACGCACAGCGTGACCTCGACACGGCGGCTGAAGCGCGAACGCGTGCGCGACATGTCGATGAAGCGGCGGATCATCTGCACGGCGGCGTGCGCATCGGCGATCACGCCGTGCCGCATCGGCCGCACGGCCTCCAGGTGCCCTGGCTCGCGGCCGAGCAGCGCCTTCGCGAGCTCGCCGACCGCTTCGAGGGTCGGCCGCGCGTCGGACGCCCCGCCCTTGCGGAAGCAGACGACCGACGGCTGGTTCAGCACCACACCGCGCTCATGCGTATAAATCCGCGTACTCGCCGTTCCAGGGTCGATCGCAACGGGTTGCGCAAACAACTTTCCGAACAGCGGTGTCGACATATCAAGCCTTTATTGAACAAACCAGCCGCATCCGTGCGGCGCGCCATTACCGCCCCATCCCGGACTTAGCGGCAAATCGTTCCGATACTTTAGACACTTCCGATGATTATTTCGCGACGAAATTGCCGAAAACGCGTTCCGGCAGGCCGGCGCCGACGCATCGGCCGCTCGCGTTGCGCTTGTGAAACACGGTAATCTCTCGGTCTTGCCTGCTCCCGGCAGGCGTTTCACGCCCGATCACGCCAGGTATTCCACCATGACAGCGACCGCTACTCTCCGCTGGCTCGGGGTGCGCCGGATCGGCGCAACGCTCGTTGCGCTCTGGTGCTGCACCGTTGCCGCGCAGCCCTTGCCGGCCGCCGACACCGCCACCCGCACCGCGCCGGTGGCCGCTGCCGCCGCACCGAACGCCGCACCCAACGCGACGCCCGCGCCGACCTGCAACGCCGACGGCGGCCCGGCAGGCCGGGCGCCGGTCGGCCTCGTGCTGTCCGGCGGCGGCGCGCGCGGCTACGCGCACCTCGGCGTGCTGAAGGTGCTCGAGGAGAACCGCATCCCGATCGACTGCATCGCCGGCACCAGCATGGGCGCCGTGGTCGGCGGCCTGTATGCGAGCGGCATGGCCGCCGACGAGATGCAACAGCGGCTGTCCGAGGTGAACCTGGCCGACATCGCCTTCGACGTGACCGACCGCGCGGATCTGCCGCAAACCAGCCGCGAGGACGAGCGCCTGTACATCAACAGCCTGACGCTCGGCTTCGGCAAGAAAGGCGTGAAGGCACCGGTGGGCCTCGTCCAGGGCAACCGGCTGCAGGCGCTGCTCGCGAATTGGACGGCCGCCGTGCCGACCAACCAGCCGTTCGACCAGTTGCCGATCCCGTATCGCGCGGTCGCGACCGACCTGCAGACGGGCCAGATGGTGGTGCTGGACCACGGCTCGCTGCCGCTCGCGATCCGCGCGAGCATGGCGATGCCCGGCCTGTTCGCGCCGGCCGAGATCAACGGCCGCGCGCTCGTGGACGGCGGGCTCGTCAGCAACCTGCCGGTCGACACCGCGCGGCGCATGGGGGCGAAGGTCGTGATCGCCGTCGACATCGGCTCGCCGCTGCGTCCGCTCGACGCGCTCGCGTCGCCGGCCGACGTGATGCAGCAGATGGTCGGCATCCTGATCCGCCAGAACGTGACGTCGCAGCGCCAGCAGCTCGCCGCGCAGGACGTGCTGCTCACACCCGACCTCGGCGCGCTCGCGTTCACCGATTTCCAGAACGCCAAGCAGGCGATCGCCGCCGGCGCGGCCGCCGCGACCGCGGCGCTGCCGCGGCTCAAGCGCTTCGCGCTCACGCCGGAACAGTACGCGGCCTACCGGTCCGCCCATGCGCAGCCGCTGCCGCCGCCGATCCGCATCACGCGCATCGAGATCAAGACGAGCGGCGGCATCCCGAAGCGCGTCGTCAGCGACGCGCTGCACGTGAAACCGGGCGACACCTACGATCCGGCGACCGTCAGCCAGGACCTGCTCGGGCTGACGACCGGCGGCAATTTCGAGAGCGTGACGCAGCAGATCGTGAGCCACGGCGACGAGAACGTGCTCGTGGTCGATGCGCGCGAGAAATACTGGGGGCCGAATTTCCTGCTGTTCGGCGTCGGGATGTCGAGCAGTTCGACCGACGAAGGCGGCTTCCGCCTGCACGTCGGCTACCGGCGGCCGTGGCTCACCGAATCGGGGCTCGAGTTCCGCGCGGATACGACGATCGGCAGCGATTTGCTGTCGGCGCGCGTCGAATTGCGCCAGCCGTTGCCGGCCGCGTACGGTTTCTACATTTCGCCCTATGCGGAATATCAGCGTCGCTACGTGAACCTGTACGACGACAGCGGCGAGGTGAAACTGAACCAGTATCTGATGCAGACGGCACGCACCGGGATCGACTTCGGGCTGCCGATCGGCCGGCTCGGCGACCTCCGGATGGGCATCGGCTACGCGACCGGGCACGGCTCGCCGAACTACAACCTGCCGTTCTCGTTCGATGACGGCAGCTCGACGCTGATCTGGCCGAGCTTCACGTCGCAGGCGCTGACCGCGCGCGCGCGGCTCGTCATCGATCAGCTCGACGATCCGATGTTCCCGCGCCGGGGCTACTACAGCGAATTCCGCGTCGAACGCTCGCTGTGGTCGCACAACAGCCAGTCCGCGGCGAACCTCGCCGATACGTCGAACACGCCTTACACCGAGATCTACGGCAAGGCGATGATCGCGCAGCAGTTCGGCCGGCACAGTGTCAGCGCGACGATCGAGGGCGGCAAGAGCATCGGCGGCACCAACCTGATTAACGCGTTCAACTTCACGCTCGGCGGCTTCCAGCATCTGGCCGCGTATGCGGCCGACCAGTTGACCGGCAACGAACTCGCGTACGCGAACGTGACTTACATGAACCAGCTGGCGACGTTCAACGCGTCGCCGATCAAGGCGCTGTCGGTGGGCGCCAGCGCGGAAGTCGGCAACGTGTGGTCGAGCGGCGTGCAGGTGGGCGGTGGCGCGCTCAAGCAGAGCTATACGTTCTTCACGAGCCTGTCGACCGCGTTCGGTCCGCTGTACATGGGCGTCGCGCTCGCGCCGGGCGGGCGGCGCAACATCTACCTGCAGCTCGGCCGCACGTATTGACCGTGGCGGGCGGCGGTCGCCGGACCGGCATTCGCGGCGCGGCGACCCCGTTGCCCGGCCACGCCGGCCGGGCCGTCAGATCGGCCAGCTGATCTCGAAACGCGCGCCGCCGAGTTCGACCGGGTCGACGACCGCGATCCGGCCGTTGTGCGCGTGCAGCACCTGCCGCGTGATCGCGAGGCCGAGCCCGTAGCCGCCGGTACGGCGGTCGAGGCGCACGAACGCGTCGAAGATCCGCTCGCGTTCGTCTTCCGGCACGCCCGGGCCGTCGTCCTCGACGAAGATCGCGATGTTGCCGTGCTCGATCGAGATGCCGACCACGATCCGCGCGTTCGCATACTTGCTCGCATTGCGCAGCAGGTTGCGCATCGCATACGACATCAGCCGCCGGTCCATCTTCACGCGCAGGTCCGACGCGATCGCGATGCGCGACTCGATCGCGCGCTCCGGATACAGCAGCTGCGCATCGCTGACCTGGTGCTCGAACCACGCGACCGGCGCGGTCAGCTCGATATTCGACTGCAGTGAGCTGTATTCGAGCCGCGCATACGTGAGGCTCATGTCGATCAGCTCCTCGAGCTCGGTCACGTCCTGCGCGATGCTCTCCAGCGCACCGTGATATTCGGCGGCGGAGCCCGGTTCGCGCAGCATCTCGAGCGCGAAGCGCACGCGCGCGAGCGGCGTGCGCAGCTCGTGCGAGATCCCGTTCGTCAGGTCGCGCTGCGCGGCGATCAGGCGTTCCATGCGCATCGCAAGCGCATTCAGCGTGCGCGCGAGCGGGCCGATGATCACGCTGTGCGACTCCCGCGCGCGCGTGTTGAAGCGCCCGCCGGTGAAGTCGATCGCACGCTCGCGCACCATCACCAAATCCGACCAGACCGGCCGCATCCACCGGTACGCGGCGAGCGCGGGCGCGGCGAATATGAACGCGAGCACGATCCAGATGTCGCCCGGCAGCGCGTCGAACGCGTGCCACACGACTTCCGGCGACAACACCACGCCCAGCGCGAGCGCCGGCACGAGCGCGGTCAGCAGCACGAGGCCGAGCAGATGCAGGTAGGTGCGCACGTACAGGCGCGACCAGCTCGGAATGCGGTCGGCGCGCGTGTCGGTCCACGCGCGGCGGAAGTGCAGCCAGCGCCATTTGACATAGCGCAGCGTCGAGAGCGGCGGTGCGTCGGGGTGCGAAGGCGTGCGTCGGATCATCGCGGCTTCCGGCTATCGTGCGAGATGGGGATACTGCGGCCGGCGGCGTCGCGTGGGGGCGGCGTCATTCCCACGCATGCTTGCTGAACTGGTAACCCTTGCTGCGGATCGTCTTGATCCGCTGCGGGTTGCCCGCATCGTCGAGCAGCTTGCGGCGCAGCTTCGAGATGCGCCCGTCAATCGTGCGGTCGAGGCCGTCGAACTCGACGCCGCGCAGCTGCAGCATCAGGTCGTCGCGGCTGACGACCTCCCCCGCATGGCACACCAGCACCCACAGCAGGTCGAACTCCGCCGACGTGAGGTCGGGCGAGCCGCCGCCGGGCAGCACGACCGAGCGGTCGGTGCGGTCGATCGAGAACTGGCCGAACGTGTAGCGCTCCGGCTGCGCCGCGGGGCCCTGGGCCGCGCGCGCGGGGACACGGCGCAACTGCGCCTTGATCCGCGCGAGCAGGATGCGCGGCTCGACCGGCTTGTGCACGTAGTCGTCGGCGCCGAATTCGAGGCCGAGCAGTTCGTCGAACGGCTCGTCGCGCGCCGTCACCATGATGATCACGCCGTCGTACGCCTTGCGCGCTTCGCGGCAGATCTCGAAGCCGTCCTTGCCCGGCAGGTTCACGTCGAGAATGACGAGATCCGGGCGCATGGACAGGATCGCCGGCACCGCGGCGTCACCATGCAGCACAGTGTCGACTTCGTAGTCGTTCTTGCGCAGGTAGCCGGCGATCAGCGTGGACAGGCGGGTGTCGTCTTCGACGAGCAGGATGCGAAAAGACATGGGCAACGGTCGGATCATACGGGGGGACCGCGGCGGCGACAGGCTTGCGCCCGCTGCCGGCCAGCGGCCGAAACGTACCGCATGATACTGCGCCCGCCGCTTGCCCGTTTGGAGATCTGACAAATAAGGGCGCGATGGCGGCCGTGCTTGACGAACCGGCGCCGAAACGGTTCCATACGGGCTCCCTGGAAACCGGGCCCCGCGCCCGCCCTGCCTCACGTGATGAACTACCAGCCGATCCTCCAACGCATCCATACCGAACTCGCCCCGTGGATCGGGCAAGGGCGCGTCGCCGACTACATTCCCGAGCTCGCGAAGGTGCCGGCCGACAAGTTCGGGATGGCCGTCGTGACGCTCGACGGAAACGTTTACACCATCGGCGACGCGCACGAGCGTTTCTCGATCCAGAGCATCTCGAAGCTGTTCGCGTGCACGCTCGCGTTCCAGCTGCTCGGCGACGCGCTGTGGGAACGGGTCGGCCGCGAGCCATCCGGCACCGCGTTCAACTCGCTCGTCCAACTCGAGAGTGAACGCGGCAAGCCGCGCAATCCGTTCATCAATGCCGGCGCGCTGGTCGTCACCGACGTGCTGTGCCGCCGCTTCGTGCGCGCCGAGACGGCGCTCGTTGAATTCGTCCGACGGCTGATCGGCCACAACGATGTCGATTACGATTCGCGCGTCGCGCTGTCGGAGTTACAACACGCAGAACGCAACCGCGCGATGGCGCATTTCATGTCGAGCTTCGGGAATATGCAGATGCCGCCGGAAACGGTGGTCGACGCGTACTGCCGCCAGTGCGCGATCACGATGAACTGCGTGGAGCTCGCGCAAGCCGCGCTGTTTCTCGCGAACGGCGGCGTCGCGCCCGTCACCGGCGAGCGCATCCTCGATGCGAGTTCGGCGAAGCGGCTGTCGGCGCTGATGCTGACCTGCGGCACCTACGACGCGGCGGGCGACTTCGTCTATCGCGTGGGGCTGCCCGCGAAAAGCGGCGTCGGCGGCGGGATCGTCGCGGTGCTGCCGGGCGAAATGGCCGTGTGCGTGTGGGCGCCGGGGCTCGACGCGAACGGGAACTCGTTGGCGGGGACGCTGGCGCTGGAGTGGTTGACGACGTATTCGGGGCGGTCGATTTTTTGAGATGGCGGAGTTAGGCGTGCCTCAGGTGGCGCGACGGCGGCGGGTGAATATCGGCACCGACAGCGTTCGCCCCGTGTCGGTCCGTGAAGCCCGCCGCGCGTCGATGGTGGGTCGAATCCCCAAGGTCAAACGGTCGTTCCGCCACGTGCACTCACCGATAGGCTGTCGGCTATCGAGGACAGTCACGCGCGTCCGGTAACAGTCGGATCCTGCGTCCGCATGCCGGTGGGCCGTCGACGACGCCAGTGTGGCAAAGTTGCGTACATGGACCCACGCATCACTCCATCCAACAGCGTTTGAGGATCGGCCTCGCTGATAATGCAGGCCAGACACCGCACTCCAATCAAGCTTGGTAAGGCATAATTGCTTAATTCGTTGTCTACCGGCGACGTACAGTCAGAAAGGGCTCGTAATGACAGTCAGAATCTCGCTTTTCAATCATAAGGGCGGAGTCAGTAAAACCACGACCACCTTCAATCTGGGGTGGAAGCTGGGGCAAATGGGGTATCGTGTGCTTCTGGTGGATGCTGATCCTCAATGCAATCTAAGCGGCCTAATTTTGGGCGACCCCGACGAGAATCAATTGGAGACATTCTATAGGGGGGATTCATCTCTAAGGAATATCAGGGCAGGACTTGCTCCGGCCTTCGAGTCCCAACCGCGACCGATCCAAGCAGTCGAATGTGTAGAAGTGCCCGGGCAACCCAATATGTTTTTGCTTCCCGGGCATATCCGCCTGTCCGAATACGAGGTAACTCTCGGGATTGCACAGGAGTTGTCAGGCTCCATTCAAACGTTACAAAACCTTCCTGGCGCACTCAGTCATCTCATCGACGCTACGGCAGAGCGATACCTTGCAGACTTTGTGCTTGTTGACATGAACCCTGGCCTCGGTTCCATCAACCAGAACCTGCTGATGACCAGTGATTATTTCATTGTGCCAACAACGCCAGACTACTTCTCTGTAATGGCACTTGAGTCGCTGACCTCAGTTCTACCTCGCTGGCATTCATGGTCCGTCCGCGCTCAGCAGAATTCCGTCCTTCAAGCTGCGGCATACCCCTATCCGGCGCGCACACCAAGATTCTTGGGAACTGTGATTCAAAAATATCGCCCACGAGGTGGGTCGCCAACGGCCGGGTTTCAGCGTTGGATCGACGATATTAATGCGATGGTTTCCGGTCCGTTTCAATCGGCACTTTCCGGCGCCGGAATGATGTTACCGCTACCAAAATATCAACAAGTATATGGGATTGATACAAGCCTCTGTCTTTGCCAGATCGCGGACTTCAATACGCTGATTGCAAAATCGCAGGATAAGAGAACCCCCGTGTTTGCACTAACCGACGCCCAATTTGAGACCGAGGGGGTGGTTCTTGATAGCTACAGAAAACAGGCCCGCGATTTCGACGAGGTTTTTGCCCAACTCACAAATCGAGTGATCAGCCTGACTACAGATGAATGACGCTCTCAATAACTTTAGGGAGAACCTCAGGCGCGCACACGACCTGTTGGCATTGGCAGATCGAATTTCCGTCTTGACCACCAGCGCTGTAGATGTAAGTGATTGCCTTCGGGCTGCATTGATGCAAGGGGTAAGCGCACTTGATCACTTCGTGCATGAAATCGTCCGAATTGGCATGCTTGAGGTCCATCACGGAAGGCGAGCTCCCACCACTGCTCATTTGTCTTTCAAAGTTCCTATGTCGGCTACCCGACGGGCTGTAGCCGACGCAGCTGACGCGCAATGGCTCGATGAGGCGGTTCGCGAGGCGCATAGCTGGCTGTCATTTCAGCAACCAGAAAAAATTGCCGATGCGATTCGCTTGATATCATCGATTGCGCTTTGGGATGCGCTAAGTGCCCATCTGAATATACCGAAGCGAGACCTAAAAGCAGAGTTGATCTTGATTGTGGATCGACGCAACAAAATTGCACATGAAGCTGATATAGACCCCACGAACCCACCAGCCCGATGGCCCATAAGTGTCGCGTTGGTCCGTGACGCTCTGGATTATCTCGATCGCCTTGGTACAGCTATGATTGCAGTCATCTAACAGAAGACGCTCATACGAAATCGTTCAATCAACGAGTCTGTAACCTCTAGCTTAATTTTAAAATATTCGCTACCGAGACGCCGACCGGCCGTGTAGATACGAACATGTCCGTCGGCGAGTCGCAAAAAACGGATTCGTGGCCGTCGCATTTGCTTCCCAGCGCACTATGAGACTGTTCGATGACAAAGCTCATGTAATCGGAGGACGAAAGTCCGCTGCCAGGACGATGCCGACGTTTGAGTGTCCGGCTGATCCTGTAGATGAACGACTGAAACTGTCGAGCCGCGACGTCAAAGGCAGCGTGGCACTTACCCGTCCGCTCGGCGCAAACGGAGCCAACGGAGCCAACGGAGCAACATGTGAATTTATATTTCCAGAGTGCGAGCACGCTGGCGCTCGGTGGTTGACGCCCGATCGGGGGCGGCCGATTTTTTGAGGCGGCGAAGTTAAGCGCAATTCGGAAAAGCGTCGTCGCTGCCAAAATAGTGCCCCCCGCAGACCACTGACCCAAGCTGCGGGCGTGCCAAGCGGCCGCGCTCGCGAGCCTGACTTCTTCCAATTTGCGCCCCCCGCCCCTGCGTCGAAAATCAGCGGCCCATCTAAAAGGTAATCGTTTTGAAGTTGTCGTTTGAAGTTCTGGAGGCGCTCGATGCCATAGACCGCGCGGGCACGTTCGCCGAGGCAGCCGTGCTGATTCATCGCGTACCGTCTGCACTGTCCTACCTCGTGCAAAAGGCAGAGAGCGATCTCGGCGTCATCCTGTTCGATCGCAGCGGACGGCGTGCGCAGTTGACCGAGGCGGGACGACTGCTCGTAGAGGATGGTCGTCGTCTGCTCCAGGCGGGGCGGGAGCTGGAGAGCAAGGTCCGGGGTGTCCACGCAGGTTGGGAGGCCGAGCTCAGGCTGTGCCTCGACGAGATTCTGCCGCTCCCATCGTTGTGGCCGCACGTGCGTGCTTTCTATGACATGAAGCTGACCACACGGCTGCGACTATCGACCGAAGTGCTCGGTGGCGTATGGGACGCGCTCGTCACGGGGCGAGCGGATATCGCGATCGGTGCCGCTGGGGAGCCGCCGCACGCGCCGAACATCGCGGCAAGGCCGATCGGCCTGTTGCGCCATGTTTTCGTCGTGGCGCCGCATCACCCGCTCGCCGCGGTCGAACAACCGCTCGACAGCGATACCATTTCAAGCCATCGCGGCGTCATCATCAGCGACACGTCGCGCGCCCTCGAGCCGCGATCGGTGGCGATTCATGACGGGCAACCGGTCATCATCGTGCCGACCCTGGCCGCGAAACTCGACCTCCTTTGCGAAGGCATGGCCGTCGGCATGCTGCCCGCGCCCGTCGTCGAGGAGGCGATCCGTCAGGGAAAGCTCGTCGAGCGGCGCGTAATCGGCGTGCGGGACCATACAACCTGCTACCTCGGCTGGCGTGAGGACAAGACCGGACGCGCATTGAAATGGTGGATCAACCGACTGGATCAGATCGATCTGATCTCCACGCTGTTCAGCACGCGCGGCGTCGCGACCTGACGCACATGTCCGTACCCGGGACGCCACGCGACGAACCGGTTTCTTGCCGGCCCACTAGAATGGTCGACGACATCCACGCAGCGGTCGTTTTTCCGAATCCACCGAAGTGACTTTTGGGAGAGCATCAGTCATGCAACCGGAACACGCTTCAGATCGCGCAGCCACCGACCACGCAGGCAACACCCACACGCACGCACCGATTCCACCGATCGTGCCGGCGCAAACCGCGCTGGTCGTCATGCATTACCAGACCGACATCCTCGGGCTCTTTCCGTCGGTCGCGCCCACCCTGCTCGCCAACACGCGCAAGCTGTGCGATGCGGCGCGGGCCGGCGGCGTCCACGTTTGCTTCGCCAATCTCCGTTTCAGCCCCGGCTATCCGGAAGTCAGTCCGCGCAACAAGAACGGCCAGGGGATCAAGCAACTCGGCCTGTTCGTCGACGACGGCCCGTGCCCGGAGCTTGGCCGGCTGGACAGCGAGCCGCTGATCGCCGCGCATCGCGCAAGCGTGTTCTTCGGCACCGACTTGCAGGCGCGACTCGTCGCGCAGGGTATCGATACGCTGATCCTGGTCGGGATTGCGTCAACCGGCGTCGTGCTGTCGTCGGTTGCGCACGCAAGCGATGCGGATTTCCGGCTGTATACGGTGAAGGACTGCTGCTACGACCCGGATCAGGTCGTGCACGAGCATCTGTTCGCGACGGCGTTTGACACGCGCACGACGGTGCTGTCGCTCGACGATGCGTTGCACTTGCTCGCGTAGACGCGCAACGCATGCGCCGCGCGCGCCGGCCGGAACGCTCCGGGCCGGCGCATCCTGCGTGACTTCGTGCGTAGCTTCGTGCGTTACTTCGCGATATACACGCCCGACGTCGGGCACGTGCCCTGCGTATTGCCGTCCGTCACGAGCGATGCCGCGCTCGGAAACTGCGAGGCCGCCGTCGTCTTCACCGCGATCCACGCTTCCGTGAAATAGCTGACGCCGTTGGTCTTCGTGCACTTCAGCGACACCGCGCTGCGCGTGTTGCTGCCGAACGCGCCCTCGAACGCGGACAGCAACTGATTGCGCGTCACCACCTTGCCCGCGTTCGCCTGCAGGAACGTGTTGAACGACGTGTTGCCGAGCCGGCTGACCATGCCGGTCGCCTCGTTCCAGTAAGTGTCCGGCGTGGCCGAATTCGAGCAGGTGCCGTGCTTGAACCATTCGTGCTTGTCGAGGCACGACGCCACGCCCGGCATGTAGGTCGACAGCGTGTTGCGGGTCGCGGTGCTCACCGGATACGCATCCATGCTGCACCACTGGTGCGCGTTGTCGAGATCGATGTCGCTCTGCGGCACGCCGCAGTAGAACGGCTGGTTGCCGTCATACCGGTTCGGCCACAGGCCATGCAGCGACAGGCTCGTCGCCGCATACGTGCCGGCGAGGTTCGTACACTCCGGCGTATCGTGCGACGCGCAGAAGCCGGGCTCCCACGAAGCCGCGAGCAACAGGTAGTCGTAGCTGGTCTGCGCGGTGGCGTGCAGCGAGGCGGATGCGACGGCGAGTGCGGCCGCGGCGCGGGCGAGCGTCTTGAGCATGGCGTTTCCTCGGAAAAGGCTTGCGGTCGCGGGATGCGCCGCAAGATTGTCGAATGTCTGCCCGCGATTGTTGCCGACGCAACATGGCATCAATATGAAGGTGGACCAAGGAATTCGTGACGTGGCGCAGTGCCGATGTGTTCCGGTTCGCCGATCGATGCCTCAGTGCGGCGGCGCCCCGCGATCATTTCGCCGACGCGGCTTCCGATCCGCCCGGCGACAACGCCGCGCTGTCCTGCTCGCGCCACGCGCGGCGCGACGCGATGATCGCCGTCACGGCCGAGCGCGCGACCTTCCACCACGCGAACGGCCGCGGATCGGCGAGCATGCTGAGCGCCCGCGCATAGTCGAGCGTGAGCCCGGGCGTCCAGGCCATCGTCACCGCGCGCTTGCGGATCTGCGCGGCGACCCATAGCTCGGGCGTGAGCAACAGCCGGACGAACGCGCCCCACCCTGCCCGCTCGCCCTTGAGCCGCCACACCGCGCCGTCGAGTGCCGCTTCGAGCGCGTTCGACACGGTGCTCGAGCAGTTGCGGTGCGTGAGGTTGTACGTCACGGTCTGCCGGTACGACGACCAGAAGGCGTCCAGCTTCGCCGGATCGTAGTTGCGGATCCGCACGCGCACGGTCGACGGACACCACGCCTTCGATTCGGTCGCATAGTCGGGCTGGAACAACCCCGGCACGTCGTTCTCGCGCGTGGCGCGCAGCAGCCGCGTGAATTCGTCCGGAGAACGATCGATCTCGACGGCCGGATACAGGCTGATGTAGATGCCCTCGGGCGACTCCAGCGCCGCATGGCCGGTCGAGATCACGCCGTTGACGTCCACCGCCGCGATGTAGCGGTCGATCACCGGGTAGCGCTGCGCTTCGGCCTTCGACGTGCCGGTGGGCGTCCACACGTGCACGGTGAGCGCGCGCTCGTGATCGGCTGGCGGGCCGTCCCATTCGGATTGCGTGAAGCGCGGAACGTCGGGCGCCGTGTCGATGTCGGGCACGATCGCGGGCGCCGGCGACGTCACGAACGCGGGGTTGCGCGTGAGCCGCCGCACGCGTGCGGCGAGGCTCAGCATGTGCATTCCGCCGAACATCAGCAGCAGGCCGAGGCAGTACGGCACGGTGCCCGCATAGTGGGTCGGGTACGGCTGATAGAAGAAGATCGCGAGCAGGATCTCGACGACGCCCCATGCGAACGCGACGTTCCAGCGCCGGTAACGCACCATCCACGCGGACGTGCACTGCAGCAGCCCGTCGACGAGGAACAGCGTGCCGAAGATCATCGACAGCAGGAAGTGGCCGTGATGATGGCCCGCGAACACGAGCCCGGCGGCCACCACGACCGCGATGCCCTTCACGTAGCGCAGGATGCGCTGCCCGCCGACGCCGCTGCCGGCCACCGCGAGCGTCGCGAGCCCCTCGATCAGGAACAGCCACGCGAACAGTTCGATCGGAAAATGCAGCGCGCCGTCGAGCGCGTCGATGAAGATGCCGACGCCCGCGACGACCCACAGCCAGCCCAGCACGGTCAGCCCGCGCCAGCGCGTTCGCAGATATTCGATGCCCAGCAGCAGCAAGACCAGTCGTACCATTGCGCCCTCGTATCATTTTTTTCGGGATACGCGATGGCCACGCGTCTCCTGTCGTGCCGACCGCGCGTCGTGCGATGCGCAAGCCGGAAGGCGGGGAATGCTGGCCGGCGCGTCATGCGTCGGCATGACCGATGGCGGCCGGCGCGCGCCGCTCCGGCCAAATAATAAGATATGACGGAGCCGGTTGAAAGCCTGCCGAAAACGTGTCCGGCTGCTTCGGACGCCACGGCATGCTGCAAGACACGGCACGATCGGCAGCGTTGCCGCAACAGATTTCCCGTTCGACAACGCGCGCCGGATACGCGAGAATCGCCGCTCCGAGGGCGAAAGCCACCTTAAACCGCAAAGACGGAACTACAAGAAATGCGCATTTCGATCACGCGCCGGCGCCTGCTGGCCGCCGGCATGGCTGCGGCCAGCCTCCCGCTGTCCGGCTGCTTCACGCCGAAGCTGTACAAGGAGAGCGCGTACCACGAACAGGTATCCGCGTTCATGATCACCGAAGACGGCAAGAAACTCGTCGTCCTCGGCCAGGATTACCATTACATCTTCGATCTGCCAGCCTCGCTGCGGCCCGTGCTGCAGTCCGGCTACCGGAAGTCGCTGCACACCCAGTTCACCGACTTTCGCGGGAACGGCAGCGGCGTGACCGGCCACTACCGGATTCTGTTGCCGAAGGACGCATCGGCGAACGATCAACAGGCCGCGACCGCCGACGGCTTCACCGCTGCGCAGGCCGGGCTCGTGCTCGAAGGCGACATCGGCGGCAAGCGCTACTCGACCGAAGGTTTCGCCGACAAGGCCAAGGACAAGGACAACGCGGCACAAGCGTTCAACCACCCGTACAACGTCTACGTCAGGGAATCGCCGTCCGTGGTCGGCATGGGCTTGCGGATCCTCGCGACGCCGGTCACGGTCGCCGCCGACGGCGTGCTCGTGCTGGGCGGCATCGTGCTCTTGCCGATCGCGGTCATCGCGATCGAGGCGAACGGCGGCCTGCGGATCATGTAACGGCCACGGCGACGGTGACGCTCGCCTGCCATGCACGCGCTCGCACCCCGAACGCAAACCGGAGCATCGACATGACGACCTCGCCGCTTCACACCCCGCCGCTCGGCCCGCAACTCAAGCGCTGGCGCACGCTGCGCCGCGTGAAGCAGAGCCATGCGGCCGAGCTGTTCGGCGTCGCGCAATCGACGATCTCGCGCTGGGAAGCCGGCATCCAGCAGATGTCGCCCGACGAGCGCGCGACAGCCGAGCGGCTGCTTGCCGCGCGTCTCGATTCGGCCGGCGACCACGCGCTCGCGCGGCTGATCGCGAGCAGCACGGCCCGCATGCATCTCGTGTGCGACCTCACGCATCGCTTGCTCGCCTGCTCGCCGGCGCGCGCGGCCGAGTTCTCGCGGCCGCTGCCGGCGTTGCTCGGTACCTCGCTGTGGCGCTATGCGTCGCCGGAAATCGTGCGCATGGAAGCCGCGCTCGACCCGCTCGGCTGGCACGATCGCGCGGGGCCGCCGAGCGTCGAATTCGCGACCGGCACCAATGCGTCGCGCGTCGTGCCGATCCGCGGCAGCACCTGCCGGTGGACGCGCATGACGCTGTCGGACGGCTCCGCCGCGCGGCTCGTCGAAACGCTGTAGCACGTCTGCAAGCCGCCGGACCTTGGCGCCCCACGCATATTTCATGCGTGGACGCGGCGCATCCGCACGGCGTACGCTTGACGGCTCCATTCAAGTATTGCGCCGACGATGAACCTCGACACGATCCACGCGCGGCTCGATTTCCTGCGCGAAGCCGAACGCCTGAAAGACGTGCTGCGCAGCGGCCACACGTCGACGGGCCGTCCCGAAAGCACCGCGGAGCACAGCTGGCGACTGTGCCTGATGGCGCTCGTGTTCGCCGATGCGCTGCCCGACGTCGACACGACGAAGCTGCTGAAGCTGTGCGTCGTCCACGATCTCGGCGAAGCGCTGCACGGCGACATCCCTGCTATCGAGCAGGCCGCGCATCCGGACAAGAGCACGCACGAACGCGACGACCTGCTGACGCTGACGGCCGGGCTCGATCGCGCGCTGCGCGACGAGATCGTCGCGCTGTGGGATGAATACGAGGCGGCCGAATCACCTGAAGCGCGCGCCGCGAAGGCGCTCGACAAGCTGGAGACGATCCTGCAGCACAACCAGGGCAGCAATCCGCCCGACTTCGACTACGCGTTCAATCTCGGCTACGGGCGGCGCTACACCGACACGACGCCGCTGTTCGACGCGATCCGCGCGATCGTCGACGCGGACACGCAACGCCGGATCGACGCACGCGGCGACGGCGCGTAAGCTCGCGGAATCGGCCGCATGGCACCGCGCGCCGCATTTGCGCGAGGCTCGCCGCATGACGCAGAACATCTATGACGATCCCGCCTTCTTCGAAGGCTACAGCCGCCTGAACCGCTCGGTGCACGGGCTCGCCGGTGCGCCCGAATGGCCCGCGCTGCGCGCGCTGCTGCCGGCGCTGCGCGGCGCCAACGTGCTCGACCTCGGCTGCGGCTATGGCTGGTTCAGCCGCTGGGCGGCCGAACAGGGCGCGGCGAGCGTGCTGGGTATCGACGTGTCCGAACGCATGCTCGAACGCGCGGCGTCGACGGCCGCGCACCCGGCGATCACGTACCGCCGCGCCGACCTCGAAACGCTCGCGCTGCCGGATGCCGCGTTCGATCTCGCGTACAGCTCGCTTGCGTTCCACTACATCGCACATCTCGACACGCTGCTGCGCACGATCCATCGCGCGCTCGTGCCGGGCGGGCGGCTCGTGTTCTCGATCGAGCATCCGATCTATACGGCGCCCCGGCGGCCCGGCTTCATCGTCGACGCGCAGGGCGAGCGCTCGTGGCCGCTCGACGGTTATCAGCGCGAAGGCGAACGCGTGACCGACTGGCTCGCGCCGGGCGTCGTCAAACAACATCGCACGCTCGGCACGCTCGTGAACCTGCTGATCGGCAGCGGCTTCACGCTCACGCACCTGAACGAATGGGGGCCGACGCCGGAACAGGTCGATGCGATGCCCGCACTCGACGAGGAACGTGATCGGCCGATGATGGTGATCGTGGCTGCGCAGCGGTAGCGGATACCGGACGGTGTTCATATAAACGCCATCACATGTTCGGTACATCTTTAGCCGCTATGCGGCGCTCAAAATCCGGCGCCGAAGATTCTCAATTTAATTTAACAAAAATGACAGTCAGCAACAATTATCCCCTTTCACAAAAATAGATACTTGAAAAATCACCCGTCTAAAATCTACCCTGCTCTTTACACAATACGCATCGAACGGTAGGGCGGCAGGCCGGACAGCCCTACCGGCATGACGCGATGCGGGGATTGCTTGAACTGAAATCGGGGAGCTCGAATGATTCAAAATAAGCATCATCAACATGTCGTTCACGCGACATTCTCGAAGCGCTCCTTCGATGCCGTTTCAACTGCAATTTCAAACAGAAGCTTGACGGGATCGTGTGTTCTTATTGGCGGAGACTGGCATCTCGGCCCGCTCCAGGAGCGCAACACCAAAACGCTGTCGGCATGGTTCTCCGAGAATTTTGGCTACGTTCCCGAAAATTTATCGACAAACATCCCAGCTCTCAGCAAGGGTGCCAAAATTTTTGCATGGGTGAACCCGTTGGCGTCAGATGAATATCTGAACTTCATACATTGGGTGAGTTTCCAACCCGTGCAAGAATTTTCCTTGATCCCGGTTCCCGAAAGCGCGCCCGACTCCGCCGCAGGGAATTTTCACGATATCGCGATTTTTCTCGACGATGCAGTTGAGAAAAAGACGAGCGACATCAGCCATTACATCCGGGAATGGGATGTCCTAACCGACGAAAATGCAGATTTTAGGCTAATCGGCCGCACCGGAAAAATCCAGTCGCTCCCGTCATCGCACTTCGACCAGTACATCGTTGACGCCGTAACTAGGGAATGGGAACCATCTCCAATAGTCGCATTGCGCATAATCGAAAAACTTGCTTCAGAGAAGCAAGCATTCCCGGGAGACATTTTTCTTTATCATCGATTCGAGAAACTTTGCTCGAGCGGCATCATTGAAAAGCAAGCTGACGTCAGCATCGCCCAAACCCTGATACGGGCAACGCCCCTTTAACGCTTGTCATGCGCCAGCCCCATCGGCCCTGCTACGCACGACCTCATTCACACACCGCCCCCCTCCGCCCCACCGGAGCGAACGCCACCGCGCTCGCGGTCGCGAGCACGGCCACGCCGGCCGCGCCATACACCATCACCCAACCGAACCCGTGCACGAGCGCCGCGTGCAGCGCCGTGCCGTTCGGGTCGGCCTGCGCGAGCGCCGGCCCGATCGCATGCAACCCGTCGGTGCGGCCCGACGCGATCTGCTGCGCCAGCGTGCGCAACGCCCCCGCATCGACCGCCCCCGCCACGCCCGCCTTCAGGCTCGCGACGATCCCCGCGACCAGCACGAAGCCCATCGCCGCGATATTCAGCGCGAGCGAGATCATCCGCGCGCTCATGTCGATGCCGGACGCCATCCCGGCCCGCGAACCCGGCACCGCGCCCGTCGTCGTGTTCGTGACCGGCGTGTTGGTGAGCCCGAGCCCGATGCCGGCGATCACGCAGCCGGGCAGCATCGTAAGCCAGCTCGCGTGGTCGACGCCGCTGCCGATCCGCATCAGCACGAAACCGGCCGCGATCGTGAACAGGCCGCCCGGAATGACGACACCGGGCCCGTAGCGCAGCGCGAGCCGCTCGCCGAACGGCGGCGCGACCAGCGTCGGCAGCGTGTACGCGAGCAGCGCGAGGCCGGCCGTCACGCTGTCGTACCCAAGCGCGACCTGGAACCAGATCGGCAGGTAGATCATGAACGGCCAGAAACTGAAGTTCATCCCCATCGAGCCGAAAATCGCGCCGGTGAACGCGCGAATCCGGAACACGGAGAAGTCGAACATCGGCCGCGCGCTCACGCGCTCCGCGACGACGAAGCCCGCCAGCGCAAGCACGGTCGCGCCGAGCACGCCGAGGCCGGCCGCGCTCGTGAGCCCCAGCTCCGCGCTTTGGGTGATATAGAACGCGAGGCCGAGCACGGCGAGCGACAGCGTGACGATGCCCGCGACGTCGAGCGTGCCCGCGTGCGGATCGCGCGACTCCCGCACCGCGCCACCGATCAGCACGAGCGCGACGGCGGCGAGCGGTGCGTGGACGAGAAACACCCAAGGCCAGCTCGCCAGCGCGACGATCGCGCCGCCGACGATCGGCCCGAAGCCGAGCCCGATCCCGAACACGATTCCCCAGATCCCGAACGCGCGCCCGCGCTCGCGCCCTTCGCGGAACTGGTGCGACAGCACCGCGATCTGGCAGATCAGCATCGCGCCGCCGCTCGCGCCCTGCAGCAGCCGGCCCGCGACGAGCACCGGCACGTTCGGCGCGAGCCCGCACAGCAACGACGTCGCGCCGAACAGCACGGTGCCGATCACGTACACGCGCTTGCGGCCGAAGCGGTCGGCGAGCGTGCCGGCCGCCATCAGCACCGTGGTGCACGCGATCGTGTACGCGTTCATGATCCACTGCATGCCATTGAAGTCGCCGTGCAGCACGTGTTCGAGCGTCGGCAGGATCACCGGCACGCTCGAGATCTCGAGGCCGAACATCAACGATGTGAGACAGACGGCCGCGAGCGCGACCGCATTCCTGCGGGAGTCGGATAGCGTCATGCATATTGCGCGACGACCCGCAACAGGCCGCGCGCCTCCAGGTGAGAAGGATTCGCCGCGTGCGGCCGGCAACGCACGCTGGACGGGAATCGGTACTATAGTGAGAATTCCTGTCCCCATTGACGCGTCCTTTTCTCCAGACTGGGGAACTACAGGACTCAATCAGCGCAACCCGCCATGACCGACAGACTCGACGGCGTCACGACCTTCGTCCAGGTAGTGGAATCCGGCAGCTTCGCGCTTGCCGCGGAACGGCTCGACATGACGCGCTCGGCGGTCGGCAAGGCGATCGCGCGGCTCGAGAAACGGCTCGGCGCGCGACTGCTGCAGCGCACGACCCGCAGCCAGAGCCTGACCGACGACGGCCAGGCATACTACGACCGCTGCGTGCGCGCGCTGTCGGAACTCGAAGCGGCGGAAGCCGATCTCGATTGCGGCCGCAACGAAGCGCGCGGCAAGCTGCGGCTGAGCGTGCCGCTCGCGTTCGGGCATCACTGCGTGACGCCGATCGTGCTCGATCTCGCACGCACCTATCCGCACCTGCGGATCGACGTGTCGATCACCGACCGTTTCGTCGATCTGGTCGAGGAAGGGATCGATCTAGCGATACGGATCGGCACGCTGGCGGATAGCACGAGCCTCGCGGTGCGGCGGCTCGGCACGCAATACGGCAGCCTTGGCGCATCGCCGTCGTATCTCGCGCGCTACGGGATGCCGCAATCGCTCGACGACCTGCGGAATCACCGGACGATCGCGTATTCACGCTCGGGCGTCGCGCAACCGTGGGACCTGCGCGCGCCGGAGGGCTCGACCGTGCGCGTCGACATGCAGCATCAGCTCAGCTTCGACGACGTGCAGGCGATCGCGACGGCCGGTGCGGCGGGGTTCGGGATCGCATGGCTGCCGAGCTGGCTGCTCGATCATTACGTGAAGCGCGGCGAGATGGTCGTCGTGCTCGACCGCTGCTTTGTGTGCGAAGGCGACATCCACGCGATCTGGCCGAAAACGCGCTATCTGCCGCGCAAGACGCGCTGCGTGATCGACGCGCTCGTGCAGGCGGTACCGCCGATGATTGAGCGCTGAGCGCAGGCGAGAAGAATGGAAATGCGCTGAAACCGACACGCCACCCGGGCGTGTCGGAACATCACGCCGCGCCGAGATCGGCGAGCGGATGCGCGAACAGCTTCCACGGCGAGGTCAGGAAATGCCGCACGCGCTCGGCGCGCAGCTCGACGAGCGACGCCGGCGCCCAGCGCGGCTTGCGATCCTTGTCGACGAGATGCGCGCGCACGCCTTCGCAGAAGTCGCCCTCCTCGATTGCGCGCGCGACGATGCCGAGCTCCATCCGGAACGACTCGGCCAGCGTCATCTGGCGGCCGCGCAGCAGCGCTTCGCGCGTCACGCACAGCATCGTCGGCGAATGGCCGGCGAGCGCATCGAGCGTCGCCTGCAGCCATTGACGATGCTCGCGCGACAGCTCGTCGCGCGCGAGATCCTGCTTCAGCGTCGCGACGATCCGCTCGACGGTCGAGCGCTTGTCGAAGTGCCGGACGATCCACGCCATCTGCGTGTCGAGCGCCGCATGCGGCACGACATTGCACGGCGGCTCGAACACCTTGCGCAGCGCCGGCAGCACGTCGCCGTCCCACTTGACGCTCTCGATGCGCGTCTCGAACGTATCGAGCCACGACGACGGCACGCACAGGTCCGCGAGCTTCGCGCTCAGCGCGTCGGCACCCGACAGCATCGCGCCGGTCAGCCCCACGTACAGTTCGAGCTCCACCGGCATGCGCGACAGGAAATGCGTCGCGCCGACGTCGGGCACGAGGCCGATGCGCGTCTCCGGCATCGCAATCTTGCTGCGCTCGGTCGCGACACGCAGCGCCGCGCCTTGCGCGAGCCCCATCCCGCCGCCCATCGTCACGCCGTCCATCAGCGCGACCACCGGCTTCGGGAACGTGTGGATCGCATGGTCGAGCCGGTACTCGTCGACGAAGAACGGCAGCCAGGTCTCGCGCTGCGCGACCATCCGGTACAGCGCACGCACGTCGCCGCCCGCGCAGAAGCCCTTCTCGCCCGCCCCGCGCAGCACGACCGCGACGATCTGATCGTCGGTGCGGCAACGCTCGAGCAGCGCGGCCAGCTCGCCGATCATCGGATAGGACAACGCATTGAGCGCGGCCGGCCGGTTCAGCGTGATCAGCGCCACGCGGTTCACCACGCGGAACAGCACCTCCGGCGCGGATTGCGCGACGCGCTCATGAGTCGTGACCGGCGTGCTCATGGTTGCGCCTCCCCATCGGTGTGCCATTGCGGCGCGCGCTTGCCGAGAAACGCGGCCACGCCTTCGCGCGGATCGTTCGTGTCGAACAGGTCGACGAAGCGCTCGCGCTCGACCGCGAGCGCCGCGCTGCGCGGCACGCCGCGGCGTGCGAGGCCGATCAGCTCCTTGCTGTATGCCACCGCATGCGGGCTTTGCCGCGCGACGTTGCGCGCGAGCGCCAGCGCCGCATCGCGTGCCGCGCCGCTCTCCACCACGTCCTCGACGAGGCCGATCCTGAGTGCCGTCGCCGCGTCGACGCGCGTGCCGGCCAGGATGATCTTCTTCGCCCAGCCTTCGCCGACGAGCCAGGGCAGCGTCTGCGTGCCGAGCCCGCACGGCAGCAGGCCGACCGACGGTTCGGGCAGCGCCATCTGCGCGTGCGTCTCGGCGATCCGCAAATCGCACGCGAGCGCGCATTCGAGGCCGCCGCCCATCGCATAGCCGTTGATCGCCGCGATCGTCACGACCCGCGCGTCATGCAGCGCCTCGAACGCCGCACCGAAACGCGCGGCCATCGCGCGCGCGACCGCGCGGTCGCCATCGGCGAACGTGTTCAGGTCGGCGCCCGCGCTGAAGAACTTCGGGCCGTCGCCGGTGATCACCAGCGCGCGCACGCGCGGGTTCGCGTTCAGCTCGGCGACGGTGTCCTGCAGCTGCCGCAGCCCGTCGGCGGTAAAGGCGTTCGCGGGCGGACGCTTGAGCGTCGCGCACGCGATCGCGCCGTCGTCGACGTAGTCCAGTTCGATCATGAGGCGTCCTTCTTCGTGGCCGGTTGGTACAGGCGGATCACCGCCGAGAAATCGAGTTGCCCGTCGCCGCGGCTGCTCATCGCCTGGTACAGCTGCTGCGCGAGCGCGCCGAGATAGACGGGCTGGCGCGCCTGCTTCGCGGCATCGTTCGCGAGGCCGAGATCCTTCAGCATCAAGTCGGTGCCGAAGCCGCCGCTGTAGCCGCGCGACGACGGCGCGGTGGCGATCACGCCCGGATACGGGTTGTAGGTGTCCGAGCTCCAGCAGCGGCCCGTCGACGTGTTGACGATGCCGGCCAGCACCTTCGGGTCGATGCCGAGCGCGACGCCGAGCGACATCGCCTCCGATACGGCCGCCATCGAGATGCCGAGCACGAGGTTGTTGCAGACCTTCGCGACCTGCCCCATCCCCGTCGCGCCGCAGTGGACGATGTTCTTGCCCATGCCGGCGAGCACGGGCTTCACGCGCTCGAAATCGGCGTCGCTGCCGCCAACCATGAAGGTCAGCGTGCCGGCCGCCGCGCCGCCGGTGCCGCCCGACACCGGCGCATCGACGAACGCGCCGCCGTGCTCGCGCACGAGCGCGCCGAACGCCTGCGCGCTCGCCGGGTCGATCGTGCTCGAGTCGATCACGGTCGCGCCGGCGTCGAGGCCGGCCAGCACGCCGTTTTCACCGGCGAGCACCGAGCGCACGTGCGGCGCGGCCGGCAGCATCGTGATCACGAACGTCGCGCCCGAGGCCGCATCGCGCGGCGATGCGGCCGCCTGCGCGCCGGCGTCCTGCAGCGCGCGCAATGCATCGGCGCTCAGGTCGAACGCATGCACTTCATGGCCAGCCTTGAGCAGGTTCAGCGCCATCGGCGCACCCATGTGGCCCAGTCCGATAAAACCGATCTTCATGTTCGTCTCCTGCCCGGCTCAGTGCAGCCGGATCGTCGTGTTCACCGGGCCGGCCGTCGTGTCGTCGTCGAACCAGCGCGCGGTGACCGTCTTCGTCTGCGTGTAGAACTGCACGACCTGCTTGCCGTACGGGCCGAGATCGCCGAGCTTCGAGCCGCGCGAGCCGGTGAAGCTGAAGAACGGTACCGGCACCGGAATCGGGATGTTGATGCCGACCTGGCCGACGTCGATCTCGCTCTGGAACTTGCGCGCGGCCGCGCCGCTCTGCGTGAAGATGCCCACGCCGTTGCCCATCGGGTTCGCGTTGACGAGCGCGATCGCCTCGTCGAGCGTGTCGACTTCCATCACGACCAGCACCGGCCCGAAGATTTCATGGGTGTAGACCGTCATCTCGGGCTTCACGCCCGAGAAGATCGTCGGCCCGATGAAGTTGCCTTCCTCGAAGCCGGCAACCTTCACGTCGCGGCCGTCGAGCTCGAGCTTCGCGCCTTCCTTGATGCCCGCGTCGATCAACGACAGGATGCGCGCCTTTGCGCCGCGCGACACGACCGGCCCGACGTCCGTGCCCGCTTGCGAGCCCGCGTTGACCTTCAGCGTCTGCGCCTTCGCGACGATGTCCGGCAGCCAGTCGCGCGCGCGGCCGACCAGCACCGCGACGGAGGTCGCCATGCAGCGCTGGCCGGCCGCGCCGAAGCCCGCGCCGACCAGCGCATTGATCGCCTGCTCGCGGTTCGCGTCGGGCAGCAGGATCGCGTGGTTCTTCGCGCCCATCATCGCCTGCACGCGCTTGCCGTGCTGGCTGCCGAGGTTGTACACGTGCGTGCCGACGGCCGTCGAGCCGACGAACGAGATCGCCTTCACGAGCGGATGCGTGCAGATCGCATCGACCACTTCCTTGCCGCCATGCACGACGTTCAGCACGCCCTTCGGCACGCCGGCCTCGATCGCGAGCTCGACGAGCTCCATCGTCGACATCGGGTCCTGCTCCGACGGTTTCAGCACGAACGTGTTGCCGCACACGATCGCCATCGGGAACATCCACAGCGGAATCATCGCGGGGAAGTTGAACGGCGTGATGCCCGCGCATACGCCGAGCGGCTGGCGCAGCGTGTAGGTGTCGACGCCGCCCGCGACGTTTTCGGCGAACTCGCCGAGCTGCAGCGTGCCGATCGAGCATGCGTGCTCGACCACCTCGAGGCCGCGGAAGATGTCGCCTTCGGCGTCGGGCAGCGTCTTGCCCTGCTCGGCCGTCAGCGTCTTCGCGATGCGCTGCAGGTTCGCGCGCACGAGATCCTGGAACTTCAGCATGATGCGCATGCGCGCGGCGATCGGCGTGTTCTTCCACGTCGCGTACGCCTCCTGCGCGGCCTGCACGGCCGCGTCGACTTCCGCGACGGTCGCGAACGGCACGCGCGCGAGCACCTGCTGGGTCGCCGGGTTGACGATGTCGCGCCACTCGCTCGTGGTGGACTCGAGGAAAGCGCCGTCGATCAGCAGCTTGACCGTCGGCACGTCTTGCCCCGTGCGGGGCGTCGGATTCGCGTTCATCGATGCAATCTCCTTGCTGTGGACCACGCAGCGCCGATGCCGCGCGGCCGGTTCAATCCAGTTGCGGGCGGCCGCCGCGGGATGCGGCGCGCGCGGCCCGCGGCCGGTCATTTCAGTTCGGCGGCGAAATCTTCTTCCCAGTATTCGCCGGGCATGCGCGTCGTCGCATCGTCGCCGCGCTCGATCTCGCGGCGGCGCAGCTCGACGCGGCGGATCTTCCCCGAGATGGTCTTCGGCAGCTCGGCGAATTGCAGGCGGCGGATGCGCTTGTACGGCGCGAGCTTCTCGCGCGAGAAGCGGAAGATCTCCAGCGCAAGCGCCGGGCTTTCCTCGTAGCCCTGGCGCAGCGTGATAAAGGTTTTCGGCACCGACAGCCGCACCGGGTCCGGGCTCGGCACGACGGCCGCCTCCGCGATCGCAGGATGCTCGATCAGCACGCTTTCCAGCTCGAACGGGCTCAGCCGGTAGTCGGACGACTTGAACACGTCGTCCGCGCGGCCGATGTACACGTAGTAGCCGTCGTCGCCGCGCATCGCGATGTCCGACGTGCGGTAATGGCCGTCGCGCATCGCATGGGCCGTCGCGTCGGGATTGTTCGCATAGCCGTTCATCAGCCCGACCGGGCGCGACGCGCCCGCGCCGATCGGCAGCGCGACCTCGCCTTCGCTGACGGGTGCGCCGTCCGGGTCGAGCAGCGCGATCCGGTATCCCGGCAGCGGCCGCCCCATCGAGCCGGCGACCACCGGCTGGCCCGGCGTGTTGCCGATCAGGCAGGTCGTCTCGGTCTGGCCGTAGCCGTCGCGAATCGTGATGCCCCATGCCTTCTTCACGCGCTCGATGATCTCCGGATTGAGCGGCTCGCCCGCGCCGACGATCTCGCGCAGCTTCACGTCGAACGATGCGAGCGGCTGCTGCATGAGCATCCGCCACACGGTCGGTGGCGCGCACAGCGTGGTCACGCGGTATTTGACGAGCGCATCGAGCACGACCTTCGGCTCGAAGCGCGCGTAGTTGAACGCGAACACGCACGCCTGCGCATTCCACGGCGCGAAGAAGCAGCTCCACGCGTGCTTCGCCCAGCCCGGCGAGCTGATGTTCCAGTGGATGTCGCCCGGCTGCAGGCCGACCCAGTACATCGTCGACAGGTGCCCGACCGGATAGGTGCGGTGCGTATGCTCGACGAGCTTCGGCTTCGACGTCGTGCCCGACGTGAAGTACAGCAGCATCGTTTCGTTCGACTGCGTGACGGCGTCGGGGGTGAACACGTCGCTCGCCGCGTAGCCGTCGTTCATCGCAAGCCAGCCGTCGCGCGGCGCGCCGGCGACGATCTTGCGCCTCAGGCCGAGATCGGCCTGTTCGAACTTCGCGGTTTCATTCTCGTCGACGATCGCGTAGGTGGCGCCGCCGATCTGCACGCGGTCGCGCACGTCGTCGGCCGACAGCTGGGTAGTGGCGGGCAGCACGATCGCGCCGAGCTTCATCGCGGCGAGCATCGCGTCCCACAACTCGACACGGT
Source organism: Burkholderia sp. 567 (assembly GCF_040545115.1). NCBI lineage: Bacteria > Pseudomonadati > Pseudomonadota > Betaproteobacteria > Burkholderiales > Burkholderiaceae > Burkholderia > Burkholderia sp. 567. The sequence goes on from NZ_JBEPLG010000005.1 coordinate 191,463, forward strand.
TCGGCAGCATCAGCAGGATCCGGTCGCCGCGCCCGACGCCGATGCCGCGCAGCCAGTTCGCGATCCGCGACGAGCGCTCGGCCATCTGCGCGAACGAATACGGGTCGCCCGTCCCGGTTGCCGCGTCCACGATCCACAGCGCGGGCTGGTCGTTGCCGCGCGCCATCGGGTCGAAGTAGTCGAGCGCCCAGTTGAACGCATCGAGCACCGGCCATTCGAAATCGCGGTAGGCGGTGTCGTAGTCGGTGCGATGGCGCAGCAGAAAGTCGCGTGCGTCCAGGAATGCCTGTACTGTCATCGTGTCGTCTCCAGTCTCCATGCCCAGCGGTCGACCGGCGCAGGCGCTGCAGCGCCCGTCCGGTTCCCTGTTGCGCCGCGCACGGTCACGTCGTTGCGTGCCGCGTTTGCCGCGCTGCCCTCGTGCCCTGCCTGTTTGCCTGCTTGTCGGTTCGCGTGGTGTTCGACGGAGCGAGCGCCGCGACTCAAAGCTGTCGCGCGATCACCATCCGCTGCACTTCGCTGGTGCCTTCGTAGATCTGCGTGATGCGCGCGTCGCGATAATGACGCTCGACTTCGTAATCGGCGAGGTAACCGTAGCCACCGTGGATCTGGATCGCGTCGGAACACACGCGCTCGGCCATCTCGGATGCGAACAGCTTCGCCTGCGACGCCTCCGACAGGCACGGCAGCCCGGCGGTACGCAGCTTCGCCGCGTGATGCACGAGCAGGCGCGCCGCGTTGATCTGGGTGGCCATGTCGGCGAGCTTCTGCTGGATCGCCTGGTGCTCGGCGATCGGCTTGCCGAACTGCACGCGCTCGCCCGCATAGCGGCGCGCCTTGTCGAACGCGGCGCGCGCGATGCCGAGCGCCTGCGCGGCGATGCCGATCCGGCCGCCTTCGAGGTTCGACAGCGCGATCTTCAGCCCTTCACCGCGATTGCCGAGCAGGTTTTCTTCCGGAATCGCGCAGTTCTCGAACGTGATCGCGCACGTGTCGGACGCGCGGATGCCCATCTTCTTCTCGGGTTTGCCGACGATGAAGCCCGGCGTGTCGGTCGGCACCAGGAACGCGGAAATGCCGCGCTTGCCGGCTTCCGGGTCGGTCATGGCAAAAACGATCGCGACGCCGGCGCGCTGGCCGTTGGTCACGAACTGCTTCGCGCCGTTCAGCACCCACTTGCCGTCGCGCAGTTCCGCCCGCGTGCGCAGGTTGTGCGCCTCGGAGCCGGCCTGCGGCTCGGTCAGGCAGAACGCGCCGATGATGCGGCCCGCCGCCATCTCGGCCAGCCAGCGATCCTTCTGCGCGGGCGTGCCGAAGCCAAGGATCGGCCCGCAGCCGACCGAGTTGTGCACGCTCATCATCGTCGCGCACGCGGCGTCGCCGGCGGCGATCTCCTCCATCGCCAGCGCGTAGGCGACGTAATCCGTATACGCGCCGCCCAGTTCCTGCGGCACGATCATCCCGAGCAGGCCGAGTTCGCCCAGCTGCGCGACGACGGCGTCGGGCAGGTGCGCGTCGTGGTCCCACTGCGCGGCGTTCGGGGCCAGCACCTCCGTGGCAAAAGCGCGCGCGGCGTCGCGGATCATCCGCTGGTCTTCGGTGTAAAGCTCGTCCATGGCGCTGCTGTCTCCTGCGGCCGCGTGCGGCGACCGACCTTCCGTTTCGATGCAACAAGTGTAGGCAAGCACGCGCGACTGTTCGATGCTCGCGCCGCTCATTTACACTGAGCGTTTTTGCCATACCGGCGGCGTCGATGAAGCAGGAAGACAAGGGCACCATCGCGATCAGCCTCGTCGCGTACAGCATCGCGCTCGCCACCCGGCGCGGCGTCGCGGCCGAGCCGCTGCTCGCGCAGGCCGGCATCGCGCCCGCGCTACTCGACCAGCCGCGCGCGCGGGTGTCCGCGCAGCAATACGGCGCGTTGTGGAACGCGATCGCCCGCGCGCTCGACGACGAGTTTTTCGGGCAGGACCGCCACCCGATGCGCAGCGGCAGCTTCATCGCGATGAGCCAGGCCGCGCTGTCCGCGCAAGACGGACTGCACGCGATGGCGCGCGCGGTGAATTTCCTGCACTGCGTGCTCGACGACCTGCACGCGGAGCTCGACGCCAATCCGCAGCGCGTGCGGCTGCGTTTCGTGCACCGCAACAGCGCGGCGGCGCCCGCGATGTTCACGTACGCGACCTATTTCATCATCGTGTACGGGCTCACCTGCTGGCTGATCGGGCGGCGCATCCCGGTGCTGCACGCGAGCTTCCGCTGCGACACGCCGCCGGCCGAACACGAATACCCGTCGATGCTGTGCGACGACATGCGCTTCAACCAGCCCGACTCGTATGTCGATTTCGATCCCGAATTCGCGACGCTGCCGGTCGTGCAGAACGCGAAGACGCTGAAGACGTTCCTGCGTAACGCGCCGGCCAGCTTCATCGTCAAGTACCGCAACCCGAATGCGCTCGCGCAGCGCGTGCGCACGGTGCTGCGCGGGATGCCGCCCGCCGCGTGGCCGGGCGCGGGCGGGATGGCCGCGCGGCTGCATGTGGCCGAGGCGACGCTGCGCCGCAAGCTGCATCAGGAAGGCCACGCGTACCAGTCGATCAAGGACACACTGCGGCGCGACCTCGCGTTCGAGGCGCTGGCCGATCCGTCGCGGACCATCGCCGACGTCGCGGCCGCCACCGGTTTCGCGGAACCGAGCGCGTTCTATCGCGCGTTTCGCAAATGGAGCGGGCGCAGCCCGGCCGAATACCGGGAAGAAGCGCTCGCGCGCGGCAACGGCGCCGGCTGAGTGCGCGGCCGGCGGCCCCGCCTTCGCGCTTTGCCCCGAAACCGCCTAATCTTCAAGCATCGGGCCAACGCCCTTTTCCGCGAGCCGGACGGCGTGCGGCCGCGCGCCGCCCGGACGCCCCGATGCCCATTCATCGTCATGGGCCGCCGTCATCGGCATCGCCCGACGGCCGCCCCCGTCACCCGCTGGTCGCGCGGGTCGCGCGCGCCGCGCTGTTCGCGGCGCTGCTCGTCGTATGCGCGGCGGTTGCCGCCCCGCCCCCCGCCGGCTCGTCCGCCGCACCCGCCGCCGCGCCACCGGTCATCGTGATTCCGGTCAACGGCGCGATCGGGCCGGCCAGCGCCGACTTCATCGTCCGCTCGATCGAGCGCGCGGCGCACGACCACGCGCCGCTCGCGATCCTGCAGCTCGACACGCCCGGCGGGCTCGACACGTCGATGCGGCAGATCATCAAGGCGATCCTCGGCTCGCCGGTGCCGGTGGCCGCGTTCGTCGCGCCCGGCGGCGCACGGGCCGCAAGCGCGGGCACCTATATCGTCTACGCGAGCCACATCGCCGCAATGGCGCCCGGCACCAATCTCGGCGCGGCCTCGCCGGTGCAGTTCGGCATCGGCGGCGGCGCGCCCGGTACGCCGGGTACGCCGGGAACACCGGGCACGCCCCGGCCGTCGCCGGCCGGGACATCGGGCGCTGGCGGCGCCTCCGGCGCCTCGTCCACGCCCGTCGCGCTGCCGAACGACACGCAGTCGACCGAGATCCGCAAGGCGACCCAGGACGCCGCCGCGTACATCCGCGGCCTCGCGCAGCTGCGCGGACGCAATGCCGAATGGGCCGAGCGCGCGGTGCGCGAAGCCGTGAGCCTGTCGGCGAACGAGGCGCGCGCGCAGCATGTCGTCGACCTGATCGCGCAGGATGCGGCCGACCTCGCGCGCCAGCTCGACGGCCGCACCGTGACGACCAGCGCCGGCACGCTGCACCTCGCGACCGCGCATGCGCCGCTCGTCGTGCTCGCGCCCGACTGGCGCAGCCGCTTCCTGTCGATCATCGCCGATCCGAACGTCGCGCTGATCCTGCTCACGATCGGCATCTACGGGCTGTTCTTCGAATTCGCGAATCCCGGCTTCGTGCTGCCGGGCCTCGCCGGCACCATCTGCCTGCTGATCGGGCTGTTCGCGATGCAATTGCTGCCGGTCAGCTATGCGGGCCTGGGGCTCGTGCTGCTCGGTCTCGGCTGCCTCGTCGCCGAGGCGTTCCTGCCGACTTTCGGCGTACTCGGTTTCGGCGGGATCGTGGCGTTTACGATCGGCGCGCTGATGCTGATCGACACCGACGTGCCCGGCTACGGGATTCCGTGGCCCGTGATCGCGAGCCTGGCGCTCGGCGGCGCGCTGTTCGTCGCCGTCGTATCGAGCGTCGCGCTGCGCGCGCGGCGGCGCCCGGTCGTGACGGGCGCCGAGGCGATGCTCGGCAGCATCGGCGAAGTGCTCGACGACGGCCTGCACCCGGATCAACCGATGGCCGCGAGCGGCGTCGCGCCGTCGGCCGCCGGCTGGGCGCGCGTGCACGGCGAGCGCTGGCGGGTCGCGAGCAGCGTGCCGCTCGCCTCCGGCTGCCGCGTGCGCGTGACCGGCCGCCAGGGGCTGACGCTGACCGTCACGCCGCTCTACGACGTGCCCGGGCAGGCACAACCCCAAGGAGAACCTTCATGATCGGTTACACGTTCGGCTTCAGCAGCGTCCTGATCGTCTTCGTCGTGGTGCTCGTCGCGTCGTCGATCCGCATCTTCCGCGAATACGAGCGCGGCGTCGTGTTCATGCTCGGCCGGTTCTGGAAAGTGAAGGGGCCGGGGCTCGTGCTGATCATCCCGATCGTCCAGCAGGTCGTGCGGATCGACCTGCGCACCGTCGTGTTCGACGTGCCGCCGCAGGACGTGATCACGCGCGACAACGTGTCGGTGAAGGTCAATGCGGTCGTGTATTTCCGCGTGGTCGATCCGGAGAAGGCCGTGATCCAGGTCGCGCACTTCTTCGACGCGACCAGCCAGCTGTCGCAGACGACGCTGCGTTCGGTGCTCGGCAAGCACGAGCTCGACGCGCTGCTCGCCGAGCGCGAGCAGCTGAACGCCGACATCCAGAAGACGCTCGACGCGCAGACCGATGCGTGGGGGATCAAGGTATCGACGGTCGAGATCAAGCACGTCGACCTGAACGAGACGATGGTGCGCGCGATCGCGCGGCAGGCCGAGGCCGAGCGCGAGCGGCGCGCGAAGGTGATTCATGCGGAAGGCGAACTGCAGGCGTCGGAGAAGCTGCTGCAGGCCGCGCAGCGGCTCGCGCTGCAGCCGCAGGCGATGCAGCTGCGCTACCTGCAGACGCTGACGACGATCGCGGCCGACAAGAATTCGACGATCGTGTTTCCGCTGCCGATCGATCTGCTCGGGTCGCTGCTGGATCGGTTGGGCGTGAAGCGGGAGCCTTGAGATGCGCGTGTGCCGGCTCGCACGAGGCCGCGGCCGATGCGGATGGACGCCGGGCCGCGGCGGCCCGGCGCCCGGCCCGCGTCAGGCCAGCAGCTTGCGCTCGGTCTTGCCGTACTTGAGCGACTTCTCGTCGGGGATCATCAGGCCCGTGTGCTCGTCGCGGCCCTGCAGCAGGAAGCGCGCGTCCGGCTTGCCGATCTGTTCTGCCGCGAGCGTGCTGTCCGCGCCGATCTCGCCCTTCTTCATCCGGTTGACGATCACGCCGGCCGCGGTGTCCTTGAAATCGCGCAGCATCCACGCGTCGCCGTCACTGTCCCCGAACACCAGCAGCGGGCCGTAACCCTTCTTCGACGCGAGGACGTTGCGGATGCCCACCGTCTTGCCGGGCCCCCAGTTGAAATGCCAGCCGGCCGGATAGGTGCTCGTGTACCTGCCGTCCTGCATGTCGAGACGCAGGCCGATCACGTTCTCGGGCGCCACGCCGTAGCCATAGTTCGGATTGCCGGCGAACACGCGCACGACGTCGTCGAGCGACGCGGTGCTCACGTACACGTCGATGCCGTTCGCACGCAGCGTATGCATCACCGCGCGGATTTCCTCGTGAATGCGGATGCCGTGGAAATGGGTATCGGCCACCACGCCGGCCTTGCCCGGCAGCGCCTTCGGGCTTTCGTAGCGAACCTTGCGCAGCGCGTCGCCGATCCCGTAGTTGTTCGACGCTTCCGCCATCGCCTGCAGCTCGGCGGTCGTCATGTTCTTGTAGAAGTAGATGATCCACTTGTAGCCGACTTCGAGCGGATGCGTGTCGCAGATCGCGTCGTACATGAAGTACAGCTTCGCGCGAAAATCCTTGAACTGGTCGGTCTCGCGAATCTCGTCGAGGCTCTTGTCGCCGCCGAAGCCCTTGTAGTTCGCATGGAGCCAGCGGTAGTCGGACTCGACGTCGGCGGCGAGGTCCTCCATCGTCACCGGCTTGCCGTCGATGGTCGTGTAGTCCTTCATGAACGCGCCCTTCGGCACGTCCTTCCACATCACGGCGACGAACTCGTCCGGCGTCAGCTTGTACTGCAGATGGTTGATCTGGTACATCAGCAACGCCTCTTCGCAGTCGTTCATGATGCACGTGTTGTCCCAGTCGAACACCGCATACGGGCGGCGCTTTCCATCGTAGCGCGCGCTCGCGACGCCATGCTGGTCGAGCACCGCCTGCAGGCGCGCGGCGTTGAACGGCGACCAGCGGCCCGGGTCCAGCGTGTCCGGCGCGATTGCGCTCTTCGCGCCGGCGATGCCGGCCTTGAGCATGAGCGGCGTCGCGGCGGTCGCCGCGGCAAGGGTGTTCATGAACCGGCGGCGTTGCATGGTCTCTCTCTCCGTTGAAATGCCGAATCGGCTTCGGTCGCTGCCCCGCGCGACGCGCGGCACACCGGCCCGGCGAAGCCGCAAAGGCTTCGAATAGGGGCGGATGATGTGACGAAATTATTTCGGCAATTTGACAGCGTCGCGCCGCGACACGACGGAGAGTTGATCCGGCGCGACATGCGGGGCCCCCGCCGGAACCTCGCGTGGTGCCCCCGGCCGGCTCCCCGCTCGGGGGCGCGTGCGCAGCAGCGGGCCGGCCGGCCCGACCGCCGGAAACCTAGAGCTTCTCCTCCATTTCGGCTCTCCATTAGGAGAAGTCCTCATCTCCGCGGGCTCGCATGCGACGTCGAACCGGTTATGATCGTTACATCAATCAATGGCACATTAAATGCTGACTGAATAATTCGCCCAAGATCGCCGGCGGATGCGTTCCGGATCAGCGCACAAGCCTTCCACAGGACTCGCGTCGCGCCGACACGCAAACGCGGGCCGACACATGGAGACGCATCATGACCGCTGACCACCCGCTGCCGGAAGTCCACCTCGACGAGCTGCCGCAATTCCGCGCGGTCCAGCAGCTTGCGTACCGCTGCGTCGAAACCGTCGGCGCGATGCTCTACCCCGGCATCACCGAAAAGGAAGCCGCGCGCCTGCTGACCGAATGGCTGCAGGACCACGGCGTGCACGACTGGCTGCACAAGCCGTTCGCGTGGTTCGGCGAGCGCACCGCGTTCGAGGGCTTCTCCGGCCTCAAGCACATGGGCGGCTTCAACCTCGCGTTCTTCCCGAGCCACCGCCAGCTCGAAACCGACATGCCCGTGATCCTCGACGTCGCGCCCGTGCTCGACGGGGTCGTCGCGGACGTCGGCTACGCGCACTGCCTCGGCCGCAACCCGATCCTCGAACAGCTGCAGGACGACCTGATGGACCATCGCGACATGATCGTGCGGCTCGTGAAGGCGCGCCGCCCGATGGCCGAGGTCGCGCAGGCGGTCGACGCGCTGTGCCGCCGCCAGGGCGTCGAGCCGCGCCACAAGGCCTATCCGTTCAAGGTGCTCGCGCATCGCGTCGCGAAGATCCACAAGCCGTCGAAACCGCGCTTCGTCGCGCGCTTCGGGCTGAACGCGACGCGCAACCTGCTGCTCGACCAGGGCCGCGCGGCGAAGCGGCAGGGCTGGTCGCCGCTGTGGTCGATCGACCGCCGCTCCGAACATGCGCCCGTGCCGGGCCTGTGGGCCGTCGAGCCGCATCTCGGCTTCGCCGGCGTCGGCGCGAAATTCGAGGAACTGCTGGTGATCACCGACGACGACGCGTACTGGCTCGACGACGACCTGCCGCACGTGCGCCGCCGGCAGCGCCGCCAGGCCGAACGCGCGCAGGCGGTCGCGACGGTGCCGGCCGCTGCGTGACGCGTCCGCGTCACCTCTTTCTTCCGAAGCTCCGAATCCCCAAAGCCCCGAATCCCTGAACGACGGACTCACGATGCAGCCTCTTTCCGACGAAGCGCCGCTGGCCCTGTTCGAATTGCTTCACAGCGAGACGGCCGTCGCCTCCGGCGACCTGACGCTCGCGGTCAGGACCTGGGGCGACCCGGCCCGCTCGCCGGTCGTGCTCGTGCACGGCTACCCCGACGACAGCAGCGTCTGGCAGCAGGTCGCGCCGCTGCTCGCGCGCAAGCACTACGTGATCGCCTACGATGTGCGCGGCGCGGGCCTGTCCGGCGTGCCGACGCGCACGGCCGACTACCACCTCGCGAAGCTGACCGACGACTTCATCGCGGTGATCGACACGCTCTGCCCGGGCCGCGCGGTGCACCTGATCGCGCACGACTGGGGCTCGATCCAGGGCTGGGAATTCGTCACGGATCCGCAGCTCGCCGGCCGCATCGCGTCATACACGTCGTGCTCGGGGCCGTGCCTCGACCACGTCGGCTTCTGGCTGCGCGAACGCGTGCTGCGGCCGACGCCCGCGTCGTTGGCCAAGCTCGGCGGCCAGCTCGTGCGCTCGTGGTACGTGGTCTTATTCCACCTGCCGTTCATCCCCGAGCTGAGCTGGCGGCTGTGGCTCGGTCGCGCATGGCCGCGCCTGCTGCACCGGCTCGAGAAAGCGCCGATCGCCCCGCGCGCGACGCAGGCCGACGACGGCGCGCACGGCGTGCGCCTCTATCGCGCGAACTTCATCCGCTGCCTGTTCGCGCCGCGCGAGCGCTACGCGCACGCTCCCGTGCAGACGATCGTGCCGCTCGGCGACAAGTACGTGAGCCCGGCGCTGTCCGAGAACCTGTCGCGCTGGGTGCCGCAGTACTACCGCCGCGAAGTCGCGGCCGGCCCCTGGCTGCCGCTCGCCGATCCCGCGCGCTTCGCGGGCCTCGCCGAGCAGCTGATCGACGCGGTCGAATCGGGCGACGAGCCGCCCGCGCTCGCGAACGCACGCCGGCGCGCGACCAGCGGCCGCTTCAGCGGCAAGGTCGTGGTCGTCACCGGCGCGGGCAGCGGCATCGGCCGCTGCGCGGCGCTCGCGTTCGCCCGCGAAGGCGCGACCGTCGTCGCGTGCGATATCGAACTCGCGAGCGCCGAGCGCACCGCGCTGCTGCTCGGTCTGATCGGCGCGCAGGCACACGCGAAATGCGTGGACGTCGGATCCGCCGACGAGATGGAAGCACTCGCGACGTGGGTCGGCAGCGAACTCGGCGGCGCGGACGTCGTGATCAACAACGCGGGCATCGGCATGGCCGGCGGCATTCTGGACACGACCGCCCACCACTGGGAGCGCATCCTGCACGTGAACCTGTGGGGCGTGATCCACGGCTCGCGACTGTTCGCCCGGCAGATGGCCGCGCGCGGCACCGGCGGCCACATCGTCAACACCGCGTCGGCCGCCGCGTTCGGGCCGTCGCGCGACCTGCCCGCCTACGCGACGACGAAAGCCGCCGTGCTGATGCTCAGCGAATGCATGCGTGCGGAACTCGCGGAGAAAGGCATCGGCGTGACGGCCGTGTGCCCGGGCTTCGCGGAAACCGGAATCATGGCGTCGACGCAATACGCGGGCGCCAACGCTCAGGACGAGGCGCGGCTGCGCAAACGCGCGACGAAGCTGTACCAGATGCGCGGCCTGAAGCCCGAGACCGTCGCGCAGGCGATGGTCGACGGTGTGCTGCGCAACCGGCCGATCGTCGCGGTAGGCGCCGAGGCGCATGCGCTGCGCATCGTGGGCCGCTTCATGCCGTGGCTCGGCCGGATGCTCGCCCGCATCGGCATGGCATCGCATTGACGGCGCAGGCCACCGCAGAGGAACGGAGACACAGATGACCGCTACCGCCGACTATCACCCGATCAAGGCCCGGCACGTGAAGTTCGACTTCAGCGACACGCCGATCACGTGGGTGCCGAGCGACCCGTGCAGCACGCACATCATCAACACGCTGAACCTGCTGTTCCCGGAAGGCGAGCTGTGGTTCTGCCGCGTGTACAACAAGGCGCTGCCGCACATCACCGATGCACGCTTGCGCGACGAAGCCGAAGGCTTCCTGCGTCAGGAAGCCGTGCATTCGCGCTCGCACGGCGGCGTGCTCAAGCATTACTACGACCGGCATGGGATCGACACGAAGCCGTTCACGCAGAAGCTGAACTGGCTGTTCACACGCGTGCTCGGCGAAGCGCCGCTCGGACTGAAGATCGGCCACACGCGCTTCTGGCTGCGGCAACAACTCGCGGTGATCGCGTCGCTCGAACATTTCTTCGGGTATCTCGGCAACTGGGTGCTCAATGCGCACGGGCTCGACGAAGGCCACGCAGATCCGACGATGGTCGACCTGCTGCGCTGGCACGGCGCGGAGGAAGTCGAGCACCGCACCGTCGCGTTCGACATCTACAACCACGTGGGCGGCAACTACCCGGAGCGCTGCCTGCACATGGCGTTCGTGATCGTGCTGCTGCTCTACTTCATCACGAGCGGCGCAAGATTCATGTACCGGCGCGACCCGGCCGCGGGCCGCTATCCGGGTTTCGTGCTGTCGTGGTGGAAGGGTTCGCGGCGCGGCCACCTGCCGTCGTTCTGGAAAGTGATCGGCGCGGCGCTGCGCTATTTCAAGCCGGGCTATACGCCGCACCATGAAGGCTCGACCGAGCAGGCGCTCGCGTATCTGGCCCGCTCGCCCGCCGCGCAGGCGGCCGCGCACGGCGGCAACTGGGGCACGACGAAGGGCGCGTGAACGGCTGCCCGAGCGAGGTCGGCGGCGGCTTTGTCACGGCCTCGGCGGGCGGCGCCCGCCGAAGTGCGTACAATCGCGGCTTCATTTCCCGGAGGTGCCGCGATGGCCATGAAGAAAACCGATCTAGAAAAGAACAAGGCGCTCAAGCTGACGCAAGCGATGAAGCAGTCGAACGCCGCGCGATTCGGCAAGGGCGCCGAGGAAGCGCCGAAGCTCGATCGCCGCGCGCAGCGCAAGCTCGACCAGGAACAGGGCCTCGTGCCGTTCGCGTGCAAGCTCAACGCCGATCTCGTCGAACAGCTGAAGGCGCGCGCCGCCACGCACCCGGAAGGGATGACCGGCCTGCTGTCCGAACTGCTCGTGAACGGCCTCGCCCAGCGCGACGCGTGATCGCCACGTATCTCGAAAATAGTCGTTGACAACGCAGGACGACATCGACAAACTCGTTCGCATGCCTACGTTCAAGCACATCGCCATCGCGAAACATTGCTCGGTGAACATTCGAAAGAATGGATCACGGGAGGCGCTTGTGCGTTAGCATCCGAGCAGTACCGCATGTCACACAAGGCCTCACCGGAAACGGATGAGGCCTTTTTGTTCTGGTGCGCGTCATCCGTCCGGCTCAACGAATGGAGCAGACGATGGACCAGGCAAGCCCGTTGTTCGACCGTCCCGACCGTCCCGATACGCGCCGCGGTGGCGCGATCACGTTACCGACCGTCGTGATCCGTTTCGCGGTCGCGCCGCGCACGACCCTGACCTGGCGCGCGCCGAGCGATGCGGAAATCCGTGCGCACGGCGCGCCGCTGTGGATCACGCGGCCGCCGAGCGTCGACGATTACTGGGTGCAACCCGGCGACGTGCTGCGCATCGCGCGCGGCGATCGCATCTGGCTCGGCACCGATGACGACCGCGCGGCCGAAGCGTCGATCACGACGGCGTACGTGCGGCGCGGCGAACGGCTCAGACGCACGCTCGCGCAAGTGCAACGTTTGCTCGTCGGACGATGGCGAAGAAGAGATTGACGATGCGCGCTGACGCGCGCAACGAGGCACCGGAGCGCGCGAAATTACCGCATCCGGAAACGGACGCACCGGCGGCGCACTGCGTCGCCGGTGCGCATCGAATCACGCGGCACGCCCATGCATGCCGCGCGCGATCGCGCGCCGTGCGCAACAACCGTCACCTGCATTGCATGCATCAGCTTCAGGTGCTGGCGGCGAGACGCGGGCCCGTGCTACGGGGAGTGGAATCAAGATCGGGGCGTTGCGCGGCATGCGAGGTCACCCACGGGTCGATGCCTTGTTTTTGCACCTCCTCGAGGAATGACACGCGTGCACGCCAGTAATCCGCTTGTAATTTCGCATCGATGACGCGCTGTTCGGCTGTGAACAGTTCCATGCGCGCCGTCACGAGCATCGACGCAGCGGTTTTTTCCGGCGTGGGGGCGTGCCGCATCGCCCAACGGCTGATCCAGTTCAACATGCTGACCTCCGTGAATACGGACGAACCCGCATCGGGCAATCGCAATCGGTCGCGCCTGCCCGAATGCGCGGCGACCGTCACCACACTTCACCGCCTGGCCTGCACGGACTGCGACTCCCCCGCGTCGGCAATAACCGGCCAGCGTGTGTGCGCGGTGTATCTATCCTAGAAAGACTTGCCGGTTTACGCGATGACCTCTTGCAATCTTTTACACAGAAACCACAGTCGCGCCGGCATCGAGAAATGACAGTTGCGGACGGGACGGCTTCGGAGCAGGATAGCCCGATATCTGCACGCGCCCGGACCGACGAACGGCCGCCGCACGCCGCTGCGCACCCGCGCCGGCCACGCGCGCCGCGTTCGCGCATGCGTTGCGCCGGCCCCGCGGTCGTCCAGCATGCGGGCGCTCCATGGCAGTCGCATGTCATCGTGCGGCGGCCGCGCGCCGCGCGTCCCTCATGCCGTTGCGCCCGCATCGGCCGACACGGTCCGCCCGCCGTCGAATCGTTTCCATCCTTTCTACCTGCCCGCTCCGTCCAAACCGGTAAAATGCGCGCCTTCCTCGCGCGGCCGGCCTGTCCGACCGTTCGCGCGAACGCAGCCGATCGTGCCCCGCAACTATATCGTCCGAGCTATCCGCGCTATTACAATCCGCCGATAGCGCGGCAATAGTGGCTGGTTACAGTACGCCGGCCGCGCGCTGCCGTTACAACAATTCGGCACAAACAACAAGCAACACGACAACCCGACCGGAGAAACGCCTTCATGGAATCCATCAAGCGGTATTTCGGCTTCGCTGAAGCCGGCACCGACTTCCGCACCGAAATACTCGCGGGCGTCACCACGTTCCTGACGATGGCTTACATCATCTTCGTCAACCCGGCGATCCTCGGCGACGCCGGCATGCCGAAGGAATCCGTGTTCGTCGCGACCTGCCTCGTCGCGGCGCTGGCGTCGCTCATCATGGGGCTGTACGCGAACTACCCGATCGCCTGCGCGCCGGGCATGGGCCTGAACGCGTATTTCGCGTACACGGTCGTCAAGGGGATGGGTTTCACGTGGCAGGCCGCGCTCGGCGCGGTATTCATCTCCGGCTGCCTGTTCCTGCTCGTCACGCTGTTCCGCGTGCGCGAGGCGATCGTCAACGGCATTCCGAAATCGCTGCGCATCTCGATCACCGCCGGCATCGGCCTGTTCCTCGGCATCATCTCGCTGAAGACCTCCGGCGTGATCGTCGGCAGCCCGGCCACGCTCGTCACGCTCGGCGACCTGCACAAGCACGACACGATCCTCGCGATCATCGGCTTCTTCACGATCGTCACGCTCGACCATCTGCGCGTGCGCGGCGCGATCCTGATCGGCATCATCGGCGTGACGATCCTGTCGTTCTTCTTCGGCGGCAACCAGTTCCACGGCGTGTTCTCCGCGCCGCCGTCGATCGACGCGACGCTGTTCAAGCTCGACATCGGCGCCGCCCTGTCGACCGGCATCATCAACGTGATCCTCGTGTTCTTCCTCGTCGAGCTGTTCGACGCGACCGGCACGCTGATGGGCGTCGCGAACCGCGCGGGCCTGCTCGTCGAAGGCAAGATGAACCGCCTGAACAAGGCGCTGCTCGCCGACAGCACCGCGATCGTCGCGGGCTCGGTGCTCGGCACGTCGTCGACCACCGCGTATATCGAAAGCGCATCGGGCGTGCAGGCCGGCGGCCGCACGGGTGTGACGGCGATCACCGTCGCGGTGCTGTTCCTCGCGTGCCTGTTCATCGCGCCGCTCGCCGGCGTCGTGCCGGCCTACGCGACCGCGCCCGCGCTGCTGTACGTGTCGTGCCTGATGCTGCGCGAGATGGTGGACGTGCCGTGGGACGATGCGACCGAAGCCGTGCCGGCCGCGCTGACCGCGCTGCTGATGCCGTTCACGTATTCGATCGCGAACGGCGTCGCGTTCGGCTTCATCTCGTATGGCGGCCTGAAGCTGCTGACGGGCCAGGCCCGCACGGTCAAGCCGGTCGTGTGGATCATCGCGGCCGTGTTCCTGTTCCGCTTCTTCTATCTCGGCAGCGAGTGACGCACGCGCATCGGTGCGATGCGCGATGAAACGACGCCACCTTCGGGTGGCGTTTTTGTTGGGCTACGCGCATCACGCGTCCGCCTGCCGCAGTACCCAGTGCGCAAAGGTCTGCAGCGGACCATCGCCCAGTTCCAGCGCGTCGGGCAACACGAGACAGAAGCGCTTGACCACGCCCCGACCGTCGGGCCAGGGGGCCGCGAGCGATCCTTGCGCGATCTCGGCGTCGACATAGAGCCGCGGCACCAGCGCGACGCCGAGCCCGGCCTGCGCCGCCGCGATCAGCATCGAGTACAGATCGTAGCGCGCGCCGGCGGCCGGATTGTTCACAGCCAACCCCGTCTCCTGCACGTACGCCGACCATGCATCCGGCGTCTGGCGCTTGTGCAGGCGCGGCAGCGTGCCCAGCAACGCGTCCGGATGCCCGCCCGCGAGCAGCGACGGATGGCAGACCGGCACCAGCACCTCCTCGCACAGCCGGTACGTATGCATGCCGGCCCATGCCGGATGCTCGAAATGAATCGCCGCATCGAATCCGCTGCCGGCCAGCACGAACGGCTCGGCGCGATCGGCGAAATGCACGGTGATGTTCGGATGCCGCGTCTGGAAATCCTTGAGCCGTGGAATCAGCCAGCGCGTCGCAAACGTCGGCGTCACGGCGATATCCACGCTGCCGCCGTCGCCGGGCTGCCCCATCATGTACTGGCTGTCGCGCTCGAGCCGATCCAGCACTTCGCGAACCTGCGCCGCGTAGCGCGCGCCGTTCGGCGCAACCCGAACGCGGTTGCCGACCCGCTCGAACAGCGACACGCCCAGAAACATCTCCAGCCGGCCGATCTGCCGGCTGATCGCGCCTTCGGTCAGCGCCAACTCGTCGGCCGCACGCGCGAAGCTCCCATGCCGCGCCGCGGCCTCGAATGCCATCAATGCCGAATTGCTCGGAATCCTGCGTCGCGTCACGATTGCTCCCGGTTCGACCCGCGTCGGTCATAGCTTGATCAAACGTCATTGAACGGTGATGAATCATCGTTTGTCGCCCGCTCGTTGGCTAATTATCATGACAAAAACTCAACCCGTCGAGCGGCAACCCATCCCGAAGGCCGCTTTGCTACCCGTGGAGGTGTGATGATCTATGCCGTTGAATGCAGCATCGCCGAGCCCGCCGTCGAAGCCGAGTGGAACGACTTCTACAGCCGCGTCAAACTGCCGGCGCTGATTTCCGTGTGCGGCTTTCGCACGTCGCAACGCTTTCGTGCCGTCGATGGCGACGGCCCCGTCTACCTTGCGCTGCACACGATCGACAGCGCCGACGTGCTGACGTCGGCCGAGTACCGCGACAAAGGCGGCGGCAATTTCGCGCGCTGGCAGCCGCACATCGTCGAGTGGCGCCGCAACGTGTACGACAGCGCCGCACCGGCGCCGGCCGTCTCCGGCAATCAATGGCTGGCCGTTTGCGACAACGCCGCCCCGTTCGCACAAGCGGGAATCGCCGCCACGGCCCTGCATGCGATCGCGCTGGACCGCCTGCCGGCCGCTCGCTGGCTGGCCGTGCTGGATCAGGATCAGGCGCGGCTCGTGTCCGGCACCGCGATCCGGCTTTATGCACCGACGGGCGACCGGCTCGTCAGCGCGCCGGCGGCGGCAACGGCACACTGACGGGAGGCCCGCCATGCCCAGCGTCACGATTTTCATCCCCGAGGCGAACATGCCGGCGAACGCGGCGCTCGACGGACTGTCGTCGGCCTGCGAGACACTCTGCACCGACGTGCTGAGCGCCGCGCCCGGCACGATTCACGTCGCCTATGTGCCGGTCCGGCACGGCCGCGGACATCCGGTCAGCGCGGAGATCCGCTTTCGCATCGCATCGTTTCGCACCACTGAATTGATGGATCGGTTCATGGCCGAACTGGATCGCGAGATTCTCCGCTACACCGGATGCGTCGCACGCATCCGCTGCTTCGGCTACGACACCGCCCACCTTCACGCGCGACATTGACCCATGAGCACACTCATTCCCCGCCTGTCATTTCCGCGTCGTCAGGTCGGCGATTTCTCGGTGACCGCGATCAGCGACGGCACGCTGACGGCCGGCCTCGACCTGCTGTCGAACATCGACGTGGATGAGGCGGCCGGCATCATGCATCGCGCCGGCATACACGCGCCGTCGGACGTCAACATCAACTGCTACGTGATACGCGGAAACGGCAGCACCGTGCTCGTCGACACCGGTGCCGGCGGTATCCGGAACTGGGGCGGCCTGCTACGTCCGTCACTAGCGCACGCCGGTATCGATGCACGCGACATCGACACGATCCTGCTCACGCACGCGCATCCCGACCACATCGGCGGTCTGCTCGACGCGGACGGACAGCCGGCCTTTGCGCAAGCGGCGGTAATCATTCATGGACGGGAACGCGCGTTCTGGCTGGACGACGACGCGTACGAGCGGGCAAGTGAACGCGCACGCGTCAATTTCCAGATCGCCCGACGGACCTTCGACGCTTACCGCGCGCAGCTTCGTACGATCGAGGCAGGCGACGTACTGCCCGGCATCGTCGCGGTGCCGCTACCGGGGCACACGCCGGGCCACACCGGCTATCGCGTTGAATCGCGCGGCGAGCGCCTGCTGATCTGGGGCGATCTCGTGCATTTCGCGCCGATCCAGGTCGCCCGGCCCGACGTATCGATCGCGTTCGACCAGGATCCGTCGCAGGCATCCGCGACGCGCGCGGCCACGCTCGCCGAAGTCGCTTCGGACAACGTGTTGATCGCGGGCATGCACCTCACCGACTCGGGCTTCGCACGCATCGCGCGCGCGAATGGTGCAACCGACGGCGCGTATGCGCTCATCGGGGCGGATTGACGGAAACGGAACGCAGGCACGCTATCGCGCCGCACGATGTTGGCATCGTGCCATCCGCCCCAAGCGGGACTCCGGACCAGCATGCGCCGATACGACACGGGCGCCGGTATCCGGCGCCCGCTCCGTCGCTGCCCGGTCGTCCGGTTCAGCGCCAGTTCGCCTCGTAGAAGCGCACGTAGCCGCTGCGCAGCGTCAGGCATTGCGCGCGCGTTTCGGACAGCAGCCGCCGCGCGGCCGCCTCGATACGCTCGCGATGCTGATCGTACGCACCGACCATGTCCTCGAAGCGCGGCGACGCCGCACCGAAATGGTCCTCCAGCGCCTCGGCGGTGATCTGACATTGGACGCGCTCGCCATTGACCAACGCCGTGAATCCAAGCATCAGGTCGCGCCCCGAATATTCGGGCTTCTCATTCGTGAAATGAATTTGCATGGGAGCCGCCTATCGGCCGGTAGAAAGCAAATGACCGCGTCCGTCGTCCGCTACCGGCCGGACGAAAAATGTACGCGGGCTCGCCGGCGGAGGCACGATCCACGGAGGGTATGGCGCGGACAATGCATGCCGGTTGCATTCCACTTTAGACGGTTTCGCGCAGGAGGCAATATTTACGACGCGCGTCGTTTCGACGCGCATTTCCTCTGACCAGCGCAACATCCGACACCGTTTTCCGAATGGCGTCAGTGAGGGTCGGTGGGCCAGATATTCAGCGAGATCGCGGCGGTCGTGGCGCCTACCGCAATGGCGGCGGCCCCGTATTGCACCGCATCGGCCAAGTCGAACAGCAGACCGTGGATCGCCACGGCAATGCCGCCCAGCATGATGAAGGTGGCGATGGCCGCCAGCACGACTCTCAGTTCCGTCCGAACCATGATGCGTCTCCCGAACGGATGCATGTCACGTCGCATGCATGTTGCGATGCGGAACACGGCGCGTGCGTGCTCCGCTTTCATCATTGCAGGCGGGTGCTTAAAAGCAAGGGGTTTTTATACTCAGTCGCACAACGCGCGCCGCGCTTGTATGATGAGGCGATATCGATGGCGGCGGCGGGTGACGGATGGTGCGGTGCAAGGCGTCAAGGTGGGTCGATTGCGATGCAGGGGCCCAAACAAGCGCTGAAGTGCCGAGGTGGGTCGACCGCGAAGCATAGGGCCCAAGTGCGCGCTGAAGTGCCAAGCTGGGACGACCGCGAAGCATGGGACCAGAGCAAGTGCTGAGGCGCCAACTTGGGCCGACCGCGAAGCATGGAGCCCGAGCAAGCGCTGAAGCGCCAACTTTGGTCGACCGCGAAGCATGAGACCAGCGTAAGCGCTAAAGCGCTAACTCTGGCCGACAGGAGACAAGACATGCCTCAACCTTTCGTGCTGCCCGCCACCGCGGGCCGCAACGACCTGCTCGCGCAGGCGCATGCCCGTTCGACCGCGGTCGGCCTGCGCGCCAACGAGCGCCCCGATTTCTCGCCGCTGTCGCGCGTCGCACTGCGCGAGCTGCTCGACACGAACCACGCGCTATTCGCGCACGCGCGCCCCGTGATGGAGAACCTCCACGCGCAGATCGCCGACACGCAAAGCCTCGTGCTGCTCACCGATGCCGACGGCGTGATCCTGCACAGCATCGGCGACGCCGACTTCATCGAGAAAGCCAACCGCGTCGCGCTGTGCACCGGCGTGTCGTGGGCCGAAGGCGCACGCGGCACCAACGCGATCGGCACCGCGCTCGCGTCGGGCCAGGCGCTCGCCGTGCATGGGTCCGAACACTTCCTGCGCGCGAACCATATCCTCACCTGCTCGTGCGCGCCGATCATCGACCCGTTCGGTCGCACGCTCGGCACGCTCGACGTGAGCGGCGACCCGCGCGGCTTTAGTCCCCATACGCTCGCGCTCGTGCGGATGTCCGCGCAGCTGATCGAGAACCACCTGTTCGCGAACCAGTGCGCGGAAGCGCTGCGGCTGCGCTTCCATGCACACGAGGATTGCGTCGACTCGCTGTTTGCCGGGCTCGTCGCGTTCGGCCCCGACGGCGGGCTGATCGCCGCGAATCGCAGCGCGCAATTCCAGCTCGGCGCCACGTTCGATGCGTTGCAGCATCACGGCTGCGACGCCCTGTTCGGGATGCACTTTGGCGAACTCGCGCAGCAGGCGGCCCGCGCCGCCGGCGCCCCGTTCCGCCTGACGCTGTCGACCGGCGTGCGCGTGCTCGCGCGCTGCGAATTCGCGGAAGCGCACAAGACGGCCATCGCCGTCTCGCCGCCCGCCCCCGCCGTGCGCCTGCGCGCGCCGGACCCCGACGCCATCACGTTCGCGACGCTCGACACCGGCGATGCGCGGATGGCCGCCGTGCTCGAACGCGTCGCGAAGATCCGCGGACGCGACCTGCCGCTGCTGATCCTCGGCCAGACCGGCACCGGCAAGGAATGGCTCGCGCGTGCGCTGCATCAGGCGTCGCCGCGCGCGGACGGCCCGTTCGTCGCGGTCAACTGCGCGGCGCTGCCGGATTCGCTGATCGAGGCCGAACTGTTCGGCTACGAGGACGGCGCATTCACCGGCGCGCGCAAGCGCGGCAGCCCCGGCAAGATCGCGCAGGCCGACGGCGGCACGCTGTTTCTCGACGAAATCGGCGACATGCCGCTCGCGCAGCAGGTCAGGCTGATGCGCGTGCTGCAGGAGCGCGCGGTGATGCCGCTCGGCGGCGCACGCGCGGTGCCGGTCGACGTGCGCGTCGTCTGCGCGACCCACCGCAACCTGCGCGCGATGATCGCGGAAGGCACCTTCCGCGAAGACCTGTTCTACCGGATCAACGGACTCGCGGTGACGCTGCCGGCGCTTGCCGCACGCACCGACCTGCCCGCGCTGGTCGAGCGGATCCTCGCGCGGCTCGCGCGCAGCGAACCGATGCCGGGCCGCGTCGCGGCCGACGTGCTCGATGCGTTCATGCGGCACCGCTGGCCCGGCAACCTGCGGCAGATGACCAACGTGCTGCGTACGGCCGGCATGCTCGCCGAGGACGAACCCGAAATCACGCTCGCGCACTTGCCCGACGATTTCTGGCTCGACTGCGACGACTCGCCCGCCGCGAAAGCCGCACCGGCCCACACGCGCGAAGCCACGACACTGCAGAGCCACCAAGCCGCGGTGATCGACGCGGTGCTCGCGCGGCATGGCGGCAACGTATCGGCCGCCGCGCGTGAGCTCGGGCTCGCGCGCAACACCGTGTACCGCTACCTGCGGCGACACTGACGTCGGGGCCGGCCGCTGACGGCTTCGGGTATGCTTGGCGCTTGCCTTGCCTTACCTTGTTGCCGCCCGCGCCGCCCGCTTCGACCCATGACCGATCCCGACCACCCGCCTCTCGTGCGCATCGAACCGCTCGGCGCGACGTTCGACGCTCCCGATTCGCTGACGCTGCTCGAGGCGGCCGCGTTCGCGCACGTCAGGCTGCCGCGCTCGTGCCGCAACGGCACGTGTCGAAGCTGCCTGTGCAGGATCGTCAGCGGAAGCGTACGCTACACGATCGAATGGCCGGGGCTCTCCCGCGAGGAAAAGGCCGACGGCTATACGCTGCCGTGCGTGGCCGTCGCGACCTCCGATGTCGTGCTCGACGTGCCCGATGCGCAGATGATCGACTGAATGCGGCGCGCGGCCGCGCGCCGTCCTGCAACGATGATGCCTGCCTGGAGAACGTGATGACCCAGCCAACCGATCGCATCGAGAAACAAACCCTGCTTGCCGCGCCGCTGGCGCGCGTGTGGGAAGCCGTCAGCAATGCCGGGGAATTCGGCACCTGGTTCGGCGTGACGTTCGACGGGCCGTTCGTGGCCGGCCAGTCGATGTTCGGCCGCATCACGCCAACGCTCGTCGACGACGACGTCGCCAAGGCACAGGAGCCGTATGCGGGCACGGTATTCGAAATCGTCGTCGATCGCATCGAGCCGAAGCAACTGTTCTCCTTTCGCTGGCATCCGTTCGCGATCGATCCGAACTTCGACTACGCGTCCGAGCCGATGACGCTCGTCACCTTCACGCTCGCGGAAGCCAACGGCGGCACGCTGCTGACGGTCACCGAAACGGGTTTCGATCAACTGATCGAAGCGCGCCGCGCGAAGGCGCGCGAGATGAACGACCAGGGCTGGGCCGCCCAGATGATGCTGATCACGAAATATCTGGCGAAGCACGCCTAGCGCGCCACCACGCCGCATGCCTCAGCCGACATGCGCATCGACGTGCGTGGCATAATCCGCTCCATCGTCGCCCTTACGCCGCCGCGCACCGCATGCTGAGTCGTCGACTCCGGAAGATCGTCAGTCTGATCGGGATGCTCGCCATCCTGATGACCGCGCTCGCGCCGACGATCTCGCAGGCACTGACCACGCACGACCGCGTCGACGCGCTGCTCGCCGGTTACTGCACCGCCGGCCCGGCTGGCGGCGACCACGCCGGCGATGCGTCGTCGAAGCGCCTGCAGGCCCATCTGCAGGCTTGCGGCTACTGCAACCTGCTGGCCCATACACCTGCCCTGCCCGCGCCCGAACTCACGTTCGCGGCCCACGTTCACCTCCTCCAGCATCGGGCGGCCACGCGCTTCGAAAGCCTGCGCCGCGCACTGCCGCTCACGGCTGCGCAACCGCGCGCCCCGCCGCTCGCGTCCTGATTCGTCGTCACCGCGCGTGATGCCGTAGCGCATCGCGCCGTCCGCACGCGCGCTGCGCGTGCATGCCGTGTCACGTTTCGAAGGACGCTCATGTTCGACCCTGTTGCGCGCGGCGTCGTGCCGTGCATGCGCCCGCCCGCTTCCGGCGTTCGCGCATGCGCGAACGCGAACGCGCGGCCGCACGTCGAATGCATCGTTCTCCTTGTCATTTCCAACCGGATCATCCCATCATGAAAACCACTGCTTTCCTGCGCGGCGCACTCGTCGCACTCGGCTTCGTCATCGCACAGGCTGCGCATGCGCACGCGCACCCGAAAACCCTCGACCCGGCCGCCGACGCCACGTTGTCGAGCGCGCCACCCGCGGTCACGATCGACTTCAGCGAAACGCTCGAGCCCGCATTCAGTTCCATCGCGGTCACCGACAGCCACGGCCAGTCGGTCGCCGACGGGAAATCCGCGGTCGATGCCGGCAACCGGAAGCGGATGCATGTTGCGCTGACCCACCTCGCGGCCGGTACGTATACGGTCGCGTGGATCGCGGTGGCGAGCGACGGCCATCGCACGCAGGGCCGCTATACGTTCACGCTGAAGTAACGCATACGCGACCCGCGCGACACGCTTCCCTACCCGATCAGGAACACACTCGATGAAACGCTCGATTCCGACCAGCCTGCTGTTCGCACTGCTCGCGCTGCAGGCGCCCGTCACGTTCGCCGCGTCGACCGTACAGGCCGATGCGTGCTGGATCCGCACGATGCCGGCGACGGTGCCGTCGTCCGGCTACTTCACGCTGAAGAACGATGGCGACAAGCCCGCCACCCTCACGAGCATCGATACGCCCGCATTCGGGATGGCGATGATCCACGAAACGCAGACGGCCGGCAGTACCGCGAAGATGGTTCACGTCGACGCGGTCGACGTGCCCGCGCACGGCACGGTGACATTCAAGCCGAAGAGCTATCACGTGATGCTGGAGGAACCGCGCCAGCCGGTCGCGCCCGGTGCGAAGGTGCCGTTCCGGCTGCATTTCGCCGACGGCACGACGGTGTCCGTGACCTGCGACGCGAAGGCGCCTTCCTACGCCGGCCAGTAACGCCGCATACGCAACGACCGAGGGGAAACGCACATGAGGAAAGAACGCTTGCCGCTGGCGGGCCTGATCGTCCGCTACCGGACGCCGCTGAATATCGCCGTGTTGATCGTCTGCGGCTTATGGGCGGCGTGGATCGCATGGATCACGCGGCCGGCGGCGATCGATACGCCGTCGTCGATCGCTGCGTACTGCGTGCGCGGCGAGAACTGATCGCCGGCGCCGCCACGCAACACCGTCAGGCCTTCGACGCAGCCAATACGGCCGACACCTCGCCGAACGAAGGCCGCGCGTCGATATCCTCGTTCAGACAGGCGGCCGCGAGCGCGTCGAGTGCATGCGAACCTTCCCATGCACGCGGCTCGCAGCGCGCCAGCAGCTCGCCGAGCAGATAACCGAACGCCCTGACTTCCAGCCGTTCGAGCCGCGCTGCGCGCACGCGGTCGTTCACGTCGTAGACCGACGCCGCGCCGAAATCACCGAGCAGCGCGCCGCCCTTGCCGTCGTGCAGGATGTTGTGCGCGTACAGGTCGCCGTGCATGATGCCGCGCGCGTGCAGATGCGCGGCGACCGACGCGATGCCGAGCGCGATCCGCGCTGCCGCGGCCGGCTCGAATCGTGCGTCGGCCGCATACACGTCGCGCGTACAGGACGCGAAGCTCGGCGGCCCGGCGAGGTTCGTCAGTGCCGGATCGACCAGTTCCATCACGAGCCCGTGCGTGCCGTCCGGATGACCGCGTACCTTGCCGATCACCGGAATCATGTTCGGATGGCGCCCGGCGTGCAGGCAGGCGGCCATTTCGCAGTCGGGCAGCCCGTCGCTCGTCACCGCGCCCTTGAACAGCTTGACAGCGACCGCTCGCGGCGCGTGGCCGTCCGGGCGCCACTGCGCGCGATAGATGACGCCCGATGCGCCTTCGCCGAGCTTCTGGTCACAGGTGAGCGACGCCCAGTCGATGTCCGCGACGCCCGGCTCGGCCGACGCGGCGGCCTCCGGCACGGCACCGAACGGGTTACCCGCGGACGCGAGCCATGCGAGGCGCGGCAGACGCAGCAGCCAGTCCGGCAGCGCGTCGAGCCGGTTCGCCGATAGTCGGATCAGTTCGAGCGAACGGCACGCGGCCATTTCGGCGGGCAATGCACGTAGCCGGTTGCCCGCGAGCATCAGCTTCTGCAAGCGCGAACAATCGCCGATCTCGGCGGGCAGTGCGTCGATTGCGTTGTCGGTCAGGATCAGCCAGCGCAGCGCGCGCGGCAGCGAACCGCGCGGCACCGTGCGGATCCGGTTCGCCTTGAAGCCGATCATGTCGAGCTGCGCACACGTGCCGAGGACTTCGGGGAATTCGGTGAAGTCGTTGCCGGACGCGAACAGGATGCGCAGGCGATGCAGCCGCGACAGGTCGTCCGGCAGCGCGGACAGCGCATTGCCGGACAGGTCGAGCACTTCGAGCGTGTCCGCCAGATCGAAGATCTCGCGCGGAAATTCGGTCAGCCCGCACGCGAGCTTGAGTTGCCGGGCGCCCGCCAGCTGGCCGGTCTGCAGTTGTTCGAGGGTGTGGGTCACGGGAGAAAACGGGTGGCGGTAGTTGCGAGGATTATCGGCGTCGATCGGACGAATTCTACCGGGATCGCTTTCGCCTCCTCGTGATCGTGTCACACCCCCTTCACAAACGCGCAATGTGACGCTAGAATTGCGCCCCTGCAGTGCCGACGTGGTGAAATTGGTAGACACGCTATCTTGAGGGGGTAGTGGCGAAAGCTGTGCGAGTTCGAGTCTCGCCGTCGGCACCAGATGCGTTTCCCTCGCATTCCAGGCATTTTCCGAAACCCGCGACAGCACATGGCTGCGCGGGTTTTTTCGTTTCGATGCGTCGGCGCGGCGCCAGTCGATGCGCAACGAGTGCGGCGTGCATTGCGTGCCGTCCACGCGTCGATCACGACGCCAGCGCATCGTCCCCGTTCACCGCATAGGCGGCCTCCCTCCGCCGCAGCTTCATCGCGATCAGCGCCGCCAGCACCGCAAGCGCGACGCCCGTGAGAAACCCGCCCGTATAACCGACCTTCGCGGTCAGCGACAGGATCGTCGACGACGCAATCAGCTCGCCGAGATCACGCGTGCTCTGCACGGCCGTCACGTCGGTGCCGGCCTGATCGCTGCCGCCCGCGAAACGCATGCCGGCCGTCATGATCGATACGGACGTGATGCCCGTCGCCAGCGAGCCGAGCACCGTGCACAGCCACGCCCATGACGGCGACACCGGCAGCCACCCGCCCGCCTGCGCGAACCACAGCAGCGCTGCCACGCCCGCGCAGCTCACGCCGGCCGTGAACGCGCGCCACAGTCCGAGCGTCCTCACGAGCCACGCGCCGCCGCCGCAACCGAGCACGACCGTCACCACGCCGCCGGCCATCCCGAGTTTCCCGATCGCGTCGAGCGACCAGCCCGCATCGTTGAGGAACAGCTTCGACAGGCCGAAGCCCGATACGGCCGTCATCGCCGACAGCAGCGCGAGCGACAGCAGCGACCACGAACGCGGCCGCTTCGCGAAGCGCACGAGGCTCGCATCGTGTTCGGGCCGCGCGCGGGCGCGATCCGCGTTGCGCGGCAAGACCCACAGCACGCAAACGAGGCTCGCGAGCGGGACGGCGGCCAGCGCGAGAAACGCCGTGTGCTGGCCGAACAGGCCGATCAGCGTCAACGTGCCGGCGCCACCGCCGAAGAAGCCGATCATCACGCCCGCGATCTGGATCGCATTGATCTTCGCGAGCGTGTCTCCGCTGAAATACTCGGCGGCCATCCCGTCGTTCGCGATGTCCTGCGTCGCGCTCGCGAATGACGCGACGGCCAGCAGCCCGACCGCCCAGCCGGCCGTCGCGACCGTCATCCCGATCTGCGCGAGGCTGCCCAGGCACAGCACGACGATGGTCTGCATCGGCAGCATCCAGCTGCGGCGCCGGCCGACACGGGGCGACCAGTGGTTGTCGACGACGGGTGCCCACAGGAATTTCACGACCCACGGCAGCCCGACGAGCGGCAGGAACGCGAGCGCATGAAGCGGCGCGCCGTCGTGGCGCAGCAGCGTCGGCATCGCGTCCATCGCGATGCCGATCGGGATTCCCTGTGACAGGTAAAGCAGCGTGATCGTGATGACCAGGCGGCGATGTTCGAGCAGATCGCGCATCGAAGTCTCCAGTTGCATGAGGTTAAAAAGGTTCGGCGCCGGCCGGCACGCGCGTGGCCCGCATCGCATCGCGACGCGGACGGCGCGCCGCACGCAGCAGCAATGCGCCGAATGCGACGAGCGCCGCGTCAATCGGCCAGTACACCGGTTTGCCCGCGCCGAGCAGCGCGATCGCGCAATGGGTCGCACCGGCCAGCCCGTATGCCGCGCCGGCCGCACGCATCAGCACGCGCAGGCATGCCGCGCGATCGGCGACCCCGGCGGCGAGCGCCATCGCGCCGCCCCACACGGCCCAGAACAGCATCGCGAGCGCATGGTCGACGTGCACGCCGTCGGGCAACGCTCGCCCGGCGAACAGCAGCCCGCCGCCCGCGAGCACGAGCCCGCCGCACACGCCGACAGAGACGGCCGCCAGCACGTCTGCCGAACGATCGCGCTGCGCGCGCCGCCGCTCAATCCACAGATGCAGCCCCGTCGCGCACAACGCGCACGCGGCGAGCCCCATCAGGAAATGCAGCACGCGCAGCGCACCGCTCGCCGCGCCGATCCAGCCGTATTGCGCGAAGTGCAGCGGCTGCACCGCGATGAACGCGCGCAGCCAGAAGCCGCGGCCACGCGACGTGGCATCGGCGAGCCATTGCCCGTCCGTCGCGCGGTACAGGTGACGTTCGAACACGGCCGTGCTCGGCAGGCCCGCGGTCGTGCCGGCAATCTCGACGCGCGCATTCACATCGCCCCAGCGATGCAGCACGACGGCGTCCGGCCGGAAATCCGGCCTGCGCGCCGCATCGCGCCGCAACAGCGCATCGAGATCGGGCGCGTGCCGCCACGGGCCGCCGGCCTCGGCGGGCGGCGGGCCGCCCAGCAATTCGGCGAATGCGCGCTGCGGCTGCCCCGGATACGCGACGCCCGCGAGCGACACCGTGCCGAGCGCACCGAGCCCCGACAGCGCGCCGGTGAACGCGAACAGCACGAGCCACGGCGTTCCCCACAGCCCGATCCACGCATGCAGGTCGAACAGCGCGACGCGCAAGCCCTTGCCGCGCCGGATGCGCGCCGCGTCGGGCCAGCGCTTGCGATGCACGACGACGCCCGCGACGATGAGCACGAGCAGCACGACGCCCCACAGGCTGACGAAGATGCGCCCGGGAAAGCCGGCGAACAGCGTCTTGTGCAGCGTGACGATCAAGGTCGCCCGCCCTGCATCCGGCAGCGGCGCACCGGTCGCCGGATCGAGCGCCGGCGTGCACGTCTGGCGTGCGTCGCAGAAACGGATCGCCGGATCGTCCGGGCGCGGCAGCACGATGCGCGCGTCGCGCAACGCCACACCGAGCGACGCCGCGCGTGCGACGAGCGCATCGAGCGGCAACGTCGGCCGCGCGACGGCAACCGCTGGCGGCCGCCACCAGCCCTGCATCGAATCGAATGCGAGACTCCAGGTGCCGCTGAACAGCACGACGAACAGCACCACGCCGAACAGCGCGCCGGCGCCGCGATGCAGCGCACGCCAGCGCGAACGCGACGAAGCGTCCATGTCAGTGGCCTCCCCAGAACATCGCGCACGGCACGAGCACCGCGAGCCACACACCCGCGCGCCATGCGGCCTGCCGCCAGCCGGGCGCGACGAGCACCCACAGCAGCACGCCGACGCTCGCGGCGAGCGTCAGCAGCACGGCCGCGTAGAGCCGGTTCAAGCCGTCATCGGGGTAATGACGGGCCAGCGTGAGCGCGAGCGCGACGGCCCCCGGCAGCACGCCGCCGATCGCAATCGCCGCCTGCGTGCCCCAGCCGCGCGCCATCAGAATTGCCCGCGCACGGTCAGCATCACGTTGCGCGGTTCCCCGTAACGGTTGTTCCAGCCCGGCTGGCTCAGGCTCAGGTAGTAGTTGCGGTCGAACAGGTTGTTGACGTTGAGCGCGGCACTCCAGTGCTTGTCGTAGCGGTAGCCGAGCCGCACGCTCGCGAGTGCGTAGCCGCCCTGGCTCATCGTCACGCCGTTTGCCTGCGCCGAGTAATTGCTCTGCACCTGCACGCCGCCGCCGATGCTCCAGCGCCGCTCCTGCCAAGGCAGGTCGTAGTTGGTCCACAGCCGGAACAGGTGACGCGGGTTCAGCAGCGGCGAAAACGACGAACCCGCGTTCGCGAGGTTGTCCGCATAACGCATCGTGTCGTACGTATAGCTTGCCCACACGGTCCACCACGGCGTGATGCGGCCGTTCGCCTCGAACTCGAAGCCCTGGCTGCGCACGCTGCCGCCGTTCACGTAGTAGCAGCTCGGCCCCGCGCACGGATGTGCGTTGTCGACCTGCGGATTGTTGTCGAGGTCGATGCGGAACGCCGCGAGCGACACGTTGAGCTTGCCGCCCGCCAGTTCGCCCTTCACGCCCGTCTCGTAGGTGCGCCCTTTCACCGGCGTCAGGATCCCGCCGCCCCACATCGACTTGGTCTGCGGCTGGAACACTTCGGCATAGCTCGCGTACCACGACCAGTCGCGCGCGAAATCCCAGATCAGCCCGCCGTACGGCGTGAACTGGTGGCCGGTGTTGTAGTGCGCGCCGAGGCTGTCCTGATCCCACCAGCTCATCCGGCCGCCGAGCACGAGCGTCACCGGTTCCGCGAGCTTGATGCGGCCGAGCCCGTAGACGCCCTTCTGCGAAATGTCGTTCTGCTGGGATTGTTGATAGGGGCCGATGCCGGGCTCGGGCACGCTGCTCGGGTTCCACCGATACACGTTCACCGGCGTGCCGGCTACGTTGCCGAGCAGCGGCGCCGTCATCTGCCCGCTGCGGCTGTTCGCGTACGTGATGCCGAACAACAGGTCGTGCGTGAGCCCGAACGCATGCACGGGGCCCTGCACGTTCGCATCGAGGCTGCGGCTGTAGGTGCTGAACTGGTACGCGGCGCCGGTGAGCCGGCCGCCCGCGCCCGTCGCCGGATCGATCGTACCGAACGAACCCGCGTATTTCAGGTCCGAGCGCACGCTCTGGTATTCGCCGCTCACCTTCGCCTTCCACCCGGCGCCGAGCTTCTGTTCGACCGACGCGAACGCGCGCGTCGTGTCCCAGTTGAAGCGGCCCCACGCGGTGTCGAGGAACGTCGAGCGCGACAGGCCGAGGCTCGATCCGTCGCGCGCCCTCGGCACGCCCGACATGTCGGGCACCGACGATGTCGTCTGGTACTGCGCACCGAACGTGAGCAGCGTGTCGCGCGTCACGTCGACTTCCGTGACGCTGTAGATCGAACGCGTGTCCTGCTTCGCATGGTCGTAGAAGAAGTGGCGATCCTCGTACGCGGCGACGAGCCGGCTGCGCACGGTGCCGGCCGCGTTGAGCGGGCCGCCGATGTCGGCCTCCGCGCGGTAGCGGTCCCAACTGCCGACGCTCGCGGTCGCATGCGCGGAAAACTGGTATTGCGGGCGCTTGCGTACCAGGTTGACGGTCGCGGCGGGATTGCCCGAGCCGTGCAGCAGCCCGTTCGCGCCGCGCAGGATTTCCACACGCTCGTACACCGAGATGTCCTGCGGCGCGCTCGCCATGTCGCCGATCACCACAGGCACGCCGTCGAACTCGAACGAATCGACCTTGAAGCCGCGCACGAAATACGCGGTGGTGAGCAGCACGTAGGGCTGAATGGTCACGCCGGCCGATTGCTGCATCACCTCGTCGAGCGAGAACAGGTTCTGCTGGTCGATGCGCTCGCGCGTCGTCACGCTGACCGACTGCGGAATCTCGCGCAACGCAAGCGGCATCTTGCCGACCGTCGCCACCGACGGATCGTCGGCCACGCGCCGCGACGCATTCACCGAAATCGCCTTCAACTCGCCACCGGCAGCCGGCGCGGCGGCCGCCTCGTCCTTCCGGACTTCCGCGTCGACCGTCGGCGCCGCATCGGCGAACACCGCCGCCGGATGCGCGGCGATCAGCAGGCCGAGATACAGCGACGGACGCCAGCGCCCGAAACGGGCGACACGCCCGCCCTTCATCATCGATCTCTCAGGTTCCCGTACCTCGTACCGCATCTGCGCCCCCGCATTTGATAATCATTCTCATTATCAATTAGAACCGGCAGGCGATTTTTCGATCCAGGGGCTTTTCCTATCGATTCCGGACATGGTGGCCCGCATTGTTTACGTCAGTGTCCGGATTCGGCCGGACAGATTTGCGCGTCCGTGCCAGCGGGCGGCGCGCCGTCGTGCGGCCGCCCCGCGCGGGCGAACGTCGCGTACCACGCATCGGCTTCGACCAGCTGCGCATGCGTGCCGGTCGCCCGCACGCGGCCGGCGTCGAGCACGACGATCGTGTCGGCCGCCGCCGCGAGCGCCGGCTGGTGCGTGACGACGATGCGCGTTCGCTGCCCGCGCAGCGTGACGAGACTGTCGCGCACGCGCCGCGCGCTCAATTCGTCGAGGCTGGCGGTCGGTTCGTCGAACATCAGCACCGGCGCCCGCGCAAGCAGCGCACGTGCGAGGCATGCACGCTGCCGCTGCCCGCCCGACAGCAACTGGCCGCCCGGCCCGACGTCGGTATCGAGCCCGTCCGGCAGGCGCTCGGCTTCGTGCAGCAGGCCGACCGCGTCCAGCGCGGCGCGCAGCTCGGCATCGGTCGCGTCCGGCCGCCCCATCCGCACGTTCCACGCAAGGCTGCCGCGAAACAGCGCGTTGTCCTGGAACACGAGGTTGCGCGTCGCGGCGAGCGTCGCCTCGCTCAGGTGCCGCACGTCGGAACGGCCGAGCAGCACGCGCCCGGTGCACGGATCGTCGAGCCGCGCGAGCAGGCCGAGCAGCGTGCTCTTGCCCGCGCCGGTGGGGCCGACGATCGCGACGAAACCGCCCGCCGGGCAATGCAGGTCGATCCCGTCGAGCAGCGTCGCGCCGCCCGCCGTCCGATAGCCGACGCGCACCGCATCGACGCTCGCGTCGTGTACCGGCGTGCCGCGCTCCGGGCTGTCGAAGCGCGGCGCGTGCAGCACCGTGAGCACCGTGTCGAGTGCGCGCCAGCCGCCGCGCAGCGCCTGGTCGAGCTGCGTGAGCTGCGCGAGCGGCTCGATGAAGCGCACGAGCAGCACGAGCACCGCCACGGCCGTCGCCGCGTCGAGCCGGCCGGCCGCGACGGCCCACGCACCGCCGACCAGCATCGCGACGAACACGCCCTGCACCGCGCCCGCGAATCCGAGTTCGATGGGCAGCGAACGCCGCATCAGCGCACGCGTGCGGCGATGCTGTTCGTCGAACGCGCGCTGCAGCGCCGCGCGCGCATCGCTGTCCCTGCCCGCAAAGCGCAGCACCCCCTGATGCGCAGCGAAGGTCTGAAGCTGCACGGCCATGTCGCGATCGCCCGCGGCGCGCGCCTGTTCGAACGCGAGCGTGCGGGCGCCGCCGCGCTCCAGTAGCGCAAACAGCAACACGGCCGCGGCCGCGAGGCACAGCGCGATGCGCCAGTCGATCCATGCGAGCCCGGCGACGACCGCGAGCGGCGTGACGACCGCGCCGATCAACGGCCCGAGCAGATGGGCGGGAATTCCCATCGCCTGCATGACCGGCCCGCGCAGCAACCCGGCCGGATGACTGTCGCGCACGGCCTGCCGCGACGCGATGCGCGGCAGGTGTTGCACGAGGCGCTCGACGAGGCCGACAGTCAGCGCGCCTCCCGCCCGATAGCCGCCGAGTTGCGCCACGTACAGCACGAGCGCATGGCCCAGCGTCAGTGCGCCGAGCACGATCATCCAGTGCAGCGCGACCGCATGCGCGCCGTCGAACCATGCACGGATGAGCGGCACGAGCAGCAGCCCGCACGCGCCGTCGAGCAACGCGGCCGCCACCGCCCAACCGACACCGCGCCACAACGCGCGGCGCGTATCGCGCGGCAGGCACTGCAAACGTTTGAGCGAGGTCGTCATCATGCGGCCTCCGCGCTCGCGGCGCCGTGTTCGCGCCACAGCCGTGCATACAGCCCGCGCGCGTCCAGCAGCGCCACATGCGTGCCGCGCTCGACGATGAAGCCGCGTTCCATCACGAGAATCTGGTCCGCGTGCCGGATCGCGTCGAGATCGTGGCTGACGATCACGCGCGTACGCGTGTCGGCCCGCAGCGCGTTGCGCAATGCGCGTCCGGTTTGCGGATCGAGCGCCGACGCCGGTTCGTCGAGCAGCAGCACCGGCGCGCGCGACAGCAGCGCACGCGCGATCGACAGCCGCTGCAATTCGCCACCGGACAGGCGCACGTCGCGCCCGCACACGCAGTCGTAGCCGCCCGGCAATGCGTCAATGCGTTCGTCGAGACAGGCCGCGCGCGCGGCGGCGCGAATCGCGTCGCGATCGGCATCGGGCCGGTAAAGCGCGATGTTCGCCGCGATCGACACGTCGAGCGCGGTGGCCTGCTGGAACACCATCGCAATCTGTTCGCGGCGTGTATCCGACGCAAGCAGCCGCAGCTCGGCACCACCGAGCCGCACCATGCCGCGAGCCGGATCCATGAAGCGGGCGAGCAGCATCAGCAGCGTGCTCTTGCCCGCGCCCGACGGCCCGACGATCGCGGTGGTCGTGCCGGCCGCGATCGTCGCGTCGATATCGTGCAGGATCGGCTGGCCATCGATGTCCACCTGTACGCCGCGCAGTTCGATCGACGCATCGCGCGGCACCTGTGCAGCGCCGTCGGCGGGTTCTGGCAACCCTGGCTGCGCGAGCAACGCATCGAGCCGCGCGGCGGCCGCGCGCGCCTCGCGCAATGCATCGGCACCATGACCGAGCGCACGCACGGGCGCCGCGATCGCCCACATCAGCAGCGCGAACGCACACAGCGCGCCGGCCGGCAACTGCCCGGCCGTCAGCCACGTCGCGCCGAACACGACCCACGCAAGCAAAAACGGCGTGCCGAGCAGCACCTGCGTGCACGCGCCGAGGCCGCCGATGCGGCCGACCCACGCGGCGAACGCGTGCGCGAAACGCCCGGTCGCCTCCAGCGCGGCTGCCTCGATGCCGGCGCCCGGATACTGCCGCACGAGCGCCGGATGCTGCGCGAGTTGCGCGTAATCGCCCATCAGCCGTTCGAGCGCCGTGTTGCGTGCCGCGAAGGCCGGCGCGAATCGTGCCGAACGCATCCAGCGGAACAGCGCAGCGCCGGCGACGAGCGGCACGAGCGCGAACGCCAGCAGCGCGGGATTCAGGTAAAGCAGGCATGCGAGCGCCGCGCACGGGACGACCACGAGCTGCGTGAGATCGGCCGGCGCATGCGCGACGAGCTGGTGCAGCGCACGCACGTCCTGGTCGATATGGCGGGCGACGCGATCGCTGCCCGCGCGCACGAACCAGCCGAGCGGCAAGCACTGCAGATGATCGGCCAGGCGCTTGCGCAAGCGATCGCCGAGGTCGGCGTCGACGCGGTGCGTGAGATGCAGCGCGACCGTCTGGCCGCCCAGCCAGCACGCGCCGGCCGCCACGGCCGCGACGAGCCAGCCGCGCGACGCCGCATCGAGCTGTGCCGACACGCGCCATGCGTCGGTGAGATGCGCAAGCGCGAGCCACGGCACGAGCGACGCGATGCCGGCCAGCGCCTGCAACACCACCGCCGCGACGAGCGGCACCGCGAACGGCCGCAGCATCGAAAACAATGGCCCTTTCATGCGGCACGCTCCAGCAGCATGCCGAGCGTTGCGGCACAGGCATCGCCGGGCGGCTGCTCCGGAAAGCCGAGTTGCGCGGTCAATTGCTGCCACACGCGCGCCACGTCGATGCTACGCTGGTTGCATGCGTGCAGCCCCTCGCCGGACACGAGGCGGTCGACCGCGCGCACGGCCGCCTGCGGCCAGCTCCGCGCATGAATCTCGCCCCACGTGTCCTGTGCGTCGTCGCAGATCTGGATGCTCGGCATGTCGTCGCCGGCCACCTCGCCGAAGATCGGGAACAGCCCATCCTCGTCCATCGCCGGCTCCCGTAGCGCGGGCGCCCACCACAGCGGGCCGTGCGGCGACGCGAGCGTCCACGTGCCGGCGTCCGTCGTCAGCGTGATACCGAACAGCATGCTCATCCTGCCGTCGTCGGCCGCCGCCATCTCGTTGTGCACGCGGAGCGATACTGGCGTTTCGGCCAGCACCATCGCACATTCGCGCATCGACGACAGCGCCGGCCCGAGCGGTTCGACCGACCACGGCCCGACACCCTGCAACGCGGCCGCGAGCACGTCGAGCGTCGCGTAGCTCGCCTGCACCGAACAGACGACGTCCGCATGCACGGGCGCGCTCGTGTCGCGCAACCGTCGCGCGACCGCGATGAAGCGCGCGACGACCGGCAGGTTCGGATAGAAACTGTTGAGCAGGCAGCGGCGGCCATGGCGCGACGCGGTGCGCAGCACGCTGTCCCACTCGTCGGGCAGCAGCGGATGCTCGATCACGACGTCGATCCCGCGCTCGAGCAGCCGGCACGCGAGCGCGGCGCCTTGCGCGCCACGCGCCGCGCCGCCGACGGCGACGCATGCGACGCGCACGTCGTCCGGCAGTGCTTCGACGCGATCGAACACGGGCGCGCCGACGCGCGCGGCCAGTGCAGCCGTGCGCGCGCTGCCCCGACCGAGAATGCCGGCGACGTGATACGAACCGGATGCCGCGAGGCCCGCCGCATAGAACTGACCGAAACGGGAGCCGGCTACGACGACCGGCAGCGGATGGACCTTCATCGTGCCTCCTTCAGGTGGGTGTCGACGAACGCGGCGTTCAGGCAGTCGAAATGGCCGCCGGGGATATCGACGGCCGTGATGCCGCCGAGCGCCTGCGTCGTCCAGTAATCGGTAAGCGCCGCGCGCTGCTGCGGAATCAGCGAATTGCAGCGCTCCGGCACGAACAGCCGCAGCGCGCCCGCATACGGCGCATCGCCGGTCCAGTGGCATGCCTGCACCGAATGCGTGAAGAGCCGGTACAGCCGCTCGCGCTCGTCGAGCAGCGGATGGGCGACCTCGTCCTGCGTCGACAGGCCGGCCGCCGCGCGCAACACGCGGCGGCGCAGCACGTCGAGCGGCTCGCAGCGATCACCGAAGATTTCGAGCTGCGCCTGCAGGCTGCCGGGCGCGAGCCGCGCGGGGTCGGCCTTCAATGCGCCGGCGAGCGCGTCGGCCAGCACGTACGTTTCCGGAAAGCCGAGCGCGTCGACCGGCAGCCCGAGCGTCGCCGCGAAGTTGAACAGCACGAGCCGTTCATCCTCGATCAGGTACGGAATCCGGTAGCTCGACACGATGTCGAGCGTGCGCACCGCGACGCCCAGCTGCACCAGCGACTTCGCCATTTCCAGCGCGACCAGCCCGCCCGAGCAATAGCCGAGCACGTCGACCTCGCGCACGCCGCTGCGCCACAGCGCCTCCGCGTAACGTCGGCCAAGCGTCGCATTCAGGTGACGCACCGGCAGGTCGAGATAATCCTGCGCGTCGCGCACCGCGAAGCCCAGCACCGGGCCGAGCCGCGCGAGCGCGGGAAGCACCGGACGATAGGCGTGCACGGTCCCGAGCCCTTCGTGCACGATCACGCGCGGCACGCCGTCGCCCGGCGCGAGCGGAATCGGCCGCACGCTGGCCTGCACGCGCGGCGCCGGCGCATGAACGACCGCCGATGCCTGCAGCGTGCGCAATGCGGCAGGCACGGTGGTCGGCGTCGCGCCCGCCGGCGGTTCGTCCGCGTCGCGCAGGCATTGTGCGAATGCGGCCGGCGTGGGCTGCGCGAGCACCCAGCGCAGCAGCCGGTCGAACGGATGTCGATGCGCTAGCGGTTCGTCGCCGCGCAGCCGCGACACGAGTTGCGCGATCAGCAGCGAATCGCCACCCGCGGCGAAAAAGTCCTGATCCGGCGTGACGTTGCGCATGTCGAGCACGGTTTCCCACAAGCCGATCAGCCGTGCCAGCAGCGGATCGGCCGCCAGCGTCGAGACCGACCGGGCCGCGACCGGCGACGGTTCCCGAATATCGGCGATGCCGGCGAGCGTACGGCGGTCGATCTTGCCGTTCGCGGTCACGGGCAAACGTTCCAGCACGCGCAGTTGCGACGGCACCATGTAGCGCGGCACGCGCTCGGCCACGAACGACAGCAGCGTATCCGGCGCGATGCGTGCGGCGCCGCGCTTCACGTGTGCGATCAGGAGGTCGTAGCCGAGCGCGGCGAGCGGCGTGTCGGGCGCGACACACCCGAGCGCGCGATCGCCTTCTTGCGCCTGCAGCCATTCGAGCCACTGCGCGTGCGGCACGAACAGGCGCGCCGATGCCGCCCGCGCGTCGGCCGGCGTCTCCATCATCAGCCCCTGGCTGATGCTGATTTCCGGATGCTCGGCCGTCAGCTCCTGGATCACCCACTACGCGTCGGGCGCCGACAGCGCGCGCAATCCAGCGATCAGCGCGACCGTATCGCGCGCATTGTTCAGCGCGCCGGAACTGATCGTCATGTCGACCGAATGCGGGGCAATGCCCTGCGCATCGCACGGCGCGTTCATGTCGAAGCGCACGAAGCGCATCCACGGATACGCGGCGAACCGCTCGCGCGCGGCCGCAAGGAAATAGCTCGACACGTCGCTGAACAGGTAGTCGATGCGCGTGCCGGCCTCGACCAGCGGCGCCAGTACATCGACGATCGCACGCGTCGCGGCCGCCGTGCCCGCGCCGATTTCGAGGATGCGCCACGCGCGCTGCGGCGCGCGCGCGACGACTGCGTGCACGGCCTGCGCCATCCCGCGGTGCAATGCGCGGGCATGTGCGCCGTCGCTGTACATTGCTTCGGCGATATGCGAAGCACCTTCCGGGAACATCAGGCCGGCCGGCGACACGCTGCCGTCCACCTGCGCGCCGAGGCATCCGGCGCTGTCGCGGAAGTAGTCGACGAGGACGGGCGGCCACAATTCGGGAGACGCGTACTGCGCGAACGCGTCCCAGCACGCACGTGCGTCGACCAGGCTCGCGTCGGGCCGCACGCGCCAGCCGTCGTCGCCGCCTGCCTCCAGCACGCGATGCGCAACGAGCATCGCGAGCCAGTGGCGCAGCAGATGCCGTCGTGCCGCCGGCACACGCAGCCGCTCGCACAGCGTCGCAAAACCGGTCGGGCCTTCACGCGTCAAGCCGCCGCCGGGCACGATCCACGCCGCGAGCGACGCCACGCACGCCGTTTCGAGCTGCGCGACCGAACGCGACACATCGGCCTGCGCGGGCCAGCGCGCAGTGTCGAATGCCGCACGCGCACGTGTCGCGATCTCGTGCAGCGCGTTGTCCAGCGCGTCGTCCTGCGCGGTCGGGGGCGTTTCCGCGCCCTGCAGCGACACGAAGCTCGCGAGCCGGCGCTCCGCGCCTTCGCCAAGCACGATCGTCGCCGCCGCGCCGACGAGCGGATGTGTGCTCAGCGCCGCATCGATCTCGGCCAGCTCGATCCGGTAGCCGCGAATCTTCACCTGATCGTCCTGCCGCCCGAGGAATTCGAGCGAGCCGTCGGCGCGCACGCGCCCGAGATCGCCGGTGCGGTACAGCCGGCGCCCGTCCGGATGACGGATGAACCGTTCGGCCGTACGCACGGGATCGTTCGCGTAGCCCGTCGCGAGCCCCCCACCGCCGATATGGATTTCGCCGCGCACGCCCGGCGGGCACGGCCGCCCGAGCGCATCGAGCACTTCCATCGTCTGGCCGGTCAGCGCGCGGCCGTACGGAATGCTCGCGAGTTGCGTGTCTTCCGGACGGATCGGATGCTCGATCGACCAGATCGACGCTTCGGTCGCGCCGCCGAGGCTGAACAGCGCGCTGTCGGGCCAGCGGCGCCACCAGCGGGCCGGCAGCGTCACCGGAATCCAGTCGCCCGACCACAGCACGCGGCGCGGGCCCGGCACGTCGAGCGCCGGTTCGCCTTCGAGGTAGTCGATCAGCATCTGCCCCTGCGCGGGCACCGAGTTCCACAGCGTCACGCGATGACGCACCATCAGCTCGGCCCAGTGCGACGGATCGTTGCCGCGCGCCGGATCGGGCAGCACGATGCATGCACCGCGCGCGGTCGCGCCGAAAAAGTCGTAGACGGACAGGTCGAAGCTCAGTTCGGCCAGGCCCAGTACCACGTCGCCCGCGCCGACCGCGTGCCGCGCGCTGATGTCGGCGAGCGTGTTGCACACCGCCGCGTGGCTCAGCATCACGCCCTTCGGCTCGCCGGTGGAACCCGACGTGTAGATCACGTAAGCCAATGCATCGGGGGCAATGTCGCACGCAGCGCGCGGCGGCCATTGCGGATCCGTCTGCAACGCGTCGATATCGATGCGCACGCAACCGTCATGCGAAAACGCGAGCGCCTGCACGCTGACGACGGCGCGCACCCGCGCATTGCGCAGAATCGCCTGCTGGCGCAACAGCGGCTGGCGGCTGTCGACCGGGACGTACGCGGCGCCCGCCTGGACGATTGCAAGCACGGCCGCGAGCTGGTGCGCGCACTTCGGCATCAGCACCGCGACGGTATCGCCCACGCCGACGCCGCCTTGCTCGAGCGCGTGACGCAGCGCCGCCGCGTGTTGCGCGACGTCGCGGTACGTGCGCGCGCCCTGCGCATCGATCACGACCGGCGCATCGGGCGTGCGCAACGCCTGCGCGGCGAAGCCGGCCGCGATATGCGCATCCGCGTCGGGATGCGCGTCGGGATGCGTGTCGGCGACGGGCGAAGCGCGCGGCAGCACGACATCGCCCGCGCGCGACCACCATTCGGCATCGTCGGCCAGCCGGCCGAGCAGCGCGACATACGCGTCGAACATCGCGGCGGGCATACCGTCCGGAAACAGATCGTCGCGCACGTCCCAGCCGATTTCCAGCCCGCCGAACTGGTCGGTCACCTGGCAGTCGAGCCACACCTGCGGCGTCTGGCTGACCATGTAGCGCGGCGGCTCGGCGCGCGCCGCGTGCGCGCCGAGCAAGCGTGCG
The DNA here is from genome assembly GCF_040545115.1 of Burkholderia sp. 567. NCBI lineage: Bacteria > Pseudomonadati > Pseudomonadota > Betaproteobacteria > Burkholderiales > Burkholderiaceae > Burkholderia > Burkholderia sp. 567. The sequence goes on from NZ_JBEPLG010000005.1 coordinate 230,534, forward strand.
ACGCTGCCGATACCGCTCGTGAACACCACCGGCATCAATGCCGCATCCTTGCCGCGCCGCCGCGCGAGTTCGCGCATCACGTCGACGCCGGTGAATGCGCGATGATCGAGATCGTCGAACATCCGCGCACCGATCGTGCGGGCACGCTCGACGAAATCGCGCCCGTGCGTCGCATCGACGGCAAGCAGGCTCAGCGCGGTGAAATCGCCGAGCACCGCATCGATGCGCGGATGCACGGGCGGACGGTTCAGCACGGTCAGGTTCAGGCAGAACGCCGGCGCCTGGCTCCAGCGCCCGACGATCTCGGCGAACGCGGCCAGCGCGACGCTCGCCGCGCTCAGCCCGAAGCGGCTTGCATGGCCGCTCAGCGCGGCCCATTGCGCGCGATCGAGGCGCGCATGCCGATGCGTGAAGCGGGGTCGCGCGCCCGTTTGCCTCGCGGGCACGACCGGCAGGTCGGGGCGCGCCGGCAGATCGGCGATGCGCGCGAGCCACCACGCCCTATCGCGCGCATGGTCGGCACGCGTGCCGGCCTGCGCTTCATGCATGACGTAGTCGCGAAACGTCACGTCGAGCGGCTCGGGCCGCCATTGCGGATCGTCGTAGCGACGCCGCCATTCGGCGAGCAGCAATTGCAGGCTCGCGTAATCGATCAGCGTGAAATCCACGGACAAATGCAGCACCGCGCGATCCGGGCCGAGACTCACTTCCGGCTGCAGCACCGGCCAGCGGTCGAGCGCATGCACCGCATGATCGAGGCGCTCGCGCACGCGGTTCAGGTGGGCGCCGAATGCGTTCGCGTCGGCTTCGTGCAGATCGTGAACGATGAGCGGCTGCCACGGCACGTCGGGCAGCACGCGTTGCCAGGCGTTGTCCTCGACGATCGCGCGCAGCATCGGATGCCGCGCGACGCATGCATTCCATGCGGCTTCGAAGCGTACGCAGTCGAGATCGGTTCGTTCGTCGTATTCGACGTACAGATGGCAAGCACTGCCGCCGAACTCGAACGATTCGTGCCGGCCGAGCACATACGCGGCCTGCACCGGCGTCAGCGCGAACCGTTCATGCTGGCGTGCCGGATCGCTGCGCCACGCGCCGTTCCGAAGGAAACGGACGAACGCGTCGCGTTCGGCCTTGATGCGCGCGGCGAGATCCGCATCGAGTGCGCCGGCCGGTGCGCGATAGCGCAACTGGCCGCCGTCGTCGCACCACAGTTCGATTTGCCGTTCGCGGCACAGATCGAGCACATCGTCGAAGCTCACAGCACGCCCTCCTCGATCGTCGCGCCCGCTGCGTCGCCATCGGCGGGCGCCGCGGGCGTCAGTTCGTCGAGTTGCGCCGCGAGGCCGGCGAGCGTCGGCTGCCGGTAGAACGCGGCCATCCCGATCCGCACGCCGAGCCGCTCGCGCAGCTGCGCGAGCAGGCGCGTCGCGAGCAGGCTGTCGCCGCCGAGCGCGAAGAAGGTCGCGTCACGCGCGTTCGCCGTGCGGCCCAGCGCCTGCTCCCAGCACGCGAGCAATATCGCGTGCCGTTCGCCGGCCGGCACGAATGCGTCGTGCGCGGCCGGTGCGTCGCCGAGCGCGCGTGCGAGCGCATCCCCGACTGTCCGGCGGTCGATCTTGCCGTTCGCGTTGAGCGGCCAGCGCGACAGGAACCACAGCGCATCGGGGCGCATCGCGTCGGGCAACCGGTCGCGCAGCCAGTCGGCGAGCGCGGCCTGCGCGATCGGCTCGCCAACCCGGCGCGCATCGAGGCAGGCGAACGCCGCCGAGCACCAGCTCTGCGCATCGAGCGCAAAACCGCATGCGTGGGCGGCCGCCGCGAGCCCATCGTCGGCGAACGGCCGCGGCAGCGACGCATCGCCCGCGACGCTCGCGACGAGTCCGCGCAGCGGCGAATCGCGCAGCACGTCGGCGAGCAGCAGGCGGCCGTCCCGCGCGAGCAGCGCGGCGGCGATGCGGAACGTGTCGCGCGGATCGTCGCGCAGGTGCGCAGCCGCAAAACTGATCGCGCAATCGAATGCGCCGAGATGGCGTGCGGGCAGCAAGCCGTCCTGCATCGTCTGCAGCGCGGGCATCGTCCGTGTGAAGCGTGCCTGGGCGTTGTGCAGCAGGCCCGGCGACACGTCGAACAGCGTCACGTCGAAGCGCGAATCGTCGAGTACGCCGAGCCCCGCATCGAGCGCCTGCCCGGCGCGGACATCGAGCACCGCGACGCGCAACGCACCGGTGTGTGCCGCGGCCTGCGCGTCCAGCGCGACGGCGAACTCGCGCAGCGCGCGGGCGCCATCCGGCAACCGCGTCGCGAACGCGAGCGGCGCCACGCACGGGTCCAGCGGCACGCGCTGCGCGGCGGTATCCGGATCGGCGGCGAGCGCGCGCAGCGCTGCCGTCAGATCGTCGAGATCGGCTGCCTGCCAGTCGAGCCGCTCGAGCGCATCGTCGACGGAAATCGATGCGTCGCACGTCGCGTGCCCATGCGCACGCAGCGACGGCGGCAGGCCCGCATCGCCGTCGAGCAGCCGGCGGGCAACGGCGTTCGCGACGGCCGCTTCCGCCTGCATCGTGTCGGCCACGCCGGCTTCCGCGAGCGACGACGGCACCGTGCCGGCTGCGCGATCGGCCGGCACGAACGCCGCGACGATGCGCGCGGCCTCGCCGTGGACGACGCTCGCACACGCGCCGTCGATCAGCGGATGCGCGGCCAGCGCCGCTTCGATCTCGCCGAGTTCGATCCGGTGCCCGCGGACCTTCACCTGCCGATCCTCGCGCCCAAGAAATTCGAGCGTCCCGCCGGGCCAGTAGCGTCCGCGATCACCGGTGCGATACCAGCGGCCCGACGCGTGCTGCACGAAACGCTGCGCGGTCAGATCTGGATCGTTCCGGTAGCCGCGCGCGAGACTGTCGCCGCCGATCAGCAATTCGCCCGGCACGTAATCGGGCGCATCGCGCCCGTCGGCATCGACGACGCGATACGCCTGCCCCGGCAACGGCCGGCCGTACGGAATCGAACGCCAGTGCGGCGGTACGTCGTACACCGTCTGCACGTTCGACCAGATGCCGGCTTCGGTCGCGCCGCCGAGCGCGTGGAACGCGCATGCCGTGCCGCAGCGGGCGCGCAGGCGCGCGGGCAGGTCGAGCGCGATCCAGTCGCCGGACAGCAGCGCCGCGCGCACGCTGCGGCACGCGTCGCTCGCCGCCGGCACGGCCAGCGCCATTTCCAGTAGCGCAGGCGCCGAGTTCCACAGCGTGACGCGGTGCTGCGCAATCAGTTCAACCCAGCGTGCGGCATCGCGCGCTTCGTCCTGCGTCGGCAGCACGAGTTCGGCGCCCGCACCCAGCGCGCCGAACAGGTCGTACACCGACAGATCGAAATCGAGCGCCGACACCGCGAGCAGCCGGTCGTCCGCGTTCACGCCGAGCAGCGCGTCGATCGCATCGATCGTGTTGATCGCCGCCGCATGCGTCATCTCGACGCCCTTCGGCACGCCGGTCGACCCGGACGTATAGATCACGTAGGCCGTGGCCTGCGGCGCAACCGCAAGCGGCGCGGGCAGCGGCGCGTGCCGCAACAGCGCGGCGATGCCGAAATGCGGCGACGGCCCCTCCGCGCACGCGGTGTCGCCGATCACGGCCTTCACGCCCGCCGCGCGCTCGATCAGCGCCTTGCGCACGACCGGCTGCGCGATGTCGAGCGGCACGTAGCACGCGCCGGCAGCCAGCACGCCGAACACGGCCGCGACCTGCGCGGGCCCGCGCGGCAGGCTGATTTCGACGGCATCGCCGTGCCCGATTCCGGCCGCCCGCAACCCGCCCGCGATCGCGAGCGCCTGCGCGGCCAGTTCGCCGCGCGTCACCGCGCGATCGCCGCATCGCACGGCAACGGCGGCCGGCTCGCGTGCAGCCAGCGCGAAGAAATCGTGATGCAGCGTGCGCGCGCGACCGGGGGCCGGCAACGCGTTGAGCGCATCGCGCACGCGCCGCTGCGCGGACGGCAGCTCCACCTCGATCGGCAGCCGCCAGTCGCGATCGCACAGCGCCTGCACGAATGCGACATACGCGCCGAACATCGCGTCGATCATCCCGTCCGGAAACAAACCTTCGACGCTATCCCACGCGAGCAGCGCGCCGTCCGGCACGCGATACAGCTGATGGTCGAGCCACACCTGGGGCGTCTGCGAAATCATGTCGTGCAAATCGCCGAACACTCGCGCGAACGCATCGGGCACGAACGGCGCGTCGCCGAGATTGCACGAGAACACGACCGGCGCCGCGCGCGGCATGCCCTGCCGGCGCGCATCGCGCAGCACGTCGAGCGCCGGATACGCGGCCTGCGCGATCGCGCCGTGCAGCCGCTGGTGGAACGCGCGGACCGCGTCGGCCGCACTCGCCTCGGCGCGCACGTCGCATTCGACGAGCAACAGCGTCGTGAAATCGGCGATGACACGGCCGAGATCGGGCGCATCGCCATGCCGGTCGAACAGCGGCACGTTGAGCAGGAACGCATGCCGGCCGCTCCAGCGCGCGAGCACCGCCGCGAACGCCGCGCCGAACACCGACGACAACGTGACGCCATGCTGCGCGGCCCGCGCCTGCAGGCGCGCGAGCTCGTCCGTGCTCAGCGTATGCGCGACGCGGCTGAAACGCGGCGCGCGTATCGTTTCCGGCGCACGGGCGAGCGGCAGCGCCGGCCCCTCCGGCAGCGTCGCGAGCCGTGCCTGCCATGCGTCGCGCGCCGCGGCCCGCGCATCGCGCGTCTCGGCCGCGCGACGTGCGAGCCAGGCTGGAAACCACGTCGAAGGCGCAGCGGGCAGCGCCGACGGTTCCGCATACGCAACGCCGATCTCCTGCATCAGCAGCCGCACGCTGTCCACGTCTGCCGCGAGCAGGTCGACGCTCAGCCACACCCGATCCTCGCCGCCGGGCATCCGCGCGAGCCCCATCATGAACACTTGCGCATGCTCGACATCGAGACATTCGTGCGAGCGGAACGCGCGCAGCGACGCCCATTCGGCTTGCGCATCGGCCATCGTCCTGTCGCGCCAGTCCGCGTGCGCGAACACAGGCGTGTCCGGCGCCGCGACGATCTGCTGACGGCCGCCGTCGAAACGCGCGCGCAGCATCGGATGGCGCTCGCGTACATGCCGGCACGCGTGGTCGAGACGAACGGGATCGATCGCGCGGCTGCGGAATTCGAGAAACGCGTGGCAGCTGACGTTGCCGAGCACTTCGCCGTCACCACGGCCGAGCCAGTACGCCTGCTGCACCGCGGACAACTCGAACGGCGCACGCACGTCGATATCGACATCGGCGGCATCGAGTTCGGGCGTCGGGTGCACGACGCGCGGCGCGTTCGCGAGCAACGCGACCCACGCGCCGAGGGTCGGCGTGCGCGCGAGCGCGTCGAACGTCAGCGCGTAGCCGAGCCGGTTCACGCGCGTCTGCAGATACATCAGCCGGATCGAATCGAGGCCGCAACTCAGCAGGTCCTCGTCGTCGTCGAGCGACGCGATCTCGTCGACGGTTTCGTCGAGCAACCCGGCGATCAGCGCAACGAGTTGCGCGCGAAGGTCAGTGCAGGAAAAGCAGGAAGGATCGGAATGGTCGGTAGTGGAATCGACAGCGGTCTGGCTCATGGGCGCGCCTTGTATGGGTCGTTCGACGGCGGGTCCGCGCGGCGGCGGCCACCTGTGAATGAGAATCTATCTCATTCACGCCCATGAGCCCGATCGATTCCTTTAGGCTGCCGGTCAGTTTTTTTAGATCGCCGTGCCCGCCAGTTCGTCGCTGTCGATCGCAGTGGGCGACACGCGGATATCGCTCGGCGAAATGCCGTAGCGCTTGCGGAACGCGATCGAAAAATGCGCGGGGCTGTAGCCGACGCGGTATGCGACGGTCGACACGTTCGCATCCTCCGCACACAGCATCGCGTGCGCGGTCTGCAGCCGGTATTCCTGCAGATACGCGTACACGCTCGTGCCGAACACCTTGCGGAAGCCGGCCGTCAGCTTGCGCGAATTCATCCCGACGCGGCTCGCGAGCGCATCGAGCGTCGGCGGATGCTGGAGCTCGCGCGTCAGGATGTCGCTCGCCGCATACACGCGCTCGACATCCGACGACGTGACGCGCACGTCGGCCGGCGCGGATTGCCGCTGCGTGGCGAGCAACTGCGCACTCAGCGCGGTCAACTCGAACGCCTTCGCCTTCAGGTAGTACTCGCGCACCGCCCCCTCGAACGGACAGGTGGCGATCTGCACGGCAAGCGCCTGCAGCGCCTTCGACGCCGGGCAACTGACGATGCGCGGATCACCGCCCGTCGGCGCGAGCAGCTTCTCCGGCAGCAGGTTCAGGTTGCGGTCGAGCGCGTCGAGACCGAGCTGCACGATCGTGTAGCGCAGCGGCACATCGCGGTCGTAGATCTGGTGCGTCGTGAATTCGCCGTCGTTGGCGATCACGCACAGGCCCGGCCCCTTGATGCATTGCTCGGGCTGGCCCGGCACGCGGCAACGCAGTTGCCCGCTCTGCACGAGGACGAGCTTCAGCCCTTTTTCGAGTGGCTCCTCGTACCAGTCGCGGCTATCCGAGCACAGCGTGCCGCTCATGAGTTTCATGCCCGCGTCGATATGCACGACGCCCGGATGATTGCCGGGCACGAGCACCGGCGGATGACGTCGTGGCGAAGCGAAGGAGGTCGATCTCATCGGAGGTCCGTTGGTTAGGCGGCACGCGCGGACCGGCGCGCGCCGGCGGCAACCGGCCGATTGTCCGGCCGGACCGGGCGGGCGCCGCGCGACCGGCGCCCGATCGAACGAAATTGCCGCGGTATCGAAAGAAACGTCGCTATCGCAGCACCTGTTTGCAAATGATAATACCTCTCATTTACATTTTCTGACAACGTGCCGGAACCCAAGGTCAGCACATGCAATCCTCCCCTTTCTCCGTGCCGGCCGACGCGCCGGACTGGCCCGACGACTTCGCGCGCCGCTACCGTGACGCCGGCTACTGGCAGGACACGACGTTCTTCGACGCGCTCGACGCGTGCGCGCAGCGCCATCCCGACGCGCTCGCCATCGTCGACGGCGCCTGCCGGCTCGTCTATCGCGATCTGCTGGCGCGCATTCGCCGCCTCGCGGGCGGCCTCGCGCGCCTCGGACTCACGCGCGGCGACGCGGTCGTCGTCCAGTTGCCGAACGGCGCGCGCTTCATCGAGACGTGCTTCGCGCTGTTCCAGCTCGGCGTGCGGCCGGTGCTCGCGCTGCCCGCGCACCGTCATTACGAGATCGGCGCGTTCTGCCGCTTCGCCGGTGCGCGTGCGTACCTCGGCGCGTCGTCACTCGGCGATTTCGACTGCCGGCCGCTCGCGGCCGCATTGCAGGCCGACTGCCCGACGCTCGAGCACATCGTGATGGCGGGCGACGATCACGCGTTCACGTCGTTCGACGCGTTGTACGACGCGCCGCCCGTGCACGACTGCGCAGCACGCGCCGACGACATCGCGTGCTTCCAGCTGTCGGGCGGCACGACCGGCACACCGAAGCTGATTCCGCGCCGCCATCGCGAGTACCTGTACAACGTGCGTGCGTGCAGCGCCGCGAGCGGTTTCGATGCCGACACCGTCTATCTCGCCGCGTTGCCGATGGCGCACAACTTCACGCTGTGCTGCCCGGGCACGATCGGCGCGCTGCTCGCGGGCGGCCGCGTGGTGACGACCGCGCGGCCCGAGCCCGACCAGAGCTTCGCGCTGATTGCGCAGGAACGCGTCACGCATACCGCGCTCGTGCCGCCGCTCGCGCTGCTGTGGCTCGACGAGCAGCCGCAACGGCAGGCCGACCTGTCGAGCCTGCGCGTGCTGCAGGTGGGTGGCGCGCGGCTGATGGACCACGCGGCCGCACGCGTGACGCCCGTGCTCGGCTGCCGGCTGCAGCAGGTGTTCGGCATGGCCGAAGGGCTCATCTGCTGCACGCGGCTCGACGATGCGCCCGAGCGCATCGCGCACACGCAGGGCCGCCCGGTGTCGGACGGCGACGAAGTGCGCATCGTCGACGAAGCCGGCGCACCGGTCGCGCCCGGCGAAATCGGCGAACTGCAGGTACGCGGCCCGTACACGATACGCGGCTACTACCGGCTCGCGGAGCACGACGCGACGGCGTTCACCGCCGACGGCTTCTACCGCAGCGGCGACCGCGTGCGCCGCACAGTGGATGGCGACCTCGTCGTCGAAGGGCGCGACAAGGACCAGATCAACCGCGGCGGCGAGAAGGTCTCCGCTGAGGAAGTGGAGAACCTGTTGCTCGCGCATCCGCAGGTGCACGACGCGGCGGTCGTCGCGATGCCCGACCCGATGCTCGGCGAGCGGACCTGCGCGTTCGTCGTCGCACGCGTCCCTGCCCCGTCCAGACTGGTGCTGAAACGCTACCTGCGCGACTGCGGGCTCGCGGCCTTCAAGATCCCCGATCGCATCGAGTTCATGCCGCGCTTTCCGGAAACCGGCATCGGCAAGACCAGCAAGAAATCGCTGCGCGACCTGCTGCGCCGCCAGTTGCTGGCGGCCGCCGCATGAGCGCGCGCCCGACCGATTCGAACTGGATTCGCGAGCTGCGGCTGTCGCCGTGCCCGCGCGCGCAGCTCGTCTGCTTTCCGCATGCGGGCGGCACCGCGAATTTCTTTCGTGGCTGGAGCCGGGCGCTGCCGTGGGACGTCGATCTGCTCGCGCTGCAGTATCCCGGCCGCGAGGAACGCTTCGGCGAGCCGTGCCTGCCATCGATCGACGCGCTCGCCGGCCCCGCCGCCGACGCGCTGCAACGCTATGCACACGCGCCGCTCGTGCTGTTCGGGCACAGCCTCGGCGCGGCGCTCGCGTACGAGGTCGCCGTGCGGCTCGAGGCGCGCGGCGCCGCGCCGCTCTACGTGGCCGTGTCCGCGCTGCCGCCACCGCATCGCCAGCGCCCGTCGGATCTGCACCTGCAATCCGACGACGCGCTCGCCGGCGATGTCGCCCGGCTGTCCGGCGAGCACGCCGCGCTGCTGGCCGATCCCGAAATGCGCGCGATCTACCTGCCGATGATCCGCCACGACTACCGCGCGATCGAAACGTATCGGCGCGACCGCCCACCGCCCATCGATGCGCCGCTCGGCGTGATGCTGCCACTCGCCGATACCGAGCTCGACAACGACGAGGCGCATGCATGGCAGGACGTCGCGACGCGCCCGATCCGCGTCGAGACGTTCAACGGCGATCACTTCTACCTGCGGCACCAATACCCGGCGGTGATCGCACATCTGGTCGAACGGATCGACCAATCCCTTCGTTACGGAAAGGAGTACACATGAAAACACCGGACGCCTGCACGGGGCTTCCCGACATTCGTGAAGCCATCGATCGTCTGGACGCCGACATCATCGACGCGCTCGGCCGGCGCATGCAGTACGTGAAAGCGGCGTCGCGCTTCAAGCCGAACGAAGCGAGCATCGCCGCGCCGGAGCGGGTGGCCGCGATGCTGCCCGACCGGCGTCGCTGGGCCGAACAGGCCGGGGTCGATGCCGACTACGTCGAAACGCTGTTCGCGCAGCTCATCGCGTGGTACATCACGCAGCAAACGCAACACTGGCGACAACAGCGGGGGCTCGCATGAACGTCGGCCTTCCGCTGCTGCACGATACGTTCGCGCGTGCGGCCCGCCGTGCCGCCGCCACCGGCACGCCGACGCTTGCGTCGGTCTCGGTGCCGCTGCGCCCGCTCGACTTCTTCGACCTGATCGCTGCCTGGGACGACGGCGTCACGCCGTGGTGCTTCCACGAAGCCGGCGATGCATCCGTCACGCTGTACGGCTGGGATTGCGCACTCGAGCTGAGCGCCGCCGGCGATTCGCGCTTCGCGCAGATCGATGCGCGCTGGCGCACGCTCGTGCGTGATGCGATCACGGCCGGCCCGCAACCGCCGCGCCTGGTCGGCGGCTTCCGGTTCGATTCACACGGCCCGCGCAGCGCGCACTGGGCGCCGTTCGCCGATGCGAGCATGACGCTGGCGCGGCTGCTGATCGTGCGCGAAGGCGATGCGCACTGGGCCGTCTGTCAGCAGGTCGTCGCTGCCCACGACGATCCGGCCGCGCTCGCGCATGCGTGTCTTGCGCGGATCGAGTCGCTCGGTACGCTCGCAACGGCAGCGGAAGACGATGCGCCGTCCCTGCTGCACACGCAGGCGCTGCAGGCGCGCGAATGGCAGCACGAAGTCCGTCGGGCGGTGGAGGCGATTCACGACGGCACGTTCGGCAAGGTCGTGCTCGCCCGCGACGTACTCGAACAGTACGCGCGGCCCGTCGCGATCGCGCCGCTGCTGCGCCGGCTGCGGCGGCGCGACGCGCACGCGCACCTGTTCGCGGTTCGTCGCGCAGGGGCATGCTTCGTCGGCGCCACGCCGGAACGGCTCGCGCGTGTCGCGGCCGGCAGCGTGCGCACGCATGCGCTGGCCGGCACGATGCGGCGCGGCGCCACGCCCGACGACGATCGCGCACTCGGCGCCGCGTTGATGGCCTCCGCGAAGGAACGGCTCGAACATGCGCTCGTCGTCGACGCCATCCGTGCCGCGCTGGCGCCGCTGTCGCGCGCACTCGACGTGCCGGACCAACCGTCGCTGCACCGGTTGCCGAAACTTCAGCACCTGAGCACGCCGATCCGCGCGACGCTGAATGCGGGGGCAACGCTGTTGCAGGTCGTCGCGGCGCTGCACCCGACGCCTGCGGTGGCCGGCCATCCGCGCGCACCGGCGCTCGACCATATCCGCGCACATGAAGGCTTCGACCGCGGCTGGTATGCAGCGCCGGTCGGCTGGATCGATGCGCACGGCAACGGCGATTTCATCGTCGCGCTGCGCTCGGCGCTCGTCGCGGGCGGTGCGTGCCGGCTGTTCGCAGGCTGCGGCATCGTCGCCGATTCGGAACCGGTCAACGAATATCAGGAAACCGAACTGAAGCTGTCGGGGATGCGGGCGGCGATCCGCATGCGCGATGCGGCGGCGGATACGTCCGGCCGCACGCGGATGTCGGCGTCGTCGACGGCCGACTGACTCGCGTCGATCGTCAAAGCAGCGGCAGCGTTTGCCGAATATGCTCCGCAAACGCAGCCGTCAGATGCGACGGCCGCTTCCGGTCGAAGCGCAGCGTAATGCCCACCGCCGGCAGCGGCGGCAGCCCGCGATCGCCGGCGAGGATCGCCAGATCGGCCGGCACCGCCGTCTGCGTCATCACCGCGAACGCCTGCCCCGAACGCACCAGGGCGATCAGCCCGGCAAGGCTGCTGCTCGCATACGCGACGCGATAGTCGCGGCCGGGCCGGTTCAGCGTGTCGCAGGCCGCGATGTGGTCGAGCGTATCGGGATCGGAAAGCGCGAGCGGCAACGGATCGAACTGCGCGGCATCGAGGCCCGGATAGCCGATCCAGACCAGTTGCTCGCGACGGATGATGTCGCCCGTCGCGCCATCATCCGGCACGGAAATCATCGCCAGATCCACTGCGCGCTTCTCCAACTGCTCGACGAGCCGCGGCGTCGGCCCGCACACGACCTCGACGATCGCCTGCGGATGCTGGCTCGAAAACTGCCGCAACAGCGACGGCAGCCACACTTGGGCGTAATCGTCCGGGCAGCCGAACCGGATCGTCCCCGACAGCCCCGTGCCGCACAGATCAGCCATCGCCTCATCATGCTGCCGCAGGATCCGCTGCGCATGCACGAGCAGCCGCTCGCCGGGGTGCGTCAGCAGCACGCCGCGGCCGGTGCGCTGGAATAGCGGCTGGTCGACGCTTTCCTCGAGCCTGCGCATCTGCTGGCTGAGCGCGGACTGCGTGCGGCCGACCCGCGCCGCCGCACGGCTGAGCGAGCGCACCTCGGCGATGACGACGAACGAGCGCAGCAGGTCGATTTCGAGCAAACGTCCCAAGGTATTAGCTCCGTTTCTACCTTGCATAAGAACTATTCGTTTCCATAAAACCAGACCGGCGCCTAGACTGCAAGCGATCCTTGGCCCTGTCCGGAGAAGCCCGATGTCCCTGAACGACGACGCCACCTTCTGGCACAACGCCAGGCAGCACTTGATCCGCTACGGCGGCACGTTCGAGCCGATGATCATCGAGCGCGCGCAAGGCAGCTTCGTCTACGACGCCGACGGCCGCGCGATTCTCGATTTCACGTCGGGCCAGATGAGCGCGGTGCTCGGCCACAGCCATCCGGAGATCGTCTCCGTCATCGGCGAATACGCGGGCAAGCTCGATCACCTGTTCAGCGGGATGCTGTCGCGCCCGGTCGTCGATCTCGCGACGCGCCTCGCCGACATCACGCCGCCCGGCCTCGATCGCGCGCTGCTGCTGAGCACCGGCGCGGAATCGAACGAAGCGGCGATCCGGATGGCGAAGCTCGTCACCGGCAAGTACGAGATCGTCGGCTTCGCGCAGTCGTGGCACGGGATGACGGGCGCGGCGGCGTCCGCCACGTACAGCGCCGGCCGCAGGGGTGTCGGCCCGGCCGCCGTCGGCTCGTTCGCGATTCCGGCGCCGTTCACGTACCGGCCGCGCTTCGAGCGCGGCGGCACGTACGACTATCTCGCCGAACTCGACTACGCATTCGACCTGATCGATCGCCAGTCGAGCGGCAACCTCGCCGCGTTCATCGCGGAGCCGATCCTCAGCTCGGGCGGCATCATCGAATTGCCGGAAGGCTACATGGCGGCGCTCAAGCGCAAGTGCGAGGCGCGCGGGATGCTGCTGATTCTCGACGAAGCGCAAACCGGCGTCGGGCGCACCGGCACGATGTTCGCGTGCCAGCGCGACGGCGTGACGCCCGACATCCTCACGCTGTCGAAGACGCTCGGCGCGGGGCTGCCGCTCGCGGCCGTCGTCACGTCCGCGCAAATCGAGGAGCGCGCGCACGAACTGGGCTACCTGTTCTATACGACGCACGTGTCGGATCCATTGCCGGCCGCGGTCGGCCTGCGCGTGCTCGACGTGGTGCAGCGCGACGGCCTCGTCCAGCGCGCGAACGTGATGGGCGACCGGCTGCGGCGCGGGCTGCTCGATCTGATGGAGCGCTTCGACTGCATCGGCGACGTGCGCGGACGCGGGCTGCTGCTCGGCGTCGAGATCGTCAAGGATCGCCGGACGAAGGAGCCGGCGGACGGGTTCGGCGCGAAGATCACGCGCGAGTGCATGAAGCTCGGGCTCAGCATGAACATCGTGCAGTTGCCCGGCATGGGCGGCGTGTTCCGGATCGCGCCGCCGCTGACCGTCAGCGACGAAGAGATCGATCTCGGCCTGTCGCTGCTGGAGCAGGCGATCGCACGCGCGCTGTAACGCCCCGCCCTACCGCGCACGCGCCGCCGCGCCGGTTCGAATGGCCGGCGCGACGGCTCGTGGTGTGCGGTCGATCAATGCGCTTCGGCCGCCCACGCTTCGGCATCGGCGCCGGCCGGGATGCGCATCGGGCACGACGGATCGGTCGCCGCACGCCACACGGCTTCGGCGACGTCCCGCGCATGGGTAATCGGCGCGGATTCGTCGACCATGCGCCTGAAGGCCCCCGCCGCAAACTCCGCATAAGCCTCGTGCTCGAAGCCGTGCATGTGCACGCGCGCGTTGTCGGCGAAACGGGTGTCCGGTGCACGGCCCGGTAGCACGAGACGCGCGCGCACGCCGAACGGTTCGAGTTCGAGCGCCATCGATTCGGTGTACGCATTGACCGCCGCCTTGCTGGCGCGATAGGCGGCGACCAGCGGCAGCACCTTCAGCGTGACGCTCGACGTGACGTTCACGACAACGCCGGCCCCGCGCCGGCGCAACTGCGGCAGCACGGCTTCCGTCACCGCGATCGTGCCGATCGTGTTGGTCTCGAACAGCGCGCGCACGGTGTCGAGCGGCATCAGTTCGGCCGGCGCGGCCGCGCCGAAACCCGCATTGTTGACGAGTACGTCGATCGGGCCGGCAGCGTCGATCGCCGCGCGGATGCTGTCGGGGTTGGTGACATCGAGCGGCAGCACGCGCAGGTGCTCCGACGGCGGCAGGACGTCGTCGCGCGGCGTGCGCATCGTCGCGACGACCTGCCAGTCGCGGGCCAGGAAATGACGGGCGATCTCGAGGCCGAAGCCGGAGGAACAGCCAGTGATCAATACGGTCTTCATGCGAACTCACTCCTGTGACGTGTTGGGCATGTGTCCGTACGATAGATGGCCGCATCCGTATTCGCTACAATCGAAGATCCGATTTTCTTTTGCGAGAGTCCGGCGATGATCGATCCGCTGGCCGAGGTCGTGACGCTGCTGCAGCCGAGCACGCGGTATTCCAAACTCGTTCACGGCGCGAGCCCCTGGCGCATCAGCCGGACGGTCGCCGGCGAGCCGTTCTATTGCGTGGTCCTGGAGGGCGGGTGCCGGGTCGCGATCGACGGGCATCCGCCGATCGCGCTGCTGCCCGGCGATTTCGTGCTGATTCCGGCGGCCTACGGCGTCGCGATAACCAGTCTCGAACTGCCGCCGCCGGGCGTCGAAACGGCTGCGCCGGTCGTGCTCGACAACGGCGAATACCGGATCGGCGACGCGGGCCGCCCCGTCGACGCGCGCATGATGGCCGGCCACTGCAGCTTCAGTTCGCCCGACGCGGCGCTGCTGGTGTCGCTGCTGCCGCAATACGTGCACGTGCGCGGCGAACCGCGCCTCACCACGCTCGTGCAACTGGTGCGCGACGAAACGCGTGCGCAGCGGCCGGCGCGCGAACTCGTGCTGTCGCGCCTCGTGGAAGTGCTGCTGATCGAGGCCTTGCGGTTTTCGGCAGACACGGGCACATCGCCCGGCCTCGTGCGCGGTCTCGCCGACAGCCGGCTCGCCGCCGCGATCCGCGGGATGCACGAACGCCCCGCGCACCCGTGGACGGTCATCGAGCTCGCGAAGGAAGCGGCGCTGTCGCGTTCGACCTTCTTCGAACGCTTCAGCCGCGCGGTCGGCGTCGCGCCGATGGAATACCTGCTCACCTGGCGCATGGCGCTCGCAAAAAACCTGCTGCGCCGCGACGAGGGGCGCATCGCGGAGATCGCCGGGCGCGTCGGCTACAGTTCCGCGAGCACCTTCAGCGTCGCGTTCACGCGGCACGTGGGCCGGCCGCCCGCGCAATATGCGCGCGACGAACGCGCGGCGGCGAGCGACGCATGACCGGCACCCGCCACCGCCATCCCGCGACCTGCGTACACTACCGGTCACGCAACGACGACGCGCGAGGCACGCGATGACGACAGCGGCAAACAATCTCGACACGCGCGACCACTGGCTCGTCGCGCGACGCGATGCGGAAACCGGCATCGAAAGCCTGCACGCGCATTTCAACGGCCATGCGTACGATGCGCACGATCACGACGACATGCTGGTCGGCTTCACCGAACAGGGCGTGCAGCGTTTCCAGTGCCACCGTTCGCTGCATACGAGCGTGCCGGGCCGCGCGATCCTGATCGAACCCGGCGCGATGCATGACGGCCATGCGCCCGAAGCGGGCGGCTTCACCTACGGGATGCTGTACCTGCCGCAAGCCTGGGTCGAACGCGCGGCGCGCCGGCTGGACCTGCCGGGCCTCGGCAGCGTCGAAGCCGCGTTCGGCCATACACTCGTCGACGATCGCGGCCTCGTCGATGCGATCCGGGATGCATTTCTCGCGATCCACGGCAACGAAGGCCGGCTTGCGCGCGACCAGACGCTCGACCGCCTGCTGACGCGGCTCGGCGGCGAACTGCGGGGCGCCCCGCTCGCGCTGGAAAGCAGCGTCGTGCCGCCGGCGATCGCGCGCGTGCGCGATCTGCTGCATGCGCACATGGATGGCAATCTCGGCCTCGACGAGCTGGCCGGCGCCGCGGGGATCGACCGGTTCCGCTTGACGCGGCTGTTCCAGCGCGCGTACGGCACGTCGCCGCACGCGTACCTGGTGCGCTTGCGGCTGCGCGCCGCGCGCCGGCTGCTGGCGGCCGGCCGCACGCCCGCCGAGGCGGCCGCGGACGTCGGCTTCGCCGACCAGAGCCACCTGGGCCGCTGGTTCCGCCGCGCATACCGGATCACGCCGGCCGCGTACCGGCAACTGTGCACAAACGTTCCAGACTGAGCACGCGCGACATCCGATCATGCGTGCTTCAACGAGGAGCAATCATGATCGATACCAAGGTAGCGCTGATCGTGCGCGACGATCTCGCGGCATGGCAGAAACTCAATGTCGTCGCGTTTCTCGCGACAGGCGTCGCGGCCGAAGCACCCGACGCGCTCGGCGAGCCTTACGAGGATGCGGCGGGCCGCCGCTACGGACGCATGCTGGGCCAGCCGATGCTGGTGTTCGCGTCCGACTTGAACGGGCTACAGGCCGCACACCGGCAGGCGCTGTCGCGCGAGCTGACGATCGTGCCGTACGTGCATGCGATGTTTTCGACCGGGCACGATGCAGCCAACCGCGAAGTGTTTCGCGCCGGGGATGCGGAGAATCTGGATCTGGTCGGGCTGGCGCTGCACGGACCGAAGAAGGCCGTGGACAAGGCCGTGAAGGGGCTGGCGTTGCATGCGTGACGCACCATCGTTTCGAGCCGACGATTCCACACTGTAACGGCTACTGCGCGCCCACCAACTCCGGCTTGTTCCCGTCCAACCACGCCTTTACATCAATCAGGAGCGCCGTCGCGCTATCGAAACACTCACGGACCGCGGACGCCTGAACCACATCCCCGGAGTAATCGGACAGATTGCGCTGCTTGCGCAGCGCGTCGAGTACGATCATGCGCTCGACCGGCAAACCGATTGTCTGCGGAAGTGTCTGGATCGCCGTCTGGTGGTGCCCCGGCCGACTCGTCAATGTACGAAAGCCGTTCGCGTGCAACGCCAGCATGGCGAGTTGCATGATCGCCTTATAAGCCGCATCAAAGCGGTTTTCGTTGCTCAATCCCGCGAGTTGCGCATCCGCGAGATTTCGTTCCGCTGCGGCCAGCAAGCGTGTCGCTTGGTCTCGGTCTGGCCGGACCGCATCGAGGCTAACGCCGAGCAAGTTCTGCAAGGTCATGGTCGCTACCAATCAAGAAAATCTTGGGTTTTCCAAGCACGTCCTGCAAAAATGCGTCCTGCCCGGCGACGCCATCACGAAACTCGTCTGGCGACAGCACCTTGGGGTTGATGTCTCGCCCCAATCTCGTCTGTGCGTCGTAAAGCAGCCGAACCACCGTTGCAAAGCCAACCGAGCCGATCACCATCACATCGACGTCACTATCCGCCGTCTCTTGGCCACGCGCGACGGAACCGAACACGAACGCCACACTGATTTGCTCGGCGCAGGGCAATAACGATTCGGATAACACATCACCCATACCCGAGGTCTTTCGCATGATCGAAGCCAGTTCCTCGTAGATCGGACAACTTCGATTGGCGCGATAGAGCACCTGATTACCTTGCCGATTCCTGCTCAGGATGCCGGCTTCTGCCAGCTTGCTCAGTTCCTTGTGCAACGTCCCGGGCGTCGTGCCCGTCAAACGAGCGATTTCACGGACGTGCAACGCCTGCTCGGGCCGCAACAGAAGCAGGCCCAGCGCGCGGCGCCGATAGTCACCAAATAGGGTCGAGGCAATGGATCGTAGCATGATTGGCTACGATTGTAGCCGAATTAGCCACAAGGTATAGTGCGTGTCGCCGATTTTGTACCGATTCGGATGCTTGCGGCAGATGTAGCTCATTTGACTTCGATCAGAGCTGATTTAACTACAGACTAACTGCGATCGGCATGCAGCTCGCCATGTCAAAGCGTCGCCGGGGATGCGGAGAACCTGAATCTGGTCGGTGTCCCAAAAGCATCGGCTTCGCCGCCAGCCCATTGCAGGCCGGCGGCTTTCCACATCACCCGCCGAGATACGCCTGCTTGATCCGGTCGTTCGCGAGCAGGTTCGCGCCCGTGTCGGCCAGCACCACACGCCCCGTTTCGAGCACGTAGCCGCGATCGGCCACACCGAGCGCCTTGTTCGCGTTCTGCTCGACCAGGAACACCGTGACACCCTCGTCGCGGATCGTCCGGATGATGTCGAAGATCTGCGCGATCACGAGCGGCGCGAGGCCGAGCGTCGGCTCGTCGAGCAGCAGCAAGCGCGGCTTGCTCATCAGCGCGCGGCCGATCGCCAGCATCTGCTGCTCGCCGCCCGACATCGTGCCGGCCCGCTGCGTCGCGCGCTCCTTCAGGCGCGGAAACAGCTTGAACACGTGCTCGATGCCGTCGTCGATCTCGTGACGGCTCGCGAAGAAGCCGCCCATCTTCAGGTTCTCGAGCACCGTCAGGCTCGGGAACACGCGCCGCCCTTCCGGCGAGATCGCCATCCCCTGCCGCATGATCTGGTGCGTCGACATCGCGGTGATGTCGTTGCCCTCGAACAGCACGCGGCCCGACGATGCGCGCGGCGTGCCGCACACGGTCATCATCAGCGTCGTCTTGCCGGCGCCGTTGCTGCCGATCAGCGTGACGATCTCGCCCTTCTTCACCTCGATCGACACGCCCGCGAGCGCCTCGACCGCGCCGTAGTGCGTATGGACCTGTTCCAGCTTCAGCATCACTCTTCCCCCAGATACGCCTTGATCACGCGCGGGTCGTTGCGGACCGCTTCCGGCGTGCCGATCACGATCGGCCGGCCGTGCTCCATCACGAGAATGCGGTCCGACACGCCCATCACGAGGCTCATGTCGTGTTCGATCAGCAGCACCGACACGCCGAACTCGTGGCGCAGCTTGTCGATCAGATGCTGCAGCTCGATCTTTTCCTGCGGGTTGAGGCCGGCCGCCGGCTCGTCGAGCATCAGCAGACGCGGCTCGGTGATCATGCAGCGCGCGATCTCGAGACGCCGCTGGTGCCCGTACGACAGCGTGCCGGCCGGCCGGTTGGCGACCGACCTCAGCCCCATCCGGTCGAGCCACACGGCCGCGCGTTCGAGCGCGTCCTTCTCGGCGCGACGATAGGCGGGCGTCGAGAACAGGCCCGGCAGCAGCCCGGCCTTCACCTTGCGATGCTGCGCGACGAGCAGGTTCTCGACGACCGTCAGCGACTTGAACAGGCGGATGTTCTGGAACGTGCGCACCAGGCCCTTCAACGCGATCTTGTGGCTCGGCAGCCCGCCGATCGCGTGGCCGTCGAGCACGACGTCGCCGCCCGTCGGCTTGTAGAAGCCGCCGACGCAGTTGAACACCGTGGTCTTGCCCGCACCGTTCGGCCCGATGATCGCGAACACCTCGTTACGGCGCACGTCGAAATCGATGCCGTCCACCGCGAGCAACCCGCCGAAGCGCATCTGCAGCCCGGCGACCTTCAACAGTTCTGCATTCGCGCTCATTGCGGCAGCTCCACGTGGGGACGGCTCGCGGGCAGCAGGCCCTGCGGACGCCACATCATCATCAACACCATCACCAGACCGAAGATCAGCATCCGGTATTCGGCGAAGCCGCGCGCGACTTCCGGCAGCACGGTCAGCAGGATCGCCGCGAGAATCACGCCGAGCTGCGAGCCCATCCCGCCGAGCACCACGATCGCGAGGATCAGCGCCGATTCGATGAAGGTGAACGACTCAGGGTTCACGAGGCCCTGACGCGCCGCGAAGAACGCGCCGCCGATGCCCGCGAACGCCGCGCCGAGCGTGAACGCCGACAGCTTGATGCGTGTCGGGTTGAGACCCAGCGAACGGCACGCGATCTCGTCGTCGCGCAGCGCTTCCCATGCGCGGCCCATCGGCATGCGGATCAGGCGGCTCGTCACGAACAGCGTGAAGCCGACCAGCACCAGCGAGATCAGGTACAGGAAGATCACCATGTGCTCGCCGCTGTATTCCAGCCCGATCAGCTCATGGAAGGTCTTCGCGCCTTCGACGCTCGCCGAGCGCGCCATCTCGAAGCCGAACACCGTCGGCTTCGGAATGCTCGAGATGCCGTCCGGGCCGCCGGTGAGGCTCGTCAGGTTGTTCGCGAGCAAGCGAATGATTTCCCCGAAGCCGAGCGTGACGATCGCGAGATAGTCGCCGCGCAGGCGCAGCACCGGGAAGCCGAGCAGGAAGCCGAACGTCGCCGCGGCGACTGCCGCGATCGGCAGACACTCCCAGAACGACAGCCCGAAATACTGGTTCAGCATCGCGTACGTATAGCCGCCGACCGCATAGAACCCGACATAGCCGAGGTCCAGCAGGCCCGCGAAACCGACCACGATGTTCAGCCCGAGACCGAGGATCACGTAGATCAGCGCGAGCGTCGCGACGTCCACCGCGCCGCGCGAGCCGAAGAACGGCCACACGAGCCCGACCGCGAGCAGCACCCAGATGACCACGCGCTGCTGCTGCGCGCCCATCGCGGGCAGCGCCGGCAGCTTCACCGCCGATTTCGCGCGCACGAGCCACGGCTTGAACAGCTGGAACAGGAACACGGCCGCGACCGCGATCCACACCGGGCGCCAGTGCGGCGTCAGCACCACCTGATAGCCGTCGAGCTTCAGCTGCAGCCCGAGCACCGGAATCGTGAGGATCGCCGTCAGGAACGCGGCGGCCACGGCATTCTTCAGCGCCTGGCTGACCGACGCGTCGGCGGCCGGACGGCGAACGGAAATGACTTGACTCATCTGCGTCTCCCTTAGACCTTTTCGATGTCCGACTTGCCGAGCAGGCCGGTCGGGCGGAAGAGCAGGATCAGCACGAGCAGGCCGAACGCCACCACGTCCTTGTACTCGGCCGGCATGTAGCCTGCTGCGAAGGTTTCAGCGAGGCCGAGCAGCACGCCGCCGAGCATCGCGCCCGGAATGCTGCCGATCCCGCCGAGCACCGCGGCGGTGAACGCCTTGATGCCCGCGACGAAGCCGATATACGGATTCAGCTTGCCGATCGTCAGCCCGATCAGCACGCCGCCGACGGCCGCCAGCATCGCGCCGAGCACGAACGTGAACGAGATCACGCGATTCGTATCGATGCCGAGCAGGTTCGCCATCTTCATGTCCTCGGCGCACGCGCGGCACGCACGGCCCATCCGCGAATGCGAGATGAACAGCGTGAGCGCGATCATCAGCACGAGCGTCACGCAGACGATCAACAGACGCGCATACGGAATCGTCACGTCGAAGTCGCCGCCGAGATGGATCTCGAACGCGCCGGAGATCAGCACCGGCACGGACACGTCGCGCGCGCCCTGGCCGATCTGCACGTAGTTCTGCAGGAAGATCGACATGCCGATCGCGGAGATCAGCGGCACGAGGCGCGGGCCGCCGCGCAGCGGCCGATACGCGACGCGCTCGACCGCGAAGCCGTACAGGCCCGTGACGATCACCGACACGATCAGCGCGGCGCCGAGCACGAGCGGCAACGGATAGCCGGCGGAGATGCCGATCGCGGTGAGGGTAACGAGGCCCACGTACGCGCCGATCATGTAGATCTCGCCGTGGGCGAAGTTGATCATGCCGATGATGCCGTAGACCATCGAATAGCCGATGGCGATCAGCGCATAGATCGCACCCAGCGTCAGGCCGTTGACCAGTTGCTGGGCGAATTGAGGAAAGAAGTCAGTCATGTGCGGGAAGCTCCCGTTGGCGCTGGGTCGCATGCCATCGCCGGATCACGGCGTTCGGCCGCGCGCAACGCACGGTGTCGTCTCGGGCCGCCCCTTGGCCGCGCAACGGCCAAATGCGCACCGCCCTGCCCGGGTGACGGGCAGAGCGGTGCGCGGGGCGGGTACTCCGTATTACCGGGCGGCGGTCTTCGTCGCGTCCTTGTGCCACGTATAGACGACGAACTTGAACGACTTCAGGTCGCCCTGCGCGTCATACGCGACCTTGCCGATCGGCGTGTCGAACGTCGTCTTGTGCATGTACGCGGCGACCTTCGTCGGGTCCGTCGTCTTCGCTCCCGCGATCGAGTCGGCGATGATCTTCACCGCTGCGTACGACGGCATCTGGAACGGGCCGTTCGCGTCGCGCTTCTTGTCCGCGAACGCCTTCACGAGGCCTGCGTTGGACGGGTCGGCCGAGAAGTCGGCCGGCAGCGTGACCAGCATGCCTTCCGACGCCGCGCCGGCGATCGCCGTCACGTCCTTGTTGCCCACGCCTTCGGGGCCCATGAACGTTGCCTTCACGCCTTGCTCGCGCGCCTGGCGCATCAGCAGGCCCATTTCCGGGTGGTAGCCGCCGAAGTAGACGAAGTCGACGCCTTGCGACTTCAGCTTCGTGATGATCGCCGAGTAGTCCGAATCGCCGGCGTTGACGCCTTCGAACAGGACGACCGGGATCTTCGCGCCTTCGAGATCCTTCTTCACCGACGACGCGATGCCCTGGCCGTACGACTGCTTGTCGTGCAGGATCGCGACCTTCTTCGGCTTCACGTTGTTGATGATGTAGTGCGCGGCGGCCGGGCCTTGCTGGTCGTCACGGCCGATCGTGCGGAAGATGAAGTGGCGCTTCTTGCCTTCCGTCAGCTGCGGCGCGGTGGCCGACGGCGTGACCATCACGATGCCTTCGTTTTCGTAGATGTCGGATGCCGGGATCGTCGAACCCGAGCACACGTGGCCGATCACGTACTTGATCTTCTGGCTGACGATCTTGTTGGCGACGGCGACCGCCTGCTTCGGTTCGCACGCGTCGTCCATCATCACCACTTCAAACTTGTTGCCGCCCGCACCGCCTGCCGCGTTGATCTGTTCGATCGCGGTCAGCGCGCCGGCCTTCACCATGTCGCCGTATTGGGCGACCGAACCGCTCATCGGACCAGCGATGGCGATCTTCACGGTTTCCGCGTGTGCGGCGGCGGCGCCGGCGGCGAACAGCACGGCGGCGGCGGAAATGGACGTAAGACGGGACAGCGTCATCAGGAGCTCCTCGATGTTGTTAGTCATACGGGCAAAGGCGGCATGACTTGCGCAATCGAACAGCACCCGGGGCGAGGACATGGGACACGCCCGAGACACATGAAGACGGACCTGCGGATGAATGATGCGTAGCGGGGCCCGGCTCTTGCAGTCCCCGAAGGGGACGTCTGGTTCGGAAAGACATCGTGATGCGTCTTGCATTGCGCAAGCGTTTCGCCTGCCCCGCTTGCCAAAGTGCTCGTTCGGAGGGATGGTCCGACAGCCATTGGCAAGGCAGCCGAAATTATATGGGCGTTTTTAAAACGTCTGTCAAAAATGCCGGTGTTATGAGGGAAAACACGGAGAAACTTGCCGGGCGGTGGGTGGCGATGGGGGCGCCACTTGGTGGGGATGGTAACGTTGCGGTGGGTGCAATTGGGTTGCGATTTTGGGTGGATTGGCGGGTGGGAGGCTTGCTGGGTGGGCTTCGCTGTGAGGTCCGGGGGCGCCGCGTACGATTTTTTGGCTTTATAGGGACGTAGCGTTTTAAATCAATCGACTGATGATTGGGTTGGCGTGCACCGATGCGGGGCGTTGGGCCGGAGCGGTCAATCCTTCTGTTTGCCGACGAATTCGGCTCTTGCGAAAGCTGATTGTTATTTTTGTGAAATAATGCGAACTCGCCTCTGCAATCCAGCCAGCCTTCCTGCGTGTCGCGTCCGCCGCGCCCCGTAGTCGCTTCAGGGCCGCTTCGACACCCTTCCGTCGCCCAGCCGCCAGCCAGTGATCTGCCGTTTTTTTGTCCTTGCATATCACCTGGTTCGGATCGCCAATGAATCATCCTCTCCGCCTTTCTTCCGCTGCCGCGCTTGCTTGTGCGCTTTCTGTTTCTACTGTTCATGCTTCCGGGCGCGATTCGCTGGTCGATCGGTCGGGCGGCGCCAACGTGTTTCGTTCGGAACGTCGGGTTGTGGGCCGGGATGATGGGCGTGTGCCGCGGACGACGCGGCAAGTCGAGTATGCGGCGCCAGTCGGACGTAGTCCGTTCGATACGCCGGATACGCGGCCGGTGCGGGTTTCAGGAGATACGCTTGCGCCGCAGTCTTCGGATGAACACGGATCTGGCGATTCGGTATGGCCTTCGAATCGCGTCGCGCTCGGTGCGGGTGGGAGCGATAGCTTCGGGCGCGCATTGCCCAGGCACGAACAGCGTGAACTGAACTGGAATGAATACCTGCGGGCCAGTGGGTCATACGCTCCGGGCGGCGGAAACTCGTATGCGCCGACGCGACCTTTCGATGCCGCTCGCGGTCCACACGGTGCGCCGAATCCGTACGATCCGTCAGTACCGCAACCAGAGACGCGGACGTTCTACGACAACGGCGCGGGTTCGCATTGCACGGCTACGGGTGGTGCGGGGACGGCGCGGTCTTCTTGCAATATCGCTTGGTGATGGTTGCGGGTGGCCGGTGGTGGCTGCCCTATCCGCGGTGCTGCGCTGTTCTATGGGGCACGGTTGTATGCTGGGCCGAGGCTCATTTGTGCTAGTTAAATTCGACTAGGCCGCGCATTGCTGTCCGCGCGGCCTTTTCTATCACCGGTTCAACGGCGATCACGGGCTGGCTCAGTTGCTCGCGCAACACAAGCCGATCGGCTTATCGCCCCAGACGAATCGAGCCAATGTGCAACGCGGCTACCGCATCTCTCATCGCCGCCCTTGAAGCAGTCTCAGCCGCGATCAAGAAAAACAAAAGTCCAAGCTTCCAAAAGCGTGGGCCTGATGAACTCACGGCAATTTTCGCGCCGGCCTATTCGCGGGTGCATTTTGCCACGCGATCAATATTCCCGCCTCTCCGCAGGCGTTGTTTACTTCAGCCAAGTTCACCTCATTGACCACCCAGAGCCACATGTTGTTTGGAATGCTATTCACGGAGCCCCGAGGTGAGTCAGACATAATCCACTCCCGCAACGAAAGATCGTTGATGCGAATTCCCAAGTGCTCCTCGTTGAGTACATTCACGGGATAGATCATTCTGAGCTTCACTCTTTCATAACTCGCCGAGCCTGGCACCCTACCGGGGAGCTCCTTCGTGAAAAGAGACGTATCTTCAAAAGGTAAAATTTTAACCAAATTGACGCCGGTCGAATACGTATATGCAACGGACGATGTTTCCGCATCGTAAGCGATGGCGTATTTACAACTCAAATTCGCCGCAACATTTTCTAGAAACGCCTCTATCTTTTGACTTATCTCACAAAGCGACCTATCGATCTGCACATCGATAAATGACAGCCCTCCGAATTCCGGAACATTCCAACCGAATGAAATCGCCGGAGCACCTCCCTTTTCTCCGTCGTCAAAAACCTGGAATGCAGTAGCTTCCCCAGCCGAAACCTTCCCTCTTAAGTCAGAGAGCGATATTTCACGATCTTCAATAATTCTCTCCCCATCACGAACGACGAACTCCAGAAAAATCGCCCTGCTTGCTTCTTCACCGAACTGAAGAAAAAGGCTTTCAGCGACTCTCAAAGCGGACTTCGTCTGAGCCGGTTCAGTCCCGTAAATTACGATTCCTGTGCTCATTTCTGCTCAGATTCCCGATATCAAATTATCCAGATCAGCCTTTATCGACTGCACATCAGACGCATGCTCAAAACACAAGCATATCCTCTCTCACATTTGGAGGAAGATTTTGCATCGTGTCATAGTTTCGCGTCGTTAGCGTTCGCAATTTCGCCACCCATATCGGCCGGGCCGCGACACCGACCAGCGCCGCGTCATCGGCATCGTGGCCGAGGCAGTCGTTGATCTTCCTGAAGTGGTCACAGTCGATATCTAGAAAAACAAAAGCCCACGCTTCCAAATAGCGTGGGCTTGAGGAAAGGCCGTCGACAGGACCGCAACGCTGACGTGATCAACTCGCCCGCAGAAAAACAACCGCAGGCGACCGAGCGAACTGTGCAACCCGGCCTCCGCGAACTACTGCACGACGCAAAGCGAGTAAGGATAGTTGACGATGATGGAGACCTTCCCGGCAGGCTTATTGAAGCGCCCAATTAACCTCACGCATAAGCATCGCCGTAATCCCTCGTTTTCCAAAAAATATCTATTCCTGAACTTTTATATAGCTCATCAAGCAATTCTGAAAAGCTTAGCGCTATGATCGGACAACTTCCAGCCACGCCGTGAATTTCGAAGTTGCTGTCGTAACACCTTCCACCTCTTTCCTTAGACGTATCGATGGATATGTAATCGCCATTATCCGTTTTGCAGATAGCATACCATGAAAAAGAAATGTCATTCTCGCATGGCTCGCCCACAATGAGCATATTCGTCTGCAGCACCTCGCTGGCAGGCAATATCTTGAATGAGACATTGTCCTTTCCTGCCCTGAACAAAATGATGCCGCCACAAAGATTGTAAAACTCTACGAGATCATTCGGGTATGCCATATCCGCGTTTGGTAGTGGCGGAAGATTTCCACTCACCGGCAAGACTTGGCATCTGCTATCAGATCTTATGATCTCGATAATTTCATTAATCGGCCTCATATTATCCCCTAAAATATCACCGAATCAAATTTACCCGCGTACAAATACTGATTCAACGCCCTGTAATAAGCATCCCTACTCGTTTGCGGAACGTTGGCGGCATCAAACATCTGCTCGGATAATTTCTGCATTTCCCGATTGCTCACGGTCTCCCAATCAACTTTTCCACCAACCGGGCGTCCTGTTTTTTCAGTCAACCAATCTCGGTAGGCGGCTTTTGTGGCTGAATGCGACTCACTAGATAAAGCAATTGTTGGTGAATTGGTCGGATATTTACCACCATATTCAGGCACATTTTTTGCCATCCAAATATCGAGTACTCCATGATGGTTCTCTAAAGGCGAATTACTTGGTCGATATGGAACCACATCGTACTCTTTAACGTCCTCGCAACCGCTCAATCCCAGCGGATCAATCCACGCATCAGGTGCGTGCACATAACCTTGTGTTCTAAATCCACCGTCGAGTCCAATCGGGTCGAAACTGAGATACTGTCCCGAATCTGGATCGTAGTACCGGTTCAGGTTGTAGCACAGTCCCGTCTCATCATCTTCCCATTGACCGGGAAAACGCAACGTCGTATCGATTGAAATTGCGCTGCCGTGCGCATCATTCGCTGCTCGTCTAGCCGGCAGCAGCTTCCCCCAGAGTGTGTACGCCCCCTTCCAGACAGGCTTGCCATGTTCGTCGAACACCGCCTTTGGCAAACCGACTTGGTCCGTCAGAATCGGGTAAATGCCAGTGTCGGTCTCCTGCGCGAGGGGCGAGAAACTACCCGGCTCAATGTGCCATGTCACGACCTGGCCAGTCGTGCCGTCTCGCTGCTCGATCCAGCGTTCGGCCAGCACCGGACCGTCCCACAGAAACTTCACGGTCTCGCGGCCGCCCAGCTGCTGCTTTTCGACTCGGCGGTTGAAAGCATCGTAGCGATACAGCCAGACGCCGCGTTCCGGCGTCACGACCTTCACGAGCCGGTTAAGGCCATCCCACGTGTATTGCCACGTCTTTGGCCGGAACCCAGGCTGTTCCACCTTCTTCTCGATTGTGCGTCCGCGAGCGTCGTACCGATAGCGTGTATAGCCGATCCGTTCCGGCAAGCCACCTCGGCCGTATTGGTGAACGTCCACGGGAGCCTGTCTGCCGTGCGCCGCAATGTTCATCGCCGCGTCGTAACAGAAACGCTCCGCCGGCTGCAGCAGACTTTCTGCCGAGACGATCTGGCCGCGCGTATCACGCCGGTATGTAAGGGTATCGCCGTCGGTTTCAGCGTGTTCCAGTTGTCCGGCGGCGTCGTAGTGATAGATCTGTCGTGTCAATTGCTCCAGCGCACGGGCAGGGGCGGCTTTCAAGGCCTCGAACGCGGCAATCGGACCAGCGATCTGCCTGCACACGCGGCCGAGCGCGTCATACTGCTGCTGCGTAACAAACTCCCCCGCGTGCCGACCGATTTCCCGTCCCAAGCCGTCACGCTGGATGGTCAACCCTCCGACCTGCGTGAGCACACCCAAGGCATCGTACGAATAGGCCGTCTCGCGCCGCGGCGTCATCCGAAGACACCGCTGCCCATCGGCGTCGTAGAAATGCCGCAGCAGTTCGCCGTGCTGATCCTCGCCGATCAGGCGCCCATTCCTGTCGTAAGCGAAGCGCGTCAGATGAAATTGCTCGCCTTGCACCGCGACCGAATCCAGTCGTCCACCCGCATCGTAGCGGTACGCAAGCTTCACGTCTCCGGCATCGACCTCGGTGAGGCGATCGAAACCATCGTACGTGTAGCGCCACTGCCCGCCATCAGGCAGCGTTTTCGCGAGGAGGCGACCAGCAGCGTCCCGCTCGTATTGAATCACGCGACCGCCCCAGTCGGTCTCGGACGCGAGATGTCCGGCTGCGTCGTAGCGGTATGTGTAGCACTCGCCCAATGCGTTTAAGACCTTCGTCAACCGGGTCGCATGGTCGTACTCGAAACGCGTTGCGTGTCCGGCCGCATCGATCGACGCCGTAAGCAAATCAAACGGCCCATATGTTCGCTGGCTCGTGCGTCCGAGCGAATCGGTCCACTCGACAAGCAGGCCCTCGCTGTTGTATCGCGCTCGCGACACTGAGCCATCGGGGCGCGTGATCGCGCTCAACAGGCCGCGCGGATTGTCGGGGCCGGCGGCATAGTCGAAATGGGTCACATGTCCGTCAGGTGACGTTTCTTCCAGTTTCCGACCCAACACGTCGACCTTGCGACGAAAGCGGGCACCGGTCGGCAATTCGATGCCGGTCAGCCGTAACTGGGCGTCGTAGTCGAGGCGGGTCTCTCGATCACCTTGCACCACCCGTAGCAGTTCGCCGTGGGTGCCATAGCGGTAGGTCGTCTTGACGCCATCCGGCTCGGTGCGCGCAATCAACCGGTGTAGATGATCGTATTCAAGCCTGATGCGGCCGCCGGTCGGCAAACGCGCCAGGGTGAGAAATTGAGCATCATCATATTCGAAGTCGATTGCCCGCCCGGAGTTCTCCGTAACCGAAATCAGTTGGCCTCGTTCGTCGTACCGATAGTCGGTCCGTCGCCCAATCGGATCGATCCGTGCCATCAAACGACCGAGCTCCCATTCCGAGCGCGTGCAATGGCCAAGCGGATCGGTTTCGGCTGTTACAAGACCTTCGTCGTCATAGTCGTAGGTCCATTCGCCGTCGACATCGATCACGCGAGTGCGGCCGGCTTCGTAGAGGAACCGGCCCGTGTGATAGCCCTGCTGTGTACCGGTCTCGACTACACGGCCGGCGGTGTCGTATTGATATCGGACTTCGGTCTGGTCAGTATCCCGCCATTGGGTCATCCAGCCGTGCGCATCGTACGCGTAATGGAACTGCCCAAACTGGAAGCTCGCCACGTGGGTAAGCATGCCGTTCTGGTAGTCGTAGTCCACGAGTGTTCGGAAACTCCCGTCCGCATCGTGGAGGACGATCCGTTGCAGCCGCCGTTCGCGCCCGGGATAGGTAATCTCAAGCCGATAGCCATCGCTATGGGCCATGCCACTCAAACGGCCAGCAGGGTCGTAGGAAAGAACGATTGCGTTACCGTCGAGGTCCTCGATCCGCTCGAGGCGCGAAGACCCGCCGTCGATAAGAGGCGTGAAAATACGCAGTTGCCGCGTATCGCGATCGAAGATTCGCGGTTCAAGTCGGCTTCCGACCAGCCGATAGCGCGGTTCGCGCAAGTTGATGCCGTTGAGCGCCATGTCCGGCGCGTCGAAGCCGATCGCAAGACCCGCTCCATCGTGAAATCTCACGAAGCGACCGCCATCGAATGTCAAATGCTGCGACCAGTTGTCCGACCAGCGGTGACCGAGCAATCCATGATCGTCCGATCGAGTCCGATAGCGTCGTCTGAACTCAAGTGGCAGGATGCCGGGAATGGCGAGGTCCGTGCGGATTTCCAGCATTTCACCGGATACCGGATCAACCGGATCCTTGCACTTCGGTCGGTTCTCGTCCCTGATGCCCGTCTGTTCAGCGGACCGGGTCGGCTCCGGCCTAAATGTTTCGCGCATCCCCTTGCCGGCAAATTTTCCGACTCCGCCGCCTACAATCCCGCCGAGCAACCCCGCCAGGAATTCCTGAGTCGCGGTCAACTCCGGGTTCTTCGGGCCATAGTGCCCAGTCGTCTTGTCGATCCAGATACTGTTGCGCCCCGAATTGACCTTGCCGCTACAGTGAGTCTCGTGACCGATCCGTACCAGCGGCAGGCCGTTGACGAACACTGTCTTGCTGCCATCGACGAGTGGCTGCGGCACGCCGGAATGGTGATCGCATTTCACCAGGTCCGTGACGCGCGCCACCTTTTTGCCTTCAAAGTACACATCGCCCGAGCCGGTGACAATCTCGCCACAGTTGCTGCCCATACTTTGGCTGGCAGACGCAAGTGCGCCACCGAGAGTCAGGCCGCCCGCCAAGCACGCCCCGACGATCAACGCCCCGGCGAGTCCTCCCGTCGCCACGGTGGCTGCCACCGCCACGCCAATCGCGACTCCCACGGCGATACCGGCGAGAATTCCCATGAAGCCCGACGAGTGTGCAATCCGGTCGCCAATGCATGCGGGGTGTGGATCGCCGCGGCCGATTGTGAGGCCAAGTGCGTCACCGACCTGCGTAAACTCCTTTGAGAGCCAGCCGGTAACGCCGACTTTGTCGAGCGCCCAAGCTCCGCCGACTGCAATCGCCAGCGGCAGCATCACCGTACCCGCGGCGACCGCACCTGCGCCCAATGCCGCTCCACCGGTTGCACCGCCTGCCAACGCGGTACCCGCCGCACCCAACCCGGCGGCGGTCCCCTCAATCGCGGTCAGGCCTGCATCGGCACCGAGCATCCCATAGTTGAGATTCTCGTAAAACGGCTGCTCGGCCGCTTTGGCGGCTTCACCGTCTTCCAGCTTGGCGATCTGATCGAGACGTTCTTGTGCGCTGCCGCTGGGCTCGTTGTAATTCGGCGTGTCCGACATTGCAGCCTCAGATCGGATCGCGCAACTGAAGGCTCTGAATCACAGCCTCGATTTGTTCGCGCTGGGTGTCGCTCAGCGTACCGGGCGCAGTGAAGGTCAGCATCAGGACGACGTGCCCGTACTCCACCATCGTCAACCGCTGGTGAATCGGCGCATGGTTGTTCACCCACGTAAACTCGTGCACGTGGGCGGCGCGCCCGGCCACAGTGGCATCTTCATTTGCAACCTCGGAATAATCCGGCACCTGCTTCGCCACCTTCCGGATTTCGCTTGACACATACTCGGCGAACTTCATTCCCCACGGCAGGCGCTCGCGCGTGATCACGAAACTCACGCCCTCCGTACCTGTCGCCGCCGACACGAATACGTTCATCGTCTTGTCCTGCCACTCCATGGGCAGCGCCAACGTGCCTTCTTGCATCTGGTACATGCTTTGTTATCCTGATTGGTGTTAGCCGTTCTTCGGATTGATGTCGGTTCGGGATGCCTGGATATTGATATTGCTATCGTCGAGGTGAATCACCGACTCGCCCTTATAGATGTCGATCGAGTCAGCCGTCATGTGAATCCGCGTGCCGCCATCGCCACCGATCTTGATCCAGAGTTCCTTGGCTTCGAGCGTATGCACACCTTGCGGAGTCTGATGCGACGTGTTGCCCTGCGCGACAACGTCCGACAGATTGCCGACCGCGATGGATGTCGTATGGTTGCCCTTCCCGACCTCGACGGTCCGGTCGCCTTTAAGAACTTGAGTCCATTGCGCGTCCTCGACAACGGTATGCATGTCCTTCTGCGCATGCATATAGAGCATTTGCGCACCATTGACGTCGCTCATCAGCAACTCGTTGCCCCCCTGCCCCTTATGCGTCTGGCTCTTGATCCCCATCGTCTGGCCGCCCGCACCGTGATACGGGTTGCCTTGCTCGCCGTTGAACACGCGGCCGACGATCACCGGGTTGTCCGGATCGCCCTGATTGAACGCCACGAGCACTTCCTGCTTGATCCGCGGAATCGCGGCCGCACCCCAGCCGTCGCCCGCCCACGGTTGCGACACGCGCACCCACATCGAGTCGGAGCCGTCCTTCTTGCCGCGTCGATCCCACGGAAAGTGCACTTTCACCGCGCTCCCGTTCGTATAGATCTCCTCGCCCTTCGGGCCGACGACGATCGCCGACTGCGTGCCGTGAATCACCGGTTTCGGCGTCGCACGTGGCGCGCGGTACGGAATCTTCTTCGGCAACAGCGCGAAGCTGTTGCGGTACGGCAGTTTTGCGCTGTGCTGCGTGTAGTCGTTCACGGCCTCGTGACGCACGTGCAGGATCACGTATTCCTGGTTGTTCTCGAGAACCGGATGATTCGCCACGGTCACGGCGCCGGCCGTCGTCATGCGCCATGCATAGCCGCCGCCGGTATAGCGATGGGCCTGCGCCTCTTCAGCTTCCATCGCGAAGCGCGCGTAGCGATTGCCGTCGTCGCCATGGTCGTACAGCGACTGGTGCTCGAACCGTTCAGTCGCGTCGAGCCGCGCATGCTTGAGGTTCTGCGGCTCGGCTTCCACCAGCATCAGCGGCGACGACGGATTCTGATAATTGAAGTCGCGAAACGTGACCTTGCCGACACCGAAGCGCCGGCCTTCGTGCAATTGGTCGATACCGCTGTCTTCGCTCGCCTCGGTCGCGGCGAACGGCACGGTGGCCAGCCCGTCGATCGGACGGAACAGCAGGTTCGTGTCGCCGATCACGAGAAAGTGCTTGTCCTTCTCGTAGCGGTGCGTCCAGACCAGACCCTCCTGCTCCATCAATCGCGCGCAGAAGTTGTAGTAGGACTCCTGATACATCACCACGTACTCGAGCGGCTTCTGGCTCGTCCGGATATCGAACACGAAGTCGGAAAACCCGTGCTCCTGGAAAATCTCGGTGAGGATGTCCTGCGCGGTCTTGTTCTGGAAAATCCGGCAGTCGGTCGAGCGCGTCAGGAACCAGAACCACGGCACGGCCGTCAGGTGATACTGCGTGACATTCCCGGGGTTGCCGGCCCGGTCGAACGACGCCACGTAGCCATCGAAGTAACGGTCGTTCTCGCCGGTGCCCGCTGCCACGACGCGCTCGAGCGTCGACAACCGCGCCTGCTGGTCGAACCGGATCTTGACCTGCTGGCCGATCAGGTCGTCCGGGCGCAGGTCATGGCGATGCGACAGCAGGTCGAGATGGATTTCCGGCAACCGGTTCACGTACTCGTCGACGACGGCCGCGCTCACCAGCAGCACATCGGGCCCAAGCGGCGTATCGAGCGTCACGTAACGATTGAGCTGGGTCAGGCGCGCGGGGTTGGCTGCGCCGTTGATCGCCTCGGCAATCGCGCCGGGCGTCTTGTCCATCAGCGAGAAACCGGTTTGCGCGAGCTGCATCGCGCGCTGGACGGTGTCGACGTGCCCGGCCAGGCCGGCAAGCGGCCCGACGCTCCCGGCAACACCCGACGCGATCGGCGCGGCAAGGCCGCCGAGCGCGCTCAGGGATCCGAGCGCACCACCGCCCAAACCGTTGGGAATACCCCCGTTCGGAGCGAAACTCATTCTTGTTCCTTGCTTATGTTCTCAGGTTCTATCGGCCGGTTTCCCAAGCCGAGGCTTCGATAATGTAGGTCAAAACCCGACCGCGCGAAAGCGCCGCGCAAACGTTTTCGTTCGCACCCCGATAATCGGAAATCAGACCAGCGGCTGAAGGCCCGGGCACGGTTGTCCGCGCCGAAGCAACGCTCCGGTCTGCGCTGAAAAGAACACGACCTGCACGAAGCTGGTGACGGGCACGTACGGCGCTAAAAACCGGTCCATCACGTGCGCGAACCCACCCAGGCTGAATCCGGCGAAACGCTGTTCGTCCACGACCAGTCGCACTTCCAGTCCCGACACGAACGCCGATGCCGGCTTGCCGGGCAGCCAGCACCGTACGCGCGCGGTCGACAGCGAAACGAGCGCATCGAAGCGCCGACCGGCGTCGACGGAGCCTTCCGCCCAGCGTACGCAAAGCCGCCGAAGCTGGGCCAGTCCGCCGTTGTCCAGCCGGACCGCCTGCGGGACGAGGAGCGACAGCAAATCCCACAGCTCGCCGTAGCGGAAAGCCGGCGGCCGGCTCCGGGTCGGCCGGTTCAGCAGCATGATCGCGCCCATGGGGTCGCCTTCCGCCAACGCCAGTTCGCACGCCTGCATCCCGGACAGGTCGCCCTGCGTACACGAAAGCCGGATCGCCAGCTTGCGCTTGCCCGGATCGGCTGGTCGGCCGTCGCGGTCGGTCAGCTCGAGCTCGACGCCGTTGAGCGGTTCTGGCGTCTCACCCGGGGCCCAGGTCGGCGTCCGCGCCTTGTCCGTCGGTTTGCTGTCGGGATCGACGGGCTTCCGTTTCGGTGCCCGTCTGGCCTCGTCGCGCAATACCGTCCAGAACAACCCCGGACCGCTGTCCATGCCGTGCCGTAGCGAATGGAACGGCGCCAGGCTCGATGTACCCGCGTCGGAGATCTGACGAACGGAGTCGATCGACCAGATGTCCGCCTGCGACGTACCGGCCTGAGCCAACGCCTTCACCGGGTAATACGCGCAACCGGCGTGCGTCTCGATCGGCGCCGCATCGTCAGGGAACAGGTTGATCACGGGCGTACAGAACAAGCGCACATGGTCAGCGGTCGCGGCGGCCAGACGCTGGCCGCGATGCGAGTCCGGATGCACGCCGGCGATCGCGAGGTGCAGCGCGACGCGACGACTATCTCCGGCGGCCCGCTTGAGCGGTCGCATGTCGACGTCGACAAAGTCGAAACGCTCCGGAGCAGCGCAGTACGCCATCAGCAAGTGAAACGGCGCCAGGGTGTCATCAGGCCCCAGGTCGAGCAGTGCATCGGCCGACTCGAGCCCGACGGCCGTCAATGCGCCGCCCGCAACGCGCTTCCAGCGACCGGAATCACCCGCTTCGACGAAAGTTCGTACGGCAAGCAGCAGCGCGGCGTCCGTGAGTGCCGCGACGACTTCGCGCGCGCCGGTGAAGTGCACGCGCAACTTCTCCGGCACGATCGCGAAGGTCGCTTCCGTCGAGGTCAGTTCGAACACGACAGTCAGCAACCCGGTCGTTTCCGCAGGCAACACCGCATCTCGCGGCGCGATCGCCGACGTCGTGTAACGCACCGCCGCAACAGTCAACGGCACGATCGTGACTTCATCAGCGATACGAAATACCTCCCGGCCGGCGGGTGCGATCAATCGATCTCCGCGCAGGATGACGCGAGGTGCGGTCTGCTTGTCGGTCCGGTCACCATGGAATTGCGCGATCGCGCAAGACGGAAACGGGCGCAGGAACGCACCGTGCAGCGATTCGAGAAGGGCGTGCGTAAACGCCGGCACATCGTCTTCGACGCGGATGTCGTGCGCCGCCGCCATCAACGCGAACGACTGCAGCAGGCGTTCGACGTGCGGATCATCCGAACGCCCGCCGGTAATCGCAAGGCGGGCGGCGATTTTGGGGTAACGCTGCGCGAACGTCTGCATCGAACGGCGCAGCAGTGCGATCTCGCGTTCGAAGTGCGCAAGCAGATCGTTGGGTCCAGGAGCCATACACGTTCCGGTAGCCGCTGCGCTCGCCGGTGGGCCATGCAGCGTTCAAACAAGGCGGAACGATTCTATTCAGGCAATTGAAAGCTTCATTGCGAATTCATCGCGCAGCGTCCGGTCACGCGGGAAGCCGATTCGTCCCGGATGCCGCGAACGTCAAGGTCCGCCGCGCGTGGACAGACGCTCACGCGGGCGTCTGGCAATCGTGGCGAATAGTTACAACAGACCGCCGAGACATTGCGGTATTCGTGCATTCAACAACGGCCGTCGCCCGCTTGCGTGTCGACGAATGCCAACTCCAAATCGCGGCGCGGCAGCGCACGAAACGCCCCCTCACCGCGGCGAAACCACAATCGCCGCCCGCCGATTCTGCGCCCGCCCCATCGGCGTCCGGTTATCCCCCACCGGATCGCTCTTCCCCTTCCCTATGACCGCAACCCGCTTCCCGTCCAGCCCCACATCCACCAGCTCGATCGCCACCACTTCCGCCCGCCGCCGCGACAGCTCCCGATCGTAAGCCACCGTCCCCTCGTCGTCGGAGTACCCATAAACCCGCACCCCATTGATTCCGGCCGACCTCAACGTCCTCCCGATCCGCTCGACGATCCGCCTCACGTCCGGCTTCAGGTTATACCGGTCGAAATCGAACAAAATCGGCCCGCTCGAGCCAAACTCGAACCCTTGCCCCGTCTCCTGAAACCCGGCCGACTTCAGCGCCGTGACCTGCGTCTGCGTGAGCCCCCGATGCAGCGTCGGCGGCGTCTTGCACCCGCCAAGCAACAGACACAGCAGCACCGCGCTTCCGACGCACCGCCTCCCAATGCTCACCGGCAACGAGCTTTTCATCATCGTCCCCTTCGTATGCGCCCGCGCCGCGTGCGCTTCTTATCCCGCCGCCGCGGCCTCGTCCGCGGCGCGAAACGATCGACATCACACCCGCCCGGCAACGCCTTCCGCCCACTGCCACGTCCCCGGCCGCGTGCGCTTGGCGCGGTACATCGCGGCATCCGCCGCCCGCAGCAAGCCGTTCGCGTCCGACGCGTGATCGGGATACAGCGCCACGCCGGCACTCATCATGGTGGCCACCATGCGTCCGTCGGGCAGCTCGATCGACGGCACCATGCCGGACAAAATCTCGTCGGCGATCCGGCACACGCTTTCCACTTCGCGCACAGTGCCCAGCATCACCGCAAATTCGTCGCCGCCCAGGCGCGCGACCAGATCCGTCTCGCGCACCTGCGTGCGGAGCCGCGCCGCGACGCCGACCAGCACCGCGTCGCCTGCATCGTGGCCCAGGCAGTCGTTGATCTCCTTGAAGCGGTCGCAGTCGAGATACAGGATGGCGACCCGCTGACCGGTCACCACGGCATCGCAAAGCGCCACCGACAGCCGCGACTCGAACTGCGCACGGTTGGGCAGCCCGGTGAGCGCATCGTGCGTCGCCTTGTGTTCGAGCGATGCGTTTTCGTCGCGCAGCGTGTTCTGCCAGTCTTCCAATTCGTCGAGCAGCGCGTTGAAGTCGTCGCCGAGCTGGTTGAGTTCGGCGATCGTCGCGGGCTCGACGCGCCGCCCGAACGCACGCTCGCGCCGCACGGCATGCGCGACGCCGGCGAGCGCGCGCAACGGCGCAACGATGTTGCGCAGCAGTCGCTTCGAGCTGACATACGCGCCGAGCACGCTGACGGCCAGGCAGCCGAGAATGCCGCCGATGCCACCCAGTAGGAATCCGAAGAATTGGTGTCCGCGGCCACGCACGATGACCTGACCGACGACGATGCCGTCGTGCATCACCGGAATGGTCACGGGCCCGGGCAGCGCGAGATCGGCGACACCGCGCTCGAGTCGGGCGATCCGGCCTTCGGCGGGCAGCTTCCACGTGGCGAACAACTGTCCTCTGGCATTGGTGACGACCACCTGCGCGACGTCCTCGTCGTTGGCGATGGTTGCGATCGCCTCGTTTGCCGCGACACGGTCGCCGAACACGAGCGCGGCCTCGACCGTATAGCCGAGCGAGCGGGCCAGCAGGTTCAGGTTGTTGCCGGCATACGCGCGCAACGCGATCACGGCGACGACGATCAGCGACACGGCGGCCATCGCAACCGCGACGAAGGCGAGGCGCAAATGCGCGCGACGCAGCACGCTTTGCAGCGTCGGGCGCGGCACGCGTGAAGACGAAATGGGGGGCGCGGAACGTGTCATGGCGTCAGCGGCCGTCGCGCGAGATTGAGCACGTTCGGATGCACGCGCACGCCACTGCGCGCGACGGCGTCGAGATTGATGTCGAACGTCACGCGTTCGCCATCGACGGCGAGGCAGAACATGGCACCCGCGGTGCAGGACTCGTCGTGTTCGGCGATCGTCAGCACCGGGCGGCCCGCCAGCGCGGCTCGCACCCGCGCTCGCTGATCGTCGCCCAGGGTGCCGAGATACACGACGTCGCATGCGAGGCCGAGCGCGGGATCGTCGAAGCGCACGCGCTGCACGTCGAGCACGGTCGAGCCGGCCTGCAACGTGTCGGTGAGGCCGGCCGCGTAGTCGGGGCGACCGGTCACGCACAAATGCAGACGAACGGGCGTCGACGGCCAGCGCGTGAAACTGACGATGCCGAGCACGACCTGGCGCACGGTGGAGTCGTGTGAGGAAATCGCGGGATTGGCAGGAGTGACGGCCGGCGCGGGGGCGGCGATTCGCACGGTTTCGCCCGGCTCGTCCGGATCGGCAGACGCCCCGGCGAGGACGGCCGGCGCCCCGCTCAGAACGCAAACGATTGCGACGAACGCGCGGCGTAACGTGGCGACTCGGCCCGGTCGGCCGGACGCCGTATGCGCAGCGATTGCCGCCGCGCGCACTGGCGTCGATACGGCTGCATGACTCGCAGCCGCCGCGCACACACTCGCATCCATGATGGAAACATCTGCTGCAGTCGTTCCCGGCGCTACCGCTTACCTGCATGCGCATGCAAGCACCGTCTCACGCGCACGAATGCTTCCATCTTAGGTAAAAATTCGTATCCCAAACCAGTGGGATACACCCGCAAGTAACGTCATACGGTACGCAGAAACGACGCGGCACGTCCGCCCGCATATCAGGTCACCGCTTGTCGGCTTCCTCGACGAAGATCTCGAACCACGCGTTCATGACGGCCCAGAAATCGACCGGCTCGAGTTCGGTCGGATTCTCGTGCCACCAGAGTCGTCCAGCCGCGCTGCCGTCGCCGGCACTGTCGCGAAGATCCACGCACAGATAGTCACCGCTGCCGTTCTGAAATATCGTCCACACGAGATCCGGGTTCACGCCGAGCTTGCGTGTCTCGTCGGGCGTCAGGTCGAGCTTGTCGGTCAGCGCGGTCTGGTCGCCGATCGGCATCGGTCCCATCGAATTGGCGGGAAAGAAGGTCCAGCCATCGTGCACGTTCTCGTAGAACAATCGCAGATCATCCGGCAGCGCGCGCCAGAACGATTCGTCGACAGGCGCCCGCTCGCCGAGCGGCATGCGACCGATGAAGAAATCCAGATCGCCGGACTCGACCGTGTACGGATACAGCAGCATGACGTCGCCATCATCGCTGCGAAACACAGCCGGCCGCGCGAGCTTGTCGCGAAAGAATTGCGCAACCGCCGGCAATCGATCGATGACGCCTGCCCACATCTGCACAAGCTCGTCGGCAACCCGATCATCTGAAGCACTCAGCAACGCGAGCCACGTCGGCGGCACCTCGACGCCGGCCGGAATCTCATGCGCCGCGAGCCACACGCTGCCGGTCGCCCGGAAGCGCTTCAACTCCGCTGCGTATGCGTATGCGGACAACTCGATCATCGCGCGTCACCGTTGAATGTCGAAACCCGCGCATTCTACTGTCCCGCATGACGGCGACGATCGCGAATCACCACGCGCGGGCCACGCGCACCGAGTCGGCGACGCGCCCCCCCTTGGTGCCCCGCCCCACCGCGAGTATCCTTGCGGTTCGAGCCACTCCAACCAGGGCGCACACCGCACCGCGGCCAGGCGCCCCCGCTAACGGCCAATACACGATGGACTTCGACGTAATCGTTCTGGGCGCAGGCATCGTCGGCGTCTCTGCCGCGCTGCACCTGCAGGATCGCGGCCGCAAGGTCGCCCTCGTCGACCGCGGCGCGCCCGGCGAAGGCACGAGCTTCGGCAACGCCGGGCTGATCGAGCGCTCGTCGATCGAACCGTATCCGTTTCCGCGCAGCCCGTTCACGCTGATGCGCTACGCG
The DNA here is from genome assembly GCF_040545115.1 of Burkholderia sp. 567. Classification (NCBI taxonomy): domain Bacteria; kingdom Pseudomonadati; phylum Pseudomonadota; class Betaproteobacteria; order Burkholderiales; family Burkholderiaceae; genus Burkholderia; species Burkholderia sp. 567. Next base: position 270,230 of record NZ_JBEPLG010000005.1, read on the forward strand.
CTGAACCGCTCCACCGATCTCTACTGGCACAGCACGTCGCTGCCCGCGTTCGCGCCGTGGCTCGCGCGTTTCTGGTGGGAATCGGCGCCGATGCGTCACGCAGCCGCGTCGCGCGACATGCTGCCGCTGATCGAGCGCTGCATCGTCGAGCACGACGCGCTGATCGCGCGTGCCGGCGCAGGGGAACTGGTGCGTGCAAGCGGCTGGATGGAAGCGTTCCGCACGCCGGCCGCATTCGAACGCGCGGTCGCCGATGCAGGGCTCACCGCGCGCCGCCACGGGCTCGGCATCACGCCGCTCGATGCCGCGGCACTTCGTGATCAGGAACCGAGCCTCGCGCCCGGCTTCTGCGGTGCGCTGCACTGGCTCGATCCGAAAAGCGTCGTCGATCCATCCGCGCTCGTCAAAACCTACGCGCAACTCTTCGTGCAAGGTGGCGGCACACTGCTCACCGGCGATGCCGCGAGCCTCGACGCATTGTCGCCGGGCTGGCAGGTCACGACGGAACAAGGCAAGATCGCCGCGCCAGCCGTGGTCGTCGCGCTCGGCCCATGGTCCGACACAGTGTTCGGCAAGTTCGGCTACAAGATTCCGCTGCGCGAGAAGCGCGGCTATCACATGCACTACGCGCCGTCCGAACGCGGCGCGCCGTCGGCGCCGATCGTCGATCGCGAATACGGCTACGTGATCGCGCCGATGCGGCGCGGATTGCGGCTGACCACCGGCGTCGAGATCGCGCGGCGCGGCCTGCCGCCGACAGGCGTGCAGCTCGATCGCGCGGAGCGCGTCGCACGCCCGGTGTTCGGCTTCGGCGAACGGCTCGACCCGCAACCGTGGCTCGGCTTCCGGCCGTGCACGCCGGACATGCGGCCGGTGATCGGCCCCGCGCCCGCGCATCGCGGGCTGTGGTTCTCGTTCGGGCACAACCATCACGGGCTCACGCTCGGCCCCGTCTCCGGCCGCCTGCTGGCCGAGATGATGACGGGGGAAGCACCGTTCACCGATCCGACGCCCTACCGCGCCGACCGCTTCTGAGCCCGCGCGCTCAGTCGAGCGCGCGGCCGAAGATCCGGATCACCTCGTCGAGATGCTCGGCCATTGCGCGGCGCGCGGCGTCGGGGTCGCGTGCGCGGATCGCGTCAAGGATCGCGCGGTGTTCCAGCTCCGACCGGTGCGGCATGTCGTTGGGCATGTACAGCGACTGCAGGCGCTGGAACATCAGGTCGTACTTGTGCGCGAGCAACTGCTTGATCATCAGCGCATAAGCCGGGTTGTCGCTCGCCTCCGCGATACGGATATGGAACAGCCGGTCGCCCGGATGCGTGAGCGAGCCGCTGCGGTTGTCTTCCTGGTTACGCAGGAACGCTTCGTGAATCCCTTCGATCTGCTCGTCCGAGCCGTGTTTCGCCGCGAGCGATGCGGCTTCCGGCTCGATCAGCCGGCGCGCCTGCAACAGCGCGAACGGCGGGATTTCGGTATCGAGGTCGAGCGCGATGCCGAGCTCGGGATCGATCTCGACGATCGAAAACGGCGCAACCTTCGTCTCGTGCCGCGGTTCCGGCGCGGCAGCCGCCTCGGGTTGGCGCACCTTCACGCCGTCGCCGACACGCACGCTGACGAGCCCGCTCACTTCGAGCGCGATCAGCGCCTCGCGCACCGACGTGCGCGACACGCCGAACTGCTCGGCCAGTTCGCGCTCGGGCGGCAGATAGCTGCCCGGCGGAAAATCGCCGGACCCGATCATCGCGCTGAGCTTGTCGGCGATCTGCTGGTAGAGGCGGCGGTTCTGAATCGGCTGGATGGACATACGTTGATACAGGTAAGCGGTTGCGTTGCGGACGGCCCGACGCGTGAAGCATCGGGCCGCTCGCGCCTATTTTATATGCCGGGCTTCGGGTCGCCCGGCACCGCATAGCAACGTGCGGCCGTGCGGCCCCACAACGCGTTGCGCTCGGCCGCCGACAACCGCGCTTCGGCCCAGCGCTCGACCAGCGACGTCACTTCGTCATACGACGCCGCGAGCAGGCACACGGGCCAGTCCGAGCCGAACATCAGTCGCTGCGGGCCGAACGCGTCGAGCGCCGCATCGAGGCATTGCTCGATGTGCCGGATGTCCTGCCCGCGCAGGCCGCGCTGCCAGTCCGTCTCGGTCACGAGCCCCGACAGCTTGCACACGACATGCGGCAACGCGCCCAGCTCGCGCAACGCGGCACGCCAGCGTGCGAGCGCGGTGTCGTCGCGGTCGAACTCGGCGAGCGCGGGCTTGCCCGCATGATCGAGGACGAGCCAGTGCGCATCGTGCCGTGCGCAGAACGCGCGCACGTCGGGCAACTGGCGTTCGAACACGAGCACGTCGTACACGTAACCGTTCGCCTGCAGCCACGCGACGCCGCGATTGAATGCGGGATCCGCGACGAACGCGCCGACGTCGGCTTCGTCCTGTATCTGATGCCGAAAGCCGCGCAGCTTCGGGCTGCGCCACTCGGCGATACGGTCGGCGAGCGCCGGCGCACCGAGATCCTCCCAGCCGACCACCGCCGCGATGCGCGCGTCGTCGCGGGCGAGATCGAGCAGGAACGCCGTCTCGTCGCGTCCGGCGCGTGCCTGCACCGCGATCGACGCGCCGAGCGCCTGCGCATGCATCTGCGGCCACAGTGCGTCGGGCAGGTAATCGCGGGCGAGCACGCCCATGCCGGGGCCGATCCACGGATAGTCGGCCGCGCGGTAACGCCAGAAGTGCTGATGGGAATCGATACGCACTGCGCCCATGGTGTCCTCGTGGTTCGCGCTCGAACGCGGCATCACGTCACGCTCAGTCGTACAGCACCGCCGATATCTTCGGGTCGTCGATATTGGTCTTGTCATACCAGTAGAAACCGGTATCGATGACCTTCGGCAGCTTCTCGCCCTTGATCGCCTTCACGGCCGCCTCGACGGTCTTGTAGCCGATCCCGATCGGATTCTGCGTGATCGCGCCGGCCATCAGCCCGCTGCGGATCGCGTCCTTCTGTTGCTTGCCCGAATCGTAGCCGACGATCACGACCTTGCGCTTCATCTCGCGCACGCCGTTCACCACGCCGATCGCCGAGCCTTCGTTGGTGCCGAACAGGCCCTTGAGCTTCGGATACGCCTGCAGGATCGACTTCGTCACCTCGGTAGACTTCAGCTGGTCGCCTTCGCCGTACTGCACGGTCACGACCCGCACCTTCGGGTGCGCCGACTTCATCCGTTCGAGAAAGCCGTCGCGGCGATCGATGCCGGTGCGGCTCGTCTGGTCATGCGCGACCACGGCGACCTCGCCTTCGTCGCCGATCAGCGCGGCGAGCTTGTCGGCGGCGAGCGATGCGGCGGCCTTGTTGTTGGTCGCGGCCGTCGTCACCGGGATGTCGCTGTCGACGCCCGAGTCGAACGCGATCACGGGGATCTTCTCGGCCTGCGCCTTCTTCAACAGCGGCAGCGCGGCCTTGCTGTCGAGCGCCGCGAAGCCGAGCGCGGCCGGCTTCTTCGCGATCGCGGCGGACAGCATGTCGATCTGCTTGTCGACCATCGCCTCGGTTTCGGGGCCTTCGAACGTCACCTTCACCTTGTAGTCCTTCGCGGCCTGCATCGCGCCCGCTTTCACGGCCTGCCAGAACTGATGCTGGAAGCCCTTCGAGATCAGCGGGATATAGGCTTCCTGCGCCTGCGCGCCGGCCGTCACGCCGACGGCGAACGTCAGCCCGACGATCGCGTTCAACACCTTGCTCCTGATCACTTCGCGTCTCCTTGGTTGGTATCGACTGAAATGCCGGCCCGGCCGGCGGTGAAGCAGATGCGCATACAACTACGTAGGTCAGCGGCGGCGCCGGCGCAGGATGTCGACGTAGACAGCCAAGATGATGATCACGCCCGTCACGACCGTCTGCCATTCCTGCGCGACCGACATGATGCGCAGGCCGTTGGTCAGCACGCTCATGATGAACGCGCCGATGATGGTGCCGACGATGCTGCCCGCGCCGCCCGACAGCGACGTGCCGCCGATCACGACGGCCGCGATCGCATCGAGCTCGTAGCCCTGCCCGAGCGCCGGCTGCGCGGAATTCAGCCGCGACGCGATCAGCAGGCCGGCGATCCCGCACACCGCGCCGCTGAACGTGTAGACGGCGATCTTCCACGCATCGACGTTCACGCCGGACAGCCGCAGCGCTTCCTCGTTGCTGCCGAGCGCGAACGTGTAGCGGCCGAAGATCGTGCGGTTCAGCACGATCGATGCACCGATCGCGACGAGGAACAGGATCAGCACCGCGTTCGGAATCGGCAGCGCGGGAATCAGGCTGCCGATCAGCGAATCCTGCGCGATCGACGTGAAGCCCGGCGTGTCGTTGAAGTAGATCGGCCGCGTGCCCGAGATCACGAGCGACAGCCCCTTCAACAGCATCATCATGCCGAGCGTCGCGATGAACGGAGGCACCTTCATCTTCGCGATCACGAAGCCCGACACGCTGCCCGACAGCGCGCCAAAGCCCAGCGCGGCCAGGATCCCGAGCGGCAGCGGCATCCCCCACTTCGTCAGCACGACGCCGGCCATCACCGCGCAAAACGTCATCAGCGTGCCGACCGACAGGTCGATGCCCGACGTGATGATCACGTACGTGCAGGCGACCGCCAGCACGCCGTTCACAGCGGTGGCCTGCAGGATCGACACGAGGTTGTCGACGTCGAGGAAGTTCGGCGACGCGAAGCTGAAGAATGCAATCAGCAGCACGAGGCTCGCGAACGCGAGCAGCTTCTGCCGCGCGGCCGGGTTGAAGAAGCGGGCCTTCAGGCCGGCTGCGCCGGCCGGCGTGTCGCCGGTGGCCAGAGGCGGAACGGGATGCGTATCGTTGGGCATGGTCGTAGGGGCTGAATCAGGACAATACGTTCGACTCGCGCTGCGTCGCGAGCTGCATGATCTTTTCCTGCGTGGCGTCGGCCGCGCGTAACTCGCCGGTCACGCGCCCTTCGCACATCACGAGAATCCGGTGGCTCATGCGCAGCACCTCGGGCAACTCCGACGAGATCATCACGATCGCCTTGCCGTCGGCGGCGAGCGCGTCGAGCAGCTTGTAGATCTCGCTTTTCGCGCCGACGTCGATGCCGCGCGTCGGCTCGTCGAAGAACAGGATGTCGCAATCGCGCAGCAGCCACTTCGCGATCACGATCTTCTGCTGGTTGCCGCCCGACAGCAGCCGCGCGGGCTGCGCGACCGACGGCGTGCGGATCGCGAGCTGCCGCACGTACGACTGCGCGGTGTCGCGCATCGCGCGCGCATCGAGGAACAGGCCGCGCCGCACGAAGCGGCGCATGCTCGACAGCGCGATGTTGTTCTGCACGTCCATCCCGACCGCGAGCCCGAAGTGCTTGCGGTCTTCCGACAGATAACCGATCCCGTGCGCGACCGCGTCGGCCGGCGTGCGGATCGTCACGGTCTTGCCGTGCACGCGGATCTCGCCGGCGTCGACCGGGTCCGCGCCGAACACCGCGCGCGCGACCTCGGTGCGGCCCGCACCCATCAGCCCCGCGAAGCCGAGGATCTCGCCGCGCCGCAGCGTGAAGCCGACGTCGCGGATCGCGCGCCCGCGCGACAGCCCGCGCACTTCGAGCGCGACGTCGTTCGCGGACGTATCGGGCGGCGTGCGGAATTCGGTATCGAGCTGGCGGCCGACCATCATCGCGATGATCGCGTCCATCGACGTGCCGGCCATCGGCACGGTCGCGACATACTTGCCGTCGCGCATCACCGTCACGCGATCGGCGATCTGGCGCAGTTCGTCCATCTTGTGCGAGATGTAGACGATGCCGACACCGTGCGCGCGCAGCTCGCCGATGATGCGGAACAGTTCGGCGATCTCCGCGTTGTTCAGCGCGGCGGTCGGCTCGTCCATGATGAGCACGCGCGAGTCGAACGACAGCGCCTTCGCGATCTCGACCATCTGCTGCTTCGCGACCGTCAGCCGGCCGACCAGCGTGCGCGGGTCGAGATCGAGCCGCATCCGCGCGAAGATCGCGGCCGCGTCGCGGTTGAGTTTCTCCTCGTCGACGAACACGCCGAAGCGCCCGCGCGGCTCGCGGCCGATGAAGATGTTCTGCGCGACGCTCAGGTGGTTCATCAGGTTCAGTTCCTGATGGATGATGCCGATCCCCAGCGCCTGCGCGGCGCGCGGATCGTCGATCTCCACCGCGCGGCCGTCCATCCGGATTTCACCGCCGTCCTTTGGATACACGCCGGCGAGGACCTTCATCAGCGTCGATTTACCGGCGCCGTTCTCGCCCATCAGCGCGTGCACTTCGCCGGCGCGCAGGTCGAACCGGCAATCGTCGAGCGCCTGCACGCCCGGAAAGCGCTTGCTGACGCCGGTCAGCTCGATCAGCGCGGCGGGTGCGGCGGCCGGGTTCGGATCAGGTTGCATGGCTCGCCGTCCTCAGCCGATCGCGCGATCGAGATGCGTATAGCCGCCGTCGACGAACAGCCACTGCCCCGTCGTGTGCGATGCGCGTTCCGACAGCAGGAACACGGCCGTGTCGGCAATCTCGTCGGCCGTCGTGAAGCGCTTGCCGAGCGGCACCTTGCCGGCGATCTCCGCAAGCTTCGCATCCGGGTCGTCGAAGCCGGCGATCCAGTTCTGGTAGAGCGGCGTCATCACCTCCGCGGGGATAACCGCGTTCACGCGCACGCCGTCGTCGCGCAACGCGACCGCCCATTCGCGCGTGAGCGCGAGCTGCGCGCCCTTCGACGCGCAATAGCCGCTCGTGTTGCCCTGCCCGGTGACGGCCGTCTTCGACGAAATATTGACGATCGCGCCGCGCGCGGCCTTCAGATGCGGCACGCAGTGATGCGCCATCACGTAGTAGTGGATCAGGTTGCGTTCGAGCGACGCGACGAACGCGTCGCGCCCGGCATCGAGGCCGACGCTGTCGTTGATGCCCGCGTTGTTGACGAGGCCGTCGATGCGGCCGAAACGCGCGACGGTCTGCGCGACGCCGTCGCGGCACTGCGTGTCGTCCTGCAGTTCGACCGACACGCGTGCGGCGCGCGGCTGCGTCTGCGTGAGTTCGCGCCAGAAGCCGTCGTCCGGCGCGTGGCGGGCGAACACGACCGGAATCGCGCCTTCGCCGGCGAGCCGCATCGAGATCGCGGCGCCGATGCCCGACGCGCCGCCGGTCACGATCACGACCTTGTCTTGCAGATTCAAATCCACTTCGCGTCTCCGTCGTTCATGTTATGGCCGCGTGCGGTGCGCGGCGCCGTGCTTCAGCCGCGGAACCGATACTGCTCCAGCGATGCCGGCTTCATCTCGATCGAGAAGCCGGGCGCCGTCGGCGGCATGTATGCCGCGCCGCGCACGACGCACGGCTCGACGAAATGCTCGTGCAGGTGATCGACGTATTCGGTCACGCGCCCTTCCTTCGTGCCGGAAATGCACACGTAGTCGATCATCGACAAATGCTGCACGTATTCGCACAGCCCGACACCGCCCGCATGCGGACACACCGGCAGCCCGTACTTCGCGGCCAGCAGCATCACCGCGAGAATCTCGTTCACGCCGCCGAGCCGGCACGCGTCGATCTGCACGACGTCGATCGCGCCACGCTCGATGAACTGCTTGAACAGCACGCGGTTCTGGCACATCTCGCCGGTCGCGACCTGCACGGGCGCGATCGCCTCGCGGATCTTGCGATGCCCTTCGACGTCGTCGGGGCTCGTCGGCTCCTCGATGAACCACGGTTTCGCGAACGCCAGCTCGCGCACCCAGTCGATCGCCTCGCCGACTTCCCACACCTGGTTCGCATCGATCATCAGCTTGCGCTCGGGGCCGATCACCTCGCGCGCGATCGTCACGCGGCGGATGTCGTCCTCCAGGTTCGCGCCGACCTTCAGCTTCACGTAGTCGAAACCGGCGTCGACCGCCTCGCGGCACAGCCGGCGCAGCTTGTCGTCGCTGTAGCCGAGCCAGCCCGCCGACGTCGTGTAGCACGGGTAGCCGTCGCGCTCGAGCGCCGCGATCCGTGCGGCCTTGCCCGGCGCCTGGCGGCGCAGCAGCGCGAGTGCCTCGTCCGGCGTCAGGCAGTCGGTCAGGTAGCGGAAGTCGATCGCGCGCACGATTTCCTCGGGGCTCATGTCGGCGACGAGCCGCCACAGCGGCTTGCCCGCGGCCTTCGCCCACAGATCCCACACCGCATTGACGACGGCGCCCGTCGCCAGATGGATCGCGCCCTTGTCGGGGCCGATCCAGCGCAACTGGCTGTCCGACGTCACGTGCCGCCAGAAGCGGCCCATGTCCTCGCGGATCCAGTCGAGGTCGAGGCCGACGACGAGATGACGCATCGCGTCGATCGCCGCGCAGCAGATTTCGTTGCCGCGCCCGATGGTGAACGTGAGCCCGTGGCCTTCGAGCCCGTCGTGGTCGGTTTCGAGCACGACGTACGCAGCCGAATAATCGGGGTCCGGATTCATCGCATCGGAGCCGTCGAGCTGGCGCGAGGTCGGGAAGCGCACGTCGAGGACGCGCATCGATCGAATGATAGGCATGGCGAACCGTCCGTTAAAGGAAATCAGGCCTGCACGGTGCGCTGGCGCTGCTCGCCGAGCCCGTCGATGCCGAGCGTGATCACCTGCCCGGCGCGCAGATAGACGGGCGGCTTCTGGCCGAGCCCGACGCCGGGCGGCGTGCCGGTCGAGATCACGTCGCCCGGCTGCAGGCTCATGAAGCGGCTCAGGTAGCTGATCAGGTGCGGCACGCGGAACACCATCGTCGCGGTCGTGCCGTTCTGGTAGCGATGACCGTCCACCTCCAGCCACAGCCGCAGCGCATGTGGATCGGGCACTTCGTCGGCCGTCACGAGCCACGGGCCGAGCGGGCCGAACGTGTCGTTGCCCTTGCCCTTGTCCCACGTGCCGCCGCGCTCGAGCTGGTATTCGCGCTCCGACACATCATTCACCACGCAGTAGCCGGCGACGTGCGACAGCGCGTCGGCTTCGTCGATATAGCGGCCGCCCTTGCCGATCACGACACCGAGCTCGACTTCCCAGTCGGTCTTCTCCGAGCCGCGCGGAATCTCGACGTCGTCGTTCGGCCCCGAAATCGCGCTCGTCCATTTGCCGAACACGACCGGCTCCTTCGGCACCTCCATGCCCGATTCGGCCGCGTGGTCGGAATAATTGAGCCCGATGCAGATGAACTTGCCGACGCGGCCGACGCATGCGCCGAGCCGCGGCGTGCCTTCGACGCGCGGCAACGACGACGGGTCGATGTCGCGCAGCCGTGCGAGCGATGCGGGCGTCAGCGCGTCGCCGGCGATATCGTCGATCACGCCCGACAGGTCGCGGATCGTTCCCTGCGCGTCGAGCAGGCCCGGTTTCTCATGGTGTTTGTCGCCAAATCTCAGCAGTTTCATGTCGTCTGAATGGAATCGGAAAGGGAATGGGGAGCGCGGTGAGTTCGAAGGTCAGTTTGACCAGCCGCCGTCGATCAGGTGAATCGCGCCGGTGGTGAACGACGCTTCGTCGGACGCCAGATACAGCGCGAGCGCGGCGACTTCATCCGCGGTGCCGATACGGCCCATCGGCTGCCGCGCGACGAACGCCTGGCGCACCGTGTCGGTCGACACCTGGCGCGCGCGCGCCTGTTCGGCGATCCGCTGTTCGAGCGACGGCGACTCGATCGTGCCCGGGCAGATCGCGTTGCAGCGAATGCGCTGCTCGACGAAATCCGCGGCCACCGACTTGGTGAGGCCGATCACGGCCGCCTTCGTCGTGCCGTAGACGAAGCGGTTCGGCACGCCCTTCACGCTCGACGCGGCCGACGCCATGTTGATGATCGACGCGCCGCCCGCTTCCAGCATCGCCGGCAACAGCGCGCGGATCAGCCGGTACATCGACGTGACGTTCAGGTTCAGCGAAAACGCCCAGGCGGCATCGTCGCAGTCGAGGATCGAGCCGTGATGCACGTAGCCGGCGCAGTTGAACAGCACGTCGAACGCGCGCTCCTGCGCGGCGAGTGCCGCGATGTCGCCCGCGTCGGTCACGTCGAGCCGCCGCGTCGTCAGGCGGCCGCCCGCGCGTTCGGCGTCGGCCGCGAGTTGCGCGAGCGCGGCTTCGTTGATGTCGGTCGCCAGCACGTCGGCGCCCTCGCTTGCGAACCGCAGCGCGGTCGCGCGGCCGATACCCTGCCCGGCCGCCGTCACCAGCGCACGCTTGCCCTGCAATCTCATGAGCACTTCTCCTGTGGAAGTCGGCCGAGCCGATCGATTGGCACAAAGGACTAAAGGTCCAGCCAATCATAGGAACAGTTTGGAGATTTGTCACGAACGCGCGATTCAGTATTTTCCCGAGCGGGAGAATCGGGGCGAACGGAGTAAAGCCGGCGGTGCGGCGGCTTTTTCGAGGATGCCGGCGATCAGCCGCTCGTCGCGCAAAGCCAATACCGGCGGGGGTTTGCGGCGAGGGCCGAGGCTCGCACCCCGCGGCCGCCGGGCGAAACTGACAAGAAAGTCATGTTCGCGTCAGGGTTCTAACCGGGTGTGCGCGCGATCATGGTGTTGCCGGACCGCGCTTCCCGGTACACCGCCCCCGCCCGTCGCAGATCCCTGACGGGCACCTCCGTCCTCCGCGGTGTCCACGTGACTGAGCGAGCAGCCACGGTGGCGCGGCCCGATTTTTCGCCCCGGACGTTCGCGTCCGGGGCGCTTTTGTCGCTGCTTTTTCAAGAAAATGTGCGGCGATTGTTTCTGATTCGGCAAAAGGTAATTTGAGCCAGACAGGATGTTTTTTCCGGTCACAGACGCTTACATTTACCGCACCACTCATGGAAACCGCTACGGATGCGCCCGCGGGTAGTGACATCCACTGCCACGGCCGAACCGCACGAGTTTTAGGAAACGGCAAAATGAAGGCCTCGAAATCCCTGCCTGCGCTCGATCCCGCCGACGTCCACGTCGAAATTCTCGAACGTTCCGATACGCTGCTCGTCGTGCGCTGGGTCGAACCCGGCCGCTGTCATTACGGCGAACAGCGCTGGCGGCGCCGCTTCGCGCAGCGCACCGGCACCTGCGCACTGTCGCGCCAGGTCATCCAGCGCGGCGACGAAGTATTCCGCCCGGCCGAGCGTCCGGCCCCGGCGAACGCGGCCGCGATGATCTCCGCCGCGGAAGTACTGGCGCTGGCGGGCACCCTCTGAGGTCCGTCCGCCGCGAGCAAGGGCTGGCTGCGTGATGCGCAGGCCCGCCCTAGAAGCGCCGGTCTAATCACCCGCTTGTCTGCCCCGCCTGCGCGGACTATCGTTACATCACTCAATGTAACGATTACGCGTCGTGGCGCATCGGCCGCGCCGATGGAGACAGACATGCATGCATGGAGCGCGCGCCACGTCCCGGCGCAAGGCGGCAAGGTCGCGGTCGTGACCGGCGCCAACAGCGGCCTCGGCTGGCAGATCGCGGAAACGCTGGCCGCCAAGGGGGCGACCGTCGTGATGGGCTGCCGCGATGCCGCGCGCGCCGCCCAAGCCGCGGACGCAATCCGCCGGCTTCATCCTGCCGCTCGGGTCGAAGTCGATCCGCTCGACCTCGCCGATCTCGCATCGATCCGGCGCTTCGCCGCCGACATCTCCGCGCGCCACGGCCGCGTCGACATCCTCTGCAACAACGCCGGCGTGATGTTCCTGCCGCTGCGGCACACGCACGACGGCTTCGAGATGCAATTCGGCACCAATCACCTCGGCCATTTCGCGCTCACCGGCCAACTGCTGCCCGCGCTGTCCGCCGCACCGCGGCCGCGCGTCGTGACGATGTCGAGTGGTTTCAACCGCGGCGGCCGGATCCGCGTCGACGACCTGCGGGCCGAGCACCGCTACAACCGTTATCTCGCCTACTGCGACAGCAAGCTCGCGAACCTCGTGTTCGCGATCGAGCTGCAGCGCCGCTTCCAGCGCGCGGCGTTCGCGGGAATCAGCGTCGCCGCGCATCCCGGCTACGCGGCGACCAACCTGCAGTTCGCGGGCCCCGCGATGGACGGTTCGCCCCTCCGCGCCGCGCTGATGCGCGCGGCAAACCGTTATCTCGCGCAACCGGCCGATCAGGGCGCGTTGCCCGCGATCCATGCGGCGACGTCACCCGAGCTCACCGGCGGCGCGTACATCGGGCCGTCCGGGTGGTTCGAGTCGCGCGGCCTGCCGGCGCGCGCGAGCGTGCCGCGCGCGGCACGCGACGTGGCCGTGGCGGCACTGCTGTGGGAAGCGTCGGAGGCCGCGACGGGCGTGCGTTTCCTGAGCGCGGGCGCGCCTGCCGGCCGGCCGCCGGGCACGCCGTTCGATACGACGGCCGAAGTGCGCTGACTCGCGCATTCCTGTCGCTATTCTTCATACTTATTACACTTACAGAAACGAAAGGCCGATGAAAGCCTGATTCGACGCCTCACTGTTACCAGCCAGGAAACAATTTATCGTCAAAATCAGCGTTTACCCTGAACGACCCGGTGACTAAGATTTAGTCAATCGCTGCAGACATGGTGTCGACGGCGAACCCAATAAAACACCGGAGGTCATCATGAAATCGCTCGTTTCCGCAGTCGTTGCCGCTGTCGCCCTGTCCGCTTCGTTCAGCGCTTTCGCACAAAGCACCGTGACGCGCGCACAAGTGCGCAACGAACTCGTCCAGCTCGAACAAGCCGGCTACAAGCCGGGCGTGTCGAGCCCGTACTACCCGAACGACATCCAGTCGGCGGAAGCGCGTGTTCATGGTGCCGATCCCAGCGGCTACGGCGCGCAACCGGCTCCGGTCGTCCACTCGGGCGTCCCGGCTGCCGCAGCGTCGTCGAACGCTCGCGACTCGGTCTTCTTCGGCCAGTAAGCCGACGCGCCCCCGGCGGGCGCACCGCGCACCGCGCGATGAAGCTGGATCCGGACGAGCCCGTCATGCGGGCTCGTCTTTTTTTCTGAAACGCATACCTCCGCCGCCCGGCAGCGGGTGGCTTCGCCCGGGCGCGTTGCGTCCGGGCGCTTTTTCCCCGGCGAGGTACGCGTAACGACGCGGTATGCGCCGATCAGCGCGCCGCGGCCGCCACAGGCACCGTACGCGACAGCACGCGCCACCGCGACAGCAGTTCGTCGCGATCGACGTAACACCCCTGCAGATGGCGGCGGCCCGTCGACGGATCGAACTCGGTGCGCGCGTGCAGCACGCGCCGGTTGTCGAACGCCCACATGTCGCCGGCCCGCAGCCGGCGCTGCACGCGAAAGCGCGGCTCGCGCGCGAGCGCGAGAAAACGCCGATATGCACGATAGACAGCCGCCACCGCATCGGCCGGCGAATCGAGCGGCCCGCGCAGGAAATTCGCGACGCGCACCTCGGTCACGTTGCCGCGCGCATCGAGCCCGATCACCGGCGCCGAACAGCGGTAGTCACTGTCCGCACTCTTGTTCCAGAACTCGAACGGTGTCGACGCAAGGTGCCCGAAATCGGTCGGATATTCGCGCCGCAGCGCATCCGCGAGCGCGAAGCCATCGAGGAAGACGCTGTCTCCGCCCGTTGCGTCGTTCGCGAGGCAATGCAGGAACTGCACGCCCGGCTGCAATTCACGCGTCGGCAGGTCGGTGTGCGGCGGCAGGTTGAGCGACGTATAGGCGTTGCTGTCCGGTCGCGGCTTCGATTCGACGTCGAACAGCACGCCGAAATTGCTTTCGCGAATCAGGCCGATACGACGCGCGATCTGGTCGACCCGGCCGCGTTCGGCCGGCACACCCTCGACGAGCGTCAGCCCCGTGCGCTGCAACGCGGCGAGCCACGCGAGCAACGTGCCGTCGTCCTCCATCACGTCACGCCATGCGAACACGCCGATCGCCGCCGCGTCGTCGCCGGTCCACACGTGCCGCCCGTGCGCGGCCTGACGCTCGGCGCGCGACGCATCGTCGTACGCATGCGCGCGCAACCATCCCGGCGACCAGGTACTGCGATGCCCGTCGTTCCACTCGACGTGCAGCGCGCCGTCGGTATCGACATGCACGACGAGGGCCGACAGATCCTCGCGCGCGTCGGCGATTTCGAACACCTGTTCGCGCGTGAGCGCATGCACGCACGCGGAACACGCGCAGTTGTCGCGCAACCAGTCGAAGTGAAACGGCGATCGTCGCGTGTCGCTCCACTCGACGTCCACCGCTCCATCGCCAATCGTCGCCGCCGCGATGGCCGCGTCGCCGGAAAAAGTCCGCCAGTCCTCGATACGGTGTTGCGCTGCCTGCATCGTTGCCTCCCGGAAACGCCCGCTACGCGTGTGGTGCGAGCAGAAACTCGCCGACCATCCGGTGCATCCGCGCCGCCTGCGGGCTCGTTCCGAGCGCGCGCCAACAGCCGTGCACCAGCCCCTTCCCCATCCAGTAACGCGCGGCGCCCCCGGCCGCGTGAATCCGTTCGACGTACACACGCGCATCGTCGCGCAGCGGATCGTGTTCCGCGCCGATCGCGAGCACCGGCGGCAGGCCATCGAAACGCGATGCCGCGAGCGGCACCGATGCACGCAGCAGCGGATCGTCATCGCCCGGCGCAATGTGTGGTTCCGCGCCCCAGTACAACGCGCGATAACGATGGACGTCGTCGAGCGTCAGCATCGGCGCGTGCGCTTGCGTTTCGCGTGCCGGCGATTGCGGTTCGATGCCGAGCATCGGATACACGAGTGCGATCCCGTCGATGCCGCCTTCGCCTGCATCGCGCAGCGCGGTCGCGACGGCGGCCGCGAGATTGCCGCCCGCGCTGTCGCCCGCGAGCGTCAGCGGTCGCGCGCACGAACCGAACGACCAGCACGCATCGCGCGCGGCTCGCGTGACGGCCAGGCAATCCTCGAGTGCAGCCGGCGCGCGATGCTCGGGCGCGAGCCGGTAATCGACCGCGATCACGGCCAGCCCCGTGTCGGCCGCCAGTTGCGCGGTGATCAGCGCGTGACTGTCGAGCGAGCCGACGACGAACCCGCCGCCATGAAAGAACAGCACGGTGCCGCGCGGTTCGCCGTGAGCCGGCGCGTAGCGCCGCAGCGCGATCGCGTGTTCGTGCGGTGCGTGCCACACCGCATCGTGTTGCACGATGCCGGGCGGCAGTTCGGCGGGCGTCCATGCGGCCGCGAAACGATCGTAGAGGCGGCGTTGCTCGTCGGGCGAGCACGCCGCCGCACCGGCCGGATACGCCGCGTCGACAGCCGACACGAACGCCGCGATTTCCGGTTCGAGCATCGTGCGCGCCCCGTCGTCGCCGGCGCTAGCGGCGCGGCGGCAGGCCGATCACGCGGCCCGCATACGCGGGCGCCGCGCAATCGCGCTGCAGCGCATGCAGTTCGGCCACGCGCGCGGCGACGTCGTCGTCGAACGGCGCCGATTTCGCGCCGCCGCGCGTGTCGACGTGCAGCAGCATCTGCTCGCTCGCCGACACCGCGCCGTCGTAGCCGTCGGCGAACAGTTCGAGATACAGGTGCAGCCGCTTCGCGTCGTGCGCGAACACCCGCGCATCGACGCGCACGCGCGTGCCTTCCTTGATCTCCTGCAGATAGTTCACGTGCGCTTCGAGCGTATAGACCGAGCGGCCCCGCTCGCGACGCGCGGCATCGTCGAGGCCGATGCGCTCCAGCAGCGCATCGGTCGCGAAACTGAAGATCAGCAAATAGAACGCGTCGCGCAGATGGCCGTTGTAGTCGACCCACTCGGGCCGCACGACGTCGCGGTATATCGTCAGCGGGGTATCGCCGGTCATGTTCGTTCAGTCCTCGAATCGCATTCCGTGCCGCGCCTTCACAGTGGCGATCGCCTTCAGCACCTCGGTAATGCACTCGTCGCGATAGCGTTCGAGCTCCTTGATGCTGCGCGTGCCCTGCTGTTCGCTCGTGCCTGCAACGACGCTGTCGATCAGTTCGTCGGTCAGCGTCGGCGCGACCAGCTTCGTCCACGGCAGTTCGAGCGCGGGGCCGAACTGCTGCATGAAGTGTCGCATGCCCGCGTCGCCGCCGGCCAGCGTATAGGTCAGGAACGTGCCCATGAACGACCAGCGGATGCCCGCGCCGAAGCGGATCGCATCGTCGATCTCGCCGGTCGTCGCGACGCCTTCGTTGACGAGATGCAGCGCCTCGCGCCACAACGCCTCGAGCAGCCGGTCCGCGATGAAGCCCGGCACTTCCTTGCGCACGTGCAGCGGCCGCATGCCGAGCTTGCGATAGATCGCCATCGCCGCGTCGACCGCTTCCGGCGACGTGCGCGCGCCGCCGAGCACCTCGACGAGCGGCAGCAGGTAGACCGGATTGAACGGGTGGCCGACCACGCAGCGCTCCGGATGCGTCGCACGTGCGTAGAAGTCGGTCGGCAGCAGCCCCGACGTCGACGATGCGATGATCGCGTCGGGCTTCGCCGCGCGGCTGATCTGTTCGTGCAGTTCGAGTTTCAGCGCCTCGCGCTCGGGCGCGCTTTCCTGGATGAAATCCGCGTCGGCAACGCAGGCTTCGATCGTCTCCGCAAAGCGCAGCCGCGCGGGATCCGCGCCCGGCGCGAGGCCGACGCGTTCGAGCGCGGGCCACGCATTCGCGACGGTCGCGCGCAGCCGCTCTTGCGCGCCCGGCGCCGGGTCCCACACGACCACGTCGAGACCGTGCGCGAGCGCACGGCAAATCCATCCGCCGCCGATCACGCCGGTGCCGATCGCGGCGAACGTCTTGATGTCGGTCTTCACAGCCATGTCCACGCATCCTTCAAATCGAGGGGAATCGGGCGGCGGCCGCCCTCGTGCGTGCCGCCGCAATGCATCACTGAATCAGCCGTCGACGCTCACGCGAATTCGATCGCCGCGCGGCGTTCGAGCAGGCGCTCGCCGCGCGCCGGCAGGCCGAGCTTGCGACGCCCTTCGGCCGGCGTCAGCACGCGGGCGCCGAGCCGCTCGATGATTTCCCGCGCGCGCTCGACGAGCGTGCCGTTGGTCGCATGCACGCCGCGATCGAGCCAGATGTTGTCTTCGAGGCCGACGCGCACGTGGCCGCCGAGCAGCATCGCCTGCGCGACCATCGGCATCTGCATGCGGCCGATCCCGAAGCCGGCCCAGTGCGCGCCCGGCGGCAGGTTGTCGACCATCGCCTTCATCGTGCCGGTGTCGGCCGGTGCGCCCCACGGAATGCCGAGGCACAGCTGGAACAGCGGCGGATCGTCGAGCAGCCCTTCCTTCAGCAATTGCTTCGCGAACCACAGATGGCCCGTATCGAAGATTTCCAGTTCCGGCTTCACGCCGAGTTCCTGGATGCGCTTGGCACCCGCGCGCAGTTGCGCGGGCGTCGACACGTAGATGTAATCGCCGTCGCCGAAATTCAGCGTGCCGCAATCCAGCGTGCAGATCTCCGGCAGCAGTTCCTCGACGTGCGCGAGGCGCGTGAGGCCGCCGACGAGGTCGGTGCCCTTGCCGAAGCGCATCGGGTCCTCGCCCGGGCCGATTTCCAGATCGCCGCCCATGCCGGCCGTCAGGTTGATGATCACGTCGACGTCGGCCGAGCGGATCCGGTCGACCACTTCGCGGTACAGGTTCGGATCGCGGCTGCCGCGGCCCGTCTGCGGATCGCGGACATGGCAGTGCGCAACCGTCGCGCCGGCCTTCGCGGCTTCGATCGCGGCGGACGCGATTTCTTTCGGCGTGACCGGAATCGCCGGATGCTTGCCGACCGTATCGCCTGCGCCGGTGACCGCGCAGGTGATGATGACTTCGTGGTTCATGCTGACTGACCTCGCTTGATTCGGATTGTGTCGCTCGATTTGTGTCGTACTGCAAATGATTCATCGCCGCGCGCCGCATGCGTCCGGCGCGCGGGCCGTTACAGGCCGAGATACGCCTTCACGGCAGGCAGGCCGTCCTTGCCGTCGAACGTCTTGACGCCGGCGAGCCATGCATCGAGCACCTGCGGATTCTTCTTCAGGTATGCCTTCGCGGCGTCGGCCGGCTTCGTCTTGTTCATCACCGATTGCATCAGCTGGTTCTCGAGCTGCGTCGAGAAGCGCAGGTTCTCGACGAGCTTGCCCGCGTTCGGGCAGCGCGAGATGAAGTCGGGCGCCGTCAGCGTGTACACGCGCGCTTCGCCATAGTTCGGGCCGAACGACGCATCGCCGCCGGACAGGTAGTTCATGCTGATCTGGATGTTCATCGGATGCGGTTCCCATCCGAGGAAGACAACCCACTTCTTGTCGCGGATCGCGCGCTCGACCGTGACGAGCATCCCCGCCTCGCTCGATTCGACCAGCTTGAAGCCGCCGAGGCCGTACTGGTTCGTGTCGATCATCTTCTGGATCGTCGCGTTCGCGCTGCTGCCCGGCTCGATCCCGTAGATCTTGCCGTCGAGCTCGGCGCGGTGTTTCGCGATGTCGTCGAAGGTCTTCAGGCCGGCCTGGTATGCATAGCTCGGCACCGCGAGCGTCGCCTTCGCGCCCGACAGGTTCGGCGGCTCGACCACGTTGATCGACTTGTTGTCGAGGAACGGCTGGAGCTGCTTTTGCTGCACCGGCCACCAGTAGCCGAGCGACACGTCGAGCTGCTTGCTCTTCAGGCCGGCAAACGAGATCGGCACCGACGCAATCGTCGTCGTCGGCTTGTAGCCGAGCCCCTCGAACACCGTCGACGCGAGCGCCGTCGTGGACGTGATGTCGGTCCAGCCGATATCCGCGAAGCGTACGGTCCGGCAGGTCGCGGCATCCGTTTCGGCCTGCGCCGCGGTCGCGAACGCGCCGGTCGCCAGCATGGCCGCGACGAACGCGGCGATCTTTGTCGACTTCATGGTTTCTCTCTCCCGATTGGACCGATGTCCGACGGGTTCGCGGTGTGCGTCCCGGCCTGCATCGTGGGAGTAAAAGTAACGAGCCATATTGGTCGCGGGAAGACCGGCGGCGACCTGTTCTTGACTGTTTGCGACTATGGGTAGAAACCACTAGGCGCGGGCAGGCGCTTGTACTGCGGGGGGTTCGAGCGAATCCCGGCGGACAGGGGTTTGTCCGGATGCGGCGTGGAGACGTGCGTTGGCGGCGGTGCTCGGGCGCGGCGTGACGCGATTTCCGCCCGTGCGAGCAGCACCCGCCTCCGCCAAGCGTTATCGCGGCACTTCGACGTAGGTTTCCCGGCAGATTTCGCGCAATGCCTGAACCAGCAGATCCCGCGTCGGCGCATGCGATTCGCCGGCGCGGGTGAACAGCGCGATGGGCGGCAGCGTCCAGACCAGCGAGTATGGCACGATCGCGACGCCGGCGATGCGCACCATTTCTTCCGCGATATCGGCCGGCACGATCGACACCGCGTCGTCGCTCGACGCGATCATCTCGCCGATCAGCTTCGACGAGTAGCTCTCGACGATCGGCACGGGCGGCGCGATGCCCGCCGACAGGAACAGGTCGGTCACCTGCTCCCGCATCGGCGTGTGCGGCGCGCCGAGGATCCAGTCCAGCGCGTGCAGCTTCTGCCAGTCGAGCTTCGTGCGGGCCAGTTTCGCGGCGAGACGCCGGCTCGCGATCATCCGCGGCTGCTGCTGGTACAGCACTTCAAACGACACCTGCCCCAGATCGATCGCCGACGATGCGCGCCCGATCACGAGGTCGACGCTGTGGTCCTTGAGCTGCAGCAGCAGCTGGTCGCTGGTGCCTTCGTGGATCGTCACGGTCAGGCGCCGCTCCATCCGGGATTGCAGGCGCTTGAGCGCGGCCGACAACATCTGTCCCGAAATAAACGGAATCACGCCGATATGCAGGTGCGCCGCATGGCCGGCCGCGACCGCCTCCATCTCGCGGGCGAGATGGTCGAGATCCTTCAGCATCGCCCGGGCCCGCTCGAGCACGACCGAACCGAGCGCGGTCGGGCGCATCCCGCGTGACGTGCGCTCGAACAGCGGCGTGCCGAACATGCTTTCCAGCTCGGACAGCGCGTTGGTCACGGCCGGCTGGCTGCTGGCCATGTGCTCCGCGACGCGCGTCAGCGACCCGTGCTGCTGGATCTGCAGCAACAGCATCAGATGCCGCATCTTCAGGCGCGCGCCAAGCCGCCTGACCACGTCGTTCGCGTCGAATGTCATCGCCCGGCCACGTACCCATCATGAAAAAGTGATGGACCGATATTAAAACAGAATCATCTCCTTATGGCCGATCCCTAGAATCGTCCCTGGATCGCGTCGGGACTGGCCTGGCGCGCACGCCCGGACCCAAAAAACATGAAACAGACAGAGACCCAGCAGCAGGCCGCGTACGACTATCACGAGTTTCCGACCCCGGGGAAGGTCTCGGTCGTCGCGAGCAAGCCGCTCGTGACGCAGCGCGATCTCGCACTCGCCTACACGCCCGGCGTCGCCAGCGTGTGCGAGGCGATCGCCGCCGATCCGCTGCAGGCGCGCCGCTTCACGAGCCGTGGGAATCTGGTGGGCGTGATCACCAACGGCACCGCCGTGCTGGGTCTGGGCAACATCGGCGCGCTCGCGTCGAAGCCGGTCATGGAAGGCAAGGCCGTGCTGTTCAAGAAGTTCGCGGGCATCGACGTGTTCGACATCGAGATCAACGAGACCGATCCGGACAAGCTCGTCGACATCATCGCGGGCCTCGAACCCACGTTCGGCGGGATCAACCTCGAGGACATCAAGGCGCCGGAGTGCTTCACGGTCGAGCGCAAGCTGCGCGAGCGCATGAAGATTCCCGTCTTCCACGACGACCAGCACGGCACCGCCATCACCGTCGCCGCCGCGTTCACCAACGGGCTGAAGGTGGTCGGGAAATCGATTTCGGAGGTGAAGGTCGTGACGTCGGGCGCCGGCGCCGCGGCGCTGGCCTGTCTGGACCTGCTGGTCGACCTCGGGCTGCCGGTCGAGAACATCTGGGCGACGGATATCGAAGGCGTCGTCTATCGCGGCCGCACCACGCTGATGGATCCGGCCAAGGAACGCTTCGCGCAGGCAACCGACGCGCGCACGCTCGCGGAAGTGATCGGCGGCGCCGACGTGTTCCTCGGGCTGTCGGTCGGCGGCATCCTGAGCGCGGACATGCTGAAGGCGATGGCCGCGCGTCCGCTGATTCTCGCGCTGGCCAATCCGACGCCGGAAATTTTCCCGGAACTGGCGCACGCCACGCGCGACGACGTCGTGATCGCGACGGGCCGCTCGGATTTCCCGAACCAGGTCAACAACGTCCTGTGCTTCCCGTACATTTTCCGCGGCGCACTGGATGTGGGCGCAACGACCATCACCCGCGAAATGGAAATTGCTGCGGTTCACGCGATCGCGGGCCTCGCGGAAGAAGAGCAGAACGACGTCGTCGCGGCCGCCTATGGTGGCGACGAAGTGTCGTTCGGCCCGCAATACCTGATTCCGAAGCCATTCGATCCGCGCCTGATCGTGCGTATCGCACCGGCCGTGGCCAAGGCGGCGATCGAAGGCGGCGTGGCGACGCGCCCGCTCGAGGATCTCGACGCGTATGTCGAGCAGCTGCAGCAGTTCGTCTACCACTCGGGCGCGTTCATGAAGCCGCTGTTCGCGGCCGCGCGCCAGCTCGTGCGTGACGGCGGCAAGGCGCGCATCGTGTTCACCGAAGGCGAGGACGAGCGCGTGCTGCGCGCGGTGCAGGTCATCGTCGACGAGAAGCTCGCGCGTCCGATCCTGGTCGGCCGTCCGGAGGTGCTGCTCGCGCGTATCGAGCGGTTCGGCCTGCGCCTGCGACTCGGTCAGGATGTCGAAGTAACCAATCCGGAATACGACGAGCGCTTCCCGCAATACTGGACGACGTACTGGGAACTGCGCTGCCGCGACGGCATTTCGAAGGAAATGGCGCGCGTCGAAATGCGGCGTCGGCTGACGCTGATCGGCGCGATGATGGTGCGGCTCGGCGATGCGGACGGGATGATCTGCGGGACGGTCGGTGAATATCACAATCACCTGCGGTTCGTGGACGAAGTGATCGGCAGGAAGCCCGAAGCGTCGACCTACGCGGCGATGAATATCCTGCTGCTCAACCAGCGGACGGTCGCGCTGGTGGATACGCACGTCAACGACAACCCCGATGCGGAGCAGATCGCGGAATTCACGATCGCCGCGGCGCGGCAGATGGAGTGGCTGAATCTGACGCCGAAGGTGGCGCTGCTGTCGCGGTCGAACTTCGGCTCGGGGAGCGCGGCTTCGGGCGTGAAGATGCGGCAGGCGCTGGAGATCATTCGCGCGCAGGCGCCGGATATCGAAGCCGATGGCGAGATGCATGGCGACTGCGCGCTCGATGAAGGGCTGCGGGCGCGACTGCTGCCGATGTCGCCGCTGAAGGGCGCGGCGAACCTGCTCGTGTGTCCGAACGTCGATGCGGGGAATATCGCCTATAACCTGCTCAAGACCGAAGCCGGCAGCAACGTTGCCGTGGGACCGTTCCTGCTCGGGGTCAATGCACCCGTGAACATTCTCACGTCGAGTGCGACGGTGCGGCGGATCGTGAACATGACGGCGTTGACGGTGATCGAGGCGAATCGGAACGTGGCTGCTTGATTGCGGTTGATGTAATTGCTTGATGCGGGTCGGCTGTGGGCGACCCAGTCGAGCGGCGCGGGTGGCGGGCGGGAATCATCACCGGATACCCTGTTCGACCGGCGAGCCAACGATCGACCGTTCACCGCCAACAGCGATATCCAGAAAATAAACTCCGCCTCTTCTGCCAGGCAATCGGACAAAAAAACAAATCCAAAAAATAGCAATTTCGTAAAAGTACGAAATCAACTTCTCCGCCTCGACAAGCTCCGCCTATCTATATAAATTTATCTCGCATCCCCGCATATATGGGGATCGGCTATATTTATTCTTCTTTCAAATTCCTGATACAGATATTGAATTTGGCGCAGCTTTCTCGGCAGGCAGGCTCTTAGTGAAAACCACCGGCAACGATTCTCAGCAAAATGCGAACTACTGCAAACGCCTGCTGCAGGCGTCCGAGCGTACCCGCCATGACGTACGTTCACTGGCACCTTGGGGAGCACTTTGATGGGCATCACAGGTCGATGGGCACTCGTCTTCATCTGCATCGCCCTATCGTTTGGCAGCTTCGCGGATGAAGCAGCTCAAGTGAACTTTGCACTGAGGCTGGCTGACGATACTGCATCGGTATCGATATTGCTTGCCGCAGGTCTCATCGGAGGCATTCTATCCGGCCCGATCGCCCCGATGATCCTCCAGCGGATCGGGCCTCGCCAAACGATTCCCGCGGTATTTCTCCTTCAGGCGATTCTGATCGCGGCAGCTTCCCTGGCCAATGAGTTCTGGAGTTACATCGTCGTTTCAATGGCGCTCGGATCCACGGGGTCTCTTCTGTGGGCCGCAATCATGGTGGCTATTCCGAGCTATGCAACCGACGAACTGTACATCGATCGCGCCAATCGGATTACGCAATCGGTGCGGAACATGGGTTATGTGGGCGGCCCCGCTCTCGGCGGCTTCCTGTACGGGATGGTCGATCGCTCACGGGGGCTATTGCTGCTGGCTTTGCTGGTATTGATCGCCGCGCCGGTCACTTCGTTATGTTTCAAGGGCCTGGATTCCTTTATTTCGAAATCCGGTCGGACCTCCACGCAAACCAGGCAGAAGGGACGACTCGACCTGCTCGGTCTCTTTCGCACGGCCGGCGTGATCCGTGCGATCGCTCCGCTGTTGATGACGGTCGTGCTCACATCGACGCTCAATGTACTCCTGATATTTCGAGTGCGTACTGAGCTGCAATTCAGTGCAGAGATCTATGGACTCGCCATCAGCGCATTGAGTGTGGGTCTGATTGTTGGCCCCGTGCTATTTGCGGGCCTGTTTGCGAGGCGCGGTGATGCCGCCGGTGCCTCCATCGCCGCCAGCCTCATCGGCGCCGGCATTTTATGGCTCGCATTGAGTGACGCAGCGTGGACCATCATGTGCGCCACGTTTCTGATCGGGTCGGCAAACGGCATCCAGAACGCACTCACGGCGAGTTTCATGATGAAGGCGATCGATCCGCAGCGACGTGTCAACCTGATGCCGGCCTACCTGTTTTGCATCCAGACTTCGGTGTTTCTCGGCTTTCTGAGCGCCGGCCTGATCAGTACGGCACACGTGAGTATGGCTCTCGTGATTGTGGGAGTCGCAACGGCGATTATCGGCGCATGCGGCATCGCGTTGAATGTCAAGAACAGACCAAGCATGGTTACAAAAGGAGGCTGATCTCAGAATCAGTCACTACTACTTCCACGAGCCGCTATTCGACGAGTCCGAATTGACGACGGTCCGGGCGACGTGGGATTTCGCCGCCGCGGAGTCCACTGTCCGCGATGGACACTGTGTTCTCGATCTCGGCTGCGGCGATGGCCGACTGCTCCTGCATCTCGCCGGAAAATTCGCATTGAAGGAAAGCTTCGGCATCGACATCTCCCCCGTCGCCATCGATCGCTTCAATGCGTCCATCGGTCACCGCCACATTCACGCGCTCCGGTCACACCAAACCAACGCCCTACACAACCCGCTCCAACGCACTGGCAAACCTCGCGACCGCGGCATCGACATCATGCAGCTTGTCGAGCCCGAACAAGCCGATACGGAAGGTCTTGAAATCCGCCGGCTCGTCGCATTGAAGCGGCACGCCGGCTGCGATCTGCACACCGATATCCGCGAATTTCTTGCCGGAGCGGATGTCGTCATCGTCCGTATAACTGACCACCACGCCCGGCGCCTCGAAGCCTGCGGCAGCCACGCTCCTGAACCCCTTCTCGGCCAGCAACGCACGAATCCGCGTGCCGAGTTCGAGCTGCTCCGCCCTCACCTTGTCGAAACCGTATGCTTCGGTTTCCTTGATGACGTCGCGCAGCGTCGCAAGGCTGTCCGTAGGCATCGTCGCGTGGTACGCGAAGCCGCCGTTCTCGTAGGCTTCCATGATCTGCAGCCACTTGCGCAGATCGCACGCAAAACTGGTGCTGGTCGTCGCATCGATGCGCTCGCGGGCGAGCGGGCCGAGCATGACCAGCGCGCAACCCGGCGACGCACTCCAGCCCTTTTGCGGCGCGCTGATCAGCACATCGACGCCGCTCTTCTCCATGTCGACCCAGATCGTGCCGGACGCGATGCAATCCAGCACGAACATGCCGCCGACCGCATGCACGGCGTCGGCCACCGCGCGCAGATACGCATCGGGCAACATCATCCCCGATGCGGTCTCGACGTGCGCGGCGAACACCAGATCCGGCTTGTGCTCGCGAATCGCGGCGACGACTTCGTCGATCGGAGCCGGTGCAAAGGCGGCTTGCCTGCCCGCTTCGACCGGGCGCGCTTTCAACACGATCTCTTCGGACGGAATGCCGCCCATGTCGAAAATCTGCGACCAGCGGTAACTGAACCAGCCGTTGCGGATGACCACACACTTCTTGTTCGTCGCGAACTGCCGTGCCACGGCTTCCATGCCGAATGTGCCGCTGCCCGGGACGATGACGGCCGCCTTCGCGTTGTAGACTTTCTTCAGCGCGGCGGAAATATCGCGCATGACGCCCTGGAAGCGCTGCGACATGTGATTGATCGACCGGTCGGTGTACACCACCGAATATTCGAGAAGCCCGTCGCGGTCGACATCGGGAAGTAATCCTGGCACGTTTGCCTCCGGTAAAGGATGAGCCATCTGGTGAGAGCGAGCGGTATTCGTGACGCGATGCCTCCACGCCTGTGCAAATCCGCGTTTTTGATTCGACGACGACCGATTCTAACGAAAGCCGTCTGAGGCTTGGGATTTTGGTGTGTTGTGGTGCGTCATGAGCACGGCACGCGATTGACCGCCGGCTCGTCCGCCGATTGGCGCTCACGTGAAGCCCGCGCGTCGAAACGCAACATCGTGAAACCGCGCTTGCTCTCCGACGATACCGGAACCTAATCTTCAATGGCACAGGCGGAGGTGGCGAACGATTCCGCCCGGGTTTCCTGACACGCCGCGATAAACATGAAAAGCCGTGCCCGCCCCCATTCGGTTCAATCGACTCGCCAGCCCGCTGCCGGCCCGCTGCGGTGGTTCACCGGCCTCGCCGCGGTGCGTGGCTATCAATGGTCGTGGCTGCCGCACGATCTGCTTGCCGGCGTCACGCTCAGCGCCGTGCTCGTGCCTGCCGGCATGGCGTACGCGAACGCAGCGGGCCTGCCCGCCGTCAGCGGCCTCTATGCATCGTTCGCCGCGATGCTCGCGTATGCGCTCTTCGGCCCGAGCCGCATCCTCGTTCTCGGCCCCGACTCCGCGCTGGTCGCCTTGATCGCCGCAAGCATCGTGCCGCTTGCTCACGGCGATGCCACGCGCGGGCTGGCTCTTGCCGGAGCGCTTGCGATACTCGCGGGCGCGATCTGCATCGCGGTCGGCGCGCTCAGGCTCGGATTCGTCACCGAACTGCTGTCGCTGCCCATCCGGCACGGTTTCCTGAACGGCATCATGCTGACGATCAGCATCGGACAGCTACCCAAGCTGCTGGGATACCAAGGCCATGGCGAATCGTTCGTCGAGAAGGTGCGCGACGTGATCGAAGGCATCGCGGCATCGAGGGTGAACGCGACTTCGTTCGCGCTCGGCGTCGCCGCGCTCGTGCTGATACTCGTCTGTAAACGGCTCTGGCCCAAAGTGCCGGGCGTGCTGCTCGCCGTGGCGGGCGCGACGGCGGTGGTGATGTGGTTCGATCTGTCCCGGCGCGCGGGCGTGGCGACCGTCGGCG
This sequence comes from Burkholderia sp. 567, assembly GCF_040545115.1. Taxonomy (NCBI): domain Bacteria; kingdom Pseudomonadati; phylum Pseudomonadota; class Betaproteobacteria; order Burkholderiales; family Burkholderiaceae; genus Burkholderia; species Burkholderia sp. 567. The sequence goes on from NZ_JBEPLG010000005.1 coordinate 296,933, forward strand.
CGGTCCCGCAAGGGCTGCCCGTGCCGCGCATCCCGAACGTGACGTTCGACGACTGGCTGCATCTCGCGGGCAGCGCGGCGGCGATCGCGCTCGTTTCGTTCACGGATATCAGCGTGCTGTCACGCACCTACGAATTGCGCAACGACACCAGCGTGGACCGGAATCACGAATGCGTCGCGCTCGGGCTGTCGAACCTCGCCGCCGGTCTGGTGCAGGGGTTCGCGGTGAGCGCGAGCGGCTCCCGCACGCCGGTCGCGGAGGCGGCGGGGGCGAAGACGCAGGCGACGGGCGTGGTGGCGGCCGCCGTCGTCGCCGCGCTGCTCCTGTTCGCGCCACGCGCGCTGTCGCACACGCCGCAATCCGCGCTGGCTGCCGTCGTGATTGCCGCATGCATGAACATGATCGAGGTGCGGGGCGTCATGCGGCTTTATCGTCTGCGCAAGAGCGAGTTCGTGCTGGCGTTGGTGTGCTTCGTCGGCGTTGCGGTCCTGGGTGTCGTGAACGGCATCGCGCTGGCGCTGCTGCTCACCGTGCTGTCGTTCCTCTGGCGTGCGTGGCGGCCTTACGACGCCGTGCTCGGGCGGGTCGACGGCATGAAGGGCTATCACGACGTGTCGCGCCATCCGGAAGCGCGGCGCGTGCCGGGGCTCGTGCTGCTGCGCTGGGATGCGCCGCTTTTTTTCGCGAACGGAGAGATCTTTCGTGAGCGCGTGCTGCGCGCCGTCGACGAATCGCCCCAGCCGGCGCGCTGGATCGTCATCGCGGCGGAGCCCGTGACCGATATCGACCTGACCGCCGCCGATGTGCTCGAACGGCTGCATGGCGAACTGGCGGCGCGGCAGGTCAAACTGGTCTTCGCGGAGCTGAAAGGCCCGGTAAAAGATAGTCTCAAGCATTACGGGATGTTTGGCATGTTCGGCGAAAGCAACTTCTTTCCGACGGTTGGGGAGGCGGTCAGCGGCTATCTGAAAACGCATCGGGTGGAGTGGCACGACTGGGAAGACGAAGCATCGGGTTGAAAACGGATCGGCCGGATCAATGCATGCGTGGTGATGGCCGGAGCGCCGTATCTGGGGCCTCCGCCAGTGACAGCAAACGCTTAAAACGCAAACGGGACGATTCGGCGTGGGAACTCGCGTGCGCTGCGGTGTAGTCTGATAGTCAGGTGCCACATCGGAGGGCGATATGGAACGGGAGTTGAAGCTACGGGTTTCCGTGAAGGATCTCGACAAGTTGCGCCGCGCGCCGTTGCTCGCGCAATCAAGCAGCGCCCACGCGCCTCAGCTGCTGAAGAGCACGTACTTCGATACATCCGCGTTGTCATTTCACGGGTGCGGGGCGTCTCTGCGGGTACGCGCGGTCGGCAACAAGCGAATTCAGACGTTGAAGCTGGAAGGATCGGTGCAGGCCGGCTTGTTCGACCGCGATGAGTTCGAGATGCCGGTCGTTGGCGACCTCCCCGATCTGGCGCGGCTGCGGGATCGAGTGCCCGCTGACAGCGACTGCGGCAGGCTGATTCGCGACGTGGCCACGGCGGCCCGGCTCGAGCCCGTATTCGTCACGCGAATCAGGCGTTCGGTTTTACCGCTGCGCTTGCCGTCCGGCGACGAAGTCGAGGTGGCGCTCGACAAGGGGACCGTAGAGGCGGAGTCGAATTCGGTGCCGATCGCCGCCGTCGAACTGGAGCTGAAACGGGGCCGGCCTGAAAGCCTTTACGGCGTCGCACTGGAATTGCTGGAGATCGTACCGTTGCGCATCGATCGCGAGAGCAAGGCCGATCTCGGCTACGGCCTGCTGGTGGCCGAGCACCGTCCACCCGTCAAGGCGCAACCGTTACAACTGAAGAAAAGCGATTCGATCGAAGGCGCCTTCTGCCAAATCGCGCGCAACTGTCTGGATCAGGTCCACGCCAACGAACGTGGCGTCGAGTCCGGCCACGATCCGTCGTGCGTCCATCAGATGCGTGTGGGGCTTCGCCGTTTGCGCTCGGCGCTCGACCTGTTCGCGAAAGTGATTCCCGCGTATCCCGGCCTCGACGACGAGCTGCGCTGGATCGCCGCCGAGCTCGGCGCCGCGCGTGACTGGGAGGTGCTGGCGGGAACGACGCTCGACCATGCCGGTACGAACGGCATTCCGGATGAGATGCATTCGGTGCGCGAAGCGTGTGAACACATTGCCGTCGAGAACCGGCAACGCGCGGCCGCGGCAGTCGGGTCGGTTCGCTACACGCGGCTCGCGTTGCAGCTCGCGTCATGGTTGAGCCGAAAGGGCTGGCGAGCGGAGATGTCCGACGAACAGCGCGCCGCGATCATGCAGCCCGCGAAGCCGTTTGCCGCTGATGTTCTGCGTCGTCGGCACAGGAAACTGATCAAGCGTGGCAAGCGGCTGGCCGATCTGGACGATCATCGTCGCCACCGTGCCCGCATCGCGGCGAAGAAGGTTCGATACGCGACCGAATTCTTCGCGTCGCTGTGCCGCAAGCGGGCCGTCCGCTCGTATGTCGATGCGCTGACCGCGCTTCAGGACGATCTGGGCTGGCGTAACGACGCCGTCGTCGCGGACAAGCTGCTGCAGGCGCTGCCCGATACGTCGCCTGACGCCGCGCCGGGCGCGGGTTTCGCGCGAGGCTTTCTGGCCGCGCGGGCCGCAGCCGATCATCAAACATTGAAGAAGCTGTGGAGCCGCTTCAAACGTCTGCCGCCACCGCACTGAATCGGCACGACGCCATCACCACGCACAATCAGTACCGTTCGGACACACCGTCGATCCCGCGCGCCTGCAGCGCGCGAACCAGCCCGGCACGCACCGTCGCGACGTCGGAAAACGCCGGCCGTCGATGCGCGGCGACTTCGGCTGCCGTATAAGGCTTGAAATCGCGCGGCAGCGCGTCGCGGTTCATCGTCGTGAGCACCCAGTTGAGCACGTCGGCGAGATCCTGGTCCGACAGCGCCGAATTCGACGCACCCGGCACGCGCATCACGTACTCGCGCCCAGCCGGCAGATGCGTGAAATAACCGAGCGAGTTCGCAAGCGGCGGCACCTTGCCCGGAATGCCGCCGCCTGTCGCCGTGTGGCAGCCCATGCAGTTGAGCACCCAGTGCTGTCGCGCGAGCGTCGCGTCGGCCGCGCCGTCGGCATGGGCGGGGATGGCGATCGCACACGCGGTGGCCGCGACCACCGTCGGCAACGAAAGCAGACGCCGTGCGATGAACGCCCCGATCCGCCACGCTGCCGCACACCGGCCGCCGCGCACCAACCCGCCACGCCGCCGAATGCACCGGGCATTCACAGCCCGAGCCCCTTCGTCACGACCGCACGTTGCGCGTGAACGGCCGTGCCGTCCATCTCCTTCGCGCGCGCCGCGCGAATGTCGGCCGCCGTGAACGGCTTCGCGTCGCCGTGCTTGTCGTTGAGATCGAACACGACGTAGTTGAGCACGTTCGCGATGTCGTCATCGCTCGCGCTCGCGAACGACGGCATCTTGAAGTTGTAGCGCTTGTCGTGCACCGTGATCTCGCCGAACATCCCGTGCAGCAGCGTCGCGACGAGTTGCGCGCGGCCCGCGTCGGCCGTCGCGTACTTGCCCGGATACTCGGTCAGCGGCGGCGCGAGGCCGTCCTGTCCCTTGCCGCCGGCCTGGTGGCACACCGCGCACTGCGCGTCGAACAGGCTCTTGCCCGCCGGGTAATGGACGGCCTGCTGCGCACCGGCAAAACCGGGCAGCGCAACACCCGCAACAGCCGCCACGCACGCGACAACGATCTTTCCCGCTTGCATCACTTTCATTGTTTTGCCGCTCCCAGCAGGACCGAAACCGAACAGTGGTAATTCGAATTGCCGTTCGCCATGCACCAGTTGATGTCGTTGTTCAGCGACAGCTTGTACAGCGGCTTCTCGCGCTCGTTGCGGTTGCAGAAGCATTTGCCGCACGACGTCTTGCCGCAGCAGTCGTTGTACGACACGATGTAGTCCGAACCGTCGTGCGGATTGCGGCACGTGCCGATCCACGTGATCGGCGACGGCGTCGTGCCCGGCGGGCAGCTGCTCGACGTGCCGCCGCAGCAACTGCACAGCCAGCCGTCGATCGCGCAGTACTTCCAGTAATCGCAGCTCGTCGGATCGTCGCTCGCGCCCGACGCAGCGGCGCCGGAAGCCGCCGACGCGCCCGATGCCGCATCGGCCGCATACGCGGTGCGATCGACGGGCAGCAGCGGCAGCATCGCCGAGCCCACCAGCACCTTGCCGAGCCTCGCCATCGCGCTGCGTCGCGAACTATGCTGCGCGACGCCGCGCGCCGACCGTTCGAACCATGAATCAAACAGGCCCATGGGGTTGTTCTCCGTTGATGTTGATAGAGAGTCGGCCGATCACGCGTGCTGCGCGTGTTCTTCGTGGCCGTGGTCGTGATCGCCATGGACGAACTGCTGCAGCGATGCGACGCCCCGCTCCTTCGCTTCAAACAGGCTCTCGAGGTGCTCGCGCGTGTTGACGAGCCCCTTCGCGCGCACGGTGCCGGTGTCGTCGAGCAGCACCGCGTACGGCAGCTTGCCGATCTGATACGCGAGGCCCAGCTCCTGCGACAGCACGTACGGGAAGCGCGCGAGGTCGTGCTTCTGCGCGAAGCGCGTGTGTTCGTCGAGTTCGCCGTCGCTCGCGAGCACGATGTTCACCGGCGTCGATTCGCTCGCCTGCAGCGACGGCAACAGCGGCAGCAGCTTCTTGCAGACCGGGCACGTCGGCGACAGGAAGAACAGCAGCGTCGCCTTGCCCGCCGCATCGATCCCGCCGACCTTGATCCGCGACCCGCGAATGTCGGTCAGCTCGAACGTCGGCGCGATCGCGCCGACCGCCGGGCCCTTGTCGATCATCAATGCGCCGGCGGGCATGATGCGTTCGTACAGGATGCCGATCTGGCGCACGAGCGCGAGACAGATCGCGCCGAGCGCGAGGACGGCGATCCACAGCAACGCGGTGGAAACGGTGAGAGCGGTTTGCATCATGAATTCCTCAGATGTGAAAGGCGCGGGATGTTGGCGAGCAGCACGTCGACGGTGAGCAGCGCGCAGACGATCAGCAGCACGGAAGAGAACAGCGTCAGGTAGTCGAACCACACGATCGCGCGGCCGCCCGGCTCGACGAGCGCGGTCGCGGCCAGCGCGACGAGCAGCAGCACGCGCGCGACATGCAGCCAGCCGATGCCGCGCGGCGCATCCGCGCGCGCGGCGGCAAAGCCGGAACACCCGCAGTCGATGTCGGTGTGGCCGCGCAGGATGTTGATCGTCATGCCGGCCGCGAACACGAGCAGCAACGCGATGAGGCCGAGCGCGCCGGTCATGCGCGTATCGGGAAACAGCAGCGCCGCGGCGCAGGCGGCTTCCGCGAGCGGAATCGCGAACGCGGCGGGCGCGGTGAGCGCATCGGGCAGCAGGCGATAGCCGGCGAGCGCTTGCCGGAACGCCGCGGGCCGGCGCATCTTCGCGAAGGCGCCCAGCAGCACGACGACGGCCGCGCCGGCTTGCGCGCTGGTGGCGAGTACGGGATCGAGCGTCATCGCGGCCTCACGGATTCACGAGCAGCGTCGACGTACTGCCGATCTGCTTCTCGACGTGCTGCCGCTTGCCGGTGCGCGCGTCCATCACGACGAGGTCGGACGTGCCCGTCAGCCCGTAGAACAACGGCTTGTCGTCCTCGCTGACCTGGATCGACACGAGCGGATCGACCTTCTGCTGCGCGAGATCCCAGCGCGCGACCCGCTGTTTCGTCTTCAGGTCGTAGACCCACACCTGCGTGCCGGGATCCTTGTGCGTGCCGTCACCGCCCTTGTGCATCAGCACGTAGTAGCGGTGCTGCTTCACCTGCACGGCCGTCTGCTGCATGCCGCCCGGGCGCCAGCCTTCGGCGCGCTCGGCGTCGGTCAGCAGCGACCACGGCTTGCCGAACGCCGGCTTGTCGCCGCTGAAGTCGGCGCTGCGCACGTTGCCGTGATACGTCGTGAACAGATAGCCGCCGTTGTAGCGCGACGCGTTGATGAAGGCCGGATCGTTGTCGACGTCGATGAACGCGTCGGACATCGTGCGCTTCACCTCCTTGCCATTCGCGTCGAGTGTGACGGTCAGCGCCTTGCCGCTTTCGCACAGCGCGGTGAAGCGATCGTTCCCCGACGGATACGCGAGCACGCATGCCGCGGTGTCGATCTCCGACAGCACCTTCTTCGACACGGCGTCGATCACCGTCACCGACGCGGCCGGCGTGATGTTCGCGACGTACAGCCGCTTGCCGTCCGCGCTGAACGCGGTGTTGTACGGCGACGGCACGTGCTGCCCGTGCTTCGCCGGAATCACGATCTCGCCGCTATGATCGAGCGTTGTGTTGTCGGTTATCTCGACGACGTCGGTACGCGTGCCGTGCGAGCCGCGCGAGAAATAGGTCGTCGCGATGAAGCTCGTCTTGTGATCGGGCGAGATCGCGAGGCCGGGCGCGAAGCCGCCGCCGATCTGGCCGAGCAGCTTCTTCGCATCGGCGTCGTACACGTAAATGCGCCCGTCGGTCATCGTCGGCATCGCGATGTCGACGACGTACACCTCGTGCGGATGCCACGGCGGCATCTTCTGCACGACGAGTTCCTCGGGCTTTTCCGTTGCGTCTGCGCGCCCGGCCCACGCCGCCGCGAACGCCAGCGTCGCCGCGCAAACCGCGGTGCGTCGCCTTGCTCTCATGTCGCCTCCAGTTGGGGATTCACGTTATGTGGGGCGACTGTAGTTCGACAATAAACCGGTTCAGCACCCGGACCGGCAACGCGTGCGTGCCGATTCGGGACATTGGAAAACCGCCTGAAAGGCCCCGCGGGTCGATGCCCTCCGGCCCCTCAAAAACCCCCGTCGGAATAGCGCTCCTCCGTATTGCGCCGACCATTTGGCCGGTTTAATCTTGCGCGGTCCGAACGACCACCGGAGGCGCCGTGCGCGTGTTTCATCAGATGTTCGACGACGCAGACCGGCATGCCGAAGCGCTGCGCGGCTGGGATCAGCGTTACGACCAGATCGGCTCCGGTTCGTATCGCAGTGCGGTCAAGCACGCGGTGCTCGACGGCGTGCAGCTGTTCCAGGAAACGGCGAACGTGCGCATCATCCAGCGCGGGCGCCTGCCGCCCGGGCATACGGTGTTCGGGATGCCGCTCACCGGCTCGGGCAACTTTGCATTCGGCGATGCGCGCATGGAGCGCGGCACGATCGTGATGGCGCGCGGCGGCGCACCTTTCGAACTCCATTCACCGGACGACATGTCGCTGATCGGCGTGGTCGTCGATGCCACGCTGATGCAGCAGATCGAGGATGCGGCCGATGTCCGGCTCGACGAGCGCGCGCTGCGGCGCGGCGTCGTCGACGTGCCGGTCACCGCGCGCGAACGCGCGAGCGTCCAGCTCGCGACGCTGCTCGAGCGCGTGCTGTCGGCACCCGATACGTTCGACGCGGCGCGTGCGCAGTCCGAATTGCGCGGCGAAGTCGGCAACGTGCTCGTCGATCTCCTCACGTATCGAATGCCCGGGCCGCCGAACCGTCTCACGCATGCGTGCCACGCCGACATCGTGCGCCGCGTGCACGACTACGTGATCGAGCATCCGGAGGCGCCCGTCGACATCCTGAGCCTGTGCACGCAACTGCGCGTGAGCCGGCGCACGATGCAGAACAGCTTCCAGTCTGTCGTGCAAACCGGCCCGCTGAACTACACGCGCGCGCTGCGCCTCGCGCAGGTACGGCGCCTGCTGCTCGACACGCGGCAGTCCGACCTGCCGATCAGCGAAGCGGCCGCGCGCTGGGGCTTCATCCACCTCGGGCACTTTGCGAACGCCTACAAGGCCCAGTTCGGCGAACTGCCTTCGACGACGGCGCGCCGGACGGTGCGTGGCGCAAAAACGCGCTGACCGCCCGCAAAACCCGCGATAATCCCGTGTTGAACGTCCGGCTCCCGCGAGCCGGGCGCGCCGCGCTGCCCGGCCGCTCGCCGCACCGTGCCGCGCGGTGCGCGACGCCCACCCGATTCCACCCCACGCCCCGATGCCAGAGGATTTCCATTTCCTGTTGCTGCCCGGCTTCTCCGCGCTCGGCTTCATGTCCGCGGTCGAACCGTTGCGCGTCGCGAACCGGTTCCGCACCGAGCTGTACCGCTGGCACGTGATCAGCGCGGACGGCGCGCCCGTCGCCGCGAGCAACGGCATCCCGGTCGCGGCCGAAGCCGCGTGCGCGGACGTCGCGCAGGTCGACACGGTGTTCGTGGTCGCGGGCTTCGATCCGCTCGTGTGCTACGACCGCGCGCTCGCCGACTGGCTGCGCCGCCAGAATCGCCATGGCGCGACGCTCGGCGGCATCGACACCGGCAGCTTCGTGCTTGCGGAAGCCGGGCTGTTCGACGCATCGCAAACGCTCACGCTGCACTGGGAAGCGCTTGCCGCGTTCCGTGAACGCTACCCGGGCCTGAACGTGACGCAGGAGCTGTTCGAGATCGGCGAGCGGCGCATCACCTGCGCGGGCGGCACCGCGTCGATCGACATGATGCTCGACCTGATCGGCCGCCGGCATGGCGCCGAACTCGCGGCGGCGATCTCCGAGCAGTTCGTCGTGAGCCGCATCCGGCAGCGTTCGGACAGCCAGCGGCTCGAGATCGCCGCGCGCTACGGCGTGCACAACCGCAAGCTGATCCAGGTGATCGGCACGATGCAACGGCACATGGAGAACCCGCTCGGCTCCGACGCACTCGCGCAGGAGATATCGGTCACGCGGCGCCAGCTCGAACGGCTGTTCAGCGCGACGCTGAACGACACGCCGACGCACTTCTACCTGAACCTGCGCCTCGACCGTGCGCGCGAACTGCTGCAGCAGACCGACATGAGCATCACGTCGGTGTGCGTCGCGTGCGGCTTCGAATCGCCGTCGCATTTCTCGCGCACGTACCGCTCGCGTTTCGGCGTGAGCCCGCGCAGCGACCGCCGCGCGACGCGCTGAACGGCGCTGCTTTTGCGTACAATCCGGCGCGCTATTGCGTGCGCCGGCTGCGTTTGCCGCCATTCGCTGAACAATGCCGGCGAATGATCGACGGACCGAAGCAGGCTTCGAAAATAATTTGCAATGTCGCCGAAAATGTTCTGTAACATACCTCGCAATTAGATAGGCAGCCCTAAGGAGATGAGAGCCCGGGGCCGCGCACGTCGCGCCACGCAGGCTGCCAAATCGATCTCAATGCCGATCCGAGGGGTATGACATGACGATGCTCGCTTCGCCGTCGCCGCACCTGCCTGCCGTTCGCTTCCCCGCCGCCGTTCCTTCCCGATTCGTTTCGACCTGACGCTTAGTCATCCTTAGTCAGTCGACGCTCCCAGCACCGCTACGCCGCACCGGTTCCATCGAGCCGGCGCGCGGGCCGTGTCGTGCCTGCTCGCCACAAGCGCGCGGGCGTGTCCAACCGTTGAGATGAGGATCACGTATGCAGACATCACGCAAAGCATTGCCGCTCGCCCTGGGTCTCGCGCTCGGTTTCGGCATCGTCGGCGACAGCGCGGCCGATTCCAAGGTCGGGAACCCGCAGGCGTCGAGCCTGCGCGAAAGCCTGACACGCGGCGTCGCGTCGGCGCCGGCCGCGGCCAGGACCGATACGGCCGCCGGGCAGTTCCGCGCCGACGGCGTCGCCGTCACGCTGTACAACCCCGCGTATCACGCGAAGAAGGCGGCCGCCACGCCCGCCGCCACCGCGCGCGATTTCGTCGCGTCGCAGGCGACGCAGCTCGGGCTCGACGCGGCCGCGCTGGCGAGCCTCGTGGTGACGTCGGAGCGCAACGACGCCGACTTCACCGTCGTGCGCTTCCAGCAGCAGGCGGCCGGGCTGCCCGTGTACGGCAGCGAGATCGCGGTGACCGTCGCGAAGGACGGCCGCATCCTGTACGTCGCGAGCAACACGATCAGCGGCGTGATCGCCACCGCGCGCAAGGCGCAGGCGGTCGACCAGCAGCAGGCGCTCGACCGTGCCCGTGCGTATCTCGGCGTAAGCGGCTTCACGCACCTCGACGCGCAACTCGTCGCGTTCGTCGACAAGGCCGGCACGCATACCGCGTGGAAGGTGCGCGGCCGCCCGCAGGACGGCCCGAAAGGCGACTGGGAACTGCTGATCGACGCGGACAGCGGCGAAGTGCTGCGCGCCGAGGACAAGGCGTTCTATGCGACCGACGGCACCGGCTTCGTGTTTCGGCCGGATCCGCTGTCTTCGACGAAAAGCAGCTACGGCAGCACCGGCTACAAGGACAGCAACGACGTCGATTCCACGCAGCTCACGGCCGCGCGCGTGCGCGTGACGCTGAAGGACCTCGCGCTGTCGGGCTCGCGCTACACGCTGTCGGGACCGTATGCGTCGTGCGTCGATTACGATGCGCCGCGCGACGGCGCGTGCCCGGCGCAGGCAACGCCGACGTTCGAATTCACGCGCGGCAACCTCTATTTCGAAGCGGTGAACGTGTACTACCACATCGACACGTTCCTGCGCTACGTGAACCAGACGCTCGGCATCAAGGCGCTGCCGTACCAGTACACGGGCGGCGTGCAGTACGACCCGCACGGCGAATCGGGCGACGACAACTCGTCGTACTCGTCGAGCAGCGGCCGGCTGACCTTCGGTCAGGGCGGCGTCGACGATGCGGAAGATGCGGACGTCGTGATCCACGAGCTCGGCCACGGCATCCACGACTGGGTGACCAACGGCGGCCTGTCGCAACAGGAAGGCCTGTCGGAAGGCACCGGCGATTATCTCGCCGCCGCGTACAGCCGCGACTTCAATCAGTGGAGCCCGTCGGACACGCAGTATCAGTGGGTCTACAACTGGGACGGCCACAACGAATACTGGGGCGGCCGCGTGACAAACTGGAACGTCGGGCGCACCTACGCACAGGCGCGCGGCGCGGAGATCCACACGGCGGGCCAGTACTGGGCGTCGTGCAACCTCGTCGCGCGCGACGCGATCGGCGCGCAGGCAATGGACAAGGCGTTCCTGAAGGGGCTGTCGATGACCAACAGCTCGACGAACCAGAAGGCCGCCGCGCAGGCCGTGCTGACGGCCGCGGCCGCGCTCGGCTACAGCAGCGCGCAGCTCACGGCGATCGGCAACGCGTACAACAAGAGCTGCACGTACGGCGTGACCGTGCCGCAGAAGTCGTAATTCCGCAGCAGGCGGGGGCGCCGCACGACCTGCGGCGCGCCCTTTCCTCGACATCGCTACCCTCACGAGATCGAACATGCCTACTCTGACATTGACCCGCCTGAGCGCCGCGCTGGGCGGCATGCTGCTGACCGCCGCCGCACAGGCCGCGCCCGTATGGATCACGCTCGGCGACACCGCGTTCCGGCAGCTTCAACGCATCGATGCAAGCGCAACCGCGCAATACAGCACGACGCTCGACGCCGGCAAGGCCGCCGACGGCGCCGTGCGCCGCGAAACCGTGCATATCGTCGAGATCGACGATGCCCGGCTCGGCGAGCTGGCGCACGCGGTACACCGTGCGCGCGGCCACGGGCCCGGCTACATCGTGCACGACTCGTTCGACGACGCACGCCAGGCGTTGCAGCCGGTATCGGCGACAGTCGCGAAGCAGGCCGCCCTGCCCGCCTACACGGTGTCGAACGCACCGCGGATCGGCACCTGGATCCAGCAACTGCAGGCCAGCAACATCGTCGGCACGATCACGTCGCTGTCCGGCTTCACGAACCGCTATTACACGACGTCGCATGGTGTCGCCGCGTCGGACTGGCTCGCGCTGCAGTGGAAGCAGCTCGCCGGCTCACGCGCCGACATCACCGTCGAACAGTTCACGCATACGAGCTTCCCGCAAAAATCGGTGATCCTGACGATCCGCGGCAGCGATCCGGCCGCGGGCACGGTCGTGCTGGGCGGCCACCTCGATTCGACGGTCGGCCGCACGACGGAAAACACGCGCTCGCCCGGCGCGGACGACGATGCGTCCGGTATCGCCAGCCTGACCGAAGCGCTGCGCGTGTTGCTCGCGAACGACTACCGGCCGAAGCGGACGATCAAGTTCGTCGGCTACGCGGCCGAGGAAGCCGGCCTGCTTGGCTCGAAGGCGATCGCGAAGCAGTTCCGCGCGCAGAATGCGAACGTGGTCGGCGTGCTGCAGCTCGACATGACGAACTACAAAGGCGATCCGAAAGACATCTACCTGATCACCGACTATACGAACGCCGCGCAGAACACCTACCTGACGAACCTCGCGAAGACCTACCTGCCGGAACTCGCGATCGGCACGTCGCAGTGCGGGTATGCGTGCTCGGATCACGCGTCGTGGAACGCGCAGGGCTATCCGGCGTCGTTCCCGTTCGAGGCCGACCAGAATGACAGTCCCTACATCCATACCGTGAACGACACGCTGGAGAATTCGGATCGGCAGGCGAACCACGCGCTGAAGTTCGGCAAGCTGGCGCTCGCGTATGCGGTCGATCTCGGCGGCGACGGCAGCGCGGCCGTCAAACCCTGATCGCACCTCGGGCCGCACCGGGCGCGCGTGGCATGCGCGCCCGTTCGAGCGCGGTTCCGGTTCCGGATAGAATCGTCGTTCGATCACTTCCGCGCCACCGTGCACCGCCATGAACGATTTCTCCCGCTCCATCAGCGATCTCACGCCCGAGCGCGTCACGACCGCGTTCGACCTGGCCGGCCATACGACGGCGCGCTCGCTCGGCGTCGCACAGGGCATCGTCGTGCGCTCACGCTCGATCGTCGGCTCGTTCGGCGCGGGGCTGCAGACCATCTTCGGCGGCAACATCACGCTCTATACGTCGCTGTGCGAGAAGGCGCGCCAGCAGGCGTTCGACAAGATGCTCGCCGAGGCGCGCAAGCTCGGCGCGAATGCGATCGTCGCGATGCGCTACGATTCGACCGAGATCGGATCGGGCATCACGGAAGTCATCTGCTACGGCACGGCCGTGCAGGTCACGCGCGACGCCGGCGCCTGAGCGTCAACCGGGCGTCACCCGCGCGTTACCCGTTACGCGCCGGCCGCCCACACGATCGCGACGATCGAGCCGATCACGAGCACCGCGCCGATCGTCTTGCGCTTGTTCAGCTCCGTCCACAACAGCACGCCCGTCAGCGACAGCAGGATCAACGCGCCCGCGAGCGTGTCGACGAGCAGCACCCAGCCGATGCTCATCCCGACGCCCTTGTGCAGGTTCGTCAGCCACGCGAGCGTGGTGTTGTCGGTGCGCTTGAGCGTCATCGTGTCGCTGCCGACCCAGTAGTCGACGGCGACGCTTTCACGCGGCGACGCGAACACGAGTTGCCAGTGCTCGGGCTGCACGGTCTCGCGCTCGCCCCATGCGACCGGATGCTCGGGTTCCTTCTGCACGCGGCCCATCCGTTCCGGCAAATGCAGATCCGGTTGCCCGCGCAACCATTGCGCGAGCGCGAGCGGCGAATCGGGTTCCGGGTCGGGCACGTCGAGCCGCAACGTCTCCACCTGCGGCGCACCGGTCTGGATCCGCAGCGGCGGCGCACGATGATTCAGCAGGAACCCCGTCGCGCCGAACAGCAGGCCGAGCGCGGCGCCCCACAGGCCGACCCAGCCGTGCACCTTGCGCAGCCACTTGATGAACGTACCGCGGCGCGATCGCGCGCGGCCGGCGCCGGCCGGACGCGCGCCCGGCGCAATGCGTGACGCGGGCGACACGGGCGCCGTATCGATTTCGATGGGATCGGCCACGCTCACGTTTCGCTCCAGATTCGCAAAAGATTGTGATAACAACCAACCAGACTGCGGCATGCGTCGGTATCGGCGCCGCTCGCGTTGAGCCGCTGGATCGCGGTGTCCATGTCGAACAGCAGCGCGCGCTGCGCATCGCTGCGCACGAGGCTCTGCACCCAGAAGAAGCTCGCGACGCGCACGCCGCGCGTAACCGGCGTGACCTGGTGCAGGCTCGTCGCCGGATAGACGATCATGTCGCCGGCCGGCAGCTTGACCTGCTGCACGCCGTACGCGTCCTCGATCACGAGTTCGCCGCCGTCGTATTCGTCGGGCGCCGACAGGAACAACGTGACGGACACGTCGGTGCGCAGCTTCACGCCGTTCGGCAGCACGCGCACCGCGCCGTCGACGTGACTGCCGAACGTCATCCCGCCTTCGTAGCGGTTGAACAGCGGCGGATAGACCTGGTTCGGCAGCGCCGCGCTGATGAACAGCGGATTGCGCTCGAGCGCGGCGAGAATCACGTCGCCGAGTTCGCGCGCGATAGGCGAATGCTCGGCGATCTGCTGGTTGCGCTTGACCGGCGCGCCCGTATAGCCGGCCGTCGCACGGCCGTCGACCCACGCGTCGCCCGCGCGGTCGAGCCGGTCGCGCACCATGCTCACCTGCTCGGGCGTCAGCACGTTCGGGATGTGTACAAGCATCGTTTCCCCTCTTTCATCGAATGGCGCGGCGGCTCGCGTGTCGCTCAGAACCGGTAGTCGAGCGTCGCGAGGAACGTGCGCCCGACGCCCGGCACAGCACGGCCGCCGTCCGACTGGATCAACGCATCGTAATAGAACTTGTTGGTCAGGTTCAGCAGGTTCAGGCGCAGGTCCCACTGCTTCGCGTGATACGCGGCCGTCGCATCCCAGCGCGTGTAGCCGCCCACCTGCACGTAGTCCGTGTTCGCCGCGTAGCGTCCCGACATGTACGTCGGGCCGCCGCCGATCTCCCAGTGCGGCGTGAACGCATACGTGGTCCACAGCGTGAACGTGTTGCGCGGCGTATTCGCGAGCGTCTTGCCCTGCGTGCCGTCGCGCGCGCTCAGGATCACGCCGTTCATGTACGTGTAGCTGCCGAACACCTGCCACTTCGGCGTGATGTGGCCCGTCACGCTCGCCTGGAAGCCGCGCACGCGCACGTCGCCTTCGAGCAGGTATTCACCCGTCGACGTCTGCGTGCGCGCGTTGCTCTTCTCCTGCTGGAACAGCGCCGACGTGACCGACAGGTTGTCGTTCAGCAGATCCCACTTGCCGCCGACCTCGTACGACTTCGTATGCTCGGGCGACAGGTTCTGCGTGTTGTTCGTGACCGTCAGCGTCTCGAGCGACGGGTTGAACGACGTGCCGTACGAGAAGTAGTACGACTGCGATTCGGTCGGCTGGTAGATCACGCCGGCCCGCACGCTCGTGAAATAGTTGGTCTGCGATGCATAGCGGGGCGCGCTCACCGTGTTCGCGAGATGCGCCTGGAAGCGATCCCAGCGCAGCCCGCCGACGAATTTCCAGTCGCGGCCGATCGACACCGTGTCGTTCATGTATGCCGCGAGCGTGGTCGCGCCCGATTCGGCGTGGTTGGCCGGCGTCTGCGTCGCGTTGGTCGGCGTCGACGCCAGGTAGGCCGGGTTGATCAGCGACAGGATCGGCAGACCGCTTCGCGTGTACGCCTGGTTCGTGTAGCTGTCGTGGCCGACCTCGACGCCGGCGATCAAGTCGTGCTTCACGAAGCCCGTGTCGAACTTGAAATGCGCCATCGTGTCGTTGTCGACCGAATGGTTTTCGATCACGCGGTCGTGGCTCGCGAGCCTCACGTACAGCGCGGACATCGGCAACGACGTGTAGTTGCCGTTCGTCAGCGCGGTGCTCGACGACAGCGGCCCGGTCAGCACCGCGTTCGCGGCCGTCTCGCGCGCATCGGTCATCGAGTGCGAGAACGACGTGCGGTTGCTGATCGTCAGCGCATCGTTGACGCGATGATCGATGCGTGCGGACACGGTCTGCACGTCCTGGATCGTGCGGTCGTCGGTGAGGCCATAGAAGGTGTTCTTCGGCACCGGCGCCGGATGGCCGTTGACCGCGAGCACGCCGTAGTCGGGCATGTCGTAGTTGTGCTGGATCAGCGCGGACAGCGTCACCTCGGTCGGCGTGCCGATACCGAAGCGCAGCTCCGGTGCGATCCCGTAGTCCTTGTTCTTCATCACGTCGCGCGTCGAGCCGAGCGACTGGCCGAATGCGTTGATGCGGAACGCCGACGTCGCACCCAGCGGCCGGTTCAGGTCGACGCTCGTGCGGTAGCGGTCGTTGGTGCCGATCGTCGTCGACACCTCGGCCGACGGCTTCAGGTTCGCCTTCTTCGACACCTGATTGATCACGCCGCCCGTCGAACCGCGCCCGAACAGCATCGACGACGGGCCGTACAGCACCTCGACCGAATCGAGGTCGAACGTGTCGCGGTAGTACTGGTTGCGGTCGCGAAAGCCGTCGAGATAGATGTCGTTCTGCGCGGTGAAGCCGCGCAGGTTGATGTTGTTGCCGATCTGCCCGCCTTCCGCGCCGCCGATCGTGATGCCCGGCGCATTGCGCAGCGCGTCCTGGAACGACGTGAGCCCTTGCGACTCCATCAGCGCCTTGTTGATCACCGTGACCGACTGCGGAATGTCGCGCAACGCGGTCGGGGTTTTCGCGCCGACGCTCGAGCGCTCGGCCTGGAAGTCCTGTTGCACGGCCTGCCCCGACACGCTGATCGTCGGCAGCGTCTCGCGCGCGGCGGCGGTGGCGGCCGGCGGCGCATCGCCCGGTTTCGCGGCGGTGGCCGGCGACGGTTCGGCGTTCGTGCTCTGAGCGAGTGCGGGCGAAGCGATAGGCAAAGCAAAGGCCAGCGCGAGCGCGCTCGCGAACGGGGTCCTGTTCAGCATGGAAATCCAGTCGGAGTGAAACCGCCCCGCGTGGACACGCGCCGAGGCGCGCGCACGAGGCACGGATGCGATGGCTTGCGGGCCACCGGCAATCAGGCCGACGGCACTAGCTGGCTAGGGTTGACGAGTCACCGGCGGCAGTCGCCGCACCGGTCACGGAAATGAGAATCGGTATCATTCCATGTATTTCTTTTTGTTTCAATTGATAACCGCTTCGTCATACGAAAGCACGATGTTTCAGAAAATTACGGAAAGTTTTATGTAATTTTCCGAATGGATTTCGTAATTTAAATCCGTTGTTTCATCGGACGAATGCCGCCTGAGGCCTTGTGTGTCAAGACATTGACGGAAGAGCCCCTTTTTCGTTTTCCGGCCTCGTCGAACTGGCTGACGCTTCAGTCCAATCGAAAACGACGGTGGGCCGACCAATTAATCAGACGATTATCCAGCCGAATTCCGTTTGGCATTTGATTGAAACAAGAAAGCATTTTGAAATGAATTGCAGTGAACGCGGCCGCTCAATGATCGCGCTCCAGCGACTTCATGTTCCGCAAGGTCGGAAACAAGCGCATCCACGTGAGCGCCACGGCGATCGTCGCCGCGCCGCCGACCACGATCGCCGCCGGCGCGCCCCACCACGCAGCCGTCACGCCCGATTCGAATTCGCCGAGCTGGTTCGACGTGCCGATGAACAACGAGTTGACCGCGCTCACGCGCCCGAGCATGTCGTCGGGCGTACGCAACTGCACGAGCGACAGGCGCACGACGACGCTCACCACGTCCGACGCGCCCAACGCCGCCAGCGCGATGAGCGACACCGCGAAATGCGTCGACAGCCCAAACACGATCGTCGCGATGCCGAATGCGATCACGCCGCCGAACATCGCGCGGCCCGGCCGCCCCTTCAGCGGAAAACGCGTGAGCCACAGCGTACCCGCGAGCGCACCGACCGCCGGCGCCGCGCGCAACGCGCCGAGCCCCCACGGTCCAACCTGCAGGATGTCGCGTGCGTAGATCGGCAGCAGCGCGGTCGCGCCGCCGAACAGCACCGCGAACAGGTCGAGCGACAGCGCGCCGAGGATCGCCGGTTCGCGCCGGATGAACGCGATGCCCGAGAACACCGAACGCAGCGTGACCGGCTCGCGGGCCGGCGGCGCGCTGCGCAGCGGAATCGTGCCGCTCAGCACCGCGGCGATCGCAAACGCGACCACGCTCGTGCCGAACGCGGCGGGCGCACCGATGCCGTACAGCAGCCCGCCGAACGCGGGCCCGAGAATTTGCGCGGCTTGGTTGGCGGACGTCGACAGCGCGGTCGCGCGCGGCAGGTCGCTGCGCGGCACGACGGCCGGCAGCAACGACGACACCGACGGCGATTCGAATGCGCGCGCGGTGCCGACGATCGCCGCGAGCGCATACACGGCCGGTTCGGTGAGCCCGCCTTTCGCCGCGCCGAACAGGAACACGCCGGCGGCCAGCGCCTCGACGCTCTGGCAGATCGTCGCGATGCGCCGGCGGTCGTAGCGGTCGGCCACCTGCCCGACGACGAGCGTCAGCGCGAACATCGGCACGAACTGCGCGAGGCCGACGAGACCAAGCGCGAACGCGCTGTGCGTGAGCGTATAGACATACCAGCCGATCGCGACCGACAGGATCTGGAACGCCAGCGACGACATCACGCGCGTGCCCCAGAAGCGCTGGAACGGTGCGTGGCGGAACAGGTTGGCGGGTAACGCGGATGCAGTGCTGGAGTCGGGTAACGGGGTGGTCATCGAGGAGGCGTCATCGGAGGGGAACGGGCGATCGGCGATGCGCGATGCGGCCAAACCGCGATGATATCGCCAACCGCCCCGCGCCGCGCCCGCGACACCCACGCACGCGGCACGAAGCCAACGCCCCACAAAAAAAAAAGCGCGAACCGTGGTTCGCGCCAAAGAGAGACCTCGCTGAAGACGTCGAAAGATCTACCTCACCCCACTCAGAAAGAATGCCGCATGCCGATCCGCACGTCGGCCTGCGTCTGCGTGGTCGACGGCGTGAAGCTGTAGCCGACCACCGCATCGACACCGTGCGACGCGCGCAGGTAATCGCCGGAGATGTACACGTCGGTGCGCTTCGACAGCAGGTAGTGCAGGCCGGCCGTGCCCTGGTTCCAGTGGTGGCCTTCGAAGCGCGTGTGCTGGTAGCCCGCGATGAAGCTCAGCGCCGGCGTGAACTGATACAGGCCGCCACCTTCGTACACCTGCATGTGCGACGACTGGCCGAAGCCCTTGATCGTCGTGTACGAGTAGTTCGCGTCGAGCGTCAGCTTGCCGATCGTGTAGCTCGTGCCGACGCCGAACGTGCCCTGGCTGTCGACGTCCATCGCGGTATTCGCGAACAGGTCGGTGCGCGCGCCGGTCGCCGGATCGACGGTGACGGTCTGCTGGCCGAGGAACGTATGCGTGCCGATCATCGCGTACGGGTCGAACGCGTAGATGCCGTTCGGGTTGTTCAGGCGCGTGTACGCGGCGCCGATCGAGAAGTCGCCCTTCGTGTAGCTCGCGCCCGCGCTCCATGCGCTGTTGCGGTGGAAGTTGCCGGCGACGTTGCCGAACGAGTACATCGCGCCGAACTTGAAGCCGCTCAGGTCGTTCGACAGGAATTTGACCGAGTTCGGCAGGCGGTCACCGTTGAAGCGGTCGAAGTCGCCCTGGTGGATCGCATAGCCGCTGCCCCACGCGGAGATGTTGTAGATCGATACCAGTTCGTTGGTGATGTCGAGCTGGTTGCCGAACGACAGCGTGCCCCAGTCGTTCTGCAGACCGACATAAGCCTGCCGACCGAACTCCGACCCGCCGAAGCCGAGCTGCCCGTTGCCGAGGTGGAAACCGCTCTCGAGCACGAACACGGCCTTCAGGCCGCCGCCGAGATCTTCCGTGCCTTTCAGGCCGAAACGGTTCCCGTATGCGACGCCGTCGTCGAACTTGACCACGTGCGAGCCGCCCGTGTTGTTCACGTAGGTGATGCCCGCGTCGAGAATCCCGTACAGCGTCACGCTGCTCTGTGCATGGCCGATGGCGGGAATACAGGCCGCGCATGCAAGCGCAGCGGCTACGGCAACTTTCTTTTGCTTCATTATCGACCACCCTCCCTGAACCGTTCGATGGAACGAACCGTGGCCTGGCGCGCGCCGCAATACGCCGGCTGATTCGAATTCGGTACGTCTGCTGGCTGCGGTATTTCGTTTTCCGCAATAACGTAGCCATTGGCGAAAAATACAAACCCATATTTCGGGTCACCCGTCTGAAGGCGACACCAAATGGTCTCGATGCGACTGGTCGGGAAAACACGGAGACGGGCGGCGCGGCAAAAACCGGCCGCCCGGAGGCAGGTCAGCGGGCGTCGAGCGCCGCGCGCACGGCCGGCAGCGCCGGCGTGCCGGACGCGGTCGTCACGCCGTCCAGCCAGCCCTCGACGAGTGCCGGGTCGGCCTTCAGCACGTGTTGCGCCGCGAGCGCGGGCGACGTTTTGTGATCGAGCATGTCGGCGATGATCCGGTTCTCGACGTCGACGGAGAACGTCATCTGCCGGAACAGGCGCGCGAGGTTCGCGCACTGGCCGGCAAAGCCCGGACGCGTGACCGTGTTGACCGTCGCGCCGCCGTAGTTCGGACCGAAATACGCGTCGCCGCCCGACAGGTAGGTCAGGTGGAACTTGGTGTTCATCAGATGCGGCTCCCACGCGAGAAATACAATCCAGCGCTTGTCGCGCACCGCACGCTCGACCTGCGTGAGCATGCCCGTCTCGCTCGATTCGACGAGCGACCAGTTCGCGGGGCCGAGTGCATGGTCGGACAGCATCCGCTTGATGTTCTGGTTCGCGGGCGCGCCGGGCTCGATCCCGTAGATCTTGTCGCCGAAGCGATCGGCGTAGCGCGCGAGATCGGCGAACGTGCGCACGCCCGCGGCCGCGACGTAGTCGGGCACGGCCAGCGTGAACTTCGCGCCGCTCAGGTTCGCGTGCAGCACGTCGATCGACTTCTCGTCGACGAACGGCTTCACGAGCGGTGCCTGCGCGGGCATCCAGTTGCCGAGGAACACGTCCACCTGCCCTTTCTTCAAGCCCTGGTACGTGATCGGCACCGACAGGTTCGCGACGTCCTGCCGATAGCCGAGCGCCTTCAGCACGACGCCGGCCATCGCGTTGGTCGCGTCGATGTCCGTCCAGCCGGGCGCCGCCATCTTCACGTCGCGACACGTCTGCGGATCGGCCGCGTGCGCGGGCTGCGTCGCCAGCACGCATGCGGCCGCGGCGAGCGCCGTGCCGAGCTTGCGGATTGCTGCATGGGATTGCCGTTTCATGGTGCGTCTCCTTCGTCGTTCGTCAATGACCGTGTGCGGATCGTTCAGCGCCCGACGCGCGGAAAGCGCGCCATCGCTTCGAGCGTATCGAGTTCGATGTGATTGCGCATGTAGCGCTGGCTCGCATCGGTGAACGGCTGCCAGTCCCACGCCTGGATGCGGCCCTGCGTCGTCGCCGCGTAATGGAAGCGGCGCCGCCGCTGGCTCGCGCGCACCTGCGCGTCGAGTTCCGGCAGGTTCCAGCGCTGCGCTGCCTCCGCGCGGAACGCGGCGAGCACGTCGGCGGCTTCGGGCAGGCCGGCCAGGTTCGTGCGCTCGCGCGGATCGTCGGCGAGGTGGTAGAGCTGGTCGGGGTCGGCCGGGCAATGCACGTACTTCCAGTCGCCGCGGCGGATCATCACGACCGGCGCGACCGCCCCTTCCGCGAGGTATTCGCCCAGTGCGACGTCGTGCGCGGGCGCGCCTTGCAGATGCGGCACGAGGCTCGCGCCATCGACCAGGTCCGGCCAGCCGCCGGCGGGCGCCGCGCCGGTCAAGTCGACGAGCGTCGGCAGCAGGTCGAGGTGCGACACGGGCCCGCGCACGCGCGCGGCGTCGAAGCGGCCCGGCGCGTGGACGATCAGCGGCACGCGGCAGCCGCCTTCGAAGAACGTCATCTTGTACCAGAGCCCGCGCTCGCCGAGCATGTCGCCGTGGTCGGACGTGACGATCACGATCGTGTCGTCGGCGAACCCGCATTGCTCGAGCGCGGCCAGCACGCTGCCGAACTGCGCGTCGACGTATGACGTCGCGCCGTAGTACGCGCGGCGCGCGGCGCGGATCTGCGCGTCGGTCGGCGGCGTGCGGTCGTTTTCGCAGACGAAGCGCAGCCGCTGCGAATGCGGATCACTTTGCTCCGCATCGAGCCGCACGGCCGGCATGTCGATCTCGTCGTCGCTGTAGAGATCCCAGTATTCGCGCGTGATCGCGTACGGATCGTGCGGATGGGTCAGCGACACGACCATGCAGAACGGCCGCGCGTCGTGCCCGGCCGCACGCTCGCGCGCGACGTCGTACAGCTTCTGCTTGGCCGCGAACGTGACCTCGTCGTCGAAGTCGAGCTGGTTCGTGCGCACGCACGGGCCGGCCTCCAGCACCGAGCTCATGTTGTGATACCAGCTCGGCCGCTCGGTCGGGTGGTCCCAGTCGGGCACCCAGCCGAAGTCGGCCGGATAGATGTCGGTCGTGAGCCGCTCCTCGAAACCGTGCAGCTGGTCGGGTCCGCAGAAATGCATCTTGCCCGACAGCATCGTGCGGTAGCCGCCTGCGCGCAGGTAATGCGCGAACGTCAGCGTTTGCGCCGGCAATTCGGCGGCGTTATCGTAGGCGCCGATACCGGACGGCAGCTTGCCGGTCAGCAGCGAGAAGCGCGACGGCGCGCACAGCGGGCTCGCGCAATACGCGGCGTCGAACACCACGCCTTGCGCGGCGAGACGGTCGAGCGTCGGCGTGCGCGCGACGCGGTTGCCATAGGCCGGCAGCGCGAACGGCGTGAGCTGGTCGGCCATCAGGATCAGGATGTTGGGAGTCGGGTTCGTCATCGCGGTCGTGGGGAAATCGGTGTTCGAACGGAACGGCGCGACGCTCGTGCAGCGACGCAGCCGGCATGACGGACGCGGCTTGCAGAAAGTCCCGCGCGCACCGGCCGCGACTGGCTAGAATCGCGGAAGGACCGGCGCGGCGCCGTGCCGTCCAGAGCACTATCCCCCGCCCGAATTCGGGCGGGAAGGTGGCCGGCCCTTATGGGGCCATTAGAGAGACTTATGTCGAAATCCGAAGCGTTACCGTCGATGCAGGCGCTGCGCGCGTTCGAGTCGGCCGCCCGTCTCCAGAGCTTCACGGCCGCCGCGCGCGAGCTCGGCTCGACGCAGCCGGCCGTGAGCCAGCAGGTATTTCAGCTCGAGGCGGAGCTCGGCGTGCCGCTGTTCGAGCGCAGCCCGCGCGGCGTCACGCTGACGAGCGACGGCCAGTGTCTGTACGAAGCCGTAAGGGTAAGTCTCGACACGCTGCGCGGCGCCACCGCGACGCTGCGCGCGCGCCGCGAGCACGGCGCGCTCACGATCGTCACGGATTTCGGCTTCGCGACCTACTGGCTGATGCCGCGCCTCGCGGGCCTGAAGCACGTGATGCCGGACGTCGACGTGCGGGTCGTCACGTCACAGGATTACGACGCGCAGCGCGACCACGCCGACATCGCGATCCTGTTCGGCGACGGCCACTGGCCGTCGTGCACGGCCGCCCGGCTCTTTCCCGAATCCGTCACGCCCGTCTGCTCGCCCGCGTTCCGCGCCGCGCACCCGGACGTCGCGCGGCCGGACCACCTGCACGCGCTGCCGCTGCTGCACGTGCAGCCGACGCGCCCCGAGCGCTGGCTGTCGTGGGCCGGCTGGTTC
Organism: Burkholderia sp. 567; assembly: GCF_040545115.1. NCBI lineage: Bacteria > Pseudomonadati > Pseudomonadota > Betaproteobacteria > Burkholderiales > Burkholderiaceae > Burkholderia > Burkholderia sp. 567. The sequence continues at coordinate 320,393 of NZ_JBEPLG010000005.1, forward strand.
GACGCGCACGGCCTCGACGCGCCGGCCGCCGCGCGCGGCGTGACCTTCAACAGCTACGCGCTGGTGATCCATGCGGCGCTCCTCGGCGAGGGCGTCGCGCTCGGCTGGTCGCCGCTCGTCGACGAGCTCGTCGCGTCCGGGCAGCTCGTGAAGCTCGTCGACGCGCCCGTCGTGACGTCGCGCGGCTATTTTCTCGTGCGGCCGCCGCAGCGGCCCGAGACGGACGCGACCCACGTGTTCCGGCGCTGGCTGCTCGACGCGTGCGCGTGCGCGTGACGGGCTGCCTGACCGCCCGTCCACCACCCATCGCCCCACCGCCCCGCCCGGCCGCGCTGGCGTGCCGATACCAGCCACACGGCGGGTTGGTTCTATCCGCGCCCAAATCGTCCTGATTTACTTGAGTCTCCCGCTACCCGCTAGCGTGGCGCCCCGGTGCGCCGCCGCGCGGGTTCGCGCCCCAAGACATCCGAGGAACCTCATGACCGCCGACTCACGCCCCGATCAATTCGTCCTGACGCTGTCGTGCCCGAGCGCGGCCGGCCAGGTCGCCGCCGTCGTCGGCTTTCTCGAGCGCCATCGCTGCTATGTCGATGCATTGAACGTGTTCGACGACGATCTCAGCAACCACTTCTTCGTGCGCTGCGTGTTTCATCCGACGGATGAGACGCTGCAGATCGACGCGCTGCGCCAGGAGTTCGGGCCGATCGCGGCCGAGCTCGGCGGCCGCGACGGCAACACGCAGTGGGCGATCCACGACGTGAACGCGCGCCCGAAGGTGCTGATCATGGTGTCGAAGCTCGAGCACTGCCTCGCGGACCTGCTGTTCCGCTGGCGGATGGGCGAGCTGAAGATGGACATCGTCGGCATCGTGTCGAACCATCCCGACTTCGAGCCGCTCGCCGCGCAGCACGGCCTGCCGTTCCGCCATTTTCCGATCACGCCCGACACCAAGGCGCAGCAGGAAGCGCAGTGGCTCGACTTCCTCGAGTCGAGCGGCGCCGAACTCGTGATCCTCGCGCGCTACATGCAGGTGCTGTCGCAGGAAACGAGCGCGAAGCTCGCGAACCGCGCGATCAATATCCACCACTCGTTCCTGCCCGGCTTCAAGGGCGCGAAGCCGTATCACCAGGCGCATGCGCGCGGCGTGAAGCTGATCGGCGCGACCGCGCACTTCGTGACCGACGATCTCGACGAAGGTCCGATCATCGAGCAGGTGGTCGAACGTGTCGATCATGCGCTGCGCCCGGAGCAGTTGCTGGCGGTCGGTCGCGACGTCGAATCCATCACGCTCGCGCGCGCGGTGAAGGCGTTCATCGAGCGCCGCGTGTTCCTGAACGGCGATCGGACGGTGGTGTTTCCGTAAGCGCGTCGCGGGCCTGGCGCCGTGTTCGTCGGGCGGCGAGCAAATAAAAAAAACGACCGGCACCTGCCGGTCGTTTTTTTATCGCCTAACGTTCGACGCGTCGCGCGGGCGCGTGCGCGTCAGCTGCTTACTTCACCCACGCCAAGTAGTACGACAACCAGATCGTGAGCGCCGCGCCGATCAGCGCCGCATACGGCATCAGGCTCAGCCACAGCGCACGCTTCGGCACTTCGAGTTCCATGTCGCGCTGCATCTGCGCGGGGAAGCGGCCGCGATCCTGCCAGTAGTGGCGGAACAGGAACACCGGCACGATCAGCAGCATCGCGATCAGCCCGTTGCGCAGCGTGCCTTCGCCCTGCAGGTTCGCGCCAGCGCCGACATAGACGAGGTTCGCGTAGCCGCAAATCGAACCGGCGACGAGCAGCCAGGTCGGGCAGCGGAACGGCCGATCCCAGTTGCCGCGATCCATCCGGTGGATCCAGCCCGACTGAAGATTCAGGAATACGAACAGCATGTAGCAGACGTTCGAGATCGACAGCACCGTCATGTAGTCCGACATCATCAGCAACACGAGGTTGAAGCCGAGATCGGTCCACATCGCGCGCGTGGGCGAGCCGTGCTCGTTCACGTGCGACAGGTACTTCGGCAGCCAACCGTCGACCGATGCCTGATACAGCGTGCGCGACGAGCCCATCATCGACGTCATCACGATCAGCAGGATCGACAGCATCAGCATCACGACGACCGCATTCGCGACCCATGCGCCGCCGCCGACGATCCGCGCCATCGCGGCCGCGACACCGGTGCCGTCGCCGATCGCCGGATCGAGCATCGCCTGCGTGCCGAGCGCGCCCTGGAACGCCATAGGCACGAGCGTCATCACGACGAGACACAGCGCACCCGACCAGAAGATCGCCTTCGCGGTGTCGCGACGCGGATCGCGGAATTCGCGCGTATAGCAGACGGCCGTCTCGAAGCCGTACGACGCCCAGCCCGCCATGAACATCGCGCCGAGCGCCATCGTCACGCCCTGCCCGTTCCATGAGCCGAACGTCGCGGTCGTGAGATTGCCGTTCGCGTCGTGACCGAGCGGCAGCAGCGGGAGCAGGTTCGACATCGGCACGTCGCCGGTGACGAACGGCACGATGCCGACGATCAGCAGCGGCGTGAGCGATGCAATGCCGAGAATGCGCTGCGTGCGCGCAGCCTTCGACGCGCCGCTGTGCTGAAGCTTGAACGTGATGAGAAGCAGGATCGTCGCGATGATGAACGTCGCGTTGATTCGCAGGGAAAGACCCGGCTTGATGAAACCGAGATCCGCGATCCTGAGTTGCCAGTGCAACACCGCCGCATCGGCGGGAAAGAGACTCGTGAGCGCATAGCTTGCTGCGAGGCCGCAGCCGAGCGCGAGCATCGGCGACCACGCGAGCCAGTTGCACCACACGGACACCGGGGCAATCAGCTTGCTGTAACGGACCCAGCCGATCGCGCCATACACGGACGCGCCGCCCGATTTATGGGGAAATAGCCCGGATATTTCCGCATAAGTCGCGCTTTGAATCAGCCCCATCGTGATCGCGGCGATCCAGATCGCCCACGCGGGCTGGCCGATCGTCGCGCACACGCCGCCGATCGTGAACAGCACGCCTGCCGGCACGCCGCTCGTTACCCAGAATGCGTCTTTCCAAGTCAGGCCACGATGCAGCGTGTGGCCCGTCGAATCATGTGAGATGGTTGCCTCAACGTCACTGGTGCGATTAGCACGCAGTCCTGCCTGACTCATCCATTGCCTCCTGAGATGACTCCGCACAAGGGCCGTAGTGTAACAACTTACGCCGTTTCTTGCAGAATCAGTAAAAGAATTCCGGGATATGGCCGCGAGGAATCACGATTGTTTCGGATTCCTGCATGCCATTCCCGGCGTATTTTTTATAGCGATGCGCGCAATGAAGCGTCGCGTGTTACTGGGTGCCTTCGGTCCACGAATTCACGCGGTCCGCATGGGCTGCGATCCAAGCATCGGCGGCCGCTTCCGGCTTCGAACCGTTCTGGATCGCAAGCATCACGCTGTCGATCTCGCCCGGTTTCCACTGGAATTTCTTCAGGAACGCGACGACCGGCTTGGCCTTCGTTTCGAGCTGCGGATTCACGACGCTGTCGACGTGCTCCGCGCCGCCGAACACCTTCTTCGGATCCTCGAGGAAGCGCAGCTTCCACTTCGCGAACATCCAGTGCGGCGCCCAGCCGGTCACGATCACCGGCTTGTTCGCACTGACGGAGCGCGACAGCTCGGCCGTCATCGCGCTGCCCGAACTCGGCATCAGCGTGTAGCTCAGCCCGTAGTTCTTGATCGCTTCGTCGGTCTTGCGCATCACGCCCGCACCGGCATCGATGCCGACGATCCGGCCGCCGAAGCTGCTCTTCTCCGCGTTCAGATCCTCGATGCTCTTCGCCTTCACGTAATCCGGGACAATCAGGCCGATCTTCGCGTCGGGAAAGTTCGCGCCGACGTCGACGACCTTGCTCTTGTATTCGCTCCAGTACGAGCCGTGCGTGACCGGCAGCCACGCGGACAGCGTCGCATCGAGATCGCCGCGCGCGACACCCTGCCACATGATCCCGGCAGCGACCGGCACGAGCTTCACCTCGTAGCCGAGCTTCTTCTCGATCACGCGTGCCGCGACGTTCGACGTCGCGACGCTGTCGTCCCAGCCTTCGACGTAGCCGATTTTCAGTGTCGGCTTCGTATCCGCAAGTGCTGACGCGCTCAGCGCCACCATGGCCGACACCGCGCCCGTCCACAACAGTTTTCCGAACAGCTTCATGGTCGATCTCCTTGATATGCGCTCACCGCGCGTTGCCTCTCTAGGTTCTTCAACCACAAATCCGCGGTATCGTTCTTTTCCGACGGATGCTTGTCCGGACGCGACGCGCCCGGACAGCCGATGGCTTGTTTGCTTATTTGTCGATCACGAGATCCGACAGCGGCTTGCTGCAGCACAGCAGCACCATCCCCTGGTCGATCTCGCGCTGGCGGATGCCGCCGTTGTGCTTCATCTCCACCTGCCCCGACACGAGCTTCACCTTGCAGGTGCCGCACATGCCCTGCGTGCACGACGCCGGAAGCCGCACGCCCGACTGGCGTGCCGCGTCGAGCACGTGCTGCTCGGAGCCGCACGAGATTTCGCGGTTGCTCTTCGCGAAGCTAACCGTGTACTGCTTCGTCGCGACGTCGCCGCCGTCGGCCAATGGCACGAGTTCGGCGAGCACCTCGTCGCTCGCGGTCTGCGCGAGCGTTTCGAACGAGAAGCTTTCCTCGTGATACTGCTTGCGGTCGAAGCCGGCTTCGTCGAGCAGGTCGCGCACGGCCTTCATGTACGGCGCGGGGCCGCACGTGAAGATCTCGCGCTCCATGAAGTCCGGCGCGATCAGCTTCAGCAGCGGCAACGTCAGGAAGCCCGTGACGCCCGGCCAGTTGGTGCGTGCGCCGACGCGCTCGACGACGAACGACGTGCGGAAGTTCGTATGATTCGACGCGATCAGGTCGAGCTCGCGCGCGAAGATGATGTCGTCCGGCGTGCGTGCGCTGTGCACGAACAGGATGTCGCGATCCTCGGCGAGATCATGGTGCGCGCGGCTCATCGACATCAGCGGCGTGACGCCCGAGCCGGCCGACAGGAACAGGTACTTGCGCGCCGGATGCCGTGCGCACGTGAATTCGCCGGCCGGGCCGAGCACGCGAACCGACGCGCCCTGGCGCAGGTTGTCGTGCAGCCAGTTCGACACCTTGCCGCCCGGCACGCGCTTGACCGTGATCGAGATCGTGTGCGGACGCGCCGGCGACGACGAGATCGTGTAGCAGCGGTTGATCGTCTCGCCTTCGATGTCGAGCTCGAGCGTGATGAACTGCCCCGGTTCGAACGAAAACGCACGGCCTTGCGGCGAACGGAAGAAGAAGCTCTTCACGTCATGGGTTTCCTGCCGAACCTGGCAGCACACCAGCGTTTCCTCGACGTCGCTCGTCCAGCGCTCCGGCAGCGCGGTCCAGAATGCCGGGTGCGTCACCCGGCTTTCCGCCGGCTCGAAATTGGCTGCATCTCGCATCATGCCAACCTCCGCCGGGCCGCCCCAAGGAGGTTGACCGCCCCCTCGGGGGGCAGCGAGCAAAGTGAGCGTTGGGGTTGTTTCATCATTGACTCCGCTTGCTGTCCGCTGACTACTACGCGCCGGTTTTTTCGGCGAGCCGGCCGATGTACCAGGCCGAGAATTTTTCGACGAGACCTTCCGTGAACGGCGAATACGGGCCCGGCTCGTACGCGCTGCTGGTCGCGCCACGCTGCGAGAATTCGACGAGCGCGCGATCCTGATCGTTGGTCGCGTTCCACACGGCCGTCAGGTTCTTCACGTCGTAGTCGATGCCTTCCTTCGCGTCCTTGTGCACGAGCCACTTGGTGCGCACGAGCGTCTTGCCGGCCGACAGCGGAATCACCGAGAACGTCACGATGTGATCGCTCATGAAGTGGTGCCACGAGTTCGGCTGCGTCCAGAACGACAGGCCGCCGAGGTCGGCCTGGTCGAACTTGCCGAGCAGCTTCTTCGACGCGACCTTCGCGTCGAGCGTCTGCGATTCGCCGTGGCGGTCGAGCGGCAGGCGCTGCGTGCGGAAGCCCGTCACGTCGCTCAGCTTTTCGATTTCGGCGGACGGCAGGCCCATCTCGGCCCACTCCTTGCCGCGGCGCACGCAGGTTTCGGCGAATGCGTCCATGCCTTCGGCGTTCGCGTCGGAGCGCTGGTAGCCGAAGCCGTATTCGTACAGCGAGATCGTCAGCTCCGGATGATTCGCGACGCAGTGATAGCACTCGCGGTTGTTCTCCATCGTGAGCTTCCAGTTGCCTTCCTCGATGATGTCGACCTGAGCGGCGATCTTCGTGTTCGGCAGATCGTGCGGCAGCAGGTACGGCTCCATCTCGGCGCGCAGCTGCGCGAAATCGACCGGCGGCTCCTCGGCGAGGCAGACGAAGATCAGCCCCGCGAGGTTCTGCACGTGCACCGACTTCAGGCTGTGCTTGCAGCGGTCGAACTTCTCGCCCATGTGCTCGGCGAACATCAGCTGGCCGGTCAGGTTGTAGGTCCAGCTGTGGTACGGGCACACGATGTTGCCGACCGAGCCTTTGTCCTCGTTGCACAGGCGCGCGCCGCGGTGACGGCACACGTTGTGGAACGCACGAATTTCCATGTCGTCGTCGCGCACGATCAGGATCGAGTCGCTGCCCAGTTCCACGGTCACGTAGTCGCCCGGCTCGGGAATATCCGGTTCGACCGCTACCTGGATCCAGTGCTGGCGGAAAATCGCCTCCATGTCGAGGGCGAAGATTTCCTCGCTCGTATAGAACGGCGCCTCGAGGCTGTGGCCTTCCTTGCGTCGCGCGATCAGTGCACGAATGTCTGCCGATACTTTCATCGTTTGCTCCGGATTCCTTGCATCCCTGGGGTTCTTGCCGACAGGCACCAAATTCAGTAGTCGATGAGCTGATGCTCGCGCAAATACGCGAGTATCACTTGTGCTTTTTCGACTGAACTCCCTTCATTTACGACGTTGCCGCCGCGGCTTTCGGTCGTCGTCGCGGACAGCATCCGCGCATGCCCGGAGCGCTTCTCGGCGGCGACCAGTTTTACGGGTTTACGCTCGATCGCGCCGACCTTCCATGCGGCCGCTTCGGCGTCCGCGCCGGTCGCCGTGAGCAGCGGGCGGATCGCGCCGGCCCGCAGCCGCGCATACGCGTAGCGCGGCTCCACGTTGGCGAGCGGATGCACCGCGACGACGGCCGGCAGCGCCGCGTCGACGCGCCGCCGCAGCCCCTTCGGCAAGAATTGCCGGACCGCCGCGCGGCCGCCGTCGACCGTCACGTCGACGGCCGAGCCGACGAGCGGATAGCCGAGCGTCGCGGCGACGCGGTACGGCAGCATGCCGGTGTCGTACGCGCCTTCCGCACGGGTGCCGGTCAGCACGAGGTCGTACCCTTCGACGCGGGCGGCGAGCGCATGCGCGGCATCGTCGCCGTCACGGCAGGCCAGCACCTCGACCTGCCGCGCGCCGAGCGCAAGGTATTCGGCAAGCGCTTCATTGGCGGGGTCGCCCGCATGGATCACGTCGAGCTGGGCCCGATGTTTCTCGGCGAGCTGGCGGCCCACCTCGAGCGCGGCCGCGTCGTTGCGGCTGTAGCGCGCGGTGCCGCTGACGGGGTGCCGGCCCACGGACACGAGCACCGCGATGCGTTGCAACTGGCGAGGGGCGTTCATGCTGCGACTCCTTCGGATTCACGGGCGCCGACCGCGGTCGGCGATTGTCCGCGCGACGCACGCGCGGCCTGCACCTCTTCGATCAGCGCGGCGATGGTCGCCTGCGCGTCGCCCACCACCGTCAGGTTCGCGCGCTTGGCGATCGGCGCACTGCCGTCGAGGTTGACCGCGATCACGTGACGGCAGTCCTTGATCCCCTGCAAGTGCTGCACCGCGCCCGAGATGCCGAACGCGATGTACACGCTGGCCTCGACCGTCTTGCCGGTCGCGCCCACCTGCTTGTCGCGCGTGAAGTGGCCGTTGTCGACCGCGACGCGGCTCGCGCCGATCGCCGCGCCGAACGCGCCGGCGAGCCGCTCGAACGCGCCGATGTCGGACACGCCGTTACCGGCCGACACGATGAAGTCGGCTTCCTCCAGCGCGACCTGCGCGGCGTCGATTTCCTCGAGGCCGAGATCGCGGTACGGCTGCGCCGCGTCGCCGGCCGGGCGGATGAAGTCGGCGGCCAGGCGATCGCCCGCGCCGACGAACGGCAGCTTCGCCTCCACCGCGTTCTGCGCGAGCAGGATCACGTCGGGCAAGCCGCGCGTCGCGAACGCACGGCCGGCCTGCGCATACGCGCCGACATGCTTCGCGTCGATCTCGACCACGTGGGTCGCGACGCTCGCGCCGGCGACGGCCGCGTAACGCCGGCCGAGATCGCCGTCGCCGGTCGCGTTGTCGGGCACGAACACGTGCTTCGGCGCGAGCGCCGCGGCACAGGCCTGCAATGCTTTCAATTCGCTTTCGGGCGCGAATGCGCGGCGGTCGAAGTCGGGCAGCTCGATCAGCTTGTCGACACCGAGTTCCGCGGCGTCATCCTTCAGTTCGCCGAACGCCAGCAGCGCGACTTCCGTCTGCGCGTCGGCCAGCACCGCCGCGGCGGCGATCGCCTGACGCGAGTGGTCGTCGAGCGCGCCGCGCTCGGTGTGCGCCACCACCAGCATCACGTGCTTCGGGTCCTGCACCGCGCGGCGCGGCTTCGCGGCCGCGGCGCCATGACCGTGCGCGGACCACTGCGCGGCGCTCGCATCGGCGCTGCCTTCCTGGCCGAGCGTGATGCGCTTCAGGCCCGCGGCCGTGATGATGAACGGCCGGCGCGGATCGATTCGTTTGATCGTGTTCATCGATTCACTCCAGCGAGGCGGCAACGAGTTCGGCCACGTCGAGCACGTCGGGGCGCGGGCCCACGACGCCTTCGAGCATCGCCGTGCAGTTCGGGCAACCGACCGCGACCACGTCCGCGCCGATGGCGCGCGCGTCGGCGATGCGGATGTCCGGAATACGCTGCTTGCCGGGGATGTCGGTCAGCGGCGCACCGCCGCCACCGCCGCAGCAGCGTCCGCGCATGCCGTTGCGCTCCATCTCGACGACCTGGATGCCGATCGTCTTCAACAGCTTGCGCGGCGATTCCGTCTCGCCGTTGTAGCGGCCGAGGTAGCACGGATCGTGATACGTGGTGCGCTTCTCGCGCAGCGCCTCGACGGCCTTCGGCGCGATCTTGCCGCTCTCGGCCAGCTCTGCCAGGTAGGTCGTGTGATGCTTGACCGTCACGCGCAGCCCGAGCGCGCGGTATTCGTTGCGCAGGCTGTGCATCACGTGCGGGTCGGCCGTCACGATCTGCTTGTACGACAGCGTGCCGAGCGTGCCGATCAGGCGCTTCGCCATCCGCTGGAACGTCGCTTCGTCGCCGAGGCGGCGTGCGACGTCGCCGGTATCGGTCTCGGTCCCGCCGAGCACCGCATAGTCGACGCCGGCCTTGTTCAGCACCTTGACGAACGCGCGCAGCGTACGCTGGTAACGCATGTCGAACGCGCCTTCACCCGCGACGAACAGCACGTCGACCGGCTTGCCCGGTTGCGCGACGGGTGCGCTCAGGTCGACCGACCAGTCGTAGCGCGCGGCTGCGTCGTAACCGCCCATCGTGCCGGTCTCGCGCAGGTTCGCGAGCACTTCCTGGCCCTTGCCCGGCACCGTGCCGTGCACGAGCGTGCGGTTGCGGCGCATGTCGACGATTGCATCGACGTGCTCGATCAGCATCGGGCATTCCTGCACGCATGCGCGGCAGGTCGTGCACGACCACAGCGTCTGTTCCTCGATCAGGCCGGACACGATCGGGCCGTTCGGCTCGCCGCGATGCTGGCCGACCGCGAGGCCCGGCGTCGGGCTGCCCGCGTAGGCCGCATCGGTGCCGCCCGCCATCCCGACGACGAGATCCTGGATCAGCTTCTTCGGGTTCAGCGGCTGGCCCGCGGCGAACGCGGGGCACGCGGCTTCGCACTTGCCGCACTGCACGCATGCGTCGAAGCTCAGCAGCTGGTTCCAGCGGAATTCGACCGGCTTCGCGACGCCGTATTCCTCGTGCTCGATGTCCGGCAGCTTCAGCGCGGTCGGCGGCGTTGCCGTGCCGTTGCCCGTGAACGAGTCGCGGGTCGCCGCGAAACGCTCCTGACGCGGGTGGAACGCGAGGTGCAGCAGGCCGGCGATCGCATGCTTCATCGGGCCGCCCTTCGCGGCGCCGATGGTCATCGTGAATGCGCCGGCGCCGATCAGCAGCGCGCAAAGCACCGCGAACGCCCCCGACATCGCACCGGTCGGCACGACCATGAACAGCACGAGGCCGAGCGCGAACGAGCCGAGCAGCCAGGGCAGCGCGTTCCACGGGCCGCGCGACAGGCGGGCCGGCACGTTCTTCGCCGCGCGGCGGCGCCAGACGAACACCACGCCGACGAGCATCGCGAGCGCCGCGAGGAAGATCAGCTTGTCGAGCCACGGCGAGTAGATCGCGAGGCCGTAGTTGACGAACACCAGCGCCAGCGCACCGATCGCGCCGCCGGCGGTCGCGACGTGGGTCTTCGCGATGTACGGGTCGCGGGCGACCACGTGGTGCAGGTCGACGAAGTAGCGCTTCGGGATCGCGAACAGGTTCGCGACGCCGAACGAGCCGGGCGCCGTGGCCCGGCCGAGACGCCAGTAGGACGAGCGCTTCGCGACCGCGAACGCGAGCCCCGCCACCGACAGCCACAACAGTGCGGTAATGAGGAAGGACGGATTCATTTTCAGAAATCCTTCACGAGACGCAGCGAGTCATAGATCGCGCCGTGGACGTTGTGCATCGAGATGCAGTCGCCGACACGGAACAGCAGGAAACGGCCGTTGCCGAGTTCTTCCGACAGGCACGGCTGCGGCTCGGCCGCGAACAGCGTGTGCGGATCGATCTGGCCGCGGTTCACCGACTCCGGCTTGAGCTTCCAGTACAGCTCGTCGTTCGGCGACGATCCGTTCTCGATCACCACCTGGTCGACCGCGCGCTCTTCCAGTTCCTCGGTGTACTCGTTGCGCAGCACGGCGATCTTCTTGCCGTCCTCCTCGTACACGCGATCAAGCATCGTGTTCGGCGTCGGGATCACGCCGAGCGCATACAGGCGGCGATAGAAGATCGGGAACGTCGTGCCGCCGCAATCGTCGGCCACCTTCACGTCGGGCGTGACGACCTCGACCTTCGAGCCGCGGCTCGCCATGAAATCGGCGACGCCCGCGCCCGCATGGGTGCTCACGCCGTCGAACAGCAGCACGTTCTCCTTCGGCTCGACCTTGCCGGTCAGGATGTCCCACGAGCTGACGGCCAGGCCCTCGGCCACGCCCCACGCCGGCACCTGCCACGTGAAGCTCGAACCGCCCGTGGCGAGCACGACGATGTCCGGCTTCTCGGCCATGATCATCTTCTCGTCGGCGGCGACGCCGAAGCGACGATCGACGCCCAGGCGCTTGGTTTCCATGTCGAACCAGCGGATGATCCCCGACATCTGTTCGCGCTGCGGCGCCTTCGCGGCGATCATCACCTGGCCGCCCACTTCGGCATTCTTCTCGAACAGCACCACGTCGTGGCCGCGCAGCTTCGCGACCCGTGCGGCCTCGAGCCCCGCGGGGCCCGCGCCGACCACCACCACCTTGCGCTTCGGGCCGCGCGACTTCTCGATGATGTGCGGCATCGTCGCTTCGCGCGACGTCGCGGCGTTCTGGATGCAGAGCACGTCGAGGCCGTTGTACTGGCGGTCGATGCAGTAGTTCGCGCCGACGCACTGCTTGATTTCGTCTTCGCGGCCGTCGCGGATCTTGATCACCATGTGCGGATCGGCGATCTGCGCGCGCGTCATGCCGACCAGGTCGATCATGCCGTTCGCGAGCAGGCGTTCGGCCTGGCCCGCGTCGCGGATGCTCTGCGCGTGCATCACGGGGATCTTCACCACCGACTTGATGCCGGCCGCGAGGTGCACGAACGGCTCCGGCGGCAGCGCCATCGGCGGCATGCAGTTGGCGATCGTGTTGTGCGTATCGCCGCCCGAGCCGACCACGCTCAGGTAGTCGATCAGGCCCGTCTCCGACATCGCCTGCGCGATTTCCTTCAGCGCTTCGTGATCGAGGCCGTCCTCGTGGAATTCGTCGCCGCACATCCGCAGGCCGACGCAGAAGTCCTTGCCCACCGCCTCGCGCACGGCCGTCAGCACTTCGATGCCGAAGCGCAGGCGGTTCTCGAGGCTGCCGCCCCATTCATCGGTGCGATGATTCGAACGCTGGCTCCAGAACTGGTCGATCAGGTGCTGGTGCGCGGCGGAGATTTCGATGCCGTCCATGCCGGCCGCCTTCACGCGCTTGGCCGCCGCCGCGAAGTCGCCGATGATGCGGCGGATTTCCTCGATCTCGATGATCTTCGCGTTGCCGCGGTGCACCGGCTCGCGCACGCCCGACGGCGACATCAGGTGCGGCCAGTGCTCGCCGTGGAACGACGAGCGGCGGCCCATGTGCGTCGCCTGGATCATGATCTTCGCGCCATGCTTGTGCATGGTGTCGGCCAGGCGCGTGAGCGGGTCGATGATCTTGTCGTTCGACAGGTTCACCGACTTCCACCAGCCCTGCGGGCTGTCGATCGACACGGGGCTCGAGCCGCCGCAGATCGCGAGGCCGACGCCACCCTTCGCCTTCTCTTCGTAATAGCGGATGTAGCGGTCGCCCGGCAGGCCGCCCGGCTCGGCATACACCTCCGCGTGGGCGGTGCTGACGATCCGGTTGCGCAGCGTCAACTGGTTCAGCTGCATGGGTTTGAACAGGTGGGGATAACGCATCGCAGGCGACCTCTGGCGTTCGAATGTCTCGTGTTGCGGGTGTTGTTGTGTTGCTGTGTCGGGTCGTCAGCGCGTCAGTGCGCGAGCGGCGACACTTCGAAGATGCAGTGGTCGTGATGCTCGGCCGCACACTGCACTTCCTTCGACTGCGCACGCGGCGCGCCCTTGCCTTCCGGCGTCGTGTCGTTGACCCAGTCCATCGCGCCGGCGAACCAGCCCGCGAACATGTAGCAGAGCTTGCCTTCCTTGCCCGGCTGCTGGAGCACGAACGACGAGTGGCGCAGTTCGATCTTCGCGTGCGCGCTGGCCGGATCGGCCTCGATGATCGAGAACAGGCCCCAGCCGCGTTGCGACAGGCGCTTCAGGTAGTGCTCGAACACGGCCATGCCGGTCAGCCCGTGCAGCTTCGCTTCCTTGTCGCACCAGTGGTATGCGGATTTGTAGCCGGCCTTGTAGAGGATCTCGGCATACGCGTCGACGCCGAGCGCTTCCTCGACGGCGACGTGATTGTTCGTGAAGAAGTGGCGCGGCACATACAGCATCGGCAGCGCGTCGGTGGTCCAGACGCCGGTATCGGGATCGACGTTGATCGGCAGTTGCGGTTGCATCGTGGTGACTCCGTGAGGAAAATTGGCCGCGCGGCTCAGGCGCGACATCGTCCGCGTGCCCGCGCGAATTGCACGGGCACGTCCCGATTTTTCTTGTGTTGAATCGCGGGAGGCGGTTCGGGCGGGCGGCGCTTACGCGCCCCACACGTCCTTGAACACGCGCACCCAGTTCTCGCCCATGATCTTGCGGATGCGCGACTCCTTCCAGCCGTGGCGCTCCATCGCCGCGGTCAGGTTCGGGAATTCGCCGATCGTGCGGATGCCGTCCGGGTTGATCACCTTGCCGAAGTTCGTCAGCTGGCGATAGCGGCCCTTGTCATGCGTCAGCATGTCGAAGAATTCCTTCGCGAAATCCTGCGTGAAGTCCGTGCCGATGCCGACCGCGTCTTCGCCGATCAGGTTCACGACGTAGTCGATCGCCTCGATGTAGTCGTCGATGTTCGCCTCGATCCCGCGCTTGAGGAACGGCGCGAACATCGTCACGCCGACGAAGCCGCCGGCGTCGGCGATTTCCTTCAGCTGTGCGTCGCTCTTGTTGCGCGGATGTTCCTTCAGGCCCGACGGCAGGCAGTGCGAGTAGCACACCGGCTTCTTCGAGAACGCGATCGCTTCCGACGACGTGTTGCCGCCCACATGCGACAGGTCGACCATGATGCCGACGCGGTTCATCTCGGTGATCACTTCGCGGCCGAAGTCCGACAGGCCGCCGTCACGCTCGTAGCAGCCGGTGCCGACCAGGTTCTGCGTGTTGTAGCAAAGCTGCACGACGCGCACGCCCATGTCGGCGAACGCCTCGATGTAGCCGAGGTTGTCCTCGAACGCGTGCGCGTTCTGGAAGCCGAGAATGATCCCGGTCTTGCCTTCCTTCTTCGCGCGGAAGATGTCGTCCGTGGTACGCACGAGCGTCAGCAGCTCGCTGTTCTCGCGGATCTTCTGCTTCATCACGCCGATGTTGTCGACGGTCTTGGTGAAGTTCTCCCACACCGATACCGTGCAGTTCGCGGCCGTGATGCCGCCACGGCGCATGTCTTCGAACACCGGCTTCTCGAACTTCGAGATGTTCAGTCCGTCGATGATGATGCTGTCCTGATGCAGCGTGCTCATATCTGCCTCTCGCTCCAGTCTTGCTTTTGTGGGGGTCGTCGATCAGTAAATCGGGAAGCGCTCGCAAAGCGCGAAAATCTCGCGGCGCACGCGCTGTTCGGTCGCGGGGTCGCCTTCCGGGTTCGCGCGCAGCGCGTCGAACACTTCGAGAATCAGGCGGCCGACCTCGCGGAACTCCGCGACGCCGAAGCCGCGCGTCGTGCCGGCCGGCGTGCCGAGGCGGATGCCCGACGTGACGGTCGGCTTCTCGGTGTCGAACGGAATGCCGTTCTTGTTGCACGTGATGCCCGCGCGCTCCAGCGCCTGCTCGACCGGCGCGCCCTTCAGGCCCTTCGGGCGCAGGTCGACCAGCAGCAGGTGATTGTCGGTGCCGCCGGTGACGAGATCCACGCCGCCCGCCTTCAGCACTTCGCCGAGCGCCTGCGCGTTCGCGAGCACGTTGTCGATGTAGGTCTTGAAGTCCGCGTGCAGCACTTCGCCGAACGCGACGGCCTTGCCGGCGATCACGTGCATCAGCGGGCCGCCCTGCAGGCCGGGGAACACGGCCGAGTTGATCTTCTTGGCGATCTCTTCGTCGTTGGTCAGCACGAAGCCGCCGCGCGGGCCGCGCAGCGTCTTGTGCGTGGTCGACGTGACGACGTGCGCGTGCTCGACCGGGTTCGCATGGCGGCCGGCGGCGATCACGCCCGCGATGTGCGCCATGTCGACCATCAGCTTCGCGCCGACGCTGTCGGCGATCGCGCGAAAGCGTGCGAAGTCCAGTGCGCGCGGATACGCCGAGAAACCGGCGATGATGAGGTTAGGCTTGTGCTGGTGCGCGAGTTCTTCGACCTGGTCGTAGTCGATCCGCATCGTGTCGCGGTTCACGCCGTACTGCACCGCGTTGAACCACTTGCCCGACAGCGCCGGCTTCGCGCCGTGCGTCAGGTGACCGCCGGCGTCCAGCGACATGCCGAGCACCGTGTCGCCCGGCTTCGCCAGCGCGAGCATCACCGAGCCGTTCGCCTGCGCGCCCGAGTGCGGCTGCACGTTCGCGTAGCCGGCGTTGAAGATCTGCTTCACACGCTCGATCGCCAGCGCCTCGACTTCGTCCGCGAATTCGCAGCCGCCGTAGTAACGCTTGCCCGGATAGCCTTCCGCATACTTGTTGGTCAGCACCGAACCCTGCGCCTCCAGCACCGCACGCGACACGATGTTTTCCGACGCGATGAGCTCGACCTGCGACTGTTGGCGCTCGAGCTCCTTCAGGATGGCGCTGCGCACCGGCGCGTCGCGCTCGGCAAGGGGCTGCGAGAAGAAAGGCTGGGTGTTCGACATAGTGCGTCCGTGACGAAGAATAAAGGGCGTGAAACCGAAGCTCGAGGCCCGCCAAACCTGGGTTTCCAGCGCATCCAGTGCAAGGCTGCCGACGGCTCTATTCTTGTCGTTCGGATTTTCGGCGGATTGATGAATTTAGACGCGTTCTTGGCCTTTTCCGCCATGCGCGTCCGTTTTGTACAAGTGACCGGTCGTGCTTTTCCGCATGGGCGATCGCGCCGCCGTTTGCCGTTCGCTTTGCACAAGCACTTCGGCGGTGCCTGCGCTGTGCATCCGGGGTGCAGCGCGGCCCGCTTACGGTGCAGTGCAGCATGGACGTCAAGCCCATACAACGTATGGAGCTAGGGTTTAGCCGTATGGCACGCTTGTTGCGCTCGCTCACACAATACGGCAGCCCGATCCGTGCCCTTCGGGCGAAAAGCTATTAGAGATTCTAGGAACGCCCCCATGTCCCCCGACCGCACAGCGTCGCTGTCCCACTTCGCGTTCATGCCTTTGCCGAATTTCACGATGATCGCGTTCACCAATGCGATCGAGGTGCTTCGGATGGCGAACTACCTGAGCGGACAACCGCTCTACCGCTGGTCGGTGATCAGCCCGGAAGGCGGACCGGTCACGGCGAGCAACGGACTCACGGTCGACACGGGGCCGGCCGAGTGCGTGGGGCAGCCGGACATCGTCTTCGTGTGCGGCGGCGTGGACGTGCAGCGCGCGACGACGCCCGCCCATCTGTCGACGCTGCGCCGCTTCGCGCGCATGGGGCTGCCGCTCGGCAGCCTGTGCACGGGCACCTATGCACTCGCGAAGTCGGGGCTGCTCGCGGGCTACGCGTGCGCGATCCATTGGGAAAACATGTCGGCGCTGAAGGAAGAGTTTCCGGACACGCGCTTCCTGAAGGAATTGTTCGTGGTCGATCGCGACCGCATCACGTGCACGGGCGGCGTCGCGCCGCTCGACATGATGCTGAACCTGATCGCCGCGCGCGTGGGCACCGCGCGCGTCACGCAGATCGCCGAACAGTTCATCGTCGAACACGTGCGCGACACGAGCGCGCAGCAGCGGATGCCGCTCGTCGCGCGGCTCGGCTCGGCGAACAAGTCGCTGTTCGAAGTGATCTCGCTGATGGAGAACAACATCGAGGAGCCGCTGTCGCGCGAGGAACTCGCGCGGCTTGCGAACATGTCGCAGCGTCAGCTGCAGCGGCTGTTCCGCGAGCACCTCGGGATGACGCCCACCCACTATTACCTGACGCTGCGGCTGCGCCGCGCGCGCGAGCTGCTGCTGCAGACCGACATGTCGATCATGCACATCACGATGGCGTGCGGCTTCCAGTCGGCGTGCCACTTCAGCAAGAGCTATCGCGACGCGTTCGGCGTCGCGCCGACGCGTGAACGCCGCAAGCAGGTCGCGCCGCTCGCGGGGGTGACGGGCGGGGGGGCGGCGTTTCCGGCTCATCTGATTCATATGTGAAGTGGGTGTGGCTCAACGTATTTGAGCCACCTCGCCTGACACCATCACCCGTGCCGGCGGATTTCCCGCCTTCACAATGCTGCCGGCTTGAACAAGCGTTCGCAGAGCATCGGGACGGCGTCGCGCCGATTGCAGCGCGAGCCGCAATTGCGTGAACGGATTCACGATGCCACCGTCATCGCGTTGCCCATGTTGTTGGGCGCGAACGATTCGTCCATGCGGCATAGCGCCCGCGCTTCCAAGTCGCCGCGGTCGCCGTTCGAACCCTTCCAGCGCATCCGCTGAACACCGCCTCCCCTAGCGCGCTGTCGACGATATAAGAACAAAAATTCTCATGCACGTGCGGACAGGCACTGATCACCGCACGCAATCACGGTCGAGATTGCTGTACACCTTCGCGCGGAGCGCGTGAACGTCGGCGCTCGATTGGCACTCGCCCCCCAGCTTTTCTGATCGTTACGGCATCCGATATTTACTCGGATTCCGGACGGAAAATCATACTCGTCTCATATACAAGTCAATCGTTAACGGCGAACTTCTATGGCTCTTCCGCCGAGGCGGAAGCGTTGGCACATACGCCGCCGACCATCGCCGTTAAAGGTGCCTCGATCGATCCATACGCGATCCAAGGCCCCGAGTCGGTCGATTGAGTCTTCACCAACTTCGATTGAGGAAACGTCTATGAGCAGACGAGCAGTCAGAAACGGCGACCCGACGACGACGGGCGGTGTCGTCATCGCCGTTACGTCTACGATGTCCCATCATGGCAAGCGCGTCGCCGTGGATGGCGACAAGGCGACATGCGGAAATTGCGAAGGGGCGTTCCCGATAGTGGGCGGCGCGCAGCACATGATTCACCACGGGCGGTGCGTGGCGCTGGAGGGGGACACGGTGCTCTGTCCATGCGGGAAAAACAGACTGATTGCGGGTAGCGACAGCACAATTTTTTACGGGGATGACGGCAGCCGCAAGGCAGCGAACCCGTTTGCCGCGCGTTCCGCATCCGCACCCGCCGGATACGCGCCTGGGTCGGGTATCCATGACGAACAGTTCGTGATCCGCGACGTTCGGACAAAGCAGCCATTAAGCAACGTGCGCTATTGGATCAAGGATCGATCCGGGAACGTGCTTGCGTCCGGCGTGAGTGATCGGCACGGTTGTACCGTGCGCGTGCAGACCGAAGACACACAGACTTTGAAGCTCGCAATCGAGGATTGAGAAGATGGGAAAGCAAACCACCGTTGCCGAGACAACGACAAACACCATCGCAGGATCGCAGCATTTCGCAGACGTTGACCTGCGGCCGATCTGCGAAAACATGACGAATTCGGAATTCCGTGCCGTGTTCTCCAAGGCGCAGACCAAAGCTATCGAGAAGCTAGACGGTCGAATAATTTCATTGCAAAGGTGGTCGCAGTACGAAAAAGATCGCGTGTTCAAGTGGTTTGGTCGTGACGACGAGGCAACACGAATGCACCTACTGACCGGACTCACGAAAGTCGTCAAGGTCGTGCGCTCGTTCAATGAAAAGAACGTTGTCCGTACCGGCAGCGCCGCAGATCTGGCGATCGGATGCACACCTAACCCAGTCGGCACCGACGGGGAGGCGGCACATGTATGCGCGCCAGACACGGCAACACATACGATCGCGATCAGCGCACGATTCTGCACGATGCGTCCGTGGACCGCGAATGCTGATTCTCACGTATCCACTATCATCCACGAGGCCACTCACTTCCACGACACCATGTCTTCTACAGACGATCAATACACCATCACCCGGTTCCTTCCTGAATGGGGGCGTTCTCATCCGGCCTTGGCAATCAACAACGCTGACAGCATTGCGGGGTACGTCGTCGATGATCACTAAATTCCTGACTGCCACCGTACTCGCGTTGAGTTGCGCACATACGGCAATAGCATGTGACGGTCCGTCGAACATGCCCGGCCATTACATCGACATTGTTTTCGATGCTGACTCGAGCACGATTTCCCCGACCGAACTATCGCGGTTATCGGCGTGGTCCAGCGATCTGCACAAGCGCTTTCCGATCATCGATACGGTATGGCTCGTAGGGTTGGCCGAAAAAACCGAACGGGACGCGCGGCAGCTTGCAATGCGACGAGCGAAAAGTGTGATGACTGCCCTGAATCAATTTTCGATCCGTGGCGAGAAAAGCGATTTCATGGGTCAACTTTTCACGCCAGACGAGTTCGGGCAATCAGGGCGGCGGGTCGAGGTGAACGTTAGTCCTGGATGCCCGGACCACTGCTGCCCGAACCTGAACCCGATACCCCAGACGCCTTGACGTAAAACAGACACCGCGGCCCGGCCCGCACAAGGCGTGCCGTTTCTTCCTGCCATGATTCACGAATGCACACACTACTTCGACGACACGATCATATGATGAAGAGGAATTCACTCAGGTGCGGCGTTGCCGCCTGTCTTCTCGCACTGACGTCACTCCTCTCCGGCGCAGTGCTTGCATGCACAATTGGCGAAGAAGCGCAGGTGCAACTTCCATTCAACACAACGACATTTTCGAACGCAGACAGAATAGCGATAGCGAATAGCGTCATCGAGGCGAAGAAATGGCCCGACGTGAAAATTCAAGCCGTTGTAATTGCAGGCGCTTATATCCACGAAAACGACATCGAGAGATTAAAGAACGTACGCGCAGATAACGCCAAGGCATATCTCCAGCAACTTGGCATTGACGCCGAAAACATTTACCTAGAAAAAAAGACTTTCACAGATAAAATGGCAAAAAAACTTCCCGATGGCACGATCAATATTCATCAGGTGATCGTGGAGTTGACACCGATATGCCAAGGTAGTTGCGCATGGATGTGCGACGATCCCCGCGTGACACCACACAGCAAACTCATCAATTATTGACCACGGAATACCCGCGTATGCGGGCGTTCTTTTCCGCAACGCCGATAGCATTGGGTACGTCGTCTTTGATCACTAAATTCCTGATCGCCACCGTACTCGCGTTGAGTTGCGTACATACGGCATCAGCGTGTGACGGCCCGTCGAACATGCCCGGCTGGGATTTTGACGTTCGATTCGACAAGGATTCGAGCGACCTGTCTATCGCCGAACTGGCTAAGCTGTCAGCGTGGTCAACCGACATGCACAACCGCTTTTCCATTATCGATTTGGTGTCGGTTGTCGGGCTGGCAGAACCGACGGAGAAAGATCCGAAAGCCCTTGCTCAACAACGGGCCACGAACGTCAAGGGTGCGTTGGATCAATTTTCGATTCGAGGCGAGCGAAATTCCGTCATCGCACGAATCTACACATTGCCATTTCCCGCGAGCGAGTTCGATGATACGGGGAGGCGCGTCGAGATTACGTTCGGCCCGGGGTGCCCCGATCACTGCTGCCCGAACCTAAACCCGATACCCAAGACGCCTTGACGTAAGCCAGACCACGCGGCCCGGCCCGCACAAAGCGGGCCGTTTTCTTCCTGCCATTCCGGCGCCTTCCCTCGCCCGATCAGCCCATCGCCCGCAATTGACAGAATGCTCGCCGGTGATTTCCCGAAATATCGAGACACCGGAACCTGCTACATATCAGCGATCGCCGCAGCAATGGGCCCGACACCCTGCTACAACCTTGAAGGCCGCTGCCAACTCGCGCTTACGATCCCCAAACCTGCATTTCATCGAGCGAATAACCCCACTGCGTCGCCCGCTTCGTCCCGAGCATCCGCACGTAGCGCCCCTGCGCGTTGAGGTTCGACAGCGTAACGTGACCGTACGACACGCCGTTGTTCGTCGAATAAACCGTCGTCCAGTTCGCGTTGTCGTTCGACGTCTGGATCTGGTAGACGAGCGCACCCGCATCCCAATAGAGATCGACGCTGCTGACCTTCTTCACCGCGCCGAGATCGACGGAGATCCATTCCGTACCGACGCCCGCGCCTTCCGGCGAATCCCAGCGCGTGCTCGTCGTGTTGCCGTCGAATGCCTTGTCCGGCGTCAGCGATGCGTTGTAGCTCGCCGATGCGGCGGCCGGACGCCCTTGCGACAGCAGCGTCGGTTGCGCGGCCGCCGGGCCGCCGTAGTAGCTCGCGCCGAGCTTCGCCTTGGTCGTATCCGCGTTCACGCCGAATTGCGACAGGCTCCAGCGCTGGCCGGTCGTCACGTCACCCACGTAGAGCTGGTAGCCGCCCGCCGTCGTCGACGAGAAGAACACGTAGTTCGTGCCGCTCACCGGTGCCGGGTCCGAGTTGTTGCTCATGCAGTCGTTGATCGGCAGCGCGTTCGGTGTCGACGCCGGATCGGCGGTCTTCGCGTAGATCTGGTCCGCGCCGCCGGTGTCCTTCCACCGCGCATAGAACACCATGCCATCGCGGCGCACGATCGGGTAGTAGGTCTGCAGCCCGGCCGGATGATCGAATACCGCCGTAGCGCCGGTCGCGATCGTGCGCTTCATCAGCCCCATGTTCGAGCCGGTGCCCGTCGCGTAGTACACGGCGCTCGCGTCCGGCGCGAGGAACGGCATCGAGTATTCGCTGCCGGCCGGCGCGTTCGTCAGGCTCACGACCGACGTGAACACCGGGCCCGCGCTCGTGTACGACAGCGTGCCCTGCTTCACGTCGCCGTTCTGCTTGAACACGAGCGTCTTGCCGTCAGTTGCGAACTTCGGATCCTCGTTGCGCGTCGCGCCGCTGCTGTTCGTCAGGTTGACGGGCGGCGTGCCGGCGCCGAGCTGCAGCATGAACACGTTCCACGCGCCGTTGCTGATCCCCATGAACGCGAGCCACTTGCCGTCGGGGCTGAACACGCCATTCATCGGATCGGTGATGCCCCAGCTGCTCTTGCTCAGTTGCGTGAGCGTGCGGGCGGAAAAGTCGTACAAAAACAGTTGGCTCGTGCCGTCGCCGTACTTGACGTAGCTGTGATAGACGAGCTTGCCGGTCAGTGCACCGGGGAACGACGCGTTGGACTGAGCCAGCGGATTGTTGACGCAGGCGGCGACTGCGGCGCCGCTGAACAGGTCGAGGGCGATGCCGGCCACGAGGCCCGCGACGAGGAACTTCGATTTCACGCTGAATACTTCCGGGATAAGGGTGAGGACGCCGTAGACAAGGTCCCGCTCGCGGTGCGCGGGGTCACGGATTCGTCCTGCGGGCAGTGAACTCCGTATCGACCAGGCTTCGGGAACAAAGATTGCGCAGAATGCCTGCTCACAGATCTGAAGAAAAGGATCAGAGTCGGTCGAAAACGTGCGGATCAGCAATATGCGGATCGACGAGTGGGGCGGGATTGAACGCGGCGGATGGCGTGCTACTCTTTTTTTCATCGACGGCCGCGGTCGGCCGGAGGGCGGGCATGAAGCGATATGCGGCGCTCGCGCAGACGATTGCGGACTCGATCAGGCGTGGCGACCTTGCGGCCGGCGCCCGGATCCCGACCGTACGCTCGGCGTGCCGCGCCTATCGTGTGAGTCCTTCCACCGTGTTTCGCGCGTACTACACGCTCGAAAGCGAGGGCCTCATCGTCGCGCGCGCGCGTTCCGGGTATTTCGTCGCGGACCTCGACGACAAGCGCGTGCGTACCAGCCAGGACACGCCACGCAAGCCGACCGGCGACGACACCCTGTTCCGCTTGATGGACTCGCTCAAGCGCGACGACATCGTGCCGCTGGGTTCGGCATTCGCCAGCTATTCACTGTTTCCGATGAGCAGCCTGTGGCGCTACGCGGCGACGGCGGCGCGCAACATGGACCGCGCGCAACTGCTGGCGGGACTGCCGCCGGGCCACGAAGCGCTGCGCCGCCAGATCGCCATGCGCTACCTGAACGCGGGCGCCGCATTGCCGATGGAAGAGATCGTCATCACGACCGGCGCGGCCGAAGCGCTGACGCTGAGCCTGCAGGCACTCACGCGCCCCGGCGACATCGTCGCGATCGAACGCCCGGCCTTCCCCGCCGTGTTGCAGGCCGTGCAGCGGCTGCATCTGAAGACGGTCGAGATCCCGGTCGACCCGCGCGCCGGCCTCGATCTCGACGCACTCGCGGATGCGCTGGACACGCATCCGGTGCGCGCGTGCTGGTTCATGACCTCGCTTCACAACCCGACCGGCGCGACGCTGTCCGACGAGCGCAAGCGCGCACTGATCGACCTGCTCGCGTCGCACGAGGTGCCGCTGATCGAGGACGACGTGTTCGGCGAACTGCATTTCGGGCCGTTGCCCACGCGCCCCGCGAAACTGTACGACGATAGCGGGCTGGTGCTGCATTGTGGGTCGTTCTCGAAGTGCCTCGCTCCCGGTTTCCGGGTCGGCTGGGTCGCGGCCGGACGCTACGTGGAACAGATCAGCCATGTGAAGAACGAAAGCGCGCCGGCCGCCGACGTGCCCGCGCAGATGGCCGTCTCGAGCTACCTGCGCGACGGCGCGTACGACCGCTTCCTGCGCCGGCTCCGGCGCAACCTGGCCGCGCACCAGGCGCAGATGCTGGCCGCCGTTCGCGCGTACTTTCCGCCCGACACGGAGGTGTACGCACCGCGCGGCGGGTATTTCCTGTGGATCGAATTGCCGCCGCACGTGGACGCGATGCAGTTGTTCGACGACGCGATGGACAACGGCGTCAGCCTCGCGCCCGGGCCGATCTTTTCCGTGACGGGCGCATTTCACCGTTATGTCCGGCTGAACTACGGCCGGCCCTGGACCCCTGCCGTCGAAGACGCGATGCGGACCATCGGGACGCTCGCCGGGCGGCAACGACAGACGAGGTAGCAACACCATGCAAGTCCTGCTCAACCGGAATGTGCGGACCCGCGACACGCTGCGCGGCGCACTGAACCTGCGTGCCGAGCCGCACGGTGCCGTCAGCCAGCGCTGCCGGGAATGCGGCTTCCTGGCGTTTCGCGCCAGCGAGCAGTGCCCCGTCTGCGGTGTGGGAGACTGGCCGTTCACGCCGCTGCGCGACCGGCGCGGCGACGCACATGCCGAGCAGGCCGCGCCCCCGCACGACACGCAGCGGCCTGTGCCGGCGTGGTCGTCGCGCGTCGCGGCCGCGGTGCGCAGCGCCGCGATCCGGCGGCCGCGCCCGTCCAGTGCGCCGCTGCTGAGCATCCTGACCGTCGTGCTGATGGTCGGCGGCTATGTGACGTTCGACCGGACATGCCGGGCGGACCCCGCCTGTCGCGGCCCGGCTACGCCCGGTGCGACGACGATCGATGCAGGCGTGCACGGCGCCGATGCGCCGACGTTGCCGGTCGTGCCCGTGCCCGTCTATGCGTTTCATCGTGCAGACGATAAGCCGGTCGCCGCACACGAGACGCCGGTCGCGGCCGACGACACGCAGATCGCGGCCGAGCAGCCGCGCGTGGCCCCGCGCGTGGCCGATACGAGCCGGCGCGCAACCTCACGCTCCACCGCACGCGCGACCACGACACTCGCGCGACATGTGCCACCGGTTCGCGAGCCACAACACGCGCGCAACGGCGTCCGCGTCGCCGACTGGAAAGGCGCCCCGGCCCGGCGCACGCATGCGCTCCATCGCGTGAGTGCGCATACACGCCACGGGCGCCGCGCCGCGGCGACCGACATCCAATTGGCCGGGGTCTATCGCGGACACTGAGCGCGCCGCACGCCCACAGCGACAACGGGCGGCACCGTCTCCGGTGCCGCCCGCTTCATGCGCTTCGTGCTTCGTGCGTCAGGCCGCCAGCAAACCGTGCGGATCGATCACGAATTTACGCGGCGCGCCGCCGTCGAACTTCTTGTAGCCTTCCGGCGCCTGATCGAGCGAGATCACCTCGACGTTGACGATCTTCGCGATCGGCAGACGGTCGAACAGGATTGCCTGCATCAGGTTGCGGTTGTACTTCAGCACCGGCGTCTGGCCCGTGAAGAACGAGTGCGACTTCGCCCAGCCGAGGCCGAAGCGGATGCTCAGGCTGCCGTGCTGCGCGGCCTTGTCCTTCGCACCCGGATCGTCCGTCACGTACAGGCCCGGGATACCGATCGCGCCGGCCGGTCGCGTGATTTCCATCAGCGAGTTCAGCACCGTCGCGGGCGCTTCCTCGGAATGGCCCGACGAACCGTGGCCGTGCGCCTCGAAGCCGACGCAGTCGACCGCGCAGTCGATTTCCGGCACGCCGAGAATCTGCTCGATCTGCTCGCCGAGCGACGCGTCCTTTGACAGGTCGACCGTCTCGAAGCCCATTGCCCGCGCATGCGCGAGGCGTTCCTCGTTCATGTCGCCGACGATGGTCACCGCCGCGCCCAGCAGGCGCGCCGACGCGGCCGCCGCCATCCCGACCGGGCCCGCGCCCGCGATATAGACCGTCGAGCCCGGCTTCACGCCCGCGCTCACCGCGCCGTGATAACCGGTCGGCAGAATGTCGGACAGGCAGGTCAGGTCGCGGATCTTCGCCATTGCCTGATCGCGGTCGGGGAATTTCAGCAGGTTGAAGTCCGCGTACGGCACGAGCACGTACTCGGCCTGGCCGCCGATCCAGCCGCCCATGTCGACGTAGCCGTAGGCGCCGCCGGCACGCGACGGGTTCACGTTCAGGCACACGCCCGTATGCGTGTCCTTGCACATCGCGCAGCGGCCGCACGCGACGTTGAACGGCACCGACACGAGATCGCCGAGCTTCAGCGTCTCGACGTCGCGGCCCACCTCGACCACTTCGCCGGTGATCTCGTGACCGAGCACGAGGCCGACCGGAGCGGTCGTGCGGCCGCGCACCATGTGCTGGTCGGAACCGCAGATGTTCGTGCTCACCACTTTCAGGATCACACCGTGGCCGATCGCGCGGCCGGTCGGGTCGACCATTTTCGGATAATCGATCTTCTGTACTTCGACCTTGCCCGGGCCAAGATAGACGACACCTCGATTGCTGCTCATCGTATTGTCTCCATGTCTCGTTGGATGGCGCTGCGGTGCGCCGGCGGGTGCGGCGCTTACGCAACGTGCTGTTCGAGAGTAGTCCCGGAGGCGGGGGCGCCGATGTCTCAAACCCGACATGCGTTTGATCGGTGCCGACATCGATGGCGCAAACGCGAAAGTCGGGCCGGAAAGCGGCCGGAAGGCAGTACCAAGGAAGACGCGGAGCGCGCGGCCCGCAAAGGCCGGCCGGTTCAAGTGATCGGGGCAGCCCGCCCCGCCGGCCGGGCGCGCGTTATCCGCCCTGATTCTCGCGAATGATCGCGGCGGCAGCCGCTTGCGCGTCGCTCGCGACGCCGTCGTGCATGCGCGTGCTGACGGCCGGCGTCGGCGGCTCGCTGTCGAGCGCATGGCCGTCGCGATTGCGCGTATCGACGGTCGCGCGCATCGACAATCCGACCCTGAGCGGATGCGCGGCCAGGTCGCGGGGATCGATCGCGATCACGACCGGCACCCGCTGCACGACCTTGATCCAGTTGCCGGCCGCGTTCTGCGACGGCAGCATCGAGAACGCGCTGCCGGTGCCGGCCGAGAAGCCCTGCACGCGGCCGCGATAGACGACCCGCGAGCCGTACAGGTCCGACACCACGTCGACCGGCTGGCCGATGCGCATGTGGCGGATCTGCCCTTCCTTGAAGTTCGCTTCGATCCACAGCCGGTTCAACTGCACGATCGACATCAGCGGCACGCCGGGCCCGACCTGCTGGCCGACCTGCACCGAACGCTGGCCGACCGTGCCGTCGACCGGCGCGACGATCGTCGTGCGCTTCAGGTTCCGGTACGCGAGCCTGAACTGCGCGGCCGCCTGCACGACGGCCGGGCTTTCGTCGACCGGCAGCTTGCTGCCGAGCGCCCGCGCCGCTTCGAGCTGCGCCTGCGCGGCCGCGAGGTTCGCCTGGGCGCCGGCGACCGCCGCGCGGGCGCGCGCCAGTTCCTCCGGCGCGACGATCTCGACCGAGGCGCCCGAACGCGCGGCGAGCGCGCGCTGCGCGAGCGACAGGTCGGCCTGGCGCGCGTTCACGGCTTCCACGTACATCGTGTTCGAGATCTTCGCGTTCGCGACCTGCCGCACGGCCTGCACGAGCTGCGCCTTCGCCTGCGCGAATGCAACGGACGCTTCGGTGTCGTCGAGCCGCACGAGCGGCTGCCCGGCGCGCACGGCCTGCGTATCGGCGACCAGCACGTCGGTCACCGCGCCCGGGATCTGCGCGGCGACCTGCACGATGCTGCCCGCGACGTACGCGTCGTCGG
This sequence comes from Burkholderia sp. 567, assembly GCF_040545115.1. Classification (NCBI taxonomy): domain Bacteria; kingdom Pseudomonadati; phylum Pseudomonadota; class Betaproteobacteria; order Burkholderiales; family Burkholderiaceae; genus Burkholderia; species Burkholderia sp. 567. The sequence goes on from NZ_JBEPLG010000005.1 coordinate 347,882, forward strand.
TGTCCTCGACATAGCGGTCGTGCAGCAGCCAGAACGCGATCCACACGAGCGCGGCCAGCAGCACGACCGCGAAGAACCACGTGAAGCGCTTGCGGCGGGTCGCCCGGCGCGCGTCGAGTGCCGGGTCGTTCAGTGCGGCCGGCTGCGCGGCGGTATGAAGGTTGTCGTGGTGCATCAGTCGCTTTGCGTAACGATCAGGCGGTCATGCTGGAACAGGGGGATCGCGCTCACGCGCGGGTCGGACGAGACGCTGGGTACCGCGCTGCGCGTGTCGGTGCTCACGCTCGCGCTATCGGCTGCCGCACTGCGCGGCGTCACGATCGCCGCCGGCGGGTCGATTGGCGCGGCTCCATTGACGGACGTGGCCGCGCGACGCGCTTCCGTGCCGGCGTTCGTCGCGTTGCGAGCGGCCGCGTTCGTCATCGCGCCGCGCTTCGACCGCGCGCCTTGCGCGGTACGTGTCGCGACCGCCGACGTGGATGCCGACGCCATCGCCGTGCCCGCATCGAACCCACCGCCGAGCGCGCCGACCAGCCCGACGCGCAGCGTCCGTTGCCGCCCGAGCAACGCGATCAGTTGCGCGCGCTCGTCGATCAGCGTGAGGTCCGCGACATCGACGTCCTTCTGCATCAGCACACCGCGCCGATGGCGGTCGGCCGCGATCTGCACGATCTTCTGCGCGGCGGCGACGGCGTCCTGCTGCTGCGCGACGAGCGTCTGCGCGGTCTGCAGCGACGTGACGATCTGCGCAACCTGCCCGAGCGCGTCGTCGACGGTCTTGTTGTACAGCCCGATCGCGACGTCGGCCTGCGCGACGTCCGCACCGAGCTTCGCCTTCAACCGGCCGCGATCGAACACCGGCAGCGAGATCGCCGGGCCGACGGAGCCGGCGATCGCGTCGCGCGAGAACAGGGACGCGGGCGTCAGCGCGAACACGCCGCCGAGCGCGACGAGGTTCACGTCCGGATAGAACTGCGCGCGCGTGGAATCGGCATTCGCGAACGCGGCTTCGACGCGCAGGCGCGCGGCGACGATGTCGGGCCGGCGGCCGAGCAGGTCGGCCGGCAGCCGCCCGGGCAGCGCGCCGCCGGGGAACGCGCCGACGCGCGGCCGCTGCAGCGAGAGCCCACGCTCGGGCCCGCGACCGGACAGCACGCCGAGCTGCAATTGCGCGAGCTTGATCTGCTCGTCGTTCAGCGCCATCTGTTCGAGCAGGCGCGTGCGCTTGATCGACGCGTCGCTCGCGTCGTACGCGTTGTCGAGGCCACGCGCGGTGCGCTCGCGCAGCACGGCCGTCACGCGCTGGCTGATCTTCAGTTTCTGCTGCAGCAGATCGCGCACCGCGTACGCCTGGTCGAGCTGGCAATACACGGTGACGATCGCGACCGCGAGCGTGAGCCGAACCTGCTCGGCCTCGACGCCGGCCGCGTCGCGCAGCGACATCAGGCTCTTCGTCGCCGCGCGGTTCCTGCCCCACAGGTCGAGCTGGTAGGTCAGCCCCACGAACACCGACGACGGCGACACGACCGGATCGCCGAAGATCTCGACCGGCACGCGATAGCCGCCGACGGACACGTCGGCGACGTCGCCCGGCTTCGGCATCCGCGCGCGGCTGACCGTCGCGCCGGCCGTACCGGTCAACCCCGTCAGCGAATCGAATTGCCGAAGCTGCGCCTGCGCGATCCGCAGCCGCGCCTGCGCGACCTGCAGGTCGGGATTGTTCCGCGACGCCTCCGCCACCAGTTCGTCGAGCTGCGGATCCTGCAGTTGCTTCACCCAGTCGGGTGCGGGCCACGCGCCGTCCACGCCGGGGCCCGCGGTGTGCGCCAGCGCGTCTCCGGCCGGTGCGCGCAGCGACAGCGACGGCAGGAACCCCGACGGCACGCAACCGCCCAGCGCCAGCAGCGCGGCCGCCGCGAGCATCGTCCAGCCGCCCTGCTCGCCGCGCGCCGGTCGCCCCAATTTAGTGATGCGTTCCATCGCTTCCCTCAACCCTGCTGGACGCGCTGCGCGCGTGCGGCCAGACGCGGCCGCGCGCGCTCGAGCGGACCGAGCCGGCCGAGCAGGCCGTCCGCGATGCCGTAGAGGATGCCGGTGAGCTTGTCGCGCTTGTCGCGCTCGACGAGCGCGATCTGCACGACCTGCCACACGGTCAGCAGGTTCGGCACCATCGCCACCGGAAAGCGCAGCCCGTACTGCATCCCGAGCTGCACCGCATTACGCGCGCTGTAGTAGCGCCGTTGCCACGAGTGATTCATCGACGTCATTTCGAAAGGACCGAATGCATGCCGCTGCTTCGCGCCGATCCGGTGCTTCAGCACCAGCGACGGCACGACATAGAGCGGCACGTTGCGCGCGAGCGCGCGGAAGCTGTACTCGGTATCGACGTGATCGATGAACAGCGTCTCGTCGAAGCGGCCGAGTACGTCGAACGCGGCGCGCGACACGACGCAGCCCGACGAGATCAGGAACGCGCAGCGCTGCAGCGGCGCGTCGGGCGCGACGCGCAGCCGGCGCAGCGAGATCCCGTTCGTCGCGAGTTCGGGCAGGAAGCTGCGCGCGTTCTCGTCGAAGATGCGCGGGCCGGCGAGGAAGGCGCGCCCCGTGAGCGCCGAGCACACGTCGCGCATCGTCGCGAAGTAACCGGCCGGCACCGACGAATCCTGATCGAACAGCGCAACGGCATCGACGTCCCGCCGAAACAGCGCCGCGAGCCCCGCGTTGTACGCGCCGGCGACGCCGCCGCGGTTGCCGTGATGCAGCAGCGCGATGCCGTCGCGCGCGCACAGCGCGCGGGCGCGCGCATCGGGCTGCGGCGTGTTGTCGACGACCAGCAGCGCATCGCACGCGTGCCGCCACGCGCCGAGCGCCGCGAGCTGCGCGTCGGTCGGGTGATACAGGATCACGAGTGCGCCGAGTGTCGTCATGCCCCTCTCCTCAATGTCCGAGCGAAACCGCGGCGCCGCGCTTCGGCCGCGTCAGCCACATCATCGCGGCGAGCACGACGCAGGTCATGCTCGCCATCCAGAACATGTCGCCCGTCGCCATCATGTAAGCCTGCTGCATCACGACCTGGTGCAGCGTCGACAGCTCACGCACGCCATCCACGCCCATCGCGTTCAGCGTGTGCACGAAGCGCTGCGTGTTCGTCGATGCGTGCGTGACCGATTGCGACACGACGTCGTAGTGATAGGTCGCGCGGTTGTCCCACAGCGTCACGCTCATCGCGGTGCCGAACGCGGCGGACAGCGTGCGCAGGAAGTTCGACAGGCTCGACGCGGCCGCGAGCCGGTCGTCCGGAATGCGCGACAGCGTCGCGGCCGTCAGCGGAATGAAGAAGCACGGCAGTCCGATCCCCTGGATCAGCCCGGGCGCGGCGATCTGCGCGAATGTCATCTTCAGCGTGAAATGTGCGTCCCACGCGAGCACGGCCGCGAACACGACGAAGCCGAACGTCGCGAGCACGCGCGCATCGAAGCGGTGCGCATGCAGGCCCACGAGAATCGAGAACACGAGCGCGAGCACGCCGAGCGATGCGGTGGCGAGGCCCGCGTGAAACGCGTTGTAGCCCATCACCGCCTGCATCCACAGCGGAAACACGACGCCCACCACCGAGAAGCTCATCATCCCGAGCGAGATGATCAGCACGCAGAACGAAAACGTGCGGTCGCGAAACAGGCTCAGGTCGACGACCGGATGCGCTTCGCCCGCCTCCCAGATCAGCAGCGACGCGATCGCGAGCCCGGCGACCACCGCGAGCGTGACGATCAGCGGCGAATCGAACCAGCCCTTGTCGTGCCCGAGATCGAGCATCGCCTGCAGCGAGCCGACGCCGATCACGAGCAGAACGATGCCCGGCACGTCGATCGGGCCGGCCGCGCCGCGCTGCGCGTCGGGGCGCAGCATCGCGGTGCACACGGCGAACGAGAACAGCCCGATCGGCAGATTGATCAGGAAGATCCACGGCCACGAGAAGCTGTCGACGATCCAGCCGCCGACCACCGGCCCGAAGATCGGCGCGAGCAGCACCGTCATCGCCCACAGCGCGAGCGCGACGGTACGCTTGTCCGGCGGGAACGTGCGCAGCAGGATCGTCTGCGACAGCGGCACCATCGGCCCCGAGCACAGCCCCTGCAATGCGCGGCAGACCACCAGCACGTGCAGGTCGCGTGCGAGCCCGCACAGCAGCGACGTCAGCGTGAACAGCAGCACCGCGCCGACGAACAGCCGCCGCTCGCCGACGCGGCGCGCGAGCCAGCCGGTCAGCGGCACCGCGATCGCGGCCGCGACCGAATACGAGCTGATCACCCACGTGCCCTGGCTGTTCGATACGCCGAGACTGCCGGAGATTGCCGGCACCGCGACGTTCGTCACGGTCGAGTCGAGCACTTCGATGAAGGTCGCAAGCGACAGCGCGAACGTCAGGAGTGCGAGCCGTGCGCCGCGCACCGGTGGCGCGACAGGCGCGTCGAACGCGGCGGGCGCCGAGGCATCCCGAAGCGGCGATACCGTGCTCATGCGCCCGCCATCGCATCCGCGGCCGGCGAGATCGCGCGTCCACGTTTCGGTGCAAGGCGCTCGATGAAATCGGCGGCCGTCTCGCAGCCATTCGGCGCGGCGTTGATCAGCGTCCGCGCGCGCTCCGCATACACCGCGAATTCGGGCTCGTTCAGTACGCGCATGAGCGCCGCACCGAGCCGCGCGCCGTCGACCGGCGCGTCGATGCGTATGCCGGCACCGCTCGTCGCGACGCGCTGCGCATTGTCGAACTGGTCGTGCGCGAACGGCGTCACGACCTGCGGGATGCCGGCTTCGAACGCGAGCGCCGCGGTGCCGATCCCGCCGTGATGCACGAGTGCGCGGCAACGCGGCAGCAGCGTGCGCATCGGCACGAAGCGGCGCACCAGCAGCCGGTCGCCGTCCGGTGCTGCATCGTGCGGGCTCAGCAGGATGCCGCGCGCGCCGGTCGCGCGCATCGCGTCGGCAACCGCACGCGCATACGCGGCGTGATCGACGCGCGTCGAGCCGGCCGTGAACACCACGGGCGGCTCGCCGGCCGCGAGAAACGCGTCGAGCGCGGGATCGTCGTCGGGCGTCGCGACGTCGTTGAACAGCGGAAAGCCGCTTTGCAGAAGACGCGCCGGCCAGTCACGCTGCGCCGGCGCGAACCAGTCGGGAAACAGGCACAGCACGCCATCGGTCGAATGCAGCCAGCGGCCCAGCACGCGCCGCGCGGGCGCGAGCCCGAGGTCGCGGCGCGCCGCATTGAGCGCCGGCCCGCACACGCGATCGAGCACCTGCCGCTCGATCAGCGTCATCAGCGCCGCCTTCACCGGCAACGGCCAGCGCGCGGGAATCGTCAGGCGCGGATGCGTCGGCGGCACGTGCGCGGACAGCAGCGTCGACGGCGACACCTGCACCGACACGTACGGCGTGCCGTGCCGCTCCTGCATGAAGCGCGCGGAAAACGCCCATAGCGTGCCGACCAGCACGGTGTCGCGATCGGTCAGTGCGCACAGCGCGTCGTAATGCGGGCGCAGCACGGGGGCGATCACCTGCCACAGCGTGCGAAACGACGTGCGCGGATCCCACAGCGCCGGGTTCGCCATCGCGGCCTCGTACTCGGCCGCGGTGCCGACCGGCACGAACGCGAAACCGCAGCGGCGCACGGTCGCCTCGAACGGCGGATGCGTGCAGAACACGACCTCGTGGCCGCGCATCGCGAGCGCGCGCGCGACGCCGAGCAGCGGATGCACGTCGCCAGCCGAGCCGATCGCGGTCACGATCATCTTCGCCATCGCGCGCCTCGCGGAAAGATCAGTAGAAACCGGGGATCAGCGCCGCGACTTCGCGACGGTACTGCGCGTACGCCGGCCCGAAATGGCCGGTCAGCCAGCTCTCCTCGACGCGCACCTTGTACGCGAGCGACGCGAACACGAGCGCGACGCCAAGCGCGCCGCGCCACTCGCCGCCGATCAGCGCGGCGCCCACCAGCGCGATCAGGCAGCCGGTGTAGATCGGATGACGCACGAGGCCATACGGACCGGTGCGCACGAGCTCGTGGTTCTCCTTCAGCGTGACGGACACGCTCCAGTTGGTGCCGAGATGCAGCCGCGCCCACACCGAGAACAACAGCCCCGCGATCAGCACCGCGAGCCCGCACTGGGCCTGCAGGCCGAAGCGGTGCCAGTCCGGCACGAACGCGCGCAGCGTCGGGTCGGGCAGGATGATCAGCGCGCCGCCGACGATCAGCGGAATCGACTGCAGCGTGCGCGAGCGCGACGCCTCCTTGCGCACGGTCGTCTTCACGGCCTGCGACGTCATGATCCAGTAGGCGAGCCACGCGGCCCACGGAACGACGATGGCGATGGTCTGAACGATATTCACGGCTGGCCTGCCTCGTGTGGATGAGAATTCGGATGCGCGCGGCGTGCGCGGTGCGCGACGTGCCGCGTCACGACGACATGGCCGGCATCGGCGCGGACACGCACGCGTGTGCGGCGCCGAGCCCGACGCCCGCGGCAACGGGCGGCGCGTCGCAGAAGAAGCCGAGCAGCGCGGCACGCGTGGCCTCGCGCTGCGCGCGGCCTTCGATGTCGAGGAAATGACCGGCGTCGGGAATCGTCCCGAAGCGCGCACGCGGCACGTGCGCGGCGAGCTGGCGGACGTCGGCCGGCGTCGTATATTCATCGCGCTCGCCGTTCACGAACAGCAGCTCGGCGCCGATGTTCGAGAACTCGCTCAGGTAGCGCTCCGGCTGCAGCGACAGGATCTGGTCGACGTGGAACGCGACCTGATCCTGCTCGTCGCGCGGCAGGCGCGTCAGGTAGCGGTAGTTGTACAGCTTCATGATGCGCGGCAGGTAGCGGCCGACCGTGTCGTTCAGCAGCTGCGCGGCCTTCAGGTTCTCGCCGGCCGCGATGTGGTCGCGGGCGCGCGTCACGTAGTCGACCATCGCGTCGTTCAGGAACGGCGAGAACGAACAGATCGCCGCGCGCCGCACGCTCGGGCACCCGCGCGCGAGCGCGAACAGCGACGCGACGCCGCCCCACGACACCGACACGAGGAACGCGGGCGCGAAGTGCTCGACCAGATGCTGGAGGATCGCGGCTTCGTCGTCCTTCGTCAGGATGAAGCAGCCGGGGTTGTGCTGGCGCGACTGCCCGGCATACGGCAGGTCGAAGCAGATCGTGTTCATCCGCTCGCCGAGATACTGGACGGTCTGGCCGAACGACGCGGTCGTCGCGAGCGCGCCGTTGACGAGCATCGCCGTGTCGAATGACGGATCGAACACGTTCCGTTCGACGTAGACCTTCAGACCATTCGGCAGCGGGACCACGTGTTTTTCGGTCGGCATCGTCGTTCTCCGGTGGATGCGGCGTCTCGGCGTCGCGGCATGCTGCAGGTGCGCAATGGCTGGCGCCGACCGTGTTCCGGCCGTTGACCCCGCCCATTGCCGACGCACCGCGGAAAATACCCGCGGCGCCGATTCATTCCTTGTGATGCGGCGCCATCCTAATACGGGAAATATTGCTTACTCAAGTCACCCCAACGATTCCCTCTACTCCACCGGGGAATACAAGCGATTCAAATTTTTTCAGCATTTTTTATGGTAGGAGGAATCGGACGAAAAGAGGTCGCAATCGTTTGCGAGTGCGTCATGAGATGCGCCGCGCGACCAACAATATCCTTTAAACTCAACCACATAAATCGTTTAAATCGCCTGATTGAAACGAATTTCCGGAAAATGCGGGCCTCGTCTTCGGCAATTCAAATTTCCGAATCCAAAACCATTCTCACATAGCTCGACATTCTTTCGACATGTAATAAATCGGATTCGGAAACAGCCGAAACTATTGCATCGGCTTTTTCCGATCCGTTTTAAACAAACTTAAAATTATTTAACTGTCTTTCAATTCATTTTTCCGCATCCGCACAATCGCGGCGACGCCGTCGGTTTCCGGCCTCCGACACCAAATCCACCGTCAGACCCCGCTTTTTTATTGATTGAACGATCAATAAAAAACCGCTAAGCTTTCGACTTCCAGGAACGGGCCCGTCCGGGCGAAAGGAGTGCGCGATGCCGAAAGTCGGAATGCGGGAGATTCGCCGCGCACAGTTGATCGACGCCACGCTGCGCTCGATCGACGAAGCCGGCCTGCCCGGCACGACGCTCGCCTCGGTCGCGCAGCGCGCGAACATCTCGACGGGCATCGTCAGCCACTATTTCGGCGACAAGGACGGCCTGCTCGAAGCGACGATGCGGCACGTGCTGCGCGATCTGTGGGCGGCCACCACGCAACGTCGCGTCGCCGCGCGCAAGGATCCGCGTTCGCGGCTGCGCGCGATCGTCGCCGCGAACTTCGACGACACGCAGGTCAGCGCGCCCGTGATGAAGACCTGGCTCGCGTTCTGGTCGCAGAGCATGCACGACGCGATGCTCAAGCGCCTGCAGCACGTCAACACGCGGCGCCTCCATTCGAACCTGTGCGCGGAATTCGCGAAGGCGTTGCCGCGCGCGAAAGCACGGCAAGCCGCCAGCGGCCTCGCCGCGCTGATCGACGGCCTGTGGCTGCGCGGCGCCCTCGCCGGCGGCCCGATCGACACCCGGGCTGCATTGAAGCTCGCCCACGATTACATCGACCTGCTGCTCGCGTCCGACTGACGCGCAGGCAGTCGCCCTCAAGGAGATCCTCATGTCCGTATACGGTTTGCAGCGCCTCTACATCGGCGGCGGTTACGTCGACGCCACCAGCGGCAAGACTTTCGACACCTTCGATCCCGCCACCGGCGAACTGCTCGCGCAGGTGCAGCAGGCGAGCGCGGCCGACGTCGACCGCGCGGTCGCGTCGGCCCGGGAAGGCCAGCGCGAATGGGCCGCGATGACGGCGATGCAGCGCTCGCGGATCCTCCGCCGCGCGGTCGACCTGCTGCGCGAACGCAACGACGAGCTCGCGGCCATCGAGACGCGCGACACCGGCAAGCCGATCGGCGAGACGCTCGCGGTCGACATCGTCACCGGCGCGGACGTGATCGAGTACTACGCGGGCCTCGCGACCGCGATCGAAGGGCTGCAGGTGCCGCTGCGCGCCGAGTCGTTCGTCTATACGCGCCGCGAGCCGCTCGGCGTGTGCGCGGGCATCGGCGCATGGAACTACCCGATCCAGATCGCGTGCTGGAAGACGGCGCCCGCGCTCGCGGCCGGCAACGCGATGGTGTTCAAGCCGAGCGAGGTCACGCCGCTCACCGCGCTGAAGCTCGCCGAAATCTATACGGAAGCCGGCGTGCCGGCCGGCGTGTTCAACGTCGTGCAGGGCGACGGCTCGGTCGGCGCACTGCTCACCGGTCACCCGGACATCGCGAAGGTGTCGTTCACCGGCGGCGTCGAGACCGGCAAGAAGGTGATGTCGCTGGCCGGCGCGTCGTCGCTGAAGGAAGTGACGATGGAGCTCGGCGGCAAGTCGCCGCTGATCGTGTTCGAGGATGCCGATCTCGACCGCGCGGCCGACATCGCGGTGACCGCCAACTTCTTCAGCTCGGGCCAGGTCTGCACCAACGGCACGCGCGTGTTCGTGCACCGCTCGGTCAAGGACGCGTTCACGCAGCGCGTGCTCGAACGCGTGAAGCGGATTCGCGTCGGCAAGCCGACCGATGCCGACACCAACTTCGGCCCGCTCGTGTCGGCCGCGCAGCTCGACAAGGTGCTCGGCTTCATCGACAGCGGCAAGGCCGAAGGCGCGAAGCTGCTCGCCGGCGGCACGCGCCTGACCGACGGTCACTTCGCCAGCGGCCAGTACGTCGCGCCGACCGTGTTCGGCGATTGCCGCGACGACATGAAGATCGTGCGCGAAGAGATTTTCGGGCCGGTGATGAGCATCCTCGATTTCGAATCGGAGGACGAAGTAATCGCCCGCGCGAACGACACGCACTACGGCCTCGCGGCCGGCGTCGTGACCGAAAACCTGTCGCGCGCGCATCGCACGATCCATCGCCTCGAAGCCGGCATCTGCTGGATCAACACGTGGGGCGAATCGCCGGCCGAGATGCCGGTTGGCGGATACAAGCAATCCGGTGTCGGACGCGAGAACGGCATCACGACGCTCGAACACTACACTCGAATCAAGTCGGTACAGGTCGAGCTCGGCCGCTACAACCCGGTGTTTTGAGAACGATAGGAGATACCCCGTCATGACGACACGCGAATACGACTACATCATCTGCGGCGCCGGTTCCGCGGGCAACGTGCTCGCGACGCGCCTGACGGAAGATCCGAACGTCACGGTGCTGCTGCTCGAAGCGGGCGGCCCCGACTACCGCTTCGACTTCCGCACGCAGATGCCGGCAGCGCTCGCCTATCCGCTGCAGGGCCGCCGCTACAACTGGGCCTACGAGACCGACCCCGAGCCGCACATGGACAACCGCCGGATGGAATGCGGCCGCGGCAAGGGGCTCGGCGGCTCGTCGCTGATCAACGGGATGTGCTACATCCGCGGCAACGCGCTCGACTACGACAACTGGTCGACGCACAAGGGGCTCGAGAACTGGACGTATCTCGACTGCCTGCCGTACTTCAAGAAGGCCGAGACGCGCGACGTCGGCCCGAACGACTATCACGGCGGCAACGGCCCCGTGTCGGTCACGACCAGCAAGCCGGGCGCGAACCCGCTGTTCGAGGCGATGGTCGATGCAGGCGTGCAGGCCGGCTATCCGCGCACCGACGACCTGAACGGCTATCAGCAGGAAGGCTTCGGGCCGATGGATCGCACCGTCACGCCGAAGGGCCGCCGCGCCAGCACCGCGCGCGGCTACCTCGACCAGGCGAAGGGCCGGCCGAACCTCGAGATCGTCACGCACGCGCTCGCCGACCGCATCCTGTTCGACGGCAAGCGCGCGTCGGGCGTCACGTACCTGCGCGGCAGCGAGCGCGCGACCGCGCACGCGCGCCGCGAGGTCCTCGTGTGCAGCGGCGCGATCGCGTCGCCGCAACTGCTGCAACGCTCGGGCGTCGGCCCCGGCGCATGGCTGAAGGAACTCGACATCCCGATCGTGCTCGACCTGCCCGGCGTCGGCCAGAACCTGCAGGATCACCTGGAGATGTACATCCAGTACGAGTGCAAGGAGCCGGTGTCGCTGTATCCGGCGCTCAAGTGGTGGAACCAGCCGAAGATCGGCCTCGAATGGATGTTGAACGGCACGGGCCTCGGCGCGAGCAATCACTTCGAGGCGGGCGGCTTCATCCGCACGCGCGACGACGATCCGTGGCCGAACATTCAGTATCACTTCCTGCCCGTTGCGATCAACTACAACGGCTCGAATGCGATCGAGATGCACGGCTTCCAGGCGCACGTCGGGTCGATGCGTTCGCCGAGCCGCGGCCGCGTGAAGCTGCGCTCGCGCGATCCGAACGCGCACCCGAGCATCCTGTTCAACTACATGGCCGAAGCGCTCGACTGGCGCGAGTTCCGCGATGCGATCCGCGCGACGCGCGAAATCATGCGGCAGCCCGCGCTCGACCGCTATCGCGGCCGCGAGCTGAACCCGGGCGCCGACTGCAAGTCGGACAAGGAGCTCGACACGTTCGTGCGGGCCCGCGCGGAAACCGCGTTCCATCCGTCGTGCTCGTGCAAGATGGGCTACGACGACATGGCCGTGGTCGACGAAGAAGGTCGCGTGCACGGGCTGGAAGGGCTGCGCGTCGTCGATGCGTCGATCATGCCGATCATTACCACCGGCAACCTGAACGCGCCGACGATCATGATCGCGGAGAAGATCGCCGACAAGATCCGTGGCCGCCAGCCGCTCGCGCGTGTCGACGTGCCTTACTTCGTCGCGAACGGGGCGATGGCGCGCAATGTCGCGAAGGCGGTGCGGCAGCCGGAGACGGTGTAATCGCACCAGCGCCTCCGCCCCGCGCACAGCGGCGGTGGCGGCAGCAACATGCACGGCTCGCGGCGTTTTCGCCGCGAGCCGTTTTTCATTCGGCGCGCCCGGCGCCAGTACGGAACCGTGTGATGGTCGCCCGCCTCGGCCGCACGCGTTTCGCACGCACGATCGGATTCGCGCGCGACGTCAGGCTCATCGCGCCGCGCAAATGCTCGAACGCGACCTCCTCCTTCCGCCCGAAGCGGCCGACCGCCGGCCACGCCAGCGTTTCATCGAGCCACGCCTGCCACGCGTCGCCGTGAAAGCGGCGCGCGAATTCGCGCACTGTGTCCGGCGCCGCGATCACGATGCCCGCCAGCAGGTAATACGCCCAGAAGCTGCCCGCGCCGACGAGCCGGTCGAGCCGGCACGCGGACACCGCCGCGAGCAGACCGTCCACCGACGCAAGATCGGCGCGGCGTTCGCGAATCGCGCGCGCGACGAGATTGTGCTGACCGCCGTATGCGGCAAAGGAAATCCCCTTGCCGGCGGCCAGCTCCGCGCAGAACATCGCGAGCGCGGCCATCTCGTCGATGCGCGCGGCATCGTCGCGCGGCCCGCACACGCGCAGCACGATCGCATCGATGACGTCCCCCGGCCGTGCCGACGGCTCCACGCACGCCGCCGCGACGGCCGCGCGTCGTTCTCTCAGGTTCTTCGCGCTCGGCGCTTCGCCGTTCGCGGGCCGGGCTCGTGCGTCCTGCTCGTCGGCATCGTCGCTGCCTCGATCCACGCCACGAGCAATCCGCTCGAGCGCGGCCCAGCCGTCGTCGGGATCGTCGAAGGTCCACGCATCGACGAAGCCATGCGCGGCTTCGAATACCGCGCGCGATCCCGGGCAGCATCGCTCCGCGTACGCGAGCTGCCGCGCGTCGGGCACGTGCATGCATGCGCCAGGCGGATCGCTCGCATCGCATGCGCAACCGCCGCCGTCCGTTGCCATCCACGGCGCGAGCGCATGCAGGACGGCGATCGCTTCGTGCGACAGGTTCAAGCCCGCTCGCACGCGTGCCGCGCGCGACGACGGCGGAACGTCAGTCGCGCCGTCGTCGTCGGCCGCCGCCACGCAAGCCGCTTCGGACAGGTGTTCGATCAGATACTGCAGCCACGCGGCCGTGCGCAGCCGGTCAGGCGTCGCACCGCGGGCAGCGCCATACTTCGCTGGGTCGGTGAGCATGTGGCGAATCGGAATGGTTGTGTTGTTTTGGGTTCGGTCGAAGCAGGCGGCACGGTGCGTCGCACCGGCCCCTGGTATGGCCGCCCGCGTCGGATCGCGACGCAGGCGGTCAGCCGGTCGCCGCGCCGATACGCGCGACGACACGAATGCAGCTCGAAACCGGAACGCCCGCCGCGCATCCTTGCACGGCCCTCGTCGATGGCGGGCGCCCGGCCTCGATCACGCGACGCTTACTGCACGTGGAACTTCGGCGACGTGACGACCGTGCCGCCGACCGTACAGTCCGGTGTCAGCACGGCATTGTTGAACGTCAGCGACGAGTTCGGATCGTTCCACGTCGTCACGACCTTGCTCGGCCCGCACGTGCCGAGCAGCGTGACGTTCACCTTCACGTTGTTGATCGACAGCTGCGTCGTACTGTCGGCCTGCCCGGTCCACGGCGACGCGCTGGTCGCGCTGCCGCTGATCAGGCCGCACGTCGCGCCGCCCGTAAACGTCGTCGACGTGATGTTGACGACGCCCGTCGATGAGATCGTGCCGTTGAACGTCGCGTTGCAGGTCGCGTTGATCGACCCCTTGGCCAGGGCCGTAAGGCCCGTCGCAGAGAATGGCTCCCCGTTCGGGTTCATGGCCTGACCGTCGGCGCGCGACACGGTGACGGCGAAAGCAGGCGCGGCCGAAACCGCGGTGAATGCCACTGCAGCAACAAGCGATACGATTTTGCGAATGCTCATTTGAACTGCCCCCTCTCTCTTCACAAATGGCGGCATGCCGCCAGGAACGCGACGTCCCGGCCGGATCGCTCCGGCCGCTCGGTCGCAGGAAGCCGCCGGCACGCGTGCCGCACGGCTCAGAACTTGTAGGAAATGCCGACGAACGTGATCAGCGGATCGGCCTTCAGCCGCGTGCGCGTAGTCGCGAGCGTCGAGCCGTCGGCCGCCTTGATCACGAGCGACGAGTAGGTCTTCAGCGGCATGTAGGTCAGCGTCGCCGTGAGCCCCCAGTGCTTGTCGATCGCATAGCTCGCGCCGACGTTGTAGACCGGCGTGAACGACGACGACGCCTTGCCCTCCACCGACGTCGGCCCCGGCTTGCCGGCGCCGGCCGCGAGCACGCTGCCGAGGTTCTCGTTGATGTCCTTCGCGAAGTTGCCGTTCAGTTCGATGTTGCTGAACCAGCTGTAGGCCACGCCGATCCCGACGAACGGACGGAACTTCGCGGTCGGCGCATTGAAGTAGTACTGCAGAATGATCGTCGGGCTCCACTGCCGCGCATTCTTCACGGCCGGCTGGTTCGACGTCTTGTCCATGTCGACGCTGCCGAGCGAGCCGGCCGGGCCGGGCGGCCGGATCACGCCGTGCCCGGTCAGCGTGAACTCGGGCGGCACGCCGAGCACCGACGTCACCGCGATGTGGTCGGTGAAGAAGTGCGTGAGCGTGAGGCCGACCGTATCGGCGTTGTTGACCGTCAGGCTCGTGCCCGGCGACGTGAACGAACCGGGCAGCCGCAGCGGCCCGTTGATCGGCATGTTCGCGAGATTCGTCGTCAGCCCGTTGGTCGAATCCTGCGGCATGATGTGCAGCCAGCCCAGCGTCGCGACGTTGTCGCCCGCCTGCTGGGCCGATGCGAGCGTCGACACGCCTGCGACGACACCCGCGGCAATCAGCTTCTTCATGAAACCTCTCCCCCTCGTTCTGTCCGGGCGCCGCGCATCCGCGCGCGGCGCCGCCGTGTCTCCATCCGCGTGTGGTCACTGCACGAACGCGCCGACCGTGAAGTACGGATTGCTCGTATCGGCCATGTCGAGGAACCCGAACACGCCGCCGGTGAACACGAACTTGCCGGTCGCCGGCCCCGACGCCGCATCCGCATGCACCGTCGTCACGACGCCCGGCACCTTCTGCGCGTAGTCGAGGTTCAGCGCGCGCGTGAGCGCCGCCTGCGACGCGTTGAACGGATCGAGCAGCGTCGCCTGCGCGCCGACGAGCGCGGTCGCGCGGTAGTTGAACGCACTGTCGACGCCCGTGTACTCGCCGTTCTGCGAGCCCGGCGCGACCGCCGCCTGCGGGCTCAGGAACGAGATGCCCGATTCGTCGTCCGCGCTCGGCGGGCCCTGCGTGAGGTCCGCGTTCGCGGCGCCGGTGCGGATGAAGACCGGCACGAGCTGGTTGCGCAGCTTGCCGACGATCAGGATCCCCTTGCCGGCCTTCGCCGGATCCAGCGCGGCGAGCGTCGGCGGCACCTGCGGCTGGTAGTTCAGCGACTGGAATGCCGGCGCGTCCGGGCGCAGCGTGAACGGCTGGTTCACGGTCGCGCTCGATGCGAACGGCTGCCCGCCGTTCTTCTTGCCGAAGTTGTCCGTTTCGACGTAGCTGCCGTCCGCGTTGATCGTCACCTGCTGGTCGAGCGCCACCGGCTGGAAGTTCTGCGACGGCACCTGGTGGTAGCCGAGCTGGTTGTATGTACCGGCGATCTTCGACAGATCGGTTTCGAGCGACGAGAAGCTGATGAACGGGTAGTACGGGAACGTCGTTTTCGTGATCTTGCCGACACCGATCACGCCGTCGAACTGGATCGTCGCGCCGGGAATCGCGCCGCCCAGCACGCCCTCGCCGAGGAACAGGCGGGCCGGCCGGCTCGGGTCGAGGCTCGCGTTCTGCATCCGGAACGTGCACTGGTTCAGCTTCACGGTCGGCAGGCCGGTCTCGTCGGCCAGCGTGCCGTCGACGACGTTGGCCGGCGCCGTGTCGCGCGTCGGCTGCACGGTACCGGTAGTGGTCGGCACGGGCGACGCGAGGTAGGTCATCCGGTACGTCATCTTCGTCGTGTCGAGCTGCACCTTCACGAGTTCGCCCGAACCCGACCCGCCGATGAACACCGTGTTGTAGTCGATGGACTGCGGGCACAGCCGCACCACCGGCGCGGGCGGCGGGTCGCCGTCGCCGCCGCAGGCGGCCAGCACGGGCGCGAGCGATGCCGCGGCCATCCAATGCTTCACATTCATAGGAATCCTCTTGAATTTCGATTCGCCGGCGGCGACGCATGCGCCGCCGGTGTTCCGTGTTCGTTACGCCGTTACTGGACGAACGCGCCGACCGTGAAGAACGGGTTGATCTTGTTGTTGTTGACGACCATCGCGTAGACATTCCCGGCCGTCACCAGCCAACCGGTGTCGCCCTTGCTGAAGATTGCCACGTTGCCGTTCGCACCCTTCGCGTTGAAGTCCTGCGACGCCGTGACCTTGATCTTGCCGGGCGTGGCCTGCGTGTAGTCGAGCGCGAACTGCGAACTCACGGACGACGTCTGCGGGTCGATGAATGCAGCGGTATTGCCCTGAAACAGTGTGGACGTGTAGTTGGCGGCGAGCGTCGACACGGCGCTGCCGTCCGTGCAGTTTCCGGCCTCGGGCATGAAGAACGTGCCGTTGAACGTGCCGGGCAGGTCCGGATGCGGCACGAGGCTGTCGAAGCTCGGTCCCGAAATCCCCGGTGCCCCATACACGCCGTTGGACGTCACGACGCCGCACGCGGAGGCGCTCGTCGCCCCGATGAAACCGCCCTTCAGCACATTCGTCGCGACGGCCTGCGCGGGCGACAGCATCGAGATGCCGACTTCCGCGTCGGCGACCGACGCCAGCAGGTTGCTTGCATCGGCGTGCGAGTAGCCGACGCGAATCACGATCGGTATCAGCGCCCCGTTCAGCTTGCCGACGATCATCACGCCATGCGCCTGGGTCGGCGACAGCAGCACGAGCGGCTGCTCCTGGCCGGCCGACGGATACGGCAAGCCCGGTTTCGCGCTGCTGACGAACACGTTGTCGGCACTGCCGTCCGTGTTCTTGCGCAGCGTCCACGGCGTACCGGTCGTCTGGCACGAGTAGTCGCTGCCCGGCGTGATCGTGCACGTGCCGTCCGCGCCGAGCGTCTGGTTCCAGTTCACGACATCCGGCTGCCAGCCTTGCGGGGTGGCGGTCTGGTAGCTGCTGCCCGTCGGCGACAGATGAATGCCGACTTCGTTGTACACGCCGGCCACCTTGGTGAAATCCGTCTCGGTGTCGGTAAAGCCGATGAACGGATAGAAATCGAACGTGCGCGACGGCACGGTGCCGATATAGAGACCCGGCGCGAGCGGAATGCCGTCGAACTGAATCGTCGCGCCCGGAATCCCGCCGCCGACCACGCCGTTCCCGACGAACAGCATCGGCGGATCGGTGCGCTTGATCGTCACCGAATACGCACCGTCGCTCGTCGCGCCGCTGTCGAGCACGAACGCGCAGCGGTTCTGCTCGGCCGTCGGCAGGTTGGTCGGATGATGGAACACGCCGTTGATCGTCAGCCCCGCGCGCGTGTCGTTGACCTGCCCCGCCGACGTCGGCACCGACGATTCGATGAACTGCATCTGATAGGTCAGCTTGATCGTGTCGAACTTCACCTTCACGTATTCGCCGCTGCCGGCGCCGCCCGTGTAGGTCGTCGTGTAGTCGAGCGAATCCGGACACAGCTTCGTCACGACGGGCGGCGTCGTTTCGGCGCCGCTCGGCCCGCATGCGCTGCCCGAGCACTGCGGCACGTTGATCGGGCCCGGATCGTCGCCGCCGCCGCAACCGGCGACGAACGGCAGCGCCAGCACGGCGCACGACAGGATCGCCTTCCGCCATTCAGGAATGCAAAGCATCAACCCCTCCTTTTCAGATACGACAGGTCTCGTGCGGACGGGCTGCGTGGCCCGCCGGTTGGTATTGCGCCGCCGCGAGCGTGCGCGGCGCATGACGATGCGCGCCATGCGCGCCGCGCGGCCGGATCGGCAGATGCGATCACGACCGCCGCGGCAGGCAAGCGCAGTCCGGCGGCGCCGTCATGCGGCACGGCGCCAGCGGGACACTCGAAACGGAATGGGGTGCGTCGCTACAGCGGTAACGCGATGCGATGACGCGGGCGTGCGACTCGCGTCGTGCCCGCATCCAGCGAAAAGCGCGGACATGACAGTCCGGCCGGGCCCTCGGATAGGCGTCTCATGTATTGGTCTCCGTACGTACGCTTGATTCGTTATCGTGATGCGTCGTTGGACGAGACTATGATCGGACGATCCGCACAAGTAAATGGATGCAGAGTTCCAAACGTGCGCGAACCGCGCAATCCTAGTGTGTTCAAGCTGCTTGACAGTTTTTCAAACGGCCTTCAATTTATTTGCTCAGACAAATACCGACCCGGTGTAACGCGCAGGGGAACGATGGCGGTCGACTCGCGCACCGGTCGGGCGCAAACGACGCGCATTGTTCGCTCGATTCAAATAAAGCATCCCTTTATTGAATGACGCATGTGCAATTCCCGCAAATCCCGCGCCGGCATCGCATGCCTTTTCCATCGAAATGCATTTCCATCTGCCGATTGCTAATATGGCGGTCCTGCGATCCCGCACCCCAACGCCGTTCGACATGACGCCCGTTCGCCATGCCGCCCCCGACCCCGCCCCCCTCAAGGCAGCGGCGCCGGGCACGTGCGGCGCGCGGCGTCGGACCGACCGGCCGTGCCATCCGTGAGCATGCAACCGATCCTTTCCGTCTCCGACCTTTCCAAGACCTACGCGTCCGGCTTCCAGGCGCTGAAGCACGTGACCCTCGACATCCGCCCGGGCGAGATCTTCGCGCTGCTCGGGCCGAACGGCGCGGGCAAGACCACGCTGATCGGCTCGATCTGCGGCATCGTCACGCCAACCGAGGGCCGCGTGACGGTCGGCGGCCACGACATCCGCGACGCGTATCGCGCGGCGCGCGAAATGATCGGCCTCGTGCCGCAGGAGCTGACCACCGACGCGTTCGAAACCGTATGGGCGACCGTGTCGTTCAGCCGCGGCCTGTTCGGCAAGGCACCCGACCCCGCGCACATCGAGAAGACGCTGAAGGCGCTGTCGCTGTGGGACAAGCGCGACAACAAGCTGATGACGCTGTCGGGCGGCATGAAGCGCCGCGTGATGATCGCGAAGGCGCTCGCGCACGAGCCGCGCATCCTGTTCCTCGACGAGCCGACGGCCGGCGTCGACGTCGAGCTGCGCCGCGACATGTGGAAGCTCGTCGATTCGCTGCGCGACAGCGGCGTGACGATTCTGCTGACCACGCACTACATCGAGGAAGCCGAGGAAATGGCCGACCGGATCGGCATCATCCTCGGCGGCGAACTCGTGCTCGTCGAAGAGAAACGCGAGCTGATGCGCAAGCTCGGGAAGAAGCAACTGACCGTGCAGCTCGAACACCCGCTCGCGGACGTGCCGGCCGAACTCGCCACGTTCGGGCTCGAACGCGCGGACGACGGCGCCGCGCTCGTCTATACGTACGACTCGCAGCGCGACGACGCGAGCATCGCGAAGCTGATCAACGCGCTCGGCTCGGCCGGCATCGGCTTTCGCGACCTGCATACGACGCAGAGCTCGCTCGAGGATATTTTCGTCAGCCTGATCGACAACCGCCGCAACGGCGCACAAGGGGCGTAACGCACATGGCGAACTGGAATCTGCATGGCATCCGCGCGATCTATCGCGCCGAAATGGCCCGCACGCGCCGCACGCTGATGCAAAGCATCATCGCGCCGGTGATCTCGACGTCGCTGTACTTCGTCGTGTTCGGTTCGGCGATCGGCTCGCGCATCAGCGACGTGAACGGGATCGGCTACGGGTCGTTCATCGTGCCGGGCCTCGTGATGCTGTCGCTGCTGTCGCAGAGCATCTCGAACGCGTCGTTCGGCATCTACTTCCCGCGCTTCACCGGCACGATCTACGAGATATTGTCCGCGCCCGTGTCGTACTGGGAGATCGTGATCGCGTACGTGGGCGCGGCCGCGTCGAAGTCGCTGCTGCTCGGGGTGATCATCCTCGCGACAGCCGGTCTGTTCGTGCCGCTGCACATCCTGCATCCGTTCTGGATGGTGCTGTTCCTCGTGCTGACGTCGATCACCTTCAGCCTGTTCGGGTTCGTGATCGGCATCTGGGCCGACAGCTTCGAGAAGCTGCAACTCGTGCCGCTGCTGATCATCACGCCGCTCACGTTCCTCGGCGGCAGCTTCTATTCGGTGGACATGCTGCCGCCCGCGTGGCGCATCGTCACGCTGTTCAACCCGATCGTCTACCTGATCAGCGGCTTCCGCTGGTCGTTCTACGGGCTGGCCGACGTGCACGTGGGGATCAGCCTCGCGGCGACCACGCTGTTCCTCGCGATCCTGCTCGCGATCGTCGCGTGGATGTTCCGCACCGGCTACAAGCTGAAGAACTGACGCAGCGCGTGCTGCCGTGCACCCGGCACGGCCGCTGCGATCGCCGGTTCGCGCATCGGGAGCGGCGCTGCTAGACTGGATCGGAAGATCGACCGCTGCCGCCTGTCGCACCGCAACCAGCGGGGCACGGGCGGCGCGGCTCCCGCCCCTTCCCTGCGCGAGGACCCCGATGAGCGCCTCCCGAATCGACGCCGTTCGCGACGGCCTGTTTCGCGCGACGACCTACGTCGACACGCTGAACCTGTGCTTCAGCCAGTTCTTCGTACGATCGCCGCACGGCGACGTGCTGTGCGTCGAAACGGGCACCCGATCGAATTTCACGCAGCTGAGCGCGGCGCTCGACGGCGTCGGCATCGCGCCGTCGATGGTCAGCAGCGTGATCGTCCCGCACTTCGAGGCGGACGAAATGGGCGCGCTGCCCGATTTCCTCGCGGCCAACCCGGCGCTCGTCGCGTACGGACATCCGATGTGTACATGGGGGCTCGCCGACGTGTTCGGCGTGCGCGCGATTCCGCTGAAGGATGGGGAGCCGACGACGCTGTCGGGCACCGGCGTCGTGCCGGTCTTCACGACGCACGTGCATCAGTGGGATGCGCTCGTCGTGTATCTGCCGGCGTACAAGGCGCTGCTGTCGTCGGACATTTTGATGCGCTTCGGCCGGGAGGACGCCGACGATCCTCTGCCCGAGATCCTTGACGCGATCACGCGCTCCGACTACCTGCCGTCGCTCGCGCACCTGGCGCGCGCGCTGCGCCGCATCCAGGCGCTCGATCTCGACATCATCCTGCCGATGCACGGCCCGGCGATCACGCACGACATTCCGCGCGTGATCGCCGGTGTCATCGCCCACTGCGAGGCGGCCGCGGCGGCGTAGCGCGCGCGGCGCCGCGCGGCCGGCTTTGGCCGGTCAGGCGCCGGTCACGACGAATTCAGCGGCCGCCTTGCTCTGGACCGCTGCCATCACCGCGAGCTCACTTTTGCTGTGCGGCTCGCCGGACGCGACGCCCGTCGCATGCCGGGCCTTCGCGCCGACCGGAAAGAACACGAACGACGCGCCGGCCGGCGCATCGGGCTCGGCCCGCAGGCGTTTGTTCAGGATCTTGAGGTATTTTTTCTTCGAGACTTCCTTCGTTGCCATGGCGCCCTCCACATGAACGTGATGCTGGTCAGCATACCAGTTTTGACAGGCGATTCCGGAGCCCCGCCGCGCGATCGATCTGCACTAGAATGAATCGGCTCACGCGACTCGCCGCGCAGGCCGCGGCCGTCATGTCATTAACGGAGCGTTTCCATGCATGCCGAATTATTCGCGCAGCATCATGATTGCCCGGGCTGGGAAGGCGAAATGGCCCGGCGCGTCGCTGCCTTCGACTGGTCGTCCACCGGTCTCGGCCCGCTCGACGGCTGGTCGGCGAGCCTGATCGCCGCCGTGCGCACCGTGCTCGCGTCGCCGCTGCCGCTGGTGATGCTGTGGGGCCGGCCCGGCTACATGATCTACAACGACGCGTATGCCGGGTTCGCCGGCGGGCGCCACCCCTATCTGCTCGGCCAGCCGGTCGAACTCGGCTGGCCCGAGGTCGCCGAGTTCAACCGCAACGTGATGAACACCTGCCTCGCGGGCGGCACGCTGTCGTATCGCGACAAGGAGCTCGTGCTGCTGCGCAGCGGGCGGCCCGAAGACGTATGGATGGATCTGCATTACAGCCCGCTGCCCGACGACGATGGCGCACCGGGCGGCGTGCTCGCCGTCGTGATCGAGACGACCGAACGCGTGCTCGCCACGCGTCATCGCGAACAGGCGGAAGCGGCGCTGCAGTCGTCCAACGATGCGCTGCGCCGCCTGACCGAAACGCTCGAGCAACGCGTGGCCGATGCGATCGCCGAGCGCGCGGCGGTCGAGGAGCAGTTGCGCCACTCGCAGAAGATGGAAGCGATCGGCAGCCTGACCGGCGGCATCGCGCACGACTTCAACAACGTGCTGCAGGTGATCAGCGGCAACCTGCAGATTCTGGCCGTCGAGCTCGGCGAGCGCGCGAGCGCGCAGCCGCGAATCGAAAGCGCGAACAACGCGGTGCGGCGCGGCGCGCAACTGGCGTCGCACCTGCTGGCCTTCGCGCGGCGCCAGCCGTTGTCGGCGACGGTGCTCAATCCGCATCAGCTGATCCACGGGATGAGCGAGATGCTGCACCGCGCGCTCGGCGAAACCGTGCGGATCGTCACCGCGCTGGCACCCGACGTCGGCAACGTGCTCGCCGATCGACACCAGCTCGAGAACGCGCTGCTCAATCTTGCGATCAATGCGCGCGATGCGATGAGCGGCGACGGCACGCTGACGATCGCCGCGTACAACGACGCGCATCCCACGCAGGCCGGCGGCGCACGGCGCTCGCCATTGCCGGCCGGCGAATACGTGACGTTCGAGATCAGCGATACGGGGGCCGGCATGACGGCCGACGTGCTCGAGCGCGTGTTCGAACCATTCTTCACGACCAAGCCGGACGGCGAAGGCACCGGGCTCGGGCTCAGCATGGTGTTCGGCTTCGTCAAGCAAAGCGGCGGCCATACGTCGATCGAAAGCACGCCGGGCCAGGGCACGACCGTGCGGCTCACATTTCCGCGCTGTCACGATGACTGCGCCGAAGAGCCTGCCCGCGTGCCGCAGCACGACGCCGCGCGCGGCCGCGAAACCATCCTGGTCGTCGAGGACGATGCGGAGGTCCGGCTGACCGTGGTCGACATGCTCACGCAGCTCGGCTACAAGGTGCTGACCGCGTCCGACGGCGAAGCCGCGCTGCAGATACTCGACTGCGACGCGCATATCGACCTGCTGTTTACCGACGTGATCATGCCGGGCCACATCAAGGGCGGCGAACTCGCGCGCCGCGCCGCGCAGCGCACGCCGCCGTTGCCCGTGCTGTTCACGTCCGGCTACACGCGCGACGAGATCTTCCACTCCGGGCGGCTCGATCCCGGCGTCATGCTGCTCGGCAAGCCGTACCGCCGCGACGAACTCGCGGCCCGGATCCGCGACATGCTCGACGCGCATCCCAAGGCGGCGTGAGCGGGTGACTTGCCGGCGTGCGTGCGCCGGTGCGGGCCACGGAGTCGGTCGTCGAGCCCGAAGCTTTGAGGCCCCCTGCCGCACGGACGATATCGGATACGCCGCGGCGCCTCGCCAGTCGCCAGTCAGCGGTCACCGGAATTTTTTTGTCCGCGATGTCGATTCGCGCGAGCGTCGCGCGTCGTAGTGTCGTAACCGATCGATTTGCCGGTCCCCACGGCCGGCCGATAGCGGATTCTCCCTTTCACGTTCAAGGAGCAACGACAATGCGCGTCATGGTGATCGTCAAGGCAACGGCCTCTTCCGAAGCGGGCGCGATGCCCGATACCGAACTGCTGGCCGCGATGGGCAAGTACAACGAGGAACTCGTGAAAGCCGGCGTGATGCTTGCCGGCGAAGGCCTCCATCCGAGTTCGCGCGGCAAGCGCGTGCATTTCTCCGGCAAGGACCGAACGGTCGTCGATGGCCCGTTCGCCGAGACCAAGGAACTGATCGCCGGCTACTGGCTGTGGCAGGTGAATTCGATGGAAGAAGCCGTCGAATGGGTCAAGCGCTGCCCGAATCCGATGCCGACCGAGTCGGACATCGAGATCCGGCCGATCTTCTCGCCCGAGGACTTCGGCGAAGCATTCACGCCGGAGCTTCAGGAACAGGAAGCGCGGCTGCGCGCGGAGATGGATCGTAAGCACGACGCGTGAGCCGGGCCGGACTGCAGTAGGGGCCCGGGTATCCCGGCCGGCGTCTCCGAACAAACGGATCGACGGAGATTGACGGCATCCCACCGAGTAACGTATCGTTTTGTCACGTTACTCGGCGAGGCCCTATCGTCATGCATTCCCGTTTCGACCGTTTTCGCGCGACGCCGCTCGGCGCGCAGCTCGAAGCGCTGATCGCGCAGCCCGAGCGCTATGTCGAATTCGCGGCGCTGTCGCGTGTCGGCGTCGCCGCGATCGGCGCGATCCAGCACGAGATCGCGCGCAAATTCCCCGAAATCGAGGCCGACACGACGGCCCGGCAGTTTTGCGGCGCGATGGTCGCCGACGTGATGCGCCGCCACGGGCACGACGTCGTACAGCCGCGCGGCCGGCTCGGCGGTGCACTGTTCAGCTACGGCGCGGTATTCAGCGCGGATCCGCAGGTGCGCCCGTTCGCCGACGTGGTCGCCGCGCTGGCCGCGATGCCTGCCCGAGTCGCCGCGTATGCCGCGCACGTTCCCGCCGCGCTCGTCACGCGCCGCCCGGCCGGCACGGGCTTCTCGCTCGTCGAACATGCGTGCCACCTGCGCGACCTCGACGCGGTGTTCACCGAACGCATCGATGCCGTGCGCACGCACGCGCTGCCGGTGATCGCGTCCGTCGACGGCACCGCGCTCGCCGCGCAGCGCGACTACCTCGCCCAGCCGCTCGACGACGCGCTCGCCGCGTTCCGCACCGGACGCGCCGCGCTGTGCGCGACGGCGGCCGCGCTGCAACCGGCGGAACTCGCCCGCTGCGGGCTGCGCGACGGCGTGCGCCGGATGTCGCTCGACGAACTCGTGCGCGAACTGCTCGACCACGACCTCACGCACGTGCTCGAACTCGACGAACTGCTCGCCGAACTCGAATTGCCGCCGCTTGCCTCCTCGGCCGCAGAATGAGCGCCCCCACCCCGCCCGTCGTCTTCGTCCACGGTTTCATCGGTACGTTCGACGTGCCCGAATGGCCCGGCCCGCATCTCGCCCCCGACCTGCTCGGCTACGGTATCCACCGCGCCGCGCCGTTCGACGCGATCACGCTCGCCGCTCAGGTCGAGCACCTGCGGCAGGCCGTCGACTCGCACTATGGCGCGCAGCCGGTCGACCTCGTCGGTCACTCGGTGGGCGGCGCGATCGCGATGCTGTTCGCCCACGCGCATCCGGCACGCGTGCGCCGGATCGCCAACGTCGAAGGCAACTTCACGCTCGACGATGCGTTCTGGTCAGCGTCGGTCGGCCGCATGTCGGCCGCGCAAGCCGACGCGATGCTCGACGCACTGCGCGGCGACCCGCTCGGCTGGCTGCGCGGCGCGATCGACGATCCGTCGCCGCGCCAGCTCGACGACGCACGCCGCTGGCTTGCGCATCAGCCGGCAGCGACGCTGCGCGCGATGGGCCGCTCGGTCGTCGCGACGACCGGCGAATCCGGTTATCTGCAGGCGCTCGCGGAAGTGTTCGAGCGCCATCCGGTGTGGCTCGTCGCCGGCGAACGCTCCCGTGCGGGCTGGCATGTGCCGGACTGGGCGCTTGCACGCTGTGCCGGCTTCGAAACGATCGCCAACTGCGGGCACCTGATACCGGCCGAGCGGCCTGCCGCGTTGCGAGAGACGCTCGCGCGCTGTTTCGGCTGACGCGCGCGGCCGCCCCCACCCACCTGACAACCCGTAGGTTTCGCCGAAATATGGTTGAAAGGCGCGGTTGCTAGAGTCGCCGTACAGGGTTTTCCCGATGCGAGGCACAATGAACCTGATACGCGCGTTGTGGCTAGTGCTGCTGCTCGCCGTCGCGAGCCCGGCCATCGCCTTCCAGGCGCGGGTCGTCGCGATTCCGAGTGCCGCGATGAACGAGACGCTGAAGGCGACCGTCGTGCTGCCCGACGACTACGCACGCCTGCGCCACGGCCCGGAACGCGGCGTCGAACGCTTTCCGGTCGTCTATCTGCTGCACGGCTCCGGCGGCGACCACACCGACTGGACCGCGAACACCCGCATCGCCGCGCTGGCCGATCGCTACCGCGTGATCCTCGTGATGCCCGACGGCGGCCACGAAAGCTGGTACATCGACAGCCCGTTCGACTCGGGCAGCCGCTACGAAACCTTCGTCGGCGACGAAGTCGTGTCCTATGTCGACATGCACTTCCGGACGATCGCGACCAAGCGCGCGCGCGCGATCACCGGGCTCAGCATGGGCGGCTTCGGCGCGCTGCGCATCGCGCTCGACCGGCCCGACACGTTCGGTGCGGTCGGCAGCATCAGCGGCGCGGTCGATCCGCGCTGCTGCGAGGACGAACCCGGCATCGACCACGTATTCGGCGACCCCGGCCGCCATGCATCGTTCTGGAACCGCAACGCGATCGTCGAAAGCGCACGCGCGTTCGTCCGCGCGCATCTGGACCTGACGATCGACTGCGGCCGCGACGACGCATTGGTCAGCTCGAACCGCACGCTGCACGAACGGCTCGTCGCGCTCGGCGTGCCGCACGACTATGCGGAGCGTCCGGGCGGCCATACGTGGGACTACTGGGCGCATGCGATCGGCTACCAGATGCGGTTCTTCGCGACGTCGTTCCAGCACGGCGGCTATGCGTAGGATCCGCACACCCGCCTCGCGAGCCATCCGGCGCGCATGACGCAGGCCGGCTGACGCACGCGGCAGCGTTGCCGCGTTGCCGAGTCCTCGCGCCGGCGCATCGCGCGGCAGCCCCGATGGTAGGATGCGCAGGCATCGACCACCCGACTTCCTCCATGCCGCGCGACAACTTTGCCGACCTGCTCGCCTTCATCGCCGTCGCGCGCGAGCGCAGCTTCACGCGCGCCGCCGCCCGGCTCGGCGTGTCGCAATCCGCACTCAGCCATACGATCCGCGCGCTCGAGACGCGTCTCGGCGTGCGGCTGCTCACGCGCACGACACGCAGCGTGGCGCCGACCGAGGCCGGCGAGCGCCTGCTGCAGAATCTCGCGCCGCGCTTCGACGAAATCGAGGACGAACTGTCGGCGCTCGCTGAGCTGCGCGACAAGCCGGCCGGCACCGTGCGCATCAACGCGACCGACTACGTGATCCGCACGCTGCTGTGGCCGAGGCTGTCGCCGATCCTGCGCGACTACCGCGACCTGAAGGTCGAGTTCGTGACCGACTACGGCCTGTCCGACATCGTCGCGCAACGCTTCGACATCGGCGCGCGGCTCGGCGACCAGGTCGCAAAGGACATGATCGCGGTCCGCATCTCGCCCGACCTCAAGATGGCGATCGTCGGCGCGCCCGCGTATTTCGCGGAACGCGAGCCGCCGGCAACGCCGCGGGATCTCGTCGCGCACGACTGCATCAACCTGCGCCTGCCGACGCACGGCGCGCTGTACGCGTGGGAACTCGCGCGCGGCGACGACACGCTGCAGGTGCGCGTCGACGGCCAGGTCACGTTCAACGGCACCTATGAAATGCTCGACGCCGCGCTCGCCGGCTACGGCCTCGCCTACGTGCCGGCCGAACTCGCCGCGCCGCACGTCGAAGCCGGCCGGCTCGTCAGCGTGCTCGACGACTGGTGTCCGACGTTTCCGGGCCATCACCTGTACTACGCGAGCCGGCGGCAATCGTCCCGCGCATTCGCGCTGATCGTCGATGCGCTGCGCCATCCCGGCCATTCATGAAGCGGTTCGATAACTGCATGCACATTGCTGGGGATTATCGATAAGCACGTGGGTGGCTACCATCGTTCGATGTCTAACCAACACGGGCGCTCGCCCGCACGGAGCCTCTTGCATGGATTACCGCTATCTCGGGCGCAGCGCGCTGAAGGTGTCGCCGCTGTGTCTCGGCACGATGATGTTCGGCGGCGAAACCGATGAAGCGACGTCGACGCGCATCATCGACAAGGCGTTCGACCAGGGCGTCAACTTCATCGACACGGCCGACGTCTATCACGCCGGACGCTCGGAAGAAATCGTCGGGCGTGCGATCGCGCGGCATCGCGACAGCTGGGTCGTCGCGACGAAGTTCGGCTATCCGGCCGGACCGGATGCCGGGCCGAACCGTCAGGGCCAGTCGCGCAAATGGATCTACGAATCGGTCGACGCGAGCCTGAAGCGGCTCGGCACCGATTACATCGACATCCTGTATTTCCATCGCACGCTGACCGATGCGCCGCTCGAAGAAGGGATGCGCGCGGTGGCCGACCTGATCCGGCAAGGCAAGGTGCGCTACGTCGGGCTGTCGAATTTCAAGGGCTGGCGCATCGCCGAAATCGTGCGCATCGCCGACCAGCTCGGCATCGATCGTCCGGTGGCGAGCGAACCGCCGTACAACCTGGTCGATCGCACGGCCGAAGTCGAACAGTTGCCGGCGGCCGCGCATTACGGCATCGGCGTCGTGCCGTACAGCCCGCTCGCGCGCGGCGTGCTGACCGGCAAATACGCGCCGGACACGCAACCACCCGCCGATTCGCGTGCGGGCCGCGGCGACCGGCGCATCCAGCAGACGGAATGGCGGCCCGAGTCGCTGCACGTCGCGCAGCAGGTGGCCGCGCATGCGGCGGCGCGCGGCACGACGTCCGTCGCGTTCGCGCTCGCGTGGGTGATGAAGAACCGGATCGTCAGCTCGACGATCGCCGGGCCGCGCACCGAGGCGCACTGGGACAGCTACATCGATGCGCTGACGCTCGAGCTGGGCCCCGACGACGAACGCTTCGTCGATTCGCTGGTGCCGCCGGGACATGCGTCGACGCACGGTTATACGGATCCCGGCTATCCGGTCGAAGGGCGAAAGGTGTGAGGTGCGGCTGCTGACGCGGTGGCGCGTCCGCACGCCGGGCGTGGCGCGACGCGGTAAACAAACGAAAACGATAAACGGAAAGCGACGGCGGCAAAAGCAGAAGCCGCGGCTTCAGTTGCCGTGCGCCGCGTCGGCGTTCACCACGCGATCGAAGAATTCCTGCGCACGCGCCAGTTCGTCCAGCGCGCGATCGAGACGCGACATCGCGCGTGCATATTCGCCGGACGAGATGTCGTCATCGCTTTCGGCGCGCACCGCGCGAAATGCCTGATCGACGTTGCGCGTCGCTTCGACGAAGCGTTGTGCAGCCCGTGCTTCCCGCGAACAGATGTGGGTCGACATCGACACTTCTCCCTCAGGTTGCTGTGTGAAGCAAGCCGACGCTCAGTGTGCGTGTTGCGCATGTCGGCGGCGTGAACGACGGCAGGCAGGCTGTCGACGCACAGCCACCATGCGGCGTGCTTCCGTGGCGATTGTCGCGCGACGCTCGCCGATCCGCTACGGCGAGATTGCAACAAATTCTTGCGCGCGCCGAAATGGCGGCGACACCTACGCGTGTCGTTGCGCGCACATCAGCTTGCTGCCCTGCATCCCGCGCCGCACATGAGCGGCGCCAACATCACGCGCGCCCGATGCGCGGATGCGCGATACCGCCGAACGCGGCCGCTTCAGACGACAGATCGAACAGATCACCAGTGAGCTCGCGCGGATGCTCGACCGCCGGCCGGCTGCGCAGCCTGCCGGCATGCGTGGGCGCGACATAGGCAGCGGCCGTTTCGATCGGCGGCACGTCGAACAGGTCGCGCGTGACGCCGCGCACGGCATCCGTCGGCGACCGGCCGCGCAAGCGCGCGACCAGCTCGACGAAGCGATCGAAATCGCCGGCCCGCGTCGCCTTGTTCACGTCGGCGAGATCGCGCGCCTTCAGCACGCATGGCTGCGCGAGCCGCACGAAATACGGCGCTTCGAGTTCGACCGACAGCGCGAGCGGATAGCTCTTGCCGGTTTGCTCCTTCGCACGCCCGACGCAGTCGACCACGGCCGCGCCCTGCGCGACGCCGAGCGGCTTGCCCGTGCTCACGCTGCGCAGGTGATCGGGGAACACGCGCAATTGCGTGCCGACCGTCAGCGCGGTGGACGATACGCAGACGAGCGCGTAGTGCTGTTCGCGGCGCCGGCCCGACGGCAGCGTCGAGCGGCTCGCGATGAACGTGTGCGGCGGCAGCGGCCGCACCTGGCCGCTCGCATCGACCCATGCATTCCACAGCAGCGCGTCCTCGCGCCTGCGCTCGCCCGAACGCGTGCGCGCCGCGACCGGCGAAAACAGCGCGAGCAGCGAGCCCGTGCGATGCGCGGCGACTTGCGCGCTGCTGCCGAGCGGCTGGTTGATGCCCCACAGAAAACGCCCGCCCCCGAGCCGGCGCTCCCATTCCTTGCGGAGCACGACGGTCGGCAGTTCCTCGCCGGACTCGGTACCGATCTTCGTCCAGCAGAACGTGGGAGGGAGATGTTTCAGTGTCATCGACTTTCTCGGGATACAGCCTCGCTGGTGACAGCAAGCCCATTCAACAACCGTAACTGTATAGGTATAATGCATCGCATGGAAGCCCCGGACCACGATTTTCCTGTACAAGACCTGTTACGCCGTCTGATGGCGGACACGCGCTCATCCAGCGAAATCGCGCGACTTTCCGGGGTCAGCCAGCCGACCGTCTCGCGCCTGCGGCTGTCGAACGGGCATCGGCTGCGGCGCAGCGGCCCATTCAACAAGCTATGCAGTTTCTACGGCGTCGATACTGGGCCGGCGCGCCGCCGTTACAACGATCTGCTGCGCGACGCGATCGTCGACGCCTGGGACGGCTCCGACGAGCACGGGCGCGCGCTGCTGGTCGTGATTCAGGGATTGAAGGATCTGCAGGCGAAGGCCGACGACAGGTGACGGCGCGCATGCGTTCACAACTGCGTGACTGGAAGGAAGGCTGGCGGCAAGTAACCGGCGGGCGGTGGCGAATACGATTCGTCATCGCCCGTTTGCATTGGACGATGCGACACGGAGCAAGCGCAAGCACGTCGCCGCACATGCGCATCGCAAGCGCGCCACACGCCCCCGTCGGCAACGCGCCGAAACTTTATTTACCGTCGGTTAAAAAAGTTTGACACGACGATTTCACTGAGATAAGTTTTGCGCAAGCTTCCGGAAAGCAAACGCGAACCGGCAAGCCATCACGATGCGCGGCGCGGCCCAAACCGCCGATCCGTTTCATTCCGTCGCCGCACGCGCGTCGCGTCGTGTTTCCGCAGCGCAGCACCGCAGCTCGCAACATCCCCGTTTCATCGAATGATGTCGTTCCGTTTCATCTGGAAGGACGAGCAGCCTGCTCCGTGCATTTGATTCGCAGTCCTGCGTGACGCGCATGCGTGGCGCTGCCGCTTTCCCGATGGTGCAGTTTCCTCTTCGTTGCAGGCAGTAATCGGCCCGGCCCGCAGGGGGTGTATCGCGGTCCGGTCGTCCAGACACAATCACAAGAACGAGGTCGGCAATGCAATTTCATTTCAGAGGATCGCGTCGCGCCTGGCTACCCGCGCTCGTCGCAGCGGCGACGCTCGCCGCGTGCGGCGGTGACGACGGCGGCAGCGTGGCGGGCGTATCCGCACTCGCGCAAGGTCAAGGTCAGGATCAACAGGGCGACAGCGCCGCATCGGCGGAAAACGCATCGGGACGCGTGTCGCCTTCCGGCGTTCCGTATGCGAATCCGGCCAGCGGCGGACGCTACCGGCCGGTGATCAGCAACGGCCAGGTACAACCGTCGCTGTCCGGCGGCACGATCGAGGAGAACGCGTGGGTCGACACGCCGGTCGATTCCGACGGCGACGGTACGCGCGACCGCATTCACGTGCGCATCGTGCGTCCGTCCGAAACCGCCAACGGCGCACGCAC
This sequence comes from Burkholderia sp. 567, assembly GCF_040545115.1. Taxonomy (NCBI): domain Bacteria; kingdom Pseudomonadati; phylum Pseudomonadota; class Betaproteobacteria; order Burkholderiales; family Burkholderiaceae; genus Burkholderia; species Burkholderia sp. 567. The sequence continues at coordinate 379,739 of NZ_JBEPLG010000005.1, forward strand.
GCCGGTCATCGTGCTCGCGAGCCCGTACTACGCCGGGCTCGCCGACAGCCCCAACCACGACGTCGACGTCGAACTCGACGGCACGCCGCATCCCGCCGCGGCGGCAGCCGCGCCCGGCGGCGCATCCGCGCGGATCATGGCCGCCGCGCCGCAAGTCCGGATGCTGCAGCAACTCGAAGCGGCCGCGGCCGGCCGTTCATGGATCGAAGGTTATTTCGTGCAGCGCGGCTTCACGATCGTCTATGCCGATTCGCTCGGCACCGCCGGTTCCGACGGCTGCCCGACCATCCTCACGCGCGACGAATCCGTCGCGATGGCGTCGGTGATCCGCTGGCTCGGCCGCGATGCGACCGCGAAGGATGCGAACGGCAAGCCCGTCGTCGCGAACTGGTCGACGGGCCACGTCGGCATGTACGGCGTGTCGTACGACGGCACGCTGCCGAAGATGGTCGCGAGCCTGCGCACGCGCGGGCTCGACGCGATCGTGCCGGTCGCCGGGCTGTCGAACATGTACGGCTACTACCGCTCGGGCGGGCTCGTGCGCGCGCCGGAGGGCTATCAGGGCGAGGACGTCGACGTCTATATCAAGGCGCTGCTGACGAATGCGCATCCGGAGCGCTGCACGCACCTGATCGACGAGGCGCTGCAGCAGGAAGACCGCAAGACCGGCAACTACTCGCCGTTCTGGGCCGCGCGCGACATTCCCACCGCGTACGCGGTCGCGCCGGCGCTCGTCGCGCAAGGGCTGACCGATGACAACGTGCGCACCGACCAGTCGACGTCGTGGTATCTCGCGATGCGGCGTCAGGGCGTGCCGACGCAGCTGTGGCTGCATCGGCTGAAGCATACCGACCCGACCCGCGTGCCGGCGATGGCCGATGCGTGGACCGCGGAGGTGAACCGCTGGTTCACGCGCTACCTGATCGGCGTCGACAACGGCGTGGATCGCGATCCGCGCGCGGTGGTCGAGCAGGCCGACGGCACGCTGCTGAAAGAAGCGGACTGGGCCGCGCGGCACGCCACGCCGGTCGCGTATTTCGCGGGCGGCGACGGCGCCGGCACCGGCACGCTGCTGCGGATGCCAAGCGGCGGCCCGCTCGCGCGCTTCACCGACGATGCGTCGATCCCCGCGCTCACGCTGGCGAACGCCACGACCGGCGAGCATCGCGGCCGCTTCGAGACGGCCGCGTTCACGGCCGCGACACGCCTGTCCGGCACCGCGACCGCACGCGTGCGGCTGACCTTCACCGGCGTCGCGAACGTGACGGCGCTGCTGGTCGACCGCGCGCCGGACGGCACGGCGACGATCGTCACGCGGGCATGGACCGATCCGCGCAATCGCTTGTCGGACTGGTTCTCGGAGCCCGTGCTGCCGGGGATGCCGTATGACCTGAAGCTGACGTTCATGCCGCGCGACTACAAGCTCGAAGCGGGTCACAAGCTCGGCCTCGTCGTGCTGTCGAGCGACAACGAGGCGACGCTGCGGCCGACACCGGGCACGGGTCTCGCGCTCGATCCGGCGGGCACGTCGGTCACGGTGCCGCTGGTGGCGTCCTGACGCTGGAACGTGGCCGCGCACCCCGTGCTTCGCTCGCGCGTTGCACGGTGGTGCGCGGCTCATCGGTTGAGCCGAGCAACGCGTCTTTGCTCCGTCGCCGCCACGGCGTGCTGTTCCAGATTCGCATTGCACTGAACCCGCGCGGTGAGGTCGAGAGATGCCAGCCGCGCACGAACGGCTGCGCGACGAACATGCTGCCGTGGTGGTCGCGTTCCGCAAACTCGTGCACGCGCCGGTAGCGCATGTCCGAATACGCGACGCCGATGCGCGTCGCCAGCGGATTCACATAGCCGCTTGCCGCCGTTCTGCACAGCTCCGATCGACCGCCGCCTGACCGCAGAACGGCACGCTCACAACGGTGTCAGCACCGCCTGCCCGGCAAAATGCCGCGCCGCGTTGTCGAGAAACTGCTGGACCGACCGGTCGAGCGCCTCGGGCGACCAGCCGCCCATATGCGGCGTCAGCACGATATTGTCGAGACCGATCAACGCGCGCGGCGGCTCCGGCTCGCCTTCGTACACGTCGAGCCCCGCGCCCGCGATGCGTTTTTCGCGCAGCGCGTCCGCCAAAGCAGCGGTATCGACAACACTGCCACGCGACACGTTGACGAGAAAGCCGCCCGGGCCGAGCGCGTCGAGCACCGCACGATCAACCAGGTGCCGGGTGCCCGCGCCGCCCGGCGTGGCGACGATCAGGAAATCGGCCCACTGCGCGAGTGCGTCGAGCCGGTCGAAATAGCGGTATGGCGCGGCGTCCTTCCGCGAACGACTGTGATAGCCGACCTCGATGTCGAAGCCGGCCGCACGGCGCGCGCACTTCTCGCCGATCTTCCCGAGCCCGACGATGCCAAGCTTCTTGCCCGATACGTTCGGAGGCATCGGCAGCCCTTCACGCCACACGCCTGCGCGTGTTTTCGCATCGAGCCTCACGACATCGCGCACCGTCGCGAGCAACAGCGCGAACGCGTGGTCGGCGACGCAATCGTCGTTGGTGCCGGCGCCCGTGACGACCGTGATGCCGCGCGCCTTCGCGTGCGCGACGTCGATATGCTCGTAACCCGCGCCGAGCGCGCTGACGAACGTGAGCTGCGGAAGGCGGTCGATGTCGGCAGCCGCGAGGCCCGTGCTGCCGTTGGTCAGTACCGCGCGAATCGTGCCGCCGTGTTCGGCGATCGCGCGTTCGCGTTCGTCGGCGGTCGGGGCATGGCGCACGTCGAACGACGCGGCGATCTCGCGATGCGCTTCGCCGCGCAATGCGATGAGGACCAGCAGTTCTGGCTTCATGTCAGCAAGTGTCCGCAGGCGGGAACGGATTTCAGTGTAACAAGCCCGCATGACGGATGCGGGTAATCCCCACACGGGCTGTGGACACGCCGCCGCACGCGGTTTGCCAAAGCCGGCTCAGTCAAGTAACTTTCGGCGTACGCCCCCGTCCTGGAGATTGGCCTCGATGAAACTCGCTCTGCCCGCCCGGATCCTGGGCCTCGCACTCGCCGCCGCCGTCGCGCCCGGTGCGCATGCCGACACGCCCGTCGTGGTGTCGTCGAAGATCGATACCGAAGGCAACCTGCTCGGCAACGTCATCGCGCAGGTGCTGAAGGCCCACGGCATCCCCGTCACCGAAAAGATCGCACTCGGCACGACGCCGATCGTACGCAAGGCGCTGACGAGCGGCGAGATCGACATCTACCCCGAATACACGGGCAACGCCGCGTTCTTCTTCAACAAGGCCGACGATCCCGCGTGGAAGAACGCAAGCCAGGGTTACGACACCGCGAAGAAGCTCGACTACGCGGCGAATCATCTCGTCTGGCTCACACCGGCGCCCGCGAACAATACGTGGGGCGTCGCCGTGCTCGCGCCCGTCGCGCAATCGCAGCACCTGAAGACCCTCTCCGATTTCGGCAAGTGGACCGTGGGCGGCGGCAAGGTGAAGCTTGCCGCGTCGGCCGAATTCGTGAACAGCCCATCCGCGCTGCCGTCGTTCGAGAAGGCATACGGCTTCAAGCTGAAACCCGACCAGCTCGTCGTGCTGTCCGGCGGCGACACCGCCGCGACGATCAAGGCCGCCGCGAACCAGACCGACGGCGTGAACGCCGCGATGGTGTACGGCACCGATGGCGGCATCGCCTCGAGCGGCCTCGTCGTGCTCGACGACGACAAGCACGTGCAGCCCGTCTATGCGCCGGCACCGGTGATTCGCGAAGCCGCGCTGAAGGCGCATCCGCAGATCGCCGACTACCTGAAGCCCGTGTTCGCGAGCCTCGACCTGAAGACGCTGCAAACGCTGAACGCACGTATCCAGATCAATGGCGAACCGGCGGCCGGCGTGGCCAAGAGCTATCTGAAGTCGAAGGGCTTCGTCAAGTGACGGATCGCGCCGTGGCGTCCGCGCGGCGCATCACGCTCGACAAGGTCGGCATTCTGATCGGTGTCCTGACGATCGTCGCGGTGGTCGGCATGCCCTTCATGGTACTGCGGCCGAACCGCATCGCGGCCGGCACGGGGCTGTCGGTGTTCGCCGCGCTGCCGGCCGCGCAGGGTGCCGCGCTCGCCGCGCTGTGGATCGTCGGCGCGCTGTGGGCCATGACGGCGAGCCGTCCCGCATGGCGGCTCGCGGCCGGCTCCGCGTGGCTCGCGACGCTCGCGTATGCGGTCGGCGCGGCCGCCGCGCACGTCGTCGCGCCCGACGACATGCTCGCGCGCGTGTCGCCCGCGGCGGGCGTCTGGCTGCTGCTGTTCGCGTGGGCCGTGCTCGTCGCGGACGCGCTCGCGCGGCTCGCCTTCGGCCCGTGGCGGCGCCTCGTCGCGCTCGCGGTCGTAATCGCGGCGATATCGGTGCCGCTCGCGAGCGGCTGGTGGGACGGCCTTTCCGTGATGCGCGAATACACGGTGCGCAGCGACGACTTCTGGCGCGAGGCCATCCGGCACGTATCGCTCGCGGGCGGCTCGGTCGCGGCCGCGCTGGTCGCCGGCGTGCCGCTCGGCATCGCGTGCGCGCGGATCGCCCCGGTACGCACCGTCGTGATGCCGGTGCTCAATATCGTGCAGACGATCCCGAGCATCGCGATGTACGGGCTGATGATGGCGCCGCTCGGCCTGCTCGCCGCGCACGTGCCGCTCGCGGCCGCGCTCGGCATCCGCGGGATCGGCGTCGCGCCGGCCGTGCTCGCGCTGTTTCTCTACTCGTTGCTGCCGATCGCGTCGAGCGTCGTGGTCGGGCTCGAGCAGGTGCCGCCGCATGTGACCGAAGCGGCACGCGCGATGGGCATGACGCGCGTGCAGCGGCTGCTCGGTGTCGACCTCGTGCTCGCGCTGCCGGTGATCCTGAGCGGCGTGCGCATCGTGCTGGTGCAGAACATCGGGCTGACCGCGGTCGCCGCATTGATTGGCGGCGGCGGCTTCGGCACCTTCATCTTCCAGGGGATCGGGCAATCGGCCGCCGATCTCGTGCTGCTCGGCGCGATCCCGACGATCGCACTCGCGCTGGCGGCCGCCGTCGTGTTCGAAGCCGCGACCACGCTCGCCAAGGGACGTACTGCATGATCGAGATCGAACGCCTCGGCAAACGCTTTGGCGACATCACCGCCGTCGACGACGTGTCGCTGACGATGAAGCAAGGCACCATCACCGCGCTCGTCGGCGCATCGGGCAGCGGCAAGTCGACGCTGCTGCGGATGATCAACCGGCTGATCGCGCCGACCACCGGCACGATCCGCATCGACGGCGTCGACACCGCGAGCGTTCCGCCCGAGCAGCTGCGGCGGCGCATCGGCTACGTGATCCAGGGGCACGGGCTGTTCCCGCACTGGAGCGTCGCGCGCAATATCGCGACCGTGCCGCGTCTGCTCGGCTGGCCGGCCGCGCGCATCGACGCGCGCGTGCGCGAACTGCTCGAACTGTTTCACCTCGCGCCGTCCGAATTCGCGGACAAGCTGCCGCACGAACTGTCGGGCGGCCAGCAGCAGCGTGTCGGCGTCGCGCGCGCGCTCGCGGCCGAGCCCGCGATGCTACTGATGGACGAGCCGTTCGGCGCGCTCGATCCGATCATCCGCAACAAGGCGCAGGACGACCTCTACGCGCTGCAGCGCCGCCTCGGCATCACCGTCGTGATCGTCACGCACGATATCGAGGAAGCGCTGAAGCTCGGCGACACGATCGCGGTGATGGACGGCGGCCGGCTGCTGCAGGTCGCGTCGCCGGCCGAGATTCTCGGCAAACCGGCGGCGGGCGTGGTCGAACAGCTCGTCGCGGGCGTCGACCGGCCGCTGCGCCTGCTCGCGCTGACGCCGATCGATGCGGTGGCCGAATCCGGTCACGCCGACGGCGAACCGATCGCCGCGACGCGCACGCTGCGCGATGCGGTGTCCGAGCTGCTGTGGCGCGGCGTCGACGCATTGCCGGTCGACGACGGCAACGGGCGCGACGCACGCCGCATCACGCTCGGCGCGATCCGCGCGCACGCGAGGAAGCCCGCATGACGACGCGGCCCGCGCGTTCACCCGTGCCGCGGCGGTTGCCCGCGTACGTCGCGCGCGCGGCCGCGCTCGCGCTATTGCTCGTGCTGCTGTTGCGTCCCGCGTGGCTGCAGGGCGTGTTCGCGCCGTTCGCGGACAACGGCGCGCCGGTCATCTACGATCGCGCGAGCCTGCTCGATCTCACGCTCGCGCACCTCGGCACCGTCGCGCTGTCGAGCCTGATAGGCATGCTGATCGCGATCGCGGCCGGCATCGCGGTCACGCGGCCCGCCGGCGCGGATTTCCTGCCGGTCGCGCGCAGCGTCGTCGACATCGGCCAGACCTTTCCGCCGGTCGCCGTGCTCGCGCTCGCGGTGCCGGCCGTCGGCTTCGGGTTGAAACCCGTGCTGATCGCGCTCGTTCTGTACGGGCTCCTGCCGATTTTCGAGAGCACGATCGCGGGGCTCGAGGACGTGCCGCGCGACGTCGTCGACGCCGCGCGCGGGATGGGGATGAGCGGTTGGCAGCAACTGGTGTCGGTCGAGCTTCCGCTCGCGTTTCCGGTGATCGTGAACGGCATCCGGCTCGCGGTCGTGATCAATCTCGGTACCGCGACGATCGGGTCGACGGTGGCCGCGCGCGGGCTCGGCGATGTCATCATCGCGGGCCTGCAGACCTCGAACACGGCGTTCGTGCTGCAGGGCGGCGTGATCGTCGGGCTGCTCGCCGTGCTGGTCAGCGATGCGATCGGCGCGCTGGCACGGGTGGCGAGTGCGCGGCGGTCGTAGCACGCGCCTGACGTCGCGGCTCTGCGCGCGAAAAAGACGGCGCGACAAAAAATCGGGGCGGGCTTGATCCGGACTCCGATGCGTGTTCGTGCAACGATCCCGTCTGCGCACGGCGCGCGGCGATACAAGCCTACAACGCGCTTTCATCCGAGCCCGTGCTCGAACGCGTCAGACGATTGGCCGATATACTATGCGCCTCCCATTTCCCCGCACTACACCATGCGACGACGGTTTTTCTGGCTGATCGTGCTTTCGCTCGGCATTGCGCAACAGGCTTCGGCGCAGCAGGCGCCCGCGCTGTCTGCGTCCGTGCCCGAAGTGGCCGCATCCGCGCCGGCCGCGGCATCTGCGCCGCTCGCCAACGCCAACGATCAGCCGAACGAAGCAAACCGCCGCATCACGTCGTACCTGACGAAGAAATTCGGTCTCGCGAAGGAGCGCGCCGCGCGGCTCGCCGATATCGTGAGCGTCACTGCGACGAAATATTCGCTGCCTCCCGCACTCGTTTACGCGATTATCTCGATCGAATCGCGGTTCCAGGAAAAGGCGCGCGGCCAGCATGGCGCGACCGGGCTGATGCAGGTCGTGCCGGCCGCCCACCGCGGCCTGCTGCGCAACGTGAAGGATCTGACCGAGCCGAATGCGAACGTCGAGGCCGGCTCCAAGATCCTGTCGGGCTATGTGCGGGCGGCCGGCGGCAACGTGCAGGCCGGGCTCAAGAGCTACGGCGGATCGAATGCGTATGCGGCGAAGGTGATGCAGCGGGTCGACGCGTTCCGGTTCGTGCTCGAACCTGACGACGATGCGAAAGCCGCGAGCGACGGCAACGCGCACATGGTGCCGGTCAGCGATCCGGCGGCAGGGTCGCCCGCCGCAAGCCGCAACGCGAAATAAGCAAGCCGCATGGCCGCACGTTCGTGCGTGGCTATCCTGACGCAGCAGAACGCAGACGGCATCCATCGCCCGTCACGCTCGCGCGAAATGCGTGCGCAGAAACTCGATGAAAACCTGCGTCTTTAATCGTCTTCAGGCGAACGCCGCCCCACGCACGATCGGTGTCGCGGCAATTGCAGGCGAACCGCGCGAGTTCAGAGCAGTTCCACGTTGACCTTGGGCACCATGGGTGCAATGCGAAGCACTCGATCGGCCTGATCCAGAACGTACTCCGAAATACGGCGCACCCATGCCTGCTCGTCGCCCGTATAGACGTCCGATCGCGCCAGCTCGGGAGCCAGTTTCGCAGCCAGGGTTGCCATCCGCGTCATTTCGCGTGCAACGAGTGCCGGCCGGATCTGCGCACGATGTGCGAAGTCTGCGAGCGCGAAAGCGGTCAGTTCCTCGGTACGGAACACGTCTCCGTACGCCATCGCCATGTCTTGTACATACGCGTCTCCGTACACGTTCACGCAGACCAGATCGTACAGCGGCGCCGGATCGAGCCCGCCGCTGCTGACGAAAAACGAAATGTTCTTGCCATGCGCGTCGCTGTTGCCGATCAGCAGTTGCAACAATGCCCAGCGCAGCATGGCCGAACGCGCGGCGGCCGGCGTCTCGAGCGACGGCGTCAACGAGAACAGTCGCTCGAAGCTCACGCCTTCACGGATATTGCGTACGTCCTCGTTGTTACCGAGATTGCGCTCGTACTTGAGCGTCGCCGGTAAATCGAGGGCCTGGCACCCATCGATGATATGAAGTCGCCGCACCGCGCTCACGCGGTGCGGATCGGCCGGGTCGGTCGTCACGATCCGGTCGAATCGTTCGATCAGCAGAATCGGTTCGGGGATGCGCCGAATCTCGACATGCGCGACCGGCAGGCCCATGCGAGCCGCCAGCGTCATGCAGAAATGCTCGTTGGCGACCATGCACGGCGCATTCGGGCTACGCGACTCGGGCTTGAGAATATGCGAGCTGCTGAGCACGCCATCGACAAGCGAGAACTGCTCGCCCTCGACGAGCACCTGCAGTTTGTCCTGATGACCGGCGATCGACAGCCGTACCTGATCGTCCCACACGGCAAACGGGATCGCATCGCGCTTGCGGATACGGTCGGTCAGCTCTTCCACCGAAATCGGCCGGCGCACAGGTTCGGGGCTTTCGGGCACCCGCGCGGCCGAATCGTCGTCGGGAATGAAGCTCAACGCGCCGACCGGCTCCTTGCCGAGCATCCGGATCAGGCCGAAGACATTGTCCTTCGATATCTGATACATCGATGCGGCCACGTCGAGCGCGCGGCCCTCGGGCAGCAAGTTGCCCACGAAGCGCTGGACCGCGCCCGCCCGCGGCTTGCCGCCATCGAGCGGAATGCACGGCGATAACGCGAACGCATCGCCACGCGCGAGCCACGCCGGGTCGTACGAAAAGCCGTAATCGTCGCGACCGGCGTCGTAGGTCAGTTGCCCGACGGGCGAGCCGTCGGTCGACACGCGCAGGCGATGGACCATTACGCGCCCTCGTGCGAATCAGTTGACGCGGCACGCTTCTGCATATGCTCGCGCACTGCGTTGCGCGCCGCCGGTACGTCGCGTTTCGGCACGACGAGCAGATTGAGGCCGAGGCCATCCAGTACCTTGAACAGCTTGTCGACACTCACGGCGCGGCCGTTCTCGAGCCGCGACAGCACGTCCTTGGAGACGCCGAGCATGTCGGCCGCATCATCGATCCGCATCTGGCTCTGCGCGCGTCGGTTGCGCACGAGCGCCCCCAGCGCTGCGAGATCCAGCGCGAGCGGGTCGGGGGCCGCGATCGGTCGCGGTAAGGTACGCGCCATAATTCCGGGATTTCAGGAACAAAGCGCTGGCGCCCCGTGCCCGATCACATAGTTACGAGAATATCGGAATTATAGTCGACCATAGGCCGAAAGCCTAATTATTCCGATATTTCAGGAACAATGCAGAACACAGCGTCTCATCGCCCTTTGTTCCGATATTTCAGGAACTAAAACAAGCGCGGCGACGCTTCCGCGCCGCCGCCCGAGCTGCGACCGAATCGCCCGCGAGCGGGCATCACCCGCTCACAACTGCCCCGCCGCCCCCGTCCACCGCAGGTAATCCCCACGCGTCCAGTCGAGCGACACGCCGACGCGCTTCGTCCCCGGCCGGATCTTCGGCTTGTACATCGACAGCGTCAGCGACTCCAGCGCCGGCCATTCGCGAAACGACAGCACCGCGAGATCGGCGACGAGCGTTTCGAGCAGCCGCGTATGCGGCTTGTGCGACAGGAACGACGCGACACGCGCGCAGTAGCCGTCGTAGTCGATCCACTCACCCTGCTCGCTCGGCTCGCAGCGATACCCGAGCCGCGCATCGATCACGATCGGCTGCGGCGCCTCGTGCTCGTGCGCGTGGATGCCGATTCGCGCGGGCACCTTCAGTTCGTCGACGAACACGCTCCACCCGCGCCCGCGCAGGCGCGGCGCGTCGATCGCCACGAACGGTTCGTCGAACGGCTTCATGATGCGAGCGGCGCCGCGGCGTCGAGCATGATGCGCACGAAATAGTCGGCGAAGCTGCGACGCAGGACGATCTCGAACGTATCGTCGCCGGTCGGGATCAGCGTGATCGGCGACTTGAAGTAGTGCGACTGCGCGCACTGGCCCAGCTTGAGCACGCGCGGATGCAGATCGAGCGGGCAGCCGCGCGCGATCACGTCGCGCACGCGTTCGCCGCTGACCTCGACGACCGTGTAGCCGCTGCCGACGTCGACAGCCGCCGCATACGAACCCTGCACGGCCTCTGCGAGCTGCGCCTCGAGCACGCCCGCCTGGACGGGCCCGTTCGAGCGCACGAGCCACTCGTCGGGACCGAGCCAGAGCACGTCGTACTCGGCGGCGCGCACCACCGTGTTCGGCGCCGACGGCGGCCGGCAGCCGACCACGCGCTCGAACGCGCTGACGAATGCCGGGTCGCTCAGCTCGCCGCGCACGTTCACGAGATCGAGGAACGGCCGCTCGCGCAGCGTGAACTTCTTCGATGCGCGCGCCTGATGCGGCTTCAGCACATCGGCCGAGCCGACGAGCGGCGATTCAAGCGTCACGCCCGCGCCTGCCACCGGCGTCTGGTTTCTCGTTTCATTCCACATGCTGGCGCACCCCTTCGGTATCGTAGAAAACCGGGCTCGAGATCTTCGCGGTGACGCGCTTGCCGTTGGCCAGCGGAATCACGACGCTCTCGCCCATCTTGTTCAGGCCGCCCTTCACCACCGCCAGCGCAATCGAGCGCTTCAGGATCGGGCTGTAATAACTCGACGTCACGTGGCCGATCATCGGCGTCGGATCGACCGTCGACACCTGCGTGTCCTTCGCGATGATCTGCGCGCCTTCCGGCAGCACGAACTGTTCGTCTTCCGTCAGCAGGCCGACGAACTGCTTGCGGCCTTCCTTCGACGTATCCGAGCGCGACAGCGAACGCTTGCCGAGGAAGTCCTTCGACTTCGCGACGAGCCCGCCCATCCCGAGGTCGTACGGCGTAACCGAGCCGTCGGTGTCCTGGCCGACGATGATGTAGCCCTTCTCCGCGCGCAGCACGTGCATCGTCTCGGTGCCGTACGGCGTGATGTCGAACTCGGCACCGGCCGCCATCAGCGCTTCCCACACCGCGCGGCCCGCATTGGCCGGCACGTTCACTTCGTACGCGAGTTCGCCGGAGAAGCTGATCCGCATCACGCGCGCCTTCGCGCCCGCGACGGTGCCGTTCCGGTAGCTCATGAACGGGAACGCGTCGTTGCCGAAGTCGATGTCCTGACACACCTTCTGCACGACCTTGCGGCTCTTCGGGCCGACCACCGCGAACGTCGCCCAGTGATCGGTGACGGACGCGAGCCGCACCTTCATGTCGGGCCATTCGGTCTGCAGCCAGCGCTCGAGCCACGTGAGCACGCGCGCCGCGCCGCCGGTGGTCGTCGTCATCATGAAATGCTGGTCGGCGAGGCGCACCGTCACGCCGTCGTCGAACACCATCCCGTTTTCGTCGAGCATCAGCCCGTAGCGGCACTTGCCGATCTCGAGCTTGTTCCACGGGTTCGTGTACATCCAGTTCAGCAGCTTCACCGCGTCCGGACCCTGGATATCGATCTTGCCGAGCGTCGACGCGTCGAGGATGCCGACACCGTTGCGCACCGCGAGGCATTCGCGCTTCACGGCCGCGTGCAAATCCTCGCCGTTCTTCGGGAAATACCACGGCCGCTTCCAGTTGCCGACGTCCTCGAACAGCGCGCCGTGCTCGACGTGCCATTCATGCACGGCCGTCTTGCGGATCGGGTCGAGGAAATCGCCGGTCTCGCGGCCCGCGAACGTACCGAACGACACCGGCGTGTAGTTCGGGCGGAACGTCGTCGTGCCCGTTTCGGGAATCGTCTTGCCAAGCGCCTGCGCGAGGATCGCCATCCCGTTGATGTTGCCGAGCTTGCCCTGGTCGGTGCCGAAGCCCATCGCGGTGTAGCGCTTCACGTGCTCGACCGACTCGAAGCCTTCGCGTGCGGCCAGCAGGATGTCGGCGGCCGCCACGTCGTTCTGGAAGTCGACGAACTGCTTCGGCCCGCGTGCGGCGTCCTCGCGGCTGCCGACGAGCCACAACGGCTGCAGCGCGCCTTCGACGGTTTCGGCGACCTGCGGCGCGGCCACGCGCTGCGGCGCCGCGAAGCCGGCGGCCTTCGCCGCTTCGACACCCGCGTCGAGTGCGAGCCGCAGCGCACGTGCGAGACCGAACTCGCCCGCAGCCGCACCGACGCTCGCCTCGGCCTGCACGGGCTTGCCCGGCAGGAAGCACGCCTTCTCGTCGTTCCAGCACGCCTTGCCGCCGGACTGCGCGAACAGGTGCAGCACCGGGCTGAAGCCGCCCGACATCGCGACGAGGTCGCACGGCAGCGACTGCAGCTTGCTGCCGGTCTGGCCGTTCGTGTAGGACGCGACGTCGACCGACGATACGCGCCACTTACCCGAAGCGGCCGTCACCACGGCACCGCTCATTACCGTCACGCCCTGCCGCTTCGCGGCGGCAGGCAGCGCGCCGTTCGACGACGCACGCGAATCGACGACCGTCACCTTCGCACCGCATGCCTTCAGGTCGAGCGCGGCTTGGTACGCACGATCGTTGTTCGTGAACACGACCACGTTGCGGCCCGGCATCACGCCGTAGCGATGCACATAGGTGGACACCGCGCCGGCGAGCATCACGCCCGGCAGGTCGTTGTTGCCGAACACGATCGGACGCTCGTGCGCGCCGGTCGCGAGGATCACGCGCTTCGCGCGGACCTTCCACAGCAGCTCACGCGTGCCCTTGCGCATCGACACCGGCTGGTGATCGGTCAGGCGTTGCGTGATCGTCACGAGGTTGTGGTCCTGGTAACCGAACGCGGTGCTGCGCGACAGGATCGTCACGTCGGGCAGCTTGCGCAGCTCGGCCTCGATCTTCTCGACCCATTGCTGCGCCGGCTTCCCGTCGATTTCCGCGCGGCACGACAGCAGGCTGCCGCCGAGCTCGCGCTGGTCGTCGACGAGGATCACGCGCGCACCGGCCGTCGCGGCCGCATGCGCGGCGGCGAGGCCCGACGGGCCACCGCCGACCACGAGCACGTCGCAGTGCGCGTAGCATTTATCGTAGCGATCGGCGTCGAGCACCTCGGGCGCCTTGCCGAGGCCGGCGGCCTCGCGGATCTTCTCTTCGTACTTCGGCCACATGTTGCGCGGCCACATGAAGGTCTTGTAGTAGAACCCGGCCGGCATGAAGCGCGAGAACTTCTGGTTGATCGCGTACTTGTCGTTCTCGAGCGAGGGCTCGGCGTTCACGCTCGTCGCGACGAGGCCCTGGTACAGCTCGATCTCGGTCGCGCGCGCGTTCGGCACCGTGTACGGGCCGGACTCGAGCTGCACGACGGCATTCGGTTCCGCGACGTCCGCCGTCACGATCCCGCGCGGACGGTGGTACTTGAAGCTGCGCGCGACGAAGTGCACGCCGTTCGCGAGCAGCGCGGACGCGAGCGTGTCGCCCTGGAAGCCCTGATACGTGCGGCCGTTGAACGTGAACGTCAGCGGAATCGCGCGATTGATGCGGCCCCCGGTGCCGAGGCGGTCTTTCTGGCTCATTTGCTCGTGCCCTCTTCGTGTGCGTTGCCGGCAGCGGCGCCGTTGGCAGCCCCGCCGAACTTTTCGTAGCCCTTGATATCGTAGGTCACCGTGTCGCGCGTGACCTTGAACCAGCGGCGGCAGCCCTGCGTGTGCAGCCACTGCTCGCGGTGCAGCCCGCGCTTGTTCTCGCGCATGAACACGTATTCGCCCCATTCGCGGTCGGTCATGTTCTCGTTCGCCACCGGGCGCACGATGTCGGCTTCACCGCCGCACGTGAACTCGGATTCGGCGCGCGGCCCGCACCACGGACATTCGATCAGCAACATGTTTCTTTCTCCTTCAGTGCGGGGATTAGTGCGCGACGGCGGCAGCGCCGTGCTCGTCGATCAGGTGGCCGGTGTAGAAGCGGTCGAGTGCAAACGGTGCGTTCAGCGGATGCGGTTCGTCGCGGGCGATCGTGTGCGCGAACACCCATCCCGAGCCCGGCGTCGCCTTGAAGCCGCCGGTACCCCAGCCGCAGTTGAAATACAGGCCCTTCACGTCGGTCTTGGTGATGATCGGGCATGCGTCCGGCGACACGTCGACGATGCCGCCCCACTGGCGGTTCATCCGCACGCGCGAGAACACCGGGAACATCTCGACGATCGCCTGCAGCGTGCTTTCGATGATGTGGAAGCTGCCGCGCTGGCCGAAGCCCGTGTACTGGTCGATACCCGCGCCGATCACGAGGTCGCCCTTGTCGGACTGGCTGATGTACGCGTGCACCGCGTTCGACATGATCACCGAGTTGACCACCGGCTTGATCGGCTCGGACACCAGCGCCTGCAGCGGGTGGCTTTCGATCGGCAGGCGCACGCCGGCCATGTCGGCGAGCGTCGTCGTGTTGCCGGCCGCCACCACCGCGACCTTCTTCGCCTTGATGAAGCCCTTCACCGTATCGACGCCGACCACCGCGCCGCCTTCGCGGCGAATGCCCGTGACCTGGCAGTTCTGGATGATGTCGACACCGGCGCGGTCCGCGCCGCGCGCGAAGCCCCAGGCCACCGCGTCGTGACGCGCGACGCCCGCACGGCGCTGGATCGATGCGCCAAGCACCGGGTAGCGGCTGTTCAGGTTGATCGTCGGCTCGATTTCCTTGATCTGAGCGGGCGTCAGGAATTCGGCGTCGACGCCGTTCAGCCGGTTCGCATTCACGCGGCGCTCGGTGTCACGCACGTCCTGCAGCGTGTGCGCGAGGTTCATCACGCCGCGCTGGCTGAACATCACGTTGTAGTTCAGATCCTGCGACAGCCCTTCCCACAGCTTCATCGCCTTCTCGTACAGCGCGGCCGATTCGTCCCACAGGTAGTTCGAGCGCACGATCGTCGTGTTGCGCGCGGTGTTGCCGCCGCCGATCCAGCCCTTCTCGAGGATCGCGACGTTCGTGATGCCGTGCTCCTTCGCGAGGTAGTAGGCGGTTGCGAGGCCGTGGCCGCCGCCGCCGACGATCACGACGTCGTATTCCTTCTTCGGTTCCGGGCTCTTCCACTGCTTTTCCCAGTTCTCGTGATACGAGAGGCCGTTGCGGAACAGGCTGAATATCGAGTAGCGGCTCATGTTAGTGATCCTTCGTTAGCATTCGATGACGTTCACGGCAAGACCGCCGCGCGACGTTTCCTTGTATTTCGTCTTCATGTCGGCACCCGTCTCGCGCATCGTCTTGATCACCGAATCAAGCGACACGTAGTGCTGGCCGTTCCCCTTGAGCGCCATCCGCGACGCGTTCAGCGCCTTGATCGCGCCCATCGCGTTGCGTTCGATGCAC
Source organism: Burkholderia sp. 567 (assembly GCF_040545115.1). Classification (NCBI taxonomy): domain Bacteria; kingdom Pseudomonadati; phylum Pseudomonadota; class Betaproteobacteria; order Burkholderiales; family Burkholderiaceae; genus Burkholderia; species Burkholderia sp. 567. The sequence goes on from NZ_JBEPLG010000005.1 coordinate 395,405, forward strand.
GGGATCTGCACGAGCCCGCCGACCGGGTCGCAGGTCATGCCGAGGTTGTGCTCCATGCCGATCTCGGCCGCGTTCTCGACTTGATCCGGCGTGCCGCCCATCACCGCGGCGAGCGCGGCCGCGGCCATCGAGCACGCGACACCCACTTCGCCCTGGCAACCGACTTCCGCGCCGGAAATCGACGCCGTTTCCTTGTAGATGATCCCGATCGCCGCGGCCGTCAGCAGGAATTCGACGATGCCGGCTTCGTTCGAGCCCGGCACGAATTTCACGTAGTAGTGCAGCACCGCGGGAATCACGCCGGCCGCGCCGTTGGTGGGCGCGGTGACGACGCGGCCGCCCGCCGCGTTCTCTTCGTTGACGGCCATCGCATACAGGTTGACCCAGTCGAGCATCGACAGCGGGTCGCGCAGCGACTCCTCCGAACGCGCACGCAGGTGCCCGTTCATCTCGGCCGCACGGCGCTTCACGCGCATCGGGCCCGGCAGTTCGCCCTCGACCTTGCAGCCGCGCTCGACGCATGCAGCCATCGTGCGCCAGATCGCGAGCAGCCCCGCGCGCACTTCGTCCTCGGGGCGCAGCGCGCATTCGTTGCGCAGCATCACCTCGGCGATCGACAGCCCGTGTTCGCGGCACTGGCGCATCAGGTCGTCGCCGGTACGGAACGGATACGGCACTTCGACCGCCGCGCGCACGCCGTTCACGCGATCGCCGTCGCGATTGACGACGAAGCCGCCGCCGACCGAGTAATACTCTTTCTCGACGAGCAGTTGGCCATGCTCGTCGAACGCCTGGAAGCGCATCCCGTTCGGGTGCACGATGCTCGTGCCGCTCATCAGCTTGCGATAGAAGCCGATGTTCTCCTTCTCGTCGAAGCGGATCGTCTGCTTGCCGAGCAGCGTCAGCGACTTCTCCGCGCGGATCCCGGCGAGCCGCGGCTCGATCAGGTCCGGATCGATCGTGTCCGGGAGATGGCCCTCGAGACCGAGCAGCACCGCCTTGTCGGTGCCGTGGCCCTTGCCCGTTGCACCGAGCGAGCCGTATAGTTCGACCCGCACGCGGCGCACGAAGCCGAGCAGGTTCGCGTCCTCGATGTGCGATGCGAAGCGGCACGCGGCGATCATCGGGCCGACCGTGTGCGAACTGGACGGGCCGATGCCGATCTTGAACAGGTCGAACGCGCTGACGTTCATCTGGCTTCCTCTGGGTGGGCGTACGTGAAATGTCGTTGGCATCAGTACATCAAAGCGTAAAATTGGCAGATAGAACAAAAACGGCATCGGCGTGGGATAGCGCCGCCAAGCCCCGCGCAAGGCGGCCGGAAAGTGCGTTTTGGCGATGGTTCGCGACGCAAAAGCACAAGTCGGCCGGCGCCTGCACCGCCCGGCAGACGTACCCCGCAAACCGAGTGAAACGAGTGAGACCTGCCTTTCCGGCGTGACGAGATTGACCGCGATGACACCCGACGTACCCGCTTCCCCCCTCGCCGAACCGGCGCCGCAGCGCATCCGCTTCGGCATCGTGCTGCTGCCGAACTTCACGCTCACGGCCTTCTCGGGTTTCGTCGACATGCTGCGGCTGTCGGCCGACGACGGCGACTACAGCAAGCCCGTGCGCTGCGCGTGGAGCGTGATCGGCGAAACGCTGGCGCCGGTGCGCGCGAGCTGCGGGATCCAGATCACGCCGTGGGAAACCTTCGATGGGGCCGAACCATTCGACTACGTGGTCGTGGTCGGCGGGCTGCTGCACTCCGGGCCGCAAGCCGGCCCCGAAACGCTCGAGTTCATCCGCCGCGCGGCGGGGGCCGGCGCGACGGTCGTCGGGATCTGCACGGGCGTGTTCACGCTGATGCGCGCGAAGGTGCTCGACGGCTATCGCACTTGCGTGAGCTGGTTCCACTACTGGGATTTCATCGAGCGCTTCCCGAGCGCCGATCCCGACCTGCTGATCGCCGACCGCCTGTTCGTGATCGACCAGCGCCGCATCACCTGCTCGGGCGGCCGCGCGTCGATCGACGTCGCCGCCGCGATCCTGCTGCGTCATTTCGACCATGCGACCGTGCAGAAGGCGCTGCGCATCCTGCTCGTCGGCGAGATGCAGAAAGGCAATGCGCCGCAGCCGCATCCGCCGGGCCTCGAACCGGCCACGCACCCGAAGGTCAAGCGGGCGATTCTTCTGATGGAACAGCATGTCGGGCGCTCGCTGCCGCTCGAGGAACTCGCGTGCAAGCTCGACATGTCGACGCGCCAGCTCGAGCGGCTGTTCAAGGCCGAGACGGGCAGGAGCCCGCAGGCGTTCGCGAAGCAGGTGCGGCTGCGCACCGCCGCGTGGCTGCTGACCAGCTCCGACCGCACCGTCGCCGATATCGCGTCGAGCTGCGGGTTCGCCGACGCGTCGCACCTCGGCCGCGAGTTCCGCAAGCAGTTCGGCGTGCCGCCGGCCACCTATCGCGAGCGCGGCGGTGAAGTCGCGGAAGTCGCGGTGCCGGCCGCGACGGATGCCGATCCCGTCGAAGACATCGCCGACTGACGATCGCGCGCCGTCTCCGGCGCGCTTCCTTTCCTCCTCCGACCGCGCATCGAACCGCGCACGATCGCCGCACGTTCCCCTCTAATTGGAACCGGTTCCAATCAACTTGCCCGACGTTCGCGGATCGTTGATTCAGGGTTATTCCGGATGCTGACGCTCGTCCAAATTTGTATGATGACCACATCACCTTACAAACCAGAGCGCCATGTTCGAGAAAATTCCCGCCCGTGCGATGAGCGATCACGTCGCGAAGCAGCTGCTCAAGCAGATCGAAGCCGGCAGTTTCTCGGCCAGCGGCAAGTTGCCGACGGAAGCCGTGCTTGCGCAGGAATTCGGCGTGAGCCGCACCGTGATCCGCGAGGCGATCTCGCGGCTGAAGAACGAAGGCGTGGTCGAGCCGCGCCAGGGCAGCGGCGTGTACGTGAACCAGCACGGCGCAATCCGGCCGCTGCGGATCGACTACGCGGAAGCCGTCGAGGCCAGCTCGCTGCCGCACCTGCTCGCGGTGCGCCGCGCGATCGAGGCTGAAGTCGCGGCCGAAGCCGCGCTGCACCACACCGCCGACGACATGGCCGACATCGACGACGCGCTGCGCAAGATCGACGCTGCGGCGGCCGAAGGGCGCGACGGCGTCGCGGAAGACGTCGCGTTCCACCGCACGATCGCGGCCGTCACCGGCAACCCGTATTTCCTGAAGACGCTGCAGTTCCTGAACCAGTACCTCGAGGCTGGCGTGAAGGTCACGCGGCGCAACGAAGCGACGCGCGAGGATTTCTCGCGGCAGGTGCGCGAGGAACACGCGGCGATCGCCGACGCGATCCGCGCGCGCGACCCGATGGCGGCGCGCAACGCGGCACGCACGCACATGTACAACGCCGCGCGCCGTCTCGCGGAAGCCGGCATCTGCTGAAGCCGGCGGCGGTGCCCGAGCGGGCGCCGCCATCGTCCCGAACCTCTTCCCGAATCGATCAAGGTTGACCATGTCACGAAATGTTGGAGTCATCGGCCTCGGCGCAATGGGCCTGGGCGTCGCCCGCTCGCTGCTGCGCGCGGGGTTCCGCGTGCACGCATGCGACGTACGCGACACCGTGCTGCAGGCGTTCGCAGCCGAAGGCGGCGTGGCCTGCGCGCGCCCGGCCGAACTCGGCGCGCAGTGCGACGTCGTCGTCACGCTCGTCGTCAATGCCGCGCAGACTGAAACGGTGCTGTTCGGCGAGCACGGCGCGGTCGCGGCGATGAAGCCGGGCGGCGTCGTGATCGCGAGCGCGACCGTCGCGCCCGACTTCGCGGTTGCGCTCGGCGCGCGCATCGAGGCCGCGGGCCTGCAGATGCTCGACGCCCCGGTGTCCGGCGGTGCCGCGCGCGCGGCGTCGGGCGAGATGACGATGATGACGTCGGGCCCCGCCGCCGCGTATGCGGGCTGCGACGACGTGCTCGCCGCGATGGCCGGCAAGGTGTATCGCCTCGGCGACGCGCACGGCATCGGCTCGAAGGTGAAGATCATCAACCAGCTGCTGGCCGGCGTGCATATCGCGGCGGCCGCGGAGGCGATGGCGCTCGGCCTGCGCGAAGGCGTCGACGCCGACGCGCTGTACGACGTGATCACGCACAGCGCCGGCAATTCGTGGATGTTCGAGAACCGCGTGCCGCACATCCTGAACGGCGACTACACGCCGCTGTCGGCCGTCGACATCTTCGTGAAGGATCTCGGCCTCGTGCTCGATACCGCGCGTCGCAGCAAGTTCCCGCTGCCGCTGTCGGCCACCGCGCACCAGATGTTCATGAGCGCGTCGAGCGCCGGCCACGGCGGCGAGGACGATTCCGCCGTGATCAAGACTTTCCCCGGCATCACGCTGCCGCCCGCCCGCTGATTCGAACGACGCTCCTGCCATGACCGCTTCCGCTTCCCGTCCCCTGCTCGGCTGCATCGCCGACGATTTCACCGGCGCGACCGATCTCGCGAACATGCTCGTCAAGAGCGGCATGCGTACCGTGCAGACGATCGGCGTGCCCGCCGACGGCGCCGCGCTCGACACCATGGTCGACGCCGATGCGATCGTCGTCGCGCTGAAGTCGCGCACGATTCCCGCCGCCGACGCCGTCGCGCAATCGCTCGCCGCTTACGCATGGCTGCGCGCGCAGGGCTGCCGGCAATTCTTCTTCAAGTACTGCTCGACGTTCGACTCGACCGACGCGGGCAACATCGGGCCCGTCGCCGACGCGCTGCTCGATGCGGCCGGCGGCGATTTCGCGATCGCGTGCCCGGCGTTCCCCGAGAACGGCCGCACGATCTTTCGCGGCCACCTGTTCGTCGGCGACGTGCCGCTGAACGAATCGGGCATGGAGCACCACCCGCTCACGCCGATGAAGGACGCCAACCTCGTGCGCGTGCTGCAGCGGCAGACGACGTCGAAGGTCGGACTGATCCGCTACGACACGATCGCGCAGGGCGCGGCCGCCGTGCGTGCGCGCATCGACGCGCTGCGCGCGGACGGCACGCGTTTCGCGATCGCCGACGCACTGTCGGACCACGACCTCCACGTGCTCGGCGAAGCGTGCGCGAACCTGCCGCTCGTCACGGGCGGCTCTGGCGTCGCGCTCGGTCTGCCGGAGAATTTCCGCCGCGCGGGGCTGCTGCCCGAGCGCGACAACGCGGCGTCGCTGCCGCGCATCGACGGGTTGTCGGCCGTGCTCGCCGGCAGCGCGTCGAAGGCGACCAACGCGCAGGTCGCCGCGTGGCGCGAAAGCCGTCCGAGCTTCCGGATCGATCCGCTCGCGGCATCGCGCGGCGAACCCGTCGTCGACGACGCCCTCGCATTCGCACGCTCGCACCTGCCGCAACCCGTGCTGATTTATGCGACCACGTCGCCCGACGAAGTGAAGGCCGTCCAGCAGGCGCTCGGCGTCGAAGCGGCCGGTCATCTCGTCGAAAGCACGCTCGCGGCGATCGCCCGCGGCTTGCGCGAGCTCGGCGTGCGCAAGTTCGTCGTCGCCGGCGGCGAGACGTCCGGCGCGGTCGTGCAAGCGCTCGACGTGCAGTCGCTGCAGATCGGCGCGCAGATCGATCCGGGCGTGCCGGCCACCGCCACCATCGACGCGCAGCCGCTCGGCCTCGCGCTGAAGTCCGGCAACTTCGGCACGGTGGACTTTTTCGACAAGGCGCTGCGCGCGCTCGACGGAGCCGCATGATGCGCGACGAAGCGAAACTGCGCGAAGAAATCTGCGTCGTCGGCGCGAGCCTGTATGCGCGCGGCCATGCGGTCGGCAGCGCCGGCAACATCAGCGCGCGGCTTGCCGACGGCTGGCTGATCACGCCGACCGATGCGTGCCTCGGCCGGCTCGACCCGAACGACATCGCGAAGGTCGGCCTCGACGGCCAGCCGCTATCGGGCGGCAAGCCGTCGAAGACGCTCACGCTGCATCGCGGGATCTACGCGCGCAACACGGAAGCCAACGGCATCGTCCACACGCATTCGACGCATCTCGTCGCGCTGACGCTCGCGGGCGTATGGCGCGACACCGACGTGCTGCCGCCGATCACACCGTACTACGTGATGAAGGTCGGCCACATTCCGCTGATCCGCTATCGGCGCCCCGGCGACCCGGCCGTCGCGGCCGAAGTCGCGGCGCTCGCCGACCAGGTGCGCGGCGTGCTGCTCGAGCGCCTCGGCCCGGTGATGTGGGGGCAGTCGGTGTCGCACGCGTCGTATGCGCTCGAGGAACTCGAGGAAACCGCGCGGCTGTGGCTGATGACGCATCCGAAGCCCGAGCCGCTGTCCGACGCCGCACTCGACGAACTGCGCCAGACCTTCGGCGCGCGCTGGTAGCGCGACGCATCGCGCACAGGCCACGCGCCAACGACGTACCGATTCCCATGCCCGCCGTGTGCGCGGGCCCTTGCCTCAGCACACACACATGATCCGGCGGCGTACGCGCCGCCGGCACACAACATCGATGGAGACGACGATGACTGCTCTCGACGCGGCCGCAAGCCGCTCGCCCGCCGCGCCCGCCCAATCGGCCGAGCTCGACCGCACCTACAAGAAAGTGTTCTGGCGCATCGTGCCGTTCCTGATGCTCTGCTACGTGGTCGCGTATCTCGACCGCGTGAACGTCGGCTTCGCGAAGCTGCAGATGTCGCAGGACCTTGCGTTCAGCGAAACCGTTTTCGGCCTTGGCGCCGGCATCTTCTTCCTCGGCTACTTCCTGTTCGAGCTGCCGAGCAACCTGCTGATGCACCGCCTCGGCGCGCGCATCTGGATCGCGCGGATCATGATCACGTGGGGCCTGCTGTCTGCCGTGTTCGCATTCGTCAGGACACCGACGCAGTTCTACGTGCTGCGCTTTCTGCTCGGTCTCGCGGAAGCCGGCTTCTATCCGGGCGTGATCCTGTATCTCACGTACTGGTTCCCGTCGCATCGCCGCGCGAAGATCATCGCGGTGTTCATGTCGGCGATTCCGGTGTCGGGCATCTTCGGCAACCCGTTGTCGGGCTGGATCATGGAACGCTTTCACGGCGGCTCCGGCTTTCACGGCTGGCAGTGGATGTTCGTGATCGAGGCCGTGCCGGCCCTGCTCATCGGCATCGCGACGATCCTGTATCTCGACAACGGCATCCGCGGCGCGAAGTGGCTCGACGAGCGCGAGAAGCAGCTGCTCGAGGATGAAATCGCCGCGCAGCCGCAGGAACAGCACAAGCACGGCCATTCGCTGAAAGCCGTGTTCGCCGACCCGCGCATGTGGTGGATGTCGCTGATCTACTTCGCGTTCGTCACCGGCCAGTATGGGCTCACGTTCTGGATGCCGACGCTCGTCAAGTCGACCGGCATCACCGATACGCTGCAGATCGGCCTGCTGTCGGCGATTCCGTTCGTCGTCGCGATCGTCGTGATGAACCTGTTCGGCCACAGCGCGGACAAGCACCGCGAACGCCGCTGGCACCTGATCGTGCCGGCGCTGATGGGCGCCGTCGGGTTTGCGGTCGCCGCGTCGTACTCGCACAATACGGCGGTGTCGATCGTGTTCCTGTCGCTCGCGGCGGGCGGCGTGCTGACCTGCGCACCGCTGTTCTGGTCGCTGCCGACCGCGTTCCTCGCCGGCTCCGCCGCTGCCGCCGGGATCGCGATCATCAACTCGGTCGGCAACCTCGCCGGGTTCGCGAGCCCGTACGTGATCGGCTACCTGAAGGACCTCACGCACAGCACGTCGTCCGGCATGTACGTGCTCGCGTCGATGCTCGTGATCGGTGCGATCGCCGTGTGGCTCACGCCCGCGAAACTCGTGAACCGCTGAGCCTGCCGCCATTCGACTCGGGGCGCCGTGCGCCCCGCTCCATTCATTCACAGGAACCGCTGCCATGCCCCGCTTCGCCGCCAACCTCTCGATGATGTATACCGAGCACGCGTTCCTCGAACGCTTTGCCGCCGCCGCTTCCGACGGCTTCAAGGCCGTCGAGTACCTGTTCCCGTACGACTTCGCCGCCGAGGACATCCGCGCGCGGCTCGACGCGCACAATCTCGAGCAGGCGCTGTTCAACGCGCCGCCCGGCGACTGGGCCGCCGGCGAGCGCGGGATCGCGTCGTTGCCGGGCCGCGAGGACGAGTTCCGGCGCGGCATCGACCAGGCGCTCGACTATGCGCGCGTGCTCGGCAACAAGAAGCTGCACGTGATGGCCGGGATGGTCGCGCCGGGTGCCGAGCGCGCGCGCCATCGCGACACCTACCTGGCGAACCTGCGGCATGCGGCGCAGGCCGCGTTCGCACACGGCATCACGATCCTGATCGAGCCGATCAACCAGCGCGACATGCCCGGCTATTTCCTGAGCCGCCAGGACGATGCGCACGAGATCTGCGCGGAAGTCGGCGCGCCGAACCTGAAGGTGCAGTTCGACTGCTATCACTGCCAGATCGTCGAGGGCGACCTCGCGATGAAGCTCAAGCGCGATTTCGCGGGCATCGGCCACATCCAGATCGCCGGCGTGCCCGAGCGCCACGAGCCGGATATCGGCGAGCTCAACTATCCGTACCTGTTCGCGCTGATCGACGCGCTCGGCTACGACGGCTGGATCGGCTGCGAGTATCGCCCGAAGGCCGGCACGTCCGAAGGCCTCGGCTGGCTCAAGCCGTACCTGTAATTCAAGCATTCCTAAGAGGGCAACGAACATGAAAGTACTGATCACCGGCGGCGCCGGCTTTCTCGGCCAGCGTCTTGCGCGCAAGCTGCTCGAGCGCGGCGAGCTGACCGGCCCCGATGGCCGGACCGGCAAGATCGACGAGCTGGTGCTGCTCGACGTCGTCGAAGGCGGCGATTTCGGCGACGCGCGCGTGACGTCGATCGTCGGCGACATCGCCGATCGCGCGGTGCTCGAAAGCGCGATCGACACGCAAACGGGCGCGATCTTCCATCTCGCGGCGATCGTCAGCGGGCAGGCCGAAGCCGATTTCGATCTCGGCATGCGGATCAACCTCGACGCGTCGCGCACGCTGCTCGAGGTGTGCCGCGCGCGCGGCCATCGTCCGCGCGTCGTGTTCACGAGCTCGGTGGCCGTCTACGGCGGTGTACTGCCCGACGTCGTGCAGGACGACACCGCGCTGAATCCGCAATCGTCATACGGTGCGGAGAAGGCGATCGCCGAACTGCTGCTGTGCGACTACGCGCGGCGCGGCTTCGTCGACGGCCGCGTGCTGCGGCTGCCGACCATCAGCGTGCGGCCGGGCCGCCCGAACGCGGCCGCGTCGTCGTTCGCGAGCGGCATCATCCGCGAGCCGCTGAACGGCGAGGAAAGCGTGTGCCCGGTGCCGGGTTCGACGCGCTTGTGGCTGCTGTCGCCGCGCGGCGCGATCGACGCGCTCGTCGCCAGTTGTGAAATCGACAGCGAGAAGCTCGGCAACAAGCGCGTGATCAACCTGCCCGGCCTGTCGGTGTCGGTCGACGAGATGATCGCGGCGCTGCGCGAAGTCGCGGGCGACGACGTCGTGAAGCTGATCCGTCATGTGCCGGACGAACGCGTCGAGAAGATCGTCGGAAGCTGGCCGGGCCGCTGGGACACGACGCGCGCGGAAGCGCTCGGGCTGAAGGGCGACACGTCGTTCGCGGACGTGATCCGCAGCCATATCGCCGACGAACGGCGTTGACGGCCGCGCCGCCGGGCGGGCAAGCGGCCGCCCGCGCGGCAGGGATCATCGGGCCGCATCGGCGCGGCCTGGCGGATTCCCCGAAGCGCATCGATGCGCGGCCGCGGCGGCGCGCAATCGACGGCATGGCCGTGCGTGCGGTTCGATCAGATCGCGTGCCGCGCACCGCATGCGTAGTGTCGTGACGCGAACACGACGGCCTGAAGATGCACACGTACATGTCGACACCTAGTTGTCGAGCTGCGCGGGCATGACGGAGGCCGGCGCATCCGCGGCAGCCGCAGCCGCCGCCGCCATCCTCGCGCGATCCTGCTCGGCGAGCTTCGCCTGCGCGGCCTGAATGTCCGCGGGATATTCGCCGTCATCGCCCTTCGACGGGTCGTAACCCGCCGCTTCCAGACGAATCAGCTCGTCGCGAACCTGTGCGCGCGTGAGCGGCGCATTCGATTGCGCGAATGCGGACTGACCGGAAATCGCGCCGATCATCATCAGTAGTGCGATACAAGTTTTCATCATGAACTCCTTCAATGTTTCGTGCGGATCAAGCGTGATGAATGTCGAACCCGGCGCAGCGGGCCGTCAGGTCAGCTTCCGAAATACGGCGTGCAGAAGCTCTCGGGCCCCACGCATGCGGACGGGCGCGGACGGGACGGCAGGGCCACCGGCCTTCCCGCATCGGAAGCCGCCGCCGGATCGCTGCCGATCGCGGTCTCGGCCTGATGCTGCGGCATCTGTTCGGCCTGCTGCTGGAACAGCGGGCTAACCGCCGGATACGACGTGTCGGTCACGAAGCGCAACCCATTGTTTTCGGCGTCGATCAGTTCCTGCCTGACCTGCGCGCGCGTCAGTTCCTGGGCCGACGCGGGCGTCGCGACACTCGCGACGGAAATCGCCGCCACCATGGCGGCCACCAGCCAATGCTTGTTCATGCTCCACTCCTTCGAAAGTCAACGAGACGACGTGCTACATCCCGTATGACGACGGCCGGTGCGCGTTTATTCCCGGAATTCCCGGGGTGCCTGTTACGGACGTTCACCGAACTGTCATTCTTTCGTCAGCCGGCGTAACCTGACGTAATGCGGCCCCACCGCGCGTGGGGCAGACTGACGACACCTTGTGGATCGGTCCTCGATCATGTCCGTTGCCTACGACTACGCAGCCGGCCTGCTTCGCACGCTGTACGACCGCCATATCGATAGCGGCGCGGTGCTCGACACGGCCGCGTTCCCCGATGCCGAGCGATTCATCCATGCGTGGCCGGCCATCCGCGCCGAAGCGCTCGACGTCGCGCGCGACCTGCCGCGCATCCCGCGCTTTCACGAGATCATGCGCGAGCAGCACGACATCTCGGCCAACGATGCGCGCGACTGGCGGATGTTCATCATGCAGGCGTACGGCCAGCCGTTCCCGCGCAACCTGTCGCGCTGCCCGACCGTCGAATCGATCATCGCGGCGTCGCCGGACGTATTGTCCGCGTCGCTGTCGTTCCTCTCGCCGGGCAAGCACATCCCGCCGCACCGCGGGCCGTTCCGCGGCATCCTGCGCGGTTATCTGGTGCTGTCGATGCCGAAGCGCGCGGACGGCACGCCGGCCGCCGTGCTGAAGGTCGACGGCCACGAATACCGGCTCGACGAAGGCCGCTTCCTGCTGTGGGACGACACGTTCGTGCATGAAGTGTGGAACGACAGCGACGAAGTCAGGATCGTGCTGCTGCTCGATATCCGCCGGCGCGGCATGCCGCGCTTGCTGACGTGGCTGTCGAATGCGGTGATCGGCATCGTGCGGATCGGAATCCGGATACGCGGGCGGTCGATTCCGGTCTAGCAAGGCACCGGCGCACGCGCGTTGCGATCAATCGTCGCGCGCAAGACGCGTCATGACCTCCGTGAGCGCCTGAATCGCGGGTTGCGCGGCGCGTTGCACCGGGTAGACAAGGTAGTAGCCCAGACCATTGCGCACCACCTCGGAAAACGGCGCGACCAGCGTGCCGGCAGCCAGCCGATCCGCCGCCATGCGCGGATCGCCGATCGCGACGCCGTGCGCCTGGGCCGCGGCCGTCAGTGTCAGTTCGAGCGTATCGAATACGAGCCCCGTGCGCGGGTCGATCTGCGTGGCGCCCACGGCGTCGAGCCAGCATCGCCATTCGTCGCGATTGCGCGCGGGATGCAGCAGCGTCGCCTGCGCGAGATCGGCTGCCGACTGCAGCGACGCGCCAACCTCGCGCGTACACATCGGCGTCAGGTATTCGTCGAATAGCGGGACCGCCACCATGCCCGCCCAGCTGCCGGTGCCGCGCACGACGATCGCATCGAAATCGGCGTCGGTGAAATCCGGTGTGTCGTCCGCCGACGTGTGAATGCGCAATTCGGTCCGCGGCGATGCGTGATTGAGCGCCGACAGCCGTGGCAGCAGCCAGCGAATCGCGAACGTGGAAGGCAGCCGCAACGTCAGCGTCGACGCGGCATGCGCATGGGCGTGAGCGTGTCGCGCCAGTTGCGCGAGGACGTCGACGGCCACCGTCAGCAGCGCGTCGCCTTCCGTGGTCAACGTCAATCCCGACGGATGACGGACGAACAACGCACATCGGTAGTGCGCTTCCAGTTGCTGTACCTGACGGCTCACCGCCCCCTGGGTCCGGCACAGATGCTCGGCGGCCCGGTTGAAGCTGCCCAGTTCGGCGGCGGCGACAAACGCCTGGAACGCCGTGAGCGGTGGCAGCGCGCGCGTCAGATCCGCGAGCGGGTATGCGCGGGCGGCATGCCCGGGTTGCGGATTTTTCGTTTGTTCGGTCATCGCGGCATCGCTATCGTGGTTGCACCGGCGCGACGGCTGTCGCGGACGGCTCGTCAACAATCAGCGGAGAAATATCATGGTTTCGTCGTCCGACGCACTTTACACGCGACAGGTCGATACCTACCTGAAGACACTCGAGCGCGGCGACGTCGCCGCGATCTGTGCATTGTTCACGCCGGACGCGCGGATATTTTCGCCGTTTCTCGGCTGGATGGCACCGCAGCCCTTCTTCGAAAAAGTCGCGGCGGCATCCGGACAAAGCCGGATCACGCCGATCGACATCTGCGTCAGCGCGACGGGCGCACGCCGGGCCACCGGCTATTTCACCTACGACTGGGGACTGAAAGACGGCTCCGCGGTGCAATTCGAGTGCGTCGACGTATTCGAATTCGACGAGGACGCGCGCATCCAGCGCATGATCATCGTCTATGACACGCATCCGATTCGAAGCACGGTCGGCGACAAGTACGCGTAACCGGGCAAGCGCGGGCACGTGCCATTGCCGCGGCGCAGCAACGGCTGCCTGAGCCGCCGACCGCACGGCGATGTCGCTGCCGAGCCGATCGATCGCCTAAACTACAGACCGTCCCCCTGCGCGGCTCCTGCCAGCCCCTGCCATGGCCCACCTCTTCTTCGCGGCGTCGATCCAGCGGCATATCGACACGCCCGAGCGCGACGTCGACGCACGTACGCTCGGCGAAGCGCTTGAAACCGTCTTCGGCGAACAGCCGCGGCTGCGCGGCTACATCGTGGACGACCAGGGTGCGCTGAGAAAGCATCTGTCGGTGTTCATCGACGGCCAGCCGGTGCGCGACCGGCAACACCTGTCCGACGCGCTCGGCGACGCAAGCCGCGTCTATGTCGTGCAGGCGTTGTCCGGCGGGTAAAGGGACGCATCGTCATCGAAGCAAGCGCCCGATCGCGCACAGGAGACACCCGACATGAACGATCGACTGCTCGTCGCGACCCGCAAGGGCCTGTTCGTGCTGCACGTCGACGGCAACGGCGGCTGGTCGCTCGGCGAGCCGCACTTCATCGGCGAACCGGTCAGCATGGCCCTGGCCGACCCGCGCGACGGCACGCTGTATGCGGCGCTCAACCTCGGCCATTTCGGCGTCAAGCTGCATCGCCGCCGCGCCGGCGCGGCCGACTGGGAAGAATGCGCGGTTCCGGTATATCCGCCACAGCCCGCCGACGCGCTGCGCGCCAACGTCGGCGCACATGCCGGCGACGCCGACGCGGGCGACGAAGCGCCCGCCCCGCCCCGGCCGCCATGGACACTTCAGCAGATCTGGTCGCTCGAAGCCGGCGGCGCCGACGAGCCGGGCGTACTGTGGGCCGGCACGATACCGGGCGGGCTGTTCCGCTCCGGCGATGGCGGCGATTCGTGGGCGCTCAACCGCGCATTGTGGGACCGCCCGGAGCGCCCCGAGTGGTTCGGCGGCGGCTACGACGCGCCGGGCATCCATTCGGTGATGGTCGATCCGCGCGACAGCCGGCACGTGACGATCGGCATCTCGTGCGGCGGCGTGTGGCAGACGTTCGACGGCGGCGCGAGCTGGCGCGTGAGCGCCGACGGCATGGAAGCCGATTACATGCCGCCCGAGCGGCGCGGCGAGCCCAACGTGCAGGACCCGCATCGCGTCGTGCAGTGCGCGGCCAATCCCGATGTGCTGTGGACCCAGCATCATTGCGCGATCTTCCGCTCGACCGACGGCGCCGCGCACTGGCAGCGCATCGAAGCGCAGCCGTCGAGCTTCGGCTTCGCGGTCGCCGTGCATCCGGCCGACCCCGACACCGCGTGGTTCGTCCCGGCCGTGAAGGATGCGTGCCGGATTCCGGTGAACGGCCGGTTCGTCGTCACGCGCACGCGCGACGGTGGCCGCAGTTTCGAGAGCCTGTCGAACGGGTTGCCGCCTGCACCGGCCTACGACCTCGTGTATCGGCACGGGCTCGCGGTGGATGACACCGGCACGCGTCTCGCGATGGCGTCGACGACGGGCGGGTTATGGACTTCCGGTGACGGCGGCGAGAACTGGCGGCAGGTTTCAGCGCATTTGCCGCCGGTGTATTGCGTGCGGTTCGGGTAACGACGCGGCTCAAGCGGCCGGGCCGTGGAAGCAGCCCTCTCGCGACCGGCATCGAGACGACACTGCCTCGATGCCGGTGCGGGACGTGGATGCCCTGCCGCTCAATGCACGCCGAGATAAGCCTTCACCGCCGGCAGCCCCGGCTTGCCGTCAAGCGTCGTCACGCCGGCCAGCCACTTCTCGAGCGATTGCGGGTTCGCCTTCAGCCACGCGGCGGCGGCCTTGTTCGGGTCTTCCTTGTTCATGATCGGCACCATCACGTGGTTCTCGATCGCCGTCGTGAACTGCAGGTTCGACACGAACTTCGCGACGTTCGGGCAGCGCTGCGCGTAGTCGGGCGGCGTGGCAGTCAGCACCTTCGCCTCGCCGTAGTTCGGGCCGAACACGTCGTCGCCGCCGGTCAGGTAATCGATCTTCATCTGCACGTTCATCGGATGCGGTTCCCATCCCAGAAACACGATCCACTGTTTGTCGCGGGCCGCACGATTCACCTCGATCAGCATGCCGGCCTCGCTCGACTCGACCAGCTTGAACTTGCCGAGGCCAAACTGATTCGTGTCGATCATCTTCTTGATCAGCGCATTGCCGTCGTTGCCCGGCTCGATCCCGTAGATCTTGCCGTTGAGCTTGTCCGCGTACTTCTGGATGTCGGCGAACGACTTCAGGCCGCCCTGATACACGTAGTCAGGCACCGCGAGCGTGTATTTCGCACCGGTCAGGTTCGGCGTGGCGAGCACCTTGATCGTGCCGGCCTTCGTGAACGGCTGGATGATCGGGTCCATCGTCGGCGACCAGTAGCCGAGGAACACGTCGATCTGCTTGCTCTTGATGCCGGCGAACGTGATCGGCACCGACGCGATCGTCTTGGTCGGCGCGTAGCCGAGCCCCTGCAGCATCGTCGACGCGAGGCCGGTGGTGGCCGCGATGTCGGACCAGCCGACGTCCGCGAAGCGCACGTTCTTGCACACGGGCGGGTCGGCCGCATACACCGCCGACATCGGCGCGGCGATCCCGATCCCGCATACCGTTGCGATCAATAGGCGCTTCATCTGTCTTCTCCTCAAAGTGACGTCGTTTTTCATGGTTGCGGGATCGATGGTTGAAGCCGCGCGCCGCGATCCCGGCGGCGTCGCGGACCGAACGGTTCGCGCGGGCCGTGTCAACGCCCCGGCAGCCGCCGTTCGTAGCTCGGTGCGTGACCGAATTGCGCGCGGTACGCCTTGCTGAAGTGACACGGCGAATGGAATCCGCACGTCGTCGTCACGCGCGCGATCGACGCGTCGGTCGTGCGCAGCAGGTCGCGCGCGCGCTTGAGCCGCAGCGTCAGGTAATAGTGGGTCGGCGATACGTTCAGGTACACCTTGAACATGCGCTGCAAGTGCCGCTGCGACAGCCGCACGAGCCGCGCGAGCTCCTCGAGCGACAGCGGCTCCTCGATGTTCGCCTCCATCAGGCGCACGACCTCGATCAGCTCCGCGCGCGAGAAGCCGACGCGCGCATCGACCGGAATCGGCTGCGTGTCGGTCGAGCTGCGGATGCGCTCGAGGATGAACTGTTCGGACACCTGCGCGGCGAGCTGCTGGCCGAAGCGCATGCCGACGAGGTTCAGCATCAGGTCGAGCGGCGCGGTGCCGCCGGTGCAGGTGAGCCGGTCGCGATCGACGACGAACAGCTCGTCGGCGAACCCCACCTGCGGAAACTCCGCATGCAGCGCGGACAGGTTCTCCCAGTGCACGGTGCAGCGATAGCCGTCGAGCAGCCCGCCGGACATCAATGCATACGCGCCGGTGCAGATGCCGCCCAGCGGCAGCCCGCGTTCGGCGAGCGCCGCGAGCGTATCGCGCGCGCCGTCGTCGACCACGTCGCGGATGCGAATCCCGCCGCATACGATCATCACGTCGGGCAGGTTCGTGTAGTCGAGCGCCTGGGTCGGCCGCACCGCGATGCCGTTGCTGGCATGCACGGGGGCGCCGTCGAGCGAATAGATCGACCACTGGTAATGGTCGGCGCGCCCGACGTAGTTCGCCATCCGAAGCACTTCGACCGCGCTCGAGAACGCGATCATCGAGAAATTCGGCAGCGTAAGAAAGCCGAAATGGGCGAGGGACGAAACCGGTGAAACGCAAGCGGCGGGCACGGCGGCAGCGGCGGACGTCACATCGGGCTCCTGGCGAACGGTTGAGCAGGTTGCAGGACGCCAGTTCCGCGGCGCACGCCGCGGAAAACCGGTGTCGAATCGGAGAAGGCGGCCGGAAGACGCACCGGCCGCCGGTGGCTCAGGCTTGAGCGGGCGCGCCCTTCGCGCGGAACACCTGCTTCAGGCCCGAGAACAGCGGTGCTTTCACGGTGCCCGGCGCGCGGCCGAAGCTTTCGGTGATGCGGTCGAGAATGATCGCGAGCAGCACGACCGACAGACCGCTTTCGAACCCGAGGCCGATGTCGAGGCGCTGGATACTCGCGAGCACGTCGTTGCCGAGGCCGCCCGCGCCGACCATCGACGCGATGATCACCATCGACAGCGCCATCATGATCGTCTGGTTCACGCCCTGCATGATCGACGGCAGCGCGTTCGGGAACTGCACCTTGTACAGCAGCTGCCACGGCGTGCAGCCGAACGCCTGGCCGGCTTCGACGATCTCGCGGTTCACGTGACGGATGCCGAGGCTCGTCAGGCGCACGGCCGGCGGCATCGCGAAGATCACCGTCGACAGGATCCCCGGCACGCGGCCGAGACCGAACAGCATCGCGGCCGGAATCAGGTAGACGAATGCGGGCATCGTCTGCATCAGGTCGAGGATCGGACGCACGATCGCGGCGACCAGCTTGCTCTTCGCGGCCCAGATGCCGAGCGGAATGCCGAGCACGAGGCTGATGATCGTCGACGACAGCGTGAGACCGAGCGTGATGACCGTCTGGTCCCAGAAGCCCGTCGCGAAGATCAGCAACAGAGATAAGGTGGTGAACAGCGCGAAGCGCCAGCCCACGCGCCACAGTCCGACGCCGATGAAGATCGCCATCATCAGCCACATCGGGATCGCCTGAAGTCCGTGCTCGACGAACGCGGCGAGGCCCTCGATCGCGCGGCCGATCGCATCGAACGTTGCCGCGTCATGGTCGAGCAGGTAGTGAACGGACCGGTCGACCCAGGTACCGAGCGGAATCATTTCAGACATGGGAACCTCGCGAACGCGTGATGGCTTTCAGGATGAGTGCGCGGTCGACCGAACCGCAGTAACAGCCGTCGTCGTCGACGACGGGCAGTGCATTCGGGCTTGCGACCACGCGCGCGACGACATGATCGAGCGTCGCGTCGCGCCGGATGCTTTCGATCGGCCGCACGGACGGCGTGTCCTGACCGAGCGCATCGCGCGTGACGAAGCCGCGGATCTTGCGTGCGGCGTCGAGCACGAACGCGTATTCGGCGCTGCCGTTCAGCGTCGCCGCGACGTTCGCCGCATCGAACTTCGACATGGTCGGCACGGCGCCCGTCTGCATCAGGTCGCCGGCGGTGAGGTAGCGGCTGGTGTCGATGCCGTCGAAGAACGCGCGCACGTAGTCGTCGGCCGGGTTCGCGATGATGTCCTGCGGCGTGCCGACCTGCACGAGCCGGCCGCCTTCCATGATCGCGATGCGGTTGCCGATGCGCAGCGCCTCTTCCAGATCGTGCGACACGAACATGATCGTGCGGCGCTGTTCCTTCTGCAGTTGCAGCAGCACGTCCTGCATTTCGCGGCGCTTGAGCGGATCGAGCGCGGAGAACGCCTCGTCCATGATCATCAGCGACGGGTTCACGGCGAGCGCGCGGGCCAGGCCGACGCGCTGCTGCATCCCGCCCGACAGCTCTGACGGCAGCTTGTGCGCGAACGGTGCGAGACCGACCTGCTCGAGCACGTCCATGGCCCGGCGTTCGCGCTCCTTCTTGCCGACGCCGCCGACCTCGAGGCCGAACGCGGCGTTCGACACCACGGTGCGATGCGGCATCAGCGCGAACGACTGGAACACCATGCTCATGTCCTTGCGGCGCAGCGCGGTCAGCTCCGAGCGGCGTGCCGACGCAACGTCGAGCCCGTCGATCAGCACCTTGCCGGCGCTGGGATCGACCAGCCGGTTCACGAGGCGGATCAACGTGGATTTGCCGGAGCCGGACAGGCCCATCAGCACGAATATTTCGCCTTCCTGCACGTCGAACGATACGTTGTGCACGCCGACGACCTGACCGGTACGCTTGAGCACATCGTCTTTCGTTGCACCGGCGGCGAGCATGTCGAGCGCCTGCTGCGGGTTACTTCCAAATACCTTGCACAGACCTTCGACCACGACCTTGGGGGCATCCATTGAAACCTTCTCCTCGTGTAGCGGGGACTAACGCGTCGCATAGCGTGCCTACATAGTTGCCAGAAAAAACCCCGACCTGCCGACGAATTACGACAAACGCTTGCGCAAATACGACACGGCCTCCAGCCCCGCCGGGCGGGCCGCAGCGCCCGGCGGCACCCGTTTGCGGCGACGCAATACGCGCACAGCCAGCACTGGCGGGCATCGGGTGTCGGACTTGTGCGCAGCAGCGCGGTGCGCATCGCATGGCGTTTTGCGCCAATTCGCGTCGAGGGGCGCGTCGTTTTACGACAATTTCACGTCCGTTCCGGGGCCGCTCTGCTCAGACGAAAGAAAACACTGGTTTCACCCGAAAAAGCATGACCGTGCAAAAGGCCGCGCGGCGACACCGAACGGCGCACGCCGTGATACCGCGCCAACCCTGAAAATCCGCGACGAGCGCTGTGATACATTCCCCGCAAACACGCTGATCGCGACGTTGCCGTGGGCCTTTTACCGATGGTACGCCGATGACGCGCGCGTGCCGGTTCGCCTGCCGGCCATACCGAAACAGCCTCGATCAGGCCGCGCGATGATCGAAGGACGATAACGAAATGAGAGAGGGAGCAAGGCGATGAATTGGGCCTTTGCCGCAATCGGCTTCATCGCGGGCGGTATCGCCGCATTATTCGGGGATTTCTCGGTCGCCAACGGCTCGCTGCTGGGTGCGGTGGCCGGGTTCTGCATCGGCCACGCGCTGCGGCAACGCACGCGCAACGGCGGCGACACGCCACCCGGCGCGTTCGCGATGTCCGCACCGTCCGCAACCCCGCAATCCCCACCCGTTCTGCTCGCCGACCGCGTCGCGCGCCTCGAAGCGACGGTCGAGACGCTGACGCGCGAGCTCGATGTGCTGCGCGGCCAGCTCGCCGGCGCGAAAGCCGGTGCTGCCGCGACCGGCAGCGCCACGCAGGCCCCGTCGGCCACGCCGGCTACCGTCCCGCCGCCCGCCCCGCTTCCGCCGCGACCCTCCGTGCGGCCCGCCGTCGCGAGCGCCGGCACGCCAGCGTCGACGTCCATGCCGACTCCCGCGCCGACGCCCGCGCCGGCAGTCGCCGCGCGGACGAGCGACGCGCCGGCCGCCGCCGCTGCACCGACGAATGCACCCGCAGCCGCAGCCCGCCCGATCCCGCCCGCGCCCCGCGAACCCGGCATCGCCGAGCGCGGATTCCGCGCCGCGCGCGACTGGCTGCTCGGCGGCAACACGGTCGTGCGCGTCGGGATCATCGTGCTGTTCTTCGGCGTCGCGTTCCTGCTCAAGTACGCGGCCGACAACAGCATGCTGCCGATCGAATTCCGTCTCGCCGGCACGGCGCTCGCCGCGGCCGCGCTGCTCGCGATCGGCTGGCGCGTGCGTGCACGCCGCGCCGCGTATGGCCTCGTGCTCCAGGGCGGCGGCATCGGCATCCTGTACCTGACGATCTTCGCCGCGACCAAGCTCTACGCGCTGCTGCCCGTCGGCGCCGCGTTCCCGCTGATGGTCGCGGTGTGCGCGCTGAGCGCGTTTCTCGCGGTGAAGCAGAACGCGTTGCCGCTCGCGTTCATGGGCAGCGCGGGCGGCTTTCTCGCGCCGGTGCTGCTGTCGACCGGCCAGGGCAACCATGTCGCGCTGTTCAGCTACTACGCACTACTGAATGCAGGCATCTTCGCGATCGCGTGGTTCAAGGCCTGGCGTCCGCTGAACCTGCTCGGCTTCGTGTTCACGTTCACGATCGGCTCGGCGTGGGGCGTGACGGCCTACCGCCCCGCGCTGTTCGCGAGCACCGAGCCGTTCCTGATCCTGTTCTTCCTGATGTATGTCGGCATCGCGCTGCTGTATGCGGTGAAACGCGAGCTGGCGTTGCGGCACTATGTGGACGGCACCCTCGTGTTCGGCACGCCGATCGTCGCGACCGCGCTGCAGGCGGCGCTCGTGAAGGACATCCCGTTCGGGCTCGCGTGGAGCGCCGTCGCGCTGTCGGCGTTCTACGTCGCGCTCGCCGCGTGGCTCGCGCGGCGCCGCGAGCGCCTCGCGCTGCTGTTCGAATCCACGCTCGCGCTCGCGGTGATCTTCGCGACGCTCGCGGTGCCGCTCGCGTTCTCGGGCCCGACGACCAGCGCCGCGTGGGCGATCGAAGGCGCGGCCGTCGTCTGGCTCGGCGTGCGCGAGAAACGCCTGCTGCGGTTCGGCTTCGGGCTGCTGATGCAGGTGGCCGCGGCCGGCGCATTCTTCACGAGCCTGCTCGGGCCGGCCGACACCACCGCGCTGCCCGTGCTCAACGGCCCGACCATCGCGATGCTGCTGATCGCGCTCGCCGGCCTGTTCACCGGCTGGTGGCTGCACGGACGCGACGAAGCGCGCGCGTGGCACGCGTGGATGCCGGAGGTCGGCGCCGCGGCTGCCGCGTGGGGGCTGCTGTGGTGGGTCGGCGGCGGGCTGCATGAGATCCTCGTCTACGCGAGCCGTCACGTCGATCTGCATGCGGACCGCTTCGTCGTCGACGCGACCGCGCTGTTCGCGGCCGGCACCGCGTGGCTGGCACACGTCGCGCGCCGCAAGCTCGCGTGGCCGATCGCAGAATGGCCGGCGCTCGCGCTGACGCCGGTGCTCGCGCTGCTCGCGTGGCGCGCGTTCGATTCGCACGAAGCGCCGCTGTCGGGCATGGGCGCGTTTGCGTGGCCGATCGCCGTCGTCGCGTGCTATGCGCTGCTGCTGCGACAGTCGCGCGGCACGACGGCCGCGGGCGCAGCAGCGGAGACGGACAGGTCGGCCGTGGCAGCCATCCCCGCCCCCGTGCTCGCGCCGCTGCACACGCTGATGTTCTGGACGTTGTGCGGGCTGTTCTCGCTCGAAGGCTTCTGGCGCCTGCGCGCGTTCGTGCCCGAAGGCGCGTGGAGCTGGAGCGCGTGGGCCTATGGCTTCGGCGCGCTGCTCCTGCTGGTGGCGGGCCCCGGCTCGCGCCTGCGCTGGCCGGTTGCCGCGTTCCCGCGTGCGTACCAGGTATGGGGTGCCGCACCGCTCGCCGGGCTGCTGGGACTGTGGAGCATCGCCAGCGTGACGAGCGACGGCGACGCGTCGCCGCTGTTCTGGCTGCCGCTGCTCAATCCGCTCGACGTCGCGCAACTGCTGATCTTCGTCGCGTTCGCGACCTGGCTGCGCCGCCTGAAGACGCTCGACATCACGTGGCATCCGCTTGCGGCCGACCTCGCGGCGCTCGCGACCGTGTTCCTGTGGTTCAACGCGCTGCTGCTGCGCACGCTGCATCACCGTTTCCACCTGGCCTACGACATCGACACCGTGCTGTCGTCGTTCGGCATCCAGCAGGTGTTCATGGTCGGCTGGAGCCTGTTCGCGTTCGCCGGGATGTGGCTCACGCGCCGTGACGGCATCGCGCGCGTGTGCGCGCTCGCGTCGCTGCCGCTGATCGTCGTGATGTGGGTCTGGACCTTCTATGCGAACTTCACGCAGGACGGCGGAAGCTGGGCGCGCATTCCGCTGCTCAATCCGCTCGATCTCGTGCTCGTGGTGGTCTATGCGCTCGCCGCGTCGTGGTTCGTGCGCGCGCGCAAGCTCGGCTGGTCGTTCGACAACTATCGCATCGAGCTGCTGAGCGGAGCGGGCGCGACCGCATTCCTGTGGCTGAACGCGATCCTGCTGCGCACCTTGCATCACTGGGCCGGCGTGCCGTACGAATTCGGCGCAATGGCCGAATCGACGCTCGTGCAGGCTTCGGTGTCGGTGTACTGGACGCTCTGCGCGCTCGCGATCACGATCTGGGCCACGCGCCGCGGGCTGCGTCCGCTGTGGTTCGTCGGCGCCGCGCTACTCGCGCTCACGGTAATCAAGCTGTTCCTGTTCGACCTGTCGCACGTGACCGGCATCAAGCGCATCGTGTCGTTCATCGGCATCGGCGTGCTGCTGCTGTTGATCGGCTATTTCTCGCCGCTGCCGCCGAAGGCCGCGCTCCAACCGGACGACGCACGATGAAGCGACTCGCAGCCCTGCTCGGCCTGAGCCTGCTGACATCGTTCGCGGCGGCCGACGCCACGCCGGGCGCCGAACGCGTCGCACGACGCTTCTCGCTCGATCTCGACGGCAGCGCCGCGTATTACCAGCTCACCGTGCCGCAAGCCGTGTATGCGGCGAGCCGGCGCGACGATCTCGGCGACGTACGCATCTTCAACGGCGCCGGCGAGCCCGTGCCGTATTCGCTCGATGCGCCCGCGGCGGCGGCCGTGCCGCCGTCGCGCACGCCAGTGCACTGGTTCCCGCTGCCGCCCTCCCGCACCGACGACGGCAGCGCGCCGCTCGGCGTGTCGGTCGCGCCGGACGGCTCGCTGCGCGCGGCCGTTACCGCACCGGCTCGCGTGAAGCACGCGGCGGATCTCGTCGACCTGTCGCATGCCGACGGCGAGGTCGACGCGGTGCTCGTGCATGTGAGCGACGACAGCTATCAGGGGCGCGTCGCCGTCGAAGCGAGCGACGACCTGCGCAGTTGGCGCTCGCTCGGCAGCACGCAACTGCTGAAGGTCGGACGCGGCGACGACATGCTGGTGCAGGAACGCATCGTCCTCGAAGGCACGGGGTCGCGCTACCTGCGGCTCGACTGGCTCGACGGTGCGCCCGCGATCGCGTCGATCGAGATCGAAACACAACCGCACGATGCGCGCACGGCGGACGCCGCAGCCGTGCCGCGCCAATGGCGCGATGCCGTGCACGTGCGGGCCGGCGGCGCGCCCGGCGAGTATCTGTTCGACACCGACGGCGCGTATCCGGTCGACCGCGTGCGCATCGACCTGCCGCAGCCGAATACGGTTGCGCGCGCAACCTTGCAGAGTCGTCCGGACGCGCAGGCGCCGTGGCGCGACGTCGCCGGCGCCGTGCTGTTCCGGCTGCAGGGCAAAGGCGCCGAACAGCGCAACCCGCCGCTGGCGTTCGCGCCGAATCCGGATCGCGCGTGGCGGATCGTCGTCGACATGCGCAACGGCGGCCTCGGCAGCGGTCAACCGGCCGTCGCGGTCGGCTGGCATCCGGCCGCGCTGACCTTCGTCGCGCGCGGCACGCCGCCGTTCACGCTCGGCGTCGGCAACGCATCGCTGCCGTCGTCGGCCGTGAGCCGCGATGCGCTGCTGGTTGGCATGGCGCCGGAAGTGCGGCCCGCGCGCGTCGGCGCGGCATTGCCGGCCCCGGCGGTCGAGCCTGAACGCGCCGCCGATACGGATGCGACGCGCCGTTACGTGCTGTGGGGCGCGCTGGTCGTTGCGGTCGGTGTGCTCGGTACGATCGCATGGCGCCTCGCGAAAGGCGGCCGCGACGAGTAACGTCGCCCCGCATTCGTGTCCTTCTTGATGCGCCGTTTACCGCACGCGCCTGGTTTTATCGACAATCGCAACGCGCGATCGCGTACGATCGTCGCGAGAATTCGTCGGCCGGGTCTCTCTCGGTACTGGCATGCGCGCCACGCGATCAAGCACGCCGTTATCGGCCCACGAAGCGCCCATGCTGGCGCGGCCGCCACGGCGACGAGCGGCAGCTCGCGGCGCCGGCCGCACGCCGTGCTGCCCATCCGGTGACACGGCGCACGTGCGGGTCGCGCCGGGTCAGCGCGGCCACGCGCGACGGCAACGCATACGCGAGACGCCGCACGGCCGCCGCGCGCGCAGCCAGCCGCGACGCCGGCAACATGCGGCGCGCGAAGCGCGCGACGGGCCGCTTGCAGAGGATCGCGCTGTCGTAGCGCTTGCCGGCGAAGCGCATCGTGTCGACGACCTCGAAACCCTGCGCGCCGTAGAACGCCAGCAGGTGCGAAGCGGGATGCGGCGTATCGAGCGCGAGCAGCGTATAGCCGCGCAACGCGGCCCACTGCTCGGCAAACGACAGCAGCAACGCGCCGATCCCGCGGCTCTGGCAGTCGGGATCGACGGCCACCTGCCGCACGCTCGCGACGCCTTCGCACCGGTACAGCGAACAGGCCGACGACGGATCGGTCGCATACAGCGTGGCCGTACCGACCACACGTCCGCCGCACACGGCGACGTAGCACTCGCCCGCTTGCGCGCGGCGGCGCGTGACGTCTTCGTCCTGGTCGACGCACGTGCAGTTCAGCCCCATCGCGCCGAGCCGCGCGAATGCGCGATGCAGCATCGGCGTGAGTTGCGCATAGCTGTCTACTGCCGGATCGAAACGCCGGACGATCACCCGATCGGCGCACACGGAAGGCAGCGCGGCAGCGGACCGTTCGGCGATCGCGTTCCAGGGTATCGACATTGCAATACTCCGTGGTTGGGATGCCCGAAGTCTATGAGCGCGCCGGCCGCCGTCACAAGAAAAAATGTCGTAAAAGTTTGGGGAAATGCGCGCGGGGCGAGACGATTGCGACGATACGTGCGGCGGCTTTCGCGTGGCGCTTCGAGAACGCATGAACGAACGCCGATCGTTGTTCGCGCAAGCAACGTCGCGTGCGTCGTTGACACGTGCGACGACTCCATCCAGACTCGCTGCTCCCCCACCGTACCGAGCACGCTCATGGTCACCTGCTTCCTTCGCTACGTCATCGATCCGTACAAGCTCGAGCAGTTCGAAACCTACGGCAAGATGTGGATTCCGCTCGTCGAGCAATTCGGCGGCACGCATCACGGCTACTTCCTGCCATCCGAAGGCGCCAACAACATCGCGCTCGCGATGTTCTCGTTCCCGAGCCTCGCCGAATACGAGCGCTATCGCGAACGCTCGATGGACGATCCGGCCTGCCAGGCCGCGTTCCGCTACGCGGAGGAAACGCGCTGCATCGTCAGCTACGAGCGCAGCTTCTTCCGGCCGGTGTTCGAGTAACCGCCGCGCATCGCGCCCCCTTTCCGGCGGCGGACGAAAAAAAGCCCCGCCAGCATCCGCGCGGCGGGGCCAACCCATGTCAGTAGAGACATCATGGAGGAGACGGGCCCATCTTATCGAGGGCCGTGCGCCGTCCCAACCAAGCATTTCTGCTATCCATCTGCATCGCCGCGCGCACGCTCGACCCGCGTGCAACGCATATCGATAGAACGAAAAGTCGTTTTCAGAGTGGCGGCGGGGTCGTTACCATCTGGTTTTAAGCCTGTGCTTAGCCGGGCAAGCCATCCCAAGGAGCGCCCCTTGACTGCATTCGATCAACACCGCCGTCCGTTCGTGGTCGGCATCGGCGGCACCACCCGCGCCGCGTCGTCGACCGAGCGCGCGCTGTCGTTCGCGCTGCGCGGCGCGCAAGCCGCCGGCGCACGCACGCGCCTGTTCGACGGCCCGTTCCTGCATACGCTGCCGCACTACGCCCCCGAACACAAGACGCTGACCGACGCGCAGCGAGAGCTGATTGACACCGTGCGCGAAGCCGATGCGATCGTCATCGCGACGCCCGGCTATCACGGCGGCGTGTCCGGCCTCGTCAAGAACGCGCTCGACACGCTCGAGGAACTGCGCGCCGACGAGCGCCCGTATCTCGACGGCCGCGCGGTCGGCCTGATCGTCACCGCCTACGGCTGGCAGGCTGCCGGCACCGTGCTGACGTCGCTGCGTTCGATCGTCCACGCACTGCGCGGCTGGCCGACGCCGTTCGGCGCCACCGTGAACACGCTCGAAACGCGTTTCGACAGCGCCGACAGCTGCTCGGATCCGAAGGTCGTCGCACAGCTCGAGACCGTCGGCGCGCAAGCAGCGGAATTCGCGCTCGCGTTCGCGTCGCATCGCGCGGCTTCGCACGCCGCGTCGGTCGACGTGCTCGCTCCCGTGCTGAAGATCGCCAACCACTGACCGCAGTCTTCCCGCCGCCCGCGCCCGGCCGACGACGTTCGCCGCGCGCGGGCGATGCGCGTCCGAAGCGCCGGCCGCACCGCGCCGACGCCTCTGCTCCGTTCCGGCTCCCCGCCCCGATAATGATTCGGCCCGCCACGTGATTTGCATTGGCCGAAAGATTGGTTCACGCGGGCGGCGGGTTTTCGTACGCTGAAAGCCCGAATCCTCCCTGCGTACGCCATGAACCGCACGATCCGCTACAAGGGTTACGAAGTCGCCCCCGCCGCCGCCCGGCTGCCGAACGGGCTGTTCGCCGCGAACCTGACGATCGAGAAGGCAAGCGGCGGCCCGTCGCCGCGCGCCGTGTCGTTCGACGCGATCGATTTCTTCTTCGAAGAGGAACACGCGCTCGCATATGCGTCCCGCTGGGGACGCCTCTGGGTCGACACGCAGGCCTGAGCGCAGCGCCCGCAGCGAGGGTTCGCACGAAAATACGCGATGACGGAAGCTATGCAAGAATCTTTCGTCTTGTAATCGCATAACAACAGCCATGTCCGACACGCTGCAGGACGAGCATGTAGCGGCAGATTACGCCATGCGCAACTGGACCTTCGAGCGTCAGGGTCCGGTCAGGATCGGTTCCGATGCGCACCGGCAGATGTTCTGCCACATGCTGCTCGATACACACAACCCGTACAAACCGGCCGTCATCGACTGGCCCCCGCTCAAGCCCGACGAACTGAAGCGGCTCACGTCGCTGCCGATCTGGGACATCGCCGTCCAAACCGAGGGCCGCGCGTCGATCCGCGTGGCAACGTATGCGGCGACGATCGACGATCCGCTGCTGCGCCGCGCGCTCGAGATGGACGGCGGCGAGGAGGCACGGCACAAGGTCGTGCTGTCAAAGCTCGTCGAGGCATACGGCATCCGGCTCGCGCCGGAGCCGCCCTACCCGGCGCCGAAGGATCCCGAGTGGTCATGGATGATGACGGGTTTCAGCGAGTGCATCGACAGCTTCTTCGCGTTCGGCCTGTTCCGCTCCGCGCAGCGCTCCGGCTATTTCCCGCCCGAACTCGTCGACACCTTCGAGCCCGTGATCCAGGAGGAAGGCCGCCACATTCTGTTCTTCGTGAACTGGTACGCGTGGTACTGGCGCAATTTGCCGTGGTGGCGCCGGCCGTGGTTCTTCACGCGCGTCGCGGCCGTGTGGGTGCACCTGGTCCGCGACCGCATCGGCATCGCCCGCGGAATCGACGCCGACGGCGTCGCGCGCGATGCGAACTTCCCGGCGACGAGCACCGCCGACATCGGCGAAACGCTGAACCCGCGCGAGCTGATCGAGCTGTGCCTGACCGAGAACGACCGGCGGATGGCCGGGTACGACAAGCGACTGCTGCGCCCGATGTTCGTCCCGCGCATGGCGCGCCTCGCGCTGCGGTTTCTGCGGAAGTAACGCTGCGGCGCACGGCGGCGGGTTGCTGGCGGCGCGGATTGGCGCACGCGGTCGCCTGCCGGCGCCTTCTCCTGGACGGTGTGCCGCGGCGGCCGGACGGGGCTGGGCAATCCGACTCGCCGGGGCGCGGTTGCCGGCCGCGCGTCTGCTTCCCGCCTACGAAAACGAACACACTGGGGCCCGGATTCGTTGCGCAACGCGCGACGTGACGTTGGCTTCCTCCCTCCAACTGACGGCGCGGATCGGCCGCATTCGCACGTCACCTCTCCTCCCGCGGGACGCCTTCCCCGGAAACAGGATCAAGTCGTTGTGGCGACGATCCGACATTTCCCGCTCGCTGAATCTGATCCTGCAAGGGGGCGCGGTTCCAAGCTCGCCCAGACAGGCGATCTGACACCCGTCCAATCGTCCCCTCAATAGAACAAATTCGAAACGACGTTTCGATTACCGGGCGCGATGGGTCCGTAGCACTTTTTTACAACTTTGTGACACCGACCGCCGTGGAATGCCCGTCCCACGGGCGCGCGCGGCCGGGGCGATGCGCAAATCAGCATATGCGCAAGTCCCTGTTTTTAATGTTTTACCGAATTTAAAGAGACTGACTTAATACAATTGAAAATCACACCAAAACGTTGAATTAATAAATTAACAAGCCACACAGATGCACGCGAGTTAGCATTCGTCACAACATTACAAACCAGAAAGAATTACCTCCATCGCAAACGTTTGCGGTTTCACTCTTGTTACACTTTGAGGCGGAGAAAGTGTTACCCGCCCCACAAATCAAGTCTATCTAGTTGATTTTTATGCGATATTTCCTCTGCACAGGATTCAGCAACAGTCATACACGAAGCATTCCACGCACTTTCAAATACATTACTTTCGGATGCATCAAAACACGATCCATTAACCATCTTTTAACTTTTCAAACGCCCCATTTTTCACTTTTTGTCAATCTCCAAATATCACCTCAAATAAACTCCGCCCATCAATTTTGAGATCTCGCGCGATCGCACGGCATATTCATCTAACGAAAGAGACCGGTGTGTGGCGTGATTATTTGGAGGTAGCAGGGAATGAACCGCACATACCGCTCGATCTGGAACGAAGCTCTTGGCGCCTGGGTCGCGGCATCCGAACACGATTCGGCACGGGGTAAGCCGAACAAGTCGGCCGTTGTGGTCGCCGCCGTCGCGGCACTGACGATCGGGCTGCCCGGCTTCGCCGAGGCTAATACGCTCAACACACAGCAGACCTGCTTTACGGGCAGCAACAGCGCGGTCGGCCGCGTGAATCCGGGCGGCACGCAAAACCAGGCCGGCGACGGCTCCGGCACGTATTCGGTCGTGGCCGGGTGTAACTCCAACGGCAACGGCTGGACCGGCGTCACGGTTTATGGCTCGTTCGCGCAGGCGACCGGCAACGGCGCGGTCGCCACCGGCATGCAGTCGTCGGCGGGCCTGTGGGGCGTCGCGGCCGGCCTCGAAACCACCGCCAGCGGCACCGGTGCAACCGCGCTCGGCTTCGGCTCGACGGCGAGCGCGCTGAACTCGGTCGCGATCGGCGGGGCGGGCGGCAACGGTACGACGCCGCTCTCGCAGGCAAACTCGACGCTCGCGTCGGGCGCGGGCTCGATCGCAATCGGCAGCAACGCAACGAAGGGCGCGCAGTCGTCCGCCTCGGACGGCATCGCGATCGGCGGACAGTCGTCCGTCGCATCGACCGCCACGTCGGGTATCGCCATCGGCCGCGGCGCGACCGTCAACGGGGTGTATGGCATCGCACAAGGCGACGGCGTCATCTCGGGCGCGACGGGCCAGAACGTCGCGATCGGTTCGTCCGGCACGACCGCGAACAGCGCCACGGCTACCGGCGGCGCGGTCGCGATCGGCAGAGGCCAGGTTGCAAGCGGCGACGGCGCCGTTGCGATCGGCGATCCGAACAGCGCGACCGGCACGGGCGCACTGGCGATCGGCGCGAACAACACGTCGAGCGGTTCGGGCGCCCTCGCGCTCGGCAATGGCAACTCGGCGAGCGGCACGGGCGCCGTCGCGCTGGGCAACAGCAGCACGGCGACCAACAGCTCGGTTGCCATCGGCAACGCCGCGACCGCGAACGTCGCGAATTCGGTCGCCCTCGGCGGCGGTTCGGTGACGACCAGCGCCGCATCGGCGACGACGGGCGGCACGACGACCGTCAGCAACACAACGATCGGTGGCCAGACGTTCGGCAATTACGCGGGCGCGGGATCGGCAGGCGGCGTCGTCAGCGTCGGTCAGCCGAATGCGGAACGCCGGATCCAGAACGTCGCGGCGGGCCTCGTCAGCGCGACGAGCACCGACGCGATCAACGGCAGCCAGCTCTTCGCCGTGGCAAGCACCACGACGTCGAGCATTACGAGCTTGTCGACTTCCGCTTCGACTGGTATTAACTCGTTGTCTACAGGTCTGAGTTCGACCAATAGTTCGGTTACGTCGCTTTCGTCGTCAACGTCGACTGGGTTGTCGTCGGCTAGCAGCTCGATCGGCTCGCTCTCGACCTCGACCTCGACCGGCATCAACTCGCTGTCGACCGGCCTCAGCTCGACCAATAGCTCGGTTACGTCGCTTTCGTCGTCAACGTCGACCGGTCTCTCGTTGGCTAATAGCTCGATCGGCTCGCTCTCCACGTCGACCTCGACCGGCATCAACTCGCTGTCGACCGGCCTCAGCTCCACCAATAGCTCGGTTACGTCGCTCTCGTCGTCCACGTCCACCGGACTCTCGTCGGCCAACAGCTCGATCGGCTCGCTCTCCACGTCGACCTCGACGGGCATCAACTCGCTGTCGACCGGCCTCAGCTCGACCAATAGCTCGGTTACGTCGCTTTCGTCGTCAACGTCCAGCGGACTCTCGTCGGCTAATAGCTCCATCGGCTCGCTGTCCACGTCGACCTCGACCGGGCTGTCGTCCGCTAATAGCTCCATCGGTTCGCTCTCGACCGGCCTCAGCTCGACCAACAGCTCCGTTACTTCGCTGTCGTCGTCGACCTCGACGGGGCTTTCGTCGGCAAACAGCTCGATCTCGTCGCTCTCCACGTCGACTTCGACGGGGATTAACTCGCTGTCGACTTCCACTTCGACAGGTCTGAGCTCCACGAACAGCTCCGTGACTTCGCTTTCGTCGTCGACTTCGACAGGTCTCTCGTCGGCAAACAGCTCGATCTCGTCGCTGTCTACCTCCACTTCGACGGGTCTCAGCTCCACGAACAGCTCGGTTACTTCACTTTCGTCGTCGACATCGACGGGTCTTTCGTCGGCAAACAGTTCGATCGGCTCGCTCTCGACTTCCACTTCGACGGGTCTCAGCTCGACCAATAGCTCCGTTGCTTCACTGTCGACTTCCACCTCGACCGGCATCAATTCCTTATCCACGGGCCTGAGCTCGACCAACAGCTCAGTTACGTCGCTCTCGTCGTCGACCTCGACAGGTCTTTCGTCGGCAAACAGTTCGATCGGCTCGCTCTCGACATCCACGTCCACGGGTCTCAGCTCGACAAACAGCTCCGTTGCTTCACTGTCGACTTCCACCTCGACCGGAATCAACTCGTTGTCCACGGGCCTGAGCTCCACTAACAGCGCCGTCACTTCGCTTTCGAGCTCCACGTCGACTGGTCTCTCGTCGGCGAATAGCTCGGTCTCGTCGCTGTCGACTTCCACTTCGACAGGTCTCAGCTCGACAAACAGCTCCGTTGCTTCGCTGTCGACTTCCACCTCGACCGGCATCAATTCCTTGTCCACGGGCCTGAGCTCCACCAACAGCTCCGTCGTTTCGCTGTCGACCTCCACGTCGACCGGCCTCTCGTCGGCAAACAGCTCGATCGGTTCGCTGTCGACGGGCCTCAGCACGGTCACGACCAAAACCGACAATCTCGGCAACAGCACCGCAGCAGCCCTCGGCGGCGGCGCAAGCTACAACCCGGCGACCGGCTCGGTTTCCGCTCCGTCGTACACCACGTACAACGCGAACGGGACGACGTCGACCGCCAACAGCGTCGGCTCGGCAATCGACAGAATCAACAACCAGGGCATCAAGTACTTCCACGCGAATTCGACGGGCACGGACAGCCAGGCGCTCGGCACCGACTCGGTCGCGATCGGTCCGAACGCCATCGCCAACAACAGCGGCGACGTCGCGCTCGGCAGCGGCTCCGTCACCGGCACCCCGAACGCAACGCCGACCGGTACCGTCGGCGGCGTGACGAGCACGTTCGCGGGCGGCAATCCGACCAGCGTCGTGAGCGTCGGCGACGCGAGCACGGGCACCACGCGTCAGATCACCAATGTCGCGGCAGGTCAAATCACGGCGACCAGCACCGATGCGATCAACGGCTCCCAGCTCTTCGCGACCAATTCGGCGGTGAATTCGCTGTCGACGACGGTGTCGTCGTCCAGCAACGCAATCTCGTCGCTGTCGACCGGCATCACTTCGTTGTCGACAGGCCTCAGCTCGACTAACAGCTCGGTTACGTCGCTCTCGTCGTCCACGTCGACCGGTCTGTCGTCGGCGAATAGCTCGATCACGTCGCTGTCTACGTCGACCTCGACGGGTATCAACTCGTTGTCCACGGGCCTGAGCTCCACGGATAGCTCGGTCACTTCGTTGTCGACCTCGACGTCCACCGGCCTCTCGTCGGCGAATAGCTCGATCACGTCGCTCTCCACCTCGACCTCGACGGGCATCAACTCGTTGTCGACGGGTCTGAGCTCCACGGATAGCTCGGTCACTTCGTTGTCGACCTCGACGTCCACCGGCCTCTCGTCGGCAACCAGTTCGATCGGTTCGCTGTCTACGTCGACTTCGACCGGTATCAACTCCTTGTCCACTGGCCTGAGCTCGACCGATAGCTCGGTGGCTTCGCTGTCGACTTCCACGTCGACGGGTCTGTCGTCGGCAACCAGCTCAATCGGTTCGCTGTCCACGTCGACTTCGACCGGTATCAACTCGCTGTCCACCGGCCTCAGCTCGACCGACAGCTCCGTCGCTTCGTTGTCGACCTCCACGTCGACCGGCCTCTCGTCGGCCACCAGCTCGATCGGTTCGCTGTCCACGTCGACTTCGACCGGTATCAACTCGCTGTCCACCGGCCTCAGCTCGACCGACAGCTCCGTCGCTTCGTTGTCGACCTCCACGTCGACCGGCCTCTCGTCGGCCACCAGCTCGATCGGTTCGCTGTCCACGTCGACTTCGACCGGTATCAACTCGCTGTCCACCGGCCTCAGCTCGACCGACAGCTCCGTCGCTTCGTTGTCGACCTCCACGTCGACCGGCCTCTCGTCGGCCACCAGTTCGATCGGTTCGCTGTCCACGTCGACTTCGACCGGTATCAACTCGCTGTCCACCGGCCTCAGCTCGACCGACAGCTCCGTCGCTTCGTTGTCGACCTCCACGTCGACCGGCCTCTCGTCGGCCACCAGCTCGATCGGCTCGCTGTCGACGTCGACTTCGACGGGCATCACCTCGCTGTCCACGGCCCTCAGCTCGACGGATAGCTCAGTGGCTTCGCTGTCGACCTCCACGTCGACGGGTCTGTCGTCGGCAACCAGCTCAATCGGTTCGCTGTCCACGTCGACTTCGACGGGCATCACCTCGCTGTCCACGGGCCTCAGCTCGACCGATAGCTCGGTTGCTTCGCTTTCGACCTCCACGTCGACTGGCCTCTCGTCGGCGACGAGCTCGATCGGTTCGCTGTCCACGTCGACCTCGACGGGTATCAACTCGTTGTCGACCGGCCTCAGCGCGACCGATAGCTCGGTGGCTTCGCTCTCGACCTCCACGTCGACTGGCCTGTCGTCGGCAACCAGCTCGATCGGGTCGCTGTCCACCTCGACTTCGACTGGCATCAATTCGCTGTCGACGGGTCTGAGCACGACCGACAGCACGGTAACGTCGCTCTCGACTTCGACGTCGACTGGCCTCTCGTCGGCCACCAGTTCGATCAGCTCGCTGTCCACGTCGACCTCGACCGGCCTGTCGTCCGCAACCAGCTCGATCGGGTCGCTGTCCACGTCGACTTCGACGGGCATCAACTCGCTGTCCACGGGCCTCAGCGCGACCGATAGCTCGGTGGCTTCGCTGTCGACTTCCACGTCGACCGGGCTGTCGTCGGCGACGAGCTCGATTGGTTCGCTGTCCACGTCGACCTCGACGGGCATCAATTCGTTGTCGACTGGCCTCAGCTCGACTGACAGCACGGTAACGTCGCTCTCGACTTCGACGTCGACTGGCCTGTCGTCGGCAACCAGCTCGATTAGTTCGCTCTCCACCTCGACGTCGACGGGCATCAACTCGCTGTCGACGGGCCTCAGCACGACCGATAGCACGGTAGCGTCGCTCTCGACTTCGACGTCGACTGGCCTCTCGTCGGCCACCAGTTCGATCAGCTCGCTGTCCACGTCGACCTCGACCGGCCTGTCGTCCGCAACCAGCTCGATCGGGTCGCTGTCCACGTCGATTTCGACGGGCATCAACTCGCTGTCCACGGGCCTCAGCTCCACCGATAGCTCGGTGGCTTCGCTTTCGACTTCCACGTCGACGGGTCTGTCGTCGGCAACCAGTTCGATCGGTTCGCTGTCCACGGGCCTCAGCTCGACCAATAGCTCGGTGGCTTCGCTCTCGACCTCCACGTCGACCGGGCTCTCGTCGGCGACCAGCTCGATCGGCTCACTGTCCACGTCGACGTCGACGGGTATCAACTCGCTGTCCACGGGCCTCAGCTCCTCCGACAGCTCGCTCACGTCGCTCTCGACCTCCACGTCGACCGGCCTGTCATCGGCAACCAGCTCTATCGGCTCGCTGTCCACGTCGACTTCTACCGGCATCAACTCGTTGTCGACGGGCCTCAGCTCGACCGATAGCTCGCTCACGTCGCTCTCGACTTCAACGTCGACGGGTCTCTCGTCGGCGACCAGCTCGATCAGCTCACTGTCCACCTCGACCTCGACCGGCCTCTCGTCGGCCACCAGCTCAATCGGCTCACTGTCCACCGGCCTCAGCTCGACCAACAGTTCGCTCACGTCGTTGTCCACGTCGACCTCCACCGGAATCAACTCCCTGTCGACGGGCCTGAGCTCCACGAACAGCTCGGTCGCATCGCTGTCGACCTCGACGTCAACCGGCCTCTCGTCGGCGACAAGCTCGATCAGCTCGTTGTCCACCTCGACCTCAACCGGCCTCTCGTCCGCCACCAGCTCGATCGGTTCGCTGTCCACCGGCCTCAGCTCGACCGACAGCACGGTAACCTCGCTGTCGACCTCCACGTCGACGGGTCTGTCGACAGCCACCAGCTCGATCACGTCGCTGTCGACATCGACGTCGACCGCGATCGACGCCGCGAAGACGCACTACTACAGCGTCAACGACA
This sequence comes from Burkholderia sp. 567, assembly GCF_040545115.1. Taxonomy (NCBI): domain Bacteria; kingdom Pseudomonadati; phylum Pseudomonadota; class Betaproteobacteria; order Burkholderiales; family Burkholderiaceae; genus Burkholderia; species Burkholderia sp. 567. The sequence goes on from NZ_JBEPLG010000005.1 coordinate 430,922, forward strand.
ACGGCACGCAGCAAGGCAACTACGCCAACGACGGCGCAACGGGCGTCAACTCGCTCGCAGCCGGCGTGAACGCGAGCGCCGCAGGCGCCAGCAGCGTCGCGGTCGGCGATGGCTCGAACGCGCAGACGGCGGGTGCAGTCGCGATCGGTCAGAACGCATCGGCCACCGGCGGCAAGGCGGTGTCGATCGGCTCCGGCAACACCGCGAGCGGCGACGGCGCGGTCGCGATCGGCGATCCGAGCATCGCAACGGGCACCGGCGCAGTGGCGATGGGCGCGAACGACACGGCGACCGGCAGCGGCGCAGTGGCGCTCGGCAACGCGAACACCGCAACCGGCGACAGCGCGCTCGCCCTCGGCAGCTCGAGCCAGGCCACCGCGGACAACACGATCGCGCTCGGCAACAAGGCAGTCGCCAGCGCCATCGGCGCCCAGGCCTACGGCTCGGCTGCATCGGCCACCGCGGCGGATGCGCTCGCCTTCGGCACGAACGCCACGGCGAACGTCGCGAACTCGATCGCCCTCGGTGCGAACTCGGTCACGAGCGCGGCAGTCGGCACCTCGAGCGCCACGATCGGCGGCGTCTCATACCTGTTCGCGGGCAGCTCGCCGGTGGGCGTGGTGAGCGTCGGCCAGCCGGGGCAGGAACGCCAGATCACGAACGTCGCGGCAGGCCGGATCTCGGCCACCAGCACGGATGCGATCAACGGCAGCCAGCTCAACGCGACGAACCAGGCAGTCAGCAGCCTGTCCACGTCGACGGCGTCGAACATCTCGTCGCTGTCGACCGGCATCGGTTCGCTGTCCACGGGCCTCAGCTCGACCAACAGCTCGGTGACGTCGCTGTCCACGTCGACGTCGACGGCGATCAGCTCGCTGTCGACGGGCCTCAGCTCGACGAACAGCAATCTGACGTCGCTGTCCACGTCGACCTCGACCGGCATCGGCTCGCTGTCGACCGGCCTGAGCACGACGAACAGCACGGTGGCGTCGCTGTCGACGGGCGTGACGAACCTGGGCGATCAGGTTTCCCAACTGTCGACGACGATCAACAACAACACGACGCGCTCGTTGAGCAACAACGGTGTCGCGGTCGACATGAACGGCACAGGCAACGATCGGCCGACCGTCACCGCCGGCACGAACTCGGTGGCGATCGGCGCGAATTCGAATGACGGCGGTCGTTCGAACGTGGTGTCGGTCGGCAGCGACACGCAGCAGCGCCAGATCACGAACGTCGCGCCGGGCACGCAAGGCACCGACGCGGTGAACGTGAACCAGCTGACGCAGGTGCAGACGACGCTGTCGACGGCACTGTCGGGCCAGCAGACGCAGATCAACTCGCTGGGTTCGCAACTGCAGCAGACCGACCAGATGGCGAAGCAGGGTATCGCGGCCGTCGGCGCGATGGCGTCGATCCCGCAGCTCGATCGCGACGCCAACTTCGGGATGGGTGTGGGCACATCGACCTTCCTCGGCCAGAAAGCGATGGCGGTCAACATGCAGGCGCGGATCACCGAGAACCTGAAGGCGTCGATCAACGGCGGCTTCAGCGGCGGTCAGAAGGTGATCGGCGCGGGCATGCTGTATCAGTGGAAGTAACGCGTCGCGCCGCCACGCCGCCGGCTCGCGAGCCGGACGGCGCGCGGCGGCCGCGACGGCACGACGAGCCCGCCGCGCAACCCGCGGCGGGCCTCGGTCAACCCAAGCTTTGAGGACGTAACCGTGAACAAACTCGCTCTTGCGCTCGCACTTTCCGCAACGGCTCTCGCCGCGTGCTCGACCGCATCCGGCCCGACCTTCAGTGCATCCGAACTGCAGCCGCGCGATGGCGCGCGCACTTTCCAGGTGGACTGCCACGGCCTGTTGTCGGGCCCGCAGACCTGCATGAAAGCCGCCCGCAAGATCTGCGGCGATCAGCCGGTGCGCACCGTCGACTCGGCCCGCGCGCTGCGCGACGGCTCGGATCCCGCGACGCTGGCGTTCCAGTGCGGCGCCGCACCGGCCGAAGCGGCGTCGGCCGCCGAGCCCGCACCCGCGCCTGTCGCGGTCGAACATGTGAACCTCGCGGGCGACGCGCTGTTCGCGACGGGCCTGGCCACGCTCACGCCGGCCGCGCGCGCATCGCTCGACAAGTTGTTGAGCGAGCGCGAAGACCGTACGTATACACAGGTCACGGTCACCGGCCATACGGATTCGGTCGGCAACGACGCCGCCAATCTCGCGCTGTCGAAGCGCCGCGCGGAAACCGTCGCGGGCTACCTGAAAGCGCACGGGCTGAACGCGCAAACCGTGTCGGTCTCGGGCCGCGGCAGCGCGGATCCGGTCGCGTCCAACGCGACGGCCGAAGGCCGCGCGAGCAACCGCCGCGTCGACATCTCGCTGCAACGCTGAGCCGCGGGCCGTCGCAGTCGCACCCTCGCGTGACGGCCCTGACCCGCAGCGCCCACCGCGCTGACAGCCCTTGATCAGCGCGCCGGCGGCTATGTCAAAGTTCGTCAGCCCCCTCCACAAACCGCTGACTTCCGTGCCACAATCGCCGCAGACAGCTGCCGGGGCGTTCCGCCCGCGTCGCGCGCCGTGCCAGTCCCGCCCGACGACCCACCGGAATCCGCCGGCCGCCCGCGATCCGCGTCGCTCGACTCGTTGTCGAGCGCCCGCCGGCGCGAACGCAACCACGACAATCCACGGCGCGCCGTTACGCGGCCAGGCGCTCGACGCCACGGCCGAACGCACGACGCCGCAGAGGAAACCAACCGGTGACGGACATCAATCAAGCCGCCTCGCGCGGCGCCCGCAAGCAACGGCCGGCTGTCGGCATCTCGCTGTTTGCGCGGGACGGCCAGGCGATCTGGGAAAACGGCATTCACCAGAACATCGCGTACCTCGCGATGATGCTCAAGCGCTCGGACCGCGTCGGCCCCGTCTATTTCCTGAACGGCGGCGACGCGAACGCACTGCCGCTCGGCCTCGAACTCGACGGCCTCGACGTGCCGCTCGTGAAGCCCACCGACGTCACGCACGAACTCGACGTCGTGATCGAGATGGGCGCGCAACTGCCGCTCGAATGGCTCAGGCACGTGAAGGCGCTCGGCACGAAGCTCGTCGCGTGCTACGTCGGTCACACCTACAGCGGTCTCGCCGAAACGCCGATCTTCGACAAGCCGTCGGGGCACATCTTCAACGGCACGCAGTTCGACGAAGTGTGGGTGCTCGAGAAGTCGCAGAAGATCGACGTGCCGCTCTTGCGCACGCTCACGCGCGCGCCGGTTCATACGATTCCGCATCTGTGGTCGCCGTACTTCCTCGATCGTCGCATCGCCGCGCTGGCAAGTGAAGGCGTCACGTTCGGCTATCGGCCCGGCCGCCGTCCGTGGCATCTCGCCACGCTCGAGCCGAACATCTCGGTCGTGAAGTCCTGCCATTACCCGATGCTCGTGTGCGACGAGTTCTACCGCGCGCATCCGGATGCCGTGCAGCATCTGTTCGTCGTCAACGCGATGCACATGAAGGCGCATCGGACCTTCGTGCACTTCGCGAACAGCCTCGACCTCGTGCGCCAGCACAAGGCGACGTTCGAGCCGCGCATCGACCTGCCGGGCTTCATGGCGCGCCATGCGGATGCCGTCGTGTCGCACCACTGGGAAAATCCGCAGAACTACCTGTACTACGACGTGCTGTACGGTGGCTATCCGCTGATCCACAACTCGACGCTGCTCGGCGACGCCGGCTATTACTACCCGGACTTCGATTCCGTCGCGGGCAGCCACGCGCTGCGCGATGCATGGCTGCATCACGACGAGCGGCTCGACGACTATCGCGCGAAAGCCGACCGGCTGCTGCAATCGGTCTCGATCGACAACCCCGCGAACCTGGACGCGTTCGTCACGCGCCTGGTCGCCTGAACCGGAGCATACGCATGTCGGACTCCAATGCCCGTCAAGCGCCCGGCGAGGGCAAGCGTCTCGTCGTCGGCGTGTCGCTGTTCGTGCGCGGCGCCGGCCAGTCGCTGTGGGAAAACGGCATCTTCCAGAACTGCCTGCTGCTGATCCTGCTGCTGCGTCAGTCGCCGCACGTCGCTCAGGCCGTGATGGTGAACGGCGGCGAACAGCTCGCCGATCCGCAGTTGATGCTCGGCGAATGGGACGTGCCGCTGCTGTCGATGGACGAAGCGCTGCAGCGCTGCGACGTGCTGATCGAAATGAGCGCGCAGTTCAGCGCCGATTACCTGCGCGCGTTCCGCGACCGCGGCGGCAAGGTCATCACGATGCGCGTCGGCAACGACTACGTGATCGACATCGAGCGCGCGATGTTCGACAAGCCATCGGGCTTCCTGTTCTCGGGCGCGCCGTACGACGCGGTGTGGACGATTCCGGAATTCGAGCGCTCGTGCCTGCACTATTACCAGACGGGCCTGCGCGCGCCGGTGACGATCGTTCCGCACATCTGGCATCCGATGCTGTTCGACAAGGCGCGCGCGACGCTCGGCGCCGGCCTGTCGTTCGGTTATCGGCCCGGCAAACCGCGCTGGCGCGTGACGATGTTCGAGCCGAACATCTGCATGGTGAAGACGAGCATCATCCCGATGCTGGTGACTGAAGAGGCGTATCGCGCGAAGCCCGAATTCCTCGAGTTCGTGCGCGTGTGCAACACGTTGCACCTGAAGGAACATGCGACGTTCGTCCACTTCGCGAAGAGCCTCGACATCGTGAACCACGGGATCACGACGTTCGAAAGCCGCTACGCGGTGTACGAGTTCATGGCGGCCTACGGCGACGCGGTGGTGTCGCACACGTGGGAAAACGCGCAGAACTACCTGTACTACGAGCTGCTGTACGGCGACTATCCGCTGATCCACAACTCGCCGTTCCTCGGCAAGGCCGGGTATTTCTATCCGGACTTCGATTGCCAGGCCGGCGGCCGCGCGCTGCTGCAGGCGTTCGACGAACACGACGCGAACCTGGAAGCGTATCGCGAGCAATCGAAGCACGTGCTCGACTCGGTCAGCATCTACAACCCCGACAACGTCGCCGCGTATTCCGACGCGATCGCGTCACTCTATCGCGACGCATGATGCGCCGCCCTCTCCCCGCTTCGGACTCCGACATGAACGCATACCGGCCCCTCTCCCGCGCGAAATGGTTGATCGGCTGCGCCGTCGCATCGCTCGCGATCGGCGCGCACGCGCAGGCCGGCGGCGAATCGGCGGACGCACTGCTGCGCGACGCCGACGCGGTGTTCAAGCAGCTCGATGCCGGCCAGTACGGCGCGGTGTGGGCCGATTCCGCCGCGTTCGTGAAGGCACGCATCAAGCAGGACCAGTTCGCGGCGGACATGCAGCGCGCGCGCCAGTCGGTCGGAACGGTCCGTCATCGCGGCTGGGCGCAGGTCACGCGCATCCGCTACACGAACGCACCGGCAACGCCCGACGGGCTTTACGCGAACGTCGACTACGCGACGACGCTCACGACCGGCACCACCGTGTACGAAAAGCTGAGCTTTCGACTCGACGACGACGGTCGCTGGCACCTGACCGGCTATGTGCCGCGCCAGGGGCAGGATTTCACGCCGTAAGCTGTACTGCGTGCGAAGTCATCGTCGCGATTACGATCAACGTGCAACGCGACGCAGCGCAGTCGCGGATGATGGGCGCGTTCATCGAACCGTCTCACACGAAAGCCGATGCGCGCCGGGCATGCGGAGGTTTCGGTAAGAACTGACGCGGTGCACTTGCCGATGCCCGCGATCGGTGAGCGTCAAGCGCGGCGCGCAAGCGACCGCGAGGCTTGCACGCCGCCATTGGCGCGCCGTGCGGCAAACGCGCGGCCATGCCGGCGTCCGATCCGCGCGAGCCTCATGAAACAGCCGAGTGCGGCGCCGCTGACCTGACCGGCGCGCCTCGCGAGGCTACCCGATACACCGCAAGCGATCGCCGAATCCTCGCCGCAGGCGCCCGCAAACACGCCGGCGTAGTAGTGCCGTGCCGCGAGTTCGCGGCCGTCGGCGTCGAGCGGCTTCATCCGGTGAATGCGGTGCGCAACGGCCTGCAGGCCGTCGAGATACGGCGCGACGTCGATCGGCGTATCGGTCGATTCGGCACCGAGCTGCCACACCATGTCGGCCAGTTCGGCGATCGCGACGAGTTCGCGCGGATCGGCCGCCTGCGTGCCCGTTCCGTGCCCGATCTTGTTCGTCGCCGCCATGCCCACGCCCCTTTGCGATCCATCGTTACCCGATACCTGCGCCCGGCGCCCGCGCTGCTGCGTCATGCGGCGGCCGGCGACCGCCAGCTGAAGCGAACGCCCTGCGCCCACGCGACGCCGGAGTCCAGGATGATCTGCCGGTCGGTCTCGTTCTCCACGCCTTCGACGACGACGTGCCGCGCGCTTTCATGCGCAAACGCGATCAGCCGGCGAAACTGGTAGCGCCCGATCGCGTTGCGCTTGATCAGCGACAGCACCGACTTGTCGAGCTTCACGATATCGGGGTTGCCGACCACCAGGTTGTTCAGCGCGCTGAAGCCGACGCCGAAATCGTCGATCGCGACGCGGCATCCGGCCTGGCGAAACCGATTCACGAACGACCGGCCCGCGACGGGGTTCAGCGGCCCCGTCTCGGTGATCTCGACGACCAGCCGCGCCGCGACCGACGGCTCGCGCTCGAGCCGCCTGAAGATGGGCAGCCACGCGTCGTCCACCGCCGCGCTCGCCGCCGCGACGTTGCAGCCATACACGGCCTGCGGATCGGCACGCAGCGCGTCGATCGTCCGGCCCACCACGAGCCGGTCGAACCAGCGCATCAGCCCGAGCGACTCGAGGCGCGGCAGGAACGCGAGCGGCGGCAACGCGTCGCGCGAGCCCCAGCGCAACCGCGCGAGGCATTCGTGATACAGCACGCCGCCGGACAGGTCGGCGCGGCAGACCGGCTCGCGCGCGAACCCGAGCCGGCTTTCGACGAAACTGCGTACCGACGCAAGGTCGGGGTGATCGTCAGGCGCGCCGAACACGAGATCGATTTCGTCCCGATTCGCTACGCTGTTCGCCTCCAGGCGAGGTTCGACCGCATTCATCCGGCGCTCCGGCAATTGTCGGGCCGCCGATGACGGCCCGCGCTCTCGATACATGTGGCGCGCGCGACCACGACACGCGCCACCGCCTACCCGGCCCATCCTCTTGTTTCGATCTTTTCAGGGAGCGTACTTTTTATTTCGGCGCACCGTCAAATCCGATATTGTCAACGATATTCAAATACCGAAAATACACCACGCATGCACGTCGCCGACAGTGCGGCAGGCCACACAAAACCATCGACGATATTGCGCGCTCAAACGCATTTGGCAAAAATCGATTTATCGATGGTCTCGCTTCAAAATCAGGCGACCGTTATTTCGTATGATTAATATCCGGCAGCGAAGCCGTATCCGGACATGTCGCCCGCAGTCGCCGCGAGGCCTTGCTGGCTGCGCCTCCAGCCGGAACCCATCGGGCATTCGGTCCTCGGAGCATTCAATTTTGTCTTTTCAAACGATATTGAAAATGACCAAACGATAGTCCGCCGAAATAAAACGACGCTATTGGTCCGAGCAATATGGCATTTGTCGATTGAAAGATTTTTAACGATCTTTTCGATTTGTTAACCTATAAAATGATTTCTGACGGTCTTCCCTCGGAGCCGTCAATTTCGTGCCTTCAAAAACCGTCGAATCTTCCCCGGTCCGGCGGTTTCTTTTTTACGGCATGATTTTCATCAGACATTAACGTGGGACCCGCCGGCTGCGGCAGGCGTCACGCAAACTCAAACTCAAACTCAAGCAGCCGTCGCGCCGATCAGATTGGCGAGCAGCGCGTCGTATTCGCCGACGAGCGCGGGGTTAGCCGACGTATAGCGGCCGAGGATCTCGCGCTGGCGCCGCGTGTACCTTTGCCAGTCGTCGTCGTGCGTGTGCAGCGCGTGCAGCAGCGCCTGCGCGCCCTGTTGCACGTCGTTGTCCGGATAGTAGTAGCCGAGATCAGGCGCGAGGCTCGCGTTGTGCACGAGCGGATAGCCCTGCCAGCACACGTCGAAATAGAAGTAATTGAGCGGATTCGACCATTGATGCGACACAACGATGTCGGTCAGGTCGGCCAGGAACAGCGGCGTGTCGAAGCGTCCGACGAAGCTCGCCTTGCCCGCGCGCACGATGTCCAGATAGTTCATCAGCATCACGAACTCGGGGCTGTCGTGCGCGAGACGATCGGCGTTCGTCACGTGCGTGAAGCAGATCGCATCGGGGTCACTGCGATACGCTTCGTCGATGATCAGCATCGGGTACACGCAGAACTTCACGACGTTGTGGTTCGGCTCCATCACCGTGAGCCGCTTGCCCGGCTCGCCGCGCGGCCGGTATTCGCCGTGCTCGGGCAGCGATGCCGCACGCGCGCTGAGGAACATCGGATCCCATACGAACGGCACGACGCGCCCCGGGCAGCGACGCAGCGACTGCAGGAACGGCAGCGACGACGGCGCGATCTGCGGAATCGCCCACACCTCGTCGTAGCCGCGGTTGATGAACAGTGAATCCCACAATCGCCGACCGAACAGCATCGACTCCATCGCGTTGATGTACTCGACGCCGCAGCAATAGCTGACGATCTTCGCGCCGCGCGCCTTCAGGTAGTCCGTCTGCGCGGCGTCGATCTGGCCGCCGAGCTCGATCACGACGTCGAGCGCATCCTTCATGTCGGCGAATGCGCGCGTGTCGAACACGGTGCGATCCCACGGCAGCGCGTCGGTGAGCGGCACGTCGGTCGTGTTGACCAGCGTCACGCGATAGCCATGCGACGACGCCATCAACAGCTTCGCGAGAAACAGCGCGTTCTGCTTGATGCCATTGATCCACAGGCTTTCGTCGGGGGCGCGCAGACCGATCGTGATACCGATGCGCAGGCCGTTCAGGACAGGAGACGTCATCGTCGGCGGGACGGGAAATTGAATGGACGCAGTGTAGCGCGCGGCACGCGGCCACGCGAGAATCCGTCAGTCTAGCGAAGCGCGGGCCGCAGGACTGTCATGCATGGTCATACGCAGTGCGGACGGTGCCGGCTGCGCGGCACAGGATTCGCCACGCGCGCCGCCGCCGGCCGGATGCGACATGGCCGGCGTCGCGTCGCGAGACGCTCCGCCGGCCATGTGCGGCACACACTCCGGTCAGTCTTCCGCCATCACCAGCAACTGCGCGCCATCCGCGACCTGATCGCCGACGCCGTACAGCACTTCCGCGACAACGCCCGCGCCCGGCGCGCCGATCGTGTGCTCCATCTTCATCGCTTCCATCACGATCAGCGGCGTGCCGGCCTCGACCTTCTGGCCCGGCTCGACCAGCACCGCGATCACCTTGCCGGGCATCGGCGCGGTCAGGCGGCCGCCGCCATGTTCGGCATCGCCCGCGTGCGCGAGCACGTTGCGCCATTCGAACGTCTCGGCGACACCCTGCGTGAATACGTGGAAACTGTCGCCGTCCGCATACACGCGGCCGCTGCTGCGCACGCCGTCGAGCGTCACGTCGAAGTCGAGCGGCGTCGCGCCGCGCGTCCATGCAAACGGCTGCGCGGCCGCGTCGCCGGTGGCGAGGCTCGCGTGGCCGCCATTGTCGTCGTAGGTGACCGTCACGTCCGCTTCACGATCGGGTGCGTGCCATTCGACCGTGCGGCGATAGCCGCCGTTCAGCCGCCAGTCCGGCAGCGCATGCCACGGCGAGACGCCTTGCTGCGCGGCCGCCCCGCGCTCGCGCGCGAGCAGCGCCGCGCAGGCCAGCGCCAGCGTCGCACGCGGCGACGGTTGCGGCGCGAACAGCGCATCATGGTTGCGCTCGATCAGGCCGGTGTCGAGATTGGCGGTCGCGAACGGCTCGCTCGCGACGATCCGCTGCAGAAACGCGGCGTTCGTGTGCAGGCCGACCACTTCGCAAGCCCGCAGCGCGCGCAGCATCGTGCCGAGCGCTTCCGCGCGGTCCGCGCCATGCACGATCAGCTTCGCGATCATCGGATCGTAGAACGGCGTGATCGCATCGCCTTCGCGCACGCCGCTGTCGATGCGAACCGGTGCGCCGATCGCGAACTCGACGCCTTCCGGCAGCCGCAGATGCTTCAGTGTGCCGGTGGACGGCAGGAAGCCGCGCGCCGGGTTCTCCGCGTAGAGTCGTGCCTCGATCGCATGGCCCTGCACGCGCAGTTGGTCCTGCGTCAGCGGCAGCGGCTCGCCCGCTGCGACGCGCAGTTGCCACTCGACGAGATCGAGCCCGGTAACCATCTCGGTGACCGGATGCTCGACCTGCAGGCGCGTGTTCATTTCCATGAAGTAGAACGCGTCGGCCGTCATGATGAATTCGACGGTGCCCGCCCCGACGTAATGCACCGCGCGCGCGGCCGCGACGGCCGCCTCGCCCATCGCGCGACGCAGGTCGTCAGGCAGGCCCGGCGCCGGCGCTTCCTCGAGCACCTTCTGGTGACGGCGCTGCACCGAGCAGTCGCGATCGAACAGGTAGACGGTGTTGCCGTGCGTGTCGCCGAACACCTGCACTTCGACGTGACGCGGGCGCGTCAGGTATTTCTCGATCAGCACGCGGGCGTTGCCGAAGCTGCTCGCGGCCTCGCGCTGGCACGACGCGAGCGCTGCCCGGAAGTCCTCCGAGCGCTCGACCACGCGCATCCCCTTGCCGCCGCCGCCCGCGCTCGCCTTCAGCAGCACCGGGTAGCCGATCTCGTCGGCTTCGCGATGCAGGTTGTCCGTGTCCTGGTCGTCGCCGTGATAGCCGGGCACGAGCGGCACCGCGGCCGCGTGCATCAGCGCCTTCGCGGCCGCCTTCGATCCCATCGCCGCGATCGCGTCGACCGGCGGCCCGATGAACACGATGCCGGCCGCTTCGCACGCGTGCGCGAAATCCTCGTTCTCCGACAGGAAGCCGTAGCCGGGATGGATGGCCTGCGCGCCGGTCGCGCGCGCGGCCTCGATGATGCGCAAGCCGCGCAGGTAGCTGTCCGCGGCCGCCGCGCCGCCGATATGCACGGCTTCGTCGCATGCGGCGACGTGCTTCGCGTTCGCGTCCGCGTCGGAATAGACGGCGACGCTCGCGATCCCGAGACGTTTGCACGTCGCGGCGACGCGGCAGGCGATTTCGCCGCGGTTGGCGATCAGAATCTTGTCGAACATGGCTTCGGTGTCGTCCGGAAAGTTATTGGCACGCCGTCATTCACGCCACGAAGGCGTGCGCTTCTCGAGGAACGATGCGATCCCTTCGCGTGCTTCCGCGCCGGCGCGGGTGCGCGCGATCCAGTCGGCGGTCTGCTCGATCAGCGTCGCGTCGAGCGGCCGGCCGGCCACGTCGGCGACGAGCCGCTTGCACGCCCGCACCGCGTCGGGGCCGTTCGCGACGAGCGCCGCGGCCAGCTTCGCGACCGTTTCGTCGAGCGCGTCGGCCGGCACCGCGTCGTGAATGAAGCCGAGCGACGCGGCGCGCGCGCTGTCGAACACTTCGGCCGTCGTGAAGTAGCGGCGCGCCGCCCGCTCGCCCATCGCGCGCACGACGTACGGCGCGATCGTCGCGGGAATCAGCCCGAGCCGCGCCTCGGACAGGCAGAACTTCGCGCCGTCGACGGCGATCGCGATGTCGGCCGCCGCGACGAGGCCCACGCCGCCCGCATACGCGTCGCCGTGCACGCGCGCGATCACCGGCTTGCCGCAGCGATGGATCGCCTCGAGCATCCGCGCGAGCTTGCGCGCATCGGCACGGTTCTCGTCGTCCGAGTAACCGGCCATCTTCTTCATCCAGTTCAGGTCCGCGCCCGCGCAGAACGCGGCGCCTTCCGCCGCGAGCACGATCGCGCGCACGCCCTCGTGCGCGTCGAGCCACTCGAACGCGGTGGTCAGCTCGGCGATCGTCGTCTCGTCGAACGCGTTGCGCACGGCGGGGCGCGCGAGCGTGACGGTCGCCACGCGGTCGGCCTCGTGTACCTTGATCGTTTCGTATCGCATCGGTCAGCCCTCCCGGCCGTTACATGCGGAACACGCCGAAGCGCGTGTCCTCGATCGGCGCGTTCATCGACGCGGCGAGGCCGAGCCCGAGCACGTCACGCGTCTGCGCGGGGTCGATCACACCGTCGTCCCACAACCGCGCGCTCGCGTAGTACGGATGCCCCTGGCGCTCGTACTGGTCGCGGATCGGCTGCTTGAACGCGTCCTCCTCCTCGGCCGACCACGCGCCGCCCTTCGCCTCGATGCCGTCGCGGCGCACGGTCGCGAGCACCGACGCGGCCTGCTCGCCGCCCATCACCGAAATGCGCGCGTTCGGCCACATCCACAGGAAGCGCGGGCCGAACGCGCGGCCGCACATCCCGTAGTTGCCCGCACCGAACGAGCCGCCGATGATCACCGTGAACTTCGGCACCTTCGCGTTCGACACGGCCGTCACCATCTTCGCGCCGTGGCGCGCGATGCCTTCGTTCTCGTACTTGCGGCCGACCATGAAGCCCGTGATGTTCTGCAGGAACACGAGCGGAATCTTGCGCTGGCAGCACAGCTCGATGAAATGCGCGCCCTTCACGGCCGATTCGGAGAACAGGATGCCGTTGTTCGCGATGATCCCGACCGGATGGCCCCAGATGTGCGCGAAGCCCGTGACGAGCGTCGTGCCGAAGCGCGCCTTGAATTCATCGAACTCCGAATCATCGACGATGCGCGCGATCACCTCGCGCACGTCGAACGGCTTGCGCGTGTCGACCGGAATCACGCCGTACAGGCTCTTCGCGTCGTAGCGCGGCGGCTTCGGTTCGCGCAGCGCGAGCGGCGACGCGATCTTCGGCGCGAGATGACCGACGATGTTGCGCGCGATCGACAGCGCATGCGCGTCGTTCTGCGCGAGATGATCGACCACGCCCGACAGGCGCGTATGCACGTCGCCGCCGCCGAGATCCTCGGCGCTTACTTCCTCGCCGGTCGCGGCCTTCACGAGCGGCGGGCCGCCGAGGAAAATCGTGCCCTGGTTCTTCACGATGATCGACTCGTCGCTCATCGCCGGCACGTACGCGCCGCCCGCCGTGCACGAGCCCATCACGACCGCGATCTGCGCGATCCCCGCGGCGGACATCGTCGCCTGGTTGAAGAAGATGCGGCCGAAGTGGTCGCGATCGGGAAACACGTCGTCCTGGTTCGGCAGGTTCGCGCCGCCCGAGTCGACGAGGTACACGCACGGCAGCCGGTTTTCCGCGGCGATTTCCTGTGCGCGCACGTGCTTCTTCACGGTGATCGGGTAGTAGGTGCCGCCCTTGACGGTCGCGTCGTTGCACACGATCACGCACTCGCGGCCCGCGATCCGGCCGATGCCGGTGATCACGCCCGCGCCGGGCGCGTCGTCGTTGTACATGCCGTTCGCCGCGAGCTGCGAGAACTCGAGGAACGGTGCGCCGGGATCGAGCAGTTGCGCGATCCGGTCGCGCGGCAACAGCTTGCCGCGTGACAGGTGCTTGTCGCGCGCGGCCTGGCCGCCGCCTTGCGCGAGCTGTTCGATCTTCGCGCGCAGGTCGGCGACGACCGCCTCCAGCGCCGCGGCGTTCGTGCGGAATTCTTCCGAACGCGGGTTCAGTTTCGATTCGATGATCGGCATCGACGGGGCTCCGTTCGCGTGACGTGGGGCGTTACATCGTTTCCGCGAACAGCTCGCGGCCGATCAGCATCCGGCGGATCTCGCTCGTGCCGGCGCCGATCTCGTACAGCTTCGCATCGCGCCACAGACGGCCCACCGGGTATTCGTTGATGTAGCCGTTGCCGCCGAGGATCTGGATCGCCTCGCCGGCCATCCACGTGGCCTTCTCGGCGGTATAGAGGATCACGCCCGCGCAGTCCTTGCGCACCTGGCGAATATGGTCGCTGCCCGCCGAGTCGAGATGGCGGCCGACCGCGTACAGGTAGGCGCGGCATGCCTGGAACGTCGTGTACATGTCGGCGACCTTGCCCTGGATCAGCTGGAACTCGCCGATCGACTGGCCGAACTGCTTGCGGTCGTGGATATACGGGACCACCGCGTCGAGACACGCGGCCATGATGCCCGTCGGGCCGCCCGAGAGCACCGCGCGCTCGTAGTCGAGGCCGCTCATCAGCACCTTCACGCCGCCGTTGAGCTGGCCGAGGATGTTCTCCTCCGGCACCTCGACGTCCTGGAACACGAGCTCGCCCGTGTGCGACCCGCGCATGCCGAGCTTGTCGAGTTTCTGCGCGACCGAGAAGCCCTTCATCCCCTTCTCGACGATGAACGCGGTGATGCCGCGCGAGCCGGCGTCGATGTCCGTCTTCGCGTAGACGACGAGCGTGTCGCAATCGGGGCCGTTGGTGATCCACATCTTCGTGCCGTTGAGCACGTAGCGGTCGCCGCGCTTGTCAGCACGCAGCTTCATGCTGACGACGTCGGAGCCCGCGTTCGGCTCGCTCATCGCGAGCGCGCCGATGTGTTCGCCCGACACGAGCTTCGGCAGGTACTTCTGCTTTTGCGCGTCGGTGCCGTTGCGGTGGATCTGGTTCACGCACAGGTTGGAGTGCGCGCCGTACGACAGGCCGATCGACGCCGATGCGCGCGAGATCTCCTCCATCGCGACCATGTGCGCGGTGTAGCCCATGTTCGCGCCGCCGTATTCCTCGGCCACCGTCATGCCGAGCACGCCGAGATCGCCGAACTTCTTCCACAGATCCATCGGAAACTGGTCGGTGCGGTCGACCTCCGCCGCGCGCGGCGTGATTTCCTTCGCCGCAAACGTCGCGACGGCGTCGCGCAGCATCTCGATGTCTTCACCGAGCATGAATTGCACGCCGGGCAGGTTGATCATGTCTCCTCCGTCTCCAGAAAGTGGGTCGCACGCGCCGATTTCTGAGTTTAGCTCAAATCGGATCAATGCGTCGATTCATTAAGCCAATACACCGGAAATTTTGCACAGTTTCGCGCCTCGTCCGGCTTGGCGTCAATCGTTTTTTGAGTGATACTCAGATATCATCGCAGCATGACAGCCGCTCCCGCCGACACCATGACCGCAACTGCCAGACCCGACCGCGCCGACCCGTCGCGCGCACCCGCCGGGCGCAAATCCCAGCAGCGCGTGCAGGACATCCTGCGCGCCGGTCGTGAAGTGTTCGCCGAAAAGGGTTACGAGCATGCGACGGCCGCCGAGATCGCGCAGCGCGTCGGCGTGTCGGAGGCGACTGTGTTCAGCTATTTCCGCGGCAAGCGCGAGCTGTGCGCACGCGTGATCGCCGATTGGTACGACGAAATCATTGCCGCGTTCGAGCATGGGATGCCGGTGGAGGCATCGGTGCAGCAGCAGTTCGCGTTCATCGTGCGCACCCACCTGCGGCTGATGCTGGTGAACGGCACGGGGCTGTGCGCGCTGGTGCTGTCGGAAGGTCGTGCGAAGCAGCATGCACTGAGTGACGAGCTGACCGCGCTGCAGCGCCGCTACACGGCGCCGCTGATGGACGTGCTCGCGCGCGGCCAGGCGGCCGGGCAGGTGCGCCGCGACATGCCGCTGAGCCTGCTGCGCTCGATGGTGTTCGGGCCAATCGAGCACGTGCTGTGGGATGCGATCCTCGGCCACCGCAAGCTCGATACGGAAACGACGGCCACGCAGCTGGTCGACATGCTGTGGGCGGCCGTGCAGCCGCCCGCGCCGGAGCAGGCGGCGTTGGTGCGCTTCAGGAACGAGGTCGCTGAAGCCGTGCGGCGGCTGGAAGGGCAAGCGTCACGCGCGTGACGCAAGCGGGTTTCGCCAGCCTTCACCTGCCCCCGCCGCTTCTACTTCATCTCGCGGACCCGGCCGCTACGAATCCTCGCTCACCCGCAGCGGCGCGCGGCTCTGCTCGTTGTTCAGATGGACGAACTTGCGCAGCAGCCGCATCAGTTCCTCAGAATCGTCCTCTCCCATCCCGTCGAACAGGCCGGCACGCAGTTCCTTCACCGACGGAATCAGGTGCGTGAGCAGTTCGACGCCCGCCGGCGTCAGCAGCAGGCGCCGCTGACGCCGCGGCAGCACTTCGCGGACGATCAATCCTTTCGCTTCGAGCCGGACCGCGAGATCCGCGGTGGTCGACGTGTCGAGCGCCACCCGCTGCGCGAGCGTCACCTGGTCGAGCCCCGGGCATTCGTAGAGCATCCGCAGGACCGCGTACTGCACCGGCGTCACGTCCCGGCCCAGCTTTTCATAGAACATCGCAACCGCGATCTGATGGGCGCGCCGGATCAGGTGCCCGGGTTCGTCGTACAGATCGAGCGGGAATGCCGGCGCGTCGGCGGGATTCGTTTTTTCCATGGATGAGTCGATGACATAGGCGGCGCACGCCGTTGCGTGCACCGACGGCATGGCGCTGCCTCGCGCCATTCCCGGGAAAACCAGTATACCGCCCGCCTTGCTCCCGCCAATCTCGATGAGTACACTGAATCACATTCAGTACACGGAATGACGACGTGCCGCGTATCGGCGGCACCGCCCTGAAGGAGACGATGAACGTGTTTCTCAAGAACGCTTGGTATGTGGCCTGCACGCCCGATGACATCGACGGCAAGCCGCTGGGCCGCAAGATCTGCAACGAGCCGATGGTGTTTTACCGCGCGGCGGACGGCCAGGTCGCCGCGCTCGAGGACTTCTGCCCGCACCGCGGCGCGCCGCTGTCGCTAGGGTTCGTGCGCGACGGCGTGCTCGTGTGCGGCTATCACGGGCTGGAAATGGGCTGCAACGGCAAGGCGGCCGGCATGCCGGGCCAGCGGGTCGGCGGCTTCCCGCCGATTCGCAGCTTCCCCGTCGTCGAACGGTACGGCTTCATCTGGGTGTGGCCGGGCGAGGCGTCCGAAGCCGATCCCGCCAGGCTGCCCGCGCTGTCGTGGGCCGAGGATCCGGCCTGGGCGCACGGCGGCGGCCTGTATCACATCCGCTGCGACTACCGGCTGATGATCGACAACCTGATGGACCTCACGCACGAAACGTACGTGCATGCGACGAGCATCGGCCAGAAGGAAATCGACGAAGCTGCGCCGAAGACGACCGCCAACGGCGACGAAGTCGTCACGAGCCGCTTCATGCAGAACGTGATGCCGCCGCCGTTCTGGCGGATGGCGCTGCGCGGCAACGGGCTGGCCGACGACGTGCCGGTCGACCGCTGGCAGATCTGCCGCTTCACGCCGCCGAGCCACGTAATGATCGAAGTGGGCGTCGCGCATGCGGGCCACGGCGGCTACGACGCGCCGGCCGAGCTGAAGGCATCGTCGATCGTGGTCGACTTCATCACGCCGGAGACGGACACCTCGATCTGGTACTTCTGGGGGATGGCGCGCAACTTCCGGCCCGACGATCACGCGCTGACCGCCGAAATCCGCGAAGGCCAGGGCAAGATCTTCGCCGAGGATCTCGAGATGCTCGAGCGCCAGCAGCTCAACCTCGAGCAGTGGCCGGACCGCAAGCTGCTCAAGCTGAACATCGACGCCGGCGGCGTGCTGTCGCGCAAGGTGATCGAGCGGCTGCTCGCCGACGACCAGGCGTCGAGCCCGCAGCGCCCCGTGATTCCGGTCGCGCAGATCAAGGAGGCGTCATGAGCGATGCGACGCTGATGGTGCGGGTCGCCCGCAAGTGGCAGGAAGCGCGCGACATCTGCGGCTTCGAATTCGTCAGCGACGACGGTTCGCCGTTGCCGCGCTTCGACGCCGGCGCCCATATCGACGTGCATTTGCCGGGCGGCCTCGTGCGCCAGTACTCGCTGTGCAATCACCCGGAGCACGGCGATCGCTATCAGATCGCGGTGCTGCGCGATGCCGACGGCCGCGGCGGGTCGCGCGCCATTCACGACGAAGTGCGGCAAGGCGATACCGTGCGGATCGGCCTTCCGCGCAATCAATTCCCGCTCGCGCCCGACGCGCCGCACCACCTGTTGCTCGCGGGCGGCATCGGCGTCACGCCGATTCTCTGCATGGCGGAACGGCTGTTCTCGTCCGGCATCTCGTTCGACATGCACTACTGCGCGCGCTCGACCGACCGCATGGCCTTCGTCGACCGGATCAACGCGGCCGGGTTCCATGACCGCGCGCGCTTCCACGTCGACGACGGCGACCCCGCGCAACGCTTCGACCTGGCCTCGGTGCTCGCCGCGGCACCTGACGGCACGCACCTGTACGTCTGCGGCCCGCGCGGCTTCATGGATGCGGTGCTGAGCGCCGCGCGCGAGCGCGACTGGGCGGACGAGCGGCTGCATTACGAGTTCTTCGGCGGCGCGGTTGCGTCGTCCGGCGCGGATCGCGCGTTCCAGGTCAGGATCGCGAGCAGCGGCAAGGTGATCGACGTGCCGGCCGAATGCACGGTGGTCGCGGCGCTGGCGGCCAACGGCGTCGACGTTCTTACGTCGTGCGAGCAAGGCGTATGCGGCACCTGCGTGACGCGCGTGCTGGAAGGCGAGCCCGATCATCGCGACTCGTATCTGACGGAAGCGGAACAAGCGGCCGGCGATCAGTTCATGCCGTGCTGTTCGCGATCGCGAAGCGACCTGCTGGTACTCGATCTGTAGACGGACCGCGCGGCGCGCGGCGGAAAACCACAATACTGGAGACGATCAATGGCGCATCATGCCGCACCACCAATCAATACTACTAAGTTTCCGGTCGACCGTTGGTGGGTCGCCGCGCTGTCATCCGAACTGACGGACAAACCCGTGGCGCGCACGCTGCTCGACCGCCCGGTCGTACTGTTCCGCTTGCCGTCCGGTGAAGTCGGTGCGCTGGAGGATCGCTGCTGCCACAAGTCGCTGCCGCTGTCGTGCGGCTCGCTCGAAGCGCGCGGCCTGCGCTGCGGTTATCACGGCCTGCTGTTCGACCGCGGCGGCGCCTGCGTGGAGATTCCCGGCCAGGACCGGATTCCGGCGAAGGCATGCGTGGCATCGTATCCGGTGCGGGAACAGGACGCCATCGTGTGGATCTGGATCGGCGCCGACGCGCACGCTCAACCGACCTGCGCGCCGCCGCGCTATCCGTTCCACGCGGATCCGCACTACCGGTTCGGCGGCGGCCACTACCATTACAACGCGCCGTATCAGCTGATTCACGACAACCTGATGGACCTGAGCCACCTCGGCTATGTCCACCTGAAAACGATCGGCGGCAACGCGTCGCTGCACATGGGCGCGGAAACCCGCGTCAGCACCGACGGCGACACGGTGACGCTGGTCCGCCGCATGCCCGATTCGGAGCCGCCGCCGACCTACACGGCGGCATGGCCGTTCGCGGGGCGCGTCGATCGCTGGCAGGAAATCGAATTCCACGTGTCGCACATCCGGATCTGGACCGGCGCGATGGATGCCGGCACCGGCGACCTGCACGATCCGGCGCGCGGCGGCTTTCACATGCGCGGCTTCCACGGCATCACACCCGAGACGGACACGACGACGCACTACTTCTGGACCGTCGCGACCAATCCGCAGCACGACATCGAACGCGTCGCGCGCACGGTCATCGAGCAATCCGCGGCGACGTTCGACGAGGACAAGACCGTGATCGAGGCGCAATACCGGAACCAGCTGCGGTTCCCGGACCGCCGCCAGATCGACATTCATGTGGACGCGGGCCCCAATCGCGCGCGGCGCGTGATCGAGCGGCTGCTGCTGCAACCCGAACCCGCGTAGCCAGCGCGCCAGCGCGCGTATCCCGGGCTGCCCGTCAGCCCACGCATTCGCTTTCGTCCCATTCGCTACGGCAGTGCGTCGATTTCATCCCCATCAATTAGTCATACTATTCTTATGAAGGATCTTTGACGTGAGCGCAAATATCCGCAATACGATCGACGAATCCCCGATGAGCGCGTTTCAGACGATGGCGGTCACGGCCTGCGTCGTGCTGAACATGCTCGACGGCTTCGACGTGCTGGCCATCGCGTTTGCCGCGCCGCATCTGGCCGCCGAATGGAAACTGAGCGGCAAGGAAATCGGCCTGCTGCTGAGCGCCGGGCTGGCCGGCATGGGCATCGGCTCGGTGCTGATCGCGCCGTTGGCCGACCGCGTCGGCCGCCGCCGCATCATCCTGCTGTGCCTCGCCGTGATCTCGACCGGGATGCTGGCCTGCGCGGCTACCCACAGCACGCTGCAACTCGCGGCCGCGCGTGCGTACACGGGGCTCGGCATCGGCGGCATGCTGGCGAGCCTGACCGTCATCAGCGGCGAGTACGCGTCGAACAAATGGCGCAGCGCCGCGATCGGCATGCAGTCGACCGGCTACGCGATCGGCGCCACCGCCGGCGGCGTCATCGCCGGTTACCTGCTGTCGACGTGGGGATGGCGCAGCGTGTTCGCGTTCGGCGGCATCCTGACGTTGATGTCGATCCCGATGGTGCTCGCGCTGCTGCCGGAATCGCTCGACTTCCTGCTGGCGCGGCGTCCGGACGACGCGCTGCTGAAGATCAACCGCATCCTCGCGAGAATGAAGCGCGCGCCGATCGACACGCTGCCGGCCGCGGCCGCTTCCGTCGACACGGCGAACCCCGCGTCGAGCTGGACGGCCGTGCTGCGCGCACCGCTCACGCGCCGCACGATCGCGCTGTGGATCGCGTTCTTTCTCGTGATGGGGAGCTTCTACTTCGTCGTGAGCTGGACGCCGAAACTGCTGGTCCAGGCCGGCATGTCGGCATCGCAGGGCGTGACCGGCGGCGTGCTGCTCAATCTCGGCGGCATCGCGGGCGCGTCGCTCTTCAGCCTGCTGTCGACGCGGTTCGGCCTGCGCAACCTGCTGGGCGCGACGCTGCTGCTGGGCGGCGTGCTGATGGTCGTGTTCGGCGCGAACACCGGCTCGCTCGGCATCGGCATGACGGTCGCGGTGTTCCTCGGCGCCGTGATCAATGCGTGCGTGGCCGGCATGTATGCGCTGTCGCCGACGCCGTATCCGACCGAGATCCGCACGACCGGCATCGGTCTCGCCGTCGGCATCGGCCGCCTCGGCGCGATCCTGTCGCCGATGACGGTCGGCGCGCTGCTGGACGACGGCTGGTCCGTGTCCCATCTCTATCTCGCGTTCCTCGTGCCGCTGGCCGGCGCGGCCATCGCCGTCGCCGTGGCGGGCGGGCGCGCCGCGGCACTGCACCGGCAACGCGATCCGGCGCTGTCGTAACGCACGACACCCGCAGGCTCGACCGATACCCGTCGGTACCCCCGGCATGTCCGGGGCAATCAAAAAAACGATAAGTAGATCTACATACTGTTTGGAGACAGCCATGAAAACGAAACTGGGCGTCGCGCTCGCGACGGCGATGGCGCTGGCCGGACCGGCCTCCGCGCAAAGCAGCGTCACGCTGTACGGGATCATCGATACCGGCGTGTCCTACTACAACAACGCCGCGCACGGCGGGTCGTTCACCGGGATGCCGACGCTGACGGGCGAGGTTCCGTCACGCTGGGGCCTGAGAGGCACGGAGGATCTCGGCGGCGGCTACCAGGCCTTCTTCGTGCTCGAAAACGGCTTCCAGCCCGGCACCGGCGCATTGAACTATGGCGGGCGCCTGTTCGGGCGGCAGGCCAACGTGGGCGTAAACAGTCCGTTCGGCGCGCTGACCCTCGGCCGTCAGATGAACATGACGATGATCGTGCTGACCAATGCCGACGTGATCGGCCCGTCGATTCATTCGATGGCGGATTTCGACTCCTACCTGCCGAACTCGCGCAGCGACAATGCGATCGGCTACAAGGGCACGTTCCACGGCGTGACGCTCGGCGCCACCTACAGCTTCGGCCGCGACGCGGCCGGGCCGGCTGGACCGTCGGCGACGGGCTGCGCCGGCCAGGTGCCCGGCGACATCGTCGCGTGCCGGCAGTACACGGCGATGCTCGCCTATGACGCGAGCAATTTCGGGCTGGCCGCGTCGCACGACGTGATGCGCGGCGGCGGCGGCGC
This sequence comes from Burkholderia sp. 567, assembly GCF_040545115.1. NCBI lineage: Bacteria > Pseudomonadati > Pseudomonadota > Betaproteobacteria > Burkholderiales > Burkholderiaceae > Burkholderia > Burkholderia sp. 567. The sequence continues at coordinate 452,846 of NZ_JBEPLG010000005.1, forward strand.
GCTCGCACCGCTGAACAATCCGGCGTACACCGACACGCGCGACATCGTCGCCGGCTACGTGAAGATCGGCCCCGCGAAACTCGGCGCCGGCTGGATCCGCCGCAATCTCGCGGCGGCCGCACACCTGCAGGCCGACATCGTGTTCGCGGGCGGCACGTACTACGCAACGCCCTACCTCGCGCTCGACCTGCAGGGCGTGCGCTACCTGCAGCGTCGCGAAAACAGCGAAGGCACGAACGCCACGCTGCTCGTCGGCCGCGCGAACTATTTCCTGTCCAAGCGGACGACCGTCTATACGTCGGTGGGCTACATGTTCAACAGCGCCACCGCCGCCAATGCGGTGGCCGCGGGTGGAACCGTCGCGACAGGCCGCAACCAGTTGGGCGTCATGGCCGGGATTCAGCAGAAATTCTGACGGCCCGGGCAGCGCCGTTGCGGCGGCTCGCCGCCGCTCGCGATCCCCGCGTGCCGGACGTCAGCCCTCCAACCGGCAATGCGCGAGCTTCAGCCCCGGCAACACGGGCGCATCGATATAGCCTTCGTTCACGCAGCTGAAGCGGAAATTCGCGGACGCCGTGAACGGCTTGATCTCGCCGCCGGGGAATTTCGGTTTCAGCGCAGCCTGATCGGCCACGTCGAAGTGCGCATCGAACTGTTCGCCGTCGGTCGTCAGCGCGCCGAAGTACGTGCCGCCCGGGTCGCTGCCCATCCGGATCACGGCGCCGACGAACACGAGGCGCTTGCCGTCGTACTTCGTCTTCGCGGCGGCCATGTCGCGCGTGTAGGCCTCGATCACGGCGCCGTAATGCGCGTCGATCGCGGGCTCGGCGGCCGAAGCCGCGCAAGCGGTCTGCTGAATGCCCGCCAGCAGCGCGCAGGCCGCAAGCGTCACCGCCGCGAACGGCGCGGAAATCTTGTTCATGGGTGGTCTCCCCTCTAGCGTGGTGATTGAAGTGATTGAAGCCCGGCGCTACGCCGGATGAATTCGCTTCCGTTGCTTTATGCGTTCGAATGGCGGAACACGGCTGCGATCACTTCATCACCCGCACGGTTGACCGCGCTGCACGCGCTGTGACAGGAAGATGACATGGTGCGGCCCCCGGCTCTCATTGGATTTCACTGCGTCTGATTTTGGCCGCTACGGTAGCAGACGGCCGACGGCCCGGCAATCGCGGTTCACGGTCCGTATCGGCCTCGTTACAATTGCAAACGATTCTCATTACCTATATCATGCGCATCCTGCCGCAGCGCCGCAGTGAAGCGCTGCGGCCTGTGCCTCCGTCCTTAGCACTCCGTCACTCATCGATTCATGCCATCCCGTCGAACGTCCCGCCGCGCGCGGACCTTGCGCCCGTGGCGCGCGAGCCTGCCTGCCCTGATCACCCTTTGCGTCGCCAGCGGCGCGCATGCCGAGGCGGAGCCCGCCCAGGCGGCATCCGCGCCCGCACCGGCATCCGTATCGCCACCCGAACGCGAACTGCCGACGATCAGCGTCAACGCATCGGCGGTCGCCGATCCGACCGTCGGCTATCAGCCGCGCACCAGCAGCATCGCCGGCGGCGACGCGCGCCCCATCAAGGAGATCCCGCAAGCGGTCGCCGTGGTCAGCAGCAGCGTGATGCAGGACCAGCAGGCGCGCTCGCTCGACGACGTGCTCAGCAACATCAGCGGCATCACGCAGACCAACACGCTCGGCGGCACGCGCGACGCGTTCATCAAGCGCGGTTTCGGTTCGAACAACGACGGCTCGGTGCTCGTCGACGGCGTCCGCACGCCGGTGCTGCACAGCTATCTCGCGACGATCGACCGCGTCGAAGTGCTGAAGGGCCCGGCTTCGCTGCTGTACGGGATGCAGGACCCGGGCGGCGTGATCAACCTCATCACGCGCAAGCCGGAGGACACGTTCGGCGGCTCGATCTCCGCATCGCGCACGAGCCACGGCGGCAGCAGCGCGCAGTTCGACCTGACGGGCCCGCTGGGCAAACCCGGCCAGGTCGCGGGCGGCACGCTCGCGTTCCGGCTCACCGGCGAATACGACACGAGCCGCTACTGGCGCAGCTTCGGCCGCGAACGCAACGCGCTGATCGCGCCCGCGCTGTCGTGGCACGACGCGAACACGTCGATCGACGTCAGCTACCAGTACGTCGACTACACGATGCCGTTCGATCGCGGCACCGTGCTCGTGAACGGCCGCCCCGACGATGGGCTGCGCTATCGCCGCTACGACGAACCGTGGGCGCAAAGCAGCGGGATCCAGGAAACGCTGCGGGCGCGCGTCGAGCACCGCTTCTCCGACGCGTGGCGCGTGCGCGCGACGTACGGCTGGGGCCGCGACCGCTACGATCAGTACATCGCCCGCGGCACCGCCTTCAACAGCGCGACCGGCGCGATGACGCGCACGGCCGACGCGAACCTCGGGCGCAACGACTCCGACCAGATCGCGACGCTCGGCCTGCTCGGCAACCTGACGCTCGCGGGGATGAATCACGCGCTCTACATCGGTGGCGAATACGAACGGCAGCGCAGCTTCCGCGGCGACACGATCCGCGGCAAGGCGATCAAGGGCTTCGATCTCTACGATCCCGTCTACGGCCTGCTCGCGCCGGGCGGCACGCCGAACGTGAAGTCGAGCGATTCGCTGTCAAAGGTCCACACGTATTCGATGATCGTGCAGGACTCGGTGAAGATCACCGACCGGCTCACCGCGGTCGGCGGGCTGCGCTGGGAGGACTGGCAGCAGGAATCGGGGATGGGGCGGCCGTTCGCGTTCGCCGACCGCTCGCACGGCAACGTGTGGCTGCCGCAGTTCGGGCTCGCGTATGCGCTCACGCCGTCGCTGACCGCGTATGCGAACGTGAGCCGCTCGTTCAAGCCGAACGTCGCGTCGAATGTCACGTCACCGCTCGCGCCGGAATTCGGCCGCGTGCTGGAAGCCGGCCTGAAGTTCGACCTGAAGCCCGGCATCACCGGCACGCTCGCGGCCTACCAGATCGACAAGCGCAACGTCGCGGTAACAGTGGACGACATCACGTCGACGATCGGCACCGCGCGCTCGCGCGGGATCGAGCTCGACGTTGCGGGGCAGATCACGCGGCACCTGAGCCTGATCGGCAGCTACGCGTACACGAACGCGAACGATCGCGACAGCAACACGTCGCTCGTCAACGTCGCGCGTCACACCGGCAGCCTGTTCGCCGTGTATGACACGGCGATCGCCAACCTGCCCGGCCGCTGGCGCTTCGGCGGCGGCGCGCGGCTCGTCGGCGCACGGCCCGGGGACACCGCGAACAGCTTCACGCTGCCCGGCTACGTGACCGTCGATGCGTTCGCGGCCTATGAAACGACGATCGGCAAGTTCCCGACGCGCATCCAGCTCAACGTGAAGAACCTGCTCGACAAAACCTACTATCCGTCGAGTAACAGCAACCTGATCGTCGCGGTCGGCGAGCCGCGGCTCGTCACGCTGACGACGACAGTGTCGTTCTGACACACCGTCGCACCGGCCGGCCGGGCCGCGCGACACGCGCGACGCACGCGACGCACGCCGGCCGGCGACACGAACCGGTATGAACTGAACGCGCGATCAACCGCCCCCGAAATCGAGCAGGATCTTGCAGCTTTCCGCGGGATTGTGCTCGGCCATCTCGAACGCCTGCGCGACGTCGCGAAAGCCGACCTTGTGCGTGACGATGTGCTCGGGCTCGATCAGCCCGCGCGCAATCCAGTCGATTACCTGCGGGAACATCGCGCAGTTGAGCCGCGATGCGGCGAGCGTCAGCTCCTTCTTCGTCAGCTCGGCCTGCACGATCGCCGACGGCTCCGACGAAAACCCGAGCACGCCGATCCGGCCGGCCGGCGCAGCGATCGTCACGGCCTCCTCGAGAATCGACGGATGGCAGACCGCATCGAAGATCAGCGTCGGGCCGCCGTCGACGCCGCGCTTGGCCAGCGCGTCGGGCAGCGACTCGACGCTCGTGTTGATGATCTCGTCTTCCGCCGCGCCGCACTTGCGCGCGAGTTGCAGCCGCGCGTCGAGCCGGTCGGTGATGAACGCGCGAATGCCGTACACGCGCTTGAGCACCTGCAGGATCGTCAGCCCGACGGTGCCGGCGCCGTAGATCAGCGCGACATCGCCCGGCAGCACGCCGGTGCGCGACGTCGCGTTCGCGGCCACCGCGAACGGCTCGACGATCGCCGCGCAGGTGTCGGCGATCGCGTCCGGAATCCGGTACGCATTGCCGGCCGGCACGCACGTGTACTGGCTGAAGCCGCCGTCACGATGCACACCGAGCACGCTCAGGTGCCGGCACACGTTGCGCCGGCCGATCGTGCACGCGTGGCAATGCCCGCAGCTGATCACCGGATCGACCGCGACGGTCTCGCCGAGCCGAGCGGCATCGACGCCCGCGCCAACCGACTCGATCGTGCCGACGAATTCATGGCCGATGATGCGCGGGTACGACACGAACGGATTCTTGCCGTGAAAGATGTGCAGGTCCGACCCGCAGATGCCCGCATAGCGCACCTTCACGCGCACCTCGCCGGCGGCGGGCACGGGCAGCGGCACTTCACGCACGCCCATGCTGTTCGGACGATCGACAACGACGCTCAACATTTCGGTTCTCTCCTTCGGTCTTCGCGGCTCACCAGTTCCACATCGAGCCGTCGCGCAGCCGTGCAACCGGCAGGTAAGCGCGCTCGTACGGATATTTCGCGGCCAGCGTCTCGTCGATGTCGACGCCGAGGCCCGGCACGTCGTCCATCACGAGATAGCCGTCCTCGAAGCGGTAGTTGTGCGGAAACACTTCATCGGTCAGCGCGCTGTGCGGCATCAGTTCCTGGATGCCGAAGTTCGGCGCCCACAGCCCGAAGTTCACGGCCGCCGCCATGCAGACGGGCGACAGGTCCGTCGCGCCGTGGAAGCCGGTGCGCACCTGGTACATCGCCGCGTAATCGGCGATGCGCCGCACGTGCGTGATGCCGCCCGCGTGCGCGATCGTCGCGCGGATGTAGTCGATCAGCTGGTCGCGGATCAGGTCCTTGCAATCCCAGATCGAGTTGAACACCTCACCGACCGCGAGCGGCGTCGTCGTGTGCTGGCGGATCAGGCGGAATGCGTCCTGGTTCTCCGCGGGCGTCGCGTCCTCGAGCCAGAACAGCCGGTGCGGCTCGAGGTCGCGGCCGAGCCGCGCGGCCTCGATCGGCGTGAGCCGGTGATGCGCGTCGTGCAGCAGGTGCGGCGCATCGCCGACCGCGTCGCGCACCTTGCGGAACAGTTCCGGCGTGTGACGCAGGTAGAGCGCGGTGTCCCACGGCTCCTCGGGCGGCAGCCCCTTCTCGGCCGGCTCGTACGCGCCGGCCGTCTTGCCGACGCCGTACACCTTGTCGAGCCCCGGCACGCCCGACTGCACGCGGATCGCGCGATAGCCGGCCTCGATGTGCGCACGCACCGCGTCGACCGCTTCCTCGTGATCGCGCCCGTTCGCGTGGCCGTACACCATCAGGCCGTCGCGGCTCTTGCCGCCGAGCAGCCGGTAGACCGGCATGCCCGCGAGCTTGCCCAGGATGTCCCACAGCGCCATGTCGATCGCGGCGATCGCCGTCATCGTCACGGGCCCGCGCCGCCAGTACGCGCCGCGATACAGGTATTGCCAGATGTCCTCGATGTTGCGCGGGTCGCGGCCGACGAGGCACGGGAACACGTGGTCTTCCAGGTACGCGCGCACCGCGAGCTCGCGCCCGTTGAGCGTCGCGTCGCCGAGGCCGTGGACGCCCTCGTCGGTCACGATCTTCACCGTCACGAAGTTCCGGCCCGGACACGTGACGATGGTCTGCAAGCGTTCGATTTTCACTGCGCTCCTCCAGCGGGCGATTCAGATGTCAGTCGACAAAGTAATGCGGCGCGCGGCTGCGCACGTCCGGCAGGTGCGAGCCGATCCGGTCGACGTGCGCCGCGACCGACGCGCCGAGCAACGCCATGTTGCGCGACGCGATGTGCGCGAGGATCTGTTCGTGTTCCTGCAGCGCGCGGCGCGCGTGATCCTCGACGCGATCGAGCAGCAGCCAGCGCACGCGGTCGAACTGGCGCTTCATCGGCTGCAGCATTTCCCATACGTGCGGCCGGCCCGCGAACGCGAACATCCGCCCGTGCATCGCCTCGTCGAGATCGAAGAACGCTTCGACATCGCCGGCGGCCACGGCGTCGCGCTGCGCGTCGATGATCCGCGACAGCTCCGCGAGCTGCGCCGGCGTGATCTTCTGCGCGAGCTCGACGTGGTTCGCGCATTCGAGCGTGCTGCGCGCGAAGCGCCCTTCCTCGAGGATCGACACCGGAATCGGCGCGACCAGCGTGCCGACCTTGCGGATGATCTGCACGAGCCGCTCGTCGGCGAGCTGCGCGAACGCTTCACGCACCGGCGTGCGGCTGACCTTGATCGTCGTGGAGATCACCGCCTCCGACAGCGCGGTGCGCGGCGGCAGCGCGCCGCGCACGATCGCGTGGCGCAGGAGCGCATGCACCTGCTCCGTATATGACCGGCTCTCGTCCAGCGAGAACCCCTGCAACGCCGTGACGACGACGTCACCTTCTTCCAGTACTGCCGTTTCGCTCATGGTGCGATTGATCCGCCTCGATATCGATAACTACCATGGTACAGACCCAGCCGAATTCCGGCGATCTAGCGTTTACACCGATAACTTCACAAGGAAACTCGAAATAACCTGCACGCATTCGACCATCTACCATGGTACGCGCCACACCTGATCCCCATGTCATCCACCCCCGATTTCCTGCGCACCGCGCCGCCCGGCACCCGCCGCCCCCGTTATGACCGCCGGGCGGTCCGCACCGGCATCGTCCATCTCGGCCTCGGCGCATTCCATCGCGCGCACCAGGCGCTGCATACGGAAACGGTGCTGGAACAGGGCGATCTGCGCTGGGGGATCGTCGGCGTCGAGCTGCGCCGGCGCCATACCGTCGACCTGCTCGCCGCGCAGGATCATCTGTACACGGTGACCGAACGCGACGGCCACGGCGCACGCACGCGCATCGTCGGCGCGGTGCACGGCGCGCTCTTCGCGCCCGAATCGCTGCCCGCGCTGCTGGCGCTGATCGCCGACCCGGCGGTGGCGATCGTCAGCCTGACCGTGACCGAGAAAGGCTATTGCCGCCGCCCCGGCGGCGGTCTCGATGCCGACGATCCCGCGATTCGCCAGGATCTCGCGACGCCCGACGCGCCGCGCACCGCGCTCGGCGTGATCGCGGCCGGCCTGCGCCGGCGGCCGGCGCATGCGCCGCTGACCGTCGTGTGCTGCGACAACATGACGTCGAACGGCGACACGCTGCGCGCGCTGCTGATCGACTATGCGGAACGCATCGACGGCGCGCTCGCGCGGCGCATCCGCGACGACGTCGCGTTCCCGAACAGCATGGTCGACCGGATCGTGCCGGCCGCGACGCCCGAATCGCTCGACTGGGCGCACGCGCATCTCGGCGCGCGTGACGTAGCCGCGATCGTCTGCGAGCCGTTCTCGCAATGGGTAATCGAGGATCGCTTCGCCGGCCCGCGCCCGCGCTGGGAAGACGCGGGCGCGCACCTCGTCGGCGACGTGCGGCCCTACGAAACGATGAAGCTGCGGTTGCTGAACGGCTCGCATTCGGCGATCGCGTATGCGGGGCAGTTGCGCGGCCGCGCGACCGTGTCCGACGCGATGGCCGATCCGGCGATCGCGGCGCTCGTCGACGGCGTGATGACGCGCGACCTGCTCGCAACCGTCGACGTGCCGTCCGGTTACGACGCGCATGGCTATTGCGCGACGCTCGTGCAGCGCTTTCGCAATCCGACGCTCGCGCATCGCACCGAACAGATCGCGATGGACGGCACGCAGAAGGTGCCGCTGCGCTGGCTGCCGGCGCTCGCCGAAAGCGCGGCGGCCGGGGTCGAGCGTCCGTATCTGGAACGCGCGCTCGCGCTGTGGCTGCACTACGTCGCCACCGCGCGCGACGAGTCGGGGCAGCCGCTCGCGATCAACGATCCGGGCGCGGCAGCGCTCGGCGCGACGCTCGCGGCGGCCGGCGATGCAACCGGCGCGATTCGCGCAGCGCTCGGCAGCAGCGCGCTCACCGCTTCGACTGTGTGGCCCGATGCGTTGATCGCGCGTGTCGGCGCGCATCTGTCGACGCTGCGCACGCACGGCACCGACGCGCTGCTCGCGCCGTTGCACGCACGCTGAACGAACGCTCATCACGGTTCGCCGCAACCGCAGCGAACCTCGCAACACCCGTGCCCGCTGACGGCGATACCGGCGCGGCGAACGATCGACACGACATGACGGCCGGCCCACCGGCACGAAGGAGACAGACAATGAAGCAGAAGTCGCAGGCGTGGTTCACGGTGTTCCTGCTGTTCCTGGTGTACGGGATCAACTATCTCGACCGCGTCGCGCTATCGATCGTCGCGCCGATCGTGCAGACCGATCTCGGCATCGATGCCGCGCAGATGGGCCTCGTGTTCAGCACGTTCTTCATCGGCTACGCGCTGTTCAATTTCATCGGCGGGCTCGCGTCCGACCGGCTCGGGCCGAAGCTCGTGTACGTGCTGTCGGTCGGACTGTGGTCGGTGTTCTGCGGGATGACCGCGCTCACCGTCGGCTTCGTGAGCCTGCTGATCGTGCGGCTGCTGTTCGGCATGGCCGAAGGGCCGCTGTGCTCGGCCGCGAACAAGATGGTCAACAACTGGCTGCCGCGCGACGGCGCCGCGACCGCGATGGGCCTGCTCAGCGCCGGCTCGCCGCTCGGCGGCGCGATCGCCGGGCCGATCGTCGGCCTGCTGGCCGCGCAGTTCGGCTGGCGTCCGGCCTTCTGGATCGTGTGCGCGATCGGGCTCGCGTGGGTCGTCGTGTGGATGATGTCGACGTCGGACCGTCCGGCCACGCCGGTCGGCGACGCATCGGACGCGCGTGCTGCGACGCGTGCGGCATCGCCCGCCCATGCGCCCGCGGCGGCCGCCGCAACGCCGACGCACACGCTGTCGCACTACGTGCGCCAGCCGCGCATCATCGCGACGGCCGCCGCATTCTTCAGCTACAACTACGTGCTGTTCTTCTTCCTGAGCTGGTTCCCGAGCTACCTCATGCGTGCGCACCATCTGAACATCAAGGAGATGAGCGTCGCCACCGTCGTGCCCTGGCTCGTCGGCACGGTCGGCCTCGCGTGCGGCGGCGCGATCTCGGATGCGCTGTACCGGCTCACCGGCAACCTGCTGCTGTCGGGCCGGATCGTGCTCGTCACCTGCCTGCTCGGCGCGGGCGCGTGCGTGGCCGTCGCGGGCGCCGTGCAGTCGACGCAGGGCGCGGTCGCGCTGATGTCGGTGTCGCTGTTCTTCCTGTATGTGACGGGCGCGATCTACTGGGCGATCGTGCAGGACGTCGTGCATCCGGCTCGCGTGGGCGGCGTCAGCGGCTTCCTGCATTGCATGGGCAGCCTGTCGGGCGTGATCGGGCCGGCCGTGACCGGCTTCATCGTCGAGCGCAGCGGCTCGTTCGCGTCCGCGTTCGTGCTGGCCGGCGCGATCGCCCTCGCGGGCGCGGTGCTGGCCGGCGTATTCGTGCGCAACGCGCGACCGTCGAACGTGCTGCGCGAACGCACCGTGCACTGACTTTCCACGGCTGACGAAGGCCGCGCGGCGCCGCATGAACCGGCGCCGCGCGGCCTTGTCGTTTGCGTCAATCATCGCCCCCTCGAATATCTCCCATCCGATATCGCGATTTCCGGTATCGATCGCGCGCCCCTAGACTGGCTACGCGATGGCGACGCATCGCCGGCAGCACGGCGATGCGGCACGCCCCCCACAACAACGATATGGGAGAGTTCGATGTCCGACCGGCATGCGCGCCGCGGCGCGCTCAAGACACTCGGCCTCGCGGCCGGCACCGCGCTGCTCGGCGCAGCGCGCGTCGCCCAGGCGGCCACACCCGAAACCGGCGCGCTGCTGGCCAGCGGCGCGACGCACCTCGCCGAGCTCAGCCGCCGCCTCGCAGCCACGCCGAGACGGCGCGACTTCAAGACGGTGCCGATGATCGTCGAGCGCCCCGATCAATGGGATCACGCGGCGCTCATGGAAGTGATCGGCTATCGCGGCGGCCCGAAGCAGGTGTGGGACAACACCGAGCTCGGCGGCCCGTGGCTGAACCTGATGCGCAATGCGCTGAACGCGCAGATCTGGGGCTTCGGTCATCCGGACTTCCTCGTCGTGTCGGCCACGCACGGCGCCGCGCATCTCGCACTGTTCGACCAGTTCGCGTGGGACAAATACGGCCTCGCTAAATTCGCGGGCGCCGCGTTTGCGACCAACACGCTGCTCGCCGCGAAACCCGCGCAGTCGAAAGACGCGCACGACCACGAACTGGCCGACGGCGCATTCTCGTCGCACGACAACAGCATCGCCGCACTCGAGCAGCGCGGTGTCGTGTTCCTGTCGTGCCACAACGCGATCTGGGAACTCGCCGAACGGCTCGACCGCGCGAGCGCGAATCCGGACAAGCTACCGCTCGACGCACTCGCGGCCGACCTGACCAACCATGTGATTCCGTCGGCGATCGTCACGCCGGGCGCGGTCGGCACGCTGCCCGAACTGCAGCACGCCGGTTTCACCTACGCGAAATGAGGCGCGCCATGACATCGATCCGTACGCGCGCTCCGTTGCAACGCCGGTGGCGCACGGCGCTGCCTGCGGCGCTGGCCGCGCTCTGCTGCACGTCGGCGCTGTCGCTCGCCGCACCGGCCGCCCCTTCCACCAGCATCTTTCCGCCGTGGCAGGACGGCCGCAACAACGACGCGACGAACCGCGGCCTCGAATTCACGGTGCCGCAGGTCGACGTGCTCGCCGATTTCCATGGCGACCTCACCGCACCGAAGCTCGTCCTGTACGTCGGCGGCAATTACTTCTTCGCGATGGCGCCGCTCGTCGCGAAGTTCGAGGCCGATCATCCCGAATACCGCGGCCGCATCTACTGGGAAACGATCCCGCCCGGCTTGCTCGTGAAGCAGATTCACGCGGGCGGCACGATCACCGTGGGCAACATGACGTGGACGGTCAAGCCCGACGCGTATTTCGCGGGGCTCGGCAAGATCGACGAGCTGATCGCGGACGGCACGCTCGAAGGCCCGGCCGTGCCGTACGTGACGAACCAGCTGACGATCATGGTGCGCGCCGGCAATCCGAAGCACATCGCGTCGCTGAACGACCTCGCGCGGCCCGACGTGCAGCTCGCGATGCCGAACCCGGCATTCGAAGGCGTCGCGCGGCAGATTCGCGCGTCGCTCGTGAAGGCCGGCGGCGATGCGCTCGCGCGCACCGTCTACGACGACAAGGTGCGCACCGGCACGACCGAACTCACGCACATCCATCATCGGGAAACCGCGCTGTTCCTGATGCAGGGCCGCGCGGACGCCGGCGTGCTGTGGCAGTCGGAAGCGGCGTTCCAGGAACAGGCCGGGCATCCGCTGATGCACATCGACATTCCGCCCGCGCACAATACGACGGCGATCTATGCGGGCGCGATGGTGAAGCACGCGCCGCATCCGGAAGCCGCGCGTGCATGGCTGGCGTTCATCCGGTCGCCGGACGCATTCCGGATTTTCGCGCGCTACGGCTTCGGGCAATACGACGCGACGGCGCCGACGCCACATCTCGCGCCGCCTCTCGCGCCACGGCAAGACCGGCCCGACGCGGGCTAAGTACGCGAACGCACGCGCAACAAGACAGACAACAAGGAGGGGACACGTGAACGATTCGGTCGACCTACCGCGACGCCGGTTCGCGCCGCTGCTGCTCGCCGCGGCCGCGCTGCTGGCCGGCCACGCCCGCGCGGACGACATCGCGCTCGGCAAGACGATCGCCACCCAGGGCACGACGACGGGCGTGACCGCCTGCATCGGCTGCCACGGTGCACACGGCGAAGGCAACGCGGCCGCCGGCTTCCCGCGTCTCGCCGGCACGAACGCCGGCTACCTGTCCGTGCAACTCGCCGCGTTCGCGGACGGCAGCCGTCAGAACCCGGTCATGCAGCCGCTCGCGAAACAGCTGTCGCCGCACGATCGCGATGCGGTGTCCGCGTATTTCGCGAGCCTGCCCGCGCCGCCGGCCATCATGGCGTCCGACGCCACGTCGATCGATCCGGCCAACACCGGCGCATGGCTCGCGACGCGTGGACGCTGGTCGCAGGGCCTGCCGGCGTGCGCGCAATGCCACGGCGCGGGCGGCCTCGGCGTGGGCGCCGCGTTTCCGCCGCTCGCCGGCCAGCCGGCCGCGTATCTCGCGGGCCAGCTGAACGGCTGGAAGCACGGCGCGCGGGCGCCCGGCCCGATGGCGCTGATGCCGATGATCGCCGGCAAGCTGTCCGATGCCGACATCGACGCGGTGGCCGCCTACTATGCGCGCGGCGGCGCCGCCAACGGAGAAAAACAATGATCGACCGCACGAAGCTGATTCGCGCCGCGCTGCTCGGCGCGGCCTGGCTGCCCGCGCTCGCCTGCGCGGCCGCGCCGCAGGACGCACCGGCCGCCGCTTCCGCCACCGCGGTGGCGCCGCTTCCCGTCGCGGCGGCGAAGCCGTTCACGCCACCGCCCGAATCCGCGATCCCTGCCGACGACTTCGGCAAGACCGTGAAGCTCGGCGAGCAGATCTTCCTGCACACGCCCGAGTACGCGGGCAAGTACGTCGGCAACAAGCTGACCTGCGCGAGCTGCCACCTCGACGCGGGCCGCCGGCCCGATGCGGGCCCGATGTGGGCCGCGTACCTGCTGTACCCGGCCTACCGCAGCAAGAACGGCCACGTGAACACGTTCGCCGAACGTCTGCAGGGATGCTTTCGCTACAGCATGAACGGCAAGGCGCCGCCGCCTGGCGACCCGATACTCGTTGCGCTCGAAACCTATTCGTACTGGCTCGCGAAAGGCGCGCCGATCGGCACCCGGCTGCCCGGCCAGGGTTTTCCGAAGCTGCCGCCGCCCGCGCAAAAGCCCGACTACGCGCGCGGTGCCGCCGTCTACACGCAGCACTGCGCGCTGTGTCACGGCGCGGACGGCCAGGGACGATCGAGCGGCGACCGGCCGGTCTTTCCGGCGCTGTGGGGCGCGCGCTCGTTCAACTGGGGGGCGGGGATGGGCGACATCCGCAACGCGGCCGGCTTCGTGAAGGCCAATATGCCGCTCGGGCTCGGCGGCACGCTGACCGATCAGCAAGCGTGGGACGTCGCGACTTTCATGGACAGCCACGAGCGCCCGCAGGACCCGCGCTTCACCGGCTCGGTGCGGGACACGCGCGCGAAATTCCACGACACGCCCGACTCGATGTACGGGCGCGACGTGAACGGCCACGTGCTCGGCGCGCCATGACGTGCGCGCGCCGCGGCCTGCGTGATCACGGACGCCAGCGATACACGACGACGCTCGACCCGTTGTAGTTGTCCTTCGTGATCACGTATTCGCCGGTCGAGCGCCGGTACGCGCGGATGCCGTACATCGAGTCGACGTCGTTGCCGACGTCCATCGCGGACGTGTTCGAGTTCGTCAGCGTCGTGACGAGGCTGCCGGTGTTCAGGTCGAACACGTCGACGTTCGGCACCGTGTGCACGTAGCCGACGAACAGGTAGTGGCCGGCCGCTGCCATCGATTTCGGGTTCGCGCTCGTCAGGTCGATCGCCACGTTCGGCGTGGTCGTGTTGCCGGCCTTCCAGCCGCGATAGACCTCGATGTGCCCGTTCATCGCGGTCCAGTCCCAGCTGCCCGAGAGGCCCTGCGCGAGGATCATCGTGTCGCTGTCGGCCTGGTAGATGATCCGCGTGAGCGGCAGCACGGTGCGCGGAATCTGGATCTGCACCGGCGTGCCCCAGGTCGGCTTGCCGGTGGCGTCGAAGCCCGTCATCGGATAGTGCGAGATGTTGTTGGTGCGATCGAGCCCGGCCCATACGTCGCCGTTGTCGTCGAGCGAGAAACCGGCCGTCACCTGCAGGGTCGTGTTGAACGGCTTGCCGGGGATCGAGCCGTCCGGAATCGCGATATAGCCGCTCGCGCTGTTGAAGTGATAAATGTTGTAGTTGCCCGGGTTCTGCCCGGTCGCGACGAGCATCCGGGTGCCCTTCACCAGCGCGAGCTGGCCGAAATGCTGGCCGCGCTGGTAGTCCTTCATGTCGAGGCGCGGGTCCTTCGGATAGGTGAACGGATCGATCGTGTTCGCGACGAACGTGCCGCCCGCCGTACCGGTATAGACGTTGTTGCCGCTGTAGAAGAACGCGCCGTCGGTCGCCGGGTCGGGCGCGGCGGCGCCCTCGAAGTTCAGCGCCTGCAGCTTCCATTGCAGCATGCCCGTCGGGCTGTACGAATGGAGGTCGGTGCTGCCGTTGCGCCCGAGATCCCAGCCGCCGCCCCATGCGTTGTTCAGCACGTACAGGTTGCCGGCCGCGTCCTTGCCGATGCCCGCGACGCGCGTGAAGCGCTTGTCGCCGACCTGCCCCTTGATGCCCGACGTCGTGTCGAGATAGCCGCCCAGCACGCCGAACGTACCGATCTGCAAGGGCAGGCCCGCGAGCGTGTAGACCTTGATGTTCATGTCGGGCCCTTCGTCGCCCACCAGCATCTGCCCGCTCGGCGCATCGAAATACAGCGACGCGGGCCGCGCGCGCGCCGCCATCTGGATCGTGTTCATCGCCGTGCCGGTCGGGCTGAACTGCGCGACGATGCCCGCGCTCTTGCGCGCGACCCACAGGTTGCCGCCCGCGTCGAGCGCCAGCGCGCCGGGCCCCGATACGCTGATGTCGCGCTGCCACACGCCGTCCGTCGTATACACACGCACGCGGTTGCCGTAGAAGTCGCTCACGTACAGCAGGTTGCCGGTTGTCGCGAGGCCGGTGATCACGTCCGCGTACTGGATGCCCGTCCACGTGCTGACCGGGATGCGCAGGTCGCGCTGGTTCGTGCTGCGGTTGTAGCGGCCGACCGAGCCGCTGCCGAAGGTGCGGTTGTAGCCGAGCGCGACGAACAGCGAGTTCGCGTTGCCGGTGATCGCGCCGCCCTGGAATTCGTCGTGGATGCCGATCGTGCCGAGCGTCTGCCCGTTCTGGTAGATCGCGACGCCGCCGGCATTCTCGTCCCAGCGCGACGCCGTATAAATCACGCCTTCGGGGGCGACCCACAGCGAGCGAGCGCCGTTGCCGACGTGCGCGGCCAGCGTGCCGAACGTGTTTGCGAGCCAGTCCGTCGTATATTGCGCCTGTGCGTGACCGACCGGTGCCAGCACGGCCATGCACAATCCCAGCAATGCCGCGCGAATTTGTTTCGATAACATGAACGATGCTCCCGGACGATCACTACTCGATACTCTAGTTCGGCGCGTATGAAATATTGGTGATTTCTGCAAAAATCCGGTCATTTCCACCACGAATTGCTGATTACGTTTTTTTACCCGGGATCGCCCGCGATTCCCCGCCCGATAGCGCTGTGGCGACTCATCATCACCGGCATTTTGTTCCGAATTTCACGCAACATATGCGTCATTTTTTCTGATACACGCGCATTGAATTTCCATTGCCGGCAAATCGACTCGATGATTACAAATCGAAATTAAAATGAAAGAGAAAAAATATTATTCGGCTGCATGCTGCATTGCCGGGAAAATCGTGAAGAAGTGAAATAAGGCGGGACTCGGCGGACTGCGGTTGCCGATGAAGATGGAGAGAGGGAGACGAAGATGTGCCGCCCGCGCGTGCGAAGCGTGATGCGGGTCGCGGGTCGCGTTGAAGGAGACAGGCCGTACACGGGTTAGGCGCGCAACCGGCGGCCCGCATTGCGCGCGGGCCGCCGGTCCCGCGCGTGGCGTCAGAACTTCTGGCGCAGGCCGAGGCTGACGATCGCCTGCGATCGCGAATCGGACGAGTGGCCGTTCGCCTTGTCCGACGCCGCCGCGGTCGCGGCCACCGGCCGGCCGAGTGCGTCGAGCGTCGTGCCGGACGCACGCTGGTACGCGCCGAGCAGGTACACGCTGGTGCGCTTCGACAGGTCGTAGACCGCGCCGAGCGTGACGTTGTGATACTGCGCGCGGTTGTCGATGCCGTCGACGTCGCTGCCGCGCGTGTAGCTGTAGCCGGCGAACAGTTGCGTCTGCGGCTGCACGTTCCAGCGCGTGAACACGCCCGCGACGTTGAACGTCGCATGACCGCTGAACAGCGACTGCGCGCCGCTGCGATACTGAATGTTGCTGTAGTTCACACCGACGACGGCCGGGCCGAAGTTGTACGTCGCGCCGGTTGCGATCACCTGCTGCGACTGAGCGCTCGCATAGCCTTCGTTGATCGACGAGTTGAACAGCCCGTCGTCGGTGCTCTGCCATTTGCCGGCCGTCGGATCGGTCGCACCCGTCTTGCTGTTGTCCGAGCGCTCGTAGCCGACGCCCACGCGCAGCGGCCCGGCCGCGTATGCGGCGCCGACGCTCCACGTGTTGCGCTGCTTCATGCTGCCCGGCTGGCTGCCGAAGCCGTACAGCGCGCCGAACGTGAAGCCCGCGTAGTTCGCGCTCGTGTACTTGATCGAGCTATCCACGCGCGCGGTCTGGTCGAGATCGTCGATGTCGCCCGGGTGCGCGCCGAACCCGCCGATGAACGACGACGGGGCGACCGGGCTCACGAAGTCGTTGAGCGACGTGTACTGGCGGCCGAGCGTGACCGTGCCGTAGCGGGTGCTGCCGACGCCGACGAACGCCTGGCGGCCGAACTGGCGGCCGCCCTGGCCCGACGTGCCATTGGTCACGTCGAAACCGTTCTCGAGCACGAACAGCGCGCGCATTCCGCCGCCGAGATCCTCGGAACCCTTGATGCCCCAGCGGCTGCCGGACAAATTGCCGGTGGTCAGGCCGACTTCCGAATGCCCGGTGTAGGCGCCCGGCGAGCCGACCCGTTCGTTGCTGCGATAGGTCACGCCCGCGTCGACGATGCCGTACAGCGTGACGGAGCTTTGCGCGGATGCGACGCCCGCGAGCGAGAGCAGCAGCGGTGCTGCGATCAGTTGCTTGTTCATGGTTTTTAGCGTCTCCGGGTGGTCTACCCGTTGTTCTATGCGAGTAACGCGTGCGGCCGGCGAGATACGCCTGCATGCGAGGCCGACGGCGGTCGCACGCGGGAACGCGCGCGTGCGATACGCGCGCGGCACGTCGCGGCGAGCATGCCCGCCGTGGCCGCCATGGTAGTTGGAACCGGTTTCGTTCGATAGCGCAATAATGAAAACAGCTTCTTGCCGAGATCGAGATAATTGGTTGCGCGGGCAACGTCGCTGTACGGCGCGGGGGCGCGCGCCGGATAATCGAGCGCACCGCTGCGATCGGGAGTCTCTGTCATGCGCGCCTACCGGATGGTGCGCGGCGTGCCGGGCGACTTCGCGATGTACGCGCGCATCGCGACCGACTGACGCGCCGGCCGACCGATGGCCGACGCTCGACGCGCGGGTCCGCTCGCGGTCGGCGCGATTGGACGCGCCACGCCGAATTGGCGACAATCGCTGCTCCCCGCATCGACTTCTTCGCCATGAAAATCGCCGCGCTGTCCGACATCCACGGCAACCTCGCCGCGCTCGACGCGGTGCTCGACGACGTGCGCCGCCGCGGCGCCGACCTGATCGTCAACCTCGGCGACATCGTGTCGGGCGCGCTCCATCCGGCCGAAACGGCCGATCGCCTGATCGCGCTCGACCTGCCGACCATCAAGGGCAATCACGAACGGCAACTGCTGAGCGGCGATCGCGAAACGATGGGGCTGTCCGATCGCTGGGCGCACGACACACTGCGCGACGACCATCGCGCGTGGATCGCCGCATTGCCCGCACGCCTGACGCTCGACAACGACGTGCTGATGGTGCACGGCACGCCCGCCAGCGACCTCGTCTATTTCCTCGAAACGGTGACGCCCGACGGCTGCCGCGCGGCGACGCCCGATGAAATCGCGCGGCGCGCGGGCGACGCGCCGGCGTCGCTGATCCTGTGCGGCCACACGCATGTCCCGCGCATCGCGAAGCTCGACGACGGCCGGCTGATCGTCAACCCGGGCAGCGTCGGGCTCCAGGCGTACACGGACAATCACCCGCATCCGCACCGGATCGAAACGGGCTCGCCGCATGCGCGCTACGCGATGGTGTCGCGCACACCGGCCGGCTGGCAGGCCGAATTCCACGCGGTCGCATACGACTGGCACACGGCCGCCGACACCGCGGCAGCGCGCGGCCGCGACGACTGGACCGTCGCGCTGCGCACCGGTCGGTGCTGACGCGTCGTCGCCGTTCCATCCCGCTTCGTTCGCCGGAAAACCGATCCGCCACGCGCGCTGCGTCAGGCAGCACCGCGTTCTGGCCACCGCTCGCGAGCCGTCCCGCGCATCCGGTGGCACGACGGATCGTCGGCTGTCCGGGCTTCGGCGACACGCCGCGCGATCCGGCCGTCGACACGCATTTGCAGCGCGTGTGACGCCGCCCGCCTCAACACGACGCCCGCGACGCTCCAGACGGGCATCGCATCACGCATCACGCAGCATTCGCCAGCGTCAGCCGCGCTTCGAGCCCGCCGCCATCCGTCCGGTTGCGCAACGTGAGCGTGCCGCCCATCGCGAGCGCAAGCTGCCGCGCGATCGCGAGACCAAGCCCCGTGCCGCCCGTCTCGCGATTGCGCGACGTCTCCACGCGCCGGAACGGCTCGAACACCGCGTCGAGCTGATCGTCCGGAATGCCGGGCCCGCGATCGCGCACCGCGATGACCGCGCCGCCGCCTGACGCCGCCTGCACGTCGATCTCGGCCGCGCCCGCGAACTTCAGCGCATTGTCGACGAGGTTGCCGACGATCCGGCGCAGCGCCTTCGGCCGCGTGACGAGCGCGAGCGGGCCGCCGCTGTGCAGCGCGACGTCCTGCCCGGCATCCGTGTAGTCGCACACGATGCTGTCGAGCAGCGCATCGAGATCGATGCGGCGCGCGGCTTCATCCGTGCCGTGCAGCGTGCGCGCATACGCGACGCCCTCCTTCACCAGATGCTCCATCTCGATCAGGTCCTGGCGCAGCTTCGCGCCCTGCGCGTCGTCGTCCATCACGTCGACGCGCAATCGCATGCGCGTGATCGGCGTCTGCAGGTCGTGCGAGATCGACGCGAGGATCTGCATGCGTTCGGCCATGTACTGCGCGATGCGGTCCTGCATCGCGTTGAACGCCCGCGCGGCACGCGCGACCTCGGACGGCCCGCTCTCGTTCAGGCGTTCGCCCTTCAGGTCGGGGCCGAGCGCGTCGGCCGCCCGCGCGAGCTGGTTCAGCGGCCGTGTCGCGAGCCGCACCGCGAGCCAGCAGCACGCGGCCAGCACCGCGAGCTGCAGCGCGAGCACCGCCGGCAGCCAGCCCGACAGCGGCACGGTCGACATCGGGTGGATGTCGATGGTCAGCGGCGAACCGTCGGTCAGGCGCAGATGCACCTGGAGGTGCTCGCGATCGCCGGGAATCGCATTCGCCGTCAGCGGGTAGTCGCCGCCGATGCCGTCCGAGATCGACCGCTCGACGCGCGCCGACAGCCGCGCCTCCGACGGCGTGCCCGTCTCGCCGGGCCCGAGGATGAACGCGTAGCTGCGCCGCGCGAGACGCGGCAGCCACGCGGCGCGCTCGGCGGCCGGCAGGTGGTCGAGCAGCGCGACCGAGCTCGCGACCTCGCGCTCGATGTAGCCCATCATCAGGTTGGTGGTCGCCTGATCGCGCTCCGTCATCGTGAGCCAGAACGACAGCGTCTGCGCGAGCGCGAGGCCCACGCACAGGATCAGCGCGAGCCGCGCGAACAGCGAGCGCGGCCAGTGCCGCAGGGTGCGCGCGCTCATGCGTCGCCTTCGACCGTGGTCACCGCCGACGAGAACACGTAGCCCTCGTTGCGCAGCGTCTTGATGTAGCGCGGCTCGCGCGCGCCGTCGCGCAGCCGCTGGCGCAGCCGGCTCACGAGCAGGTCGATCGACCGGTCGAACGGATCGGACTGGCGGCCCTGCGTGAGGTTGAGCAACTGATCGCGCGTCAGCACGCGCTGCGGATTGTCGAGGAACACGCGCAGCAGCCGGTATTCGGCGCCGCTCAGCGCGACCAGCGTGCCTTCGGCGTCGAGCAGGTGACGCCCCGTCGTGTCGAGCCGCCATTCGCCGAACGCGAGCATCTCGGCCGTCTCAGTCACCTGCATGCCGGGCGGCAGCATGCGCGCGCGGCGCAGCACCGAGCGGATCCGCGCCAGCAGCTCGCGCACCGCGAACGGCTTCGCGAGATAGTCGTCGGCGCCCATCTCGAGGCCGATGATGCGGTCGGTTTCCTCGCCGCGCGCGGTCAGCATCAGCACCGGCACCGTCCGGAACTTGCCGGCGCGCAGATCGCGGCACAGCGTGAGGCCGTCCTCCCCGGGCAGCATCAGATCGAGCACGATCAGGTCGGGCGCGCCGTCTTCGAGCACGTTGCGCATCTCGCGGCCGTTCGCGGCGAGCGACACGCGCATGCCGTTCTTCTCGAGGTAGTCGGCGATCAGTTCGCGGATCGCGCGATCGTCGTCGACGATCAGTACGTGGTCGATCTTGTCCATGAGTCAGGGTCGGGGTCGTGAGGTTGCGGCTGGCGATGTCCGCCTTTATACCGCACCGCGGGCACGCATTTGTATCCCAATGTATCGCGCCGCCGCGACGACACACAACATTGCACGCACGCGGCTCGCCGGACACATCGCAGATACGTCGGCGCGGCCCAATGAGGGCTGTCGAAACCAGTCCGGCCGACGCGATCGCGCGGCGGCCGGCCGAACCGGAGAACCGCCATGCTGCCCAGACTCAAGACTGCCGCCCTCGTGATCGCGCTCGCTGCCACGGCCGGGATCGCCGCGTTCGCCGGCACCCGCGACGACGCGGGCATGACGGCCTCGCTCGCCGGCACGCCGGCGCCCGACTTCACCGGCATCGAGCGCTGGCAGAACAGCGCGCCGCTCAAGCTCGCGCAGCTGCGCGGCAAGGTCGTGCTCGTCGATTTCTGGACCTACTCGTGCATCAACTGCATTCATACGATTCCGTACGTGAACGACTGGTACCGGAAGTATCGCGACCAGGGGCTGGTCGTGGTCGGCGTGCATACGCCCGAGTATCCGTTCGAACGCGATCCGAAGAACGTCGCCGATGCGCTCAAGCGCTTCGACATCCAGTATCCGGTCGCGCAGGACAACCGCTACGACACGTGGCGCGCGTACGGCAACCAGTACTGGCCGGCGCTGTACCTGATCGACGCGAACGGGAAGATCGTCTATACGCGCTATGGCGAGGGCGGGTACGACAAGACCGAGGCGGCGATTCGCGAGGCGCTGGTGCAGGCGCAGGCCCAGGCGGGCGAAGGCACGAAGGGCGCGATGCGTACGCAGTAACGGGCGCGGGCCGGGGCGGCAGGCGCCCCGGGCGATTCGCCGCCGCTCACTTGAGCTTCGCGTCCGCCTCCGCCAGCATCGCCTCCCCGATCGCGAGCTGCCCGTCCGCGATCAGCGCGTCGCCCGCGCCGCGGATATCGTCGACCGCCTTGTTCTGCCCGAGCTTGCGCTTGCCGACGAGCCGCGTGATCTCGATCTGCAGCCCGACGATCGACTGCAGCATCGTGTCGAGATAGTCCTTCGGCGCGTCGGCCATCTTCCACGGCGCCGGCTGCGACGCCTCGTGCGTGCGGGTCAGCCGCGCGACCACGCCGCGCACGAACTTCTCGTCGTCGCGCACCGTGATGCGGCCGTGCGCGTGCACGACCACGTAGTTCCACGTCGGCACCTGCCGGTGCGCGACGTGCTTGCTCGGGTACCAGTTCGGCGAGATGTACGCATCGCCGGCACGGAAGATCACGAGCACCTCGTCGCCGTTCGCGACCGCCTGCCAGACCGGATTCGCGCGCGCGACGTGCGCCTGCAGCTCGCCGAGGCCGCCGTCGCCCGGCAGCAGTTCGAACGGAATGTGGTTCGCGTCGAGCCCGCGCTTGCCATGCGTGACCAGGCTGCC
Organism: Burkholderia sp. 567; assembly: GCF_040545115.1. NCBI lineage: Bacteria > Pseudomonadati > Pseudomonadota > Betaproteobacteria > Burkholderiales > Burkholderiaceae > Burkholderia > Burkholderia sp. 567. The sequence goes on from NZ_JBEPLG010000005.1 coordinate 474,900, forward strand.
GAACGGATGCTGGACGATCAGCTCGCGCAACGCGTCGGGACGGGATTCGGCGAAATCGGCGGGGACATACATGGCGGCTCCACGGTCGGACGGGGTTCAGGAAGAAACGCACCCGAAACAGGCGCGTCATGCCCCGATTGTGAGCGCTAACTGGTTTATGCTGTAGAGCCGGTTTCGAACAATTTCAGCAGACCAGAATCATGGCCAGAACCGCCCGGATCGTCGAAATCCCGTCGCTCGGCGCGCTCGACCGCGCGGCCGGCGACCTGAGCCGTCAGCTCGCGCAGGCGTTGCGGGACGCGGTGCGCCGCGGCGACGTGCGGCCCGGCGACACGCTGCCTTCGACGCGGCTGCTCGCGGCATCGCTCGAGGTTGCACGCGGCACCGTCGTCGACGCGTATGCGCAGCTCGTCGCCGAAGGCTTCCTGGAGTCGCGCGGCGGCGCCGGCACGCGGGTCGCGAACGCGCTGGCCGAGCCGCCGCCGGCCGGCGAACCAGCGGCCGCGCACCCGCGCGCCGCGCACACCGGCCTGCCCGAGCCGGCCGCGACGTTCGCGCGGATCGCCCGCGAATTCCGGCCGCTGCCGGCCGCACCATTCGCGATCTCGGTGCCGGCCGGGCTCACCGCGCCCGACGACATCTGGCGGCGGCTCGGCAACCGGCTGCGCGCACGCGGTGCCGGTGCGCCGTCCGGCTATGCGGATCCGCAAGGCGCGTTGCCGCTGCGTGAAGCGATCGCCGATTACGTGCGCCGCTCGCGCTCGGTGCGCTGCAGCGCCGATCAGGTCGTGATCACGAGCGGCACGCAACAGGGACTGCACCTCGCGAGCCAGGTGCTGCTCGGCGCGCACGATCGCGCGTGGGTCGAGAATCCCGCCTATCGCGGCATCACCGCGCTGCTCGAGAGCACCGGGCGACGCGATGCGATGGTGCGCGTGCCGGTCGACGCGGACGGCATCGACGTCGAGGCCGGCATCCGCGTCGCACCGGACGCACGCGCGGCCTTCGTCACGCCGTCGCACCAGTACCCGTTGGGGATGCCGATGAGCATGGCGCGGCGCAACGCGCTGCTCGGCTGGGCGCGCACGCATCAAGCCTGGGTGGTCGAGGACGATTACGACAGCGAGCTGCGCTACGAAGGCTATCCGTTTCCGTCGCTGCAGGGGCTCGACCCCGAGCGCGTGGTTTATCTCGGCACCTTCAGCAAGATCCTGTTTCCGTCACTGCGGCTCGGCTACGTAATCGCGCCCGACGATCTCGTGCCGGCCTTCTGCGGTGCACGCGTACTGATGGATCGCCATGCGCCGACCGCCGATCAGCACGTGCTCGCCGCGTTCATCGCGGAAGGCCATCTCGACCGCCACATTCGCCGCGTGCGCGGCGTCTACGCGGAACAGCGCGCGCTGCTGATCGACACGCTCGGCGCGCGGCTGCCGCGCGAGCGCGCGTGGGTGCAGCCGGGCGATCAGGGCATGCACGTCGTGCTGTGGCTCGCGCAAGGGATCGACGATCGCGACGTGGTGGCGCGCGCCGCGCAGGCGGGCGTCGCAGTGCGTGCGGTGTCGCCGATGTTCGCGCCGGGCACCGAGCGTCCGGGCCTCGTGCTCGGTTTCGGCGGGTTCGATCGCGCGCGGATGGAGGCGGCCGCCCAGCGGCTCGCGGATGTGGTGGGCGACGCGGCCGGCGCCGATTCATCGGACGAATCACGACGCCGCACGCGATCAAAGGTTGTGCGCGGGCAACAAACGTAATCGTCTGTAAATCCTGGGAGAAAACCGGCATTTTGGCCACAGCCAACGTTGCGCGGTTTGCTAGGATCGCGCCTTTCCCGACCGCGCTCCTGCCGCCGTGAATCGCTTCGTGCCGTTTCTCCGCAACCTTTGGCTTCGCTGCCGTGACGGCGCCCGCGCGCTGGGCGCCGGCGCGTGGCAACGCCTGCGCCATCCGACGCGCCGCGGCGTCGCGCTGACGCTCGCCGCAATACCTGTGCTCGGCCTGCTGGTCCTGCTCGCGTTCGTGCCGTTCACGCCGAGCATCGGCGACATCCGCAAGGCGCGCATCGACCGCCCCGCGCGCGTGCTGTCGGCCGATGGCCAGCTGATCGCCGAATTCCGGCCCGTCAACCGCGAATGGGTGCCGCTCAAGCAGATCTCGCCGCACATGGTCGACGCGCTGATCGCGACCGAGGACCACCGCTTCTACGCGCATCACGGCATCGACTGGCGCCGCACGCTCGCGGCCGGCCTGCATACGTTCTCGGGCAGCCGCCAGGGCGGCTCGACGATCACCCAACAGCTCGCGCGCAACCTGTACCCGGATGAAGTCGGCCGCGCGCCGACGCTCACGCGCAAGATGAAGGAGCTGATCACCGCGTTCAAGATCGAGACGGTGTATAGCAAGGACGAGATTCTCGAGACCTACCTGAACACCGTGCCGTTCCTGTACAACGCGTTCGGCGTCGAAATGGCCGCGCGCACCTATTTCGGCAAATCGGCGAACCAGCTCGACGTCGTCGAAAGCGCGACGCTCGTCGGGATGCTGAAGGGCAACAGCTACTACAACCCGGTGCTGAACCCGGAGCGGGCCGTCCAGCGCCGCAACATCGTGCTTGCACGGATGGCGGCGATGGGCATGCTGTCGCCGCAGCAGCTCGCGCGATTGCAGCGCCGGCCGCTGCGCGTCGACTTCGAGCCGCAGACGGCACAGCCCGGCCCGGCTCCGCACTTCGCGGTGCAGCTGCGCAAATGGCTGATCGCATGGGCCGACCGGAACAACTACGACCTCTACTCGGACGGCCTCGTCGTGCGCACGACGCTCGATGCACGGCTGCAGGACATGGCGACGCAAGCGCTGACCCGGCAGACCGAACGGCTGCAGGCGGTCGCCGACGGCGCATGGCGCGGCCCGTCCGGCTGCGGGCTGCGCAACGACCTGTTCCGCGGCTTCATCCGGCAGACATCGGACTACCGCGACGCGCGCGATGCAGGGCTCGCCGATGCGGCGGCACTGAAGCAGCTCGCCTCGAATCGCGCGTTCATGCAGGCGTTGTGCGAACGCAAGACGCAGGTGCAGGCCGGCTTCGTCGCGATAGATCCACGCAACGGCGCGATCCGAGCGTGGGTCGGCAGCCCCGATTTCGGCAGCGAGCCGTTCGATCACGTCACGCAGGCGCGGCGCCAGCCGGGCTCGACCTTCAAGCCGTTCGTCTATGGCGCCGCGTTCGCGGACGGGATGCGTCCGGGCGATACGTTCGTCGACCGCCCCGTCGCGATCCCGATCGACGCGCACACGGTGTGGCATCCGACCGATGCAGAGCCGCCGACCGACGCGCCGATGACGCTGCGCGACGCGCTCGCGCTGTCGCGCAATCGCATCACCGCGCAGGTGATGCAGCGCGAAGGCGCGGCCAGGGTCGCGCAGCTCGCGCGCGCGATGGGCGTGCGCGACAGCCCGCTCGACGCGGTGCCGTCGCTCGCGCTCGGCACGAGCCCCGTCACGCTGAAGGAGATGGTGTCCGCGTACGGGACGATCGCGAACCGCGGCGTGTACGTCGCGCCGCAGATGATCACGCGCATCGAGGATCGCGACGGCAAGGTGCTCGCCGCATTCGGCAGCGCGCCGCCCGAACGCGCGCTGCCGGTGGCCGCCGCGCAGACGCTGGTCGACGTGATGCGCGGCGTCGTCGATTACGGGACCGGTGCCGACATTCGCTCGCGCTACGGGATTCGCATCGACGTCGCGGGCAAGACCGGCACGACGCAGGACAACACGGACGGCTGGTTCATCCTGATGCATCCGCAACTGGTGGCCGGCGCATGGGTCGGCTTCGACGACGGCAGCGTGACGCTGCGCAGCGACTACTGGGGTGCGGGCGCGCACAGCGCGTTGCCGATCGTCGGTTCGTTCTACGATGCAGCGCTGCGGGCGCGGGCGATCGACCCGCATGAGCAGTTCTCGCCGGACTTCCGGCCGCGCAGCGCACCGGCGCCGAAGCGGCGCGCGCCGCAGCATTCGGGCCTGTTCGATTGGTTGAGGTTCTTTCGCTGATCGGGATAGCTGCGCGCCGGGCTACCGAGGCGTCGTCGTCGCGTGCCCGTCTGCGTACAGCCACACGGGCACGCCGTCGTCGCGCAATGCGGCGACCGGTTCGTCCATGCTCCAGCGCCGCGCGATCTCAACACGGCGAACGAACCACGGCATCAGCGTCACATGCCCTGCATTGTCGTCGCGATCGTCGTCGAACAGCGCATCGTCGCCGATCCGCGTGTAACGTGCCGGATGCAGCACGGTGCCGTCCGCGCGCAGCACCGTCGCCCGCACGTCGTTGCCGCCCTCGTCCTGCACGCAGGCCAGCCAGCCGTGATCGGCTCCCCAGAACAGGCCGGCCACGTCGTCGTAGCGCCCCTGCGCGACCGTCCCGCCTGTCTCGAGATCGCAGATCGCGAGTTGCCCCGGCTCGCCCGGCAGAACGCCGATCGCGTAACGCGTGAACAGCTCGCCCGGCACGGGTTCGTCGTCGGGCAACCACGTCAGCGCCCCCATGTTGACGAAGTCGAACGGCGTCAGCACGCGGCCCTGCCCGTCGACGATCGCGCAACGCCCGTCGTCGCGCCGCACGATATGGCGGATCGCGCCGAGCGCGTCGAGCATCTCCGCCCGCTCACCGTCGGTCAGCGGAGCGACTTCCGCGTAATGCGGTTCGACAATCACCCGACCTTTCGCATCGACGAGACCGACGCGACCGTCGCGCCGTGCGACGAACGCGCCGCACGCTGACGACCATTCGAGCGCCGTCCACTCGGGCCGTGCGTGCCATTGCCCGTCGCGCCCGATCAGCCCCCACTGCTCGCCTTCGGCTACCGCCGCGACGGCGCCGTTCACGAATTCGTGCGCGTCGTCGAAGCGCGGCGGAATCGCCCACGCGCCACGCGCATCGACGAAGCCCCAGCGGCCATTCAGGCTCGCCGACGCGACGCCGCCGGTGAACTCGCCGAAATCGTCGAGCGACGGCTCGAGCGCCCACGCACCGTCCGTGCGCACGAGCCCGAACCGCTCGCCGACGCGCACGCAGGCGACGTCGCCGCTGAAATCCCACACCGCATCGAACGCCGGTTCGCGCACGATCCTGGCACCGTCGCCCTCACCGTCCCCATCGGCAAGCAGCAGGCCGACCTTGCCGTCGCGTGCGGCCCACAACAACCGGTCGTCACGCGCGCCACTGGCCCACAGGTTCGTCCATTCGGGCGGCACGATCACGTCCCACGCGTCGTCGGTTTCGCGCCGCACGCCCCAGAGGCCGTTGCGTCCGCGAAAGCTGAACGTGTCGTGATCGAGCCAGTTGCCGTGCAGTTCGCCGGCGTCGAACATCTCGGCGAACGTCACGCGGCGCGGCGGATTCTGGCGCCGGAAATAATGATGCGACACGCCGCCGAACCCAAAGCCCCACGCCCAGTCGCGCCAGTCGGCAGGCGTGTCGATCTCGAGTACGTCGCGCACACCGCGCACGTCGCGGAAGTCCATGCAGTTCGCGACGCGCCACCACAGGCGCGTGCAGGCATCGCGTTCCTCGTCGATGTAGTCGTTCGGATCGCCGTCGTCGAACCATGACAGTTCGTCGAGGTTCGCGGATAGTCGCGGCGCGCCGTGCGCATCGCCGAGCGCATCGATCGATTCGCCGAGATGGCGCACGACCGCATCGAACTGGCGCGCAAGCGCCGGATCGTCGCCCGGCAGCGGATACGCGGTGACGAACGCCGCGAGCCGGCTGATGCGTGCAAGCGCGGCGCGTGCATCGCTCACGAGATTCGGCGTGCCCGCGTCGCCGAACACACGCTGATCGGCAATCGCGTCGCCCGCGCCGCCGTCGGCGAGCAGCACGCGCCACAGCAGCGGGAAGTGGTTATTGGATTCCGCGAACTCGATCGTTCGCGCGACGTCGCCGTCACCGGCCTGCAGATACAGCCATGCTCGATTGCCCATCGGAAGGAGTCGCCTCGTTGTTATGTCGTCGTGTGCAGCAACCTGCCGGTCCGTCTCGCCATCAGCGCGCGGCAACCGTCTTCACGGCGCCGGGGGCGAATCGCCGCTGCGCGCGACCGGATGGAGCTCGATGCCGTCGACCTGAAAACCTTGCACCATCAGCAGCAGGACACCCGTGGTCGAATGCTTCGTCGTGAAGTTGCTGCCCGTGATCGACGTGACCTGATAGGGCGAGCCGATCGGCATCTTGATCAGTTCGCCGCCCGGCACGTCGAGCACGCACGCGTCGGCAGGCGGCTTCTCCGGACCGTCCATATCGAGCTCCGCCACGCGCGCCGGGGCCGTTTCGGCGCTCCAGCGGCCGGCATCACGCGCACGCAGCACGAAGCCGTCGCCCGCCTTCTCCACCCGCAGGGTCGCGGGCTTGCCGGCGGCCGGCGCGTAATCGCCCAGCAGCCCATCGCAAGCACTACCGGCTCGCGCGGACAGCGAGACGAACAACATCAGACAGAAGACGGGGATACGCACGGGGAGCCTCTCGGAATCGAATTATTGTCGGAATGCCGGCGCGGGCGCGCGCGGCGGCAGCGACACGCTCGGGCGCTGCCGGACGCCAATATAGCGAATACGATCGAGGTATGCCAGCCTGACACGCATAGCGCGGCGCGGAGAGACGACAGGACGCGTGCGCGGCATCCTGCTCCGCCCGTGCACGGCCCGGGGCCGTCTGGAAGAAGTGCCGACCGGTCGAGCGACCGGCCGGAAAGCATGCCTGGGCGCTCAGTGCGCCGCGAGCGTATCAGCCAGCATGTCGAATTCCGGCGCCCACGCCGCGCGCCATGCGGCCTTCGTGTCATCGTCGACCCACGCGCCGTCGATCCCGTTCAGCATGAACTGCTTCAGGTCGGCGATCGTGAAGCCGAAATGGCTGAACATCAGCTCCCACGCCTCGGACGGATTCACCTTGTGCAGCGTCGGATCGTCGGTGTTCGGATGGATCTTCAGCCCGAGGCCCGGCATCTTGCGCATCGGATGCCGCTCCGCCCATTGGTCCGGCGGCAGCGTGCGCAGGTAGTACGAATTGGTCGGCACGACCGTGAAGACGATCCCGCGTTCCGCATAGCGCGCGCAGAGCTCGGGGTTGTCGACGATCGTATAGCCGTGATCGACGCGATCGACGTGCAGCAGATCGACCGCCGTCTCGACGTTGCGCCACGGCATCCCGAACTCGCCCGCATGCGCGGTCGTGCGAAAGCCCGCCGCACGCGCGTCGCGATACGCCTTCCAGAACAATTCCGGCGGCCGGTCGTTCTCGCGATAGTCGATCCCGAGCCCCGCGACTTCGTCCGCGCGATTCGCCTTCATCCAGTCGACGATCGCGACTGCTTCGTCCGGGTCCTGCTCGCGGTCGATGCTCGGAATCAGGCGCGCGCCGATTCCGAAATCGCGCGCGGCATCGCGCATCCCCGTCACGATCGCGGCCTGTGCATCCGCATACGGAATGCCCGACACGCGCACCGTACCCGTAGGATTCCAGAAGAATTCCGCATGTCGGACGTTGTGCGCGGCCGCATCCTCGAGATACTCGTATGCGATCCGCCGCAGGTCGTCGGGCCGCGTGAGCAGGTATCGGTCGAGCGCGCGCAGCACGTGCAGCACGCCGACCGGCTTCTCGCCCCGCGCATAGAACGCGTCGATCTCCGCGCGCTCGATCGGTGCGCCGCTGCGCTGCGCGAGCGCGACGAACGTGTCGTGCCGCACCGCGCCGAGCAGGTGGCAATGCAGCTCGACCTTCGGCAGCGCGTGGAAGAAGGCCCGATGAGCGGCCGTGATCTCGATGCCCGTGCGCGCGGCCGGGACGTTGCCTGGTGTTCCCTTCATGTGTGTCTCTTTTGCGGTAGTGCCGATGCGTCGTGAAAAGCGTCTCTCAGTGCGGCTTCACGACGGTCCAGAAGTAGTAGCCGAGCGGCAGCGCGAGCACGACGAGCCCCCACGACACGTCGCGCCAGCGGCCGGCCAGCAGCTTGACGAGCACGTAGCACAGCAGCCCGCCCGCGATGCCGGTGCCGAAGCTGTTCGACATCAGCGTGAGCAGCACCATCGACATCACGGGCAGTGCATCGGTGAAGTCGTCGAAGTGGGTATGGCGGATCGTCGCGAACATCGACAGCCCGATCAGGATCAGCGCCGGCGCGGTCGCCTCCTTCGGGATCGCGAGCGCGACCGGCACGAACAGCAGCATCGCGGCGAACAGCACGGCCGCCGCCAGCGACGACAGCCCGCTGCGGCCGCCGGCCTCGACGCCCGCCGCCGATTCGATCAGCGCGGTCAGCGCGGGAATGCCGAACACGGGGCCGAACGTCGCGGCGAGCGAGTCGACCAGGAACGGCCGGTTGATGTTCGGCAGGTTCCCTTGCCCGTCGAGCAGGTTCGCCTTCGCGCCGACCGCGAGCGCGGTGCCGAGCGTCGAGAAGAATTCCGCCGCGAAGAACGCGAACAGGTACGGCGCGGCCGCAAGCGTCAACGCGCCGCGCAGGTCGAGCTTGAACGCGATCGGCGCGATGCTGTGCGGCAGCGACACGAACGACGCGGGCAGATGCGTGACGCCGAGCGGCACGCCGGCCGCGGCCGCGACGAGAATCGCGATCAGGATCGCGCCGGGCACCTTGCGCGCCTGCAGCACGATCGCGACCGCGAGACCGATCAGCGCGACGAGCGCACCCGGCCGCGAGAAGTCGCCGAGCGCGAACGCGTTGGTCTTCGCGTTCGCGACGACCATCCCTGCATTGCGCAGCCCGAGCATCGTCACGAACAGGCCGATCGATGCGCCGAGCCCGAGCTTGATCTGCACCGGAATCAGCCGCATCACGACGCCGCGCGCGCCGAAGATCGTCAGCAGGAAGAACAGCACGCCCGACACGCACGCGATGCCGAGGCCCGTCTGCCAGCCGACGTGTTCCGTCGTCGCGAGCGTCACGCCGATGATCACCGAGCCGCCGATGCCGGGGCCGACGAGGAACGGCAGGTTCGCGTAGAGGCCCATCAGCGTCGTAAACAGCACGAACACGATGATCGTCGCGGTCGTCGCCGCGCCGCGCTCCATCCCGCCCGTCGCGAGCAGCGACGGGATCACGACGAGCAGGTAAGCGGCCGCGAGAAACGACGTGATGCCGGCGAGCGTCTCGGTGCGCACGCTCGTGCCGCGCGCCGCGAGCGCGAAGCGCCGTTCGAGCCAGTTGGCCGGCGTACGCGCCGGCATCGTGTCAGTCGCTGACATGGTGGTTCTCCTGTGATTCCGATTATTGTCCTGTGTCGGTTCGCGCGGCGCGGCCCTATACTGCCGCGTACCGCATCCGACCGTTATTGCCCGATGTCGTCCGACCGCTCGTCGCTGTTACCCGCACTCACGCTGCGGCAGGTCCAGCACTTCGTCGTCCTTGCGCACGCGCGCAGCTTCACGCAGGCCGCGCAGGCGCTGTCGCTCACGCAGCCCGCGCTCACCGCGTCGATCCGCCAGATCGAGTTCCTGCTCGGCGGGCGCCTGTTCGCGCGCACCGCACATCGACTCACGCTCACCTCCGCCGGCGAGGCCGTGCTGCCGCTCGCCGAGCGGCTGCTGAACCAGGCGCGCGGCACCTTCGACGACATGACGCGGCTCATCGGCGAACGCATCCAGACGGTGCGCATCGCATTCATCCCGTCGGTCGCCGGCCGCCTGCTGCCCGCGCTCAACGCACTGCGCGGCACGCATCCGGCGCTGCGCTTCACGCTCACCGATCTGCCGAACAGCGCGCTCGTCGAAGCCGTGCGCGACGGCGTCGCGGATCTCGGCATCGGCGTGCGCGAACCCGACAGCGACGACGGCACGCTGCACTATCGGCAGCTCTTCGAGGACGAGATCGTGATCGTCGTGCGGCACGACGATCCGCTCGCGGGCGCGAAGAGCGTCACGTGGGCGAAGCTCGTCGACCGCGAGCTGGCCGTGTTCGTGCGCGGCAGCGTCAGCGAGTCGCTGCATCGCACCGGCGGCGCCGCGAAGCTGCGCCTGAACGTCGCGTACCGGATGGAATACACGGAGCCGCTGTACGCGCTCGCGCGCAACGGCCTCGCGACCGCGGTGCTGCCGAGCCTCTACACGATGCATCTGCACGATCCCGAGCTCGTCGCGCTGCGTGTGGAAAAACCGCGCGTCACGCGTGCGATCTCGCTGATCTCGCTCGCCGCCGACGATCGCGGCCCGCACGTGCGCACCTGCCGTGAGTGGATTGCGAAGCACATCTGATCCGGTTCGGCGCGGGGCACGTCGCGTTGCGTCACGTCGCCTTCAGGGCAGCTTCGCGATGCGCTCGGCGAGCGTCGCGTAGAAGCGGTCCGCGTCGACCTCGTTGATCCACGTCGCGTTCGGCGCGCGACCGCTGCGCCCGTTCCAGTCGATCACCGTCTCGCCGAGCGTCCACTGCCCGGTCGTCTCGACGACGACGTTCACCTTGCGTCCATTGAACAGCGTCGGATCGACGAGATAGCCGACCGCCGTCGGGTCGTACATCGGCCCGTCGTCGACGCCGCGCCGCTTCTTGTTGTACGCGAGCTCGGCGTCCATGATGTCCGCGACGATCGCGCCGCAGCGATTGCCGAGCGCTCGGAACGGCGCGACGCGCGCCGGCGTGATCGGCGCCTTCACCGCGACGTCGCGCGGCAGCACGACGATCGGCACCCCGCTGCCGAATACGATTTCGGCCGCCTGCGGATCGACGTAGATGTTGAACTCCGCGGCCGGCGTGATGTTGCCGCGCTCGAAAAACGCGCCGCCCATCAGCACGATCTCGCGCAACGCGCCGCGAATCTGCGGCGCTTCGACCAGCGCGGTCGCGATGTTCGTCAGCGGGCCGAGCGCACACAGCGTCACGCTGTTCGGCGCCGCGCGGCTCAGCGTATCGACGAGGTACGACACCGCATGCCCGGCCGCGAGCGGCGCGCGCGGTTCGTGCAGCGCGACACCTTCGAGGCCGGTCTTGCCGTGCACGTTCGCAGCCGTCACAAGTTCGCGCACGAGCGGGCGCGGGCAACCCGCGAAGACCGGCAGCGTCTGCGTGCGGCCGGCCCAGTCGCGGATGATCCGCGCATTGCGTTCGGTCAGCTCGAGCGGCACGTTGCCGGCCACGGCGGTCAGCGCGCGCACGTCGAGGCGGTCCTGCGCGCCCAGCGCGAACAGGATCGCGATGGCATCGTCCTGCCCCGGGTCGGTATCGATGATCACCGTGCGGCGCGCGGCGTCGCCGCCGGCCGCGAACGCGCCCGTTTCGGGCAGCAGCGCGGTGCCGGCCAGCGCGGCGGACAGTTTCAGGAAGGTGCGGCGGGATGCGATCGGATGGGTCATGGTCGGGCTCTCAGAATACGTGCCGCACGCCGAGCGTCGCCATCATCTGGCGCGTGCCGGTCGAGCGTGCGTACGCGAAGATTTGCGCGTGCTGCGCGTCGCCGGCCGCCTGCTGCGCGATCACCGTCAGCGCGACGTCAGTGCGTTTCGACAGGAAGTAGTCGGCCTGCAGGTTCACCTGATGCCATTTCGGCCGCTTGTCGATCACGTCGTACTTGCCGTTCGTGAACGCATACGCGGCACCGAGAAAGAGCTGCGGCGTCATCGTATAGACGACGTTCACGCCGACGTTCTGCAGGTGCAGATGCGAATTGTCGAGGTAATCGTAGCGCACGTCGGTAAACAGCGCCGCGAACTGCGCGCGGCCGATCGTGTAGAAGCCGCCCGTGCCCGCGATGCGCTGCCGGCTCGCGAACACCGCCGGCGACATCGCGCTCTTCGCGAAGATCAGGAGCGGCGAACCATAGTCGTTCGCGATCGCGCCGTCCTGATTCGTGCTGCTGTAGGGATGGTTGTACTGCGCATAGACCACGCTCCAGCGCAGCGGGCCGCGCTCGTAGCCGAGACCGAAGCTGTACGCGCTGTTGTTCGCGAAGCCGGTCGCGTTGCTGAAGCCGTACAGCGCGGTGAATTTCAGGCCGTAGTAGACGGGGCTCACGTACTTCACCGAGTTCTGCACGCGGATGTCGTTGTAGCCGTTGTCGTTGTCGCCGATGTTCACGCCGTTGCTCGCGATGATCACGGGCCCGATGTAGTCGTGGATCGCGTCGTACTGGCGGCCGAACGTCAGCGACCCGTAGGTGCGGTCGGCGAGGCCCACGTAGGCCATGCGCCCGAACTCGCGGCCGTTCTGCGCGGCCGTGCCCGTCATCACGTTGAAGCCGTTCTCGAGCTGGAAGATCGCCGACAGCCCCTGCCCGAGATCCTCCTTGCCCTTCAGCCCCCAGCGCGGGTTCTGGTTCGTGCCGGACAGCGCCTGCCACGCGTTCTTGCCGCCCTGGTTGGTCGCGTACCCGACGCCAGCCGAGATGAGACCGTACAGCGTGATGCTGCTTTGCGCACCGGCATGGGTCGCGAAGGCGCCGAGCATCGCGAGCGGAGCGAGCTTGTAGAGAGTTTTCATGCGGGTCGTATGGTCGGTGAGAGTCCGGGCGCGGCAGGTTTTCCGCGAAACCGGACTCGACTATACGAATCGCGATCGGATAATAAAAGTTTGCTTTTCTTATGTATCCATAAAACGGATTTATTCTTATCCGACCACCTCCCGCAGCGGACCGGCTGCCGTCAGTCCGCCGTGTCGCCGTTCTTCGGCAACTTCGACCACGCGTTGCGCCCCGGCGCCGGCGACCATGCCGGACGCGTCTTGCGCGCGCTGTCGATCACGACCAAGTAGCGGCCGGCGATCGGCGTGATGTCGCGATCATGACGCAGCACCCACAGCGACTTGCCGGCTTCGACGCGCGCCTGATAGTCGTCGTCGAGAATGCCGTGCCGGTCGAGGAACGTGTTCAGCGACGCGGGAATCCGCACACAGCCTTTCGAGTGGCGGATGCCCAGCAGCGCCTCGAGGCGGTCGGGGTCGGTCGCGTGCATCTGGAAACGCATCGGCGACTTGCCGCCCTTGCCCCAGCCGCGCTCGCCGTCCACCCAGCCGAAGTCGTAGATGCGCATGTCGCGATGGCCGTAGCCGCGAATGCCGTTGTCGTTCGTCGTGCCTTCCGCGCGGAAGTCCATGTTGTCGGGTGAGTGATGGAACACGCCGAGCGGCGTCAGGAAGTGATCGTACTTGCCGGGCCAGCCGGTGCCGACCGGCGACGCGCCGATCATCAGCCACGCATTGGTCGGCGTCGCGCGGAAGTAGATGAACAGCGCCTGCACGTTCGGCGCGCGGTCGACCATCACGATGTACTCGCCGGCGAGGTCGCCGAGGTTCGCATCGGCGAGGGCTTTCTGAAGGCGCACGCCGTACGCGCGCTGCTCGCTCGCGGGCACGTTCAGGCGCCGCGTGACTTCCTGCGTGAAGTCCTTGTGCATGTCGACCGCTCGCGCGGTGGCGTTCTTTGCTTCGTCGGCCGACAGCGGCGGGTGCCGGCGCGGCGGCGTGGGCGCGGGAGCCTCGGCTTCGCTCGCCGGCGTGCCGGAAGCGGCCGATGCGGGCGATGCGGTGGACGCGGAGGATGCTGCTGATGCCGCGCTGGCCGGTGCAGCATGATTCACAGTGGATGCCGCTGATGCCGCGCTAGCCGGCGCAGCATGATGCACGGCGGATGCCGCCGATGCCCCGCTCGCCGGCGCAGCATGATTCACGGCGGACGCCGCCGATGCTCCGTTGGTCGGCGCAGCATGATTCACGGCCGATGCCGCCGATGCCCCGCTGGCCGGCGCAGCACGATGCACGGCCGATGCCGCAGACGCCCCGTTGGCCGACGAAGCACGATGCACGGCGGATGCACCAGACGACGGCATTGCCGCCGACGGCGCAGACGCCGCCGAAGCCGGATGCGCGGGCGACGCAGTTGATGAGGATGACGTAGCACCAGACGACGGCACGTCGGACGCGGCAAAGGCTGACCGCTCGACAAGCACGGAGATCGGGAGCGCGGCCGCGAGCCACATGGACGCGGCGACGGCGAGGGTACGGCAACGCGGCTTGGGCAGCAACCGCGTCAGGTCGGAAAGCATCATACGATCGAGGCCATCGGCCGATCCGGCCGCCGCATAGGGCGAACGGCGCGTCTTCCGCACGAGCCATCGACACGCCGCAGGCATCGCATGCCTCGGCGCCGACGCCTCTTCGCGGTGGGCCGTTCGCAGTACAGCGCGTTCGGCACGATGGCGGCTAATGAGTCGTCAGGTCTTTCATTCTACCCGCGCGAATGACGATCCGCAGGGCCGAACCCCCGGTTTGACGGCGGTTTTGCGCTTCGTCACGCTTTGTTTCAACTCGTTGCCGATTGCTTCTTCGCCGCATGGCAGGCTGTTACGTTGCGCGTTTTCAGCAACGCCGCGCTCGCGTGCCGTACCCAACACACGAGCGCCCCACCCGCCTCCCTACTTCGAAATCGCTTCAAGCGCGATGCCTTTGGTGCGCGGCCCCATCAGCCCGATCGCGGCCATCACGATCACCATCGCGCCGGCGATGAACGCGAACACGCCGAACGTGCCGAAGCCTTTCAGCACGGCCGCGATCACGAACGACGAGAAGATCGCCGAGAAGCGGCTCCACGAGTAGACGAAGCCCACCGCGCGTGCGCGGATCGACGTCGGGAACAGTTCGGCCTGATACGCATGGAAGCTGTACGACATGATGTTGCTCGCGAGCGTGAGGCCGATGCCGAGCACGATCAGGAACGCGCCCACCGTCGTCTGGCTGAACATCAGCCCGCAGACGACGATCGCCGCCGCCATCGCGACGATCACCGACTTGCGCTCGAAACGGTCGGCGATCACGAGGCCGATCAGCGGACCGAGCGGCGCCGCGAGCGCGATCACGCTCGAATACATGAGGCTCGACGTGATCGTGATGCCCTGCTTGATCAGCAGCGTCGGCACCCAGTTCGCGAAGCCGTAGAAACCGACCGTCTGAAACACGTTGAAGATCGTCATCATGATCGTGCGGCTGCGATACGGCGGCACCCACATGTCGCGGAAGCTACCGCGCGGCGGCACCGGCTCGGCCGGCGCGGGCGGCGGCAGCGGCCGGCCGTATTCGGCTTCGACCTTCGCCTCGAGCGCGCGCATGATGCGGTCGGCTTCCTCGATGCGCCCCTGCTGCGCGAGCCAGCGCGGGCTTTCCGGCAACGCGCGGCGAATCCACCACACGAACAGCGCGCCGTGCGCGCCGATCAGCACGACCCAGCGCCAGCCGTCGAGACCGAACGGCGCATGCGGCACGAGCAGGTACGCGAGGAACGCGACCACCGGCACCGCGACGAACCCGACCGCCTGTTCGCATGCGAATGCGCGGCCGCGGATCTGCTTTGGCACGAGTTCGGAGATATACGTGCCGATCGTGACCATCTCGACGCCCAGGCCGAGACCGACGACGAAGCGCCAGAAGTTCAATCCGCCTGCGGTGTCCTGGAACGCCATCACGACGTTGGCGGCCGTGTACCACAGCAGCGACCACGTGAAGATCGCCCGGCGGCCGAAGCGGTCCGCGAGGAAGCCGCATGCGATCGTGCCGATGAAGAGCCCGGAGAACAGCGCGGCGATGAAGCTCGCGACGCCCGTGGTGCCGAACAGGCCGTGCGTCGTCGCGGACAGGATCCCGCTTTTCACGAGGCCCGGCGCGATGTAGCCGCTGTACAGCAGGTCGTAGAGTTCGAAGAAGAAGCCGAGGCTCAGCAGCACGACGAGCTTCCAGACGCTGCGGGTCGGTGGCAGGCGGTCGAGGCGGGCTGAAATCGAGCCGGCGTCGATGGGGGCAGTTCGAAAGGTGTCCGCTACGGAAGCGGGATCAGGCACGGTCGATGCCATGGGGGCGAGTCTCCGGATTATTGATTGTCTTGGCGCTAGCAGAGGGCATTGGCAAGCGGCTTTGCGCATTTTAGCGAGGCGAGCGACCGAACACATCAATCGTTGAAGCACGGTCGCCGGCTACAACGCGCCGGAATCGACAATCGCCCCACGCACTCGATCCCCGTTTATGCACGCCATTACGCGCGCTGCAGTATGTAACTTTCGTAACCATCGATCCGGCTGATCGAGCGCGCGGCATCGTCGAAACACCGCTTCCCGGCTTCGGCAAAATCGGCATTCGCCCTGCTGGCACGGGCGCGAGCGGCTGTTTCGAGCGCTGCCACTGACGCCCCGCCGGCGGAATTCGCGCATATCTGTTCGAATTTCGTTCGAGCCGCAGCCCGGTAACATGCTACCGGGCCAAACTCCCGGCTTCCGGGCGCCTTTCGGCGTTCGGCATTGTCGGCAAAACGTAAGTATTCCATGTCCATACCACGACTCTCCACCTACGCACGCCGGATCGCGCTGTTCGCGTTGCTGCAGTTCGCTGCGCTCGCGCCCGCGTCGGCGTTTCCGGGCGCCGCATCCGCGCCGAGCGCGAGCGGCGTCGGCGTCCCCGTGCCGACCATCTCGCTGAGCGATGCGGTGGCACAGCTCAAGCAGATGCAGGTGCAACAGGACCGCATCAAGCAGCAGACGTCGAACGCGACCAACAGCAAGGAGCTCGACGGGCTCGGCGAAGCGACGCAGGAACTGAGCGCCGATGTCGAGAAGCTGCAGAGCGAGCTCGCGCCGCAGCGCACGCAGATCCAGGCTCAGCTCGACGTGCTCGGCCCGCCGCCGGCGCCGGGCGCGTCGCCCGAAACACCCGCGGTCGCGCAGCAGCGGGCGACGCTGAACGCGCGCAAGACGCAGATCGAAGCAGCGCTGAAGCAGGCGGCCGACCAGAAGGCCAACCTGGCGAACCTGAACGACCAGTTCGCGAAACTGCACCGTAGCCTGCTGAGGAATCAGCTCGCGTTCCGTTCGGGCAGCATCTTCGGCGCGCAATTCTGGCTGCCGCTGTTCCATCTGTCGCCGGACGATGTCCAGCGCCTCGACGACTTCAACGACGAACTGCGCGACATGCTGCGCTCGTCGTGGACACCCGGCCAGCGCGCCATCACCACGCTCCTGCTGATCGCCGCGCTCGCGGTGTGGCTCGGCGGCCGCCGCCTCGTCGAGCGCGGGCTCGCGTGGTTCTGCCTGAACCGTCTGCCGCCCACCCGGCTGCGCCGCAGCGCACTGGCGCTGGCGACCGCATTCTCGACGCTGCTGGCGACCGCGGTCGCCGTCCAGGTGCTCTATCTCGCGCTCGCGCGCCACTACGAGCTCACGCCGTCGATGAACGATCTGTGGGACCAGTTCGCAAAGCTCGCCGTGACCTGCGCGCTGATCGCCGGCCTCGGCCGCGCGCTGCTCTGCACCAAGCATCCGTCGTGGCGGCTGCCGGCGCTCGCCGATCCCGTCGCGCTCGCGATGCGGCCGTTCCCCGGCGTGCTGGCCGCGCTGCTGTTGATGTCGGGCACGCTCGAATCGATCAACCGGATCGTCGATACCAGCCTGTCCGTCACGCTGCTCGGCCGCGGCATCGTATCGCTCGTCGTCGCGCTGACCGTCGGCGCGTCGATCCTGCGCGCGAACCGCGTACGCACCGCGCTCGCGGCATCCGGCGAGGCGCCCGAGGAGCGTTCGACGCTCGCGGGGCTGATCCACGCGGGCGTCACGCTGGCGATCGTCGTGTCGCTCGTTGCGCTGCTGATCGGCTACATCACGGTCGCACGGTTCATCACGTATGAGCTCGTGTGGTTCGAGATCGTGCTGTGCAGCGTCTACATCCTGACGCAGCTCACGCGCGACGCCAGCGAAAGCCTGTTCTCCGCGAACCTGTCGAGCGGCAAGCAGATCAAGCACCTGTTCGCGCTCGACGACCGGCATCTCGAGCAGGCGCACACCGTCGTGTCCGGGCTCGGCACGAGCCTGCTGATGCTGGTCGCGGCCATCGCGCTGGTGACGGGCGGCTTCGGCACGACGCCGAGCGACCTGCTCGACAGCGCGATCGCGATGATCGGCGGCCAGCGGCTGCAGAGCCTGAACATCATGCCCGACCGGATCCTGAACGCCGTCATTGGGTTCGCGATCGGCTTCTACCTGCTGCGCTCGGTGCGCCGCTGGCTCGACAACGAATTCATGCCGGCGCTCGGCATGGACGCGGGGATGCGCGTGTCGCTGGTCACGCTGTTCACCAACGTCGGCTACGTGCTGCTCGTGCTGATGACGCTGGGGCTGCTCGGTGTCCGGTGGAGCAACCTCGCGTGGATCGTCAGCGCACTGTCGGTCGGTATCGGTTTCGGCCTGCAGGAAATCGTGAAGAACTTCGTGTCGGGGCTGATCCTGCTGACCGAGCGGCCGGTGAAGGTCGGCGACATGGTCAGCATCGCGGGCGTCGAAGGCGACATCCGCCGCATCAACGTGCGCGCGACCGAGATCCAGCTCAGCGATCGCTCGACCGTGATCGTGCCGAACTCGCAGCTGATCTCGCAGAACGTGCGCAACGTGACGATGGGCAACAGCACGCAAGGCGTCGCGACGCTCACGCTGACGTTCCCGCTGAACACCGATCCCGTGCAGGTGCGCGACCTGCTGCTCGATGCGTATCGCGAACACCCGGCGATTCTCGACAAGCCGGCGCCGTCGGTCACGTTCAGCCAACTGGCGCCGGACGGGATCACGCTGAGCGTGACGGGCTACGTGGCGAGCCCGCGGATCGCGGCCTCGACCAAAAGCGACCTGCTGTTCGAGATCCTGAAGCAGTTGCGCGCGGCGCAGATCACGCTGTCGACGCCGCAGATGCTGGTCGTGCAGAACATGCCGGCGCTCGAGAGTGCCACGCAGCACGAGCCGGAAGCGAACCCGCGGCTGCACGCTGGTCGATCCTCGTAGCACACGCATTACCGGAAACGACAAGGGCCGGTTACCGCTTCCGCGGCAACCGGCCCTGTTCATTCGACGGTTAAGGCGTCCTGCCGGGCGCCGCGCCTCACACGTCGAACTTCACGCCCTGCGCGAGCGGCAGCTGACGGCTGTAGTTGATCGTGTTCGTCGCACGGCGCATATACGCCTTCCACGCATCCGAACCCGACTCGCGCCCGCCGCCCGTTTCCTTCTCGCCGCCGAACGCGCCGCCGATCTCCGCGCCGCTCGTGCCGATGTTCACGTTGACGATCCCGCAATCGCTGCCCGCGGCCGACATGAACTGCTCGGCCTCGCGCATGTCGTTCGTGAAGATCGCCGACGACAGGCCTTGCGGCACCGCGTTGTGCAGCTCGATTGCATCGTCGAAGTTGTCGTAGATCATCACGTACAGGATCGGCGCGAACGTTTCGCGCTCGACCACCGCCGATTGCTTCGGCATCCGCACGATCGCCGGACGCACGTAGTACGCATCCGCGTGACCGATGTCGACGCGCTCGCCGCCCTTCACTTCGCCGCCCTGCTCGCGTGCATCGGCCAGCGCCTTCTGCATCGCGTCGAACGATGCGCGGTCGACCAGCGGGCCGACTAGCGTGCCTTCCTCGAGCGGGTTGCCGACCTTCACCGACGCATAGGCCTTCTCGATGCGCGGCAGCAGTTGCTCGACCAGGCTGCGATGCACGATCAGGCGGCGCAGCGTCGTGCAGCGCTGGCCGGCCGTGCCGACCGCCGCGAACGTGACCGCGCGCACCACGAGGTCGAGATCGGCGCTCGGCGCGACGATCATCCCGTTGTTGCCGCCGAGCTCGAGGATGCCGCGCGCGAGACGCTGGCTCAGCACCTTCGCGACTTCCTGGCCCATCCGCACGCTGCCCGTCGCGCTGACGACCGGCACCTTCTTCGACGACGTCAGCACCTCGCCGACATCGCGCATGCCGAGCACCAGCTGGCTCAGGCCCTGCGGCGCGACGCCCGGATGCGTCTTCTCGAATTCGCGGATCGCCTTCTCGAGCAGCACGTGGCACGCAATCGCGGTGAGCGGCGTCTTCTCCGACGGTTTCCACACGACCGAATCGCCGCACACGAACGCGAGCGCCGCATTCCACGCCCACACCGCGACCGGGAAGTTGAACGCCGAGATCACGCCGCACACGCCGATCGGGTGCCACGTTTCCATCATCCGGTGGCCCGGGCGCTCCGACGCGATCGTCAGGCCGTACAACTGGCGCGACAGGCCGACCGCGAAATCGCAGATGTCGATCATTTCCTGCACTTCGCCGAGGCCTTCCGACGTGATCTTGCCGGCTTCGAGCGTGACGAGGCGGCCCAGCTCGGCCTTGTGCTCGCGCAGCACGTTGCCGAACACGCGCACGAACTCGCCGCGCACCGGCGCCGGCACCGTGCGCCACTTGAGGAATGCGTCGTGCGCGGCGTCGATCTTGCGCTCGGCGTCGGCGGGCGAGTCGACCGCCAGCGTCGCGAGCGTCGCGCCGTCGAGCGGCGAACGCGCGGTCAGCGCGGTGCCTTTCCACCGGGCGAGATCGATGTCGAGCGCAGCAAGAATGTCGTTGAATTGCATCACTTCCTCTTCAGGGACAGATTGATCGGTGCGGCGGCGACGCCGCCCGCGTGATTCGATTGGAGCGCGTTCGCGCGCCTTGTGCAAGCGGATGCGCGCCCCGGCCGGCCCGACGCGCCGCCCGGCGCATCGCCCGCGCGCCGTCGCCGCAACCCCGGCCGACCGGCACGCCGTCGCCTCGCGACGCACGATCCATGAGACACATTGTCGGTGGCCACAAGTCGGCCCGCTATTGATATTAACTCACGACTTCATTCCGAAAGCGCAACACCCCGGCGGGACGAATCCCCCGCTTTCCTACACCGAATGAGACTTGTCCGAGGCCCGTGACCGGGCCGCCCCGCCGCGTTGCCGGCCGCCCCGACTTGATGACTATCCGGCATTACCCTGTGCGGAAATATCGTTTGCCGCGCGTGCTCCGGCCCCACACAATCGGGTCGCGTCGAAGTGCTCCGCACCCGGCGCGACGACGGCCGCCCGACATGCGGCCGGACGACAGACGAACGCGACGCGCATCGCGCCCCGCGGTTCGCCCGAACCGGGCCGCGCGGAACCGCCGCTGTCCGGCCGGCGGCCGGCGACGGGTGGCGCTTCGCGGCCAAAAACAATTCCGGAGACAGCGCCCAGCACCGCCCATGCATTCAGATGCCCGCCCCGATTCCCCCTCCCCGTCCGGCTCGCGTCCCGCGAAACCGTCCCTCCACCGCAGCCTGCAGGCGCGCCATCTGCGGATGATCGCGATCGGCGGCTCGATCGGCACGGGCCTGTTCGTCGCGTCCGGCGCATCGATTTCGCAGGCCGGCCCCGGCGGCGCGATCGTCGCGTACATGCTGATCGGCCTGATGGTCTACTTCCTGATGACGAGCCTCGGCGAAATGGCCGCGTTCATGCCGGTGTCGGGCTCGTTCGCGACCTACGGCTCGAAGTTCGTCGACGAAGGCTTCGGCTTCGCGATCGGCTGGAACTACTGGTATAGCTGGGCCGTCACGCTCGCGGTCGAACTCGTCGCCGCTCAGCTCGTGATGCATTACTGGTTTCCGCATGTGCCGGGCGTCTGGTGGAGCGCGCTGTTTCTCACGCTGATCTTCGCGCTCAACGCGCTGTCGGTGCGCGGCTTCGGCGAAGCCGAATACTGGTTCGCGCTGATCAAGGTGCTGACGGTCGTCGCGTTCCTCGGTGTCGGCGTGATGATGATCTTCGGCATTCTGCAGGGCGGCCCGAGCGCGGGCTGGGCCAACTTCACGATCGGCGACGCGCCGTTCGCCGGCGGCCTGCCAGCATTGATGGGCGTCGCGATGATCGCGGGCTTCTCGTTCCAGGGCACCGAAATGATCGGCGTCGCGGCCGGCGAATCGGAGAACCCGCGCACGACGATCCCCCGCGCGGTGAGCCAGATCTTCTGGCGCATCCTGCTGTTCTACGTGCTCGCGATCATCGTGATCGGCGTGCTGATTCCGTACACCGACCCGAGCCTGCTGAAGAGCGACGTGACCGACATCGGCGTGAGCCCGTTCACGCTGGTGTTCCGCCACGCGGGCCTCGCGGTGGCGGCCGGCGTGATGAACGCGGTGATCCTGACGGCCGTGCTGTCGGCAGGCAACTCGGGCATGTACGCGTCGACGCGGATGCTCTACAACCTCGCGGTCGAAGGCCGCGCGCCGAGGCTGTTCGCGAAGCTGTCGCCGGGCGGCGTGCCGCGCAATGCGCTGTATGCGACCACCGCCGTCGGCGCGCTCTGCTTCCTCACGTCGCTGTACGGCGACAAGACGGTGTACCTGTGGCTGCTGAACACGTCGGGCATGGCCGGCTTCATCACGTGGCTCGGCATCGCGATCAGCCACTACCGCTTCCGCAAGGGCCTGCTGAAGCAGGGCTACCGCCTCGACCAGTTGCCGTATCGCTCGAAGTGGTTCCCGTTCGGCCCGATCTTCGCGTTCGTGCTGTGCGCGGTCGTCGCGCTGGGCCAGGACTACCAGGCGTTCATGGGCAGCAAGATCGACTGGGCGAGCGTGGCCGCGACCTATATCGGCGTGCCGTTCTTCCTTGCGATATGGCTCGGTTACGCGCTGGTGCGCAAATGCCGCCTCGTGCGCTACGAGGACATGGAGATCGCGCCGTGGATCGAGCGCAACGCGACGCCCGACACCCCGGAGAAGGTCGACGCCGGCTATCCGGCCTTCGTCGCCAGCCCGGCCAACCCGACGCCGGGCGCCTGACACCCCGGCGAGCCCGGTAACGCAGCGGCCGCCGCCCGCGCGCGACGGCCGCTGCGCTGAAAACCCCATTCGACGCGGCGCGCGCGTTCAGGCAAGATCGACGCGCGCCGCCTGTTTTTCCGCCGTTACGAGTCACCGAAACCGCATGCAGAACTTCTACGAAGCCACCGTTACCCGCCAGCCCTACCCGCAACTGACCGGCCCGATCGATACGCAGGTCTGCATCGTCGGCGGCGGCCTCGCCGGGCTGTGCACCGCGCTCGGTCTCGTCGAGCGCGGCGTGCAGGATGTCGTCGTGCTCGACGGCGAACGGGTCGGCTTCGGCGCGTCGGGCCGCAACGGCGGCTTCGTGTTCGGCGGCTACAGCCTCGACAACGCGGACCTGCTGCGCGCGCTCGGCCGCGACGAAGGCCGTCGCCTGTACCGGCTCACCGTCGATGCGGTCGAGCTGATCCGCGCGCGGATTGCCCGCTACGGCATCGACTGCGACATCGTCGACGAGGGCGTGATGCTCGCGAACTGGTTCGACGATCCGTCGCGGCTCGACAGCGTGCGCACGCTGATGAAGCAGGAATTCAACGTCGACTGGGAACCCGTCGCGACGGACGCGCTGCGCGCGCGGCTGAAGACGCAGCGCTATCACGGCGGCCTGTTCGAGCCGAACGCGTTCCACTTCCATCCGCTCAAGTACGTGCTCGGCGTCGCGGCGGCCGCGTCGCGCGGCGGCGCCCGCGTGTACGAACGCTCGGCCGCGCTCGGCATCGCGCGCGAAGGCGCCGGCTACGTCGTGCGCACGGCGCAGGGCACGGTGCGTGCGAAGGACGTCGTGTTCGCCGGCGGCGGTTATGCGCGCGGCGTGTCGCCGCGCATCGAGCGCGCGGTACTGCCGATCGCGACCTACGTGATCGCGACCGAACCGCTCGGCACGCGGCTGCCGGACGCCATCGATGCGCCGTACGCGATCTACGACACGCGTTTCGCGTTCGACTACTACCGTCCGCTGAAGGACACGCGGATTCTGTGGGGCGGCCGGATCTCGGTGCTAGACCGCGGCCCCGACGCGATCGCGCGGCTGCTGCGGCGCGACCTGCTGCGCGTGTATCCGCAGCTCGACGGCGTGAAGGTCGAATACGCGTGGGGCGGGCTGATGAGCTACGCGCGGCACAAGATGCCGCAGATCGGGCGCGACGCGGACGGCGTGTGGCACGCGATCGCGTTCGGCGGCCATGGGATGGCGCCCACCACCGTCGCCGGCGAAGCGCTCGCCGCCGCGCTGGCCGGCGAGCGGCCGGTGCCGGAAGGCTTCGCCGCGTTCGGGCTCACGCGCACGTTCGGGCTCGCGGGCCTCGCCGCCGCGCAGCTCACGTACACCGCGTACCAGGCCCGCGACGCACTCGCGTCGTGCCGCCGCTGAACCGCCGCGGCGGCGGCCGAAACCGCGCCGCCGATTAGAGCGGCGAGTCGGCAGGATGGCGATTTCCTGCATGCTAGAATGATTTTTTCATGCCGCCGCGAACGCACAACAAAGTCACATGAAAGCTGCAAGCAAGGCCGCCACGTCCGAAAGCCGCGCGCTTGCGACCGATGCGCGGCGCAAATACGATCCCGAGCAAACCAAGCGCAACATCCTCGACGTCGCCACGCAGGAGTTCTCCGCGATGGGCCTCGCCGGTGCGCGCGTCGACGCGATCGCCGAGCGTACGAACACGACGAAGCGCATGCTCTACTACTACTTCGAAAGCAAGGAAGGCCTGTACGAGGCCGTGCTGGAGAAGGTGTACGGCGACATCCGCGCGCTCGAGCAGGAACTGCACGTCGGCGACATGGAGCCGCGCGAAGGCATGCGCCGGCTCGTCGAATTCACGTTCGACTATCACGACAAGCATCGCGATTTCGTGCGCCTCGTGTCGATCGAGAACATCCACGGCGCGAAGTATCTCGAACAGCTGAAGTCGTTCAAGAACCGCAACGTCAGCATCATCAAGACGCTCGAGGAACTGCTCGAGCGCGGCGCGGCGAGCGGCGCGTTCCGCAAGGACATCGACGCGTTCGACCTGCACCTGCTGATCAGCTCGTTCTGCTTCCACCGCGTGTCGAACCGCTATACGTTCGGCGCCGCGTTCGGCCGCGATCCGTCGGCGCCGCGGCTGCGCGCGCGGCATCGCGAGACGATCGCCGACTCGGTGCTGCGCTACGTCGCCGCGTAGTTCGCACCGCGCGAATCTTCTGCGCGATTCCACCCGAAAGCAGAACGACATCACGACGCGTGCAACCGGCATGAGCCGGAAGCACGTCGCGCCTCGGGCCGAGCGTAGGCGTCATGCACCATGCGCCGCGCGTCAGTCCGTCGGCGCGGTCGACGCCAGCGCGATCCGCGCCTTCTCTTCCGGGCTCCCCGCCACGTAATACTTCTTCGCCCAGCTCGAATCCGGCGCGAGCGCGAGTTGCCGATGCGAACCGGCGCCGTGCTGTTTCGTCTCGATCGCCAGCGCCCGCGCGCGATAGTGCTCGTAGAGCCGCAGGAATTCCGCGAGATAGATCGCGGCGATCCGCGTGTCGCGAATCTCGAGCAGGTTCTCGTCGTTGTACTGCTCGGAATTGCGGCTCATGTTCGCCGAGCCCGTATAGACGATCGGGTTCGTGCCTTCGGCATCGATCACGATGAATTTGTGGTGGATCACGACCGGCGGATAGCCGGGCGCCGGTTCGCCCGGAAAGAGGCGCAGCTCCGGCTCGAAATCGTGCGGCACCGTCGCCGGTGAGAAATACGCGGCATCGATCACGTCGCGACGATCGCGCTGGCGATGGTAAAGCTCGAGATTCGCGAGCGTCGCCGCATCGAGCGTCTGGCCGTCGTGCTGCGCGGCATCGGCCTTCGTCGCGCTGCCGGCACTGATGCGGTTCACCAGGCCGAACATCATCAGGCCGCGGTCGCCGGCCGCGAAGCATGCGTCGCGCAGCGCCGCGTCGGTCGGCATGAACAGGCAGAACGACACCGAATGCTTCGCGGCCGCGATCGCGGCGACGATCGTATCGATCTCGGTGCGCTGCCCCGCCGGCTCCGGCGAAAACGCGACGCGCACCTGCGCGCTGCCCACCGTCAACGGCGCGGACCAGCCCGACGACAGCCGCGCCGTCTCCGCGATCGACGGATTCGCGGCCAGCGCATGCGCGCGCTCGTTGTACAGCGCGGCGAGCGCCGGCGAATCGAACGCGTGCAGCACGTTGGCCTGTTCCGTCAGCCCTTCGGTCGTGAAGTTCGCGGAGCCGGTCAGCACGCGCGCGGGCATCGCATTCCCCGGCGCGTCGGTCACGATGAACTTGTCGTGCATGATGTGCGTGCGGTCGCGCGGCGCCAGCGTCGCGAGGCCCTGCAGTGCGTCGACGGCCGGCTGGTTCGGCGACGGCAGCGCCGGCTTGCCCTTGCGCGCGGTCGTGTGCGCGTCGTAGACGATCGCGAGCGACGCTTCGCCGTGCCGGCGTCCGAACGCCTCGAATGCCGGCAGCGCCCACAGCGGGTCCGTCAGGTGATAGACGGCCGACACCGCGCGCGACGCGGGATCGAGCATCTCCGCGAACACCTGCTCCATGTCGTTCGCGAGCCACGTGCGCAACTTCAGCGCCTGCGCATCACTCGGCGCGGCGCCCGGCGCGAGACCCAGCGCCGCGACCTGCTTCGCGAACGCCTGCGAGCTCACCACCGCGCGGTTGAACCAGGTGCCGATCCCGTCGACGCTATGCGCGGGCAGCACGACATCGCACACGCCGGCTTCCGCATCGAGCACCTGCAGGTTCGCCGGCGTGCCGACGACGGGAAAGACGTCATAGCGGAACGACGCATCGCGATCCGGCGGATCGATGCGCGCATCCCACCACATGAATTTCTGGATCGGCGCCTGGTCGGTCGGCGCGTCGCCCTGCGTGTCGGCGGCCGGGCCGTCGAACGTCAGCCGGTTCGGCAGCCAGCTGTTCGGCGCCCGCGTCTTGCCGTCGGCCGACCAGAAGCCCGGCGTGCGCCGGATCGCGAAGCCGAGGAAATCGGGCCGCGACGCCGCGTCGGGCCAGTCGAAGGCCAGCAGGACGAGGGTGGGGGAAAGATAGCTGCGGACGCTGACGGTCATTCGTGCTCCTGGCGTTTCGGCCGAAAGAGATGAATGGGTCAGTGTTGACGGCGGTTCTTCCCGGGCGATGACCGTTCGATGAACCTTGTATGTCGGACCCGCGTCAGTCGCACACGAGCAGCTCGATGCCGCGTGCGGCCAGCGCGCGGCGCACGGCCTTGTCGGGCATGCGCTCGGTGACGAGGTAGCGCGCGGCCGCCGTGCCGTTGATCCGCACCGGCGTCACGCGGCCGAACTTCGAATGATCGGCGACGATGATCGCCGTGCCGGCCGCCGCGATCATCCGGCTGCGCACTTCGGCGGCGAGCCGCGAGTAGTCGGTGCAATCGCCGTCGGCCGTGATGCCGCCCGCGCCGACGAACGCGAAATCGACGTGGTATTGCGCGAGCTGCTGGATCGTGTCGAGCCCGAACGTCGCGTCCTCGTCGTCGGACAGCTCGCCGCCGAGCAGCGTCACGCGATTGCCGTTGCGGCGCGCGAGCACGAACGCGGTGCGCCAGTCGTTCGTGTAGATCGACAGCCGGTGCCGGTCGGCGAGCGCCAGCGCCACCGCATGCGGCGTGCTGCCCGAGTCGATCAGCACCGATGCATCGTCGGGCACGAATTCGGCCGCGCGTCGGCCGATCGTGCGCTTCGCTTCGGCGTTCGCCGCTTCGCGCTCGGACAGGCTCGGCTCGCGGCGGTCCGCCGCCAGCGCGCCGCCGTGCGTCATCACGAGCAGGCCGCGCGCCGCGAGCGCGTTCAGGTCGCGCCGCACGGTCTCGCGCGACACGTCGAGCGAGCGCACGAGTTCGGCAACCGACAGCGCGCCCGATCGTCCGAGCTCCGACAGAATGTATTGATGACGTTGTTCCGCCAGCATCGCAATGCGCCCGAGGCGACTCGTAATGGGTAAGCCAGCCATTGTATTACGGCCGTTTGACTGTCATTTGACGGCGCTGCGTCCGGCGGCGGCCGCGTTTCACGTCAGCGAAATTCTGTATTGCCGGATGCGCGCGAATCGGCACGGCAAGCGGTTGCTACACTTTGCGCTTCGCCTAACGACAGATCATCAAGGGGCTTGCGCAATGTATCGCAAAGGCAGTGTGCTCGAAATCCAGTTTTCGCCGGAACGACTCAACGACGGGGCCGGCGATCCGTACTGGATCGACCTGACGCTCGACGAAGCGCGCCGGCTGTACGAACAACTCGCCGCGCGCTTCGCGACCGACGCGCGCGCCAACCAGCCGCTCGACACGTTCTCGCTCGATTGATCTTCGTTTCTTCGCCCGCTCGATGGCACGCCTTCGTGGCGCGGCCCTTTCGCCCGGCCGGGTAATAACCGGACGGCTGGCTCGACGGATCTCTGTTCCTTTGCCCGCGCCACGGCACGCTTTCATGCGGCTGGCCCTTTCGCCCAGCCGGGTAATAACCGGACGGCTGGGTCGACCGATCTCCGTTCCTTCTCCCGCGCCACGGTGCGCCTTCATGCGGCGGGCCCTTTCTCCCAGCCGGGTAATAACCGAACGGCTGGCTCGACGGATCTCCGTTTCTTTGCCCGCGCCACGGCGCGCTTTCATGCGGCGGGCCCTTTCGCCCGGCCGGGTAATAACCGAACGGCTGGCTCGACGGCTCTCCGTTTCTTTGCCCGCGCCACGGCACGCTTTCACGGCTCGGCCCTTTCATCCGGCCGTGCGATAACCGAACGGCCGGCACGCTGGCGCGCGACGCGCCGGCGACGCATCGCGTCCGCCTCTGCGGCCGCAGCTTGCACCGAAGCAGCAGCGCGGCGCATGGCCGCCGCACGCATCCCGCACGCGCGACGCCCGAGTGCAGAATCCGACAAGACGGCGGCACCGCTTCATCCGATACTGACCGACTTCACGATTCGTCCGGCCGTATCGCGGCCCGCCACGCATGTTTACCTCGCTCGTCGCCGCGGCTTTCGTCGCGCTGTGGTCCACCGGCTTCATCGTCGCCCGGGCAATCAAGCCCTACGCCGATCCGAACCTGTTCCTGCTCGCGCGTTTCGCCGGCACGGCCGCGCTGTTCGGCGCGGTCGCCCTCGTCGCGCGCGCGCCGTGGCCGGCCCGCCGCGAATGGCCGCGCCACCTGATCGCCGGCGCGCTGCTGCAGGGCGTCTATCTCGGCGCCAGCTACTGGGCCGTCGCGCAAGGGCTGAATGCGGGCGTGATGGCGCTGCTCGGCGCGCTGCAGCCGCTCGCCACCGCCGTGCTCGCCGTGCCGCTGTTCAACGAGCGACTGCCCGCGCGCGGCTGGCTCGGGATGGCGCTCGGGCTTGCCGGCGTCGCGCTCGTGCTCGCGCCGAAGGTCGCGGGCGGCGTCGCGCCGCCGCCAGGCGCCGCGCCCGCGTGGTTCGTCGTGACCGTATCGATCCTGGCGGTCGGCTCGATCACCGCCGGCTCGCTGTACCAGAAGGGCAAGCTCGCGCAGAACGACCTGCGCACGGCCGTCGCCGTGCAGAACCTCGGCGCGGCGATCGTCGCGGCCGTCTTCGTCG
This sequence comes from Burkholderia sp. 567, assembly GCF_040545115.1. Classification (NCBI taxonomy): domain Bacteria; kingdom Pseudomonadati; phylum Pseudomonadota; class Betaproteobacteria; order Burkholderiales; family Burkholderiaceae; genus Burkholderia; species Burkholderia sp. 567. The sequence continues at coordinate 504,145 of NZ_JBEPLG010000005.1, forward strand.
TGCTGCTGCACGAAACGCGCTGGATCGGCGCGCCGGCGCTGTGGATCTCGCTCGTGTGGGGCGTCGTGTTCCTGTCCGGCGGCGCGGTCACGATGCTGATGTGGATGCTGCGGCGGGGCAACGCGGCGCGCGCGACGTCGTTGCTGTTCCTCGCGCCGCCGCTCGCCGCGCTGCAGGGCTACCTGCTGTTCGGCGAAACCCTCGCGACCGTCCAGCTCGCCGGCTTCGCGCTTGCGCTCGTGGGTGTCGTGCTCGCGCGGCGCTAACGCAGGCGGTCAGGCGACAGGAAACGCCGTCCCACCCCGCATCGAAACGAAGCATCCGCCCGCGCGCCTGGGAGCACCGCCGCGCACTCTGCACCATGACGATGCACCGCGTCTCGCCGATGCAACGCGAAGCGGCCGGATCGCATGCCCGGCGCGGCGCCGCGCCCCGATTGCGCTTATGATGGGCGCCTCGCATTTCGTTCCGGAACCACCTTCATGACATCCGCCGATTACGCCAGCCGCCAACGCGCGATCATTGCCGAACTGAACGTCGCCCCGCACTTCGACGTCGACGCCGAGATCGCCCGGCGCGTCGATTTCCTTGCGCAGTACCTTCGTTCGAGCGGCCTGCGGACCTACGTGCTCGGCATCAGCGGCGGCGTCGATTCGTCGACGGCCGGGCGGCTCGCGCAGCTGGCGGTCGAACAGTTGCGCGCCGGCGGCTACGATGCCCGCTTCATCGCGATGCGCTTGCCGAACGGCGTGCAGAACGACGAAGCCGATGCGCAGCGCGCGCTCGCGTTCGTGCGCGCGGACGAGACGTTCACGGTCGACGTGAAACCCGCCGCCGACGCGATGCTCGCGTCGCTGGTCGCGTCCGGCCACGCGTTCGAAACCCCGGCGCAGCAGGACTTCGTGCACGGCAACATCAAGGCGCGCGAGCGCATGATCGCGCAGTACGCGGTCGCCGGCGCGCGGCGCGGCATCGTGATCGGCACCGACCACGCGGCCGAATCGCTGATGGGCTTCTTCACGAAATTCGGCGATGGCGGCGCGGACGTGCTTCCGCTTGCCGGCCTGAGCAAGCGCCGCGTGCGTGCGGTCGCCCGCGCGCTCGGCGGCGACGAACTGATCGTGATGAAGGTGCCCACGGCCGACCTCGAGGAACTGCGTCCGCTGCGCCCCGACGAGCACGCATACGGCGTCACCTACGACGAGATCGACGATTTCCTCGAAGGCAAGACCGTCTCCGACACGGTGTACGAAACGGTGCTGCGCTTCTACGACGGTTCGCGCCACAAGCGCGCGCTGCCGTATACGCCGTTCGACTGGCCGACCGCGTAAGTCGACCACGTAAGTCGACCACGTAAGTCGACCACGTAAGCCAAACCGCGCCGCGCGAACCGTAACGGTCACGCGCGGCACGTGCACGACGGGCGACGCTACGCGTGCCCGCCCGTCTTCTTCGCCTGCAGCGCGCGAATCCGCAGCCGCGCACCCGTATCGCTGACCGTCGCGTCGTACATCGTCGCGAGATCGCGCTTGAGCGCGGTGCGCGAACCACCATCGAGATACACCATGTGCCCCGACGGATAGAAGCGTGCAGACAAGTTCTGCCGCACTTTCTGATCCTCGAGCGGCATCTGCTGCAGGTCGATCACGGTCTGGTAGAACGGCGTGACGAAATCGTACAAGCCGTTCGCGGACAGCACCTTCAGGTCGACGTTCAGCGCCATCACCGCCGCGAGGTCGCCCGCCGTGTAGAGGATCACGTTCCCCTTCGCGTCGATGCCCTGCTGCTCGCCGGTCGGGTCGATATGGCTGAAGTCCCAGTTCTGGAACGCCTGGTCGTTCAGGTCCGTGAACGCGGAGTTCGACGTGAACTTCAGCTGCTCGTTCAGGTAGCTGTTCCACATCGCCGTGTAGACGCCCGTCACGGCCGTCATCGTCGGATCGTTGCCGCCCGAGTTCGGATCGATCTTGCCGGCGATACCGGTCGAGATCGCCGTCACGCGGCCGTCGTACGAACCGAGCGCCAATCCCTGCGGGTGCAGCAGCGTCGTCAGGAACAGCGAATTGCCGCGCGCGTTGTAACCGTCGATGTCGAGCCCCCAGGTCTGCAGCGTCGCCGTGTCGATGCCCGTGTAATCCGCCAGCTTCTGCACGGCGGCCGGCTCGGCATGCGGCACGTTGCGCAATGCCTTCAGGTAATCGGTGCGCGCGAACTGCGCGACTTCCTCGATGAACGCGCCAAGATCGGCCGGGGCCGGCTTGACGCCGAGTTTCTTGTGATACCACGCGTCGGCCGCCGCGGTCGGCAGCGCGCCGACCGGGTTGCCGGCCTGCCGGTAGTCGAGGATCGACGACTGCAGCGTGACGCCGTTCAGGTCGACGCCGTCCTCGTGCAGCTTGTACGCGAGCACGCAGCTGCGCGCGGTGCCATACGACTCGCCGAACAGGTATTTCGGCGAATTCCAGCGATTGTTCTTCGTCAGGTAGCGCTTGATGAACTGCTTCAGCGAATCCGCATCCTGGTCGACGCCCCAGAAATTACGGTTCTTGTTCGGCGCGACGGCCGCCGAATAGCCGGTGCCGACCGGATTGATGAACACCAGGTCGCTGTGGTCGATCATGCTGTCCGGGTTGTCTTCGATCTGGTACGGCGCGGGCGGCGTGAACCCCGGCATCGACGTCTTGATGCGCTTCGGCGCGAACGAGCCGAGCAGCACGAACACCGACGACGAACCGGGCCCGCCGTTGTAGAAGAACGTGACGGGCCGCGTTTCCTCCTTCGCGCCGTCGGCGGTGAAGGCGACGTAGAAGATCTTCGCGGCCGGCTGCGAACTGCTCGGGTCGACCGTCACGAGATGGCCGACCGTCGCCGTGTACGCGATCCGCTTGCCGCCGATCAGGATCGTGTGGTGCGTGATCGCGGCCGCTTCGGTCGTGTCGGTCACCGAGTCGTCGGGGCCGTTGCCGTACGCGACCGGATCGAAGAACGGCTGGTCGCGGCCGTGGCTCAGCGCGACGGGATTGATGGTCGGCGGCACGCTATGCGAATTGTGGTCGCCGTGATGCAGCGGATACACGCCGCCGGAAGATGCGGAATCGATGCCCATCGTGCTGCTCCTGGAGGTGAAAAAAGACGCGGGCAGGAAACCCGCGTCACATGGAAACGCCTGTGCCGACGCGTCAGCGCGATGGCTTGCGCGCGAGGATCGCCGCGAGTTTCGCGCCGTCGGGGCTGCCGAGGCCCGTGCACGCGTCCCAGCCGGACGCGGCCGCATACGTGCCGTTCGAGCCTTTCGTGATGTCGCGCAGCGCGCCCGGATGCTTGTACAGCACGGGATTGATCCAGCCGGCCGATGCGCCGGCCGCCGCGTTGATCCGCGCGATCAGCGCGGCCCACAGCGGCGCGACCGCGCTCGTGCCGCCCATCACCGCGGGCGTTCCGGCGATCGACACTTCGTAGCCCGTTTGCGGCGACGCATCGCCGGCGACGTCCGGCACGCCGCGCTTCGCGAGCGGCCTGCTGCTGCCGTCGGCGAGCGCGACGTTCAGCCCCTTCTGCCAGGCCGGCACGTCGAACATCGTGCTGACGCCGCCGCCACCCGCGCCGCCCCCGGCCGCCTCGTCGTTCCACGTGACCTCGCTGCGAATGCCCTGCCCCGGCAGCGCATCGAGCTGCGTGCCGCCGCAGCCGAGCACGTACGGGCTCGACGCCGGGAAGTCGACGTGATCGGCGCCGTCCTGCAGCCCGTCGCCCGAGCCGCTGTCGCCCGACGCCGCGCACACCGTGATCCCCTGCGCGGCCGCCGCCTGCAGCACGCGGTTGAACGCATGGGCCGACTGCGCCTGCCAGATCGCTTCCGGGCCGCCCCAGCTGATCGAGATCACGGACGGCCGGTTGGTCTTGTCGGTGACCGCCGCGTTGACGGCCTGAATGAAGCCCGCGTCGCTGTTCGGCGCGAAGTAGACGGCGATCTTCGCGGCGGGCGCGATCGCCCCGGCGATCTCGATGTCGAGCGCGACTTCGCCGTCCGGGCCGTTCGCGTCGCCGGTCGGCGTGTTGCGGCCGGTGCCGACGTTCACGTCGACGACCGTCGGCGGCTTGTCGATCCCGAGCCCGCGGAAATACTGCTGGATATCGGTCGCGCGATAGCCGCCGCCGAGTTCGACGATCGCGATGCATTGCCCGGCGCCATCGCCGGCCGGAAAGCCGTACAGCGACGCGAGCTGGGGCGGCGTGAACGTGACCGAGGTGGCGCCACGCGCGGGCTTGAACGGCGGACGCAGCCGAAAGTGCGGCCGCGCCTGCGGCCGGCTGTCGAGGCCGAGGACGGCCGTGACGACGTCGCCGAGCTCGTCCGGCAGCGCGATCGGGCCCGAGCGGCCGCGGTACTGGCCGATCGAGCGATGCTCGAAACGCTCGAGCTTCACGCTGAATGCCGCCTCGAACTGCTGGATCGTGCCGGACAGCACGACGACGCTTTCCACCGGATCGACGCGATCGACCGTCAGCTGGTGACGGTGCGCGAAGTCCTCGGTCTTGCGAATGTCGTCGGGATTGGCGGAGAAACGCTGCGCGAAGGCGTCGCGCGACAGCGGTGTTGCGTCGGTGTCGCCAGCGGCGAGCTGATTGACCAATGCGTCGAGTTGCCCTTCTTCCGGCCGCCGCAACATCATCGTGACGTGGATGCGTTCCGCCGGATCGCACTGACCGAGACACTTGGACTCGGCGACGATACGGGGTTCACGGTCGGCTTGAAGATGCCTTGCCATGTTCAGACCCTCCTTGGTACCGCGTTACACAGGCGTTGCACACGCGTTGCACGGAACAGCCAGGAAATCGGACAGGGCCGGCGGCAGACGGTTCCGTCTGGTCGTCGGTTCGCGGCAGCGCGAAGTCAAAGCAAGTTTAGAACAGTCAGATGATTTGCGCGCGCCCCTGGGCATGTCGGGCACGTGCGCGAAGGCCGGCATTGCGCGCGGCGTTCGTTGCTGCACTGCACCGCGTGGCTGTCGACCCGCGCAGTGCAGTGCGATGTTGCAGATCAGTCCATCGACAGGCGCAGCGCGAAGCCGATCAGCGCCGCCGAGAAGGTCCAGCGCTGCACCGTCTGCGCGAGCGGATGCGCGCGCATCCACGCCGCGATGCGCGACGCGCCGAACACGCATGCGAGGTCGAAACACACGCCGGCCGCGACGAGCATCGCGCCAAGCTCGAACATCTGCCACACGACAGGCCCGGCCTCGGGCCGCACGAATTGCGGCAGCAATACCGAGCAGAACAGCAGCGCCTTCGGGTTCAGCAGGTTGGTCAGCAGCCCCTTGAAGAACGACTGACGCAGCTCGCCCGCGGCGGCCGCGTCGCCGTCGCCGAGCGCGAACACCGGCGAGCGGAACACCTGGATCGCGACGTACGCGAGATACAGCGCGCCGCCGTAGCGGATCGCTTCATACAGCCACGGCGCGCTGCGGATCAACGCCGCGACGCCGCAGGCGGACAGCGTCACGTGCGCGGTGCGCGACAGCGACAGGCCGGCCGCCGCCGCCATGCCCGGCCGTACGCCGCGACCGATGCTGGTCTGCAGCACGAGCGCCATGTCGGGGCCCGGCACCGCGTAGATGGCCGCCAGCGCGGCGAGATAAATCAACAGCAAATGCGTGGAAATCATGGTCTGCCCCGTCCTTCAATGACGATATGTTGCCGCTGAAGGTGGAGGGATTATTGGCCTTGTAAGGCTCGGAATTGGCGATTCGTAGCGGAATCCGCCACAATTATGGGATCATCAACACGGATTCCGCCAACATGACCGAACTCGACAAAACCGATCGCGCGATTCTTGCCGCGGTGCAGCGCGACGGCCGCCTGCCGATCGCGCGCCTCGCCGATTCCGTCGGCCTGTCCGAGACGCCGTGCGCGCGGCGCCTGAAACGTCTCGAAAACGACGGCTACATCGAGCGCTACCGCGCGCAGCTGTCGCGCCAGGCGCTCGGCTACGGCGTCGTCGCGTTCGTGCTCGTGCGGTTCGCGACGCACGACCGCAAGGTCGCCGACCGGTTCGAACGGGAAGTGCTCGCCATCGAGCGGATCCTCGCGTGCCACAACGTCGCGGGCACGGCCGACTACCTGCTGCAGGTGGTCGCGCGCGATCTCGACGACTACGGCACGTTCATCCGTGATTCGCTGCGGATGCTGCCCGGCGTGACGTCGATCGAATCCGCGCTGTCGTTGCGGGAAGTGAAGCACGACGCGGGGTTACCGGTGCCGTGATGCGACGGGCCAACGGCGGAAAGCGGCACGTTACCGCACGCGCCCCGTCACTTCGACGCCCATCGATGTGGGCGGTTGGCCGCCCGCCGCGTAACAGTTGTTCACCTGTTTGACGGCCGCGGCCCTCACACGGCGTCGGGCGCCTGGTGCGCGTGCTCGAGATCCTCGAGAAACGCCTCCACGAGCGGATTGCCGCGCCCGTCGCGCGCGACGACCATGTGGAACGTGACGTCGTAGCGCAGCTGCTCCGGATTGAGCGGCGCGAGCAGCCCCTGCGCGACGTACGGCGCTGCGAAGTGCTGCGGCAGGTAACCGAGGTGATGGCCCGACAGGATCAGCAGCGCGACGGCCTCCATGTTGTCGGCGGTCGCGGTCACGCGGTCGGGCGTCGTCGACATCTGCGCCTCCGGCAGCGGATACGAGCGCCACGCCCACTCGAATCCCGCGACGTCGGCCGGCGTCAGCGCGCCGGCCGCGTCGAACAGCGGATGGCCGCGCCCGCAATACGCGATCTGCCGCTCGATGAACAGCGGCGTGTAATGCAGCGACGGCACGCGATGCCAGAAATAGCCGACGGCAATCTGGATCTCGTCGCTCAGCAGCTTCTCCTCGAGATCGCCCGGCGCGCGCACCGAGATCGAGAAGCGCACGGCCTGGTCGCGCGCGCGGAACGCGGCGATCGCCTCGGCGATCCGCGCGTTCTGGCTGATCGGCGTATGGCCGATCAGGCCGATGTTCAGCGTGCCGACCAGCTGGCGGTCCATGTGCCGCGCCGCCATCCCGAATTCGTCGAGCGCCGCGAGCAGCTTGCGGCTCATCGCGTGGAACCGCTCGCCCTTCGGCGTGAGCCGGAAGCCGCTGCGGCCGCGCTCGCAGAGCCGGTAGCCAAGCCGTGTCTCGAGCGACGACAGCTGCGCGCTGATCGTCGACTGGCCGACGTTCAGCATCGCCTGCGCGGCCGACACGCCGCCCGCGTCCGTGACCGCGAGAAACACGCGGATCAACCGCAGATCGAGGGTCGACAGATTCCCCAGCACGCTATTCCCCTTCCATACATCGATGAAGATCGATGTTTACGTCGATATCTTCGCATTCTTCTTTGCGGTCGGACGCGTAAGACTATGCGCCAAGCCGCGTCGCATGATACGGCAACCCCACATCGGAAGAGACACCATGAACGACCACACCCATTTCCAGCCGCTCGGCGGCAATGAAATGCCGCGCTGCGGCGGCATCGCGACGATGATGCGCCTGCCGCACGTGGCGAGCGCCGCGGGCCTCGACGCATGCTTCGTCGGCGTGCCGTTCGATCTCGGCACCTCCAACCGCACCGGCGCACGCTTCGGCCCGCGCCAGATCCGCACCGAATCCGTGCTGCTGCGCCCGTACAACATGGCCACCCGTGCCGCGCCGTTCGATTCGCTGCAGATCGCCGACATCGGCGACGTCGCGATCAACCCGTACAACCTGCACGATTCCATCGCGCGCATCGAGGCTGCATACGACGCGATCCTCGAGCACGACTGCAAGCCGATCACGCTCGGCGGCGACCATACGATCGCGCTGCCGATCCTGCGCGCGATCCACCGCAAGCACGGCAAGGTTGCATTGATCCACGTCGATGCGCACGCCGACGTGAACGATACGATGATGGGCGAAAAGATCGCGCACGGCACGCCGTTCCGCCGCGCGGTCGAGGAAGGCCTGCTGCACGGCGACAAGGTCACGCAGATCGGCCTGCGCGGCACCGGCTACGCGGCGGAGGATTTCGACTGGTGCCGCGAGCAAGGTTTCCGCGTCGTCCAGGCCGAGGAATGCTGGAACAAGTCGCTCGCGCCGCTGATGGAAGAAGTGCGCGCGCGCGTCGGCGACACGCCCGTCTACATCAGCTTCGACATCGACGGCATCGATCCGGCCTACGCGCCCGGCACCGGCACGCCGGAAATCGCCGGCCTCACGGTGCCGCAGGCGCTCGAGATCATCCGCGGCGCGAAGGGGCTGAACATCGTCGGCTGCGATCTCGTCGAAGTCGCGCCGCCGTACGACCCGTTCGGCACCACGGCGCTGCTCGGCGCGAACCTCGCCTACGAGCTGCTGTGCGTGCTGCCCGGCGTCGCATACCGCGACTGACCCGGCCGCACGACCTATTCCAAATCAGAGGATTCCAGAGGAGCACAAAAACAGATGGGGACTTCCGTCAAACAACCGAAGCGGGCGGCGCTCGCGTCGTTCGTCGGCACCACGATCGAGTGGTACGACTTCTACAGCTACGCGACCGCCGCCGCCATCGTGTTCGGGCCGCTGTTCTTTCCCGGTGAAAACCGCTTCGTCAGCCTGCTCGCGTCATTCGGCTCGTTCGCGGTCGGCTTCTTCGCGCGGCCGCTCGGCGGCGTGATGTTCGGCTATCTCGGCGACCGTTTCGGCCGCAAGCGTTCGCTGCTCGCGACGCTGATGCTGATGGCCGTGTCGACGGTCGCGATCGGCCTGCTGCCGACCCATGCGCAGGCCGGCGTGATTGCGCCGATCCTGCTCGTGCTGATGCGCGTGCTGCAAGGCATCGCGGTCGGCGGCGAATGGGGCGGCGCGGTGCTGCTCGCCGGCGAGCATGCGCCCGAAGGCAAGCGCACGTTCTTCGCGTCGTTCGCGCAGCTCGGCAGCGCGAGCGGCCTGATCCTGTCGATGCTCGCGTTCGGCGCGATCAGCACGCTGTCGAAAGACGACATGATGAGCTGGGGCTGGCGCGTGCCGTTCCTCGCGAGTTCCGTGCTGCTGGTGGTCGGCTTCGTGATCCGCGCGAGCGTGTCGGAGTCGCCCGAGTTCGAGGAAGTCAGGAAGAGCGGCAACACCGCGCAAAACCCGGTGCGCGAAGCGCTCAAGTACTGGCCGCTGCTGCTGCTCGCGATCGGCGCGAACGTGTACGGGATCGCCGGCGTGTATTTCAGCAACATCTTCATGATCAGCTACGCGACGCAGTTCCTGGCGCTCGACCGGTCGATGGTGCTGCATTGCATGACCATCGTCGCCGTGCTGCAGTTCGTCGTGCAGCTCGCCGCCGCGTTCCTCGCGCAGCGCTTCGGCACGACACGCGTGCTGCTGATCACCGGCGCCTGGGCCGCGATCGTGCCGTTCGTGATGCTGCCGCTCGTACACATGGGCACGCCGCTGTCGATCACCGTCGGCGTCGGCCTCGCGACGCTCGCGGAATCGGGCTACTACTCGGTGGTCGCCGGGTTCGTCAGCGGCATCTTCATCGCACGCATCCGCTATACGGCGATCTCGATCGCGTACCAGGTGTGCGGGGCGCTCGCCGGCGGCCTGACGCCGCTCGTCGCGACGCTGATCGCGCAGAACGTCGCGCCGCAATGGTGGCCGCTCGCGATCCAGTACACGAGTGCCGCCGTGCTGTCGTCGCTGTGCGTGTGGCTGATCTCGCGCCGTGTCAGCATCGACGATGCGGGCGCGCCGCGTGAAGCGCTGCCGCGCGGCGCTCGCACCGCCTGACGCACCACCCGACGGGCGGCCTCCCGGGCCGTCCTCCCCCCTACACGATCATTCAGGGCCTGCTGCGACGCTGTCGCGGCAGGCTTGCGCGCGCCCCGACCTCGCGGCCGCGCGCCAGGAGACACCCGTCATGAACCGCCCCGACACCCTCGCGCTCGACCGCGCCGAACCGGCCGGTCTCAAGATCGAGCATCGCTCGATCGACTACATCCCCGACACCGAACGCCACGCGAAACTCGCGAGCCAGGGCCCGTTCTGGTTCCTCGGCAACTTCCATTTCTTCACGATCTCGATCGGCTTCGTCGGGCCCGGCATGGGGCTGTCGGCCGGCTGGACCACGCTCGCCGGCGCGCTCGGCATCATGTTCGGCACGCTCTTCATGGCGTTCCACGGTTCGCAGGGCCCGGAGATGGGCCTGCCGCAGATGATCCAGTCGCGCGCGCAGTTCGGTTATCGCGGCGTGATCGTCGCGCTGCTCGCGACGTTGTTCGTGTTCGTCGGCTTCAATGTCGTGAACGTGTCGCTGATTGTCGACGGCGTGCATAACGTGTTCGGAATCGACAGTGGATTCGTCGCCGTCGCGGCCGTGTCGATCGGCGCGCTGCTCGCGATCTACGGCCACGACCTGATGCACCGCGCCTTCAAGTGGGCGCTGGTCGCGACGCTGCCGCTCTATGCACTCGTCACGCTCGCGCTCGCGTTCGGCCACGCGGCGCCCGCACAGGCGGGCACCGCCGCCGCGCCGGGCTTCAGCTGGATCGCGTTCGCGACGCAGTTCGCGATCGCCGCGAGCTACAACATCTCGTATGCGCCCTACGTGTCCGATTATTCGCGCTACCTGCCGAAACACACGAGCCGCGCGAAGTTGATCGCGGTGATCTTCGCCGGCGCGTCGCTGTCGGGCGCGTGGATGATCGGGCTCGGCGCATGGCTCGCGCAGACGCTGCACGCGGCCGATGCGCTGGTCGCGATGAACGACGTCGGCACGTCGCTCGCACCCGGCCTCGGCAAGCTGATCGCGATCGTGTCGATCGCCGGCTTCCTGCCGATCATCGCGCTCAATGCGTACAGCGCGATGCTGACCGTGCTCACCGGCGTCGATTCGCTCGTGCCGATCAGGCCGACCCGGCGCGCGCGCGTCGTGTCGATCGTCGCGATCAGCGCATTTGTGCTCGGCTGCGTGTTCGCGATCCGCGGCAACGGCATCGCGCTGCTGCAGACGTTCCTCACGCTGATGCTCTACTTCCTCGTGCCGTGGACCGCGGTGAACCTCGTCGACTATTTCTTCGTGCGCCGCGGCCGCTACGCGATCGCGCACTTCTTCACGCCGCGCGGCCTGTACGGTGCATGGCAACCGCGCGGCATCCTGTCGTACCTGATCGGCTTCGCGGCGATGGTGCCGTTCTTCTACGTGTTCGACGCCGAAGCGAACCGCGAGGTGTTCGTCGGCCCGTTCGCGCGGATGCTCGGCGGCGTCGATCTCGCGTGGCTCGTCGGGTTGGTCGTCGCCGGCGGCGTCTACGGGCTGCTGTCGCGCTCGCTCGACCTCGACCACGAGCGGCGCGTGATCGCCCGAACACCCGCGCCCGACGCGCCGGCCGCCACCGCGGCGCACGGAGACGCACGATGAACGGTCCGCGCATTCGCATCGTCCAGTCGGCACTGCGCGACGGCGACGTTACCGGCAATCTCGCCAAAGCGCTCGCAATCATCGCCGCCGCGCGCGGCGCAACCGACCTCGTCGTGTTCTCCGAAACTTACGCCAGCGGCTTTCCGACGCCCGACGACGTCGCCCGGCTGGCCGAGCCGCTCGACGGGCCGTCCGTCACCGCGGTACGCGATGCCGCACGCGATGCGGCGGTCGCCGTTGCGTTCGGCTTCCCGGAACGAGACGGCTCGCGCTTCTTCAACACCGCGCTGCTGATCGATGCGAACGGCGACGTGCTGTTGCGCTACCGGAAGACGCATCTGTACGAATCCGACCTCGGCGTGTTCGAGGCCGGCGACGCGTTTCCGGTCTGCACGTGGCATGGGATGCAGGTCGGCCTGCTGATCTGCTTCGATCTCGAGTTTCCGGAAACGGCGCGCGCGCTCGCGCATGCCGGGGCCGAACTGATCGTGATACTCGACGGCATGATGAACCCGTACGGCGACGTGCATCGCCGGATGATTCCGGTGCGCGCACTGGAAAACCAGCTCTACGTCGCGATGGCGAACCGCGTCGGCGCCGGCGACCGCTACACGTTCAGCGGCACGAGTCTCGTCGCAGCCCCCGACGGCACGTGCGTCGCGGTCGCGCCCGGCGACCGGGAAGCGATCGTCGACGTCACGCTCGATCCCGCGGCGATTCGCGATGCACGCGCGGCGTTCCGCTACGTCGACCTCGCCGCGGTGCCGCTCGGCGCGGCGACGCGGCGCAATTGACGCGAACGGCCCGGCGGATGGGGAATGGCCCGCGACGATCCGGCATCGTGGCGACGGCGCGCGCGCAGCGTCCTGCGCGTCATTGCACCTGATTGCGCAGCACCTTCGCGGCGGCGACCATGTTCGTCAGCGCCGGAATCACTTCCGCCCACTGGCGCGTCTTCAGCCCGCAGTCCGGGTTCACCCACAGGCGTTCCGCCGGAATCCGCTCGGCCGCCTTCCTCATCAGGCCGACGATGTGATCCTGCGTCGGGATGTTCGGCGAATGGATGTCGTACACGCCCGGCCCGATCTCGTTCGGATACCTGAAGCTGTCGAATGCGTCGAGCAGTTCCATGTCCGAGCGCGACGTCTCGATCGTGATCACGTCTGCGTCCATGTCGGCGATCGACGCGATGATGTCATTGAACTCCGAATAGCACATGTGCGTGTGGATCTGCGTGTCGTCCTGCACGCCGTTCGCGGTGATGCGGAACGATTCGACCGCCCACTTCAGGTACTCGCCCCATTGCGCGCGGCGCAGCGGCAGCCCTTCACGCAGCGCCGCTTCGTCGATCTGGATCACGCGCACGCCGGCCTTCTCGAGATCGAGCACTTCGTCGCGAATCGCGAGCGCGAGCTGGTAGCACGACACCGAGCGCGGCTGGTCATCGCGCACGAACGACCAGTTCAGGATCGTCACGGGGCCGGTCAGCATGCCCTTCATCGGCTTGTTCGTCAGCGACTGCGCGTACGTGATCCATTCGACCGTCATCGCCTTCGGACGGCTGATGTCGCCGAACAGGATCGGCGGCTTCACGCAGCGCGACCCGTACGACTGCACCCAGCCGAACTGGCTGAATGCGTAGCCGTCGAGCTGCTCGCCGAAGTATTCGACCATGTCGTTGCGCTCGGCTTCGCCATGCACGAGCACGTCGAGTTCGAGCAATTCCTGTTCGCGCACGCTGCGCTCGATCTCGGCCTGCATCGCCGCGCGGTAGCCGGCTTCATCCAGCGCGCCGGCCTTGAACTGGCTGCGCGCGTGGCGGATGTCGGCGGTCTGCGGGAACGAGCCGATCGTCGTCGTGGGGAAGGCCGGCAGGTTCAGGCGAGCCGACTGCTTCGGCGCGCGCTGCGTATAGGGACTCGCGCGGTTGCCGAGCTGCGCGTCGATGCGCGCGAGCGCGGCCTTCACCGCCGGGTTGTTCACGCGCGGCGAACGGCGGCGCGAGTCGATCGCCGCGGCGTTGGCGGCAAGCGCGTCGGCCACCTTGTCGCGGCCTTCATTCAGCGCCATCGCGAGCACCTTTAGTTCGTCGAGCTTCTGCAGCGCGAACGCGAGCCACGAACGGATCTCCGCGTCGAGCTTCTCTTCGCTCGCGAGATCGACCGGCACGTGCAGCAGCGAGCACGACGGCGCGATCCACAGGCGCTCGCCCAGTTGCTTCGCGAGCGGCTCGAGCCAGTCGAGCGTCGCGTTCAGGTCCGTCTTCCAGATGTTGCGGCCGTTGATCGCGCCCACCGACAGCACACGGTCGGCCGGCAGCTCGCGCACGAGTGCGTAGACTTCGTCGCGGGCGTTGATCGCGTCGACATGCAGGCCATCGACCGGCAGCGACGCCGCGAGCGTCAGGTTGTCCCCAAGCGTGCCGAAGTACGTGGCGAGCAGCACCTTGATACGGCGCGTTTCCAGCGCCGCGTACGCGGTGCGCAATGCCTGCCGCCATTCGGCGTCGAGCTCGGTGACGAGGATCGGTTCGTCGATCTGCACCCATTCGACGCCCTGCGCGGTCAGCGTGTCGAGCAGCGCGCCGTACACGGGCAGCAGCTTCGGCAGCAACGCGAGGCGATCCGAATCGTCCTTCGCCTTGCCGAGCCACAGGTACGTGACGGGGCCGAGGATCACCGGCTTCCCGGCGACGCCGAGCGCCCGGGCTTCAGCCAGTTGCTGGAGCAGGCACGACGGATCGAGCGAAAAGTTCGTGTCCGCGTGAAATTCGGGGACGATGTAGTGATAGTTCGTGTCGAACCACTTCGTCATTTCGCCGGCGGAAACGCCGCCGCAGCAAGCGGCATGCGCGTCCGCCGCTTGCGCCGAACGGCCGCGCGCGACGCGGAAATAGTTGTCGAGCACGTCGCCGTGGAAGCCCTGCACGCGCTTCGGCAGGTTGCCGAGCGTAAAGCTCATGTCGAGCACCTGGTCGTAGAACGAGAAATCGCCGATCGGCGCGAGATCGAGGTCGCGCTGGGCGTTCCAATGACGCGCGCGCAGCTCGGCGCCGAGTGCCTTCAGCGCGTCGCGCGACGATTCGCCCTTCCAGTAGCGTTCGAGACCGAACTTGAGTTCGCGCTGCGCGCCGATGCGCGGAAAACCGAGGTTGTGTGTCGTAACCATGAAGCTGCCGTCCAGAGAGAAATTGAAGATCCGGCAGCCATCATAGGGATTTCATCCCATGAAATAAAATGGCATTATTTCATTCATCCATTAAATTTGTTCATGTGTTTGTGGGGTGAGCGATATCCATGCTGGAACGATTCCATCTCGTCGTGATCCGCGAAGTCGAGCGCCAGGGCTCGCTGACCGCCGCCGCCAATGCGCTGCACCTCACGCAATCGGCGCTCAGCCATACCGTCCGGAAAATCGAGCAGCAGCTCGGCACGCCGATCTGGGATCGGGAGGGCCGCGGCCTGCGGCTGACGCAGGGCGGGCAATATCTGCTGAAGCTGGCGAACCGGCTGCTGCCGCAGTTCGAGCTCGCCGAGGAGCGGATGAAGCAGTATGCAAAGGGCGAGCGCGGCACGCTGCGCATCGGGATGGAATGCCATCCGTGCTACCAGTGGCTGCTGAAGGTCGTGTCGCCATACCTGTCGCGCTGGCCGGACGTCGACGTGGACGTGAAGCAGCGCTTCCAGTTCGGCGGCATCGGCGCGCTGTTCGGCCATGACATCGACGTGCTCGTGACGCCCGACCCGCTGAACAAGCCGGGGCTGCGCTTCGATCCCGTGTTCGATTACGAGCAGGTGCTGGTGGTCGCGGATGCGCACCGGTTCGCGAACGCCGACTACGTGACGCCCGAGCAGCTGACCGACGAGGTCCTGATCACCTACCCGGTCGAGACCGACCGGCTCGACATCTACAACCAGTTCCTGACGCCGGCCGGCATCGTGCCGCGGCGCCACAAGTCGATCGAGACGACCGACATCATGCTGCAGATGGTGGCGAGCGGGCGCGGCGTGGCCGCGCTGCCGAGATGGCTTGCCGATGAATACGCGGACCGGATGCCGGTCATACCGGTCAAGCTCGGGAAGAAGGGCATCGCGAAACAGATCTTCCTGGGCATCCGCGAGGCGGATGCGTCGATCGACTATCTGGCCGCATTCGTCGCGCTCGCGCGCGAATCGACGTGGAGCGCGCCGCGCATGCTGCGCTAGGCGCGCCCCGATGCGATGCGCGTCAGGCGGCGCGCATGCCGGTGCGTTCGCCGCGTTCGACCCATGCGCCGAACAGCAGGCCGATCGTCGTCCACATGATCGCCTGCATGCCGATCGCGGCGACGCGGAACTTCCACAGCACCGCGGCCGGGAATTCGGCCGGCACTTCATCGATCGACGGCAGCCCGATCTGCACGGCCGCGATGATCGCGACGAACGCGAGCCCCGCGACGATCGATGCGTTCCACGGGCCGAGTTTCGCCAGCAGATGACGACGCACGCTGACCGAGAACGCCATCGTCGCGACCGAGATCGCGATCATCAGGAAGAACAGGCCCGTGCGATAGCCGATCGTGTCGTGGTCACCAACCGCCGGCGGATTGGCCGGGTATTTGATGCTCGGCACGATCACGAGCGCGACGAACGCCGCCACCGCGAGCCATGCCGCGAGCGGCCGCGCCGGGAGGCGGCTGCCTCGTCCGTATGCAAACGCGAAGACCAGCGAGAACAGCCCGCCGAATGCCGCGCCGTAGGTCACGACGCCCGTCAGCAGGCCGAGGCCGGCCTGCGTGTGGCGGCTGACCAGTTCGGGCTCCGGCGCTTCGCCGTTGGCGGCGTCGACTTTTTCTCCGAAGGAGATCGCCTGATCGACTTGCGGTTCGCCGACGATTCTGGCGAAACCGAACGTGAGGAGGCCCGCGACGATGCCTGCGAGCATCCCGCGCATGAGCAGCTTTCCGACCATCGTGTACTCCGCGTCAGTGGCAGGGAAAGCCGAGCAGATGGCGGCCGTCGTGGACGAACTCGTGCACGTACATGCCCGGGACGAGCGACGTCGCCCCTTGTTCCGCTCCGACGAAATAGAGCGCGAGCAACAGGATCAGGCCGACGAAGATGGCCCACGGCAACAGCTCGCGGACGGGAATGGGCGCCGGCACGACGACCGGCTTCAGCACTGCTTCGCTCATGGATGCACCTCAGGGGAATCGCGCCCCGACAAATGTTGGATGGAATACGAAGGCAGGTCTGGCTTCCGGGATTGAAGATCCGCGGTTACAGTGGCGCGACCGCGCCGGGCTTGCACCGGCTTCCGCCCCTCGTATCGGGCGAATTGTACGCGCGAACGTTCGCGTGTTGAAGGCCCGCGCATCACGGGCGCGGCCGTTCCGAACTTTCCGGCCATCGACATGACCCAACCTGCCTCGCTGCGCCTGGTTGCGCATGCGCCGACCCGCGCGATGCGCATCGGCGCGTTTCCCGCCGACGATCCGCTCGATGCACCCGGGCTCGCCGAGGCTGCCGCGCTGCGCGGGCGATTCGCAGGCGCCCCCGGCGCGATCGTGCTGTGCAGCCCCGCACGGTGCGCGCGGCAGACCGCCGACGCGCTTGGGCTGCGCGCGGACATCGACGACGCGCTGCGCGATGTCGACTACGGCCACTGGCACGGCAAGCGGCTGCATGACCTCGCGCGCGAGGTGCCGGACGAACTCGGCGCGTGGCTCGACGATCCGTCCGCGTCGCCGCACGGCGGTGAATCGTTCGAAGACGTCGCGCGCCGCGTCGGCGCATGGTTGAGCGCACTGCCACGTAACCGCGATATCGTCGCGATCACGCATGCGGCGATCGTGCGGGCGGCCATCGCGCACGTACGCCGGATGGACGCGAAGGCGGCGACCCGCATCGACGTCGCGCCGCTGTCGTGCACGATATTCGCCGCGTCGGGCGATGGCTGGACGTCGATCACGGACGACGTTCGACGCGATGCCGATGCGTAAGCCCGCCTGCTCACTATATGGAGAATGACGGCGCATTTTCTTACATCCCTGTAAGAAAATGGTTCGTCCTCCCGACTGTCATCAAACTGACTGGTAGCGAAAGCTAGGATCGGCTGCGGTTACCTTACGAGATGCCGCCATGAATCAGCCTGCTTCGTCCGCCGCGAATCACTCCGGCTCCACCGAACGTACCCGACAGGTCGGCTATGCCGTCTTTCTGCTGGTACTCGCGGCCGGCGCCGTCTATATCGCCACCCACCTGATCGCCGATCTGTCGCCCGTGCGCGAAGGGTCGCTGTTCCCGTACCTGATGCTCGGCGCCGCGCTGGTGATCGCGCTCGGCTTCGAATTCGTCAACGGTTTCCACGACACCGCGAATGCGGTCGCGACCGTGATCTACACCCACTCGCTGACGCCGAACGTCGCGGTGATCTGGTCCGGCATGTGGAACTTCCTCGGCGTGATGGTTTCCAGCGGGGCCGTCGCCTTCGGCATCCTGCAGCTGCTGCCGGTCGAGCTGATCCTGCAGGTCGGCAGCGGGTCGGGTTTCGCGATGGTGTTCGCGCTGCTGATCGCCGCGATCGTCTGGAACCTGGCGACCTGGTATTTCGGGTTGCCGTCGTCGAGCTCGCATACGCTGATCGGATCGATCATCGGCGTCGGGCTGATGAACCAGTTGATGCACGGGCCGTCGGGCACGAGCGGCGTCGACTGGGGCCAGGCGCTCGGCGTCGGCAAATCGCTGCTGTTGTCGCCGATCGTCGGGTTCCTGTGCGCGTCGCTGCTGCTGCTCGTGCTGAAGGCCGTCGTGCGGATTCCGGAGCTGTACAAGGAGCCGCCGAAGGATCAGCCGCCGCCGTTCTGGATCCGCTGCCTGCTGATCCTCACGTGTACCGGCGTGTCGTTCGCGCACGGGTCGAACGATGGGCAGAAGGGGATGGGCCTCATCATGCTGATCCTGATCGGCACGATGCCGACTGCGTATGCGCTGAACAAGGCGGTCACGACGGCCGAATCGCAAACCTTCGTCGCCGTCGCGAACCAGGCCGCCGCGACCTTCGCGAAATATTCGAATGGCGTCGCGCCGTCCGCGAATCCGCGCGCCGACGTCGAGCACTTCGTGCAGCACCGCGAGATGACGCCTGCCGTGCTGCCGGCCGTGCAGCAACTGTCCACGTCGCTCGCGGCTTCGGTCGGCTCGTCGGGCTCGATGGCGGCCGTGCCGCAGGGCGACGTCGACAACGTGCGCAACACGATGTATCTGGTATCCGAAGCGATTCGCCTGATCGAGAAGGCGGGTCGGCCCGCGTTCGCCGCCGACGACAAGCTCGCGATCGACAACTATCGCAAGCAGCTCGATCACGCGACCAAGTTCATTCCGACCTGGGTGAAAGTGGCCGTTGCGATCGCGCTGGGTCTCGGCACTATGGTCGGCTGGAAGCGGATCGTCGTGACCGTCGGCGAGAAAATCGGCAAGCAGCATCTGACGTACGGACAGGGTGCGTCGGCCGAACTCGTCGCGATGCTGACGATCGGCGCGGCCGACGTGTACGGGCTACCCGTGTCGACGACGCACGTGCTGTCGTCGGGCGTCGCGGGCACGATGGCGGCGAACGGGTCCGGATTGCAGTGGAGCACGGTGCGCAGCCTCGTGCTCGCGTGGGTGCTGACGCTCCCGGCGTCGATCGCACTCGCGGCTGGGCTTTACTGGCTGTTCAGGTCGATCGCCTAAGCGGATGGGCGGCGAGCGGCCGGGGAATTGGTCGCTCGCCGGCGAGAATTTGGTTCGGTTGCTACGTCGGTTCGCCTCTTCGTCTCTTCGTCTCTTCGTCTCTTCGTCTCTTCGTCTCTTCGTCTCGCAGGCCTCGCCGTCCGTGTCGCGCACATTACGCTGAACTTATCCCGGTCAGTCGCGCAACGACGTCGCACTGAATCGCCGTTGCGTCCGACCGCTCGCGCCGCGATCTGCCCCCTCTCTCCCGAATTGAAGCGCAAGATCTGGAGCGCGCCGTCGCATCGGCGACATTAGACTGGGTTCATCGACTTTCATCTGGGACACGGTCGTGCTCGCAACGCTGCCCGACATCGCGTCGCCGACCATCCCGCTGCGACCGCCCGCACAGATTCCGGCGCGCGCGACATGCCTGCACGACTCCGCATCCCCATCGCTGACGAACGAGGTACACCCGTGAACATTGCCGATCTGCAACCCGCCCTCGAATCTGCCGACCTCGTACAACGCGTGAGCGCAGTCGACTGGACCGCCGTCGGTACCGAACTCGATCGCTATGGGTGCGCTCGCGTACCGGGCCTTCTCCGCGCCGACGAATGCACGGCGCTGGCGTCGCTCTATCCGCGCGATGCGCTTTACCGTTCGCGCGTCGTCATGGCGCGGCATGGCTTCGGCCGCGGCGAATATCGGTATTTCGCTTATCCGCTGCCGGCAGTCGTCGACACGTTACGAACCGCGATCTATCCGCATCTCGCGCCGATCGCGAATCGCTGGAACCAAGCGCTCGGGATCGACGTCCGCTACCCGGCCGACCACGCGTCATTCCTCGAGCGCTGCCATGCGGCGGGACAGACCCGACCGACACCGCTGATCCTGCAGTACGGTGCGGACGACTACAACTGCCTCCATCAGGACCTGTATGGCGAGCACGTCTTTCCGCTGCAGGTCGCGATTCTCCTGTCGGCGCCGGGCCGCGATTTCACGGGTGGGGAGTTCGTGCTGACGGAACAGCGGCCGCGGATGCAGTCGCGTGCGGAAGTCGTGCCGCTGACACAAGGCGACGCTGTGATCTTCGCCGTGCACGGCAGGCCCGTACAGGGAACGCGCGGCGTCTATCGCGTCAACCTGCGTCACGGCGTGAGCCGTATCCGGACCGGGCACCGCCATACGGTCGGCATCATCTTTCATGATGCTCAGTAGCGGCAAGCGGACGTGAGAACGGTGGCTTCGGGTGGCAGCGGCAGCGACGGCGACGGCGACGGCGGTGGCGCAGGTGCCGGGTGCCGGGTGGCGACGGGTGGTGGGCGGCGGGTGGCGGGTGGCGCATCAGGCCCGAGGTCGTGCGTGCGCGGCATGGGTAGCTGAGCATCGCCGGCAACACGGCAGCGTGTTCACGAAATGCATGCGCGAAGCTTCATCGCGCCCGTGACGCACCGAACCGTCAGGCGAGCTGAGCAACCGAGCGCGACCATATGCACCCGTCGCGATTCACGCCCGACCGGCCGTTCAACCTATCCTCGCGCGGCACTCGCCCGAAGTCGGTCGCCCGCATCGGACGCGAGCCGCGCATAGCCCGGCAACGTCAGCAGCGCGAGCACGCCCGCGGCAACGAACGCCCAGCGAAAATCGTCGAGCACGTAGTGAATCCCGGCCGCATCGCCGCGCATCAGCGCGGCGAGCCGCAATGCCAGCGCGCCGAATGCGATCCCCATTCCGATCGTCATCTGCTGCGCGGCGCTCCACAGCGTGCTCGCAGCGCTCGTCTGGTGCGGCGGAACATCGGCATAGGCGAGGGTCGCGAGCGTCGTGAACTGCATCGAGCGCGTCAGCCCGTAGACGAATACGACCAGCAGCGTGATCGCAAGCGGCGTCGACGCGGTCAGCCAGCCGCATGCGATCGTGAAGAAGCCGACGATCATCACGTCGACGAGCGCGACGCGGCGGAACCCGAAACGATCGAGGATCCACGACGTGCCCGCCTTCATGCCCAGATTGCCGAGCGCGCTCGCGAGCAACAGCAAACCGGACTGGAACGGCGACAGCCCGAAACCAATCTGAAACAGCAATGGCAGCAGATACGGCACCGCATTGATCGCAATCCGCGTGACCGATCCGGTGAGCACCGTGACCGAGAAGGTCGGCACCTTCAGCGTCGTGAAGTCGAGCAGCGGGTACGCGCAACGCCGCGCGTGCAGCCACGCGGCGACGCCGAACAACACGCTGGCCCCGACCAGCACCGCCGCACGCGTGAACTGCGCATCCTGCTGACCGGCCGTTTCGGTACCCAGCAGCAGACAGGTCAGCGCACCGCCCGCCAGCACGAACCCGACCCAATCAAGCGGCCGCTGTTCGTCCGCGCGCGTGTTCCGGACGATCAAGCACGTGCAGACCAGCGCGGCGAGGCCAAGCGGCACGTTCAACAGGAAGATCCATCGCCAGGACGCATAGGTCGTGATGAAACCGCCGATCGGCGGCCCGACGACCGGCGCAACGATACCCGGCCACGTGATAGTCGCGATCGCGCGCATCAGCCGTGCTTTCTCGGTGCTGCGCACGACGATCATCCGCCCGACCGGCACCATCATCGCCCCGCCGACGCCCTGCAGCACGCGTGCGGCCGTAAACGTCACCACGCCGTTGGACAGCCCGCACAGAATCGATGCCCCGGTAAAAATCACGATCGCGCTGCCGAACACCGTGCGGGAACCGTATCGGTCCGCGATCCACCCGCTGATCGGGATGAACACCGCAAGCGCGAGCATGTAGGCCGTCATCCCGAGACTCAGCGCATTCGGCCCGACGCCAAAGGAATGCGCCATCTGCGGCAGCGCGGTCGCGATCACGGTCGTGTCGAGATACTCCATGAAGAAGGTCGCGGCGACGAGATACGGCAAGAAGTCGGTCGTCCGACCACTCTGAGCAGAGCTGGAAGTCATGAACGATGCAGTTGCGGAAGGCGGAATACACCGGCAACCACGCGCGGAAGCCGGACGAGTGGCGATATTACCCTGAAGTGTCCGCACTCCGCGCTACGGACACTTGGCGTGAAACCACTTTATGCGCATAGATTCGACATGGCTCCGCAGGCGGCCACCCATGCCACCGACGTCAATAAAGCGCGTATTCGAGCCAATATTGGAGAAGATCGGCGATGTTACTCGCCCATCAGGCCATCCTGGCGAATTCTATAGTGCTCGCCTCGACACCCATCATTCCAGTCAGCGCGCCCGTGGTCGTCGGTTGTCCCTTGATAGACCACGGCGCCATCCGACACCCGGATCACGGAAAACTTCATATTGGCGAACGGGCCCACATCGCCGTCTGCATCCTGGAATTTTGCGTGAAATGGCGCATGGACGCAGTCAGCGTGAGACTGTGCAGCCCATCCCAGCAGGGCGAAGCAATACAAAAGCGGAACGAGCTTTTTCATTTGGATTGCCTGGGATGTTCGTCTGTGACGGTGAAGCAAGGAAGTGTGATGTGGCCGATCTAGCTGCCCCACCGGCCCTACGGATGCGGCATGCGCGAGGATTCTGCACGGCCAGCTCCCCTGCCCGCCGGCGCCAAGGCCCCACCTCGCTGCCATCGCTCTTTCCGCCGCGCCAATGCAAAAACCCCCGCCTTTCGGGCGGGGGTTCTTGGCTTAGGGAGCCTGACGATTACCTACTT
>NZ_JBEPLG010000006.1:0-510149 GCF_040545115.1 Burkholderia sp. 567
TTGACTACATCGCGGTCGGTAACGTGTCGGCCGCCAAACTCGCCAGAACCAGGATGGCGAAAAGCGTCTACGACGCATCCTGGTCGTCCTTCCGAAACAAGCTCCGCTACAAGGCGATCGCGCACGGGGCCACGTTCGAGGAAGTCGACGAAAGCGGTTCTACCCAGTCCTGTTCGTCGTGCGGGTCGAAAGACAGCACGACGCGGCCGAAAGGTATCGCGGGACTGCGAATGAGAGAGTGGGCCTGCGATGGCTGTGGTGTCGTGCATGATCGTGAT
Source organism: Burkholderia sp. 567 (assembly GCF_040545115.1). NCBI lineage: Bacteria > Pseudomonadati > Pseudomonadota > Betaproteobacteria > Burkholderiales > Burkholderiaceae > Burkholderia > Burkholderia sp. 567. Next base: position 279 of record NZ_JBEPLG010000006.1, read on the forward strand.
ACCAACGCTGCGCTGAACATTCTCCGATGCGGACGTGCATCGCCAGGTGTGGGAATCACCTGCCTTTAGGCGGGTGAGGACGTCAAGAGTGCCCGTGCGGCTTGCGAGTGGGGTAGACCGGCTGCATCGTCGATGCGTATCCGGTGACGCAAATGCTGAACGACTGAGGGCAATCTTAGTTTTGTCAAAAAGGAAAGTGCTTCCAAAAATGCACGGACTTTCCACGCGGCGTGGAATGTTTTTCTCCGTGCATCGAACACGGTGCACGCGATCTGCTGCGGTTGCACGCGATGTGCAGCATCCGGTGCTACGGTGTGCTCGAACGGTTGCGCTGAGCACCACCGCCGAAAAGCAAAACGGCCACGCATGCCGGTAGCGGCAAGCGTGGCCGTTGGCGTCCGGTCGATCGAACGCGGCGCGAAGGCGCGTGCGTGTTACTCGAACGTTTCGAGCGCGAGCAGTTCGCCGATCGTTTGCCGGCGGCGGATCAGCCGCGGCGTGCCGCGATCGACCAGCACTTCCGGCGCGAGCGGCCGGCTGTTGTAGTTCGAGGACATCGATGCGCCGTACGCGCCCGCATCGTGCAGGAACAGCAGGTCGCCGATCTGCGGTTGCGCGAGCTTGCGGTGCGTGACCACGCCGCCCGCGTCCTGCGTGAACACGTCGCCGGATTCGCACAGCGGCCCCGCGATCGCGATGTCGACGAGCGGCCGGCCGGCCAGCAGCGTGCCGTCCGGCGCATGCACGGACACCGCGTGGTAGCTGCCGTACATCGACGGACGCATCAGGTCGTTGAAGCCCGCGTCGATCAGCACGAAGTCGTGCTTCGGCCGGTGGTTCACGGCCTGCACTTCGGTGACGAGCGTGCCGGCCTCGGCGACGAGGAAGCGGCCCGGCTCGATCTCGACGCGCACCGCATGGCCGAGATGCCGTTCGATCCGCTTGCGCGCGGCATCCCACTGGCTGAAGTAGTGGCCGACGTCCACGCGCGGCTCGCCGTCGCGATACGGAATCGACAGCCCGCCGCCCGCGGAGATCGCTTCGATGTCGTGGCCAAGCGACGTGACGAGGTCGACCATCGCGTCGCACACCTGCGACAGATGGCCATAGTCGACGCCCGAGCCGATATGCATGTGGATGCCGACCAGTTTCAGCCCGTACTGGCGCACGATCTCGATCGCGCGCGGCACGTCGTCGATCCAGATCCCGTGCTTGCTCTGCGGGCCGCCGGTATTGGTCTTGTTGCTGTGGCCGTGGCCGAAGCCGGGATTCACGCGCAGCCACACACGATGGCCGGGCGCATGCTCGCCGACGCGTGCCAGCATGTCGAGTGAGCCGGCGTTCACGGTCACGCCGTGCTTCAGCACGGCGGCGAGCGTCGGGCGGTCGATCAGGTCGGCCGTGAACACGACGCCTTCCGGATCGCCCGCAGGACTGAACCCGGCCGCGAGGCTGCGCTCGATCTCGCCGAGCGACACGGCGTCGACGCACACGCGTTCGTCGCGCATCAGCTTCAGGATATGCAGGTTCGAGTTCGCCTTCTGCGCGTAGCGGATCACGTCGAACTGACGCAGTTGGGCGATGCGGTCGCGGATGACGTCGGCGTCGTACACCCACAGCGGGGTGCCGTATTGCTGCGCGAGCGTCGCGAGCTGGCGGGAATCGAGAGACATGGCGGAGGAACCGGAGCGAATGAACGAACAGCCTGAATGATGCGCCTGTTCGTCTATCCAGTAAAATGCCTGATTATCGACATTCGATTCATTTCTGATATAGGCGGCCATGCTCACACACCGGCACATCGAGGTCTTCCGCGCGCTGATGGTCACCGGCAGCACGACGCGTGCGGCCGAGATGCTCTATACGTCGCAGCCCACGATCAGCCGCGAGCTCGCGCGGATGGAGCAGGTGGTCGGCTTCGCGCTGTTCGAGCGCTCGCATGGCCGGCTGCGGCCGACGATGGCCGCGCTCACGCTGTTCGACGACGTGCGGCTCGCGTATGTGGGGCTCGAGCGTGTCGCCGCGACGGCCGCGCGATTGCGCGAGTTTCGCGACGGGCAGCTGTCGGTGATCGCGCTGCCGGCGTTTTCGCATGCGATCCTGCCCGGCGCGTGCCGGCGCTTTCATGACGCGCATGCGGGCGTCAGCGTGTCGGTCGCGACGCAGGAGTCGCCGGTGCTCGAAGAGTGGCTGACCGCGCAGCGCTACGATCTCGGGCTGACCGAACACGACGTCGCGCCGGCCGGCACCGTGCTCACGCCGCTGCTTGAAGTCGACGAGGTGTGCGTGCTGCCCGATGGCCATCCGCTGCTCGCGCGGCGCGCGATCGATCTCGCGGATCTCGCCGATCGTCCGTTCGTGAGCCTGTCGCTGAACGACCCGTACCGGATCCTGATCGACGAGGCGTTCGCGCAGCTCGGCGTCGCGCCGCGTTCGGTGGTCGAGACGCCGTCGGCCGTGTCGGTGTGCGCGTTCGTGCGGCAGGGGCTCGGCGCCGCGATCGTCAATCCGCTGACCGCGCTCGATTTCGTCGGGCGCGACCTGCACGTGCGGCCGCTCACGCGCTCGTTTCCGTATCGCGTCAGCGTGATCGTGCCCGAGCACCGGCCGAAGAGCCTGCTCGTCGACGCGTTCGCCGATGCGCTGCGCGGCGAAGCGAAGGCGATTCGCGAACGGCTCGCCGCGCTGCCCGGCTGACGCCGGCCGTATGATGTGCGTTTCGCCGCGCACGGCGTCCTCCTCCTCGTCACCTTCACGGCAACGGAACCCGTCATGACCGACGCTTCGTCTCCTCTCGAACAACCCACGCTTATCGGCGAGCGCATCGTATTGCGGCCGCTCGACGCATCCGACCGGCAGGTGCTGCTGGACGCCGCGGCGGACGGCGAACTGTGGAATCTGAAGGTCACGGTCGTGCCGGGCGAGGACACGGTCGACGCCTATATCGACACCGCGCTGCAAGGCCGCGCGGCCGGCACGGTGATGCCGTTCGTGATCGTCGAGCGTGCGTCGGGTCGCGCGATCGGCAGCACGCGTTTCTGGAAGATCGACCGCAACAATCGCAAGCTCGAGATCGGCCATACGTGGCTGAGCGAATCGGCGCAGCGCACGCGCGCGAATACCGAAGCGAAATGGCTGTTGCTCGCGTACGCGTTCGACACGCTGCACTGCGTACGCGTGCAGTTCACGACCGACGAACTGAACGAGAAGTCACGCGCGGCGATTCTGCGGCTCGGCGCGAAGCAGGAAGGGATCGTGCGTCACGAACGGATCATGCCCGACGGCCGCAAGCGCAATTCGGTGCGCTTCAGCATCATCGACGATGAATGGCCCGAGGTGAGCGAGCGGTTGCGGGCGAAGCTCGCGACGTAACGCGAAGCGGGTGCCGCAGGCGTCGCGCCGCCGGAGAGGGGAACGGCGACGCGACGATCGGGAAGCGGAGGGCCGCGCGGGTTGCGCGGCGGGTTATCGCGTGACTGGCGTTACTGCGCCGATGCGAGGTGGTGACGCTGCGCGAGCTTCTGCGCTTCCGCGTAGTGCGCCTGCAGGATCGGCAGCGACTGGCGTGCGACTTCCTTCAGCTTCGTGTCGCGGCCCGATGCGATTTCGGCCTGGAATGCCGAGATCGTCTTCTGCTGGCCGGCGAGCGCGACCTGCTCGATGTACGCCTTGTCGAATTCCGCGCCGCGCAGCGTCTTGATGCTGTCCAGCACGGTCGTGTCGGGGTCGTTGGCCGGCACGTCGATGCCGCGCGGGCTGGCCGCGCGCATCGACTGGATGATCTTCGCATCCTCGGTCGACACGCGTTGCGCGAACGCCTTCACCTGGCTGTCCGACGTGCGCGAATCGGCGATGCGTGCGGCGTCGCGCTGCGTCGACACGGTTTTCGTGCCGTCCGTGATGAAGGTCTGGTCGGCTTCGTGGATGCGCGTTTGCGTGGCGGCGGTCGGTGCGGCCGGCGCCGGTTGAGCGGTTTGCGCGGTCGCCGTCACGGCGACGAGAAGCAGGCCAGCGGCAGATAATGCAAGGCGCGAGATTTGGGGAAAGCGGTTCATGGGACCTCCTGTCGATCGGGGCTCTGATTAATGGGCGGATCGCGTGATCCGCGGCTGTGCGAGAGACCGGGCGCGCCCGGGCCGGACTCGTTCGCCGCTCTGCCGCGGCGGCGTTCGAAGTGTTTCCCGGCCCGACTGATTCTAGGAGAGCGCTTCGGTAGCAGGTGCAACCGCGCTGTGGTTTGTGTAACGGTTGGTAAGACCAATCGAGGGGTGTGCGCGCGGACAGGTAGTGCGTACCTGCTGCGTGCATCGTGGCGGCAATTTTTGCGTGCGCGACGCGCATGCAATGGATGCGATGTGCGCACGTGTCATCGGCGTTTCATCGATCGGTGTTTCATCGTCTTGCGGGGAGGGGATCGGGTGGGTGCGTCGCGATGCGTCGAATCAGAGCGCGCCATTCGCACCACACCGTCAAACGCGATCGAGCAGTGCGTCGAGATGCGGCAGCAATGGCGTCGCGCAATGCGCCTGCAACGCGTCGGGGGCCGTGTAACCCCATGCGACGCCCTGGAATGCGATGCGCGCACGGCGCGCCGCTTCGGCATCGCGGATTTCATCGCCGACATACAGCACGTCGTCGGGCTGCATGCCGGCTTCGCGCACGAGCGCACGCAGCCGGCGCGCCTTGCCGAACAGCGGAATGCCGCAGGCGAACGTATCGACGCATCGGCTCGCGTGCGGGCCGAGCCGGTCGCGCACGATGTCCTCGGTGTTCGACGTCGCGATCGCGATGCGGATGCCGCGCGCGGCGAGCGCGTCGAAAGTTGTGTCGACGCCGGGGAACAGCTTCACGTGCGCGATGCGCGGCCGCATCAGCCGACGCATGTCGATCGTCACGCGCGGCACTTTCCACATCGGCACCTCGAGCGCGCGGATGATCTCGCGTGCCGACATGCCGCGCAGTGCGGGGCGCAACTCGGGCGTCGCGTCGCGAAAGCCGTGCATGCGCGACGCCTCCGTGAGCGCCGTGAGAAAGCAGTCGAGCGAATCGGCGAGGGTGCCGTCGAAGTCGAACGCGATGAGTCGATAGGGCATGAAGTGATGCGGCAGGTTCGTCGAGCCGCCGACGATATCACTGAATCGAGCTTCGTTGGCTGTGCGACGGGTCGCGCATGATGCGGGGTGGCGGCATTGACGCTACGCGTAGTGATAGCGGCAGGACACGATGCTGATCTGAAGATCGTCCGCTTCGTAGACGAGACGGTTCGTATCGTCGATGCGGCGTGACCAGAAACCGGACAGATTGGCCTTCAGTGGTTCGGGTTTGCCGATGCCTTCGAACGGCGTCCGTTGGGCTTCGCGAATGAGCTGGTTGATGCGCTTGAGCGTCTTGCGATCTTGCCCTTGCCAATAAACGTAGTCGTCCCACGCGTCGGAAGTGAAGAGCACGCGGCGTACGCTCATTCATCGTCCTCCGCCAGCTTGTGCTCTTTCGCCTTGCCCTTGCGCAATTGCGCAATCGAGCGTTCGAGGTGGGCGACGTTGGCCGGCGAGCGGAGCAGGTGAACCGTCTCCATCAGGCTGTCGTAGTATTCCTGCGACATGATGACGGCGTTCGGCGCGTCGCGACGTGTGATGAGCGTCACGTCCGCGTCGTCGACGACCTGGTCGATGACCGTCTTCAGATTGCCGCGGGCATCCGAAAAGTGAATCGTGCGCATGATTGACTCCACTTGTACTCTAAACTGTACAAGTATAGCATGGGTGAGTTTGTTGTACAGTGTGTTGTACGTGTTGAGCTCGGCCTAGCTTGTCGCCCACCCCGCGCCGCGCTATCTTTTCTGCTCCGCCCGACCCGACCGGAGAGCCGACGTGCCCGCAGCCCCATCCGCCACGCTGAGATTTTCCACTGACAAGCGCGAACTCGACATCGACGCGATCTTCGATTTCCTGCATCGCGACGCGTACTGGTCGCAGGGCATTCCGCGCGACGTCGTCGAGCGGGCGATCGACGGCTCGCTGTGCTTCGGCGCGTATGTCGGCGACCGGCTCGTCGGGTTTGCGCGGCTCGTGACCGATCACGCGACGTTTGCGTACCTCTGCGACGTATTCGTGTTGCCGGCCGAGCGCGGGAACGGCTACGGCCGCGCGCTGATCGATCACGTGTTCGCGCAGCCGATGGTGCAAGGCCTGCGCCGCATCATGCTCGCGACGACCGATGCGCACGAGCTGTACCGGCCGGTCGGGTTCGGACCGCCCGCGAATCCCGAGCGGCTGATGGAGATCCGCCGCCCCGACATCTACGCGAAGCGCTGACGCGCGGCGAGCGCATACAATATGCGCTTTCGTTTTTGCCGAAGGAAAGCAGATCATGACCGAACAGGAAGCCGAACAACTCGCCACGCATCGTCACTACAAGGGCGGGCTGTATCGCTATATCGGTGTCGCCCGTCATTCCGAAACCGAGGAATCGGTGGTCGTGTACGAGCATCTGTGGCCGCATGCGCGCGGCCTGTGGGTACGCCCGGAAACGATGTTCAACGAGAACCTGCCGGACGGCACCCCGCGTTTTCGCAAGCTGCGCGACTGAGCGGTAGGCGGCGGCTGGCAACGAGCGCGTCGCCGCACACGTGGAAGCGGCAAGCGGCAATCCCCACGCGCATCGCCGCCGCGCGCTGCCCAGCATGAATCCGCCAGCCTCAAGCGCCGGCCAGCGCCTTCGTCAATTCGGGCGGCGCGTGCGCGACCGTCACGTCCGGCGTGCCATGCCACGCCGCCAGCCGCTTCACGGCCTTCGCGACGTCGGCCGCCATTCCCGTACCGAACCGCACGCCCGGCTCGACATGCACGGCCTTCAACTCGAACGTGCCGAGCACGCGATGCGCTTTCGCGTCGACGCGTCCGATCAGCCGGCCGCGATGCAGCACGGGCAGGCAGAAATAGCCGTAACGCCGCTTGTGCGCCGGCGTATAGCACTCGATCGTGTAGTCGAACCCGAACAGCGTCGACGCACGCCGGCGGTCCCACACCACCGGATCGAACGGCGACAGCAGCGTCGTGACCGTCGAGCGCAGTGTGTCGGCCGCGGCGGCCGGCAGCAGCGCTTCGAGCGAGCGATGCACGTAGGCCGGCTCCTTCCAGCCGGCGATCTCCACCGGAATCAACTCGCCCGCGCCGGCGAGGTGCTCGAGCTCCGCGCGGTACGACCGGCGCGGCAGCCGGTAGTAATCGGCCACCCAGTCCGCGCGCACGACGCCGAGCGCGTGGCACGTGTAGTCGAGCAGCGCGGGCAGCACAGCGTCGCGCGGCGGCAGGTCGCGCCCATCGTCCCAGCCGGGCAGCACGCGCTCGCGCACGTCGTAGATGCGCTGGAAATTGCGGCGTTCGGACACCATCAGCTCGCCGGTCGTGAACAGCACTTCCAGATGTTTCTTCTCCGGCTTGCGGTCCCACCATCCGTTGCCCTTCACGCCGTCCTCGCGGATGAAATCCGCCGACCGCACCGGCCCTTCGTCGCGGATCCGCGCGAGCAGCCGTTCGATGTCGGCGCGGTTCTGTTCGTGCCATTCGGCCGCGTATTTCCAGCCCATCCCCGACGGATCGAGCATCTTGTAGCGCATCAGCCCGAATTGCTCGATCGGCAGGAAGCACGCTTCGTGCGACCAGTATTCGAACAGGCGCGCCTCGGCGAGATGTTCGTCGAGCCATTGCGGGGCGAAATCGCCGAGGCGGCTGAACAGCACGAGATACGGGCTGCGTGCGACGACGTGAATGGTATCGATCTGGAGCTGCGCCATCCGGCGGATCGTGTCGAGCACGTCGGCCTTGGTGGCCTTGCGGCGGGGCGGGGTCAGCAGGCCCTGCGCGGCGAGGTGCAGCGCGCGGGCGGCGGCAGGCGAAAGCGTAAGCATCGGAGCGGCGGCTGAGGGTGACGGTCGGGCACCACTTTAGCGCGAAAGCGGCGCACATGTGCGGCCCGCACGCGCGCGGCGTCTAACAATGCTTGACAGATGCGCGGCGCGACTTTCCCTATAGTGGGACATGGCGCGACGAATGATGCGCGCAACGATTCCGCTTCCGACGCACATATGTCCATGGCACGCAGGAAGCAGATCCGGGATTCTCAATCCCCAACGAGAGACCCGGAGCCCTGAGCGGACATCCATACGGCCACGCACCGGCCCCGTGTGGATGTCCGCTGATTTTTTTGGTTTTCCGGTTTTTCAGCCGCCTGCCCGTTCCCGCCCGCGTTGCCCGTTCATTGCCGCTTGCCGCGCGCGACTTCGTCGCCGGCGCCGGGCGGCAGCCGCCGCGTGATCGGAATCGACGCGAACGAACACAGCCCGACCACGACGAACGCGGGCCAGAAATCCGACCACACCATCGTCTGATGGCCCTGCAGCCAGTGCGACACGTGCAGCACGAGGCCGGCGACCGTCACGCCGAGCCCGAGCGACATCTGCTGCACGACGCTACCGAGGCTCGTCGCGCGGCCCGCGTCGGCCTGCGAGATATCCGCGTAAATCATCGAATTCAGGCTCGTGAACTGCAGCGCGGGGAAGATGCCGCCGACCAGCACGATCATCCAGATTGCCCAGGTGGGCATGCCCGGATGGAACACGCCGTATGCGGCGATCGCGAGCCCCGCGAACGCGGCGTTGTAGATCAGTACCGTGCGAAAGCCGAAGCGGCGCAGCGTATGGGTAGCCGTCGAGCGGCTCACCGCGCCGCCGAGCGCGGATGCGCACGTGATCAGCCCGGAGTGGAACGCGCTCATGCCGAGGCCTTCCTGCAGCGCGAGCGGCAGCAGGAACGGCACCGCGCCGAGGCCGATGCGGAACAGCGATCCGCCGACCACGCTCGCGTGATAAGTCGGAATCTTCAGGAAACTGAGGTCGAGCACCGGCCGCTCCTTGCGGCGCGCGTACGGCACGTAGAGCGCAAGCATCACCGCGCCGGCCGCGCACATCATGAGCGCGTTGCCGCGCGACGTGAGCGAGCCGTCGATCAGCGTGAGGCCCATCAGCAGCAGCGCGGCGCCACTCGCCGACAGCAGGAAGCCGAACCAGTCGAGCGGGCCCGGGTCGGGCTCGTGCGTGTTCGCGATGTGCTTGCTGGCGACGTAGATCCCGTAGATGCCGATCGGCACGTTGATGAAGAAGATCATCCGCCAGTGCAGGTAGGTCGTGATGAAGCCGCCGACGAGCGGCCCGAGCGTGGGCCCGAACAGCGCGGGAATCGCGAGGTAGTTCATCGCGCGCACGAGCTCGGAGCGCGGCACCGCGCGGAAGATGATGATCCGGCCGACCGGCACCATCATCGCGCCGCCGACGCCCTGCACGAAGCGCGCGAACGTGAGCACGCCGAGGGAGTTGGAGGCCGCGCACATCAGCGAGCCGACGACGAAGATGCCGATCGCGGTGCGGAATACGGAGCGCGCGCTGAAGCGGTCGGCGAGCCATCCGCAGATCGGGATGAAGACGCCGAGGCCGACCACGTAGGCCGTGATCGCAATGTTCAGTGTGACGGGATTGTGTCCGAAGTCCCTCGCCATCGCGGGGAGTGCGGTGACGATGATGTTCGCGTCGACGCTTTCCATGAACAACGCACAGGCAACGATGAGCGGTGCTAGAAAGACGGGCGACATGAGCAGGGCGCGCGGTAAAGACGCCATTATGCCCACAATGTGGTCGTTGCGTCACGTGAGGCAACGCCTGTTTCGCATGTTGCAACAGTCGTTCCTGTTACGGTGTGCGGCAAAAGAGACGACTGCGGCGCGTGACATCACCGACGACGCGCGGGCGCGGGCCCGCCCGCGAAACTTGCGTGCGATGCGCGTTTCGTGCGACAGTCGGAACTCATCTGCGACATACAACGACGCGCATCGATCGACGGCCATCGAGACGAGCGCACGCGCGAACGAGACCCCTGCCGATCCACTCATCATAGAAAGGAGGGGACACGTCATGACGTCACGTCGTGCCACATCGATCGCATCGCATCCTGCTTCGCACTCGCACTCGCACTCGCACTCGCACTCGCACTCGCACTCGCACTCGTATTCATTCGCGCCCGCACCGCGCATGCGCTGGGCCTCCGTCCTCGCCGTCGCGTACCTGGCCGTCGCCGGATGCGCGGCGCAAGCCGACAGCGCGAACCATGCGGCCACGCAGGCGGCTGTGCCGGCCTCGGCCGCGCTCGCGAATCCGGCGTCCGCCGGCACGCTGCTGCCGCCGCCGAGCCAGCTCTACGGCGACCTGTTCGTCGCGGTGCAGACCGCGCAGCTCTATCCCGACCAGAAGACCTTCGTCGATGCGACGCCCGATACCGATCCCGCGACCATCATGCAGTTGTATCAGCAACAGAAGTCGCAGCCGGGCTTCTCGCTGAAGGCGTTCGTCGACCAGCACTTCACGCCGCCGCCGGCAGGCGGCGTCACGCCGCCCGCGAACCAGACGCTGCGCCAGCACATCGACTGGCTGTGGCCGCAGCTCACGCGCACCAGCACGACGGTGCCGCCGTACAGCTCGCTGATCCCGATGCCGAAGCCGTACGTGGTGCCGGGCGGCCGCTTCCGCGAAGGCTACTACTGGGATACCTATTTCACGATGCTCGGGCTGCAGGTGTCGGGGCGCGAGGATCTCGTCGACGACATGCTCGACAACTTCGCGCATCTGATCGACACGATCGGCCACATCCCGAACGGCAACCGCACGTACTACGCGAGCCGCTCGCAGCCGCCGTTCTTCGCGTACATGGTCACGCTCGCCGCGCAGGCCGAAGGCGACAAGGTCTACCAGAAATACCTGCCGGCGCTGCGCAAGGAGTATGCGTACTGGATGCAGGGCGAAACCACGACGCCGCGCGGGCAGGCCGCGCGTCACGTGGTCGCGATGCCGGACGGCGCGGTGCTGAACCGCTACTGGGACGCGAGCGACACGCCGCGCGACGAGTCGTATCTCGAGGACGTGACGACCGCGAAGGCCGTACCCAATCGCCCCGCGAACGAGGTGTACCGCGACCTGCGCGCAGGCGCCGAAAGCGGCTGGGATTACAGCTCGCGCTGGTTCGGCGACGGCAAGACGCTCGCGACGATCCGCACGACGTCGATCGTGCCGGTCGACCTGAACAGCCTGATGTTCCATCTCGAGGCGACGATCGTGAAGGGCTGCGCGGTCACGCACGACATCGCGTGCGTCGCTGACTTTTCCGCACGGGCGGGCCGCCGCGCGGCCGCGATCAACCACTATCTGTGGAATCGTCACGGCTATTACGGCGACTACGACTGGCAGTTGCGCAAGCCGCGCGACGGCGTGACGGCCGCCGCGCTGTATCCGCTGTTCACGAGCGTCGCGTGGCCCGAGCGCGCGAAGGCGACCGCGCGCGAGGTGCGCAAGACGCTGCTGCAGCCGGGCGGCCTCGCGACGACGACCGTGAACACCGGCCAGCAGTGGGATGCGCCGAACGGCTGGGCGCCGCTCCAGTGGATCGCGATCGACGGGCTGCGCCGTTACGGCGACCCGACGCTCGCGAAGGACATCGGCACGCGCTTCCTGACCGACGTGAAGCATGTGTATGCGACGGAAGGCAAGCTCGTCGAGAAGTACGTGGTCGAGGGGACGGGCGCGGGCGGCGGCGGGGGCGGCGAATACCCGCTGCAGGACGGCTTCGGCTGGACCAACGGCGTCACGCTGAAACTGCTCGGGCTGTATGGCGAGTGACGGGGCGCGCGCGTCGCGCGCTGGCAGTTGAATGCACAACGGGCCGGCGCGCCGCGCAAGCGGCAGTCCGGCCCGTGTCGCATGCGCGGTGCGTCAGAACGTGATCGTCGTGCGCACGCCGACCACCGTTTCGTCGCCGATGCGCGCGCCGGCCGCGTTCGGGTTCGGGATGCCGCCGCCCGGCCGGAAGAAGTGCTGCAGGTCGGCCTGCAACTGCCACCACGGCGTGACCTGGTACTGGTAGGTCGCCTCGATCACCGTTTCCGCGCGGCGCACCGGATAGCCGGGCGTCGTGTAGACGCCGGTGTCGCCGTCGAGCGCACGCGCGTGCGAGCCGATCTTCGCGTAGCCGACCGCGATGCCGGCCGTATCGTTGTCGCGTCCGGCGAACGGCGCCTTCAGCGTGATGCCGGCATTCGCCGCGAAATCGACGACGTTGCGATCGCCCGGCGAGCCCATCACGCGCGCGAACACGCCGACCGAGCGCGGGCTGTCGGCCGACGGCCGCCACACCATCTGATCCGCGACCGCATAGAAGCCGTAGTTGCCGCGATGCGTGGCGGCGATCCCGTTGCTGTCGGGATTCGCGAGCGACAGCCCGTCGGTGCCGAAGCGCGGATCGTTCGCGTGCTGCGACTGATACCAGAAGCCGAGCTTGTACGTGCCCGGCAGGCCGGCCGGTTGCGGCGCCTTCGGATCGGCGGGCGGCGCGTTCAGCGCGTACTGGAGTTCGCCGATCACGAACGCGCCGCTGCGCAGGTTGAAGTTGGTGCCGTGCGCGTTCAGCGACTGTGCGTCGCCGTCGCTGCGGCCGGCCGGGTTGCCATCGAACACGCCGACCATCGCGGTCCACGCGTCGGCCGGTTTCACGCGCAGCCGCACGCCGAGCGACGACAGCGGATACGCGGGGCCGCCGGCCGGCAGGTCGGTCGCCGGCAGAACGGGCCAGCCGAACGTCGCGTTCATGAACGTCGCCGCGTACTGGCTCACCATGAACTCCTGGTCGACGCTCTGCTGGCCGACCTTCACGTCGGCCTTGCCGTCGAGAAACGCCTGCTGGTACCAGAGCTCCCACAGCCGCGTGGTCGAATTCGCCTCGATGCCGGTCGCGGTCCGCAGCGTCTGCAGGTAGCGCTGCGTGAGGTTGGTGCCGTGGATCTGCAGCCCCGACACGTTGAACGTGCCGCCCGGCAGCCCGATCGCCTTCTCCGTATCGACGTTGAAGCCGAATTGGGTGACGCCCTGGTACGCACCGCCGCGATTCGTGCCGCCCGCGGCGTTGTACAGGTATTCGCTGGTTTCCTGCAGGCTCAGCGTGACGCCGTGGTCGCCGAGCACGTCGCGCAGGCCGCCCATGTTGCCGAACAGGTTTGAACGGTCCCAGAAGCCGGTGGGGGCGGGCGCGGCGGCATCGGCGGGCTGCGCGGGGGCGGCGGCGGTGTCGCTGGCGCCGCCGCCGGCCGTCGACTCGGCAGCGGCGGGCGACGCCGATTGCGCGAATGCGGGCGCTGCGGCGAGCGACAGGAGAAGCGCCGTGAGCGCATCGAGTCGGCGCGTGCGCGCGGGTTCGAAACGATTCTTCATGTGTGCTCCGTATTCGAGTGCTGGGTCAGGCTGGACAGAGGGCGGCGTGAGGCGATCGCATACGCGCGGGCGGCACATGGGCACACGGCCGTGCAGCGCCGCGCTGCCGCTTACGGCAGCCAGCCGCCGATACGCCATGCCTGGGCGAAGCCGAGATGCGACGCGGCCGTGCAGAGCAGCACGACGAGCGCGACGGCGGCCGCCATCGCGGCCGCCAGCATGCAGTCGAGCGGGCGCGGCGGCGCCGGCCTATGCGCGAGCGCGCTGCCGCGCCAGTAGCCGAGCGCTTCGGCAAGCGCTTCGGCGAGCGCGTCGGCTAGCGGTGAAACCGACAGGCGATCGCACGTGATGTGCAGGCGCCGCTTGAGTTTCGCGGCGAGCGATTGAAAGAACATGGCGTACCTCCGTCCGGTCCGGAGCATACCGGACGACGTGATCGAGCGCAGGCACGACGCGGCCTGCGATCGGCGGTTGGAACGTAACGGAGCGTGCGACTGACGAACCGGCGAGGCCGGTCCGGGAGGAAGCGCGCTAACCCGACGAAGCGAGCTAGCGGCGAAGGACGTGCGTCCGGCTGCTATCTCGCGATGGCTTGGCCGGCCTGAGCCGGCATCGAACTACAACTAGAGCATGTGTCCACGGAGGGACTCCCTTGATGATCCGGAGCGGATTGTAGTCGCGCGTTTTGCTGCGGTGCAAGCAAAAAAACGTCGGCTTTGCGCACATCGCCACAGTGTCGCAGCGGCGGGTGCGGCCCGGCCGACGCGCGCTACAGCCGCCCGCCGCCCGCTTGCGGGCACTGTTGCTCGCACGCATCGGCGGCACGCGCCGGGCCGCGCGTTGAAAGGTTGCGGCGCGTCATTCCGGGCGCAAATCTTTCAGCGTCCCGGTGCCGGAAAAAATGTTCCTGGAACGGTGTTGCAGAGGGTTGACTTCCGTTTCGGCCGGTCCATAGAATCCGGCATCTTCACTCTTGGGGCCGCCGCCTTGGACGCCTGCAGTAGTCGATCTTCGAACGAAATTTCCGCCTGAGCGACCGACGTCCGCGCCTCATGAAGCCGCCGTTTGTCGCCAGGCAAACGGTGCGCGCAGCAGTATTTCGCAGTAACCCCCTACGTGCACCCTGATTCGCGCCGGTCAGCGTGATGCCTTTGCGCATGCGCGATCCGGATTCGCCGCCGCCTGGTGCGCGGCCGCGTTCGCGCATGCGTTTCGCATGCAGCCGAACCGCGGTCAGCGCGCCGGACGGCGGTCAACCGTGTTTTCCGGAACACCGCACAGGAGCCGCCATGAACGACAGTGACAGTTGTCCCTTATGCCCGTTGCGTCAACAGACCCTTTTGAACCCGGGTCGCAGGGACATGCGCCGACTAGCCTGACACCTCATTCAGGCCCCGGACTGGCCCCGCGCCCACCACGCGGCCGGCACGCATGCCGTCGCCGCCAGGAGCCAGACCATGAACTTCGGCCTTCTGCTGTCGAATCTTCCGCAAGTCACGCAATCCCGTTCGCACTACGACGCGATGCTGACGTTCGACGCCCGTCCTCGGGTGTTCTCCCGGTTGTTGAACCACCTCAAGTCGTTGTTCCACTGACGCACCGAGCGCGTCTCGGCATGCGCACGCGGGCCGTTCCGCGCGCGTATGCCAAGGCCACACGCTTGGCCGGATAAAAAACCAGCCGTACGGAATTCATCATGTCCACGCCATCCAACGTCTCTCCACCGATCGCCGTCGAGCGCAGCGCCGTGCTCGACGAAGCCCACCTGGGCGACATCCGCGGTGCCCTCGGCACGATCGCGCATCACGACACCGCCGCGCGGCGCACGTGGTGGGCGCGGCTGCGCACGCTGCTCGCGATCATCGGACCCGGCCTGATCGTGATGGTCGGCGACAACGACGCGGGCGCATTCGGCACCTACACGCAGGCCGGCCAGAACTACGGCACGACGCTGCTGTGGACGCTGCTGCTGCTGGTGCCGGTGCTGTACGTGAACCAGGAAATGGTGCTGCGCCTCGGCGCGGTCACGCGCGTCGGCCATGCGCGCCTGATCTTCGAGCGCTTCGGCCGGTTCTGGGGCGCGTTCAGCGTGATCGACCTGTTCCTGCTCAATGCGCTGACGATCGTCACCGAGTTCATCGGCATCACGTTCGTGCTGGCTTTCTTCGGGCTCCCGAAGGTTGCGGGCGTGTGCGTGGCGGCCGCGCTGACGATGGCCGCGGTGAGTACCGGCGACTTCCGGCGCTTCGAGCGGTTCGCGATCGTGCTGTGCGTGCTGAGCCTGCTGCTCGTGCCGGTGCTGGTGTCGATCCACCCGCCGGTGTCGCAGATGTCGCGCGACTTCTTCGTGCCGACCTGGCCCGCGCATGCGAAGCTGTCCGACGTGATGCTGCTCGTGATCGGCATCGTCGGCACGACGGTCGCGCCGTGGCAGCTGTTCTTCCAGCAGAGCTACGTGATCGACAAGCGCATCACGCCGCGCTTCATGAAGTACGAGAAGGTCGACCTGTGGATCGGCATCGCGTTCGTGCTGATCGGCGCGGTCGCGATGATCGGGTTCAGCGCCGCGCTGTTCGGCGGTCATCCGGAAGCCGGCAACTTCACCGACGCGGGCGGCGTGATCGCGGGCCTCGAGAAGTATGCGGGCCGCACCGGCGCGACGCTGTTCGCGGTCGCGCTGCTCGACGCGTGCATCATCGGCGCGGCGGCGGTGTCGCTGTCGACGGCATACGCGATCGGCGACGTGTTCAAGATCCGTCATTCGCTGCATCGCGGCGTGTCCGACGCGAAGGGCTTCTATCTCGTCTACTTCGGGATCGTCGCGGCCGCGGCCGCGCTCGTGCTGATCCCGGGCAGCCCGCTCGGCCTGTTGACCGAAGCGGTGCAGACGCTCGCGGGCGTGCTGCTGCCGAGCGCGACGGTGTTCCTGCTCGTGCTCTGCAACGATCGCCAGGTGCTCGGCCCGTGGGTCAACTCGACGAAGCTCAACGTGTTTACGGGCGCGGTGATCTGGGTGCTCGTGCTGCTGTCGATCATCCTGACCGCGTCGGTGATGTATCCGGACATCAGCGGCGAAGCGATCGTCGACGTGCTGGTGGGCGGCACGGTGCTCGCGATCGCCGGTTATCTCGCGACGGTGCTGATCCGCCGCAACAAGCGCGTGGTGGAACCGGTCATCGACCGTGCGGCGCGCGACACGTGGCGCATGCCGCCGCTCGACTCGCTCGAGCCGCAGAAGATGACGGTCGCGACGCGCGTGTGGATGGCCGTGCTGCGCGGCTATCTGGTGATCGCGGTCGGTCTCGTGATCGTCAAGGTCGTGCAGATGACGCTGATGAAGTAACGGCGCGCGTCATCCTCGCTTCAGGCACTGCACATGCCGGCCCGCGAGGCCGGCATGTTCGCATGGGTGCGCAGCGCGTCAGATCAGCTCGAGCTTCGATGTGAGGTATGTGAGCTGGATCCGGTTCGCGACGCCGAAGCGCTTGCGCAGCTTGCGCAGGTGATAGTCGACGTTGTGCGCGCTGGTGTCGAGGCGCCGGCCGATCTCCTTGTCGGATGCGCCTTCCGCGATACCCAGCAGCAGTTCCTGCTCGAACGGCGTGAGGCCGTTGACCGCGCGCTCGCGCGACGTCGCGATCAGTTGCGGCGACGCGAACTTGTGCACCGACAGCCCGATCGACAGCGCCTGCTCGATCGTCGCCGGCGTGATCCACTCGCGCGTGCGGCGCGGCGCGGTGAAGCTCATGAACGCGTGCAGCCGCGTGCCGGGCACGGCCATCGAATACATGATGCCGCTGCACATCCCGTCGTCCTGCATCGTCTGCAGGAAACCGTCGAGCGCGGCCGGCGTCACGCACGGGTCGCTGTCGCGTTCGCGATGTTCGCGGCGCAGCTGCTGCAGGTCCCACACGATCGGCATGTTGCATACGCGCGCGTCGAGCGTGCGTGGATCGATGTCGTGATGGTTGTGCCGCACGTAGTCGCCACGGTAGGTGTTCGGCGTGAACGCCTCGTGCAGGTAGAGACTTTCGACGCGCTCGCGCGAGAATTCGAGCGCGAAGTACGCGAACGTCGAGAAGCCCGTCAGGTGCAGCAGGCTCGCGACGATCCGGTTGCGTTCCGCCGTGCTCTGCGCGTTCGCGAGCGTATCGGCGACGCCGAGCTTCGGCGCATGCGGCTGCGTGATGTCGCCGCGCTTCAAGTCATCGCACCAGACGACCTGCACCGGTCGCTCTCTCGACGCGTCGGCGCAGGCGACCGTCCGGCGGGGCGAACGGGGCGCGGTTGGGGCGACCGCTTCTTCTTGCAATGCAATATCGGACATGAGCCATCCCTCGGAATCGACGCGCATCGCGTGGCGGCGGCCGTGTCGTGCACGGCGCTCGCGACGGTGCGATCGAGCATCTTTTGATATGCGCCGATCGTCATCCAGACGAAACGCGGGGGCATTGTACAAAAATGCCTGTGTGCGCGTAATATGCCGTAATACTAATGCGGACGAAAGGTTCATATCCGCACCCGTATAGAGACAACCAGAAAATCATAAAGAAAAGACCAGGTGGTGACGGGGCACGTTCACATATTGGGAAGGGGTGGGCTGCTCATGACATATGCTGACGACGCGCCACGCGTCGAGTGGTTTTCGCAAGCCGATATCGCGGCCGCTGCCGCTTATTCGAAAGAAATTCACGCATTCGAGCGCGACGTTTTTACCGGCATTCAAATCGCGCCCGGTAAATCCGACCTGAGTCTCGTCGACTTCGCCCAATGCCATGCGCGATTGCGGCAAATCGGTTTCAGCACGCTCGGTTACGGCGCCTACGAGATGATCGGGCGGCGCATCCTGTGCGCGCATCTGCTGCGCGACCTCGCGCCCGCGACGTTCATGCAGCCGTATATAGACGGCATGCTCTACGAGAGCGACCCGCGTTTCGCCGAGGTGCGGCAGAGCGGCTTTCCGGTCGCGTGGCGGCTCGACGAGATCGAGTCGGCCGCGCAGGGCAGCGGCGATCGCAAGGTGCTCGCGCTGGCCGGGCATTTGCGTGCGCACGCAATGAACAGCGGCGTGATCTTCAGCCTGTCGGCGCCGCGCCTCGACCTGCGTGTCGCGGTGAACGTCACGTCGGAAGCCCACGGCACCGAATGGATCGACGATCGCGTGATCGGCGGCGCACTGTCGGTGAGTCTCGCCGTGCATCGCATCGCGCTGCCGTTTCTCGAGGCGCGCATCGCGCGCATGCGCGGCTTCGCGCTCGGCGACGAGCAGCAGCAGGTGCTCGAGCGCCTCGTGCACGGGCTGTCCGACCAGGAGATCGCTAGCGCGTTGCGCACCTCGCTGCATAAGGTCGGTCACCATATCCGTTCACTCGAAAAGCTCTTCAACGTCCAGAACCGCGCGCAGCTCGCGTACCTCGCCGCGCGCCGTCTGGAGTCCTGACCCCTTCCGTGCGCGCGGCGCCCGCCGCGCGATGGAAGCGGTTCCGGCGACGGGCGCACGCATGCGCCACCGGGTTTCGTAGTCCGATCCGATCGTCGCCGGAAAACCGCCGCGACGCTACGAGGCGCGTCCCTTTTCACGCGGTTTCCCGTCGCTACACTCGTCCCATTCAACGGTCCGAGCGACGCGGGGCATGACGGCCCGCGCCCGCCGGCAACAACGACAGGACGACGGCACGATGGCAGAACCGAAGGCGCTCCCTCGCGACTGGCAGCGGATCTTTTCCGCCGGCCGCAGCGTGTCCGGGCGGCGCCTCGGGGCGTCGCCGCGCGCCGACCTGTTTCTCGCCGGCTTCATCGTGTCGGTGGTCGCGCTGTTCATCTTGCCGCTGCCGCAGGCCGCGCTCGACGGGATGATCTCGCTGAACCTCGCGGCAAGCGTCGTGCTGCTGACGGTGTCGACCTACGTGCCGTCGGCGGTCAGCTTTTCGTCGTTTCCCGCGCTGCTGCTGTTCACCACGCTGTTCCGGCTCGCGCTGAACATCGCGTCGTGCAAGCTGATCCTGCTGCACGCGAACGCGGGCGACGTGATCGACGCGTTCGGGCGGCTCGTGGTCGGCAACAACGTGGTGGTGGGCGGCGTGGTGTTCCTCGTGATCGCCGTCGTGCAGTTCATCGTGATTGCGAAGGGCTCCGAACGGGTGGCCGAAGTCGGCGCGCGCTTCTCGCTCGACGCGATGCCGGGCAAGCAGATGAGCATCGACGCGGACCTGCGCGCGGGCATCATCAGCGCCGACGAAGCGCGCGAGCGCCGCGAGAAGCTCGAGCAGGAATCGCAGATGCATGGCGCGATGGACGGCGCGATGAAGTTCGTGAAGGGCGACGCGATCGCCGGCCTCGTGATCGCGTTCATCAACATCGTCGCGGGGATCGCGGTCGGCACGCTGATGCACGGCATGGATATCGGCGAGGCGCTGCAGCGTTACGCGATCCTGACGGTCGGCGACGGGATGGCGTCGCAGATTCCGTCACTGCTGGTGTCGATCGCGGCCGGCATCGTGACGACGCGCGTCGCGACGCGCGACACGCGGCAGCGCCAGCTCGGCGAGCAATTGGGCGAGCAGCTCGGCGCGCATCCGCGTGCGCTGCTGATCGCGGCGCTCGTGCTCGCCGGCTTTCTCGTCGTACCCGGTTTCCCGAAATGGTCGTTCGCGCTGATCGCGCTCGGCCTCGGCGCGTTCGCTGTCACGCAGTTGAAGCGCAAGACGACCGCGCCGAGCTTCAACCTGATTCATATCGCCGGACGCATCGGCGCGACCGACGATGGCCAGCCCGCGAAGGTCTCGCATGCGGCGGGCGTCACGTCGCTGATCGCGGTGTCGCTGTCGGACGACCTGCGCACGACGCTGAATCTCGCGCAGCTGCAGACCGCGCTGTCGAGCGCGAAGGCGCGCGTCGACGCGGATATCGGCACGGTGTTTCCGCGCATCACGCTGAACGACGACGAGGGTGCGCCGGCCGGCACCTACCGGATCTATTTGCAGGACGTGCTCGCCGCGCATGGCGCGCTGAAGCCCGGCTGGCTGCTGTGGGACGGCGTCGCGCCGCTGCCCGAACGCGCGGAGCGCCAGCCGGCCGAGGCCTTCGGCCCGTTCGCGACCGCGCTGTGGATCAAGCCCGACGGCCCGGCACCGGACGGCAAGTGGCTGACGAGCGAAGGCGCGCTCGCCGCGCACGTCGAGCAGGTCGTGCGCCAGCACGCGGATGAGCTGCTCGGCATCCAGGAGACGCAGGCGCTCGTGCACCTGGTGCGCCGCGAGCACCCCGAACTGGTCGGCGAACTGACGCGGCTCGTGCCGCTGCAGCGCGTGACCGAGGTGCTGCGCCGGCTGCTCGCCGAACAGGTGCCGATCCGCAACCTGCGCGTGATCTTCGAGAGCCTGATCACATGGGCGCCGAACGAGCCGGACGACGTGATCGCGCTGGTCGAGCTGGTGCGCGTCGACCTGCGCCGGATGATCACCGATCGCCATGCGGGCGCGGCGCGCCAGCTGCGCGTCGTGCTGTTCGAGCAGAACCTGCAGGAGCGGATCGAGAGCGCGGTGATGCGCACCAAGCAAGGCAATTTCCTCGCGCTGTCGAGCGCGATCAAGCAGGACATCGGCGAGCAGGTGCGCGCGATCGTGCAGGCCGCGCAGGCGGCCGGCGCCGGCGGCCACGGCAACCCGCAAGGTGCGCCGCGGCTCGCGGTGATGGTCGCGCTCGGCGCGCGCCGCTACGTGAAGACGATCCTGCAGCCGGTGCTGCCCGACCTCGCGGTGCTGTCGTACCAGGAGGTCGAGGAAGACGTGCAGCTCCATACGGTCGGCTGGGTGAAGAACCCGCCCGACGACGGCACGCTCGGCGCGGGCGCCGGCGTGCGCGCGCCCGGAGTCGTGCAATGACGAGCTCGACGATCCTCGACCTGACGCGGCAGGCGCTGATGCTGGTGCTGCTGCTGTCGCTGCCGATCGTGCTGATCGCGACCGTCACCGGTCTCGTCGTCGCGATCCTGCAGGCGGTCACGCAGGTGCAGGACGCCAACATCGGCATCGCGGTGCGGCTGATCGCCGTGATGGTCGCGCTGGTGCTGCTGTCGGGCTGGCTTGGCAGCGAGGTGCTGCGCTTCGCGCAGCAGGCGCTTGAACGCATGTTCGTTTCTTCCTCAGGAGTGCTTTGATGCGTCAACGCGTCGCCCAGATCCGGTTTCAACCGCGCCGCCTGCAACGGGTTGCGCTCGCCATGTGCGCGACCGCGCTGCTCACGGCGTCGCTGTGCGTGACGATCGCGCAGCCGGCGCGCGCGGCCGACCTGCGCTGGCGCAACAAGCCGTTCACGATCGTCGCGAACGGCAAGAAGATCGGCGACTTCATTCGCGAGCTCGCGTCGTCGCAGGGCGTGACGGCCGTGGTCGATCCGAAGGTGGACGGCGTGATCAGCGGCCGCTTCTCGGGCACGCCGCAGCAGACGCTCGATACGATCTGCTCGACCTACGGGCTCACGTGGTACTACGACGGCTCGTTCCTGTACGTCGATCCGGCCGACCAGTCGCAGACGCAGATGATTCCGATCCCGCCGAACGCGGCCGGCGAGATCGGCCGCTCGCTGCAGGCGATGCAGATCCCCGACAAGCGCTACACGCTCGTGATCAACGATCGCGCGAACAGCGTGTACGTGGCCGGCCCGCGCCGCTATGTCGAGCTCGTGCGCCAGGCGGTCGGCTCGGTCGGCGATCCGTCGGCGAACGGCGCGCATGCGGACATCCGCGCGTTCCGGCTCAGGTACGGCTGGGCGTCCGATTTCACGATCAACCGCTCGGGCAAGGAAGTGACGGTGCCGGGCGTCGCGACGATCCTGCGCCGGCTGTTCGGCAAGGGCGGCGGCACGAACGAGCCGCCGTCGAGCACGCCGCTCGGGCAGGCCGCGCGCCAGGTGAAGCTCGGCTCGGGGCTGACGATCGCGGTGCCGCGGCTCGACTTCCCGGACATTTCCGGTGGCGCGCGCCAGGGCAGCTATGGCGGCGGCGACAGCGCGGCCGGCGGCTTCTCGCCGTTCTCGAACGCCGGCGGCGGCGACACGCTGCCGCAGATCGTCGCCGATCCGGCGATCAACGCGGTGATCGTGCGCGACCTGCCGGAGAACATGTACCGCTACCAGTCGCTGATCAACCAGCTCGACGAGCGGCCGCGCATCGTCGAGATCAACGTGACGATCATCGACATCAACGAGGATTCGCTCGACAGCCTCGGGATCGACTGGCGGCTGCACACGACGCATGGCGACGTGCAGATCGGCAACGGCCAGAATCCGCTGAACGGCAACACGCAGTACAACGGCGCCGGCAACCCGCCGCTGACGTTCGGCATCGGCACCTCCGAAACCGGGCAGACCGGCGCCTTCCTGCCGACCGGCATCGCGCTCACCGCATCGATCGGCGGCTCGCTGCGCAACTATCTGCTCACGCGCGTGAACGCGCTCGCGCAGAAAGGGCAGGCGCAGCTGCGCTCGAAGCCGAAGGTGCTCGCGCTCGACAACACCGAGGCGATTCTCGAGAACCTCACGCAGTTCTACGTGCAGGTGCAGGGCTACCAGGATTCGTCGCTGTACAGCGTGACGACCGGCACCAGCATCAAGGTGACGCCGATGATCGTCGACGAGGCGATCCGCAATGCGGCGGCCGTGTCGGGCAATCCGCAGAGCGTGATGATGTCGATCGACATCCAGGACGGCAACATCGTGCCGGGGCAGGCGGTGTCGAACGTGCCGGTGATCCAGCAGCGCAACATCGTCACCAAGACGATGATCGACGAAGGCAAGAGCCTGCTGATCGCGGGCTTCAACGACGACGAGGTGCGGCTGAACAAGAGCGGCGTGCCGTGGCTGTCGGACATTCCGCTGATCGGCAACCTGTTCAAGTACACCGACAAGTCGGGCAACCACATGGAGCGGTTCTATCTGCTGACGCCGCGCGTGGTGACGACCGCGTCGATGTACGCGCCGGACGGCTCGCCGGTGAACCCGGGCACGGGCGCGCCGGCCGATCCGAACGGCGCGTCGATGTATCGCCCGCCGGACAACGACATCGCGGTGCCGCTGACGCCCGCGCCGCTGCCCGGCACGAAGTTCGGCCCGCCCGCGCTGCCGCCGCCGCCGTCGGATTCGGCGTCGCGGCCCGTGGCGACGACCGCAGGAGCGCCTACCCATGTCGACGACCATCATTGAGCCGCACGGCGACGGCACGGTGCCCGGCGGCGCGGCGGGCGGGGCGTCCGCACTCGCGTCGCCGTGGAACCTGTGCTTTCTCAGCGGGCCGATGTACGGCCGCACGATGTCGCTCGCGCGCGGCGCGAACTGGGTCGGCACCGCGGCCGATTGCGAAGTGATCCTGCCCGATCGCGAGATCGGCGCGAAACAGGTGTGCCTGCAGGTCGGCGCGCTCGCGGTGACCGTGCAGAACCACGGCGGCGACGGCGGCGCGCCGGTGCTGTTCAACGACGAGCCGCTCGGCGCGGGCCGCCGCTCGATGACGCCGCAGGACGTCGTGACGGTCGGTTCCATCAAGCTTGGTATCGCACGTCATGCGCAGGCCAGTGTCGCGGTGCCCGACGAGGCCGACGCGCCGGACGCCGCGCGCGAGGCCGCGTGGCTCGGCTGGCTCACCGGCGGCCTGCGCCGCCTCGGCAGCCGGCGGCTCGTGATCGCGCTCGTCGCGCTGTGGATCGGCGTGCTGCTCGGCGCGCTCGGCTATGGGTTCGTCGCGTGGTCGGGGCGCCTGCCGTGGCAGCACGAATCGGTGCTCGCGCGCACGCACCGGCTGCAGCAGCAACTGCATGCGTATCCGGAACTCGCCGTCGCGCCGCGCGACGACGGCGTGATCGTGTCGGGCTACGTGAGCGATGCAGCCGCGCGCGAGCGCGTCGCGCAGATCGTCGCGGGCGTCGACAACGCGGCGCTCGGCAACATCTATGTGGTGAGCGATCTCGTCGCGACCGCGCAGACGTATTTCAGCGACACGGCGCTGACGGTCACCTATCTCGGCCGCGGCCGGATCGAATTGACGGGGGCGGCCGAGCGCGCGCAGATCGAGCCGCGCATCCGCAACTACATGAAGGACGCGCGCCCGGCGCTGGAGGTGGTCGACCACGTGCGCGACGCCGATGCCGCCGCGCCGCGCACCGCGACGACGCTCGGCGGTGTCGCCGGGATTCCTGAGATCACGACCGTGTTCGCGGGCGACGGCGACCAGCGTTATATCGAGACCGTCGACGGCAGCCGCTACTTCGAAGGCGCGCGGCTGAAGGAAGGGCCGACGGTCGTGTCGATCGGCCCGGACGAAGTGGTGTTCGAGCGCAACGGCCAGCGCATCACGATGCCGCTCGGCGGTTCGTCCGCGAGCGCGCCCGCGCAGGCGCCGGCGCCGCCCGTGCCGCCGCTCGCGAGCGGTGCGGCGGCCGGGGTCGCGCAGCCGGTGCCGGGGCCGACGCTGTTGCCGGCTGCGCCGGCAGGCGCGTCCGTCGCGGCCGCCGGCGCATCGAAGGGGGCGGCGCACTAGCGCCGCGACGGGACATGACAGGCGCATCGCGTTTCGCGCGGTGCGCGCAGGACGCGACACGCCGCGCACGAGCGGCGCGTCACGGTGCCGGCGGGGCATGGGGCCGCGCCGGAAAGCAGGTGATGTTCTTCACGTAAAGGAGCGAATCATGGGTGCCTCGGCAGCGGGTAATACGGGTGGTGCAACCAACACGCAGCAAGTCCAGCAACAGGCGGACGACCTGACCAAGACGCAGCTCGAACTGACGAAGATCAACTTCCAGGTTCAGCAGTCGACCGCGACGTTCGAAACCAGCAACGCAGTGACCGCGCAGGAAGGGACGGCGAACGCCCAGGTTGCGCAACACCTGAGTTCCGCCGGCCGCGCATGACGCCGGTCGCCGGCCGTGCCGCGCGACGCCACATGCCGGGGCCGCCCGTGACGGGCGCCCGGTGGGGCGGGTGTGCGTGCCGGCCGGCTTATTGCCGGCTCTGCCGGTCAAGGAGGACACGATCATGTCGGTAACAGGCGTAGGCGCGGCGCCGCCGGGCGCGGCCGCGCTCGCGGGCGCCGTGCAGCAGGCGGGCACGGCGTCCGATCCGGCGCAGGTGCGCCAGTTCGATGCGTTGATGCAGCCGGGTGCGGCCGCGGCGTCGCCGTCGGCATCGGGCGTCGCGATGTCGCGCGTGTCGGCCGATGCGGCGCCGGCGGTGCAGATGACGCCCGCGACGCCCGCGCAGGCGAACCATTCGTCGCTCGTCGAGCGGTTGCGCACGTACGGCAACGATCTCGACACACGGTACGCGAACATCGACAAGCATCGCACCGAGATGCTGACGTCGATGGCGGACAACCGCAGCGATCCGCTGATGACGATGGTGCAGGCGATGGATTTCCAGTGGACGGCGACTACCACGATTTCCGAATACCAGTTGAGCCTGTCGGTCGCGCAGGCGGCGAACGGCTTCACGCACACGGTGCTGAAGACGCAGGAGTGACCGGGATCCGTTCCTGCTCATGACGGGCTTGCGCCGGCCGCCGGACGGGCCGGGCGCGAGGCATGGGACGACCCTGCGGTGCGTGTGCCTGAAACGGGCCGCGCGCCCTGAAGTGGACAAACGATGACGACGATCGATTCGACGCCGCGCATGCATGCGTGGCGCAGCCGGGCGGCGCGTGCGCTGCTCGCGGGGCTGCTCGCGCTGCTGGCCGGCTGCCAGAAGGAGCTTTACTCCGGCCTGTCGGAGCGCGACGCGAACCAGATGGTCGCCGTGCTCGGCGACGCGGGCATCAGCGCGTCGAAGGACAACGACGCGCGTGACACGTCGGATCGCAACGCGTGGCTCGTGAGCGTCGCCGACGGCGACATGCAGTCGGCGCTGACCGTGCTGCAGGCGAACGGGCTGCCGAAGCCTAGCTATGCGAGCCTCGGCGAGCTGTTCCAGAAGCAGGGGCTCGTCTCGACGCCGGCCGAGGAGCGCGTGCGCTATCTGTATGGTGTGTCGCAGGATCTGTCGCGCACGTTGCAGGACATCGAGGGCGTGGTGGTCGCACGCGTGCAGGTCGTGATTCCGGAGAACGATCCGCTCGCGGACAAGATCAAGCCGTCGTCGGCGGCCGTGTACATCCGCTACCGGCCGGGCGTGGACCTGCGCGCGATGGCGCCGATGGTCAAGGATCTCGTCGCGCACAGCATCGAGGGGCTGCAGTACGACAACGTATCGCTGTTCCTGCAGCCGGCCGCCGCGCGCACGACGCGCGTGGACGGCATCGGCAGCGCGGTGTCGGACATCCTGCGGCTGCGCTCGCCGCTGGGCTGGCTGGTGTTCGCGCTGATCCTGCTGACCTGCGCGGTGATCGCGCTGTCGGCCGCGCGGCGCGGAATGTTCGGCGCCCGGCTGGCCGGGCTGGTCGGCACGCCGCGCGGCGCGAACGGGGCCGGCGGCGGAGCCGCGCAGTCGGGCGGCGGCAGCCTGCGCACGCCGGATGGCGCGCGCGACGGCGCATGAGCGAGCCTCAGGCGTTGCCGCCGGGCGTCACGCCCGACGCCGCGTCGTCGCCGTGGCTGCACCCGATCGCGCCGCCGCCTGCCGGGCGGCGCGCGGCGTTTCACGCGCTCGTCTGCGAATTCAACCTGCGGCCCGACCGCTATCTGCACGTGACGCGCGTGCCGGCCGAGTGGCCTGCACGCTATCGCTCGCCCGACGCGTTCGGCCCGGCCGGCCGCAAACTGCTGGCCCGCCACCTGCTCGACGCGAACGGCGTGGCCGCGCACCACGACTTCGACGTCGCCAATCCGTGCGCGCGGCTCGCGCTGCTGCCCGGTGCGGCGCTCGAGCAGCTCGCGTCGTATGCGGGCCTGCTGCTGCATCGCGGCTGGCTGCGCGATGCGCTGACCGTGCGCCGCATCCGTGCGGAGGTCGCGGCGAAGCTCGGCGGCGATGCGCTGGAGCTCGCGCTCGAGCGCGCGCCGGAATTCGGCGCGCTCGCGGAAACGCTCGAACCGTGGCGTGCCGATCCGGCCGCGCTGCCGGTCGTGATCCGTGCACGCGGCGGCCGATTGCTCGCGGATTTCATCGGCGTGACGGGCGACGCGGTCGCGCGGCGCGTGCGCCTGAAATTCAACCGCGCGATCGATGACGAGGCGCCGTACTGGCTGAACCGCGCGCAGCGCGACCAGTTCGGCGAATTGCTGTTCCTGTTTCTGATTCCCGAGAGGCTTGCGTCATGGGACTGGCTTTTCTGATCACGAGCGACAACCTGCAGCTGCTGTCGGAGCGCAAGGTGCTCAAGGAGCGCGAATACGCGGCGCTGCTCGATGCGTCCGCGGTGATCGCGACCGCGCGCGACGAGGCCGCGCGCATCGTCGCCGACGCGCAGCGCGAATTCGACAAGCGCCAGGCGGCCGGCTACGACGAAGGCATGCGCCGCGCGCAGCGCGAGCATGCGGCGCAGACCTATACGCAGGCGCTGGCCGCCGCGCGCACGATGGAGTCGATGAAGGATTCGATGGCCGATATCGTCGTGAAGGCCGTGCGCGCGATCGTCGGCGAGATGCCCACGCAGAAGCTGTACGAGGCCGCGCTCGCGCGGATCGCGCCGCTCGTGCGCGACGAAGCGTTCCTGATCGTGAGGGTCGCGCCCGGCCGGCAGGACGAGATGCGCGACGCGCTCGAGCGCGCGTTCGCCGGCCAGTCGAACCGGCAACGGATCCGCATCGTCGAGGACGCGCAGCTCGAACGTCACGCGTGCACGGTCGAGACGCCGTCCGGACGCATCGACGCGAGCCTCGACCTGCAGATCGACGCGCTGCGCCAGGCGATCCGCCGCGACGCGCTGAAGGGCACGACGCGATGAATGCGCCGCTCGACGATCCGCAGCCGTTCGGTGGCGATAGCGACGACGATGCCGCGCCGTTCGATCGCGGCCGCCTCGTCGGCGACCTCGATGCGGGGCTCGCGTTCTTCTCGCCGGTGTCGGTGCAGGGCCGCGTCAATCATGCGGTCGGACAGATCCTCAACGCGACCGGCATCCGCGCGCGGCTCGGCGAAATCTGCGAGCTGCGCACGCCGAACCAGCCGACGCTGCTCGCCGAAGTGGTCGGTTTCTCGCGGCAGACCACCTTGCTCACGCCGCTCGGCGACGTGGCCGGCCTGTCGCCGGAGACGACCGTCGTGCCGTCGGGGCGCGAGCATGTGTTCCCGGTCGGCGAGGCGCTGTTCGGCCGCGTGCTCGACGGGCTCGGCCGGCCGCTCGACGATCGCGGGCCGGTGACGGGCGCCGCGTGGGTCTCGACGCAGCAGGACCCGCCCAATCCGCTCGCGCGCAAGATGATCGATACGCCGTTTCCGACCGGCGTGCGCGTGATCGACGGCCTGATGACGCTCGGCATCGGCCAGCGCGTCGGCATCTTCGCGCCGTCGGGTGTCGGCAAGAGCACGCTGCTCGGGATGATCGCGCGCGGCGCGCAGGCCGACGTGAACGTGATCGCGCTGGTCGGCGAACGCGGCCGCGAAGTGCGCGAGTTCATCGAGCACAGCCTGTCGCCGGAAGTGCGCGCGCGCTCGATCGTCGTCGTGTCGACGTCGGATCGTCCGGCGATGGAGCGCGTGAAATCCGCGCTGGTCGCGACCGCGATCGCCGAGCATTTCCGCGATGCGGGCAAGCGCGTGCTGCTGCTGGTCGACTCGCTCACGCGCTTCGCGCGCGCGCAGCGCGAGGTCGGCCTCGCGAGCGGCGAGCCGCCGACACGGCGCAGCTTTCCGCCGTCGACGTTCGCGGTGCTGCCGCGCCTGCTCGAACGCGCGGGGCAGGGCGCGACGGGATCGATCACAGCGCTGTATACGGTGCTCGTCGAAGGCGATGAGGAATCCGATCCGATCGCCGAGGAAGTGCGCTCGATCCTCGACGGCCACATCGTGCTGTCGCGCAAGATCGCGCTCGCGAACCGCTATCCGGCGATCGACGTGCTCGCGAGCCTGTCGCGCGTGATGCCGCTCGTCGCGAGCCGCGCGCATCAGCAGTCGGCCGCGCGCGTGCGCGAGCTGATCGCGAAATATCAGGAAATCGAGCTGCTCGTGCAGATCGGCGAGTATCGCGAGGGCAGCGACCGGCTCGGCGATCTCGCGCTGCGCGCGCGCGATGCGATCGGTGCGTTCTGCGCGCAGGGCTCGCACGAGGACGTGCGCTTCGACGCGCTGCTCGCGAAACTGACGAAACTCGCGAACGACCATGTCTGAAGCCGACGACCGCCTCGTGCTCGCGACACTCGCACGCCTGAAGCGCGTGCGCGAGATGCGCAGCCAGATCGCGCGCGTCGCGGCCGCGCGCCAGCAGGGCATCGCCGCGCAGAGCCGTCGCGCGCTCGACGCCGCGCACGCGCAGCTCGCGCAGCAGGTCGCCGCGAAGGCCGCGATCCAGACCCGGCTCGCCGACGACGTGCGCGAGGCGCGCGCGCTGCAGAACGCGGCGGCCGACACGCGCACGTTCGATCGTCATATCGGCGTCGCGAACGCGTCGGTCAGCGAGGCCACCCACGTGCATCGCGATCACGAGGCGACGCTCGCCGACCTGCAGCGCGCCGCGCGCAAGGCGAAGGCCGCCGAGGACAAGCTCGACAAGGCCGGCGAGAAGGCGCTGCAGGCCCGCGCGGCGCGGGTCGAGCGCGACGCCGACGAAGTCGCGGATGCGCACGCGGTGCGGCGCTTCGCGACGGCCGGCGTGTGGGCGGGCGACGCGGAAGGCCACGCAGCGGGGCAGCCGGACATGACCGCTGCGTTCGATGCGCAGATGAGGTCGCGACCAGCGGATGCGGAGGCAGACGCAAACGATGCGGCCGATTCGGTCGATTCGGCCGACTCTGCCGCCCCCGCCGACGACACCGCCCCCACGGCCGCGGAGCGCCGATGCTAGACCACGCGGCGAACTTCAACGACATCGCCGGCACGCTGCGCCCGCTCCTCTACGTGATGCCGCGCCTGCTGCCGATCATGTTCGTCGTGCCGGTGTTCAACGAGCAGATCATCACGGGCCTCGTGCGCAACGGGATCGCGGTCGTGATCGCCGCGTTCGTCGCGCCGGTGATCGACCCGGCCCAGGTCGCCGCGCTGCCGTTCCTGATGTGGTGCCTGCTCGTCGCGAAGGAGGCGGTGGTCGGCATGCTGCTCGCGGGCGCGTTCAGCGCGGTGCTGTTCGCGATCCAGGGCGTCGGCTACCTGATCGATTTCCAGACCGGCAGCGGCAGCGCCGCGTTCTTCGATCCGATGGGTGGCCACGAAGGCGGCCCAACGTCCGGATTCCTCAATTTCGTCGCGATCGCGCTGTTCGTCACGGCGGGCGGCCTGCAGGTGCTCGTGCAGCTGTTCGCGCAGTCGTATGCGTGGTGGCCGATCGGCTCGCTCGGCCCGGACTTCTCGTCGATGCTGGAGACCTTCGTCGTGCGGCAGACGGACACGATCTTCGAATGGATGGTGAAGCTCGCCGCGCCGGTGATCATCGTGCTGGTGCTCGTCGAGCTCGGCATCGGCCTGGTCGGGCGCGCGGTGCCGCAGCTGAACATCTTCGTGTTCGCGCAGCCGGTGAAGAGCGCGCTCGCGGTGCTGATGATGGTGCTGTTCCTGCCGGTGGTGTATGCGTCGCTGCATGCGCTGCTGAGCCCCGACAGCGGGCTGATGGCGCTGCTGCGCGCGCTGTTCGCCGTGCACGGCGGCGCGTGACGGCCCGCCGGAGCCGGAGCGACCATGGCCGAAAAGGACCAGAAGCCGACCGCGAAGCGCCTGCGCGACGCGCGCCAGAAAGGTGATGTGCCGAAGAGCGCGGAGACGATCTCGTCGGCATTCTTCGTCGGCGTGTGCGTCGCGCTCGCGGTGGGGCTCGGCACGCTGTTCGCGCGGCTGCAGGCGCTGTTCCGGCTCGTGTTCGACGCGGCCGGCGCGGCCGACCCGTCCGCGCGGCTCGCGGCGCTGATCGACGGCGCCGCGCGCGACTGGGCGATGCTGTCCGCGCAGATCGTCGCGGCCGGTTTGCTGGCTGGGTTGCTCGCGGGCTTCGTGCAGGTGGGCGGCGTGATGGCGTGGAGCCGGCTCGTGCCGCAGCTGTCGCGGCTCAATCCGGCCGAGGGGCTGAAGAACATGTGGTCGATGCGCAACCTCGTGAACCTCGCGAAGATGCTGCTGAAGACCGTGCTGCTGGCCGCGACGCTCGGCTGGCTGATCGTCGAGTCGCTCGACCCGTCGGTGCAGTCCGGCTTCACGCGGCCGATGTCGATTCTCGCGCTGATCGTGAAGCTGCTGATGCTGCTGTTCGGCTGGGCCGCGCTGATCTATATCGTGATGGCGCTGATCGACATCGTGCACCAGCGGCACGAATTCAATCAAAAGATGAAGATGTCGATCGAGGAAGTGCGCCGCGAGCACAAGGAAGACGAAGGCGATCCGCATATCGAGGCGAAGCGCAGGCAGCTCGCGCGCGAAGCGCAGTTCTCGTCGCTGCAGGACCGGATCGGCTTCGCGTCGGTGGTCGTCTATTCGTCGAGCGTCGCGGTCGCGCTCTACTACGGCGGGATCGGCACGCTGCCGTGGGTGCTTGCGCGCGGCGAGGGCGAGGCGGCCGAACGGATCGTGCGGCTCGCGCGCGACGCGTTGCGCCCGACGCTCGCGAACGCCGGCCTCGCGCACGCGCTATACGACAGCACTCCTGAAAAGGGCACGATCCAGCAGCAGCATTTCCGCGAGGTCGCGCAGTTGCTGAAGTGGGCGACGGGCGCTGCCTGACGCGGGTCGTGTATCGGGGGCCGGAACGCCGGCCTGCGCGTTTCGCTGCGATGTGGTCCTACTTCTCAGCCTGCCGGCCGCGCCCGCGGCACTTGACGCCGTTTTTTTTCCTGGTTCGTCTGACGTTCACCCATGAATTATTGCTGATTTATTTCTTCGTAATATGGCTCGACCGTCAGTGGGACGGCGGGCCGCGAAGTCGCGCCGCCGCTGACGGGACAGGTCAACAGGGGTAGACAAATCAAATGTGCGGAATCGACGGCTTTTTGAATAGCGTCGCCTTCGATGAGGAGACAGCGCGCGGGACACTCGCGCGAATGACGACGAGCCTTGCGCATCGCGGGCCGGACGGGCAGGGCCTCTGGGTCGACCCGGAAGCCGGGATCGCGCTCGGCCACCGCCGGCTGGCGATCGTCGATCTGTCGGTCCATGGCCGGCAGCCGATGGCATCCGCGTGCGGCCGCTACGTCATGGTCTTCAACGGCGAAATCTACAACCATCGCGAGTTGCGCGCGGAGCTCGAGCGCGCGGGTCGCGCACCGGCGTGGCGCGGCCACTCCGACAGCGAGGTGCTGATCGCGGCGATCGTCGCGTGGGGCGTCGAGGCGACGCTGCGGCGCGCGACCGGCATGTTCGCGTTCGCGCTGTGGAATCGCGCGTCGCGGGTGCTGACGCTCGCGCGCGACCGGATCGGCGAGAAGCCGCTCTACTACGGCCGGATCGGCGACGCACTGGTGTTCGCGTCGGAGTTGAAGGCGCTGCGCGGCTATCCGGGCTTCGACGGCACGATCGATCGCGACGCGCTGTGCCTGTACCTGCGCCAGTCGAGCGTGCCCGCGCCGCATACGATCTATCGCGGCATCAGCAAGCTGCCGCCGGGCACTTTCATCCAGTTCGAGCATGCGCGCGACACACCGCCCGTGCGCGCGTACTGGACGCTCGAGCAGGCGATCGAGGCGGGCCGCGAGCGGCCGTTCGAGGGCAACGCCGACGAGGCCGTCGGGCAACTCGATGCGATCCTGCGTCAGGCCGTCGCGCGGCAGATGGAAGCCGACGTGCCGCTCGGCGCGTTCCTGTCCGGCGGCATCGATTCGTCGGCGATCGTCGCGCTGATGCAGGCGCAGTCGACGAACCCCGTCGACACGTTCACGATCGGCTTTCACGAGGCCGGCTACGACGAGGCCGGCTATGCGAAGGCGGTCGCGCGCCATCTCGGCACGCGGCATACCGAACTCTACGTGACGGCCGACCATGCGCTCGGCGTCGTGCCGAAACTGCCGACGATCTACGACGAGCCGTTCGCCGATGCGTCGCAGATCCCGACCTTCCTCGTGTCGGAGCTGACGCGCCGGCACGTGAAGGTGAGCCTGTCCGGCGACGGCGGCGACGAGCTGTTCGGCGGCTATACGCGCTACTTCCTGACGCCGCGCCTGTGGCGCAAGCTGCATCGCGTGCCGGCGGCCGTGCGCGCACGGATCGCCGCCGCGCTGCACGCGCTGCGCCCCGATCATGCGGACCAGCTCGCGGCGGTCGCGCAGGGCGCGTGGAGCGGCGTGGAAGCGCGTGAATCGGCGTCCCGCATCGGCGACCGGCTGCACAAGCTCGGCCACGTGATGACGGCCGAGAGCCGGATCGGGCTGTACCGGCTGCTGATGTCGTCGGTGCATCATCCGGAGCGCATCGCGCTCGCCGGGAAGGAGCCGCCGACGCCGCTCGATACCGTTTCCGCGTGGCCCGCGCATCTGAGCTTCGCCGAGCAGGCGATGGCGATCGACACGCTCACGTACCTGCCGACCGACATCCTCGCGAAGGTCGACCGCGCCGCGATGGCCGTGAGCCTCGAGACGCGCATGCCGTTCCTCGATCATCACGTCGTCGAATTCGCGTGGCGCGTGCCCGCGTCGGTGCGTTTGCCGGAAGGGCAGTCGAAGGCGCTGCTGCGCCGGCTGCTGGACCAGTACGTGCCGTCGTCGCTGATCGACCGGCCGAAGCAGGGCTTCTGCGCGCCCGTCGATCACTGGCTGCGCGGCGCATTGCGCGACTGGGCGGACGCGCTGCTGCAGCCGTCGCGGCTGCGCGACGAGGGCTTCTTCGATGCGGCAGCGGTCGAGCGGCTGTGGCGGCAGCATCAGTCGGGCCGGATGAACTGGCAGCACCAGCTGTGGACGGTGCTGATGTTTCAGGCGTGGCTGGAGGCCCAGCGCGCCGCATGATGCGCGATGACGCGGCGTGCCGCGTCATGTCCTGCGTGTCACGCCGGGGTCACGCCTGTGTCGTGTCGCCGCTCACTGATCGAGACACCGCACGCACAGCCGCTTCGCCTGGCTTGCCGATAACCCGCGGCACATCATCACGACCGGTCGTGCATGGCACGACGGCGCGTCGGCCGATGCCGCGGGCGACGCGAGCCGGCGCGCATGTTCGGGCGGCGTGGTGGCGGCTGCATCCATGCGTCGCTGCCGCGCCGGCGGCGGCACGTCGCGCACCACCGGAATCGGCTCGACGCCGCCTTCGCGTGCGTTGCGCTGCGCGCTCGCGACGACCCGGCTCACATAGCCGCTCGAGAAACCGGTCGTGAAGTTGCCGCTGTAGTAGCACGACAGCGCCGCGCGCAACGCGGCCTGCGCGGGGCGGCCGGTGTTCGACGAACGCGCGAAGCATTCGGTCAGGATCGCGCCGCCCGCCCGCAGGTTGCGGCATGGCTCGAACATCGTCGTGTCGTCGAGGCCGTATTTCGCGAAATTGCGCTCGTTCACCTGCGCAAGGCCGACGCTGTAGCTGAAGCCGCGCGCGGCCAGCTCGCTCACGGTCGCGCGCGCTTCGTCGAGCGACACGGGCTGGCGCGTCAGATGGCCGCCGACCACGCCGATCGCATACGGATTGAAACCGGATTCGGTGCGCACCAGCGCGGCGAGCGTGTCGGGGTCGATATTCGGCGCGCAGGCGCGCGCGAGCTGCGCGAAGCCCGCGGCGCTGCCGGCCGCGTGCGCGCTGCGCGGCTGCAGGCCCAACCATACGAGCGCCAGTGCGAGCGTCGTGACCAGCGCGCACAGGCTCGCAACGGCGGAGCGCGGGCCGCGCGCGTTCATCCCGCCCCCGCCACGCGGTACGACAGCACGAGCCCGTGCACGAGCAGCGACCAGCCGTCGAGCGCGACGAACAGCAGCAGCTTGAACGGCACCGAGATCGTCGTCGGCGAGATCATCTGCATCCCGAGCGCGAGCAGGATGTTCGCGACCAGCAGGTCGACGACGATGAACACGATATAGATCACGAAGCCGATCTGGAACGCCTTGGTCAGCTCGGCGAGCGTGAAGCTCGGCACCAGCACGAGCAGGTCGTCGTCCTTGATGCCGTCCGCGCGATTCTTCGGCCAGACCGACGTCGCGGTGCGCACGAAGAATTCGCGGTCGCGCTGCCGCGTATGCGACACCAGGAAATCCTTGATCGGCGGCAGCGCGGCATCGGCGAGTACGCCGATATCGGAAGTCGACAGTTGTCCGGAGGCATCGAAGTGGCGAGACTGCAGCGCGTCGCGGATCGACATCCCGACCGGCGCCATGATGAACAGCGACAGGATCAGCGCGATGCCGTTCAGTACGAGGTTCGGCGGCACCTGCTGGATGCCGAGCGCGGAGCGCAGCAGGCCGAGCACGACCACGAGCTTCGTATAGCTCGTCACCATCAGCGCCGCGAACGGCGCGATGCCGAGCGCGGCGATCACCGCGATCAGCGCGACCGGATTCGGCAGGTTGCCCATCGTTCAGCGCTCGCGCGGCGCGGGCTGCGTCAGCGTGACGACGCGCACGCCGAGCTTCTGGCCGACCGCGATCAGCTGGCCGGTGCCGATCAGCATCCCGTTCGCGACGAGATGGATCACGCTCTGGTTGATCCCTTGCTGCAGTTCGATCACCGCGCCGGGCTGCAGCGTGCCGAGCTCGCCGAGCGGGATCGACGTGGGCGGCAACTCGAAACGGAGGTCGACCGCGAGGCTGTCGAGCGAGCGCGGCGCATCGTCGGCCGATGCGTCGTGCGTGGTCGCGGTCGGGGTATCGGTGCGGGTCGGTTCCAAAGGCATCTCCCTGATTCGTTCGACGGTCAGCCGGTTGCCCGACGGCCGTCCGGTGATTTCCCACGCCGGCGCGGCCGGCACCCGTGCGACGCACAGCAGGTTCTGCTCGTGCGCGCGCCAGTGCTCGATCGCGATGATGTCGCCGCCGACGACGTCGGCCAGCTCGGCCATCGTCAGCTCGGTCCGGCCGATCTCGAACACCAGCGGCACCGGCAGGCCCGCATACGCGGCGCGCGTATCGGCTCGCGTGGCCGCGGGCGTCGCGAAGAACACCGCGAGCGCGTCCGGCGCATCGAACAGCAGCGCGCCATGGCAGCGCCACGCGCCGTCGGCGCGCCGCAGCTCGAAGCGCAGTGCGGCCGGCGCGGTGCGCCATGCGGGCACGCTCTCGGGCGGCGGCAGCAATTCCACGCGCTGCCGCGTCGCGGCCTGCAGCGCGGCGGCGAGCGGCGCGGCGAGATCGGCGAGCAGCGCCGCGCGGATCACGGCCGGCACGGCCGGGTCGGCTGCGTCGCCGAGCCACTCGTTTTCCGCGAGCGGATCGATCCACAGCGTGCCGGCGGCCGGGCCGATGACGAAGCGGTACGCATGCGCGTCGGCGGCAGGTTCGGCGTCGACGCGCCAGCGCACCTCGTACGCGTGTTCGCCGAGCATGACCGGAACCGCGGCCGTCGTGCCGTACGCATGCGACAGCCCGCGCGCAGCGGCGGCGGACAGGCGCGGCAGATAGGGCGACGCGTCGAGCGCGACCGCGGCGGCGGCCGGGGTGGCGGCGGCGGGCGGAGCCCGGTTCGCGGCGTCGCCGGCGTCGGCATTCGTCAGGGACAGCGCAGGCACGGCGGGATCAGGGCGGATTCGGCGTTGGTTCGACAGGTTGTTGTGGCCGGCGGCGCCGGGGCGCGCGGCTGCTGCGTCGATTGTAGGGACGGCGCCGGGCGTGTGCCGTGCCGGAATCCGTAGTCGTACGTGTGCGGTGGGCGCGCGGGCGGCGGTGAGCTACGAAGCGTGTTGCGCGGCGGCGTGGCCGTGCGCGGCGTCGCCCGCGCAAATGCGGCCGCCGCCCCCGGGGGCGGCGGTAGTGGCGTTTCGTTTTGTTTTACGGCGAGGAGGCGCGCGTGCCGGGCCGCGAGGCGCTGCATGCTGCACGCGCGGCGCGCAAGGAAGAGAAACCTTGCCGGCGCGCCGCGCGATGGCGGCGCGCGGGTGAGCCGCTATGCGTTACGCGTAGTCGGCGGCCAGCGCCGACTGCGGCGCGGCGCGCAGGATCGGCGCCGCGTCGTGGCGCTCGACGTGCGTCATGGCCGCGCCGAACAGCACCAGCCGATAGCCGACCGCATAGATCGGGATGATCCGCAGGTTCTTGTCGTGATCGAGCTGCAGCTTCGAACGGATGCGCGAGATATGGGTGTCGAGCGTGCGCGACGACACGCCGAGCTCGCGGCCCCAGACCGCTTCCTGGATCGCCTGCCGCGGCACGATCTTGTTCATGTTGTCGAGCAGGAATTCGACGACATCGAATTCGCGCGGCGTGACGTCGACGATTTTGTTGTCGATTTCGATCGTGCGGCGCACGAAGTTGATTTTTATGTTGTCGATGTACAGGTATTTGCAATCCATGGTGGCCCTCGCATGTCCGTAAAGGAGTGTTTGCGGGTCATGTACCGCAACTTCCGGGCCAGGGAGGGCATGTGGGGCAGCGACGGACGGTGGGAGCGGAGCGGGCGGCCCGCCGGCGTTGAATCTAAAAGAATTTTTAACGCGGGACGCGTGGCGGGGTCGAGAAGGGCCCGGCCAATATTGAAGGATTGTTACGTAGCATCGCGCGGGAACGTTACGGGCGTTACGGGCGGCGTAACGTGGGGATGAGCCGATGGCGAGGTCGCCGGAGTGCAGTGTGGCGCTGCCCAAGTGGGGGGCAAAATAAACGCGACACGGAACCCTACATTCAACCCAACTCAATGATCGAGAAATCTTATATAAATCATGCATATAAGTCGCTATAATTGGCGACATCAAACCCTACATTCAACCCTACATTCAACCCTACATTCAACCCTACATGGAACCCTACGGCGAAGCATGACGACCGTTGCCACCTTCGAACCGCTGTTTCCCGAGGACCGTGTCCTCGATCCGCTGCTTGATCAAGCCGGGCAGCTCGTTGATTCGTCGCAGCGCTTGCTTACCGTGAGGGATACGCCATTGGCCCGCGCGCTCGCTCCCCAGTTGCGCGCGATGAATTCGTACTACACGAACAAGATCGAAGGCCAGCATACGACTCCGGCCAATATCGAGGCCGCGCTTCATCGGGATTATTCGTCCGACAGTGTGGAGCGCAAGAAGCAGCGCTTCGCGGTCGCACATATCGCCACGGAAGCGGCGCTCGAGGAAGAATGGGCCGCCCTTCCGGTCGCCGGGCTGTTCGAATCCGCGCGGATCCGGGTGATCCACGAGCGGTTCTTTTCCTGTTTGCCTGCGGATGAACGACTCACCGAGGACGGGCAAATCATTGTTCCGGGCGAGCTTCGGCGATCGGATGTGACGGTCGGACGCCATCTGGCGCCGGAGCCGGAGATGATCGAACCGTTGCTGCAGGCCTGGGCGGCACGTTATGCCCGCATTCGCGCGAAGGAATATCAGGTGATCGGGATCGCGTGCTCGCATCATCGTCTGGCGTGGGTGCACCCGTTTATGGATGGTAATGGCCGGGTAGCACGTCTGCATTCGCATCTTGCATTACGCGCCGCTGATCTCACCCATGGGCTGTGGTCGCCACTTCGCGGATTGGCGCGCGAGCATGAGCAGTATTACGCGAGGCTAAGCGAAGCCGATCAGACGCGGCGCAACGATCTGGACGGGCGAGGCAATCTGTCTCAGGAAGCCCTCGTCAAGTTCGCGCGGTTCTTTCTGGACTGCTGCGAGGATCAGGTCGGATTCATGGTCCGTATGACCGAATTCGAAGGTGTGACGGCGCGTATGCTCGATCTGCTGCGCTACCTGGAATTCAATCCCTGGACCATCCGTTCGGAAAAATCGGTTATCAAGCCGGAGGCCGCGGCGCTGGCCATGGAGTTCGTCGCACTGCGCCGAGCCGTTACGCGTGCGGAATTCTCGCAGATGCTCGGGGTAAGTGACGTGCTGGCGCGCCGCATCGTTCGATCGCTGATCGATTTCGGGCTGCTGACTTCTCCTTCGCACCGCGGCGAGCTTTCCTTCGGGTTGCCGCTTGCGGCACTTCGCTTTCTGTTCCCGAAGCTTTGGCCGGAAGTCGAACAGGAATGAGCGATCCGGGGCGATCGCGTCGCGGGCGGCGGGCTGCGGGCGGCAGCGCGGCATAAAAAAACCGGCCGCGCGACGTTCCCGTCGCACGGCCGGTTTTTCTCACCCCCCGTCAAGCCTTCGCGCTATCGCCCGAATCGAACGGCAGCACGTAATGCCGCTTGCCGGTCGCCGCGAAGATCGCGTTGGCGACCGCCGGCCCGATCGGCGCGACACCCGGCTCGCCGACGCCGGTCGGCGCCTCCGCCGACGGCACGATATGCACCTCGACCTTCGGCATCTCCGCCATCCGCAGCACGTGGTAGCCGTCGAAATTGCGCTGCTCGACGTGGCCGTCCTTCAGCGTGATCGCGCTGTGCAGCGCCGCGCCGAGCCCGAAGCCGATGCCGCCTTCCATCTGCGCGGCGACGATATCCGGGTTGATCGCGATCCCGCAGTCGACCGCGCACACCACGCGCTCGACCTTCACCTTGCCGTCGGCGTCCACCGACACCTCGGCCACCTGCGCGACATAGCTCTTGAACGCCTCGGCCACCGCGATCCCGCGCCCGCGGCCCTTCGGCAGCGGTTTCGCCGGATCCCAGCCGGCCTTCTGCGCGGCCAGCTCGAGCACGGCGCGCATCCGCGGCTCCTTCGCGAGCAGGTCGCGGCGGAACAGGTACGGATCCTTGCCCGCCGCGTGCGCGGCTTCGTCGACGAACGCCTCCACCGCATACGCGGTGTGCGAGCTGCCGACCACGCGCCACCACAACACGGGCACGCCGACCTTGGTGGTGGTGAGCTCGACCGACACGTTCGGCACCGCGTACGGCAGGTTCGCCGCGCCCTCGACCGACGTCGCGTCGATCCCGTTCTTCACCATGAACGCCTCGAACGGCGTGCCGGCGAGGATCGACTGGCCGACGATGCGGTGGCGCCAGCCCACCAGCTTGCCGTCCTTCGTCAGCCCTGCATCGAGCTTGTGAAAGTACATCGGGCGATAGAAGCCGCCCTGGATGTCGTCCTCGCGCGTCCACTGCAGCTTGACCGGCTTGCCGTCCGCGCCGAGCGCCTTCGCGATCGATACGGCCTCGACCACATAGTCCGACCACGCGTTCGCGCGCCGGCCGAAGCTGCCGCCCGCGTACAGCGTGTGGATCCGCACCTGCTCGGGCTTCAGGCCCGCGACCTTGGCGGCATTGCCCTGGTCGACCGTCTGGAACTGGTCGCCGGCCCAGATTTCGCAGCTGTTCGCCGTCAGCTTGACGACCGCATCGAGTGGCTCCATCGGCGCATGGGCGAGATACGGGAACTCGTAGGTCGCGCTGATCTTGCGCGCGGCGCCTGCGATCGCCGCGTCGGCATCGCCGTCCTTGCGCGCCGACGCGCCGGGCTTGGCGGCGAGCTGCCGGTATTCGCGCATGATCTCGTCCGAGCCGCGCTTCTCGGCGTTCGCTTCGTCCCATTCGACCTTCAGCGCGTCGCGGCCCTGTTTCGCGGCCCAGAAGCCGGTCGCGACAACCGCGACGCCGCTAGGCACCTGCACGACCGAAACCACGCCCGGCACGGCCTTCGCGGCCGTCGCGTCGAACGACCTGACCGTCGCGCCGAAGCGCGGCGGGCGCTGCAGCAGCGCGACGCGCATGCCGGGGAAGGTGGTGTCGAGCGTGAATTGCGCGGTGCCGTTCGATTTGGCCGACCCGTCGACGCGCGGAATGCGATGGCCGATCAGCTTGAAGTCGGCCGGCTGCTTCAGCGTGACCTTGTCGGGCACCGGCAGTTTCGATGCATCGGCGACCAGCGTGCCGTACGCGGCCGTCTTGCCGCTCTTCGCATGCGTGACGACGCCGTTGGCGGTGGTCAGCTCGCCGGCCGGCACCTTCCAGCGGGCCGCCGCGGCCGACACGAGCATCGCGCGCGCCTTGCCGCCCGCTTCGCGCAACTGCTGCCACGAGTTCGACATGGCCGAGCTGCCGCCCGTGCCCTGCATCGTGCCGAACGCGAGATTCGCATAGCGCTTCGCATCGGCCGGCGCGCTTTCGACGCGCACGCTCGACCAGTCGGCGTCGAGCTCCTCGGCGACGATCGTCGCGATGCCGGTGTACGCGCCCTGGCCCATTTCGACGTGCTTGGCGATCACGGTGACCTTGCCGTCGGGCGTGATGCGCAGGAATGCGTTCGGCGCGAAGTCGGCGGCGGGCGCCGTCGCGGCGAGCGCGCGGCGGCCGAGGCCGGCCCATTCGAAGCCGATCGTCAGGCTGACGGCGGCCGCGGCGCCCGCGGCCTTCAGAAAGGTGCGGCGCGCCGGGCGCACCGAATCGGGATTGTCGAGTTCGATCGTCATGGTCAGGCTCCCAGCGTCGCTGCGGCGTCGTGGATCGCGGCCCGGATGCGGGCGTAGGTCGCACAGCGGCAGAGGTTGCCGTTCATCGCGGCGTCGATGTCCGCGTCGGTCGGCTTCGGATTCTGTTCGAGCAGCGCGGTGGCCGACATGATCTGGCCGGACTGGCAATAGCCGCACTGCGGCACCTGCAGCTTCACCCAGGCGGCCTGAACGGCCTGCGCGGGCTTGCTCTGCGCGCCTTCGATCGTCGTGACGTGCTTGCCCGCGACGGCGGCGAGCGGCAGCACGCACGAGCGCACGGCCTGGCCTTCCAGGTGGACCGTGCAGGCGCCGCATTGCGCCATGCCGCAGCCGAATTTCGTGCCGGTCAGCCCCGCGTGCTCGCGGATCGCCCAGAGGACGGGCATCGACGGATCGGCATCGAGCGTGACACTCTTGCCGTTCAGGACAAACGTGGTGGGCATATTTTTGTCTCCGTGGGGAAAACCCGGCATGAGCCGGATCAGGTGGCAGTGTGCGCGAACGGTCGGTTTTTACGTCTACCCAATCCTGCAAATTTATTGAACAATCCTGCAAATCCCCGGCACGGCGGCAAGCGATTCGCTATGCTCCCGCGATCCAGGGAAATGAAGCGAGGAATCCGTCATGGACATGACCGATATCGCGGCGTCGCGCGAATCCGGACGGCGCGAACTGGCGTCGCTGATCGGCCGTTTCGCGCCGGCGGACGGCTCCCACTCGACCGCAGTGCCGGCGCTGATGCTGCACCGGCATGCGCATCCGGTCGATCTCGGCTGCGGCGTGTCGCGCGCCGCGCTCGTGATCGCCGCGCAGGGCGCGAAGCGCGTGATCGTGGCCGGCCAGACCTATGAATACGACACGCAGAACTGCCTGATTACGTCGATCGACTTGCCGATTCTCTCGCGCGTCACGCGGGCATCGCCGGACGCGCCGTATCTCTGCATGTCCCTGACGCTCGATCTGCAGCGCATCGTCGAACTCGCGGCCGAGATGCGGCTGCCGGAGCCCGAAGCGGGCCCCGAAGGCGAGGGCATCGCGCTCGCCGAGCTGACGCCGCCGCTGCTCGATGCCGCGCTGCGGCTGTTGCGGCTGCTCGATACGCCAGCCGATATTCCGGTGGTCGCGCCGCTGATCGAGAAGGAACTGCTGTACCGGCTGATGACGAGCGGACAGGGCACGCGGCTGCGGCACATGGCCGTCGCGGGCAGCCAGACGCACCGGATCGCGCGCGCGATCGAGTGGATTCGCGATCACTACGCGGAGCCGATGCGCGTCGATACGCTCGCGCAGGCGGTCAATATGAGCGTGTCGTCACTGCACCATCACTTCAAGCACGTGACCACGCTGAGCCCGCTGCAGTACCAGAAGCAGCTGCGGCTGCACGAGGCGCGGCGGCTGTTGCTGCGGCAGGGCGGCGACGTCGGTTCGGTGGCCGCGGCAGTCGGCTACGAAAGCGCGTCGC
Organism: Burkholderia sp. 567; assembly: GCF_040545115.1. Classification (NCBI taxonomy): domain Bacteria; kingdom Pseudomonadati; phylum Pseudomonadota; class Betaproteobacteria; order Burkholderiales; family Burkholderiaceae; genus Burkholderia; species Burkholderia sp. 567. The sequence continues at coordinate 43,519 of NZ_JBEPLG010000006.1, forward strand.
AATTCAGCCGCGAATACAGCCGGCTGTTCGGCGCACCGCCGATGCGCGACGTCGTGCATCTGCGCAAGACGGAGTTGCTCGGCACGTAGCCGGGGGCGCCGGTCATTGCGGTTGCGGCGAGCCCGACCCCGACCCCTCGCGGGTCGCGCACGAACTTCGGTTTCACGCGTGTATCCCGCAGGTGCGCGGACGGACCCATGCGGCAACTGCCGGCCGGAAACGGGCCAGATGCGGGCCGACCGCTCGAGTCGCGCAAAAAGATCGCGCAATGACGGACCTTCCGCGTAGATCTCCCGTGGTACGGATAGGTTTTCGGCGACGGGATGCGCGACCGATATCACTTCGGAAATGTTCCTCGCGCGTATAGCGCGCCGTCGCTTTTTCGACATGCAGACGCGTTGCCGGGGCCGAGGCGCAAGCTGCCGACGGTTGCCGCGATACATTCCTGAAACAAAACAGGCGATTCCCGACGATAGGTCGGGCCTTGCGCACGGTATGCGACGCGCAACCGTCGATGGAATCACGCATGGCATGCCGCTTGCGATATTGGATGTACCGGCGAGCGGTCGATCCGATGCAGCAAGGATGGCGCGTGGCCAACTCGTCAATAAGCACTCGGGGACACGATGATGAAGACCAGAAGCCATGACGTGATCCGCGCATTCCTTGCGCACCCTTGGCGTAGCCGCGCAGCGTGTCGTACGACTCGCGATGCAGTGCCTGCATCGCGGGTTCATCGCTGCCGTTTTCCCGGCATCCGCGTTTTGCGCGTGCTGGAACGCCTGTCGTTCCGCACGACGACCTGTGGACCGCGGTGGGCCCCTTCATCCGGATGGGCCACGCTGTTCGTGCCGGTCAGCTTGACGCCGATCCCGCTTCGGTCGTACAGGGCTGTATCGATTGCCCCGGACACATACCGGCGCTGGCTGGACTAGCTCGAACGCCGTCTATTCGCGCATTTTCGGTCGTTGAAGCGGCTGCCGTGTGCCGGCATGCCACGGGAGTGAATGTCGAAAACGATTGATCCGGGAAGGCGAGTGCCGTGAACCATTACTGCCCGATCAGACTGTCCGGCCCGCACGACGGCGAACGGGCCGCATGCATGCCGCCGTTCGTCCCGGGCCGGCGTCCCCCTGCCGCGCTCACGCGCCCGCTCGTCTACCTGTCGCAGCATCCCGATGCGTGGCTCGTCGACTGTCTCGCATCGCGCGGCTGGAACGTATGGCGGGCGAAATCCGTTGCGGACGCACTCAATCTCGTGAAGGCGAACCGCCTGCATGCGGGCATCGTCGATTTCGACGGCTTCGCGTCACCCGACGTCGCGTCGTTCGAGGCGCTGCTGCGCGATCCGCGTATCGGCTGGGTCGCGCTCGCCGACGACGAGCGGCTGCGTGACGCCACCGTCGCGCGCCTGATCCGCCAGTGCTGCTTCGACTACGTGGGCAATGCGACGGCCTGCAGGACGATCGGCTATCTCGTCGGCCATGCGTACGGGATGCTGAAACTCGTGGACAGCGAAAAACCGGCCGTCGATGCCGCGCCGCCCGGCGGGGCGATGATTGGCGCATGCGGCGCGATGCGCCGACTGTTCGCGACGATCCGCAAGGTCGCGAACACCGACGCCGCCGTGTTCATCGCCGGCGAATCCGGGACCGGCAAGGAGTTGACCGCGGCGGCGATCCACCAGCATTCGTCGCGCGCCGACGCGCCGTTCATCGCCGTGAATTGCGCGGCCATCCCGTCGACGCTGCTGCAGGCCGAGCTGTTCGGCCATGAACGCGGCGCGTTCACCGGCGCGCATCAGCGCAAGATCGGCCGCATCGAGGCCGCGCACGGCGGCACGCTGTTTCTCGACGAAATCGGCGCCATGCCGTTCGAGAGCCAGACGAGCCTGCTGCGGTTCCTGCAGGAGGGCAAGATCGAGCGGCTGGGCGGGCGCGTGTCGATTCCGGTGGACGTGCGGATCGTGTCCGCGACCCATGTCGATCTCGAGGCCGCGGTGCAGGCGGGGCGGTTCCGTGCGGACCTGTATTACCGCCTGTGCGTGCTGCGCATCGACGAACCGCCGCTGCGCGCGCGCGGCCGCGACATCATGCTGCTCGCCGATCATGTGCTGCGGCGCTATCGCGACGACGGCGCGCACCGGATTCGCGGCTTCACGCCATGCGCGATCGAGGCGATCCACAATCATGCGTGGCCGGGCAACGTGCGCGAACTGATCAACCGGATCCGCTTCGCGGTCGTGATGACGAACGGCCCGCTGATCTCGGCCGTCGATCTGGAGCTGAGCCAGTACACGTCACACCGGCCGCCGACGCTCGCCGAGGCGCGCCGGCAGGCCGAGCGCCGCACGATCGAAGAGACGCTGTTGCGGCATCGGCACCAGCATGCCGACGTCGCGGCGGAACTCGGGATTTCGCGCGCGACGCTGTACCGTCTGATGATCGCGCATGGGCTGCATAGTCTGCATGGTTGATGCGGGTTGGGCCCGGTCCGGGGCGGCGCGGCGTCGCGCGGCCGTAGCCTCTCTAGCTTATCGCCCGCTACCTCATCGGCGCTCTAGCACGTCGGCCTGCTAAGCCCGTCGGGTCGCCCGCCCGCAGCCCGCAGCCCGTCAGCCCGGCAACCCGGCAACCCGGCAACCCGGCAACCCGGCAACCCGGCAACCCGGCAACCCGGCAACCCGGCAACCCGCAGCCCGCTAGCCCACCAGCCCACCAGCCCACCAGCCCACCAGCCCACCAGCCCGTCCGTGCGCATCAAGCCGGCCGTTCGAAGCCCGATTCGACCCAGCGCGCGGCGCTGGCCTTGTTGAGCTTGAACCCGGCGGACACCTTCGCGTCGGCCAGCAGCTCGCCGTACGGGTCGAACGCCTTCAGTTGCGCATACGGCTCGAACTCGTCCGGCACGATGTCGAGCGTCACCGATACATCCTGCCCGTCGTCGCCCTGGACCGTCACCTCCTTGTGCAGCATCGCGCGGCGCTGCTGCTCGTGACGCATCAGCACCTCGGTCGCGGTCTTCACCAGCGTGCGGAACGCGTTCGCGTCCATCGGCTTCGGGTTCTTCTTGTCGCGGCCCATCGTCCACGGGCCGACCAGCGCGGGCTCGGCTTCGCCGTCCTTGATCATCTCGACGGCCCAGCCGTCGTCGTCCTCGTTCTTGATGATGCGGGCGGTCCAGCCGTTATCGTGCCAGAGGCCGTCCTGGTGGATGGCGGTGTCGTCGGATTGCAGATCGGATTCGGTCATGGAGGAAGCGCGGCGAACGGGCGGGCGCGCGGCCCGGAGCGGCGCGCTGCCCGCGGCCGGTCGCCCGGAGTGGCATGCAAAGGCCGCAATTTTACCCTGCGGGCCGTCCGTGCGGCCCGCGCCGCCCGCAATGTCGGCCATTCGGCCGACTCAGCCTGCCGCCGAATGGCCGGACCGACGCAAATATCAAACTCGTATTACGTTCCCGCAGGCCAATCTATACAGCGTCCGATATCCCGGCCGCGCGCCGCTCACTAGAATGACGTTCGAGATAAAAATATCTCGCACGTCATTCAACGCCGATTCGGCCGCGCACGCATTCCGCGTCGCGCGGCCCGGCGAACCTTCTGGAATTGCGCATGGGGAAATTCAGTATTCGCACTGTTTTCGCGTACGACTGGCCGCTGACGCTCGCGGGCATGGAGCACATTGCCGGCGACGCGTGCGCGATCGATCTCGTCGGCGTCTCACGGACCCCGGACGAACTGGTCGACGCGCTCGGCCGCATCGACTGCGACATCGTGCTGGTCGACTATGCGATCGGCCAGGACGCGCGGATGGACGGCCTCGCGCTGTTCGACTGGCTGCGCCGCTCGCGCCCGAACGTCGGCATCGTCGCGCTGGTCGGCAACGAGAATCCGGTGATTTTCCGCTCGATCCTCGCGCAAGGCGGCGCGAGCCTCGTCAGCAAGTTCGATGATGTCGGCCATATCGTCACCGCGATCCATTCGAGCTACAGCGGCGGGCGCTACCTGTCGCCGCTCGTGCGGCGCGCGCTCGAGGCGCTCGCCGAACACGACCAGCCGCCGGTGAAGCTGTCGACGCGCGAAATCGAGGTGATTCGCCTCTATCTGGCCGGCGTGCCGATCAAGACGATTGCGCAGCGGCTGAACAAGGGGAAGCAGACGGTCAGCGCGCAGAAGATCAGCGCGATGAAGAAACTCGGCGTGACCAACGACATCGAGCTGGTCCAGCGGGCGGCCGGGCTGGGGTTCGGCGGCGGGGGCGTGAGTCAGCCGGCCGGCGCGGGGTAAGCGCGAAAGCAGTGCGGGCCGGGCAGGGGCCGGCACCGCGGGGGCGCCGGGCCCATCCCGCGATTGGCCGCGAATCGGCGGAACCGCCGGAACCGCCGGGAATCGGCGGGAATCGCAGGAACCACCGGAACCACCGGAACCACCGGAACCACCGGAACCACCGGAACTACCGGAACTACCGGAATCGACGGAATCGACGGAATCGACGGAATCGACGGAATCGACGGAATCGACGGAATCGACGGAATCGACGGGAACCCGCGGAACCCGCGGAATCGGCGGAATCGGCGGAATCGGCGGAATCCGCCCGCAATCTGCCCGATTCCACCCCCCTCAGGCCGGCAATGCGAATCGCGTGACCGCGTCGCGCAGCGCTTCGGCCTGATCGCGCAGCGAATGCGCGGCCGCCGCAGCCTGCTCGACGAGCGCCGCGTTCTGCTGCGTGACCTGATCCATCTCGCCCACCGCGCGGTTGACCTGCTCGATCCCGGCGCTCTGCTCGCGCGACGCATGGCTGATCTCGTCGAGGATTTCGTTCACGCGCCGCACCGACTGCACGATCTCGGCCATCGTCTCGCCCGCGTGCGTGACGAGCGTCGCGCCGTGCTCGACGGTTTCGTTCGACGACACGATCAGCGACTTGATCTCCTTCGCGGCCGTCGCCGAGCGTTGCGCGAGCGAGCGCACCTCGGCGGCGACCACCGCGAAGCCGCGGCCCTGTTCGCCGGCGCGCGCCGCCTCGACGGCCGCGTTCAGCGCGAGGATGTTGGTCTGGAACGCGATCCCGTCGATCACGCCGATGATGTCGCCGATCTTGTGCGAGCGGTCGGTGATTTCGTTCATCGTGCGCACGACATTGTCGACCACCTCGCTGCCGCGCGACGCGACTTGCGCGGCCTGATCGGCAAGCGTCGCGGCCTGGGCGGCGCTGTCCGCGTTCTGCTTCACGTTCGCGGTCATCTGGTCCATGCTCGACGCGGTCTGCACGAGCGCGGCTGCCTGCTCCTCGGTGCGCTGCGACAGGTCGGTGTTGCCCGACGCGATCTCACCCGCGCCGACGTTGATGTTCTCCGTGCCCATCCGCACGCGCGACACCATGTCGATCAGCCCGCTCTGCATCGTATGCAGTGCATGCATCAGGCTGCCGCGGTCGTCATGTTTCACGTTCACGCGCGCGGTCAGGTCGCCCTGGGCGATACGCTGCGCGGCGTCGAGCGCGATCTCGAGCTCGCCGCCGAGGTTCGCGCGCACGCTTTTCAGCACCATCACCATCACGGCGGTCGCGATCGCGCCGAGCACGGCCGTCATCGCGAGCCAGCGGCCGACGCTCGCGAGCACCGCCGAACGCACGTCGTCCATGTACATGCCGGTCACGAGATACCAATCCCACGGCGCGAAGCGCTGCACCGCGCTGGTCTTGTCCTGCGGCTTGTCGGCGCCCGGCTTCGGCCACAAATACTCGACGAAGCCCTTGCCGCCTTCCGCGTTGCCGGCCTTCACGATCTCGACGAACAGGTGCTTGCCGTTCGGATCCGCGAAATTCGACACGTCCTTGCCGTTGAGTTCGGCCTTGATCGGATGCATCACGATCACCGGCTTCGAGTCGTTGACCGAGATATAGCCGTCGGTGCCGTGGCGCATCGCGGCGATCGCCTCGAGCGCCTTCTGCTTCGCGTCGGCCTCCGGCAACGCGTTCTGTTGCGACAGCTTGTAGTAGTGGTCGGTCACGCTCGTCGCCTGCGCGACCAGCGACGCCAGCTGGTCGCGGCGGTCCGTGATCATCGACGCGCGCGTTTGCCACGCGCCGATGCCGGCGATCACGAGCAGGCCGAGCCACAGAATGACGATCATCGAGGCGAGTTTCTGATTCAGGGAAAGGGTGCGCATGGGTAAGTGAGGTCGGTCGATCGGACAAGCGCGCCGTAACGGCGTGACGGGATAAGTCTTTGACGGCACGCCACGCGCATGACCGTAGGCGGGAAATCCCTTAGAAACGGCAGCCGCTCGATACCAGCGAGCGCGGTGCGGTCATCTATGCATATACATATTCGCCGTCGCTATACTGTCGGGCGATGACGGTGGCGTGTCGTGCCCGATAGTCGGGCTCAGGCCGCGGCGTCGAACGAACCTGAAAGGAGGCAACGGATGCGAATTCTGGTAGTGGGCGCCGGCGCGGTCGGCGGATACTTCGGCGGCCGGCTCGCGGCGGCGGGGCGCGACGTGACGTTCCTGGTGCGCGACGGCCGCGCGGCCGCGCTCGCGCGCGACGGACTCGTGATCCGCAGCCCGCGCGGCGACCTGACGCTCGCGAACGTGCAGACGGTGCGCGCGGGCGATACGGCCGCGCCGTTCGACCTGGTGCTGCTGAGCTGCAAGGCCTACAGCCTCGACGATGCGATCGCGTCGTTCGCGCCGTTCGTCGGGCCATCGACGCTGATCCTGCCGATGCTCAACGGGATGCGCCATCTCGACGTGCTGCGCGCCCGCTTCGGCGCCGCGCAGGTGCTGGGCGGCCTGTGCGTGATCGCGGCGACGCTCGATCGCGAGCAGCGGATCGTGCATCTGAACGATACGCACGGGCTGTCGTTCGGCGAACTTGCCGGCGGCGAATCGGCGCGGGTGCGCGCGCTGGCCGACGTGCTCGGCGGCGCGGGCTTCGATGCGACGCTCAGCGACGACATCGCCGCACGGATGTGGGACAAGTGGGTGTTCCTCGCGACGCTCGCGGCAAGCACGTCGCTGTTTCGCGGCTCGGTCGGCGACATTCTCGCCGCGCCGGACGGCCGCCGTCTGCTCGAGACGATGCTCGACGAATGCAGCGCGATCGCCGCGCACAACGGTTACCGGCCCGATCCGGCCGCGATCGAGCGGATGCAGCGGATGGTGCTGACGCCATCGCCGCTGACCGCGTCGATGCTGCGCGATGTCGAGAACCGCGCGCGGGTCGAAGCCGACCACGTGATCGGCGACCTGCTCGCGCGCCGCGACCCGCAGGCGGCGGATGCGTTGTCGCTGCTGCGCATCGCCTACAACCACCTGAAGACGTACGAGGTGCGCGTCGCACGGGAAAACGCGGCTGCGTCGTCGCGGTAGCCATCGGCGTCGAGCCGCATTGCCGGATCCGCACGGCGGCGGTTCGTTGCCGCCGGCGGCCGGTACACATTCCGCGCTGCACAATTTTGCCGTCTGGCGGCGTTTCCGCCCGCAAACCGCAAAAAAGTATCGAAAATCAGGCGTAAAGTTGGTGGAGCCGCGCGCGCGATCGACCTACATTGCTTTCCATGCGACCGGTCGCGATGCAGAACGGCCCGGCCAGCGACACATGGGAATGGAGACGCCAGGATGATGCACCCCGATCTGGAAGTGGTCGAAGTGCGACGCGACGAGTCGTTCAAAGTCTGGTCGCACGGCTATCCGTATCGCACGATCCGCTGGCATTTTCATCCCGAATTCGAACTGCACTTGATCGTCGCGACGCGCGGCAAGTATTTCGTCGGCGACCATATCGGCTCGTTCGGCCCGGGCCATCTCGTGCTGCTCGGCCCAAACCTGCCGCACAACTGGGTCAGCGACATGGCGGAAGGCGAAACCGTCGAGCGCCGCAATCTGGTGATTCAGTTCGATCCGTCGTTCGTGCGCCGCTGCATGGACGCGTTTCCCGAATGCCGCGATGCGCAGGCGCTGCTCGACGACGCGCGGCGTGGCGTCGGTTTCGATGACGCCACGAGCGCGGCGATCGCGCCGCTGTTCGACGAACTGCTGGGCGCGCGCGGCATGCGCCGCATCGCGCTGTTCATGACGATCCTCGAGCGGCTGTGCGGCGCGGCGCAACGCACGCTGCTCGCGAGCCCCGCCTACGACCAGGCGCACGTGACGCCCACGCGGCTCAGCCACGCGCTGTCGTACATCGGCAAGAACCTCGCGTCGGAGCTGCGGGAATCGGATCTCGCGCAACTGACCGGGCAGAGCGTCAGCGCGTTCTCGCGCGCGTTCCACCGTCATACGGGCATGCCGTTCGTCCAGTACGTGAACCGCCTGCGCATCGAATCCGCGTGCCAGATGCTGCTCGCCGACGACGCGAACATCACCGACATCTGCTTCCAGGCCGGCTTCAACAACGTGTCCAACTTCAACCGCCAGTTCCGCGCGGTGAAGGGGATGGCGCCGTCCGAGTTTCGCGCGCTCCAGCGCCTGAACGCGCGCAGCCGCGAACTCGCGCTGCACGCGGCGCCTACCGGCAATCCGATGCCGCCGCGCGTGGTGACACCCATCGCGCCCGGGCTCGTACCGCAGCCCGGATGATCGCCGGGCGCTCGCCCGACCTTTTCTCGCCGTTTTACCCAGCCAATCGCGCCGTTCGCGTCGCGAGGGGCTCGCTCACCCACGAAAAAGCTGCACACACAACCGGAGACACCGTCATGACGCACGCATCGCCCACCGCATCTCCTGCCGCATCCCCCGCTTCCTCCCTGCGCCGCGGCGCCCGCCTCGCGGCCCTCGCCACGCTTGCCGTCGCGGCCGTGCTGCCGGCCGTCGCGCACGCCGCGCCGCTGCGCATCGGCATGACGTTCCAGGAGCTGAACAACCCGTATTTCGTGACGATGCAGAAGGCGCTGAACGATGCGGCCGCGTCGATCGGCGCGCAGGTCGTCGTCACCGACGCGCATCACGACGTCAGCAAGCAGGTGAGCGACGTCGAGGACATGCTGCAGAAGAAGATCGACATCCTGCTCGTGAATCCGACCGACTCGACCGGCATCCAGTCGGCGATCACGCAGGCGAAGAAGGCCGGCGCGGTGGTCGTGGCCGTCGATGCGAACGCGAACGGCCCGGTCGATTCGTTCGTCGGCTCGAAGAACTACGACGCCGGCGTGATGTCGTGCGAATACCTCGCGAAGGCGATCGGCGGCAGCGGCGAGGTGGCGATCCTCGACGGCATTCCGGTCGTGCCGATTCTCGAACGCGTGCGCGGCTGCAAGGCCGGGCTCGCGAAATTCCCGAACGTGAAGCTGGTCGACACGCAGAACGGCAAGCAGGAGCGCGCGACCGCGCTGTCGGTGACCGAAAACATGATCTCCGCGCATCCGAACCTGAAGGGCATCTTCAGCGTGAACGACGGCGGCTCGATGGGTGCGCTCGCCGCGATCGAGGGTTCCGGCAAGGACATCAAGCTGACGAGCGTCGACGGCGCGCCCGAGGCGATCGCCGCGATCCAGAAGCCGAACTCGAAGTTCATCGAGACGACCGCGCAGTTTCCGGCCGACCAGGTGCGCATCGCGCTCGGCATCGCGATCGCGCGCAAGTGGGGCGCGACGGTGCCGAAGGCGATCCCGGTCGACGTGAAGGTCGTCGATCGCGGCAACGCGAAGGGGTTCAGCTGGTGAGCGACGTGCGACGCGACGCGAACGGCGGCGGCTTGGCCGCTGCCCTTCGCACGGAGAAGCCGATGGACACGATACTCAGGCTCAGCCACATCACGAAAAGCTTTCCGGGCGTGAAGGCGCTGTCGGACATTCATCTCGAGATCGCGCGCGGCGAGATTCACGCGCTGCTCGGCGAGAACGGCGCCGGCAAGTCGACGCTGATGAAGATCCTCTGCGGGATCCATCAACCGGATGCGGGCACGATCGAGATCGATGGCGCCGCACGGCATTTCACGAGTTATCACGACGCGGTCGCGGCCGGTGTCGGCATCGTGTTCCAGGAATTCAGCCTGATTCCGCACCTCGATGCCGTCGACAACCTGTTCCTCGGCCGCGAGCTGCGTACTCGCTGGGGCGTGCGCGACCGCGCGCGGATGCGCCGTGCGGCGGCCGGCATCTTCGCGCGGCTCGGCGTGTCGATCGATCTCGATGCGCCGCTGCGCACGCTGTCGGTCGCGCAGCAGCAATTCGTCGAGATCGGCAAGGCGCTGTCGCTCGATGCACGCATCCTGATCCTCGACGAGCCGACCGCCACGCTCACGCCGGCCGAGGCCGAACACCTGTTCGCGATCATGCGCGAGCTGAAGCGGCAGGGTGTCGCGATGATCTTCATCTCGCATCATCTCGACGAAATCTTCGCCGTGTGCGATCGCATCACGGTGTTGCGCGATGGCCAGTATGTCGCGACGACCGACGTCGCGCGCACGGACGTCGAGCAGCTGGTCCGGATGATGGTCGGCCGCCGGCTCGAGAGCAGCTTTCCGCCGAAGCCGGTGCGGGCGGCCGATGCGCCGGCCGTGCTCGAAGTCGACGCGCTGCAGATCGAACGCGACGGGCCGGTGAACCGCTTCGCGCTGCATGCAGGCGAGATCCTCGGTTTCGCCGGCTTAGTCGGCTCGGGCCGCACCGAGACCGCGCTCGCGGTGATCGGGGCGACGCGCGCGCATCGCAAGACGGTGCGCGTGCGCGGCACGCCGGCGAAGCTTGCCGATCCGGCCGACGCGCTGCGTGCGGGCATCGGCATCCTGCCGGAAAGCCGCAAGACGGAAGGGCTCGTCACGTCGTTTTCGATCCGCGACAACATCTCGCTGAACAACCTCGGCAAGTACCGGTCGATGCGCTGGCTGATCGACCGCCGCGGCGAGGCCCGCACGACGCACGACGTGATGCGGCGCGTCGGCGTGAAGGCGCCGTCGATCCATACCGAGGTGGCCACGCTGTCCGGCGGCAACCAGCAGAAGGTCGTGATCGCGCGCTGGCTGAACCATCACGCGAGCGTGCTGATCTTCGACGAGCCGACGCGCGGCATCGACGTCGGCGCCAAAGCGGAAATCTACGGGCTGATGCGCGAACTCACCGCGCGCGGCTACGCCATCATCATGATCTCGTCCGAACTGCCGGAGATCGTCGGCATGTGCGATCGCGTCGCCGTGTTCCGGCAGGGCCGCATCGAGGCGACGCTCGAAGGCGACGAGATCGATCCCGACACGGTCATGACCCATGCCACGGCCGGCACGCGAGGAGCGACCCATGAACCTGCATGAATCTTCTTCCACGCCTTCCACGACGCTCGCGGCGGCTGCCGGAAACGGCGAGGCGCCGCCGCCGCGCGCGATGTGGACGCAGTTGCGGCGCTCCACGCTGTTCTATCCGCTCGTCGGGCTGATCGTCGTGTGCGTCGCGATGATGATCGCGAGCCCGAGCTTCCTGTCGGCGGCGAACCTGGAAAACGTGCTGCGCCAGGTGTCGATCAACGCGATCATCGCGGTCGGCATGACCTGCGTGATCCTCACGGGCGGGATCGACCTGTCGGTCGGCTCGGTGATGGCGTTGTCCGGCACGCTCGCGGCCGGGCTGATGGTAGCCGGCGTCAACGCCGTCGCCGCGCTCGCGATCGGTATCGCCGTGGGCTTCGGGTTCGGCTTCCTGAACGGCGTGTTCGTCGCGTTCGCGGGGATGCCGCCGATCATCGTCACGCTCGCGACGATGGGCATCGCGCGCGGCCTCGCGCTGATCTATACGGGCGGCTATCCGATCGACGGGCTGCCCGACTGGGTCGCGTTCTTCGGCAGCGGCAAGGTGCTCGGTATCCAGGCGCCCGTGCTGATCATGCTGATCGTCTATGCGATCGCGTGGCTGCTGCTCGATCGCATGCCGTTCGGCCGCTATGTGTATGCGATCGGCGGCAACGAGCAGGCGACGCGGCTGACCGGCGTGCGCGTCGCGCGCGTGAAGCTGATCGTGTACACGCTGGCCGGGCTCACGTCCGCGCTCGCGGCGATCGTGCTGACCGGGCGCCTGATGAGCGGACAGCCGAACGCGGGCGTCGGCTTCGAGCTCGATGCGATCGCGGCCGTCGTGATGGGCGGCACGTCGATCTCCGGCGGGCGCGGCGCGATTCTCGGCACGCTCGTCGGCGCGCTGCTGCTCGGCGTGCTCAACAACGGACTGAACATGATCGGCGTGAACCCGTATGTGCAGAACGTGATCAAGGGCGGAATCATCCTGCTCGCGATCTACATCAGCCGCGAACGATCGCGGTAACCGGCTATTCATCAGAAATCCGAATCATCAACGGAAGAGACAACTCATGACGACACCCGAAGCCCAGCCGCGCATGACCGCGGTGGTTTGCCACGGCCCCGAGGATTACCGCGTCGAACAGGTCGCGAAGCCGCACGCGGGCGCGAACGAACTCGTGATCCGCATCGCCGCGTGCGGGATTTGCGCGAGCGACTGCAAGTGCTATACCGGCGCGAAGATGTTCTGGGGCGGCCCGAATCCGTGGGTGAAGGCGCCCGTGATTCCCGGCCATGAATTCTTCGGCTACGTGGAAGCGCTCGGCGACGGCGCGGCGGAGCATTTCGGCGTCGCGCCGGGCGACCGCGTGATCGCCGAGCAGATCGTGCCGTGCGGCAAGTGCCGCTACTGCAAGTCGGGCCAGTACTGGATGTGCGAGGTGCACAACATCTTCGGTTTCCAGCGCGAAGTTGCCGACGGCGGGATGGCCGAGTACATGCGCATTCCCCCGACCGCGATCGTCCACAAGATTCCGCTCGGCGTGTCGCTCGAGGATGCCGCGATCATCGAGCCGCTGTCGTGCGCGATCCATACCGTGAACCGCGGCGACCTCCAGCTCGACGATGTCGTCGTGATCGCTGGCGCAGGCCCGCTCGGGCTGATGATGACGCAGGTCGCGCACCTGAAGACGCCGAAGAAGCTCGTCGTGATCGACCTGCTCGACGAACGGCTCGACCTCGCGCGGCAATACGGCGCCGACGTAACGATCAACCCGACGCGCGACGATGCGCGCGAGATCGTCCGCGCGCTGACCGACGGCTACGGCTGCGACGTGTACATCGAGACGACCGGTGCGCCGGTCGGCGTAAACCAGGGGCTGGAACTGATCCGCAAGCTCGGCCGCTTCGTCGAGTTCAGCGTGTTCGGCGAGGACACGACCGCCGACTGGTCGATCATCGGCGATCGCAAGGAGCTCGACGTGCGCGGCGCGCACCTGGGGCCGTACTGTTATCCGGTCGCGATCGACCTGCTTGCGCGCGGGCTCGTCACGTCGAAAGGCATCGTCACGCACGGCTTCGCGCTGGAGGACTGGGACGACGCGATCCGCATCGCGAAATCGCCCGAATCGATCAAGGTGCTGCTGAAGCCGGCCCGTTGAAGGCGGAGACATCATGGAATACGTCATAGGCGTCGACATCGGCACGCAGAGCACCAAGGCGCTGCTCGTCGACCGGCACGGCACGATCGTCGCGCGGCGCTCGGCTGGCTACCAGCCCGATACGCCGCGCCCGTTGTGGGCCGAGCAGTGGCCGCAGGTGTGGTTCGACGCGGTGCTCGACTGCATCGCGGGCTGCGTGAGCGACGCGCGCGCGCACGGCGTGCCGGCCGATGCGATCCGCGCGGTGTGCGTGAGCAGCCTGTACGGCGGCTCCGGCATTCCGGTCGACAGCGACATGCGGCCGATTCATCCGTGCCTGATCTGGATGGACCGGCGCGCGACCGCGGAAGTCGACTGGGTGAACGCCAACGTGAACGTCGAGCGGCTGCGCGCGATCACCGGCAACGGCGTCGACAGCTACTACGGGTTCACCAAGATGCTGTGGCTGCGCGAACAGCGCCCGGACGTGTGGGCGAACGTGCGCTATTTCCTGCCGCCGAATGCGTACGTGATCTACCTGCTGACCGGCGAGGTCGCGGTCGATCACAGTTCGGCCGGCAACATCGGCGGCGTGTATGACGTCGCGCGCCGCGAGTGGTCCGACGACGCGCTCGACATGCTCGGCATCCCCGCGACGATGATGCCCGAGCGGCTCGTACAGTCGACCGATATCGTCGGCGGGCTGCTGTCGCAATGGACGGAGCAGCTCGGCTTGGCGGCCGGCACGCCGGTCGTCGCGGGCGGTGTCGACGCGGCCGTCGCGACTTTCGCGGCCGGCGCGACGCGCGGCGGGCAGCATGTCGCGATGATCGGTACCAGCATGTGCTGGGGCTACGTGAACCGGCACGTCGATGCGCGGCACGGGCTCGTCAGCATGCCGCACGTGTTCAACGGGCAGCGCGACCTGTACGTGTTCGGTGGCGCGATCACGGCCGGCGCGTCGGTCGCGTGGTTTCGCGACCAGTTCTGCCATGCGGAGATCGATGCGGCGCGGTTGTTGCCGCACGGCGATCCGCACGTGCTGCTCGAGCAGGCGGCCGAGAGCGTGCCGCCCGGCGCGGATGGCGTGCTGTTCCTGCCGTACCTGATGGGCGAACGCAGCCCGGTGTGGGATGCGCAGGCGAGCGGTGCGTTCGTCGGGCTGAGTCTCGCGCATACGCGTGCGCACCTGTATCGCGCCGTGCTCGAAGGCGTCGCGTTCGCGCTGCGGCACAACATCGAGGCCGGCCGGCGCGGCACGGTGGCGCTGGACGACCGGTTGATCGTCGTCGGCGGGGCCGCACATTCGGCGCTGTGGATGCAGATCATCGCGGACGTGACAGGTTTTCCGGTATGGACGATCGAGCAGGACGTCGAAGCCGCGATGGGTGCGGCGCTGCTCGCGGGCGTCGGGGTGGGGCTCGTGTCGCACGACGACGCGCAGGGCGGCTGGGTCACGCTCGTCGAACGCGCACGGCCCGATGCGGCGCGCGCGAATGCGTATGCGGCGCGCTTTGCGCGCTATACGGCGCTGTATCCGGCACTCAAACCGATCATGCACGAACTGAGCAAGGCACCATGAAGACACGATTCGATTTCAGCGGTTCACGGGTGCTCGTCACTGGCGCGTCGAGCGGAATCGGGCGCGCATGCGCGGTTGCGCTGGCGCATGCGGGCGCACGGGTCGTCGCGGCGGGGCGCGATGCGGCCGCGCTCGACGTGCTGGCCGGCGAAATTGCCTGCGAGACCTTGCGCGTCGATATCGGCGGCGGCGAACAGGCGATCGATGCGGCGCTTGCCGCGCACGACGCGTTCGACGCGCTCGTCAATTGCGCGGGCATCGCGTCGCTCGAGCCGGCGCTCGACGTCAGCGGCGAGCACTTCGATCGCGTGATGGCCGTCAATGCGCGTGGCGCGGCGCTCATCGCACGGGCCGTCGCGCGGAAGATGATCGCGCGCGACGGGCGTGGCGCCGTGCATGCCCGGGGCAGCATCGTCAACGTGTCGAGCCAGGCCGCGCTGGTCGGCTTGCCCGAGCATCTGAGCTATTGCGCGTCGAAGGCGGCGCTTGACGCGATTACGCGTGTGCTGTGCATTGAACTTGGCGCGCACGGGATTCGTGTGAACAGTGTGAACCCGACCGTCACGCTCACGCCGATGGCGCAATTCGCGTGGAGCGAACCGGAAAAGCGCGCGCCGATGCTCGCGGCGATTCCGCTCGGGCGCTTCGCGGAGCCGGACGAGGTCGTCGAGCCGATCCTGTTCCTGCTGAGCGACGCCGCGTCGATGATCAGCGGGGTGTCGCTGGCGATCGATGGCGGGTATACGGCGCGGTAGCGGGCGCTCGGGCGACGATGGGCGACAGAGGGGTTGCCGTTCGTCGTCGCGATGTCGTCGCACGTTGTCGCGTCGCCGCACATGCCGACGCAGGCCGCATGATGCGGCCGAATGCGCTGCGCGGGTCGATGCCCCCTACACCGGATCCTTGCTCGGCGGCCCGTCGGGCTGCTGCGGGTTGTCGTGCGGATGTCCCGGCGGCGGTGGCGACAACGGGTCGTCTTCCGGATCGCGGTTCGGATCGGCCGGGGGCTCGGGCATCGGGGTCGTGTGGTCCATGGAGCGCTCGTGCAATGCGTGACGACGGTGGCGCGGCGGGCGCGCCTCGTCTTCGTTATAGGCAATCGGGCGAGCGTTTGCAGCGGGATTCTCGCGGCGGCATCCGGATTGCCGGCGATAGTCGAGTGTCTGCAGATATCGCGCCCGGATCTCGCGGTGGCACGTATGGGTAATGCACTGCGCGGCCAGCGCGCGCCTGTATCAGCGCAGATCGGCCGGCGTATCGACGTCGCGCAGGATGCCGGGATCGTCCACGTCGAGCAGGTTCACCGGCGCGCTGGCGAACAGCGCGCGGGCGCCCGTATCGCCGTCGAGCGCGGCGAGTGCATCGTAATGCTGCGCGGCGAAACCCACCGGATGGCCGCGCATGCCGCGATGCATGGGGGCGACGATCGACGCGTCGTCGGCGTCGAGCGCGCGCGTGAGCATTTCGTAGGTGGACGACGCGATCCACGGCATATCGGCGAGCGCGACCAGCCAGCCGGTCGCTTCGGGCGTCGTGCGGACACCGACCGCGAGGCTCGCGCCCATGCCGCGCATCGCATCGGGCGCGTAGACGACCTGGCAGCCGGCTTCGTTCAGCAGAATCGCGAGTTTTTCGGCGCCGGGGCGCACGACGGCGATCACGTCGGCCGTGGCAGCAGCGAGACGACGGGCGGCCGCGACCGCAACCGGCGTGCCGTCGGGAAGCAGCGCGAGCAGCTTGCTGTGCAGACCGCTTGGGTCGAAGCGTTGACCGAGACCGCCGGCGAGCAGGACGCCGGTGGCGAGTGACGCATAGGACATCGGCGCGGGGGGAGGAAGGCAGGTGGGCCGATTGTGCGGGAGCGGGCGGGGATCGGCAAGTGCCGATGTTACCGACAACGTGCGTATTGCCGCCGGAAAGAATGTCCTTGGGCTGTTTCGTCGAGCAGTTTGCTCGACAGGGCCGGATAAGGCGAAGGCGAGCGATTCGCTTTGCATCACGACGCAATGGCGGTCGTAGCGCTGCCAATGCCACCCTTCGCATGGGTAATGCGTGAACCGGTATGGGGCGGCGTGTCGATCGGTAGCTGACGGTTTCGCGCGAGCGTCGCGATCGGTTCGGTCAGACGAATCGCTTGTCGACCGCAGACCGGCTCCGTCGGTGTCGTGATTCGGCCGACGGGTGGATGACGGTCACCAAAGCGTCTTCACGTGCGCATACGCACGAATCTTTTCGTCGCGGGTGACGAGCGGCGCGCCGAGCCGCCGCGCGGTGGCGACGATCATGCGATCGGCCGGATCCTTATGGAACGTGCCGGGCAGGGCGGTGGACTTCGCGGCGATGTCGGCATCGACGGGCACGAAGCGCATGCCGTCGATTTGCGCGACCGTCGCGAGCCACGCATCGACGTCCATCGTCAGCGCGAGGCGTTCGTTGCGCACGAGCATCGCGATTTCCCATGCGGAGATCGCGGACGCGGCGAGCGCGCCTTCGCCGCGCGCGCGATCGATTGCGCTGCGGGCCTTCTTGCTGAGCGACGGATCGCCCGCCACCCACCACACCAATGCATGCGTATCCAGCACGATCACCGCGACGCCTCCCAATCATCTTCCGCAATCGGATCGAGAGGATTGTCGTAGCGCATGACCGAGCCGCGCAATATGTCCAATGGCTGGGCTTCGCGCGCATGGTACGGCCGGATTTCCAGCGTCGGCTTGCCGTGGTCGGTGACGATGAGGCTCTCGCCCGACGCCTCGACGAGCCGGAAGTATTCGAGTGCGCGAGCCTTGAATTCGGATTTCGATACGGGAGCGTGCGGCATCATGATATGAGCATGGTCATTTGACGATGGTCATTTTAGATCGGCGTGGGGACCTGATGCAAGCGACGGGCGGGGCGCGATCGGCAGAGCGAACGCATCACCCTACGCGTCCGCCCACTTCCTCAACAGGTTGTGATAAATCCCCGTCAATGAAATGACCATCGGATCCTTCGCGCCTTTTTCCGCCGACAGCGCCTGAATCTGCGTATCGAGCTGAAACAGCAGCGTGCGGTCCCCATCGTCGCGCACCATGCTCTGAATCCAGAAGAACGACGCAACGCGCTCGCCACGCGTCACCGGCGTCACGTGATGCAGGCTCGACGCCGGATACAGCACGAGATCGCCGGCCGGCAGCTTCGCGCGATGCACGCCGTACGTATCTTCCACGCACAGCTCGCCGCCGTCGTACGCGTCGGGTTCCTCGAGAAACAGCGTCGCCGACAGATCGCTGCGCACGCGGAAATCCGTGCCGCGGAGCAGCCGGATCGCGTTGTCCACATGCGTGCCGAACGTCTCGCCGCCTGCATAGCGATTGAACAGCGGCGGAAACACCTTCAGCGGCAGCGCCGCCGAAAAGAACAGCGCATGACGCGCGAGCGCATCCTGGATCGCATCACCGACCGCCCGCGCGACGGGCGATCCTTCAGGCAACTGCCGGTTGCGTTTCGCGAGCGCCGACTGCGCGCCGGACGTCGCATTGCCGTCGACCCAGTGGGCAGCATCGAGCAGCTCGCGGCATTGAGCGACCTGCGCGTGGGTCAGCACGCCGGGGATATGAAGCATCATGATTCGAATTCCATGCCGTGAGACGGCAGCCGCAGCGCCGCCGCGCGCAACGCAGCGAGCGGCGACGACGCAAGATATGCACGCATCTTCGCGACGAACGCCGGCGTAGCGGTGGCCGGCACGCGCGCGAGCCAGGCGAGTGCTTCGTCGATGCGCCCGCGCTCGGCGAGCAGCCGCGCATAGTTGAACTGGCCGCGGAAGTCCCCGGCCTCGGCGGCGCGGCGATAGTGATCGAACGCGGTGTCGACATCGGCGGGCACGACCCAGCCGTCCTCGTAGAAACCGCCGATCAGGTTGATCGACTTCGCATGGCCGAGCGCGGCCGCGCGGCGAAACCAGTCGAGCGCGTCGGCGCGGTTCTCGTCGATGCCGTTGCCGAGCGCGAGCGCCGTCGCGTAGTTGTACATGCCCCAGTCGAGGCCCGCCTGAGCGGCGAGCCGGTACCAGTACACGGCCACCGGCGCGCACGCGGCCGTGCCCCAGCCGAACTCGTAGCAGCGCCCGAGCATGTTCATCGCCATCGGATGGCCGGCCCGCGCCGCATGCCCGAACCAGCCGAACGCGGCGGCCGGATCGCGCGCGACGCCGTGTCCGTCGAGCAGATACTGTCCGTAGACGGCCTGCGCGTCGACGATCCCGTGATCGGCCGCCGCCGCGACCCACGCGGCGGCGCGCTCGGGCGGCCCGGCCAGGATGTCGGCGAACGCGCGCGGCGACACCGACGCGAGCGCCTTCAGCGAAACGGCTTCCATCGATCAGTAGCGCGCATTCAGCGTGATGAACGCCGAGCGGCCCGGCGCAATCGACGCGTAGTGCGCCGGATACGCCTGATCGAAGTACGTGCGGTTGAACAGGTTGTTCACGTTCAACTGCAGGTCGAGCTTCTTGTTGATCCGGTACTGCGCCATCGCGTCGAAGCGCCAGTACGACGGCACCGCGCGCAGGTTCGCCGGATCGCCGAACACTTCCGACATGTAGAACGCGCCGCCGCCGACGGTGAATTTCGGCGTCACGTCGTAGTTCGACCACATCGTCAGGCTGTGCTTCGGCGTATTCGGGAAGCGGTGGCCGTCGTTCGCGGCGTCCTTGCCGTTGTCGCGCAACTCGCTTTTCATGTACGTGTAGCCGCCGAACACCTGCCATTGCTTCGTGATCTGCCCGGCGACGCCAAGCTCGAGACCCTGCACGCGCTTGTTGCCGACCATCGCGTACTGGTTGTTCGGCAGCGTCACGCGTGCATTCGTCGTATCGATCTGGAACAGCGCGGCGGTGAGCGCGAGCTGGTCGTTCAGCACGTTCCACTTCGTGCCGACCTCGATGCTGCGGTTCTTTTCGGGCGCCATCTGGTCGGCGTTCGGCCCGACGCCGCCGCGGCCGGGCGTGAGCGACTGCGTTTCGCTGCCTTCGCCGAGCAGCATGCCGGCCGGCGTCGACGACGTCGCATACGACGCATAGATGCTGCCGTTTTGCGCGGGCTTGAACACGAGGCCGGCCTGCCAGTTGAAGAGCGTGTCGTCGCGCGTGTAGGTCTTGCCGCCGTTGGCCTTGGTGTCGGTAAAGCGGGTCGAGTAGTCGTCGACGCGCACGCCGGCGTTCACCTGCCAGCGCGGCGTGATCTCGATCGTGTCGAAGCCGTAGATCGACTTCGTCGTGGTGCGCGCATGCGCGTAATCGTTGTTGCGCGTGACCGAGCCGGCCCACGGATCGTTCGGGTTCGGCGACCACAGGTTCGTGCAGTTATAGCCCGATGCGGCGCCGATGCCCTTTTGGCAGATCTTGCCGGTGTCGGTCGCTACCTTGTACGAATCGCGCTTGCCCCATTCGCGCGACAGTTCGATGCCGGTCGTGAAACTGTGCTTGAACGGGCCGGTACGGAATTCGCCGAACAATTCGGTCAGGTTCGCGAGGCTGTTGATCGAGCTGTCGCGGTTGTTGTTGCGGCGCCAGACCTTGCCGTTCACCACGTTGCCCTGGCTGTCGTCGGGCTGGGTCCAGATGTAGTCCTGCGTCGATTCCGTATAGCGTGTGGTGTTGCGCACCGTCAGCCCCGGCGTGATGTCGTGCTCGACCCGGATCGTGCTGATGTCGGACGTGGTCTTGCGGAAGTCGCGGTCGATCAGGCCGTAGAAGTTGTGGCGGTCTACGGGCGCCGGATAGATCGTGTCGACGTTCGCGGGCTTGTTCGACGTCGTGTAGAAGTACGGAATGCCGCCGTCGGGCATGTCGTCGGTCGACAGGTGGTAGTAGCTCGCGGTCACGCGCGTCGGCGTGCCGAGACCGAAGGCGATCGACGGCGCGACGCCCCAGCGCTCGTTGTTGACGACGTCGCGGCCGGCGACGTCGTTGTTGTGGCTCATCAGGTTCAGGCGGAACGCGGCGTGATCGGCGAATTGCCAGTTGCCGTCGGCCGTGAAGCGGCGATAGCGGTCGGTGCCGAGGCCCGCGCTCGCGGCGGCCGTCGTGCCGAGGTGCGGGGCCTTGGTGATCAGGTTGATGCTGCCGCCCGCGCCGCCGCGGCCGCCGTACGCGCCGTCGGAACCCTTGGTGATCTCGACGCGCTCGGTGTTGAAGATCTCGCGGGTGGTCGCGCCCGTGTCGCGCATCCCGTCGACGAACATGCTGCCCTGCGAGTCGTAGCCGCGGATGAACGGACGATCGCCGAGCGGGTTGCCGCCTTCGCCCGCGCCGAACGTGATGCCGGGCACCGTGCGCAGCGCTTCGGTCAGCGTTGCAGCACCGCTGTTCTGAATCAGTTCCTGTGGGATCACGGTCACCGACTTCGGCGTGTCGACGAGCGGCGCGGTGAATTTCGCCGAGGCGGAAAAGTCGGCCTTGTAGCTGTGCTCGGTCTTGCCCTGGATCTCGATCGGCGCGAGATGGCCTTCGGTGCTGACCGGGGCGGGCGACGGCGTGCCGTCGGCGAACGCGGGGCTTGCGGCGAGCACGCTGCACAGGGTGGTGAATTTGCCGAGCTTCAGCTCGTCAGGACGGGACTTCATGGTGCGCTTCGACCTCGCGGTGTGGCCCGGGGAATGGCGCGTTACGCAAACGTGCATGCCGCCCGGAATTATTACGATTTGTTTTCAGCCGGGCATTCTATGTAATTTTCATGTGAATGAGAAGCGTTCTTGTTCGCATTTGTAGGAAGAACGTTGACGAATGTCACGTAGGCCGGCGGGGCTTGCTGGGCGGGGAAGATGGCCGAATGGCCGAATGTGCAGGGCATGTCGACCGGGCTACAGTGGTTGCATTTTTCATTCGTCCATCGTGACAGCAAGGTGATAACATGACTGCATTGAAAGCAATTGTGGCGGGGTGCATCATGCCGGTGATTACCGTTCGAAATTTGCCCGACGAGGTGCATCGCGCGCTTCGCATTCGTGCGGCGCAACATGGTCGGAGTACCGAAGCGGAGGTGCGCGCCATCCTCGAGGAAGCCGTTCGGCCCACCGGCCGGGCGAAGCTGGGGTCGCTGCTGGCCGAAATCGGGCGGGAGGCGGGCGGTGTCGATTTCGAGAATCCGCGCGAGAGCTCGCCAACCGCTCCGATGAGCTTCGAATGATCCTCGTCGATACCAACGTCATTTCCGAGCCGCTGCGGCGCGAGCCGAGTGCGGCCGTGATCGAATGGCTCGATGCGCAGAATGTCGAGACGCTGTTTCTTGCCGCGATCAGTCTCGCGGAAATGCGTTTCGGCGTGGCCGCGTTGCCGGAAGGGCGAAGGCGGGACTGGCTGCACCAAAGCATCGAGCAGCGCGTCGTGCCGCTGTTTCGCGGCCGGATCCTGCCGTTCGACGATGCGGCCAGTAAAGCCTATGCGAGCCTTCGCGCGAAGGCTCGGGCCACGGGCAACGCGATGGCGTCTGCCGATGGATTTATCGCTGCAACGGCCGCGGCGAACGGCTTGATCGTGGCGACGCGTGACGTCGCGCCGTTCGAAGCGGTGGGTTTGCGCGTGATCGACCCGTGGGCCGGGTAACGCCGTGCCGGCCACTCGCGCATTACCCGCGCCGAAAATGAAAACGCGCCGTGCAAGGCGGCGCGTCGGGCGTCATGTCGGCGCGCGCGGCCCCTGAATTGAAGCGATCAAGGGCGGCCGCGCGGCACCGGATGCGGTTCAATCGATCCCGTGAAACACCGCATCCTCCGGCCCGAGGTACGCCGGCGGGCGCCATGTCGCGTCGCGCATCGAGTGCTGGACGAGATTCTCGACGCCGAGCAGCACCGCGAAGATCGCCATCCGCACCGGAATGCCGTTGTCGGTCTGCCGGAAAATCGCGAGACGCGGATCGCGGTTCAGATCGACCGACAGGTCGTTCGCGCCGGGCCGGCTGTCGCGCGGCAGCGGATGCATGATCAGCGTGTCGGGCTTGCACACGGAATCGACGAGTGCCTGGTTGATCTGGAAATCCGGCGTGTAGCCTTCGAACGACTCGTCGGTGAAGCGCTCCTTCTGAATCCGCGTCGCATAGACGACATCCGCGCCGCGCAGCCCGGCTGCGAGGTCGTTGGTCTGCTCGATCGCGTGGCCGTTCGTCGCGATCTGCTCGATGATGTACGCGGGCATTTCGAGCGTCGGCGGCGATACGAGCGTGAACTTCAGCCCGCGGTACAGCGCGAGCAGCTTGACGAGCGAATGCACGGTGCGGCCGTATTTCAGGTCGCCGACGAGCGCGATGTGCGCGCCGTCGACGATCTTGCCGAGTCGCGAGAATTCGCGCTGGATCGTATAGAGGTCCAGCAGCGCCTGGCTCGGGTGTTCGCCCGGGCCGTCGCCGCCGTTGATCACCGGCAGGTTGGTCGCGCGGGCGAATTCGGCAACCGAGCCTTTCTCCGGATGGCGGATCACGAGTGCATCGACATAGCCGGCCATCACGCGGCTCGTGTCGTAGATCGATTCGCCCTTGGCCATCGACGAGAACGTGAAGCCGGTCGTATCGCATACCGAGCCGCCCAGCCGGCAGAAGGCCGCGCCGAACGACACGCGGGTGCGCGTGCTGGCTTCGAAGAACAGGTTGCCGAGCACGGCGCCTTCGAGCACGCGCGAAATCTTGTGGCGGCGCGCGATCGGCTGCATCACGTCGGCGACGCGGAACAGCGCTTCGACGGAATCGCGCGAGAACTGGTCCACCGAGATCAGCTGCGGCTTGCCTTCGAACAGGAATTGCTTCGAGAGCCCTTGTTTGTCTACGCTTTGCGTATATTCGCCACCGTCCGGGGCCGAGCGTTCGACGATTTCCGACACGAAGCGCTCGACGATCTCGGGCATTCCGCGCGATTCCTGCGAGTCGTCGGGTAATAGCCACGTATCGAGCGCGCGACGGCTTACGCCGATGCGATTCGCGAACGCCTCGCGGGTCATGTTGAGGCGGCGCATCGCGTCGCGCAGGAAGGCTTGCTGGGGAACGGTCATCGGCAGCACCTGATGGAAAATGTACGCGATGCGTATATTAGTTTGCGAGCCGGCGAAGTCAAGGAAAATCTGCGCGCCACGGCTGTGTGGCCCGCATGACAGCGGCTGGAGCCACTACTGGCGTGCGGCGGCCGTCTCCGTATAATCAGGTCAGGCCCCGTGTCCTGCGCGCCGCAGGGCGCCACGCCGCATACGATTCGCCCGGTCGGGCTTGTTGATTCGAAGGAGAATGAGAATGACGCGTAAGATTGCTGCAGTGCTGCTGGTGGTGACTGCCGCGCTCGCCGGTTGCAATACCGTTGCGGGCGTGGGGCAGGACATTTCGAAGGGTGGCCAGGCGATCAGCGACTCGGCTGAAAAGGCGAAGTAAGCCACCGGGTTCCGGAATGCAGAAGGCGCCGGGCCGTCCCGCGATTGCGGGGCGGCCCGGCGCCTTTTTTCGTGGTTTGCGATGCCGGCGGACG
Source organism: Burkholderia sp. 567 (assembly GCF_040545115.1). Taxonomy (NCBI): domain Bacteria; kingdom Pseudomonadati; phylum Pseudomonadota; class Betaproteobacteria; order Burkholderiales; family Burkholderiaceae; genus Burkholderia; species Burkholderia sp. 567. Next base: position 67,950 of record NZ_JBEPLG010000006.1, read on the forward strand.
CGGCGTCAGGCGCTTTCCACGAAGGCGTACCGGCCGTCGATCTTGCGGGGCGTGAACCAGCCGAAGTCGGGGAACATACGGTTGCGGACGAACCAGACGTAGCCCATCAGGATGATCGTCACCCCGAGGCTCGGCAGCGCCGACGACGGATCGTGTGCGAGATCGGCGATGGTCTTCGGCAGTTGCAGCAGCGAAAGCGCGATGAACGCGTGATACGCGCCGACACGATGGGTCGCGAAGCCCCAGATGAACAGCAGCGACAGCGGCACGGTCAGCGCGAGGAACAGCACCGCAAGGCCGTTGCCGAGCATGCCGGTGTCGCCGGATTCGCTGGCGGCGGCCGCGATGAAATAGCCGAGTGCGACGCTGATCAGCAACTGCGCGATGCCGAGCCCGATCAGGATCCAGGTGTGCACCTTGTTCTTTCTGCACAGCTCGGGGTCGGGCCGCGACGCGATCAGGCGCGCGAGTACTTGATCCTTGAGGCCCTGTCCGGCCAGCTCGGCCAGCACGTCGGCCTTCCTTGCGCCCGCTGACAGCAGCGCGGCGATTCTCGTTCTGGCTTCCTTCTTGTTCATGGCGATGCGAATTATTGTTCGATGGTTGTCAAATGGCCCGGCCCCGCGAATATTGCATCTTGCGTGACGGTGCGCAACGGTTTTGCCGCGCGCGGACACATTCCTACAGTCGTCGCTCGTGCGGATCAATCGCTGGCGGTCGACGTGGATGCCGCCGGCCTCGGCGGCAACGTCGGCCGTGTGTCCGTTTCGCGTGGTGGCGGTTCACGTCGCCGCGTCGCACCGACCAGCATCCCCGTGACGACCAGCGCGATGCCGAGCAGCCGCGTGCCGCCGAGCGTCTCGCCGAACAGCGCGACGGCGAACAGCACGGCCGAGACCGGCGCGACCGCCGTGAACAGCGCGGCTTCGGTGCCGCTCGTGCGGGCCGAGCCCGCATACCAGCAGAGATAGCCGAGCACGGTCGGGACCAGCGCGTAGTAGGCGATCGCCGATATCGCGCTGATGGTCCAGCCGGCCGCCAGCGCGTGCCATTCGAACGCGGCCGGCACCAGCGGGAGCATGAAGCCGAGGCCCGACATCGCCGTCGACAGCGCGAGCGGCGGCAACGGCGTCGACAGCCGCCGGTTGAGCAGGATGAACACGGCTTCGCATGCGACGGCGGCGAGCACCAGCGCGTCGCCGGCGAGCGTCCGCAGCGACGGCATGGCCTGGCCGGGCGCGAACGTGACGAACAGCACGCCGGCGGTGGCGAGCGCGGCCGCGCCCCAGTCGCGCGGCGTCTGCCGCTCGCGAAGCACGAGCGCCGCGATCAGCGTCGACATCGCCGGCAGCGTGCCGAGCATCACGCCGGCATCGATCGGCGACGACAGCTTCGTGCCGCTGATCAGCAGCACGGTATAGCCGACCCCGCCCGCCGCGGCCTGGACCACCAGCAGGACGGCGTCGCGCGCGCAGATACGCGGCCATCGCATTCGCTGCGCCCGCATCAGCGCGTACAGCAGCGGCGTTGCGATCAGGAAGCGCAGCGCGGTGGCCGCGAACGGCGGCAGGCCGCCGGCCGCGAGACGGCTCGCGATGACGGTGCTGCCGACGCCCGCCATCGCGGCGGCGAGATAGAGATAGCCGATCAGTCGTGTCTTCATGCGCCGCATCGTGCCGTGCGATGGCGCGGGCGTCTTGAACGAAATTGCAGGGAGGTGGCGAGCGGGAGGGCGCGAGGTGGGGGGCTGCGTCCACGGTCTCGGGGTGGGCGGTCATGCAGACATCGAGCGCTGCCGCTGGGGAATGCCGCGAAATGAGAGCTATCCGTGCCGCGTTGCATCGCATCGCATCGCATCGTGCCGTGCCGTGCCGTGCCGTGCCGTGCCGTGCCGTGTCGTGTCATGTCATGCCATGCCATGCCATGCCATGCCATGCCGGGCCGGGCCGGGCCGGGCCGGGCCGGGCCGTGCCGCGTCGTGCCGCGTCGCGCCGCAGCCAGCATCGCCCCGTAACCGTTCCCTGGGGACAACCAACCCCGTCAGCCGGCCTGCATGAATCGCCCCGGCGTGATGCCGAACTGGCGCGCGAAGGCGCGCGTCAGGTGGCTCTGGTCGGCGAACCCGGCTTCGGCCGCGGCATCCGCGATCGGCCGGCCACTTGCAAGCAGCGCGCGAGCCAGTCGCGTGCGCGATTGCAGCAGATACGCGTGCGGCGTGATGCCGAGCTCGCGCGCGAACCCGCGCAGCAACTGGAAGCGGCTCACGCCGCTCAGGCTGGCCAGCTCGGCGAGCGAAACGGGTGCGGCGGGCGCCGTATCGAGCCGCTCGCGGGCCATGCGGATCGCCGGCGCGACGCCGGCGGCCGGCAGCGCGCGGTTCGAATGCCGCGCGAGCAGCCCGGCGATGAGCGTCACGAGAGCCTCGTCGCGGGCGAGCGGCAGTGTTTCCCCCGCGACGATCCGCGCATGCAACCGGCCGAAGGCTGCGGCGAGCCGTGCGTCGCGCACGGCCGGATGCGTGAGCTCGACGCCCGCGAGCCCTTCTTCCGCGGCAACGCCCGCGACCAGCGCGGGCGCGAGGTACAGCATCCGCCAGCGCCGGCCCGTGCCCGCATCGATCGGCATCCCGTCGTGCATTTCGCCCGGATTGACCATGATCGCGTCGCCGGCCAGCGCGTCGACCTGCCCGCGGCCGCTCCACGACCGATGCGCGCCGCTGACGATCACGCCGACCCCGAATTCATCATGCGCGTGCCGCGGAAACGCGCGATCGGACTCGAGGCTGATCGCCTCGATTCCTTCGTCGGTCCGTCGGTAATGGGTGATGCGATGCATGTGCGCTCCTTGCGCCGGCAGCGGCGCGGGTCACGTGCACTCTAGCGCGTTCCGGCGCCGCGCGCCCTTCATCCTTTTGGCCGATACCGCGCGGCGCGCGCAGCCCGCACCATGTGCACATGAGCAGCGTACATGGCCCGCCGGGCCTGAAGCTGCGCGGGAGACGGCAGGTGGAACGACAGGATCCGGTATTCATTCAGGTTGGCGCGCTCGCGGACGGTTTCGCGCCGGACGCTAACATCCTCGCACCCGTGAACGCACTCGCCGGGCGCTCGCTGGCCCTCGGCGACGCAGCCGGTGCATGGCGCGTCTATACGTTCGAGGCGGGCGCGTTGCAATGGCGCGACGCGGCGACCGATACGGGCGGCCGCGCACCGTGCCGCGTGACGCGGTTGCGCGACGGGCTGTATTTCGTCGACTACATCGATCCGGCAGCCCGCGCGACATCGGTCAGCCTCGTGATCGATGTCGGCAATGGCGTGTGGACGTCGGTGGTCGGCACACTGCCGACCGAGGCCGACACGCATATCGACGCGTTCACGCGTGTCGCGCGCGGGCTGCCGCTCACGGGCGTCGACGCGGCGTTCCGGCACGGCACGCTCGGCGGCCACGCGCAGCCGGGCCCGCTGCACGGCCCCACGCGCGAACTGATCGGCAAGCGGACGATGTATCGCTACAGCCCGACCGAATGCTACGAGCACATCTACCTGAACGAGAATTTCTACGCATGGCAATGCCTGCAGGGCGTCGAAGGCGGGCTCGCCGACGTGGACCGCTGCCATTACTTCAGGATCGCCGATGAACTGTATCTCTTCGTGTGGCGCGAGAAGGTGGTGCCGACGCTCGGCGTCGTGCTGATCGACCTCGCGCAACGCAAGACCGACGGCAAGATCTTCGGCTATCAGGGCGGCGATTTCGGCACGCTGTCGAACTTCCCCGTCGGCGCGCATGCGCAGGTTCTGAACGAAACCGTGCATCCGCTCGGCGGCGAGGCGCAGCGATGAACCCCGTGCCGGGCAGCGGCTGCCTGCGTGCTGATTTCAGCGGACGCGTCGTGCTGGTCACGGGCGCCGCGCAGGGAATCGGCGCCGCGATCGCGCGTCGTTTCGCGCAATCCGATGCGTTCGTCGCGCTCGCCGATCTCAACGCCGATGCGGCTGCCGCGCAGGCAGACGCGCTCGTCTGCATGGGCGGCAAGGCGCGCACGTATCGCGTCGACGCCGCGAGTCGCGACGAGCTCTGCGCACTCGTCGCGGCGGTCGAACGCGATGGCGGCCGGCTCGACGTCGTCGTCCACAACGCCGCGTATTTTCCGCTGACGCCGTTTGCGCAGATCGACGAGCCGACGCTTGCGCGGACGCTGTCGGTCAACCTGTCGGCGCTGTTCTGGCTCGCGCAGGCCGCGCTGCCGGCGTTCGAGCGCGCGGGGGCGGGGCGGCTGCTCGTCACGTCGTCGGTCACCGGGCCGCGCGTCGTCTATCCGGGGCTCGCGCACTACGCGGCGTCGAAGGCCGGCGTGAACGGCTTCATCCGCGCGGCGGCGCTCGAACTCGCGCGCCGCAACGTGACGGTCAATGGCGTCGAGCCGGGAATGATCCGCACGCCGGCGGCCGGCAATCTCGGCGATGCGTCGGTCGCCGCGCAGATCGCACGCGACATTCCACTCGCGCGGATGGGCGAGCCGGAGGACATCGCGAACGCGATGTTGTTTCTCGCGTCGGCCGACGCGGCGTACATCACCGGGCAGACGATCGTCGTCGATGGCGGCGCGACGTTGCCCGAGAGCAGGGTCGTGCTGAGCGATGCGTAACGCGAGCGTCGACGATGGCGCGATTGCGGCCTTCACGTGTGTCGGCAGGCGCGTCGACGGTCGGCCTGCACGTCGTCGCGAGTGCCGCGTCTACAGCCAGCCGTTGTGAATGAACTCGACAATCGAATACCGGCGAGGTTCGAGCGCGTGCTGCCGGACGGCCTCGAGGATCCGCGATACGCCGTCCGCGTAAGGCGCCGCGCCGTACACGCGGGATTCGAACTGCAGGCTGCACGCGTCGTCCTCGATGCGGATCCGGTGGAACGCGTGGCGGCCGAGCTGATCGTCGGGAATCTGCAATGCGTCGCGCTGCTCGTTCGGGTCGCGTACAGAGCGGATGTCCTGCGCTGGAATGCCGAGCGAATGGCCGATGCCGACCGCGGTGCCGGGCACGGATGTCTTGCTGGCCTGGTGCGACTCCGTCACGCTAATGCGGCAGTCGCGAAACAGGTGGCCGCTCGTTTCCAGCATGCTCATGAACTTGAGCATCAGGATGTTCGTATTCGGACAGAGCACGATGGGGAAGTCGTGCGATCCGGTTTCGAGGTCGGAGCCGGTGGACAGCTCGACGAGCGGCGAACCGGTTGCCTGGCAGAATGCGATCGCGTCGGGCAATTCGCGGCCGGACCCGGCGTGCACGACGATCGATCGGGCCTCGTTACGCCGGGCGTCATCGCTACGTTGCAGCTCGGTGCGTGCATGCTCGGACCAGGCCATCACGTGACAGGTCGACGGATCGAGCTGGTGCGAGCCGAGCAGTTCGGTTGCCAGCTTGCCGGTGCCAACGACGATTACTTGCATGGGGTAGACGGATTGAGGTTCGGGTTTCGATACGGAAACGGCGCAGGCCGTTCAAGGGGCCGGCGCGATCATGATTCATCGCGCGGCGGACCGTGATCGGGCATTATGCCGCCCGAGCGCGGCACACGCATGCAGTGCCGGCGTGTCGGCTCGGCGACGTGGCCCGTATCGACGCATGCGTCGTAGTGCCCACGCAAGCGTGAACGGCGCTACGCTGTCGAACCGCCGGCCGGGCGCGTCCGCGTCGCGGCCGGCATTGCCCCCTAACTACGCATCATCAATCATCCCTGGACCCAAGGAGAGCACATCGATGGAACACGACCTGAACGGCAAGGCAGTCGCGATCACCGGCGGATTCGGTCATCTCGGCGTCGCCACGGCCGCATGGCTCGGCCAACGCGGCGCCCGCGTCGCGCTGATCGGCCGGGGCGCGGCGCCGGACGCGCAGGCGTTGCCCGGCGTGCCGGCCGACGCGCTGCGCATCGGCGGCATCGACCTCGTCGATCCGCAGGCGGCCGCGCGCGCGCTCGACACCGTGAATCGCGAATTCGGCCGGGTCGACGCGCTGCTGAACATCGCGGGCGCGTTCACTTGGCAGACGATCGCCGACGGCGACGCAGCCACGTGGGACCGCATGTACGAACTGAACGTGAAGACGGCGCTGAACGCGTCGAAGGCCGCGCTGCCGTATCTGGTGGCGAGTCCGGCCGGCCGTATCGTCAACATCGGGGCCGGCGCGGCGTTCAAGGCAGGCGCGGGAATGGGCGCGTATGCGGCGGCGAAGGCGGGCGTCGCGCGGCTCACGGAGGCACTCGCGGCGGAACTGCTCGATCGCGGCGTGACCGTGAACGCGCTGCTGCCGAGCATCATCGACACGCCGCCGAACCGTGCGGACATGCCGGACGCGGACTTTTCGCGCTGGGTCCGGCCCGAACAGCTCGCGGCGACGATCGGGTTCCTGCTGTCGGCCGATGCGCAGGCGATCACCGGCGCCTCGATTCCGGTGAGTGGGCGCGTGGCGTAGCGGGTGGCAGGCTGTCGCGCCCGCGCACGACTTCAACGCATGCGGAATCGCGCGCGCGGAATTTCCGCGATCGCCGCGATTTCGATCAGCAGGTCGGGGCGGTACAGACGTTCGACCTGGACGGTCGTCGTCACCGGATAGGGTTCGGCGAAGAACGTCTCGCGGATGTCGCCGGCCTGCATGAACGCGTCGATGTCGGTCGCGTAGTGAACCAGCGAGATCACATCCTGCATCTGCCCGCCCATCGCGGCGAGCACGTCGCGAATGTTGCCGAGCGTTTGCCGGACCTGCGCGCGCATGTCGGCGGCACCGACGACGTGTCCGTCCTTATCGAGTGCGACCTGTCCCTTCAGATGGACGATCCTGCCGTCGCCCTGGACCACGGCCATCGAGAACGCGCCGAACGGCGCCCAGAGTTCCGGCGGATTCACTGCTTCGGCCATGACGCGGCTCCTGTTGGTCGGTCGTCGACGCGCGAACGCAGGGTCCCGTGCGGGGCGGGGTGCCTGCATGTCGCAGTCCATCACCGTATACTGTTCGTTCAGCATCATGTGACCGAATGACGACGTGACCAAGCCTGCCACCGCGGATACGCCGGACGACGATCCGCGTCCCACCCCGCCCGAACAACCTGAACTGGAAGACTGCTGCAACAGCGGCTGCTCGCCGTGCGTTTTCGACCTGTACGACGAAGCGCTGGCGCGCTATCGCGTCGAACTGGCCGAATGGGAAGCGCGCCACGCGTCGCGCAAGCATCACCCGTGAGCCCGATGCCGGCGAGCGGTCGCGCATGCACCGTCTCCGCCGCCGGCGATGTGCCGCGAGCCCACCATCGTCACGCGTCGGCCCGCACCCGCCGATGTATCGGCCCCAACGCGGCTGACAGCGCCACGCACACGAGCAGCACGACCGTCAGCGCCCACATCGCCGTCCTGAATCCCAGCACGTAGTCGAGCGCCTCCGGCTGCGCGCCGAGCCGCGCGAAGAACAACCCGCCGAGCGTCGCCGCACCGACGGCCGCGCCGATCTGCAGCATCGCGGTGACCATGCCGGACGCGACCCCGGCGCGCGCCGTGTCGACTTCCGCGAGCACGATCCGCACGACCGACGGCAGCACGAGCCCTTGTCCGACGCCGATCGCCGCGATGCCCGCATAGAAGCCCGCGCCGGGCGCATGTTCGCCGGCGAGCGCGGCGGCGGTCGCGACGCCGGCCGTGAGCAGCGCGAAGCCGAGCGTGAGCACGCGATAGCCGCCGAACCGGGCGACGAGGCGCGGCATCAGCAACGGGCTGGCGAGGAAGCCGATGCCGAGCGGGAGGATCGCGAGCCCCGACGCGAGCGGCGACCAGTTCAGGCAGCCCTGCAGATAGATCCCGTAGCTCAGGAAGAACGCGCTCAGCATATAAAACAGGAACGCGAGCGTGAGCCCGAGCGCGACGATCGGATTGCGCAGCAGGCGCACGTCGAGCAACGCATCGCGACCGCCGGCGAGCCGGCGTGCTTCGACCGCCAGCAGCGCGCCGAGCATGGGCAGCGCACCAACGATGCACGCGACCATCCACAGCGGCCAGCCCGCCTCGCGCCCGTGCGTGAGCGGATAGACGAGCATCAGCAGGAACAGCGACAGCAGCACCGTGCCGGGCACGTCGATGCGCTGGCCGCGCGGCGGCCGGCTCTCGGGGATGAAGCGCCAACTGCCGAGCAGCGCGAGGATGCCGATCGGCACATTGACCAGGAAGATCGCACGCCAGCCGAGCCCGAACGGATGCAGGCTGATCAGTGCGCCGCCGCCGAGCTGGCCGATCACGGCCGCGAGGCCGAACACGAAACCGTAGAAGCCCATCACGCGCACCTGCTCCTGCGGGCTGAACACGCTGCGGATCGTCGCGAGCACCTGCGGCGCGAGGATCGCGGCGAACAGGCCCTGCAGCACGCGGCCGCCGACCAGCACCGCGCCGCTGCCGGCGAGCCCGCACAGCGCCGACGCGACGACGAAGCCGGCCATCCCGACCATGAACATTCGCTTGCGGCCGTACAGGTCGCCGAGCCGCCCGCCGGTGATCTGCACGACCGCGTTCGCACACGCGTAGGCCGACACGACGAGCTGCAACTCGGCCGGGCGCGCACCGATGCCGTCGCGGATGGCCGGCAGTGCGAGATTCACGATGAAGTAGTCGAGCGGCGGCAGGATGGCGCCGACCAGCAGGACCACGAGCGCCCAGCCGTGATGGCTGCGCGGCGGTGCCGCGGCGGCCGCCCCGGCCGGGGTGCAAGGGGCAAGGGTGTTGTCGCTCATAAACGCAAGTCCGAAAGAATGAGGGCTGCCTCCTGAATGCCGTCGAAAAGGGATCTCAGGCACGCGGGGAACCGATATTCTGGGGACCGTCGATGATTCGGAAAAGCGGGAATTGGTGGTAGCATCCATCGGGTTATCCGATGGATGGAGAGGGCGATGCGCGGTTTCGACCTGGATCAGTTACGCACATTCGCGGCGGTGGCGGACGCCGGCAGCCTGACGGCCGCCGCGCCGCGGCTGCACCTGTCGCAGTCGACGGTCAGCGAGCAGGTGCGCAAGCTCGAATCGCGCGCCGGCGTGCCGCTGTTCGTGCGCAGCAAGCGCGGCGTCGAGCCGACGCCGGCCGGCGCGCGCCTGCTGCAGCATGCACGGCGCATCGTCGCGCTGAACGAGGCCGCGTTCGACGAGCTGCGCGGGCAAGCGATCAAGGGCGAGTTGCGCGTCGCGATCACCGATTACTACCGCACCCATGAAGTCGCGGGACTGCTCGCGCGGCTGCGCGAGTGCTACCCGCAACTGAGCCTGCACGTGAGCGCGATGAAGAGCGCGGAGATCGAAGCCGCCCATGCGCGCGGGCAGATCGACCTCGGCGTCGTGATGAACCTGTCGAGCGGTCCGTTCCGGCCCGCGTCGGCCGATACGCGCTGGGTGCTGCGGCGCGAGCCGCTGTCGTGGGTCACGTCGCCGGCGCTCGCCGAGCAGCTGCCCGAGCCGTTGCCGCTCGTGCTGCTGCCGGACGACTGCATGATGCATCAGATCGCGGTGCGCTCGCTCGACGAGCAGCACGCGCCGTACGTGCTCGTGCACAGCGCGTCGGGCGTCGCGGGGCTGCAGTCGATGCTCGCGGCGGGGCTCGGCGTCGGCTGCCTGTGCGCGTCGGCGATCGGCGAGGGCCTCGTGCGGCTCGGCGCGAAATACCGGCTGCCGGCGCTGCCCGACGCGGTGTTCTCGCTGACGCCGCCGATGCCGGGCGAGCGCGAGACGGTCACGCAGGCGCGCGAGGTGCTGTCGCGGCAGTTGCTGATGTGAAGCGTGAAGCGCGGCGTGCGCGGCGGTGGGCTTGAACGGCCTAGTCGGCCGTCCCGTCGGCATACGCGCGCAGCCCGTTCGCCAGCGCATCGAACACGGCGTGGCAACGCGGGCTCGTGCGCAGATCCTCGTGCATGACCACCCAGGTTTCCAGTTTCATCGTGGGCCCGTCCGGCAGCACGCGCACGAGCCGCGCATCGCGCTTCGCAAGCCCGTTCTGGCAGAAGCCGATCCCGTAGCCCGCGCGAATCATCGCGAGTTGCGCGAGATTGCTGTCGGTGCGCAGCGCGAACGCATCGCGCTTCCACAACGGCATCCCGCGCCCGGCCGAGCGGATGAACGGCGTGACCGTATCGAAACCGATCAGCGCGTGATGGGCGAGTTCGCCGGTGGTCGACGGTGTGCCGTTGCGCGCCAGGTAGTCGTCGCGCGCATACAGCCCGATGTCGATCTCGCCGACGCGCCGCGCGACGAGCGCGTCCTGCGCGGGCGGCGCCATCCGCACCGCGATGTCGGCCTCGCGGTTCAGTACGTCCTGGATGCGGTCGGTCGGCACCAGCTCGATCACGAGCCCCGGATGGTCGCGCCGCAACTGCGCGAGCATCGGCGGCAGCACCTCGACCGCGATCACGTCGCTGGCCGAGATCCGCACGGTGCCGCGCACGCCCGCGCCGTGGCTCGCGGCCGCCCGCTCGAACGCGGCCGCCGCGCTGCGCAGCGCCTCGGCATGGCCGCGCAGCGCGAGGGCCGCCTCGGTCGGCAGCAGCCCCGACGGCGAGCGCGTGAACAGCGTCTGGCCGAATGCGGCTTCGAGCGCCGCGACGTGGCGGCCGGCCGTCGGCTGCGTGATGCCGAGCGCGCGCGCCGCGCCCGACAGCGAGCCTTCCGTCAGCACGGCCAGGAAGGTGCGGTAGCGTTCCCAGTTCAGATCGATCGTCATACATAAATGTATAGCTGATCCGTCAGGTTCGGCAATTCCTTATTAGGCGGCTGAGCGCCAGAATACGTGCTGTCAACGGTTCATACACGGAGAACGGCAATGACGGCGAACGCAGGCGGGACGCAACGACAGGTACTCGTGCTCGGCGCGAGCGGAGGCATCGGCGGCGAGGTCGCGCGTCAGCTGCGCGATGCCGGCTGGCAGGTGCGCGCGCTCAAGCGCGGGCTCGATGCCGAGACGGTGGAGCGCGACGGGATCGCATGGATGCGCGGCGACGCGCTCGACCGCGACACGGTGATCCGCGCGGCGCGCGGCTGCAGCGTGATCGTGCATGCGGTGAACCCGCCCGGCTACCGGAACTGGAGCGGGCAGGTGCTGCCGATGATCGACAACACGATCGCGGCGGCGACGGCGGCGCAGGCGACCGTCGTGCTGCCGGGGACTATCTACAACTACGGTCCCGACGCGTTTCCGGTATTGCGCGAAGAGGCTCCGCAGCATCCGACGACGCGCAAGGGTGCGATCCGCGTCGAGCTGGAGCAGCGGTTGCAGGCGGCGACCGCGCAGGGCGTGCGCACGATCATCGTGCGGGCCGGCGATTTCTTCGGCGCGCACGCGGGCAACAACTGGTTCGGGCAGGGGCTCGTCAAGGCAGGGCGGCCGGTTGCGGCCATCAGCGTGCCGGGCCGGCCGGGCGTCGGCCATCAATGGGCGTACGTGCCGGACGTCGCGCGCACGATGGTCGAGCTGATCGAGCGGCGCGACACGCTGGAGCCGTTCGCGCGCTTTCATCTCGGCGGTCACTGGGACGCGGACGGCACGCAGATGGCGCAGGCCGTGCGCCGCGTCGCGCAGCGGCACGGGATGCGGCCGACGGTGCGGCGTTTCCCGTGGTGGCTCGTGTGGGCCGCCGCGCCGTTCGTCACGACGATGCGCGAGATGATCGAGATGCGCTATCTGTGGCGCGAGCCGCTCCGGATGGACAACGCGCGGGTGACGGCAGTACTCGGCCGCGAGCCGGTGACGCCGCTCGATACGGCGGTGGAGGCGGCGCTGACGGGGCTCGGGTGCTTGCGATGACGGCGGGCGGCGATGGCGATTGGCAGGCCCGCATGCGGTTGATGCCCTTCATTGCCGGCGCACCCGCCACCCTTCGTCACGCCACGACCGGCAACGCCTCGACCGCATACCGGTGGCGCAGGCTGCGTCCGAGCACGGGATCGTGCAGTTCCATCTCGAACGCGTCACCGTCGCCCATCGCCGCGATCGCGCCGTGCACGGCGACGGTGCCGCCGAACATCGCGCAGCGGGCGGGCATCGTGCGCCGGTCGTCGAAGCGCTGCCACAGCACATCCGGCGCGAGCAGCGCGCTGAGCGCGCCATGCTGATACGCGACGCGTTCGCCGCCGGGCCCGACCAGCCACGAACGCATCTCGATCGCGTCCCAGTGATCGGCGATGTCCGCATGCCGCCACGCATCGCGGCCGAGCGGCTTCGCGCATACCTGTTTCGACACCGCGACGCCGTAAGCCTCGACTTCCCGATCCGTGTGATCGGAACCGACCGTCACCAGCGTGCCGGCCGGGCTGTCGATCAACACGCACTCGATCTCGCCGCCCGAACGCGCACCGAGCACGCCGATCGACGGCGCCTGCGTGAGCAGCGCGGACGCTACCCGATAGAAACACGGCGTGGTCGACGGCGGCGCGACGCCGAGCGCCGCGAGTTCGTCTATGTGCGCGCGAATCGCTTCCGGATCGCGGCCTGCCCAGCCGGCGATCACGACGCGTTCGATCTCGACGTCGACCTGTGCCGACACACCTTGCAGGGACATCACGTTGAACGACAGGGCTTGCATGCGGGTATCCGTTTGAAGTGCGAATGAACGAGGCGAATGAATGAGGTGGTCGACCGTAGCGCTCAGTCCGCGAGCGGACGGTGCGCGGTCTCGCGCGCGGCGAGCAGCGCGATCGACGTCACGACGAGCGCCGCAGTCACGTACAGCGACACGGCCGTGGTCGTGCCCGTCTGGCGGAACAGCGTCGCGATCACGAGCGGCGCGAAGCCGCCGCCGACGATGCCGGCGAGCGTGTACGCCAGTGACGAGCCCGCATAACGGACGCGCGTCGGGAACTGCTCGGTGACGAACGCGCCTTGCGGGCCGTACATCACCGCGTGGATCACGAGGCCGATCGCGACGGCCGCGACGATCGCGCCCGGCCGCGCGGTGTCGAGCATCGTGAAGAACACGAACGCCCACACGATGCCGGCGATCGCGCCGGCGAGGTACACCGGACGGCGCCCGAAGCGGTCCGACAGCGCGCCGAAGAACGGCACCGCGAGCGCGTTGCACGCCGTGCCGACCATCACCGCCGTCAGCGCGACGGGGCGCGACAGATGCAGCACGGTCGTCACGTAGGTCAGCGTGAACACGACGATCAGCGCATACAGCACGTCGGAGCCGATGCGCGAGCCGCCGGCGATCAGCAAGCGCCGCCAGTGGCATTTCAGCACTTCGGCGACGGGCACTTCGGCGGTCGCGTGCGACTCGGCGAGCTGCTCGAACTGCGGCGTTTCGTCGACGCCGCGGCGCAGCCAGAAACCGAACACGACGAGCAGCGCGCTGGCTGCGAACGGCACGCGCCAGCCCCACGACAGGAAGGTGTCGGACGTGGTGGACAGCGTCACGAGCGCGATGCAGCCGGTGCCGAGCAGCGTGCCGAACGACGGGCCCATTTGCGTCCACGACGCGGACAGCCCGCGCCGCTTCTGGTCGCCGTGCTCGACCGACAGCAGCACCGCGCCGGCCCATTCACCGCCAAGCGCGACGCCCTGCACGAAGCGCAGCGCGACGAGCAGGATCGGGCTCAGGATGCCCGCCTGCGCATAGGTCGGCAGCGCGCCCATCAGCGCGGTCGTGATCCCCATCAGCACGAGCGTAAGCATCAGCACGGCGCGGCGGCCGATGCGGTCGCCAAGGTTGCCGAACACGAAGCCGCCGAGCGGGCGCGACACGTAGCCCACCGCATAGGTCGAGAACGCGAGGATCGTGCCCGCCAGCGGATCGACCGACGGAAAGAACAGATGATTGAAGACGAGCGCGGCGAGCGTGTTGTAGATCGTGAAGTCGTACCACTCGAGCGACGTGCCGATCATGCTCGCGGACGCGAGTCGGCTGTTGCGGACACGGCGGGGCGCGTGGGCGGCGGGCTGGGCGAGAGTGCTCATGGTGTCGGGCATGTCGTGAAGGATGACTGGGGGACGCGTGCGGGCCGATGCGTGGGCCGCGTGCGGATGACGGACGCCGCGGCCGGTGGCGAAGCCGGCGCTCAGGCCGGCAGGGCGGCGGACGGGTGCGTTTCGGCGCGTGCGACGGGCAGCGGCGCGGCGGCGCGCCACATCAGATCGAAGGTGCGCACGTCGTCGTGACCGGCGATGGCGGCGGCGACCCGGCGCGTGGCCGCGGCGTCGCTGCCTTCGATCAGCACGAGCGCGTCGGCGGCCGGACGCGCGGCCGCATCGGCGCCGATCGGCGCGGACAGGTCCGGCGCGGTGCGGAACAGCCGTGCCGCATGGATGCCGGGTTCGCGCAGCGCCGCGTCGAAGCGCTCGCGCAGGTGCGGCACGTCGATGCGTTCGGGCGGCAGCACGAACAGCGCGAGATGCACGCCTTCGCCATCGCCGGCCTCGATCGTCAGGTCGCCGACCCGCCGCTGCGTGCCCGTCATGCGTTCGAAGTTCGCGAGCGACCATGCGGTCTGCTGCGTGAACGCGCGCCGATAGGCGTCGCCGCGGAACACGTCGAGCGTGTCCGTCACGTACAGCGCGAGATATTTGCGCGGGCCGCCGTCGGTCGCGCGAAACCGCCGCGCATGCGTGAAGCCGGGAATCGCGACACGCTCCTGCATGTGCTCGCGGTCGTACCACGCGTTGAAATCGGCTTCGTGCGCGGGGTCGATATCCGTCCAGACGCAGAGCTGGCCGTGCAGAAGGGAAAGGCGGGTCATTGCGGGTTCCTTGTGACGGGGTGTGTCAGGAACCGCAGTGTCCCGAAGACGGGCCGCGCCCGTCCAACAAGAAAACAAATTCGCGGTGAACAGGTTTTCTTATGAGCGGCGCGGACGGCGTTTCGCCGCAGCAGCGGGCGGCGCGGATTTCGGCGTGCGTTTTGCCGCCGCGGTGCCGGTTTTTGTCGCGGGCCGGGCAGCGGCGGCCTTGCCGACGGAATCGGCGTCGGCCTTTGCCGATGCGACCGGCTTAGCATGGCTCGCGGCGGCCGGCATCGCGCGCGCGACTTCGCTCGCCAGCTCCGCGATACGCGCGGCGACCGGCAGGCCCTGCGTGCGATACGACGCGACGAGCGGCAGCGCGGGGAATTCGGGTTCCACGTCGAGCAGTTCGAGCGCGCCTTCCTGCAGTTCGCGCCCGATGATCGCGGGCGGCAGCGCGGCCACGCCGAAACCGTCGGCGACGAGCCGGATCATCGCGGCGACCGACGTGATGCAGTTGATGCTGGCCGGCCGCTCGACGGCGGCGAACAACCGCTCGATCGTCGCGTGCGGCCCCGAGTGGCGCGAGAAGCTGATGATCGGGTACGCGGCAAGCCGCGCGACGTCGAGCCGTTCGCCGCCGAGCCCGAGACGCGGGCTCGCCGCCCAGCGCACCGGGAATTCGCACAGCGGCAGGTTCGTGAAGTCGGGGCCGGGCACGGGGTCGGTCTGCAGGATCAGGTCGACGCCGTCGGTGCTGAGCAGGCGGATCAGATGTAGCGTCGTGTCGCTCGTGATCTCGACGTCGAGGCGCGGATAGCGCTCGCGCAATTGCGCCATCAGCGCCGGAAACCAGCTGTGCACGATCGACTCGATCACGCCGATCCGGATCAGGCCCGCGTCGCTCGCCGCGTCGATGTCGCGCCGCATCTCGCCGTCGAGCCGCACGATCCGCTCCGCGTACGCAAGCATGCGCCGGCCCGCGGGCGTGAGCGTGGCCGAGCGCGTGTTGCGGTCGAACAGCCGCACGTCGAACGCCTCTTCGAGCGACGCGATGCGGCTCGACACGGCCGCCTGCGTCGTGTGCAGTTTCTCGGCCGTGAGCCGGAAGTTCTCCAGCTTCGCGAGCCAGACGAAGGTTTCAAGAAACCGGATGTTCATCGAATTCCGAACGGTGAGGCGGTGCCGCACGAAGGCGGCGGGATCGGTCGATGTTAGCGGATTTCCGGGGCGGAAAACGAGCGGGGCGTGTGCGGGGCGTGCGCAGGGCCGGGGGCGGGCGAGCCGTGCCGGACCACGTGTGCGGCATGGGCACGTCGCGCGCTCGCACTCGAGCACGCATCGTGCGGACGCTTCGCGCCCCGGCGTCAAAGCTTGTCGAACGCGAGCGTCGGCACATCGACGACCATCGCGCCGCCGTCGGCGACGAGCGTCGCGCCCGTCACGAACGACGCGTCGGGCGATGCGAGGAACGCGCACACGGCCGCGATTTCGTCCGGATCGGCGGCGCGCCGCAGCGGCACGTCGGCGCTCACGCGCGCATACGCGCCGTCGAGCGTGTCGCCATACGCGGACATCAGCGGCGCCATTTCCGCATCGGCCATCGGCGTGCGGACCCAGCCCGGGCACACCGCGTTCGCACGCACGCCGTGCGGCCCGTAGTCGCGTGCGAGCGAACGCGCGAGCCCGAGCAGCGCATGCTTGCCGACCGTATAGCCGCACACGCCCGGCCCGGCCGCGAGCGCGGCGATCGACGCGACCAGCACGATGCTGCCGCGCTGTGCGATCAGGTCGGGCAGGCACGCGCGTGCGCTGACGAATGCGGTGTCGAGATTCGCGTGCATCGCGTCGCGCCATTGTGCGTCATCGGTTTCGTCCGCGCGGCCGAGGCCGTGGCCGCCCGCGCACGTGACGAGCGCATCGACCGGGCCGAACCGTCCGGCGATCTCCGGCAGGAAGCGGGCCCAGTCGGCCGTGCTCGCGGCGTCGCCGGCGAGGGCGAGGCCGCCCGTCTCGGCGGCGAGCGCGTCGAGCGGCGTCCGGCGTCGTCCGATCAACACGACGCGCTCGCCGCGGGCGGCGAAGCGGCGCGCGCACGCGGCGCCGATGCCGGTGCCTGCGCCGGTGATCGCGATCGTTCGGGGTTGCGGGTGCGTCATGTCGTTCTCCGGAAGGGTGTCGTTTCCGGTCACTTTAGGTGGCGTCGACGCACGCCGGTATCCGCCGAAAGGATGAACATCTATCGGCCGGACGGCCGACGGTTGTGCGCGGCACCGGGTCGGCCGGCAGGATTCCGGCCATTTTGCAAAGGCTGACGATCGTCGGCGCCGAATCGCTCTATCCTCCGTATTTTTGCGATAAGTCGCAAAAGCCCGGCAAAATAGTACGGGCGTAGCGCGGGCGAGCCCGCGCACCGGCGCGGCGCGCCGGCCGATTCCGTCGTACAAGCGGAAGGGCAGGCGGAGATATCGGCGCGAGCGTGCGCCAGATACGAATACGGATCCATCGCGTCCGCCGATCGCGCGTGGCGCGACGGCGGATCGCCCGGTTGCGCATCGCGGCCGGATCATCGACAAGAGCAGGGAGGAGCCGGCAATGAGGCTGGACGACGAAACAGAAAGCGCGAACGTCGAGGATCGACGCGGTGGCGGCGGGTTCGGCGGGCGCGCGACGATCGGCATCGGCACGATCGTGGTGGCGCTGGCCGCATCGTATTTCTTCGGGATCGACCCGCGCGTCGTGCTCGAAGGCGCGTCGGCGCTGCAGGGCCGCCAGCAGCAGGCGCAGCCCGCGCCCACGCAGCACCAGGGCGCGCCGGCGAGCGATCCCGGCGCGGTGTTCACGCGCAAGGTGCTCGGCAATATCGAGCGCACATGGACGGGCGTGTTCAACACCCAGTTGCATGCGCAGTACGAGGCGCCGAAGCTCGTGATGTTCACGAACTCGACGCCGACCGCATGCGGCACCGGCCAGACCGCGATGGGGCCGTTCTACTGTCCGGCCGACCACAAAGTGTATATCGATCTCGGTTTCTATGACGAATTGCGCAAGCGGTTCGGCGCGGGCGGCGATTTCGCGCAGGCCTACGTGATCGCGCACGAAGTCGGCCACCACGTGCAGAACCTGCTCGGCATTTCCGACAAGGTCGATGCCGCGCGCCGCCGTTCGAGCCAGGCGCGCTCGAACGCGCTGTCGGTGCGGATGGAACTGCAGGCCGACTGCTTTGCCGGCGTATGGGCGAACAACGCGGAGCGCGCGAACCAGCGGCTGATGGAACCCGGCGATTTCGAGGAGGGGCTGAAGGCGGCGGCCGCGATCGGCGACGATCGGCTGCAGCAGCAAGGCCAGGGCTACGTCGTGCCGGAAAGCTTCACGCATGGCACGAGCGAACAGCGCATGTACTGGCTGCGGCGCGGGATGGAAGCCGGTGAAGTGAGCGCCTGCGACACGTTCGCCTCGAACGCGCATTGAAAGTCGGCGCGCGCCCCGTCGCGCGAGCGCATCGTCCCGATCGAATCGGCTGAACCAGCCGAACCGGGACGATTTGCCGATTTGTGCTCACCGGCGCTTTTCGGCGCCGGTAGGCTGGCCCGAACTTCGACGCGTTCGGCCGCCGGCCGCTCCCATCATGCCGACCCCATCCGTTTCCGCCGACCCCGAAGCCGCCGATTGGCAGCGCGCGCTGCATGCGTGCGTCGCGGCGTTCGACGCATTCGCGAGCCCGTCCGCGATCGTGTTCTACCGGCTCGACCTGAGCGGCGAGCCCGCCGATTTCGAGTTGTTCGGGATGCCGGAGTCGATGCATCGTACCTACCTCGCGCGTTACCGGATGCTCGATCCGCTGCATCCGTCGCGCTGCGCGGCGGGCGTTCGCGCGGTCGTGACGCTCGCTTCCCAATTGCCTGACGAAAGACGTGCCGCGTCCGCGTACTGGACACGTTTCCTGCGGCGGCACGATGTCGCCGATGTCGTCGAAATCTGGCTGCGCGACGACGCGGGCCGCACCGTCGGCGCGTTTTCGCTGCTGCGCTTCGGGAAAGGCGATGCGGAAGGCAACAGCACGGCGGGCCGGTTCGCGCCGGGCGAGGTCGACGCGCTGGCGCGGCTGCAGCCTGTCGCCGAAGCGGCGCTCGCTCCGCTGCTGCGTGCGCGGCGCGGGATCCACCGCATCGACTGCGAGGAGCGGCTGACCTACCGCGAAGAGCAGATCGCACGCCTCGTGCGCGACGGCCGCTCGAACAAGGAGATCGCACGCGATCTCGCGCTCGGGCAGCCGACCATCAAGACGCACCTGATGCGCATGTACCGGAAGCTCGGCGTGTCGAACCGCACGGAGCTGGTCGGCGCGTTGTTCCTGTAATTTTTCCGCTTCCGCTTCCGCTTCCGCTTCCGCTTCCGCTTCCGCTTCCGCCTCCGCCTTCCACCTTCCACCTTCCACCTTCCGCCTTCACGCCGTCACGCCGTCACGCCTTCACGCTTTCACGCTTTCACGCCGCACCATTCATCCGACGATAGCGAGCCATTCGCACGCAGCGTTTCCCCATTCCCGAGCCCCCGCATTTCGATCCCCCAACGCGCTGCCAATTTGCGCTCACCGGGCGCGATCCCCCGTCGATACAGTGGTTCGACGCCCGCATGCCCGCGCGCACGCGGCCCAGCCACGATAAACATCGAGAAGACGCCCATGAGCACCACGAACTTCGTCGCCGTCAGCGACACCGTGCGCACCTTCGTCGCACGCGACTTCGGCCTTTTCATCGACGGCGCGATGCAGCGCGCGCACTCGGCCGCGCGGCTCGACGTGTACGACCCGGCCACCGGCGAGCGGCTCGCGACGGTCGCGGATGCCGACGCGCACGACGTCGATCGCGCGGTCGCGAGCGCGAAACACGCGTTCGACACCCGCGTATGGAGCGGACTGCGCCCGGCGGACCGCGAACGCATCCTGCTGAAGCTCGCCGACCTGATCGAGCGCGACGCCGAAACCCTCGCGCAGCTCGAAACGCTGAACCAGGGCAAGTCGATCCACGTGTCGCGCGCGATCGAGGTCGGCGCGAGCGTCGAATACGTGCGCTACATGGCCGGCTGGGCGACCAAGATCACCGGCCAGACGCTCGACGTGTCGATCCCGTTCCCGCCCGGCGCGCGCTATACGGCCTATACGCGCAAGGAGCCCGTCGGCGTGGTCGCCGCGATCGTGCCGTGGAATTTCCCGCTGATGATCGCGGTGTGGAAGCTGATTCCGGCGCTCGCGGCCGGCTGCACGATCGTGCTCAAGCCGTCGCCGGAAACGCCGCTCACCGCGCTGCGCCTCGCCGAACTCGCCCGCGAGGCCGGCGTGCCGCCCGGCGCGTTTAACGTCGTCACCGGCGGCCGCACGTGCGGCGCCGCGCTGTCGAGCCACCCGTCGATCGCGAAGATCTCGTTCACCGGCTCGACCGCGACCGGCAAGCTGGTAGGCGCGGCGGCCGTGCAGAACATGACGCGCTTCTCGCTCGAACTCGGCGGCAAGAATCCGATCGTGATGCTCGACGACGTGGACGTCGCGCAGGCGCTCGACGGCGTCGCCGCCGGCGCGTTCTTCAACCAGGGGCAGGTGTGCGCGGCCGCGTCGCGCATGTACGTGCACCGCAGCAAGTTCGCGCAGCTCGCGGACGGCCTCGCCGGCGTCGCGCAGTCGATGAAGCTCGGCGCGGGCCTCGACACGACCGCGCAGATCAACCCGCTGGTCTCCGCGCACCATCGCGACAAGGTCGTCCAGCACATCGAGGGCGCGCGCCGCGCGGGCCTCACGTTCCTCGCGGGCGGCACGCCGGCCGACGACCTGCCCGGCTACTACGTGAAGCCGGCCGTGATCGCCGATCCGCATCCGGACAGCGCGATCGTGCGCGACGAGGTGTTCGGCCCGGTGATCGTCGTCGTGCCGTTCGACGATGCGGCCGACGCGGTGCGGCTCGCGAACGCGTCGCCGTACGGCCTCGCCGCGAGCATCTGGAGCAACGACCTGAAGCGGGTAATGAACCTCGTGCCGCAGATCGAGGCCGGCACCGTGTGGGTGAACTGTCACATCCCGCTCGATCCGTCGATGCCGTTCGGCGGCTACAAGCAGTCGGGCATCGGCCGCGAGTTCGGGCAATACGCGATCGAAGGCTTCACCGAAACCAAATCCGTCTGCATCGCGCACTGACGCGCGGCGCCAACACCGACAACCTCGAACCCGAGCGATCGAGGTTCAACCGATCCGAAAGTGGAGATTGCAATGAGCTACAACGAAGCAAAGTTCTGGCACCCGATGCTGCACCCGAACGAAATGAAACAGCGCAAGCCGATCCGCATCGTGCGTGGCGACGGCTGCTACGTGTTCGACGAAGAGGGGCGCAAGCTTGTCGACGGCGTCGCGGGCCTGTGGAACGTGAACGTCGGGCACAACCGCCAGGAAGTGAAGGACGCGATCGTGCGTCAGCTCGACGAACTCGAATACTTCCAGCTGTTCGACGGCATCTCGCATCCGCGCGCGGAAGAGCTGTCGAAGAAGCTGATCGACATGCTCGAACCCGAAGGGATGCGCCGCGTGCTGTACAGCTCGGGCGGCTCCGACTCGATCGAGACCGCGCTGAAGATCGCGCGCCAGTACTGGAAGGTGCGCGGCCAGGCCGACCGCACGAAGTTCATCTCGCTGA
This sequence comes from Burkholderia sp. 567, assembly GCF_040545115.1. Lineage (NCBI taxonomy): Bacteria > Pseudomonadati > Pseudomonadota > Betaproteobacteria > Burkholderiales > Burkholderiaceae > Burkholderia > Burkholderia sp. 567. The sequence continues at coordinate 89,354 of NZ_JBEPLG010000006.1, forward strand.
AGCAGGGCTATCACGGCACGCACTTCGGCGGCGCGTCGGTGAACGGCAATACGGTGTTTCGCCGCAACTACGAGCCGAACCTGCCCGGCTGCTTCCACGTCGAGACGCCGTGGCTGTACCGCAACCCGTTCACGCAGGATCCGGAGGAACTCGGCCGGATCTGCGCGGAAATGCTGGAGCGCGAGATCCAGTTCCAGAGCCCCGACACGGTTGCCGCGTTCATCGCCGAACCGGTGCAGGGCGCGGGCGGCGTGATCGTGCCGCCGGCCAACTACTGGCCGCTCGTGCGCGAGGTGTGCGACCGCTACGGCGTGCTGCTGATCGCCGACGAAGTCGTGACGGGCTTCGGCCGCAGCGGCAGCATGTTCGGCAGCCGCGGCTGGGGCGTGCGCCCTGACATCATGTGTCTTGCGAAGGGGATCTCGTCCGGTTACGTGCCGCTCGGCGCGACGGCCGTGAACGCGCGGATCGAGGACGCATTCGCCGCGAACGCGGACTTCGGCGGCGCGATCATGCACGGCTACACGTACGCCGGGCACCCGGTTGCATGCGCGGCCGCGATCGCGAGCCTCGACATCGTCGTGAAGGAAGATCTGCCGGCGAACGCGGCGAAGCAGGGCGCGTATCTGCTCGAAGCGCTGCGGTCGTTTCCGGAACGCTTCGCGGCGGTCGGCGAGGTGCGCGGCAAGGGGCTGATGCTCGCGCTCGATCTCGTCGCGAACAAGCAGACCCGCGAGCCGATCGACCCGCTGTCCGGCTATGCGAACGCGGTCGCGGAAGTGGCGCGCGAGCACGGCGTGCTGGTGCGTCCGGTCGGCACGAAGATCATCCTGTCGCCGCCGCTCGTAATCCAGCGCGAGCCGCTCGACCGGATCGTCGACGCGCTCGCGGCGGGCTTCGAGGGCGTGCCGTTCGCGTGAGGACGTAAGGGCCGCGTAAGGGCGTGATGTCGTGACCGCGTGAGCGCGCGACGACGAACCGGCGGTGGAGGGCGGGATAACCCGCTCCCCACCGCCGTTTTGCCGATTTGCGCTATGACCGAACAATTTTGCCTGCGTATTTTTTCGACATCGGATCAAGTTTGATCGACAGGGGCACGGGGTCGAAGCGCTGACGCGCCGCCCAGGGCCGACCGCGAAGCACGGAACGGAACGGGCGCCGCAGCGGCGGCGCCGGCCGAAACAGGAAGGAGACGACGATGTCGGGATGGTCTGGAGTGACCGGCGCCGCGGGCGAAACGCCCGCCGGTGCGTCGGCTGAAGGGGGCGGCGGCACGGTGCTGACGGCGGGCGCGGTCGGTTTTCCGACCGCGCTGGCGAGTGCCGTCGGCCTCATCATGGCGAGCCCGGTGATCCTCACCGCGACGTCGGGCTTCGGGATGGGCGGCTGGGCGTTCGCGGTCGCGATGATCATCGCGTTCGTGATGATGCAGGCGCAGGCGACGACGTTCTCCGAAGCCGCCGCGATGCTGCCGACGGCCGGCTCGGTTTACGATTACCTGTCGTGCGGGCTCGGCCGCTTCTGGGCGATCACCGGCACGATTTCCGCGTATTTCCTCGTCCACGTGTTCGCCGGCACGGCGGAGACGATCCTGAGCGGCATCATGGCGCTCGTGAACTTCGAGTCGCTGAACGCCGCGCTCGAGAAGCACAACAGTTCGTGGCTCGTCGGCGTCGGCCTGGTGGTCACGTTCGCGATCACCAACATCATCGGCATCAAGGTGTTCAGCAAGCTCGAGATCGTGCTGACGGCCGGCATGTGGCTGTCGCTGATGATCTTCGGGATCCTCGGCCTCGCCGCGGCGCCCGCCGTGCATCTCGACGGCTGGTTCGGCGGCTCGGCAGTCGGCACGTCGGTGCCGGCCGTGCTGTCGCTGGTCGGGATGGCGATGTTCATGTTCGTCGGCTGCGAGTTCGTCACGCCGCTCGCGCCGGAAATGAAGGCGCCGGGCCGCACGATTCCGCGCGCGATGGCGCTCGGCCTAGTCGGCGTCGCGATCTGCATGTTCCTGTACGGCGCGGCGATCCGCCGCCAGGTCGCGAACGTGCCGGTCAGCCCCGACGGCCTGACGCACCTGCTCGACACGCCGGGCGCGATTCCCGCGTTCGCGCTGCAGGTGCTTGGGCCGTTCGGCCGCGTGTGGTTCGGCATCGCGTTCCTGTGCGCGGGCGCCGCGACGATCAACACGCTGATGGCCGGGCTGCCGCGCATCCTGTACGGGATGGCGATCGACGGCGCGTTGCCGCGCTGCTTCGCGTATCTGCATCCGCGCTTCAAGACGCCGGTGGTCGGCATCGTCGCGGCGGCGATCGTGCCGATCGCCCACGCCTGGCTGATCCACGGCAACCTCGACAGCATCCTGCACCTCGTGCTCGCCGCGACCTGCGCATGGGGCACCGCGTACCTGCTCGTCACCGCGTCGGTCGTGATGCTGCGCATCCGCCGTCCCGACCTGCCGCGCCCGTACCGTTCGCCGCTGTTCCCGCTGCCGCAGATCGTGTCGAGCGTTGGCATCGTGCTCGCGATCTGGTACATCACGCCGCCCGGCATGAACGCGCGCGACATCTACGTGCCGTTCGGCGCGATGCTCGGGCTCACCGCGCTGTATGCGCTGTTCTGGACAGTCGTCGTGCAGCGCCGGCATCCGTTCAAGCCGGTGCCGGTCGAGGAAGTGCTGCGCCGCGAGCACGTCGCGTCGTGAAGCTCGCGTTCGCCCGGTGGCGCACGGCGCCCGACACACCGCCGCCCGGCCACCGGCCCGGCGCGATCGCCGCGCGCGTGCTGGCCGATCTCGGTGCGGTGCGCGACGCGAACGGCGCCGCGGCCGACACCATGGCCCGGCTGCCCAACGGCGTGCGCGTGCGCGTCGACGAGCGCGTCGAGCGTCAGTTCCTGATGCATACGGTCAGCGTGCAGGTGACGGTCACCGCGCACGGTCCGACCGGGGAAGGCAGCGCACGCGTGCTGCAGACTGGCTGGCTGCGGCGCACCGGCGTCGCGGCCGCACCCGAGCGCGGATGCGACCCCGGATTCGCGCGCGCGGTGGCTGCACTCGTCGCGCAGCCGTCGCTCGCCGACGCGCTGCGCCCGCTGCATCTGACCGATTGCACGATCGCCGCGCACGACGGACGCTGGACACTCGCCGTCGTGCCGTTCGGCGGCAGCGAGGTAGTGAACCGGATGCCGTCGTTTCGCCGCTATGTGCGTCTCACCGGCGAGCAGGCCACCGCGCTGTCGGCGGCCTGTCTCGCATTCGAAACCGCACTGCGCGGAATTTTGCGGGGGTAAGCTGTGCCGTTGCGAGCCGTGCGGCCGCAACGTGGATGCAGGGTTTTACCGGAGACGCCGATGCTGTTCCAGTCACGCTCACACGAAGACGTGCATGACCACGGGCTCGCGATCGCCGGTTGGCATCAGGTCTACCGCCAGATGACGCCGGGCCGGTTCAAGGGCACCGTCACGCAGGTGCTGTACGACGACTTCCATTTCTTCCGCGAGACCACCAACCGGCGTGTCGCGCAAACCGGCCTCGCGCCGGCCCGGCGCACGTCGCTCGCGGTGCCGTTGTCGGTGCCGCTCGCCGGCACGTTCCAGGGCCAGCCGGTCGACGGCTATGCGCTGCTCGCGCTGCGCGCCGGCGAGGATTTCGAATTCCATACGCCGGAAGGGATGGGGTTGGTCGGGATCAGCGCCGCATCGGACATGGTCGACGAGCTGTGCGAAGCCGAGTTCGGCGCGGCCGGCGCGCGCAAGCTGCGGCACGTCACGCGGCTGTCGGACGAGCAGGGCATCGCGCTCGGCGCGCGGCTGTCGTCGCTGATCGACGACGCGCAGCGCAATCCCGGCTGCCTCGAATACGCGGCCACCCGCAAGATGTTCCGCGACGCGATGCTCGGCATGTTCCTCGATGCGCTCGATCAGGGCATCGGCGTCGAGCGCCGCGACATCACGCACGCGACCTACAGCGATATCGTCAGCCGTTGCGAGAAGCATCTGCGCGACCGGCCCGAGGAACCCGTCACCGTGCTCGAACTGTGCCGCGCGCTGCGCTGCAGCCGGCGTACGCTGCAGACGAGCTTCCAGCGCGTCGCCGACGTCACGCCCGTCGGCTATCTGCGCACGATCCGCCTGAACGCGGTGCGGCGCCTGCTGCGTACCACTGGCGCGCACCAGCTGGGCGTGGGCGAGGCCGCCGCGAGCTGGGGCTTCACGCATCTGGGTTATTTCGCGCGCGAGTATCGCGACCTGTTCGGCGAGCTGCCGTCGCAGACCTTGCGTCCCGAATGACGTTTTAGTGCCGCGACGGTGACGCCGCGCGCCCTCGTGGGATACCCGATCGCTTCACCGTTTGCTGATTTGGGATAGAGGTCCCGAATTTTCGCTGGATAGAGTCCTGTCACCCATATCGACAACTCCATCGATCTGCACTGCGAATCGATGACAACAGAGGGGCGGGACATGAAGATCGGACGACGACTGGCCGCGGCGGCGGCCACGCTGGGTTGCATGCATGCGCACGCGCAGACCTCCGGCAGCGTGACGCTGTACGGCACCGTGGACACCGGCATCATCTATTCGACGAACCAGCAGTTCACGCGCGCCGACGGCAGCACGGGCGGCGGCCATGCGTGGCAGATGGGCGGCGGCAACCTGGTGCCGTCCCGCTTCGGCTTCCAGGGCGCCGAACCGCTTGGCGGCGGGCTCGACGCGGTGTTTTCGCTCGAGCAGCAGTTCCTTTCCGCGAACGGGCAGGCGCTGCAGGGCGGCACCGCGTTCAGCCGGCAGGCGTGGGTCGGGCTGCGCCAGGACGGGATCGGCACGCTCGGCCTCGGCCGGCAATACGACTCGTACACGGACATGCTCGGTGCCTATGTCTCCAGCAACAACTGGGCGACGCCGTACGGATCGCATCTCGGCGACGTCGACAACCTGAATGCCGCGTTCAACTTCAACAACGCGGTGAAGTTCACCAGCGCGGACTTCCACGGCCTGATGGTTGGCGGCACGTTCAGCTTCGGCGGGCAGGCCGGCGACTTTTCCGCGAAGCGCGGCTATGCGGTCGCGGCCACCTACACCCGCGCGCCGATCGCGTTCTCGGTCGGCTATCTCGACCTGCACCAGCCGCTCGACGCGGCGCTCGGCGGCGCGAGTGGCTATATCGGCGACTTCGCGTGCAGCAACCCGGGCGCGATGTACTGCCTGCTGCAGGACGCCGGCTCGATGCGCGCGTTCGGCGCGGGCGGCTCGGTGACGCTCGGCGCGGCGACGCTCGCGCTGACCTACACGCACACGCGCCTCGGCGACAGCCGCTATTTCTCGACCGACGCGCAGCCGCGCACGCAGGCGTTCACGTTCGACATCGGCGAGCTGAACGTCACGTACATGTTCACGCCGGCGCTGCAGGGCGGCGTCGCGTACATCTTCAACGCCGCGCACACCGACGGACGCGGCACGACGCGCTTCCATCAGGTGAACGTCGGCACGAACTACAGCCTGTCGAAGCGCACCGCGCTGTACGCGGTCGCGATCGGCCAGATCGCGAGCGGCGCGGGGCTCGGCACCGACGCGAACGGCAACGCGGCGAACTACGCGCAGATCCCGGTGCTCGCGAACAGCAATTCGAGCCGCCAGCTCGCGGTGATGGCCGGGATCCGCGTGAATTTCTGACGGCGCGCGCGGCGGCCGGGTTGTCACCGTGGCGTACGCGCTGTCGATCATCGGCAACGTCGAGATGTTCGATTACCGGAGGCAATGGCAGCGCGCGGGGATTCAAGCGCGGCTCGCGGGCGGTTGCGTGAGCAACGTGGTCCGTGTGGCGCGGTGCTGCTCGATTTCTGCGACGACGATGATTGGGGGTTAGTGCGGGCGCTGGTCGAATGCAATCAGCATGTGCGCGAGTTGCGTCTGCGGCGCGGGTCGATCGGCTGTCGACGCAGGTTCGTGTTGAGTGCGGGTGATCGTGCGTCGATCAGGCGCGTATCGGGTTCGATCGTCACACTTTTTGACGAATCACCGGGCCGCATACAGACACGCGTCAGAGCGATGCACGGTCGTGGTCTCGAGGTTGCCGAGTCGTTTGAACAAGATTCGAGCCGGACCGGATGCATTTGGCGATGCCGCTCGCGCATTGCTTCATTGCTAGAATCTCCGCTCTTTCATGGGGATTCCACATGACGCAGTGCAAGACCTTCTACGGCGCATTCAAGCAAAACATGGATGCCCTCGGTTTGCCGGCGCCAACCAGTCTGTTTGCTGCCCAGCAGACAGCAATCGGCACGCTGACGACCATTCTTGGGGCGCTCAGGACACTCGGGCCAACTGCCACGATCGGCGAACTGATCGGTGCCACAACCGGGCTGGAACTGCTGGCAGCCGCTTCTGCACTCGGGGCGAGCTTTTACGTTGGAGCGGTGATCGGCAGTCTGATTGTTGCTACAGATGCGTCACTGGTGTGCGATCAACGCGGCATGGTTGCCGTGGATGGAATTCGCGGCTGGGCGACCCGTCGCGGCCTTGCGGTTCCGCAAGACGTTTATCGTGTGATCGCGCTGCATCCGGAGGTTTTCCATCCGACGCCGGGAAGTGCGACGTTTGCCATCCGTGCACGAGCAATCGGGAGGTCGATCGCGTGAGCAAAGTTTCAGACAGGATCGGCCTGATCGCCGCGGCAGTGGTGGTCGCCGCCGCCTCGTGGACATTGCTGCACTACTCCGGGAACTGGTTCTTCCCTGTTGCGACGCTCATCGCGCTGGCTGCGCTGCTTGCAGAGAATCGGCGGTTGAAGAAACGTCTGCGCGACCTGGGAGAAGACTCACGCACGCGCAAATAACCACGTGATGGACCAGCGAGATGGACATTCACGCGATTAGCAGCGAGGCTGATTACGAAGCCGCCCTGAAGGCGGCGTCCGCGTTTGTCGATCTGGACCCTGCACCGGGCACGCCGGAAGGCGACGCGTTGGAATCCATCGCGATCCTGATCGAGTGCTATGACGTCGAGCATTTCCCGTTGGCTTCGCCGAACCCGATCGACGCGGTTGAATTTCGGAGGGAGCAAGCCGGCGTGTGACCAACGGCGGCGTCGTAAGCGACCACGCCCATGCCGGCTCAACGCGTCGCGATCGCCACCGCCGCACCCGCCATCGCGGTCGCGCTCGTGCGGTTCGCAATCCGCTTCGCGCGTGCCGAAGTGAGAAACGCGCGCGCACGTGAAGCAAGCAGCGACCAGAAGCAATCGGCGAGGATCAGGATCGCGAGCATCGTGCCGACGAGCTCGGCCCACGCGACGACCCCGACATGCGTCAGGTCGACGATCGTCGGCAGCAGCGCGAGATAGAACAGCATGATCTTCGGATTGCCGAGCGTGACCAGCGTGCCCGCGACGAACATGCGCCACGGCGACTGGCCGCGCGGCAGGTCGTCGGCATGCGTGTCGGTCGGCGCGGTCCACATCTTCCACGCGAGGAACAGCAGATACGCGACGCCGAGCAGCTTCAGCACGAGCAGGCCCGTCGCGAACGTGCGCGCGAACGCGGACAGCCCGGCGACGGCCAGCGTGAGCCACAGCGCCTCGCCGATCCACATCGCGGCGAGGAACGGCAGCACGTCGCGCACGCCGTTCGTCAGCACGCGCGCGACGAGCGCGGCGACGCTTGGGCCGGGCGTGCCGGCGGTGACGAGCAGGGCGATGGCGAACACGGCGAGCGCGGACAGCGTCATGACGAACCTCGTAGGCAGGGACGTTCGAAAGGTATGAAGTTTCGATTATAGTGACGGCCGTTTCCCCCGCCTATCTCGTCGTGATGACAGCATCGATCCGGATTCGTCCCGCCACCCGGGAAGACGCGGCCGCCATGGCCGCCGTGGAAGTGGCCGCCGCCCAGCGCTTTCGCGCCATCGGCATGGTCGATATCGCCGAGGGCGAACCGACCGACGCGGCCGACGTGCTCGTGCGCATCGACGACGGTCGCGCGTATGTCGCAACGGACGATGAAGGGACGTGCGTGGGCTTCGCGTTCTACCGGCTGCTCGATGCGCGGCGGCTGTATCTGGAGGAACTGGATGTCGCGCCGTCGCATGCGGGGCAGCGGATCGGCGCGCGCCTGATCGAGCGGATCATGACGCGCGCCGCGCAAGACGGCATTGCCGAGGTCGTGCTGTCGACGTTCCGCGATGCGCCGTGGAATGCGCCGTACTACGCGCGCCTCGGTTTCCACATCGTCGACGACGCATCGCTCGACCACACACTTCACGCGATCCGCGCACATCACGTTGCGCGCGGCCTCGACGAGACGCGGCGCGTGTTCATGCGCGCTGACGTGCGCGCATGAACGTGTCGCCGGCCGTCAGGCCGCGTCGCTGAGCGCCGGGTAGTCGGTGTAACCCGTTTCGCCTTCGGCGTAGAACGTCTCCGGCACCGGCTTGTTCAGCGGTGCGCCGATTTCGAGGCGGCGCGGCAGGTCCGGATTCGCGATGAACAGCTTGCCCCACGCGATTGCATCGGCGTTGCCGCTCGCGAGCGTGTCCTGCGCGGATTCGAGCGTGAACTGCTCGTTCGCGATCAGCGGGCCGCCGAACGCTTCCTTCAGGTGCGGGCTCAGGTGGTCGCCCGAATACGACTCACGCGTGAAGATGAACGCGATCTTGCGGCGGCCGAGTTCGCGCGCGACATAGCCGAACGTTGCTGCCGGATCGGAGTCGCCCATCGTGTGCGCATCGCCGCGCGGTGCGAGGTGCACGCCGACACGGCCCGCGCCCCACACGTCAATCGCCGCGTCGACCACTTCGAGCAGCAGGCGCGCGCGATTTTCGATCGGGCCGCCGTACGCGTCGGTGCGGTGATTGGTGCTGTCCTGCAGGAACTGGTCGAGGAGGTAGCCGTTCGCGCCGTGGATCTCGACGCCGTCGAAACCGGCCTTCTTCGCGTTCTCCGCGCCCTTGCGATACGCGGCGACGATGCCCGGGATTTCATCGAGTTCGAGCGCGCGCGGCGTCACGTACGGACGCTGCGGGCGCACGAGGCTGACGTGGCCGCCCGCGGCGATCGCGCTCGGTGCGACCGGCAGGTCGCCGTTCAGGAACACCGGATCGGAGATCCGGCCGACGTGCCACAGCTGCAGCACCATGCGGCCGCCGGCCGCGTGCACGGCCTGGGTCACGCGCTTCCAGCCTTCGACCTGCTCGTCGGACCAGATGCCGGGGGTATCCGCATAGCCGACGCCCTGCGGCGTGACCGAGGTCGCTTCGCTGATGATCAGGCCGGCCGATGCACGCTCGGCGTAATAGCGGGCCATCAGGTCGTTCGGCACGCGCGTCGCGCCCGCGCGGGAGCGGGTGAGCGGTGCCATCACGATGCGGTTCGGCAGCGTCAGATCGCCGAGGGTAACGGGGTCGAACAGAGTGGGCATGGCAAATAACCTCTTCACGAAAGGCGGGGTGGCCGTCGCGTCGTGCGCGGCGGGTGGCCCGCATGGCCTGGATCAGAGTTCGCGGCGCAGAGCGTCGAGAAATGCGTCGATGACGGCCTCGTTGCGCCGGAAGAACGCCCACTGGCCGATCCGCGTCGATGTCACGAGCCCCGCGCGCTGCAGCGTCGCGAGGTGCGCGGAGACGGTCGACTGCGACAGCCCGCAGCGCGCGTCGATCTGCCCGGCGCAGACGCCGTGGTCGTACGGCAGCGTCTGCTCGGGGAAATGCGCGCCCGGCGTTTTCAGCCAGACGAGAATTTCCCGGCGCAGGGGGTTCGAAAGCGCTTTCAGGATCGCGTCGATGTCGAGTTCGGTCGGCATGGAAAGGGCGTGGTGTTTCGGCGTTCGTGGGGAACACCGGCGCAAACAGGTATCGTCGATGGGCGAATCATATATCGGAAATAGACGATATGTGCGAAGGCACTGACGAGTGTGGGGTTGTTTATCGATCTCCGACCACGGCCCCTCGAGCGGCGTCCTTGTACTGCGGGTGCGTATTCGTGCACGCTAAAACCTGAAAAGCTCCGCCGCGGAGGTCGTCATCACTCTGTCTCTGGCGGCACGGTCGGGAATCCAGTATTCCAATGCGCTCAGGGCCCCGTCATAGTCGATCAGATGACGATGCTGCGTGTGAGGCCAGTCGCTGCCCCAGACCATGCGCTCGGGGCCGAACGAATCGAGCAGAGCGGTGGCAAGCGCCCGTCCGTGCTCGATGCCGTTCGAATTTTCGGCGCTGCGATAGGCGGCGGAGAGCTTGACCCAAACGTTGCCCGAGGTGGCCGTCGACTGCAAATGGCGAAAGCCGGCATCCGCGGCGCGCAGCTGCGCATCGGGCCGCCCGAAGTGATCGACGACGACCGTGCAATCGTGTCGAAGCAGCGCATCGAGCACGACCGGCAGAGCATCCGCATTCGCTTGAACCTCGACATGCCAACGTAGTGCGTTCAAGCGTGGGAGGAGCGCGGACCATCGGCCATCGCGGAAATCCGGCAGTGCAACCCCTATCAAATTCAGCCGCGCACCGACGATATGTGCGGCGTCCAGCGCTTCAAGCTCGGCATCCGTGACCTCTGGCGCGACAACGGCAACACCGCGAAAGCGTCGCGGATAGCGCTCGCATACCGCGCGCAGGAACCCGTTGTCGGTGCCGAGAAAGCTCGGCTGCACCAGCACGCCTTGGGAGAGACCGTGCGCCGCGAGCTGCGCGACATATTGATCGAGCGTTGCATCGTAGTCGGGCGCGTGACGGCGGTGTGCCGCGAGCGGCAGGCCTTGCACGAAGATGTGGGCATGCGCGTCGACGCCGGTGATGCCTGTCGCGGTTTCGTCGAGCCACGCCAGGGACGCGGGGGACAGGCCGTCGAAGGGGGCGGCCGGGAGTGCGGGCGGGAAGCGGTCCATCGTGTCGGGGCGTGAAATCAAATTGACGTTGGAGTGATGCATCGACGTACGCGTGCCGCGTGCTCAGTGGCGCGAGATGGCCTGCGCGCCGTTCTCGTGCGGCGACGCGACGAGCCGGCGCCGGGTGTCGGGCAACATCAGCGCGGCGACGACGACGAGGCCGTATGCGGCGCCCGCGTCGATGCCCAGTGCCGAACCGAGCGACATCGATCCGCTCATGTGACCGATCAGCACCGGAAATGCCGCCGATGCGATGCGGCCGAAGTTGTAGCAGAAGCCGACACCGGTGCCGCGCACGCCTTGCGGATACAACTCGTTGAAGAGCGCGCCGAGCGTCGCGGGAATGCCGGCTGAAAAGAGGCCGAGCGGAAAGCTCAGCAGCAGCATCGTGGTGTCGCTGATCGGCAGCAACGTGTAGACGTTGACCATCACCGCACAGCAGACGGCAAAGAGGATCACGTTCCAGCGTCGCCCGATGCGGTCCTGCAACCAGGCGCTCACGAAACATCCGATGATGAATGCGACGATGACGACCGCGAGATAACCGCCGGTGCCCAGGATCGACAGATGGCGCTCGGTCTTCAGATACGTCGGCAGCCACGTCGTGATCGCGTGGTAGCCGCCGTGCGCGCCCAGTCCGATCAGGCCGCCGACGATCGTGGTGCGTATCACCGCAGGATCGAAAATGCCGGCGGCAATGCTGAATACGCCGCGGGGCGCGGAATCGTCGGTTTCAGTGTGCGGCTCGCGCGGCGGCTCGGCCACGTTGCGGCGCAGGTAGAGAACGAGCAGGGCCGGGACGAGACCGATCGCAAATAGCACGCGCCAGGCCCATTGCGGCGAAACGAGCGAGAAGACGGCGATATAGAGCAGCACCGCGGCGCCCCAGCCGAATCCCCAGGCGCTCTGCACGATGCCCATCGCCTTGCCGCGATGCCGCGGGTTCATCGTTTCGCTGAGCAGGACGGCGCCCGCCGTCCATTCGCCGCCGAAGCCGATGCCTTGCAGCGCCTTCAGCACAAGCAGCTGCTCGAAGGTTTGGGCAAACGCACTCAGAAACGTGAAGAGCGAGAACCAGATCACCGTGATCTGAAGTGCGCGCACCCGGCCGACGCGATCGGACAGGATGCCGGCGAGCAACCCGCCGAGTGCGCCGGCCACGAGCGTCGCACCGCCGATCAATCCTGCCTGACCTTTGCTGATGCCCCACGTGGCGAGGAGCGCCGGGATCACGAGGGAAAAGACCTGCGTATCGACGGCGTCGAGCGCCCATCCGCCGAAGCAGCTCCACAGTGTTCGCCGCTCGTTGGGCGTGATTTCCTCATACCAGCGCATGGTCGTCTCCTCGTGCAGGCCGCTGCGAAGCTGGACGGGCGGCCGCTGTTGATCGATTTGACGCCATTCTATGAACGTGAGGAACGCGTGCATACTATGAAAACGTTGTTCATTCATAGCATCGTGATATGGAAGGCGATCATGGAATCGATTCGCACGCTCAAATACTTTCTCGCGATCGTCGATGCGGGAAGCGTCACCGGCGCGGCGGCGCAGCTCGGGATAGCGCAGCCGGCGCTCAGCCAGGCCATGACGCGGCTCGAGAAGGATCTGGGCACGAAGCTGCTCGCGCGCACGCGTCGCGGCGCGGCGCTGACGCCCGCGGGCGAAGCGATCGCGGAGGACATTCGTCTGAGTGTGTCGAGGATCGAGGCGGCGGAAAAGCGGGCCCGCGATATCGGCGCGCAACGTGGCGGCAGGCTGACCATCGGTTTCGCGTCAGCGGCGCTGTTCGAGGTCATGCCCCGCGCGATCGCCGCATTGCGTGACGCGATTCCCGATGTCGAGCTGACGTTGCGGGAAATGAGCAACGCGGAGCAGGCCAGCGCGCTGGAATCCGGCGAAATAGATATCGGGTTGCTGCATACGCCTGTTGCAGTCCGCGGCCGGATGCGCGAAAAGCTGATCGTCCGCGAACGCTTGCACGCGGTCGTGCCGGCGTCGCATCCGCTGGGCGAGGATGGCAAGCTCGGCCTCGCGGAACTGGCGAGTATGGGTTTGGTATGGTTTCCGCACGGACAGCTGCCGGTGGTGCGAGCCGGCATCCTCAGTGCGTTTCGCAAGTTCGGTTGCGAAGCCAATGTCGTTCAGGATGCCAATCGATCGCTGACGGTGCTCGCGTGCGTGGCCGCTGGTTGCGGCGCGTCACTGTTGCCGCGATCCGTCAACGCGATTCAGTTCGCGGGCGTGCGCGTGTGCGAAGTGCGCGAAGGCGACGCGCTGCCGCTCTTCGAACTCAGCGCGATCTGGCCGCATCGTTCGCGTCCGACACTGGCCGACAAGTTTGCGGCGCTGCTGAACAGCGGTTGATGCAGGCTCGCGGCCGGAAGGCGCGGGACCGGCGCTATCGCATGCGATGCTTCCTTGTCGTTCGTCAATCGCTGCGGGTGCCGGGCGATCACGCTTTCCCGTACTGCGCAAACAGCCAGCGCCGCATGGCCTGCAACGCTTCCGAATGCGCATTGGCCTGCGGGAAGACCACGTAAAACCCGAGCGACATCGGAAACGAAAAATCGAACACGCGGCGCAGCCTGCCTTCCGCGATGTCGCGCTCGACGAGCGGCTCGCTGGTCAGCGCGATGCCTTGACCGGCGACCGCGGCGTCGATCGCAAGCAGCGACTGGCTGAATCTCGGCCCTTTCGTCGGATCGGCCCGACCCTTTCCACCGAGTTTCTCGATGAACTCGGGCCACAGATCGTGCGCGTCGTGCAACAGCGGATGTGCCGACAAGTCCGCGGGCGTGCGGATCGGCGGGCCGCCGTCGAGCAGCTTCGGGCTGGCGACGGCGAAGATGTCGAGCGGAGCCAGCAACTCGGCGGCCAGGCCGGCCGGGAATGGCGGCTTGCTCAGTCGAATCGCGATGTCGACGCCGTCAGCCCGAAACGACGCGAGCCTTTCGTCGGCGATGACGCGAACCTCGATGTCGGGGTGCAGCCGGCCGAAGTCCGCCAGGCGCGGAATCAGCCACTTCGACGCGAACGACGGCGTCGTGCTGACCGCCAGCACCGTCGGGCGCTGCCCGAGGGCGTCCGTGGCATCGGAGATGATCTGCAGCGCGCGCTGGACCGACGAAAAATACTCGAGCCCTTCGCGTGTCAGCGCAAGCCCCCTGGGCAAGCGCCGAAACAGCTGAACCTCCACGACGTCCTCCAGATGCCTGACCTGCTGCGCGACCGCGCCCTGGGTCACGCCGAGTTCGTCGGCGGCCAGCCGGAAATTGAGGTGGCGCGCAGCGGCCTCGAACGCGCGAAGCGCATTGAGCGGCGGGAACCGGCGGGCACGCGACAAAGCATTCATGCAGTAGAAATTCTACAGGGTGGATGGAGAAATCATCGTTCGACAAGGCGATTATAGAGTCCTACAGTGGCGCTTTGGATCGACGATCACGGCGCTGAGCCGACTATCCGGGAGAACGGCATGACTGTAGAGAAAGTGGCTTTGGTGACGGCGGCGGGCAAGGGCATGGGCGCCGCAATCGCGCGAGACCTCGCGAACGACGGCTATCGCGTCGCGCTGATGTCGCAGTCCGGCAGCGCAGTCGAGCTGGCGCAGGAACTGGGTGGTTTTGGCGTTGCCGGGTCCGTTACCGACGACGCCGACATCGAGCGTTTCGTCAACGAGACGCTCGCGAAGTATGGCCGGATCGACGCGGTCGTCAACAACACCGGACATCCGCCGAAGGGCGACTTGCTCGCCATCGAGGACGACAAGTGGCACGAAGGGCTCGACCTGATCGTGCTCAACGTCCTTCGCGTGCTGCGCCGCGTGACGCCCGTCTTCCTGACGCAGGGCGGCGGCGCGGTGGTCAATATTTCGAGCTTCGCGGCCGACGCGCCCGAGCAGGCGATGCCGGTGTCGTCCGCGCTGCGCGCGGCGCTGAGTTCGGTCACGCGCCTGTACGCCGACCGGTATGCGAAGGACAACATTCGCATTAATTCGGTGCTGCCGGGCTTCATCGACAGCTGGCCGGAGACGCCCGAGATCGTTGCCCGCATTCCGGTCGGCCGTTTCGGCAAGACGCAGGAGATCGCGCAGACCGTGAGGTTCCTGCTGTCGGACGGCGCCGGCTACATCACCGGGCAGAACATTCGGGTCGACGGTGGCATCGTGCGCGCGCTGTAAGCCGGATCCAGGGCAGGACGATGCGCGGGCAGATGGCCGCCCGCGGCATCAGTTGTGCCGTTCGCCGATCCTGTTCTCTTCCGGACTCCAGACGCTGAGCCCTTGCGTCGGGTCCAGCGGCAGCTCCCACGGGCGCGCGGCGATCGCCTGCATCGTCGCGTCGAACCCGGCCTGACGGCGCGCCGCGATGCCGTCCGGCGTGAAATCGATGTCCTTCCACTGATCGTCGCCGTCGAGGCGCGGCGCCGCGAGCTTGATCACGTGCATCGTGGTCTGGCAGCCCCACGCGGCGAGCGCCTGCACGTCGGGCGACTTGCGTTCGGCCTCCGGCAGCCGCATGACCAGTTCCTTGATCACGTGACGCAGTCCGTGAATCTGCTGTTGCCGCGCGATGTTGCTGTCCGTGCGGCTCGCATACTGGATGTCCTTCTGCCGCTCCGACACCTGCCAGATGCTTTGCGGCTCCGGCCCGACCGGATTCCACATCTGCACCGAGAAGATGATCGAGCTGCGGCGCGGCGCGTCGTCCAGCACGACTTCGACCGGCGTATTCGAATAGATGCCGCCGTCCCAGTAGGGCGCGCCGTCGACCCGCACGGCGGGGAACGCGGGCGGCAGCGCACCCGAGCTCATCACGTGATCGAGGTCGAGCGGCCGGTCGCGCGAATCGAAATAGCGCATCGTGCCGGTGCACGCGTTGACCGCGCCGACGGTGAGCCGCGGCCGGCGCGCGTTCAGCAGGTCGAGATCGATCAGCGACGCGAGCGTGTCGCGCAGCGGCTCGACCAGATAGTAGGACGCGTGCTCCACGCCGACGCGCGCGAGCGGCCCCAGCCATGCGGCAGGATTCGGCCGGAAGAATCCCGGAATGCCGGCGCCGATGACCGCGAGCTCGGCGCCGATCTTGTCCCAGGTGGTCGGGAAGCCCGGCACGTTCACGGCGGGCCGTTCGGTCACGTGGCGCCAGAATTCGGCCATCCGCTGCGCGCGGTGTCCGGGTGCGTTGCCGGCGATCAGCGCCGCATTGATCGCGCCGATCGACGTGCCGATGACCCAGTCGGGCTGGATGCCCGACGCGTCCAGCGCCTCGAATACGCCGAGCTGGTATGCGCCCAGCGCGCCGCCGCCCTGGAGCACGAGCACGACCTGGCCCGGCAGTTTCGGATGTGCGGGTTGACTTGCCGTCATCGCTTTCCTCGCAGTCGGTGACGGCCGGCGGGTTCCGGCCGAATGGAACCAGTGTAGGCGATCGACGCGCACCGTCCGTCATGCCCGATCGTGGCGCGTGCCGTGTCATTCCACGGTGATGGTCTCCTTCATGTACGGATGAATCCCGCAGAACACCTTGTAGACACCCGGCTTGTCGAAGCGGAACGAGTAGGTCTCGTCCTGGTCGAGCGCTTTCGAACGAAAGATGCCCGCGTCGTTGACGACGGTGTGCGGTTCCGCGTCGAGGTTCTTCCACGTGATCGTCGTGCCGGCCTTGATCGTGGTCGACATCGGCGAAAACATGAAATTGCGGATCGTCACGAGCGGGCCGGCCGGGGTTTGCGCGAACGCGGCAAGCGGCGTGCCGGCGGCGGCCGCGCACACGATCAGCGCGGCCGGCAGCATCGAGGGCTTGAAGAAGGTCATGTCGGTCTCCTTGCGTGTCCGGATCAGGCGAGCGTCGTGTCGCGCAACGACGCTGTCGTGGGATGGCCGGCGAAATCGACGGTCGTTACGCCGAGCATCGCGGGCAGCCGGTCGCGCGGCACCGTGAGCGGCACGGGGCCCGGGCCGTTGCCGGCGGTCGGCTGCGGGAACGCGGTGGAGCGCGCGGTATGGAACGTCACGTTGCCCTCGACCTTCGACACGATCTGGTGGATGTGCCCGTTCAGCACGGTGACCGAGCCGAAGCGGCGCAGCAACGCCATCGTCTGCGGCGCATCGCCGGTGCCCCAGCCCCACGGCTCGTAGATGGTCCACATCGGCATGTGCGAGAACACGACGATCGGCGTGCTCGACGACTGCCCCTTCAGGTCCTGCGCGAGCCACGCGAGCTGTTCGTCGCCGAAGCTGCCGAGCCCGTTCGGCTTGAAGTGCATCACGTTGACGAGCGCGACGAAGTGCACGCCCGCATGATCGAAGCTGTAGTAGCCGCGGTTGTCCGACGCCTTGCCGAACCGGCTGAAATATTCGGCGCCCGAACCGTCGGTCACGTCGTGTTCGCCGGGCACCGTGTGCAGTTCCGGCACGCGCAGCGCGGACAGCAGCTGCGACGCGTGGTCGAATTCCTCCGGTTTGGACAAGTGCGTGATGTCGCCGGTATGGATCGTGAGCGCGGGCGTGGTGGACATTCCGTTGACGAGGTCGATGGTCTGCCGCAGCGTGGCCGCGACGTCCGGATTCGCGTCCTTGTTGAAGCCGATATGCGTGTCGCTGATCTGTACGAACAGCGGCCGCCCCGCCTTCGCGGGGACGGCGGCGCCGCTTTGCGCGAGCGCGAGATCGAACGGCGTCAGGATGCCGCCCGACAACGTAAACAGCGTGCCGAGGCCGCCGAACGCCATGCATTGCAGGGCCTTGCGGCGCGACGGGCGGGTAGGGGTCGATGAAGACATGGGAGCCTCGCAATCGTATGACGTAACCGGACGGCCGGATCGTCCTGGAATAAGCCGGCGCATTCGCATGCCATACCGGCGCGACGACGGATTTATTCCCACGTATGACGAAGTTGGGCCCCGCTGTTCGCGGCTTGCGGCGCGATGACGAAGCGCCGACGCATGACGTGTCAATGTCCTGTAAGTGACACGTCACAGTTGCGTCATCCGCGCCCGATAGCCTGCGACACCGAATCACCTTCTCCGGAGCCCCTCATGCTGAATCTCGCGGCTACGGAAGCCAGCGGTGCGGCCAGTCATCGCACGCACATCCTCAGCCTGGCGCTGCCTTGTCAGGTTGCCGGCACTCGTCCGCCCGACGCCCGGGAATGTGTTCCGGGCTGCACCCGCTGACGCGGCGATCGGCCGCCCCCCATCGATTTTCAATTCGACCAAGACGCTACCGATGGATATCCGTTTCTTCGACCCGAATCGCACCGCCAACGCATCCGCGTGGCGCGTGCTCCCCAATCGCTGGGACGCGGTCGCATTTCCGTTGATCATCGGCATACTCGCGATGGCGATCGTCGGCTTCCATCAGACGCTGGCGCCGATCGCGACCCTGCAGACGCAGAAGATCTCGCTCGATCCGTCGAACCTGCCTGAATACGCGTTGCGCACCACGCTGCGGATGCTCGCCGCGATGGTCGCATCGCTCGCGTTCACGCTGGTCTACGGTACGCTCGCCGCGAAGAGCCGCCGCATCGGCATGGTGTTGATCCCGATCCTCGACATCCTGCAGTCGGTGCCGGTGCTCGGCTACATCTCGTTTACGGTCACGTTCTTTCTAGCGCTGTTCCCGGGCCGCGTGCTCGGTGCCGAGCTGGCCGCGATCTTCGCGATCTTCACCAGCCAAGCGTGGAACATGACATTCAGCTTCTACCAGTCGCTGCGCACGGTGCCGCGCGACCTGAGCGAAGTGTCGCGCGGCTTTCACCTGACGTCGTGGCAGCGCTTCTGGAAGCTCGAGGCGCCGTTCTCGATGCCGGGGCTGATCTGGAACATGATGATGTCGATGTCGGGCGGCTGGTTCTTCGTCGTCGCGTCGGAGGCCATCACCGTCGGCAACCAGACGATCACGCTGCCGGGAATTGGCGCATATCTCGCGCAGGCAATCTCGGATAAGAACCTCGGCGCGGTGGGCTGGGTGATCGTCGCGATGTCGGTCGTGATTCTCGCGTACGACCAGTTCCTGTTCCGTCCGCTCGTTGCGTGGGCCGACAAGTTCCGGATGGAGAACACCGCGTCGGGCGATGCGCCGCAATCGTGGCTGCTCGACATGATGCGCCGCACGCACCTGATCCATCAGTTGCTGGTGCCCGCCGGCTGGCTGCTGTCGCAGGCCGCGCGGATTCCGTTGCGCGCGCCGTCGCTCGCGGACAGTCGCTCGCGCGCTGCGTCGGCGGGTGGTTCGTCGCGCATCGGCGATATCGTGTGGGGAACGTTCGTGATCCTGATCACCGTGTACGTCGGATGGCGCGTCGTCAGCTTCGTCGCGACCGGCGTGACGATGGGCGAGGTCGGCCACGTACTCGTGCTCGGTCTCATCACGCTGCTGCGCGTGCTGGTGCTGATCGCGATCGCGTCGGTGGTCTGGGTGCCGCTCGGCGTGCTGATCGGGCTGCGCCCCGCGCTCGCCGAGAAGATCCAGCCGCTCGCGCAGTTCCTCGCCGCGTTCCCCGCCAACCTGCTGTTCCCGGTGTTCGTGATCGCGATCGTCCACTTCCACCTGAACGCGGACATCTGGCTGTCGCCGCTGATCGTGCTCGGCACGCAGTGGTACATCCTGTTCAACGTGATCGCCGGCGCGATGTCCTATCCGAACGACTACAAGGAAGCGACGAAGAATTTCCGCATCCGCGGCTGGCAGTGGTGGCGCCAGGCGATCCTGCCCGGCATCTTCCCGTACTACGTGACCGGCGCGATTACCGCGTCGGGCGGCGCGTGGAACGCGAGCATCGTGTCCGAGTTCGTGCAGTGGGGCGACACGAAGGTCGTCGCGCACGGCCTCGGCTCGTACATCGCGCAGACCACCGCCGCCGGCGACTTTCCGAAGATCATCCTGGGCATCGCCGTGATGTCCCTGTTCGTTACCTTGTTCAACCGTCTGCTGTGGCGTCCGATGTACGCCTATGCGGAATCCCGGCTCCGTCTCGATTGAGAGTAAGCGCGATGCAAAATTCGACCGTTATCAACGCCCCCGTCAAGACGTCCCAGCCGTTGCAGCCGCCGCGCCTCGGCGAGGAAATCCTGCGTGTCGATCACGTCTGCCGCGGCTTCAACAAGACGCAGGGCGAATTGCTGGTGCTCGACGACGCGAACCTGTCGCTGCGCGAAGGCGAGATCGTCGGGCTGCTCGGCCGTTCGGGCTCGGGCAAGTCGACGCTGCTGCGGATCATCGCCGGGCTGATCGAGCCGACCGGCGGTGAAGTGACCTATCTCGGCAAGCCGCTGCGCGGGCCGGCCGAAGGCGTCGCGATGGTGTTCCAGACCTTCGCGCTGTTCCCGTGGCTGACCGTGTTGCAGAACGTGGAAGCCGGGCTGGAGGCGCTGGGTGTCGGCGCACGCGAGCGCCGCGAGCGAGCGCTCGCCGCGATCGACCTGATTGGTCTCGATGGTTTCGAGAACGCGTATCCGCGCGAGCTGTCGGGCGGCATGCGCCAGCGCGTGGGCTTCGCGCGCGCGCTCGTCGTCGATCCGACGATCCTGCTGATGGACGAGCCGTTCTCGGCGCTCGACGTGCTCACGGCCGAAACGCTGCGTACCGACCTGCTGGATTTGTGGACGCAAGGCCGGATGCCGATCAAGTCGGTGCTGATCGTCACGCACAACATCGAGGAAGCGGTGTTCATGTGCGACCGGATCCTCGTGCTGTCGTCGAACCCGGGCCGCGTGATCGCCGAGATCAAGGTGCCGTTCAAGCATCCGCGCAACCGGCTCGACCCGGCCTTCCGCAAGCTGGTCGACGACATCTACGCGAAGATGACCGCGCGCCAGACCGACGAGGCGACGAAGAAGGGGCTGGAGCTTGGCAGCTGGCTGCCGCAGGTGTCGACCAACCTGATGGCCGGGCTAATCGAGACGCTCGCGATGGCGCCGTACCACGGCCGCGCGGACATGCCGGAAATCGCGCGTACGCTGCATCTGGAAGTGGACGAGCTGTTCCCGATCGCCGAAGTGCTGCAGTACCTCGGTTTCGCCGACGTGCGGGAAGGGGACGTGTTCCTGACGCCGCCCGCGCGCGTGTTCGCGGAGTTCGGCACGCAGGAGCGCAAGCTGATGTTCGCGGATCACCTGCTCAAGCACGTGCCGCTCGCCGCGCGCATCAAGAAGGTGCTGAACGAGCGCCCGGGCCATCGCGCGCCGCGCGTGCGCTTCGAGCAGGAGCTGGAGGATTTTCTGTCGGACGGCGCGGCCGAGGAGACGCTCGACGCGGTGATCGACTGGGGGCGTTACGGCGAAGTCTTTTCGTATAACGACAAGACGGAGGTGTTCAGTCTTGAGGATGTGGAGTCGTGAAGTGTGCGAGTAGACACGTACGGGTCGACATTTATCTGCCATTGATGTCGCGATCGGCGCCTGCCGCACTGCCGGCAGCGCTGCCGAACCGTCCGGCCGTTACGGTGCCGGCCAGCCCACTGAAGCGCTATCCGATCAGATCGGCAACGGACACGCACGTCGTCCCGGCTTCGGCGCCACACCATGCCATGCTGCTGTCCGATCGTACTGCCGGTCTAACGGCCCCCGTTAGTCATCTCAAGAACAGCGAAATCGAATCGCACTATCGCGTGACAATTTTATACATTGTTCGGTTCAGTTATTTCCTGCTCTATTGGATCAATATTGTACGGAAGTGCGTGAGTTTCGATGATGTTTTGTTGAGTGTTTTTCGAGCGCTCACGAGCGCAAATTTTCGGGTGTGATTTTCCATGATGCGAAAGAGCGTCGGCGCGTGTCTGGCGTGTACCTATGGAGCAAGGGCTTGCGGGCCCATCACCCCTTCCGAGATTCGGCTTTGTCGGAGTTGTGAGAGGAGCGGTGTTGAGGTAGTCCAGGGGGAACAAAAATAGATTTAATCAAATTCGCCCCCGTGGAGTCAGGTATATCTTAAAAATAAATGACTTATCAGCCGTCGAGATGAGTGTGTTCATTCCCGTGAGCATATGCTTCACTGACGAGAGCGTAGTGGCACTGCGTCCCCGAATGCATGAATGGACGAACGTGCCGGTATATAACCTCTCGTTCAACAGCAGCCATGCTAACCATTCAGGATGTGCTGAAGCACCCCGGTTCGGTCGTTACCCAACCTCTGCATCTAGAGATCGCGACGCTGGACGCGCCGATCTCCGTTTTGTCGTTCGTCCTGACCGAGCAAATGAATACGCCTTTCCTCGCGGACATCACCGTGACGTCGGCGGACAAACGGATCGATGGCGCGGCGATTGTCGGTCGGCCGGCGATTTTCACCATCGAGGAGCACGCGTCCGTGCCGTCGATGGCCGGCATGATCGATCCGGTCCAGCATGCGGCGCGTACCGTGCATGGCGTCGTAACGCAATGGACCCGAGTCAAAACGTCTCGTGACGAAGCGACCTATCAACTACACCTGAAGCCGCGTCTCTCGCTGCTCGACGAGGTGCACGATTCGGCCGTATTTCTGGACAGGTCGCTTCGCGAGCTGCTGACCGACGCGATCGTCGATCGAAACCTGTTCCAGTCCTTTGATGTCGAGTTCGAACTGGAGGGGCTCGACGGGAAGTTCGAACAAACGGTGATGTACGAAGAGACGGTCGCGAACTTTATCGATCGGCATTGCCGACGCGGGGGCGTCTATTACTACTTCAAGCAGGCCAGGAAAGAGGACGGCCCGCAACGCGACACGTTGGTGTTCGGCAACACGCCGCGCGGCTATATGCGAGCGCTCGAGGTGCCATTGCTGCCGCATTCCGGTCTGGTGAACTGGCACGAGGCGATTCTGACGCTGGAAGCCACGCGCGCGCTGGTACCGCAGAAGGTGCGTGAATGGGATCACGACTATCGCGTACCCGACGATCCACTGCAGGTCGAAGCGGTCGTGGCCAACGATGACCGCTCGGTGTATGGAAGCGTGAACCGCAGCATCGAGCATTTTCATTCGGTCGAAGAAGGGCAGGCGCTGGCTGACGCACGGCGCGATGAACTGCTCACACGGCAAATGCGGCTCACGGGTACGAGCAACGTCATTGGCATGACGCCCGGGATGGTGGTGCGGATTGTCAATGACGTGGTGCCGGAGGCGCCACACGGGATGGTGATCACGAAGCTCGTCACGACCGGCGACCGCAGCCAGTCAGTCATCAACACCTTCGAAGCGATCCCCGCGCATCAGAGCTACCGGCCGGAATATGTTCCTGAAAAGCATTGGCGATGGGTTGCCGGCATGCTGATCGGTGTGGTCGAGTCAGGCGATGACGAGCCATACGCGTGGATGGATGAATACGGCCGTTATCGCGTCCGGCTGCTGTTCAGCCGGCACAGCGGCAAGCGCGGAACGAACAGCATGCCGTTGCGCCTGCTGCGTACCTCCGCCTCGTATCAGGGCGGCCTGCACATTCCGCTGCTGCCGCGGTCGGAAGTACGCGTCGTCGCGACGCAAGGAAATTGCGATCGCTTGCTGATCGCGGGGGCGCTGCATGACCATGCGCGTCGGGACCTCGTGCACGGCAAGGAGGGCTGGTATAGCCGCGCCGTGTTCCGCTCTCCGTTGCTCGGCAACAAGCTGCGCTTCGAAGATCTGAAAGACCACGAAGGCATCCGGCTGGCGACGGTCTTCGGGCAGTCGTCGCTCAACATGGGCAATCTGGTCGACCGCGCGAAGAACAAGCGCGGCGAGGGCTTCGAACTGACCACGCAGCACTGGGGTTCGGTACGTGCGCCGAAGGGGTTGTTCGTCTCGGCGGATGCAGGTGGCGGGTCCGAGATTCCGCACCTCGATATGCCTGCCGCTGTCGCGCAGCTCAAGGCAGCATTGGAGCGCGTAACGGAACTTGCGGCCACGACATCGCAGATGAAGGCCGCGCCTGCGGATCGCGCGACGCAGGCGGCGCTGCTCGACGGCCTGAATCAGCTTCGCGACGCGGGGTTGCTTGCCAGTGCCCCCGGCGGCATGGCGTTCGTGACACCGAAATCGGCGCAGCACTCGGCTGGCGAGAACGTGATCGTTACCGCGGGCCGGGATATGGATGTGAGTGTCGTCAGGCGCCTGCGGATGGTGGCCGGTGACCTGATCTCGCTGTGTGCGCACAAGCTTGGCATCAAGATTTTCTCGAAAGGGAAAATCGAGTTGCAGGCACAACGCGCTCCGATGGATCTCTTTTCCGACGAGCAATTGCACGTGTCGAGCGCCAACGCGAACGTACTCGTGAACGCCAAGACAAGGGCGATGGTGACCAGCGGCGGCGCGTCGATGACCATCGAGAACGGCAATGTCGTCTTCGAGTGTCCGGGTGAATTCCGTATCAGGGCGGCCTCGTTCAAGTTCGAAGGGCCGGGCAATACGTCCATCAGCTTGCCGCAACTGCCGGTGAGCGAATACCAGCCCAGCGCCAAGTACAGCCACACACAGTAACGACCATGATTATCAGCCCCCCGTTTCTGCCCGAAGCCGGTCTCGCAGCCCCGACCGGGACGAACCCCGATCCGATGATGGATGCGGTCGACAAATTCGAATGCGACCACGGCGTCTATCCGATCGCGATTGATCGGCGCTGGCATTGTGGCGTGCATCTGCAGCCCGATACGAAGGGCAAGGTGCACGCGATTGCTGACGGCGAGGTTGTTGCCTACCGGGTCTGTCAGCATGGGGTGGACGGCGGCGTAAGCCATCCGGGATTTGTGTTGCTCAAACATACGACCGAGACTGGGGAAGGCCGCACGCTGACCTTCTATTCGCTATACATGCATCTGCTGCCGCTGGCGGAGTACCAGCAGCACCGGGCGAATGCCAAGGAAATGCCTGAGTTCCTGCGCCTGCCTACTGGTTCGGTGAACAAGGGGCAGGTGACGCCGGCGGTCTCGGCGGACGGCAAGAAGGTCCGGCGTAAGGACGTGTTGGGGTGGCGTGGCGAATATGAGGGCATGCCGCATTTGCACTTCGAAATCTTCATGTTGCCGGCGGATTTCGACGCTTATTTCGGGTGTACGCAATTGGGTAAGGGCACGCCCACCTCGCCAACCGGAACGGATTGGTGGGGGCATGCGTATTTCGTCATTCCGGCAGGCAGCACGTTTCGTCGTCTGCCTGAGAAGGCCGATGCCCACAACAAGTTGCACGGAATCGAGTTCAAGCCAGCTCAAGAGGGCTCGAACGCGCTGCCGTTGCTCGTTGAGACCTACTTCAGCGTCGGCTCGAAATACACCAACGTCTGGAGCCTGGCGCAAGACGGCACTCGCACGCTGCTCACGCCGCAACCCGTCGAGGAAAAGGACTACGAATACGATCTGTACAAGCGTGCGACGGCGCTTTATTCGTCATGCCCAAGTGACGGCTACGAACTGCTGCGCTTTGGTCGCATCCTGTCGCCGTCCCAGACGCTGGCGGACAATGCGCGCGCGACGTGGATGAAGGTCAACTGGGCGGCAGACAAGGTTGGTTACATCGATATCAACGACTCCGGCATTCACAAGTTCTCGGATGCGGACTTCCTGTCTTGCATGGGCTGGCAGAAAGTCAGTGAGGGCAATACGCCGTTCAGCAGCGACGGACTGTGCGATGTGGATGCGCTGAAGACAATCCTGAACGATGCTGCTCCGCACGACGTACCAGCGGTGGCAGGGGAGACGGCGGAAGCTCACAAGAAGCGAGTGCTGTGGGCGTATGTGAAAGGTAATGCCCGGGTACGGCGGCAGTTGCGCGGCCTTGTCTGCCATGCGCCGAGTGAGTGGGATAGTACAAACAACGAAGGGCGCTATGCGCGACTACTCGATGAGGGCGGCTTCTACCACGGTAATGAGAAGGGCTATAAGGATTTCTTGAAGTACCTGAAGGAGGTTCAGTTTTGGGACAAGACGGGGCTTCCGGCGGGGCAGAAGCTATGGTTCTTTCATCCGCTTGCCTTTATTCGGCATTTCAGGAAATGTGGTTGGTTAAGCAAGGGCGAAACTGCTTACTGTATTCGTAGCACGATCAGGGAAAAGGGGCGTGAGGTTGCTCCGCTCTCAAGATCCGTCGTTATCAAACGGCTTAGTTATGCGACGGAACGACGCCCCGCAAATTTATATGTAAGTTTTTATATTGTTGCTAGGAAGTATGGAATATCGTCCAGCCGTTTGCGCCTTGCGCATTTGTTCGGTCAGTTGACGGCGGAAACAGGGCGCTTGGAATTCATGCTTGAAGGTGGTGAGCCTTCATACTTCGATAAATATGAACCTGGCCACCCGGAAGGCGATAATCTCGGCAATACGGAGAGAGGTGACGGTGTTCGCTTTAAGGGGCGCGGATTGATTCAGGTTACCGGGAGATATAATTACCAGTTCTATGGAAAATATCGAGGCAAGATTTTCAATACGGATGCAACAAGCTCTTTGCTTGTAACTGATTCTTATAATACATGTGACGCTTCTGGGTGGTATTGGGTGTCGAAACAGCGACAGCGGCTCGTTAAAAATCCGATAACCCGGAAAGACGACGTGGTTCCCCTTGGTAAGCTCAGCATCAATTACTGGGCCGATCGAGGGGCCAGCGAGGCTGAGACACTTCAAGTTACGAAGTGTATCAATCCGGCCGGGATAGCTGCTGATTGGCGAAAGCAAGGATTTAATAACGCCTGGTACGAGCTCAATGATGAAGTGGTGCCGAATGCTGACCACAAGCCCGTAATGTGAGGTGAGGAATCGTGAGGCGAGTCATTCTACTTGGATTGAGTATTTTTGGCTTTATGGCTTTTGTGGGTTCCGCGAGCGGCAAGGAACCTGAGAGAGTGTTGAGGGATGATTGTCATTTGTCGTTTGCGATTCCCAATGGTCTTGAGTATGTCGACGCGGGGCACACCATCATGTTAGGGAAAGACGAGTGCTACATACCGTTTCTATACATAGGGAGGCTACGGCTTAAACGAACTGGGCCTATGCCGCGCATGCCCGACGACTGGCGCGCTTTGACAGATTTTGCCCTGACTGTTGAGGCGATTCCGTTAGCGGATAGGCTGGCGCAGGTTGAGTCGGCAGACGGAGCGGCCCAAAACGGTCTATTTAGGGCGGTCTCGAAGGAGCATGTTCAGTTGCCAGGTGGTGATCTCTATGTCATGAGCTACTCAGCAATAAAGCCTACGGGGAGCGTTGTTAGATATCAAAAACAACAACGGGTTTTCGTTGCTGGTAACGGCACCCGATCGATTGTCTTCCGTCTGTATTACGGAGATCGGACGTCGAACGTCGGTAAGGAGAGGGAACACGCTTTCAAGTATCTATTCTCGTCATTTCGATTTTTTTGATCTCGCATGCGAGATGGAATTGAATTATGGTTTTTTTGAGAGTGCTGTTTGGTGGCGATGTGAAAATTAACGAATTCCGGCGAAATTTATTTGCAGCGACATTGCTTTTTTGTGGTTTGTCTTGGGCGCATCGGCCTCATATGCGACGAATGGCACATTTGACGGCGGCGGGTGCGATCTGTTACGTGGCTACATTGGCTTTTGCGAAAAAACCCGATGCACCACCGGCAATATTTGTCTCCGCCATTATTGAAAAGCCACCTACTCCGGGTGGTAGGCTGAGTAAGGAGGCGCGAGGTAAGGTGGCTGCAATAAACGCGATCATTCGATCCATAAAGATCGATAAATGGTAGTCAATCATAATATAAAATGAAATCTCCGATCCGCCAAGGCGACAAACTCGAACATGGTGGCGAAGTCACCAGTGGCTCACCATGGACGATATTCATGAGCAAGCCGCTTGCCCGCAAGGGCGATGATGCGACTTGCAACCTGCATGGCCCGACCGTCATCGACGAAGGCGCCAACAAGTTTCCCGATCGCGACAACAAGCCATTCGCGCTGGATGGCCATCGCTGCGCATGTGGCTGTCGGTTGATTTCGTCGCTACCGAACGTCCACTTCGAATAATGCCCGTCGACCTCTCTCAAGCGGGATGCCCGAGCGCCTATCCGAGCCGTCCACGCGTCTGGCCGTGGTGGTTCTGCATCTGGCTCGCCTGCGCGGTGTTCGGGGCGGCGATTGTGCTGCTGACGTGGCCGAATGGTGAGCGGGCGGGCAGCCCATGGTTCTGGTTCTGCGTCGTCGGTATTCCGAACGGGCTTTTCGGCTTTCTCTTCGCAATCGAGCGCGCTCGTTATGAGGCCATGTGGTACCGCACATACCACCGGAACCTCCATCGCGACCGATGGCTGGCGGAGCGCATCCGTGTCGCACAGCAGCCGCTTCGGATCCTTGGCGTCGGCTATTGCTTGCCCTTGAACGATCGGACGCTTGCACAGACGATTCATGCGGGTGTGCGTTTGCCGAGACAGCAGCAGCCACGTTCTGGCGCGGGCGTCATCGAGCATTGCCGCTTCGATGATCCGTTGGAAGTATCCGACGCAGCTTACGAGCCCGACATGGCCGATCAGACTGAAGAGAGCGATGCCGTAGCAGAGGCGCCGCCAAAGCGTCCCGTTACCGAGCTCGCATGCAAAATTGCCGAAGCGCTTGAACCCCTCGCCGCGAGCCTGCACGCGCTCACGCACTACGAAGCGGCCCACTGGCCGACAGTGCGCGTACTGGCGGAGCCCGGCGAAGAAGCCGTCCGCGCGCAAGAGGTGCGCGACGCGCTGCAATTGGCTGGTCTGCCGCCCCTTACAGTACTGCCGACACCGGCTTCGCACGGCTTGCTGGTCGCGGATGCGTGGCTCGATGCCCGCGAGGCATGCCCGCTGCTTGTGATCGCAACGGTCTGGCATGAAAAACAGCCTCCGACCGGCAGCACGGAGGGATGTGTCGCGATGCTGCTCGATGCTGGCTTCTACCGTCTACCCGAAGGTGTACCCGTGCTTGCAAGTCTGCATAGACCCGTCGAAGGCAAGGCCGATGAGATCGAGTACGGTTTCGCGAATGCCGTGATCTGGGGTGGGGCAGATTTCGAAGCGGTGACGCGTGCCTGGGTCACGCGTGCCGTTAAGCGTTGCAATCAGGGGTTGCGCATCGCGAACCTGGAGGCACTTGCGAACGGCGACGCCCAATGCGATCTCGCCTACATCGTCGGCGATTTTGGCAATGCGAGCGGTTGGCTGTCCGTCGCAGCCGCTGTCGAATGTGGTGCCGCGGACGCGCCGCAACTGATCATCGACGGCGTGCAGTCCGCCGTCATTCACGTGCTTCCCGGTCCACACGGGAAGGAATCTTCGTTGCCTGGAAACGCTCAGCATGACCGATCCGAAACTGACCTTGAGACCGCTTGACTCGGCGCCCGCTGTGGAGTCTGCGCCCTCCGGACGCCTCGCGCTCTGGGGCGTGGTGGTGGCGGCGCTGATCGCCGCGGCGTTCGCGATCGGCCTCGTATGGCGCCGCGGTGACCTGTTCGATCTCGCGCCCGGTGTGGCGCGTATGCAAGTCGTGATCGCCATCGTCATCGCCCTGATTGTCTTCGTCGCCATGCATCTCTGCTTGTTTTTTATCGGTGCATACGCCATTGCAGGACAGTTGTATCGCAGGGATATCGGTGAAACGATGAAGCCGCAGAAGCCGCTGAAACACGACGCCCGGCTGCAGCGCATGGTCGACGAACTACGTGCGTCGCAGGGTTGGCGCTGGCGATACCGGTCACCGTGGCTGATGGTGTGCGGTCCGGACAAGTTGATCGACCAAGTCGCACCGGGTCTGAAGCGTGCGGGTGCGATGTCCGTGGACAACGCGATCCTCGTGCATGCGGCACCGGACGGTGTCGAAGCGGGCGCGTGGCGACGACAAATCCGTGAGCTCCGGCGCAAGCGGCCGGTCGACAGCGTTGTGCATGTCACGCACGTGGACGAGCGCGATACTGAACTGCCCCGCGTACTCGCCGCGATTGCCGCCGACCTTGGCTGGGCCGCGCCGGTCACGCTCCTCCACGCAGTGCCCACACAGAGCGATCGATCCGAAACGTTCGAGGCGATGGGTGCATTTCCGGGGCCGCCGTACGCGAGCGGGCAGACTGCACTCGCGTTGGCCGATCAGCTTGCCGCGCTCGAGCGTGATACGGCGGAGGCGGGCGTTCGCCTTTGTACCGAGCCCACCCGCATCACCTATCCGGCCGAAATCTCGCAATACATCGGAAAACAGTGCGAACACATCGTCACCGGGTGGCAAGCGCTTCTTGCTTCGCGCTGGCTGCGCGCGCCGCTGGCGGGCGTGATGTTCACACCTGTATTTGCGACAGCCGCGCCGACGCCGGTGCCGCTCGCCGCGGACGGCAGCGCGACTGTTCCGAACGTGCCGATCGAGTTCGCGCCCCAACCCGCCGCACTGCTGCCCGCGTGGCGCGCAATCGCCAGCAGGCAACGCATTGGACGGCGCGTCGGATTTTACTGGCGGAACACGCTCGCGATGTGCTTGATCGTTGCGACGGTGGCGTGGTGCGTATGGATGACCGCGTCGTTCGTCGGCAACCAGCGACTCATGCGCGCGGCGCAGGCGGCGGCGAGCGCAGCGGTCGACGCGCGGCCGCAGACGGCCGCCGCCTGGCGCGCGCAACTGGCGCTTCAACAGTTGATGGAAAAGCTCGAATACCGGCAGCAGCATGGCGTACCGTGGTACCTGCGCGCCGGCCTGTCGCGCAATGACGATATCCTCGGCGGCCTTTGGCAATCTTACCGAATCGCAGCGACCCGCAACTTGCAGATGCCCGTCGTGCAAACGATCGGCGAGCTGCTGCGGGTCGCGGATCAGGCACGTGCCGACAGCCTTCAATCGCAGGACGCGCGGGGCAGTACCTACAATGCGCTCAAGACCTACCTGATGCTCGGCGATCCGGTGCGCGCCGATCCGGCGTTTCTGAAGCGCTTGCTTGTCTCGCTGTGGCCGCGCCCCGTGGAGATGCCGCTAGGTGAGCGTGGCGATACCGGTCGACGGCTCGCAGGGTTTTACGCCGATCACCTGAAAACGCATCCCGAATGGCGAATTGCGATGGACGATCGCATCGTGACAGCGACCCGCAACATGCTGATCACGCAAATGGGGCTCGCGTCGGCTGACGACACCGTGTATCAACGCATCCTCGACGACGTCAAAAACAAATACGCCGACGCGTCGCTCGAAACGCTCCTGAATGGCGCCGATGCGCGCGGGATGTTCGAGGCATCGCAGACCGTGCCGGGAATTTATACGCGCGCGGCGTGGGACGGCATGATCGCCGCGGCGATCGACAAGGTCTCCGGCGAGCGCGAAGTCAGCGGCGATTGGGTGCTGACGGGCACGCAGTCGCAGCAGACAATCGGCAACACGCTCGCGCAGGGCACGATCCAAACGAAGGCGATCGTGGACGAGAAACATGCAGCCGAGGAATTGAAGCAGCGACTGAAGGCACGGTATTTTGACGAGTACACGGCTGCATGGCAGCGCATGCTCAACAGCATGCAGTGGCAACCGGCGTCCAATCTCAATGGTGCGGTCGAGCAGCTTTCTCGGCTGGCGGATGCACAGACTTCACCGCTGATCGCGTTGATGAAATCCGTGCAATATCAGGCGCAGGCGGGGCGGCCGTCGCAGGCGCTGGCGGACACGCTGGTGAGAACGGCGCAAAACCTGATCGGGACTGACGAGCAGGTGGTGGCGGCCGTTGTCCACCCGCTCGACAAGTCGTTCGGTCCACTGCTGGTGCTGATGGGCGACACAAGCCCTTCACCTGCCGCTGCAAACGTGAAGCGCACCACGCCGGCCGACATCGCGCTGAACGGAGTGAGCCTGTCGCGTTACCTGACGGCGGTCACGATGATGCGGCTGAAGCTGCAACAGATCGCGAGCAGTCGCGACGCGCAGGCAATGGCGCGTTCGCTTGCGCAGGCAGTGTTTCAAGGCAAGCTGTCGGAATTGTCCCAGGCCCGCGATGACGCGGCGCTCACGGCAGCGAGCCTCGGTACGGCGTGGGCGGGGTTCGGCAATACGGTGTTTGCGCAGCCGCTCGAGGCGGCATGGCAGACGATTCTGCAACCGGTCGCAGCGAGCCTGAATGAGGCATGGCGAGCGAGTATTGCCGCGCCGTTCAACGCGGCGATGAGCGGCCGCTATCCGTTCTTCGATACGCAGGCCGATGCGTCCTTCGCGGAACTTGGACGCTATGTGCGACCCGATACAGGTTTGATTTCGCGCTTCGTGACGACCCAACTGGCCGGGGTGATGAAACCCGAGGGCGACCATTGGACGCCAAACGAGCTTGCACCGCAGGCATTGCAGTTCGACCCGAAATTCCTGAGCGCCATCCGGCAGCTGTTGACGGTTGGCGCACAGCTCTACGTGCAGGGCGACGCGCGGGAGAAGTTCGAAATGATGGCACTGCCGACGCCGAAAGTGACGCGCTCGGAACTGTCGGCCGACGGCACGCAAATCGTCTATTTCAATCAGCAGGAGCGCTGGACGCCCCTGGCGTGGCCAGGCTATGGCCTGAACGGGCACGCGGGGCTGACATGGCAAACGCTCGATGCGGGCCTGCGGCAGGCGTTCGATTCGACCGGAGATTGGGCGTTCCTCCGTCTGCTGAGCAAGGCGGACATCAAGCAGCTTGACAGCACGCGCTATCGGCTCACGTGGAATGCCGGGAACGAACCGCTGTCGTACGTGTTGCGTACACAAGTGGGTGCCGGGCCGATCGATCTGCTGAAGCTACGCGGGTTCCGCATGCCTGATCGCATTTTCGTCGTCGGCAAGGCGGGCGTCGCGTCGACGATGCCGCTCCTGCCGCCACTGCCGCCGGATATCCAACCATGAGTGAAGACAAAAACGAGTCGACGTGGCCTGAAGGGCTCGGTTTCGGTGCGGAAGACGACCCATACCTGCGCTACTTCGATGCGGAGATGCGTTACCTGCGCGAAGCGGGCAGGGAATTTTCGAAGGCCCAGCCGCAAGGTGCGCGCCGTGTGGGAATGACGTTGCCCGGCGCGCGCCACGACAGTGTCGAGCAGACTTACGAGGGTTTCGCGTTCCTCACGAGCCGGCTGCGAATGAAGCTCGACGACGCGCTGCCGGAAATCACCGATCCATTGCTCGATCACTTGTGGCCGCACGCAGGTCGCACGGTTCCGTCACTGGCAATCCTCGAGTGCGTGCTCCGCACCGGCGAGGCGCGGATGCTCGATATCCTGCCGTCCGGGTTGCAGGTCCATTCGACACCGGTGGGGCCGGACGGGACGATATGTGTCTACCGAACCACTCAGTCGATACGTCTGTTGCCGCTCAGTGTGCGCGAGGCGGGTGCGTGTATGCGCGAGGACGGCCGTACGGTGATCCGGCTGGCGTTTGACTTGCTGCACCGCGAGCAGCGGTTGCTGGACGACCTGTCGCGTATCCGGCTATACCTGCATGGCGACCGGCCGACTGCATCGGCGCTCTACGCGGTTTTCACGCGCCAGATCGAGTCGATCGGCGTGCGCATGCCGCGCATACTCGACGGCCAGCTACAACCGCGGCCGGCGATGACCGTCGAGGCGGCAGGCTTTGGCGCGCAGGCGCGACTGTGGCCCATCGATCCCGATGCGCGTGACGCCGGTCTCGAGCGCGAGCGTACGATGCTTGAATATTTCGCGTTTCCTGAGAAATTCCATTTCGTCGATTTGTGCGGTTTCGACGCGGCAAGTGTGCCACCGGGCGAAACGCGCGTTGAATTCGATATCGTGATCCGGGACCGGATACCCGGTGACGCCACGTTCGGCGCAGACAACATCCGGCTGTTTTGCACGCCGGTGATCAATCTGTTCGAACTGGACGCGCAGGCAATCCGACCCAATGCACACGACCGCGACTATCCGGTGCGCGCCCCGGCGTCGGCCGGCGCGCACGTCGAGCCCTACGACGTACTGTCGGTCGTGTCGACCGATCCGCGCACCGCCAGGCAATACACCTATCAGTCGATCAAGGAATTCCGGCACCGCGGCGGGATGATCCGACACGAGTCGCCGGATCGGCACTACCACTCGTCGATTCGGCAGGGCGTGACGGGCCAGCGCGAGATGATCGTGACGTTAGGCGGGCAGGTATGGGATGAACCGGGCAGCTTGCCGGACGGGCACGTAACGGTTCGGGTGTTGGCAAACAATGGGCGCTTGCCGCGTATGGCGCTGCGGGAATCGATGATTGCCACGCCTGCTTCGACTTTCAACGGTGTCGAACGCGTGTGCAATCTGACGGCACCCACGATGCCGCTGTACCCTCCGCGCGGTGGGGACTATGGCTGGCGGGTGATCTCTCACTTCAATGGAGCCGGCACAACTGAACTGAACATGATGGACGCGAATGTGCTGCGCGGCGCACTGTCGTTGTACGACTGGACGCGACAGGACGAAAACCGGCGACGTGTCGACGCGATTCATTACGTTTGGCTCGACGAGGAAACGGAACTGGGCGGTGCGCGTGTCGACCGCATCGTGAATGTGAACGTGGGTATCGAGCCGACGGGTTTTACCGGCCCGGGTGACGTCGCACTGTTCGGCGACGTACTCAGCCGCTTCATAGGCCGCTACGCGTGCTTCCATTTTGCGGTACGGCTCGTTCTGTATGAAGGCGTGGCCGGTCCAATCCGGCGCTATCCATGCACGATCAAAACGGGAGACTGGTTGTGACACTGCGAATAAATCGGATGATGCGAAACATTCGATTGGCGAGCGTCGCCGCGATGACGGCAGCATCATTGTCCGGCTGCGGCATGTGGCAATCGGTGAAGGCGACGACCGCCGACATGACGCGCGCGATTTTCGTCGCGAAGGTCAAGCAGATGAACCTCGTGATCGAAAGCCGCTCCGCACTCAACCCGAACGAGCGAGGACAATCGTTGCCGGTTGTGATGCGCGTCTACCAGTTGAAGGATGCGAAGGCCTTCGAGAGGGCAGCTTACAGCCAGCTTCTCGATGACGACAGAGCGTTACTGAGTGCCGATCTGCTCGGCAGTCTCGAGACCACGCTTGCCCCTGATGCCACCGTGAAACTGTCCGCGCCAATGCCGAATGACGTGCAAGCAGTGGGTGTCGCGGGGTTCTTTCGTGATCAGGGCGGTGCCGAGTGGCAACTCGTGATTCCGAAGTCACAGTGGAAGAAGACAAATCCCGTCAAGCTGATCGTGACCGGCAACCGGATGGAACTGATGCCATGAGCACGGTATCGCGAGGATGGAATGAGCCGCACATTGAACGTCTGGATTTTGTTTTTCGATTCAAGTCGCGAGCCCGACGACGTCGATAGCTGAAACCTCATGCCCGAATGACGATCGACCAAATGACGATCACCGTCACTCCGGCAAATCCCACTGATTCGCATCCCGCTCGACCCCACCCGTACTCAGTCGCTCGATTTTCTCCATCCGCTGCCGCGCCAGTTCGGGAAGCCGGTTCGTCACGCCGATCACCAGCGCTTCGGCGAGCGCGAGCGCGGGCACGTTCGTCTGCAGCATCGCGAACGGGCGTCCCTGGATCCGCAGCACGATTTCGGCGAATGCGCTGATCGGCGAGCGCCATTCGTCGGTAATCAGCAGCACCCGCACGCCGAGCTGGTGCGCAGCCTGCGCGAAGCGGATGCTGTCCTTCTGGTAGCGGCGAAAATCGAAAATGACCAGCACGTCGGCAGGCCCCATGTCCGTCAGCGTGACCGACGCGAGATTCACGTTCGGCTCGACGTACTGCACATGCGGGCGCGCATACGCGAGCGTGAAGGAAAACAGCGACGCGAGCGGCGCGGTATAACGCCCGCCGCCGCAAAACACGCGAAGATCCGGATCGGCCAGCAGCGTCACCGCTTCGTCGAACGCCGCCGCGTCGAGCTCGTCGATCGTCGTGGCGAGCGCTTGCGAGAGCCGCTGGAAGATCGCCGAATGACTGTCGCGCATTCCCGATTCCGAGTGGAACGCATCCATCCGCGCGAGCGGCGAATTCATCGCGGTGTCGATCTCGTCGTGCAACGCCTGCTGAAACGACGAGTAGTTCGGAAAGCCGATCCGCACGACGAAGCGAAACACGGTCGGGTCGCTGACTTCGGCTTGCTTCGCAAAACTGGCGATCGGCCCGAGACCGAGGCTCGGATAGCGATCCAGCAGCGCATGCGCGACCTTCTGTTCCGACGGCGTGAAGCTATCCATCTGGGATAGCAGCAACGCCCTGATGCTTGTCCCCATCGGGCACTCCGGCTTGCTCGTATCTGAATGACAAACGGCAGACCTGTGTCTGCCGGCGACTCCACGCATGTTAGCCGATCGATGGCCCGCGGGCCGTGTGCGACTCCAGATTAGAGGGCCGCATCGCCTCCGCTCTGATCATTCACATATGTAATAAAACAAACATTCAAAGCGACGGCGAACCCATCCGGTATAGCGAAATAATTCAGTGATAACCCTAGGTTTTTGAATAAAAACCCCGGTGATATGATCGCGGCCTCGCTGGAATGTACTGTTCATTACATGTCGGATCGCATCGGCATGGCCCGGTTTATTCGTCTGGAGGATTCCGTCATGAGGCGGCTCGTAGTACTCACCCTGTTGTCTGCCATGAGCGCGTGCGTGCTCGCCGCTTCGGAACCCGCGGTGGAAGCGAAGAACGGCATGGTCGTGTCGTCGCAGCATTACGCGTCACAGATCGGCGTCGACATCCTGAAGAAGGGCGGCAACGCGGTGGACGCCGCGGTGGCGGTCGGCTACGCGCAGGCGGTGACCAATCCGTGCTGCGGCAACATCGGCGGCGGCGGCTTCATGACCGTGCACCTGGCCGATGGCCGCGACCGCTTCATCAACTTCCGCGAAACGGCGCCGGCCGCGGCATCGGCGAACATGTATCTCGATGCGAAGGGCAACGTCATTCCGGACGACAGCCTGTACGGCTATCGCGCGGTCGGCGTGCCGGGCACGGTCGCCGGTCTCGACCTCGCGCAGCGCAAGTACGGCAAGCTGACGCGCAAGCAGGTGATGGAGCCGGCGATCCGGCTCGCGCGCGACGGCTTCGTGCTGACGCGCGGCGACACGGACATCCTCGACACGACGATCGAGCGCTTCAAGAAGGATCCGGAAGCCGCGCGCATCTTCCTGCGCCCGGACGGCACGCCGCTGCAGCCGGGCGACCGCCTGGTGCAGAAGGACCTGGTGCGCACGCTCGAGCGTATCGCGGAGCAGGGCCCCGAGGCGTTCTATCACGGCGAGATCCCGAAGATCGTCGAAGCGGCCGCGAAGCGCGGCGGCGGCCTGATCACGGCAGCCGATTTCGCATCGTATCGCGCGCAGGACGTTGCGCCGCTGACCTGCACGTATCGCGGCTACGAGTTCGTGTCGGCGCCGCCGCCGAGCTCGGGCGGCGTGACGATGTGCGAGACGCTGAACGTCCTCGAAGGCTATGACCTGCGCAAGATGGGCTACCAGTCGGCTTCGGTGGTCCACTACATGACCGAGGCGATGCGCCATGCCTACGAGGATCGCAACACGCTGCTGGGCGACCCGAACTTCATCGACAATCCCGTCGCGAAGCTGACGAGCAAGGCGTATGCGGCCGAGATCCGCAAGCAGATCAGCGGCGAGATGGCGACGGCGTCGGTCGATGTGCAGCCGGGCGTCGGCGTGCACGAGAAGCCGGAGACGACTCACTATTCGATCGTCGATCACGACGGCAACGCGGTGTCGACCACATACACCGTCAACGGCCGCTTCGGCGCCGTGGTGATCGCGCCGGGCACGGGCTTCTTCCTGAACGACGAGATGGACGACTTCACCGTGAAGGTCGGCGCGCAGAACCTGTTCGGCCTCGTGCAGGGCACGCGCAACTCGATCGCACCGGGCAAGCGCCCGCTGTCGTCGATGGCGCCGACGATCGTGAAGAAGGACGGCAACGTGTTCATGGTGGTCGGTTCGCCGGGCGGCTCGCGCATCATCACGATCACGCTGCAGACCGTGCTGAACGTGATCGACTACGGGATGACGCCGCAGGATGCGGTCGGCGCGCCGCGCGTCCATCATCAATGGCTGCCGGACGAGGTCTATTACGAGACCCGCGGCCTGTCGCCGGACACGCTCGCGATCCTGCACAAGATGGGCTACAAGATGGCCGAGCAGACGCCGTGGGGCGCCGCCGAGCTGATCATGGTCGGCCTGCCCGGCACCGAAGCGACGAGCCGCCAGAGTTCCGGTAACGACTCGTCGGTATCCGGCAATGTACGCGTCGGCTACATCTACGGCGTCAACGACCCGCGCCGCCCGGCCGGATCGGCGATCGGTTATTGACCGGTACTGACCTGATCCGGTTTGATCGCATCACATCGAACCGTTGCAACCGGCGTTCGCCATCGCGCGAGCGCCGGAGCAGCGACAGGGCGCACGACCGGCCCGCAACGCGCACCGTGGCACGGCACCGGCGCGGCGTTTTCTTCCATTCCTGCACCGTGCGTCGAGTACCGTTATGAACAAACGAATGTCCGCGGCAGTCTGGATCCTGCTCGCAATGGCGGCCGGCATCTTCATCGGCTACATGATCTACACGCAGTTTCCGGACAAGCAGTCCGCGACGGAAATCGCCGGCTACATCTCGCTCGTGTCCGACGTGTTCCTGCGCCTGATCAAGATGGTGATCGGCCCGCTGGTGTTCTCCACGCTCGTCGTCGGCATCGCGCACATGGGCGACGCATCGTCGGTGGGGCGCGTGTTCGTGAAGGCGTTCGGCTGGTTCGTCACCGCATCGCTGATTTCGCTGCTGCTCGGGCTGTTGATGGCGAACCTGCTGCGCCCCGGGGAAAACCTCGGCCTGCCGCTGCCGGATGTTGGCGCATCCGCGCATCTCGCGACGTCCAAGTTCACGCTGAAGGATTTCGTCAGTCACATGGTGCCGAAGTCGATCGCCGAGGCGATGGCGAACAACGAGATCCTGCAGATCGTCGTGTTCTCGATGTTCTTCGGCGTCGCGCTGTCGGCGCTCGGCGAGCGCGGCAAGATCCTCGTCGCCGCGATCGACCAGCTGGCGCACGTGATGCTGAAGATCACCGGCTATGTGATGAAGCTCGCGCCGCTCGCGGTGCTGGCCGCGATGGCGTCGACCGTCGCGATCAACGGGCTGTCGATCCTGCTGAAGTTCGCGGTGTTCATGGGCGACTTCTACGTGAGCCTGTTCCTGCTGTGGAGCACGCTCGTGGCCGCCGGCCTGCTGTTCCTCGGCCGTCGTGTGTTCAAGCTGCTGGCGCTGATCAAGGAAGCGTTCATGCTGTCGTTCGCGACTGCCAGCTCGGAAGCAGCCTACCCGAAGATCCTCGATGCGCTCGACCGGTTCGGCGTGCGGCGCAAGATCTCGAGCTTCGTGATGCCGATGGGCTATTCGTTCAACCTCGACGGCTCGATGATGTACTGCACGTTCGCGTCGTTGTTCATTGCACAGGCGTACAACATCCATCTGTCGCTCGGCACGCAGATCACGATGCTGCTGGTGCTGATGCTCACGTCGAAGGGGATGGCCGGCGTGCCGCGCGCATCGCTCGTCGTGATCGCGGCGACGCTGCACCAGTTCGACATTCCGGAAGCGGGGCTGCTGCTGATCCTCGGCGTCGACACGTTCCTCGACATGGGGCGCTCGGCCACCAATGCGGTGGGCAACTCGATCGCAAGCGCGGTGGTCGCGAAGTGGGAAGGCGAGCTGATGTCGGAGTCCGAAGCGAAGGCGCATGCCGCGCATCTCGACGCGGAACTGGAACGGCAGAACGGCGATCCGGCCTATGGCGCCGGTCGGGCGACGTCCGCTTAAGCGGCGCACGCCTCGTCGAGGGACGCCGCCAGCACCATCGCGGCGGCGTTGCCCGGCGCCGAGCCGAGCAGTTGCGGCGCATAGACGCTGTCGCCGGGCGCGATCGGCCGCCCCGACAGCGCGCAGACGCCGCGCTTGCGCGTCGTGAACAGCCGCCACTTCTGGTAACCGTAGTGGCCGGTGCACGCGTCGCGCCACGAAATCATCACGGTGTCGGCGGTGGGCCGCTCGAGCACGCTGATGGTCGGCTGGCTCGTCGCGTCCCACGACGGCAAGCGGTCGCGCGTGACGCTGCGCCGGCGCGGCGCGGCCCATGAGACGGACGGCATGTCGAAGCTGCCGATCGCGGCGACGGTCCTGAGCCAGGCGGCTGCACTGTTGCTCATGTCTGCTTTCCTCGAAACGTTACGCAATGTGTCAAGACAGGCGGATGCGCGGCTGCACGCAGCCGTTGATCCGTTCGGCGAGCCACAGCAGCGTCGCCTTGGAGAACCCGTGCAGCGCTTGCTGGTGCCGCCGGTACAGCATCAGATGGCTGAACTGGGCGAAACGCCCCTGGATGAAGCCGCCGCGGAAGAACCCGAATTGCCCGAGCGTCCCGAATGCGTCGTAGTCGCTGATCGACACGAGCGCGCCGAAATCGTGGAACGCGAACGGCGGCAACGGCTTGCCGTCGAGCCATGCGGGCAGGTGTTTCGCGAGATGCTCGGCCTGCTGGGTCGCGACCTGCGCGGTCGGCGGCAGCGGCCGCTCCTGGCCGTCGGGTTGCAGGCTCGCGCAATCGCCGATCGCGAACACGTGTTCATCGGCCGTGGCCTGCAACGTGGGCCCGACCATGATCTGGTTCGCACGGTTCGTATCGAGCCCGCCCAGCGCCTGCATGAAATCCGACGCCTTCACGCCGGCCGCCCACACCATCAAATCCGCTTCGGCAAACGAACCGTCTCCATAGTGGAAGCCGTTCGCATCGGCCGACGTGACGCGCGTCGACGTCAGCACGTGCATACCGATCTGTTCGAGCCGGCGCTGCGCGGACGCGGAAATCCTCGGCGGAAACGCGGCGAGGATGCGCGGGCCGCTTTCGAGCAGCGTCAGCTGCAGCCGCTCGCGCACCGTCGCATCGCCATACGCCTGCGCGACTTCCAGCAGCCGGCTCAGCTCCGCTGCCAGCTCCACGCCCGTCGCGCCCGCACCGACGATCGCGACGCGAAACGGCTCGTCGCGCGCGATGCTGCGGAACACGCGCATCCGCAGCGCTTCGTTGAATGTTTCGGCCTGCTGCTGGCTGTCGATGAAGTAGCAGTGCTCGCGCACGCCCGGCACGCCGAAATCGTTGGCCTGGCTGCCGAGCGCGAGGATCAGCACGTCGTATTCGAGCTCGCGCGCGTCGAGCAGGAGTTCGCCGTCCGGCGAGCGGATCTCGGCGAGCCGCACGCGGCGGCGCGCGCGATCGAGCCCCTTCAGTTCGCCGGGCTGGTACGTGTAGCCGTGGTCGCGCGCGTGGGCGAGGAAGATTACCTGCTGT
The DNA here is from genome assembly GCF_040545115.1 of Burkholderia sp. 567. Classification (NCBI taxonomy): domain Bacteria; kingdom Pseudomonadati; phylum Pseudomonadota; class Betaproteobacteria; order Burkholderiales; family Burkholderiaceae; genus Burkholderia; species Burkholderia sp. 567. Next base: position 130,472 of record NZ_JBEPLG010000006.1, read on the forward strand.
TGCTGCACGTCCCGTGTGCCGGCCGCGATCGTGTGCAGCATCGGCTTCCACACGTGGGTCGGGCTGCGGTCGACGACGGTGACCTGCGCGCGCCCGCTACGGCCGAGGCGTTCACCGAGGCGGGTCGCGAGCTGCAAGCCGGCGATTCCGCCGCCGACGATGACGATGCGGGCAGGGCGAGTAAGGGTTGTCATGGATAAATCATCACGTGATGAATAAGGTATGATCCTAGCGCTTCCCGGCTTCGCGTGTCAACGGAGTGGGGCAGGCGGCCCGGCTCCGGCGACGCGAAACCGGGGCTCGAACACGGGCATTCGAATCAATCAACAGGAGCAGGAATACGTGGCTGAAGTCACTGAGTGCGCGCTGTCGAAGCGACGCACGCGCGGGCGGCCGCTGGCGGACGCGTCCGTCGGTCCGGACGTGATATTGCGAGCCGCGCGCCGCACGTTCGCGAAGCGCGGCTACGATGCGACGAGCGTGCGTGAGGTCGCGCGCGAGCTGGGCATCGACGCGGCGCTGATCGCCCATCATTTCGGCACGAAGGAAACGCTGTGGCTGGCGGTCGTCGAGCAGATTGCCGAGCTGGCCGAGCCGATGTTCGATGCATTGCGTGCGCTGCGCGCGTCGTCATTGCCGCATCGCGAGCGCATGCGGCGCGCGATCGAGCTGTGCGTCGATCACGAATTCGACGAGCCGGACATCGGCATGTTCTTCTCGACGGCGGCGACCGAGGAGGGCGCGCGGCTGGACCGGCTGCGGGAGCGGCTCGTGCGGCCGTATCACGACGCGATGTTTCCGCTGCTGGCGGAGGCTGTCGACGCCGGCGCGATCCGCCCGGTCGATCCGGATGTACTGTTCTTCATGATCGCGAGCGCGGTCGGCACGACGGTGTCGTATAGCCACCTGATTCTCGAGTTCACGTCGTTGCCCACGCGGCAGGATGCGTTCCGGCAGGCCGTGCTCGACGTCGCGCTCAACTTCCTGCTCGACTGAGCGCCGTGCGCGCGACGCGCGCGATCACGGCGCCGTCACGTCGCAGCCACCAGCCCCAGCGTGCCAACCGCGTGCCGCGCGCTGTCGCGCAGCGCGTCGACGAGCGGCGACGGCGTCCGGTACGCGATCGCCAGTTCGTACGCGAGCGGGCTGCCCGCGCCCGTCAGTTCGCAGAACGTAATGCCTTGCGGCTGCATCGGCACGAACAGCCGCGGCATCAGCGCGACACCGATGCCGCCCGCGACGAGTCCGGCGGTCGTCTGCATCTGACGCGGCTGCTGGACCACCCGCGGCGCGAAGCCGGCCTGCGCGCACGCCGTCACGATCCGCGCATGCATGCCGGGCCCGTGATGCGCGGCAAACAGCACCCACGGTTCGTCCGCCAGCTCGGCCAGCGCGATGCGGCGGCGGCGCGCGAGCCGGTGGCCGTCGGGCAGCGCGGCGGCCATCCGGTCGTGCAGCAGCGGCTCGACGTACACGTCGCCGGCATCGGCCACCGGCAGCACGACGAGGCCGACGTCCGTGCGGTCCTGACGCAGCGCGAGCACCTGCTCGGCGGTCGTGCCTTCTTCCAGCTGGAAATCGACGTCCGGATGCCGTTCCTGGAACGCGCGGAGGATCAGCGGCAGCAGTGCGTTGACCGTGCTGTCGACGAACCGCAGCCGCAGCGTGCCGCCCAGGCCGGCGCCGGCGCGTCGCGCCACGGCGACCGCCCGCTCGGCCTGCTCGATCGCGCGGCGCGCTTCGAGCAGGAAGGCATCGCCGGCCGGCGTGAGCGTCGCGCCGCGGTTGTCGCGTTCGAACAGCGCGACGCCCAACTCTTCCTCGAGCTTGCGGATGGCCGCGCTGAGCGGCGGCTGCGCCATGTGCAGGCGCTCGGCGGCGCGCCGGAAGCTGAGCGTTTCGGCGACGGCAATGAATTGCCGGAACTGGCGCAAATCGATCATTGCGATACCTTTCGCGTATCGGATGGTCATCGAATTCGTATTTTACCTATCGCTGTGCATTGTCCAGACTGCCAATGTCATCAATCGTCAACACCGAGGCAAGGAGGGCAGCACATGACAGGCAGCGAACGGCAACGTACGGCGATCGTCACGGGCGGGTCGAGCGGAATTGGCTTTGCGATCGCGCGCCGGCTGGTGGAGGACGGGTATCGCGTCGCGATCGTCGGGCGAGATGCGGGGCGGCTGGAAGCGGCTGTCGCCCGGCTCGGCAACGCGGCGATCGGGCAGGCGGCTGACCTGAGCGTGCGTCGCGACGCGGCGTCGGCGGTCGCGGCGATCATCGCGCGGTGGCCGCGCATCGACGTGCTGGTCAACAACGCGGGGCAGACAGGGCGGGTCGGCGCGGACACCGAAGCGGGCGATGCCGAAACCGTATGGGAAGCCGTCCTCGCCGCGAATCTCAAAAGCACGTTCATCACGACGCTGGCCGTGCTGCCGCACCTGGCCGAGCGCGCGGCGCGGATCGTGAACATCGGGTCGATCGCGGCGCGCGCCGGCAGCCTCCTGTCGGGCGGCCTCGCGTATGCGGCGGCGAAGGCGGGCGTCGAAGGGTTCACCGTGGCGCTGGCGCGCGAGCTCGGGCCGCGCGGTGTCACGGTCAATACGGTCGCGCCCGGCTATATCGCCGATACGCGCTTGTTCGGCGATGCCGGCGTCGCACCGGCCATCGCGGCGACGATCCGCGAGCAGACGCCGGTCGGCCGCGCCGGCCATCCGGACGACATCGCGGACGCGGTCGCGTGGCTCGCCGGGCCGCGCGCGTCGTTCGTCACCGGCGCGACGATCGCGGTGAACGGCGGCTGGCGGGTCGGGTGAGGCTAAAAGGCGGCGCCGCGCGTCGCGCCAGCCGCATGCGTCAGTCGAGATCGGGCGGCGTATCGCCGAGCCAGCGCCGCGCGCCGGGGCCGTTGCGCCCCGCGCGATCCTCGGGATTGGTCAACTTGCAGCGCTTCAGCGACAGGCAGCCGCAGCCGATGCATTCGTCGAGGTTGATGTAGAGCCGCTGCAGCTCCTCGATCCGGTTCGCGACGCGCTGCTTCCAGCCGCGTGACAGCCGCTGCCAGTCCTTGTTGGTCGGCGCGGTGTCTTCCGGCAGGCTCACGAGCTGCTCGGCGATCTCGTCGAGTGAATAGCCGATCTTCTGCGCGAACACGATGAACGCGATCCGCCGCAGCACCGCGCGCGAATAGTGGCGATGGCTCGAGCCGTTGCGGTGCGACTTGATCAGTCCGCGCGTCTCGTAGAAGCGCAGCGTGGACGCCGGTACGCCGCTGCGCGCCGCCACTTCGCGGATCGACATCAGCGGCCATTGCGGGGTTTCGTCGATACCCATGCGCCCTCCGGGAAAGCTTGACTTGAAGTTAACTTCAACTTTTATGCTGCGCGGAAGTTTAACCCGTCACGAGGCGTCATGCTTCCCTTATCCCTACGCAGGACGTCGCTTTTGGGCGCGGCCTGCGCACTGCTGCGGGCGTTATTCGGGCTGCTGTATTTCGTGCTCCTGACGGTGTACCCGGAAGTGGAAGGCGTATACAGCCCCCGCGGCCGCTTCCTTGTGCGCGGTGGCAAGGAGGTGGCGCGCGGTGTCGGCACCCCGGTGATCCAGCCGAACGGGTACTGAGCACCGCGTCGCGTGTCGGCTGCGATGCGGATCAGTGGAACGAGCTGCCCGCGAGCATCCCGCCGTCGACGATGAATTCCGAGCCCGTGCAGTACGTGGATTCGTCGGATGCGAGGAACAGCACGGGACGATCGCGGCTTGAGGCGAGCGATCCGCCGTGAGCGGGGCAGCTGAGAGCGGCTGCGGTCCGGGGCCGATTCGGATGCCGATTAGCTGCCTCGCACGGCGGCGCGCCGTCCTTCTACCGTCCACCGCCGCCGGGCCGTCCGCCGTACGGCGTTGCGCCGACCGAGAGCCGGCGCGGGCGCCCGCCTATCGCCAGGTGCCGTCGACGTAGATCCACACCGGCCCCTGGCGCCGCCAGTAGCCGGGCACCCACCGACGCCCCGGGCGCCGCGCGACCCAGCGGCCGGACACCCATATATAGTGGCCGCGCTGCCAGCGCCAGTAGCCATCGGTCCAGACATAGCCGTGCGGCCGGGGCGGCGGCGGACGGCGATCGTGCCGCGGTGCCGGCGGCGCGAAGCGCGGGCGATCGGGATAAGGCGGCCTGCCGGGTCCGTGATTCGGTCCGGCAGGCCGGTATCCCGGCGGTGCGGGCTGGGCCGAAGCGGTACGCAGCCAGCCGCCGGTGGCTGCCACGGCGGCGGTCAGTCCGATGGCGCGCAACAACGAGCGTCGATTCATCGCGGATCCTCTTATATGTAGTCGGGTCCGCCGTACATTAGCCTCCCGGTCTCGTGGCCGGGTTACGGGGGCCGTTAAGGCTGTTACCGCATGTCACGAGGGCCCGTTGGTCGTCCGGCGGGCCGGCCGATCTGCCGTTGCAGCCCGGTGCCGACGGCGCAGGACACCAGCAATGGCCGCGCGGATGTGTGTTTACCGTTTGATCGCTTGGTTTTTAGTCGACGCGGGCCGGTATTTGAGATTTATTTGGGTAAAAGTTGCCGATCTCGGGTGATTTGCGGATTCCGCTTGTTGTTTCTATGCAACCGTCAAGACGCTGACACGAAGGAATGGTGGGATAGAAGGGTCCAAAAAACCGTCGTCAAGAAGTCAAAAAAAGACGTCAAAACAAATACTTATAACTCATCCCCACTTTCATTATTTCTAGTTCTGGAAAAGCTTATTTCTTTATTTGCAGATCGCGCCCCTAGGGTACACCCCTAAACTCACGGTTCCCAAACGGGCAACTATCCGGGCGCCGCCAGCAGGACCGATGGCGCTCCCGGGCGGTTGCAGACCGTTTATGAACAAGGTCGCGAGACCTGCCTCTTTTTAGAAGGGAGCTCCACGAATGAACAAGACTCTGATCGTTGCAGCAGCTGCAGCATCGTTCGCTACCGTCGCTCACGCGCAAAGCAGCGTCACGCTGTACGGCGTGCTGGACGCAGGCATCACCTACACGAGCAACGTCCAGCCGGCACTCGGCCAAGCTGGCAAGTCGCGTTGGGCGATGGGTTCGGGCATTGACCAGAGCCGTTTCGGCCTGCGTGGCTCGGAAGACCTGGGTGGCGGCCTGAAGGCAATCTTCACGTTGGAAAGCGGCTTCGGCATCGGTAACGGCAAGCTGGGCAACAACGGCGGCATGTTCAACCGTCAAGCATTTGTCGGCCTGTCGAGCCAGTACGGCACGGTCACGCTGGGTAAGCAGTATGACGCAACGCAAGACTACCTGGCGCCGCTGACGGCAACGGGCTCGTGGGGCGGCACGTACTTCGCGCACCCGCTGAACCTCGACCGTCTGAGCACGACCGGTGACGTCGCAGCGAACAACACCATCAAGTTCACGAGCGCGAACTACGCTGGCCTGCAATTCGGCGGCACGTACTCGTTCTCGAACAACACGAACTTCGGTAACAACCGTGCGTACAGCGCAGGCGTTGCATACCAGTTCCAAGGCCTGAAGCTGGCGGGTGCATACTCGCAAGCGAACCTGGGTGACGGTACGAACGCAAACGGCGCGACGTCGTCGGCAATCGGTGGCGTTGCTAGCCAAGGCCGCGTCCGCACGTACGGTGCTGCTGCTGGTTACGCATTCGGCCCGGCACAAGTCGGCGCTGCATGGACGCAAGCACGTCTCGACAACAACGCAGTTGGTCTGGGCACGCTGCGCACCGACAACTACGAAGTCAACGCAAAGTACAACCTGACGCCGGCTCTCGGCCTGGGTGCTGCTTACACGTACACGAACGCGAAGATCAACAACGGCAGCACGCACTGGAACCAGTTCGGCCTGCAAGCTGACTACTCGCTGTCGAAGCGCACGGACGTCTACGCACAAGCTGTGTACCAGCGTGCAGCGAAGAACGGCATTGGCGCATCGATCTACAACGGCGACAGCTTCAGCAACAACCTGCCGAGCTCGTCGATCAACCAAACCGCAGCAACGGTTGGTCTGCGTCACCGCTTCTAAGCGTGACAAGCGGGGTAACCCGCTTCGCAGTATCGAAAAGGCGCCTTCGGGCGCCTTTTTTTCGCCTGTCGAATACGGCGACGCGGGTCGCGACGACGGTGTGTCTCGTCCGGACGCAAAAAAAACGAGGCTCAGGGCCTCGCTTTTCGTTTGGGATGGCCGAGGTACGCTGCCGGCCCGCAGCGGCGTCAGCGCGTGTATTCGCCGTTGGCTTCCGGCTGGAACACGATCGCTGCAACCTTCATCAGCTTTTCGGCGCCGCTCGGCTGCAGCACCTTCACCAGTTGACCGCGTTGCGTGCCCAGCAGCGCCATGCCGACCGGCGAAAACACGTTCAGGCGCCCGAGCTCGAGATTGGCGGCATCCGGATAAACAATCGTCCAGGTGGCCTGTTCCTGGGATGCTTCGTCGAGCAGCGTGATCTGCGAGTTCATCGTGACGACGTTCGCCTTGATGGCGTCGGGCTGGACGATGTCCGCGCGCTCGAGCAGCGTGTCGAGCATCGCCTGGAAGCGCGGGTTGTGTTCGGCGTGCTTCTCGAGGCGAGCGACGTCGACTTCGCTCAGCTGGTAAAGGCGTTGTTTCATGGCAGTTCTCCAAATGATCGGCGGGGGCAGGCGTGGCATGCCTATGAGGATCGCCCGGAGCCTGTCTGACCTGGCTCCGGGAGGAGACCGTGCCGTCAGATCAGGCGCCGGGCAGGGGCGAGCGGTGCCTGGGCCGTGCGTCGAGCGCAGGTGGGCGCCGGATGACCGGCGCGCATGCACACGCCGGCGGGGCCGGACGGCAAAACCGAAAGAGGCGTGGGCGCGTGCATAGTGGATAGGGTACCGACGGTTGAATAAAGCCTTACGATTCTACAACACAACCTTCCGGATCGGCGATTTGGCTGTCGGCCTTCCGTCAGGCATTGTTGTGGAAATGCCTTAAGTGATGGCGATGCAGTGACGCGACGGCGATGGATTTTTTCCAAAAACGCAACGCTGTATGTTCAAACCAAGGGTTTCCCCTTGGTATCGGGAGCACTACACTTGGTTCCATCGCTTCAGACAGTCCTGCCGGGAGCGACGCCAAAAGAGAACATATTTCGGAGGTCCATCATGAAGTCGATCATCTACGCAGCGATCGCTGCATCCGTCCTTGCCGCCCCGATCGCATCGTTCGCACAGTCCGAGCAGGGGTTGACCCGTGAGCAGGTCCGGGCCGATCTCGTGCAAGTCGAACAGAACGGTTACAAGCCGGTCGCGAGCGATTCGCAATATCCGCAGGACATCCAGGCCGCGGAACGACGGATTCAGCCGAGCCAGCCGATGCTCGCCCAAGCCGATACGAGCGGCTACGGTGCGGTGGCGATGAGCGCAGGCCAGTCGGGCCGCCGCGTCACGCGTGAAGCCCCGAACCCCGTGAACTCCGTCTACTTCGGCAACTGAATATCCCGGGTCTGCCCGAGCACAGCATGTGACCGACGGGGCGCGCGCCGCTAGCGCGCGTCCGCGTCAGCAGAGCAGAACCTCCGTCGCCGCACTCCGGCGGCTTTCCCGCCCAGACGCTCGCGCGTTTGGGCCTTTTTCACTGGAGTGGATCAGACGGACGTGACCGACGGGGTGCCGTGGATATAGTGTTCCAGCTGGCTGATCGTGAATTGCTGGTCGGCAATCACGCTCTTCACCAGGTCGCCGATCGAGATCAGGCCGATCAGCTTGCCGCCGTCGAGAACGGGCAGGTGGCGCATCCGGTGTTCGGTCATCAGCGCCATGCACTCGTCGGTGGATTGCGACGGTTCGACGTAGCGCACCTTGGCCGTCATGATTTCCTCGACGCGGGTGGCTTTCGACGAACGCTCCTGCAGCACGACCTTGCGCGCGTAGTCGCGCTCGGTAACGATGCCGGCGATGTCGTCACCTTCAACGACCAGCAGTGCGCCGATTCCCTTTTCGGCCATCAGCTTGATGGCGTCGTAGACGAAATCGGTTTTCGTGACGGTGTAGATCGTGCGGCCGGAATCCGGCTTGGCCTTGAGAATTTGCGCGACAGTCGTGCTCATTTGCTTTCTCCGTGTGCGGGACGATGCAGGGAAGGCAGGGCGTGATGCGCGGCACCCGAGGGGCCCAGTATAGCCGGGCCGACTGAGGCAGTCGCGTGACGTTTCCAGATTAGCGGTAAACTCCGGTCACGCACTATCCACACAACTCCTACATTCCTGATCGTTTCGACTCAATTCATGATGTCTTCGCGTCCCCAATCGCCCACGCCGGGCAATGGCCAGGCCGACGAGTGCGTGACGCTCGTCGCCACCGCGTCGCTGCCCACGCGCTACGGTACGTTCACGTCGTACGCTTTCCGCGTATCGGGCAGCGATGCCGAACATCTCGCGCTCGTGATGGGTGACGTCACCGGCGAGCAGTCCGTGCTGGCGCGGCTGCATTCCGAGTGCCTGACTGGCGACGTGTTCGGCTCCTACCGCTGCGATTGCGGCGAGCAGCTCGATCTCGCGCTGCGCTACATCGCGGCGGAAGACCGCGGCGTGCTGCTGTATCTGCGCGGCCACGAAGGGCGGGGCATCGGCCTGAGCAACAAGATCCGCGCATACGCGCTGCAGGAGCAGGGGCGCGATACCGTCGAGGCCAATCTCGACCTCGGCCTGCCTGACGACGCCCGCGAATACGACTCCGCCGCCGCGATCCTGCGGATCCTCGGCGTGACGTCGGTGCGTCTGATGAGCAACAACCCGAAGAAGTTCGACACGCTCGTGAAGCACGGCATTCCGGTCTGCGAACGCGTGGCGCTCGCGGTGCCGATGCGCGAGGAAAATGAGCGCTATATCCGGACCAAGCAGGCGAAGTTCGGGCATTACTTCGAAGAGAACGAGTAACGTAAGTTTCGGGCCTCTGAGTCGGTCAAATTGGATCTTTCGCGTGCAAGTGATTGAACTGTAGGGACTTTTGATGACCCTGGCTGGCGTGATGGCACGGGTATTTACCGCGTGCCAAAGCACAATACACCAATAGAAAGAAATGTAATGTTTGGCTTCGTGGAAAGCTGGTTTGACTTGGTTTGGCTGTAATTTATTGAATTTAAATGAATTTTTTGGTGGTCGCCGAGTCCGGTTGATACGTTTGCACTCAGCTTCACATACCTAGACCAGCTGTGCTGGCGTAGGTTTTCCCCAGCGTTACGAGAGAACCTACGCCGTGTATTTCTTCTTGCGGAAAACTTACGCCGAGGGAGCGAATTGTCTTCGGTGCGTTACCTGCGCCAGTACGCTTGGAGGTCCTGTGCGTTCAACGTGTATGCCTGTCCAATTATTTTTTGTTGTACACGAAACGTGGACGGCGTTAAATTTTAGATAGGGTCTTCCGCGTCCAGAATTTCCACTTGAGCACGATGTAGCAGTAGCACGCTGCAATCGGCACCACCCGAATGTTTGCCGGCCGCCTTTTCGCCGAACCCCGGATATGCGCGCCTGAACCTGTAATCAGTTCCGCCCGAACCCGTCTTGGGCATGTGAGCTGAAGGTGTCGGTGCAGTCAATATCCAGTACTTGGGTTGCCCTCCAGTCGCGGGACGGGGGGCAAAGTACTGGTGCTCAGGCTGGCTGAACACCGACTAGCAACGCTTCGTGTTCAAGTCCGGCACCGTGCGTTTGCATAAGGGTCACGATGCGGGCGACATACGGATCATTGGTGCCTGTCAGCCGGGGCATCAGGACCGCACTCTTCTGCAACAACGCAGCCTTCGAGTATTTGCGAAAGAGTTCGTCGATGCTCGGCGGAGCATGAGGGATGAGCTTTTCAGCGAGCCTTTCCTTGACGCGCAGATACTCGCAAAGCCCCACTGGATCAAAATCCGCACAATGTAGTACGGAGGTAATCGCCGAGGACCGGCTGATCCAGTCGAGCATGCGCTCCGAAATCCTGCCGGAATACAAAACGACAGCTGCGATCTTTTCCACGGTCCAATCGTATCGCATGAAGAGTTCGGGTCCTTCAACAAGCGCGACGGAGCCGGCGAGTTGCGGCTCGTATTTGCCCCCTAGGACTACTGAAACACATCCGAGCCGTTGCGTTTGATTGACAGTATCCGCGTCGTGATCTTGGCATGTGAGGGCCGCGGCGTCAAAGACCCTGACGTGGGTGAGTTCGAAGTCGAGTCCACCCTCTGCCTTGGTATCGCGAAAGCGTGCGAGTGCGCTGGTCCGAGTCCCAGTTGCGGCGGTGTTGTCCGCCATCAGGCCACCCGGGTAGAGGTTAGTGGCAAATGAACGGAGAATCGCCTGATTGGCACACACTACAACGCTGCCCCCGCCACTTCGCTGTGTCAGTAGCGCGCCACTGTCGAACGCCGCCTGCAGGCGCTTGCGTGTGGACTCAGACAGGGCGCTGAGTGGTGTACTGTCGCCCTCCAGCAGACGGTTAAGCAGTCCTGCGAAAGGGTCAAGCGGCTTCGAGTTCGTCATCGGGATCCTGGCGGCGGATACGGTGCTTCGGCTCGAGAACAGCACGCCCTTCTTTTGCCCAATGCACGAAGTACAGGGTGTCGGCGACTGCGACGGGGGTCGTACTTGCCAGTACGGGAACGAATCCCAGGCTGGTGGCAGTTTTCACCAGACCTTTCAGGTTTTCCTCGTCGATCTGGTTGGCCTCATCGAGATAGAACGGAATGGCGAAATTCCGGTCCTTTTTCATCATGTCCCTCATCAGCATCATGTTGACGAGGGCCTTGATCATCATCGTGGTGCCATTGGATTCGATGGCGTCCAGCTTCGAGAAAGTCTTGGTCCGGCCGTTGGCATATTCCACGACGAATTCAATGCCAAAGAGGTCGAGCAGTTCCACTTTTCCTGTTGCGCCGCGAATCAGGTTGCTGACTTCATCGACGGCCTGCTCCGTCTCGGCGCTGTCACCGAAGATGCCGCCCGCGTTGAAGAGGGCCTGGTAGGTCCTGATGCGATCACGGTTTTCCAGGACCTGCATCGAGATCGACTTCAGGTTAGAAACGGTTACGCTGCTTAGCCTCCGGCTGAACTCCGACACCCGATGAGCAAGTCTGTCAACATCGCTGAGCATCTCCTTGATGGATGACTTGATTTCCGTTACCAGCCCACTCCAGAGGGCGTCATAGGAGGCCTTCTTGTCCACGAGACTGTCGACCGCGTCTATGGCAGACGCAGCCTTTTCTTCGGGAGAGGTGCCGGACAAGCCATCCTGCATCCGGGATTCGAGGACTGCGATTTGCGTTTCGATGGAACGGGTAGCCTCACGTTCTGCGATATACGCATTTCGATACCGCTGAACGATGTCTTCGAACGACATGCCGGAACAGTCCGGTGCATCCTCAGCTTCGGGCCAGTCTTCATCGGGGGCGGAAACGCTTTCGCGCTCGATCTTCAGGATGTGTGCGTCAACCTGATTCCTACTGTTGAGTGCGTCCACCTTCTCTGTCGAGAGTGCACTGAGCAACTCGCTGATCTCCTCCTGCCGTAGTTCCATGGCTTCGCGCTGTGCACTAAGCTCTTCAACCTTCGCCTGCTGTGCCGGCAGTGCATTGAGTTTCTCCTGCAACGTAAGGTATTCGTCGATCTGCCTCTGGCGCGCGTAAATTTCTTCCTTTTTTGCTTCGATATCGCTCTTGAGCGTTTCGCGAGCCTGCGCATCTACGAGTTGCTGCCGGCGTGCCGAAAGCTTTTGCTCGAGCGCCGCAATCTCCTCAGTCAGTTTTGCGAGGTCCGGGATGATCGACGTCGGGCCCGGCACCGCCCGGATGGGAAACGAAATGCCGTGCCCCGAGAATCGCCTGGTCTGCGGGTGAATAAGGTTGTCGATGTGGTTCAGCGCGTTGACCAGCGCCTCCCGGTCGTCGATTTCGATGGCGTCCGCAGACAGTTCCCGCTCGAGCAGTTTCGGGTTCAGCACCCGAAAAACATCCTTCAGTTGGTGCTCACCGAGTTCCTTGGCGAGATAGGTTCCAAGGAACTTATGGTGAGTGTCGCTGATCCGGATTTTCTCCGCATGTTGCTGTTCCAGGTCGTCGATATCGCGACTGATTGCCGCTGCTGGTTCATCCGAACGATGATACTTGCCTTCGAGGATTTCGAGTTCGTCAACCAGGTTTTTCAGCGAAGACTGCTGGAGTTCCTTTTCGAAAAAGGCGTACTTCTTCTGGAGGGCCAATGTGGCGCCGACATACCGTTGTGCTTCAGCGAGTGGCAGGACGAGTGCTGTCTGCTGGAGTCGAAGGGCTCGGGCTTCGCCGACCAGTGCAGTATTCTTTCCGTCGGCATCTTGGATGACCTTTGAGTAGGCATTCCTGCTGGCCTGGAATTTTGCCAGGTCCTCCTCACGGACGTTGCATAGGGCGCGATACAGTGGCTTCAGCACAGCGCGCGAGCTTGTCTGCCTGTGGATCGAAGAACGAAGTTGTGTCACCAGAGGAGCGATGCCGTCAAGGCGGTCGATCGACCGTCTTTCAAGTTCAAGCTTTGCAAAACTGGCCTCGTGGTCCTTCTGGAGGTCGATGGTTGGTTTCGTAAATTCACGTCGATAGATTTCGACCAGCGTCTGCTTGATTGTTTCCTGCTCCATCTTGTTAAGCTCAAGCAGATTGCGGAACAGACGCGTAAATCGATCGTTTGACGTGCCATCGCGCAAGGGAACAATACCGAGGTTGAGTCGCCGGTCGTCCCAGGTGCCGATAAGGCCGGCCCGCATGTCTTTCGGCTCGAGAAGTCGGAAGTGTTGGCGACTGGCCATGATATCGGCCTTGATGTGTTCAAACTCGCGTACGACCTGATTGTCATCGACGAACATTGACCGTTCATACCGGCCCGGAAATGCAAACCGCTCAAAGCGGTAGGAGCCGATGGGACCCAAGCCACGCAGTCCTATCGTCACATAGCTGTGCGTTTCGGCCGACAGACACTCGAACAGGATGTAGCTGGTCGGGTGCCTGAAGTAGTACCGCCGTGTATCTTCGAGCGTATAGGCGCCAAAATGCATTGCGCTCTGTTCGGGGATGAACAGGAACTGCACAGCAGCGATGATCGAAGTCTTTCCGACGTTATTGCGTCCGACCAGGTGAATCGGACCTTGCAGGTCGACTTCGGCATAGTCATAGTTGCCCGAGCGGATGAAGACCATCCGCTTGCAGCCCGGAATATTGATCAAGCAGATTCTCCTTCGTTCGCGAGCCCGCAACCATCCGTCCGGCCGGTCCGTTTTGCCACGTCAAGGCAGACTTTCAGAATTCGGCGCGTGGGCGCAAGAAACTGGACCCTGTCGGCACTCTGACGGACGAACCCGGCGCGTTCCATGTTGCCAATAATCCTAATCAAGTTCATTTCGTCGTCGCCACCGATTTGGCGCATATAGCCTCGGTATCGCTCGGATTTCAGGTGCGGCAGGTCCCTGATATGCCTTGAACCGCCGAAGAGGCCATCTTCGATGCCGTGATCGTTGTCGCTCAGCCAATCAATCATGATGTAGGTGAAGAGGGCATATTGCTCGACACCTTTCGCAAGCCCTTTCTTCGATCCGTTGAAGTAATAGAAGCCGTGCGGATCGGCGACAAAATCAAAACCGAGCGAGCCGAAAATCTCGCGGTAGCGACCGGCGTGGGCAGATAGCGACGTGAAGACCTCCCCGTCGATGCTGCTGATATGCCGACCTCTTGCCAGCAGGCCAAAAGCCTCTTCGAGCTTGTCAGGCAGGTCCATGTTCGATCCTCATCGGGTAGTAGCTGTAGCGCACGCCGCAGAACACGGTATGGGTCTCCTCGTCCGAATGCGACGCTGACAGGCTGCCGTCAGCAGCGATTTCCTGGTATGCGCATAGCAGTTCCGTCTCGGACTGTCCGGAAAAAGACCCGAAGAGCCATGCAAGTACATCAGGGACGGGCGCATCACGGCGCAATTGGTCGATCACCTCATGCATGTAGAGGGGATCGGGGGCCTTTGCGACTCCCGAGGTGTCCAGTGTGACCAGTGGTGGGACGATGTCTTCCGTGTATTCCTGGACCTGCCACAGATGGTCTTCAAGCGCGTAGTCGGTGAATAGCGATTCCTCCGTCCAGTATGCGACGGGCATCCCGGCAACCATGTTCCATGCACCCGACCCGTTGCGCCCGAACGCCTCCAGCATGATTGCCGCGGCTGCCGCCAATTCGTGATCGCGCCGCAACTGGCTGTAGAGCGGGAATACCTCGGTATAGGATTCGTGAAAATTCTTTCGGGCCTCGCGCTTGAGCTGGAGCACATGTGCACGAAGCCGGCGAAGTGGATTCGATGTCGTTGCGGTCGTGTCGATGAGGTTGGCCGCGTCGCGACTGATACCAAGCACGCGGTCGAGCAACGAATCGAGTAGGCCATCGGCATCAACGAGATGCTGCATATGCACTAGGTGCCGCTCGTAGATGTCTTTGATGTAGACGTAACGCTCGCGCAACGTCTTTCTGTCGCCGCGAGTCTTCACGATTGCGACGGCGGCAAGCACCGCCGAATGATGGTCACTGCACAGCTTCTGCGCGCGCTGGACGTAATCGATCAGACGGAGCGCAACGCTCTCAAGAAGCACGATGTCGCGTGCCTGGACGAGCCGTCCCAAGGCGTTCGCCTCCTGTTCGAGGTCACCAAGAAGTCCCTGTAGCTCGCCTGGGGCGAGAAGCCGCTGGCGTCGTGCGAGGTGAAGAACGAAATCAGCGACGGCAGGCGGAATCTCCCATTCCCCGTCCGCCTCGGGTGAGGGTTCAAGCAGACCGTTGGATGACAGGAGTTCAGCGACGGCCTGCGCAGATTGAACGCGCTCCGGCATGACGGTCCATAGCGTGTCGTGGAGCAGAGCCAGCGAAACGCCGTGGCCGCGATGGGCGAGGGACTCGAGGGCATTGAAATATTCGGCAGCCAGTTGAAGCGTTTTTTTGGGATTTGTAGCCGGCATATGGAAAGAGGCCTTGCATCGATGCAAGGCCTTCGAGGTAGCTCTTCAGGTCTGTACCCAATCAGCCTCGTCAAGTTTGCTGCGATCAAGTCGCTTATGGTTGACCAATAGCGTCAGGATAGTTCGATCGGACACTTGGAAATGGTCAGCGACTTCTTGCTGGTTCTCTGTCGAGTAATCTCCATCCAGCATGTGGTTAACCGCCTGAAAAGGGCTGAGAAGTTCAGCCGCAAATGCACGCTGAACCTTTTGTCGGTAGGTATCCGAGTGTGTGGCGGGGCGCATGGGGTCATTTGTCGTGTGGGTCAAGGTGTCGCCTAACAGGCGGGCGAGCGCGAAACGACGACCCGTTTCGCGCCCGGCGCGCCGCAGTACGACCCGATGACGTTGATCAGACTCTGACAAATCGAAGGACAAGTCGGCTGATTGTTCCAGCGGATCGAAAATATTGCCTGGGGCCCCGTACATGCGAGCGAGTTGGTTACTCGTGATCGCTACATCCGGATCAATGTTTTCCTGTGCACGCAGCAGCTGTGCCGCACGGGTGCCAACCCGCCAGGGAGCGTCCAGATCATGTGGAATGGGCGCGTGCAGGGTGATTCGGTCTCTAGGGTCGGTGGCGATACCGCGTGTATGGCCCAATTCAAGCAGGTGCGCGATATCGGGTACAGCTTTGCCGGGAATACGGTTGGCGGCGATTTCCTCAAGCGCTGCCTGACCAGTGGCCTCGGCATTGGCAATAAAGTGCTGTAGTTGCCCCTCGTCCAATTCACCCGGGTCTTCCCCCAGCAAGGCTTCGAACTTGCGTTGTACGGACAGGGCAGGGTCCCGCCGTTCCTGTACCACATCCTGCCAGATATCGTGCAGGTTGCTGTTGGTCACCTGGCAAGTTTGCAGTCGCTGCAAGACTACTTCAATGAACAGATCGATTTCGCCTTCAAAGTCAGTGGCAGGGATGACGCTCACGCTGTCACTGATATAGCGGTATGGTGTGCGTGCCCGCTCGGGCGTAGATCTGCATACCAGCGAAATGTTTTTCCCGTCCGAAACGATGTGAATGTCTGGCCAGATGTAGCCGCCGCCGATGCTCGCCATCGTATGCGAGAGTTCCCACTCAGGAGACTGCCTGTGTGGTTCCCAGCGCAGGCGCCACCAGTTCCAGGCGAGCCATTCGGCAAAATGGTATGCCGACAGATATGGGGCACGCCGGATGCTTTGCAAAAGGCTGTCGTATCCAAATGTCAGGCAGGCATCGTATGCATGGATGCCGAGCGCAGCAAACCCGGCCCGCTCTTCCGGCGACCCTGTGTCCAGTTGCTCCCACTCGACATCTATTGACCAGCGTTCTGACATCTTTCTTCCCAGATCGATTTCACGTACTTGTGCATGGCATCTTCGTCTTCCAGCGGATACCCATGGTATTCGCCCGTTCCATGGGTGTCTGTCTTGGCTTCAAAGACCTCGCCACGCTCCGACACGCTCCAGATGAATTTCGGGAACCCGTCTTCCTGGGGCTCACTGAACAAGCCGTATTCGATACCACTGGCCACGAGCCGCCGGGCTTCATCTAGAAGGATGGTGCGCTCCAGGTCGCAAAGTGACTTGGTCGGGCGCGGGTTCGCTCGCGGCAGTCCATAGTCAGCCGGATTGCGCTTATGGTGACCGCTACCGACATAACGCACGACATCCGTCAGCGTCCTTTTCTGATCCTTGGTCAGGCGCTCGGGCGGGGCGATACGGCGTTTGGGGTTATTCCCAGGGCGGCGTGCCATAAACGTGATCCGGCTCAAGTAACATGTCGTTCCATTCCCAACCTAAATTCTTGAGCATTTTCGCACACTTACGCAGGCTCTTGTTCTATATAGGACGGCCACCGGCGTACCGGCGACGCGTGTCCTGATGCTGGAGCCAAATTTCAACCGCAACCTGGATAGCAGGTATTTGCATGCGTTTCTTCCTCTAAGCGTATGCGATGGCGCCCCCGAAACTACGAGGCGGGGATGCCTAGGAGTTGTTCAAATCTGTCCCAATTTAAGAGGAATTCAGCGTAGGTTTTGGCGTAGGTTTCGCCAAGCGAGTCTTCTCGACAAGGCGAAGCGACTACTTCGAAGAGAACGAGTAAGCACGTTCGACGTGCGGGTGCCCGAATGGGCGCCGCGCGCATTCTGCGAGCGCCGGGCAGGGCGATGCGTCCCGCTGCATTCAATTCTCGTCGTCGGTGCTGGTGGCCGTCGACGCTTGTTGCCGGTTCACGCGACGATCGCGATTGCGTCACTCCTTCGCTTTGCATTCGGGCTCGTTACTGCGCTATCGAAAGCGCACCTGCAGGCTGACGCATCCCGCGCTCCCTCTACATCACGATCACGGTTGACCGCTTCGTCGAAGATCGAAACCGAACGTTTGACGTTGCATCGACGGCGCCCGGACGATGCAGCCGCGCTGGTGGCGATGCATACAGATCCCGCCGTGACCGCATGGCTCGCGCGTGGCCGATGTGGGTTGCGTGCCGATGCACGGGCAACCATCGCACGCTTCGAAGCGCATTCCGACGCACGCTATCTCGGTGATCATCTCGCGTCGCGGCAAGGCCATGCGCTGCGAACGCATGTGGTAGTTGTCGCATGCGCGCTGACTGTTCGCCTCGCCGCCGATCTCAACGCGTAACGGTTCCGGCATGCCTGCCCGTCAACGCCACTCCGCGTTCTGCAGGACGATCCGGTAGCCATCGGGGTCCTCGAATGTCTGTCCGCAGGCATTCCAATACGGATTAAACGACGCCACGCGCATGAAGCCGTGCGCAGGCGGCTTCCCAGGCACCGGGGTCGGGCAGGTAGAAGACGATCAGGTCTTCGCGTGGGCGAGGGTGCGACCGGACTCGAAGTGGTAGTCGAGCCTTTCGCGTCCGAGCATGATGCCGGAGAAGCCGTCGTGATCGGCGAAGCGCGCGTGTACCGACAATTCGAACGCGTCGCGGTACATACGTTCGGCTCGGGCGAGGTCGGCGACGGGGCGGGCAATGCGCAGGTGGGCGTGCATGACGACGTCTGGCTGTGCGTGACGGTTCGCCGATGATAAGCCGCCGGGCCACGGTGAATGTGCCGAAAGCACGGAATTTTGATGTGTCCCCGCTAAACCACGCAGGCAAGAAAAAGCCCGCTCCTGGGAGCGGGCTGAATCCATGTTTGGAGACATGGAGGAGACGGATGTAACTTTAAGGGAAAACCCGAGGGATGGCAAGCCCTAGTTGTAATTGTGCAACGCAGCGCGAACTGTTTTCCCGCCAAGAGCAGAGCACTGCGTATCGCGGCCTTCCCGCGATCCGACATTCCGCCATGTCCTGCAACGGAATATTTGCCGTTCGACCCGCCGATCGTCGCGTATCCGTGGGCTCCCGCCACTCTCACCTGCTCACATCCCGCCAGCCCGCGCATGCGCAGCAAATGCGCCAAACCGCTCCTGCGCAACCGGCACCGCGTACTTGTCGCGCATTTCCATCTCGATCCACGCGCAGGCCTCGCGCGCGCAGTCAGTCAGCGCGTGCCGCGTCGCGTGTCCGTCGATGTCGTAGAGGAAGCGCACGCCGACCTCGTCGTCGGCGACCTGCCGCTGCAACTGGTTGAGCTGCAGTTGTGGCCCATGCCGCTGCGACAGCGCGCGCAGCTCGTCGAAGTGATATTCGAGCCAGTCGGCGAAGAACAGCGCATCGCTGTGGCTGCGCAGACGGAACGCCGCGCTGCGCGACGGACGCTGCGCGGTGTCGCCCGCAGCCTGCGGCTCGCCGATCGGTGCGATCGCCGCATCGACGGGCGCGAGCGGCTGCCCGATCTGCCGGTACGGTTCACGCTCGCGTAGCGCGTGCCACAGCAGTTCGTCGCCGGCGGCACCCGACGGCTGCATCGTGAGGTCGTGCCGGCCGTCGCCGACAGCGGCGATGTCGCGGATCACGAGGCGCAGCGAACAGAGCGGCTCGTCGGCGACCAGCAACGTCGCCGCGCGCGGCAGCCCGCAGACGAGCGGCGCGGCGCCGGCCGCCCGGAACACGAGGCCGCGGCGATCGAGCCGCACGAGCGGCAGCGGCCGCGGGAACGACGGGTAGGCGACTGCGATGCGGGCGCCGCCGGCACCCGTCAAGCCGGGCATCATCGCGCGAAAGACCTGAGACTGGTCCAAGGTGGTTCTCCTTCGTTACGATGCCGCGGCCGGACTACGCGCGTTCCGGCTCAGGCGGCGATGGCTTGCCGGGCGGCCCGTCCCGGCTCGATTCCAAGTGCAGCAAACGTTTGCGGATCGATGTCGATCCAGCACGCGACAACCAGACGACCGTCCACCTGCTTCGGCGGTCCTGCCCGGTGCGCGTGCACGCCGATCCGGCGGAACAGCCGCTCCATGCTCGCGAACGTCACGCCGATCAGCTGCCGCGCGCCCAGCTGCGCCGCGCATTCGACGACCGCGGCGAGCATCGGGCGGACGGCCCATTCGGCATTGCCCGGACCGCCTTCGTCGCCGGTCGCAGCGAACCGCGACAGCTCCCAGACGGCAGCCGATTGCGGCAGCGGGACGTCTTCGGCGATCAGGTCGGCGAACAGCGACTTCAGCAGATACGGGCGGGTGGTCGGCAACAGGCGCGCACATCCGCACACGTCGCCGCCGGCGTTTCTCGCGAACACGTAGACGGTATCGTCGCGATCGAACTGATCGCGCTCGAAACTCTCGTTCGCCGACGGAAGCGCCCAACCGAGCTGTTCGACGAATACACGGCGCCGATAGCGCCCTAAATCCGCTGCAAGTTCGTGCGGCAACCGCCCTTCCTCGTGAACGAAGGTTCGCATGGTGTCCTCGGATTGATCTTTGTATGCACGCATTACAGCGCGCGTCCCGAGGAGGCGGTAACTGGTAACTCTTACAGGTAGACGTGCGCCGACGCGATTTGACCGGTGGTAACGGTTTCTTGATCGGCGGGATTGAAATACGGGCGGCTTTTGCTTATAAAGAGCGCCAGTCTTGAGGAAATGTCAGAGGAAAGCGTGGCAGATTGTCACTGGAGCGTGGGACCGGCATGATAGGTGTCATTGCGGCCGAGCAGCGACGATGCGACGGCGGCGGGCCAGTCGATGCCCGCAAGCCGCGCGACGAGCGCGGCGGCGGTGCGGAACATACCGAGGTCGGCGCCGTTGGCGTCCACAGCCATGATGTTGCTGCGGACGTCGCCGCCCGCGATCACGAACGTGCCGGTTGCTCGTTCGAGATACCAGTCCCAGCCGACCGTCAGGTATGCGACGCCGGCACTGGCCGGGCGGTGCCATTCGGTGTAGCCGGCCAGGCGCGCGTCGATGGCGCTGTCGCGCAGTTCCGCGAGCAGCGATGCATCGAGGTCGCTGGCGACATGGTCGAGCGCAAGCGCGGCCAGTGCGTTTTCGGACAGCCGTACGTAGCCGTCCGGAGACGGGCCGCGGACCGGGTGCAACAAAGGTGAAGTCATGCGCGGAATGTATCAGCCCCGAACCGGCGCTGGCACCTGACAGGTATGACAGCGTGACGTTGTCGGAGAAATAATGGAATTACGCTGGCAGGATGCCTACCAACAATTCAGTGCCGCGGAAGACGAGCAGCAGCTCTTCCAGCGGATCGCTGCCTATTCTAAACGCCTCGGCTTCGAATATTGCTGTTACGGCATTCGCGTGCCGCTGCCCGTATCGAAGCCGGCCGTCGCGATCTTCAATACCTATCCGGACGGCTGGATGGCGCGCTACCAGGCGCAGAACTACATCGAGATCGATTCGACGGTTCGCGACGGCGCGATGAGCACCAACATGATCGTGTGGCCGGACGTCGACCGGATCGACCCGTGCCCGTTGTGGCAGGACGCGCGCGACTACGGGCTGTCGGTGGGCGTTGCGCAGTCGAGCTGGGCGGCGCGCGGCGCGTTCGGGCTGCTGAGCATCGCCCGTCATGCGGACCGGCTCACGCCGGCCGAGATCAACATGCTGACGCTGCAGACGAACTGGCTCGCGAACCTGTCGCATTCGCTGATGAGCCGCTTCATGCTGCCGAAGCTGTCGCCGGAGTCGAGCGTCACGCTGACCGCACGCGAGCGCGAGGTGCTGCGCTGGACGGCCGAAGGCAAGACCGCGTGCGAGATCGGCCAGATCCTGAGCATCTCGGAGCGCACGGTCAACTTCCACGTGAACAACATCCTCGAGAAGCTCGGCGCGACGAACAAGGTCCAGGCGGTCGTCAAGGCGATCGGGGCGGGACTCATCGACACGCCCTGACGCGGCAACGGCGGCGGGGCGATCCTGCCGCCGGATCGCATGAACGGCCGCTGCCGCTCACTCCATCAGCGGTTCCGCTTCCTTCGCGGTCCAGCTCACGCTGGAAATGCTCTTCTCCATGCTCATCCGGCTCGCGATCTGCTCGAGCTTCTGCTGATCCTTCGGATGCAGCTTCAGCGTCGCGGTCACCTTCAGCCGGTCCGGCTGCTCGGGCACGTCCTCGCTGGTCAGGCTCTGGAACGACAGCGGTTTCGCATACATCGAATTCGACAGCAGCGTGCGGATATGCACTTCGTCCGAGGTGAGGCAGATCACAGTGATCTGGTATTCGCGCACGAGATCGGCATTCGATACGGGAGTCGCGTTGATCGCCTGGCTGACGCCGCGCAGTACCGTGTTGGTGAGCAGCACGACGCCCGTGCCGGCCAGCGCCGGCACGAAGTGGCCGGAGCCGGCCAGCACGCCGACGGCGGCCGAGCACCACAGCGTCGCGGCCGTGTTGATGCCCTGGATCGACCCCTTGTCGCGCATGATCACGCCGCCGCCGAGAAAGCCGACGCCCGACACGACGTAGGCGGCGATCTGCGTGACGCCGGCCACGCCGTTGCCGGTCAGCACGCCGAGCGTGACGAACAGGCACGCGCCGCTCGCGACGAGCGTGATCGTGCGCAGGCCCGCCGTGCGTTGCCGCATCTGGCGTTCGAGGCCGATCGCGACGCCGCAGGCGAACGCGACGAAAAGACGGAGTGCGAAATCGAGAGTCATGAGTGTCCTGCCGTGCAATGAGCGCATGCCAGCCCGCGTCGCGTCGGCGCGATGCCGAACGCGGCACGATGGCCGTCATCGCGCGGCACTGTACCGCGCGAATGCGTCATTCAGTGTGAAACGGGAGGCGTGCGGGCTCGCGGAACGCGAGCCGCGGCAGGAGAACTGCGTCGGACAGGCGTTCAGGCGGCAAGCGGCGCACGCAACGGAGTGCTGCAACTGTCCACGATGGTTCCTGAAGGAAGAATGGGCGGCATTCTAGTCGGCCGCCCGCGCACCCGTCAACCGGCTGGGCGGCCGGCCGCGCACGGCCGGCGCCTCACTGCGACGGTGACTGCATGCTACCGCGACGGTTACTGCGACGGTGCCTGCGACGACCCGATCGTCCCCGTCGCGAGCGCGAGCGCGGCGGCGGCCGACAGCGCGCCGGCGTAGCTGTCGACCTCCGCGTTGCGGGCTGCGAGCAGCTGGCTTTGCGCGATCGTCGCATCGGTGACCGAGCCCACGCCGTTCCGGTATGCGGTCAGCGCCGCGTCATAGCTCGTCCGCGCGGCATCGACGAGCGCCTTCGCCGCATCGTGCGACGCGAGGCTCGTCTGCACCGCATTCTGCGCGGCGACGACCTGGCGGACGGCTTCCTCCTTGGTCCGCGTGAGGCGCGCGGACGCGCTCTGCGCATCGTTGCGTGCCTGCATCAGCACCGCCGAGCGCAGGCCGCCGTCGTATAGCGGGATCGTCACGCCGAGGAACACGCCGCCGCCGTAGCGGCTGCCGTTCAGGTTGACGGTCGGCGCCTGGTCGCCGATCGCGGGCAGCGCGGTGATCGCCGTGCCGCCGCTGGCATAGGACGTCGACGCAGACAGGAAGACCTTCGGCATGAACGCGGCTTCCGCGGCCTTGATCTTCGCGCGGTTGGCCTGCTCGAGCGCATACGCGCCCTGCAGGTCGGGACGGCGCGCGATCGCATCCGACACGATCGCGTCGACCGATGAAGCGAGCGCGGGCGGCAGCGGCCGCTTCGGCAGCGCGGCGATCGACGGCTTCGACAGCGGCGAGATGCCGAGCGCGGACACCAGTGCGAGGTAGCTGTCGCTTTGCGCGCCGTTCGCCTGCACCAGCGCGAGATTCGCCTGTGCGCGGTTCTGCGTCGACTGCGCGAGTTCGACGACGGTGCCGACGCCTTGCTTGAGCCGTGCGCGGGACGCCGCGAGGATCGCGTCGGCGTTCGTCAGGCCCTGCTGCGCGCTGGCCGCGCGCGAGCGGGCGGCTTCGTAGCGGTAGTACGCGACCGTCACGTCGTGGATCACCTGCTGATGCACGGCCGTGAATGCGACGTTCGACGCGACCGACGCCTGCTCGGCCGCCTCGACGCGCGCCGCGCGGCCGCCGAAATCGAACAGCAGCCATTGCAGCGACAGCGCCGAGATCGTGCCGTGCACGGTCGTGTTGCTCGACGCGTCGCCGAGGATGGTGGATGTCGAGCCGTGGCTCGTCTGGTACGCGCCCATCGCGGTCGCGGACAAATTCGGCAGGTACGCGGCCTTCGCGATGCCGACCGCGAGCGCCGCGTTGCGCGCGTCGTTCCACGCGATGCGGGTCAGCGGGTTCGTCGATTCGGCGAGGTCGATCAGCTCGGGCAGCGTGTACGGATGCGCGGTATCGAGCGCGGCGGGCGGCGACACCGATGCGAGCGCGGGCGAGGCCGGCAGCGTGTAGTCGTGCGGTGCGCGTTGCGCGGACGCGAGCGGCGGGGCCGGCACGATGTCGCCCGCGGCCGACGTTTGCGGCTGCCACGGGCGATCGGGTGCGTCCGGCGCCAGATCGATCGACGACGTTGCGCAACCGGCCAGCGCGACGGCAGTCGCGAGCGCGGCGGCGGCGATCGACGCGGCCGGCGGTTCAGGGACGCGCATGAGGGGCAGGCTCCTTCGGGGTGGCTTGACGCGCGGCGTCGGCGATGTGCGCGAGCCGCGTGTCGATCAGGTTCAGCAGCGCGTCGCGTGCAGGGTCGGCGGGTGCGGCGGCCGGCGGCGGGGCCGTCATCGTTGCCGTGCTTGCTGTTGACGGTGGCGCCGGCACAGCGGGGTCGGCAGCCGGGTCGCCGTCACGCAGCGCGACCACGCGCGCGAGCCGCGCGCCGATCGCCGCGTCGCCCGGTGCGCGCTCCGCGAGCAGGAACAGCGGGCCTTCGAGCGCGCCGAGTTCGGCGAGCGCGCGGCGCCGGGTGGCGAGCCACGTCGCGGCGGGGCGTACCCACGACGGTTCGTAGTGGACGAGGCCGAGTTCCTGCGCGATCGCGCCGTGGCGCGCGAAGGCTTCGGCGGCGAGCGTGCGGCGTTCGGCCGGCTGCGCGATCTGCACGACGCGGTGCCATTGCTCGAGCAGCGCGGCGAGCGCGACGTCGATCTGCTTGCCGATGCTGACGGGCCAGATGCGCGTGAAGACGAGATACACGACGACGTTGCCGAGCAGGATGCCGATCGTGCGATCGCGCGCGATCGTCAGGTCGAAGCCGGGGCCGGCGCCCTGGATCACGCACAGGAAAAACGCGAACGCGATCTGGAAGCCCGCGTACCCGATGCGCGGCGAGCCGAACGCGACCCACGCGGACAGCCACGCGCCGGCGAACACCAGCGCCATCAACTGACCGACCGACGACAGCGCCGGAACGACGAACACGAGCGCCGCGGTGCCGAGCAGCGCACCGACGATGCAGCCGACGATCCGCAGCGTGAGCTTCTCGACCGTCTCGGCGGTCGAGCCGAGCGACACGATGTAGCAGGTGACGACGCACGTATGGATGCCCGACCAGTCGAGTTGCGAATACAGCAGATAGCAGAAGATGGCCGCGGCGGTCGTCTTCAGCGCATAGCGGATGTGATCGGGATTGCTGCGCGCATCCGGCAGGAAGAAGCCGCCGCGCGGCGCCGGTGCGGGCGATGCGAGGGGCTCGGGCTCGGGGCGGGCGGCAGCGGACGCGCCGACGGGCGCGGCCGGCGCCGGTGCAGTCGTATCGGCCGCCGCGCCCGGTTCCGCGAAGCGCGTGATCGCTGCATGAAGATCCGTCGCGGCGACGCGCGCGAGCGGCGGCAATGCATCGGCCGGCGGCAGCGCGAGCGTCACGTCGACCGGATAGCCGCCGCGCTCGAGAATGGCCGCCATCTCGTCGAGCGTGGCCGCGATCGGGGCGGCGAACGCAGCGGGCAGGCGTGCGTCGGGTTCGCGATCGGCCAGCGCGACGCCGACCATCAGCGCCGTGCTCGACGCAATCGCCTGGCGCAGTGCGGCAACGTCGGCGGCGTTCGACGAGCCTTCGAGTTTCGACAGCTTGAGCCACGTCAGCAACTGCTTGTCGCCTTCGCGCAGGCTGGCGTCGAACGCCGCGCGCGCGTCGTCGTCGCCGCGCAGCCGCCGCGCGGCGAGCCGCAGGCGCTTCGCGATCTGCGCGAGCGCGAGCCGGCGCGGCGACGGCGCGATCAGCAGGTTGACGACGATCGCGACGCCGGCCGGGATCGCGATCGTCAGCCAGATATACAGCAGCGCGCGGGTCGCGGCTTCGCCAAACGGCGCGAGGCCGAGCTGGTCGAGCCCGAAGCCGACGATCATCGCGAGGATCGCGCCGACGGGGCGAAGCTTGCTGGCCGACGTCAGGTACAGCAGCCCGACCGACAGCACGGCCATGCACGCGACCCGCAGGATCGAATAGTCGATGCTGAAGATCGCGATGCCGAGCACGAGCCCGATCACGATCGTGACGATCAGCAGGAGCGCCGCCGCGAGCACGATGCTCGTCACGCGGTCGGCGCGGATCATGAAGAACACGACGTAGGCGGACAGCGCGGCTTCGGGCGTGCCGTACGCGCTCGTCACGAGCACGGTCAGCGCGCAGATCAGTGCGACCCGCACGGCGATCGACGTGCGCCCCGGAAACGGCGCGAGCAGTCGCAGGATTTCGCGCGGGCCCGGCGCGCGGACGTCAGCGGCAGGCCGAGCCATGCCGGACCTCGACGATCGCGCTCGCGCCGACTCGCACGAGCTTGCCGTCGGGTTCGTCGAGCTTCACGCGCACGGGGAAGCGCTGCGCGACATGCACCCAGTTCACCGAACGCTGCACGATCGGCAGCGCGCGCGGCAGGTTGATGCGATCGCTGTCCGCGATGCCCGCGCCGATGCCGACCACCTTGCCCGTCAGCGGACGGCTGCGGTCGATCATCGAATAGACGGTCGCGCAATCGCCGACCGCGATGCGATTCAGCGACGTCTCGCGGAAATTGCCGACCGCGAACCATTCGCTTGCGTCGATCAGCGTGAAGATCGACTGGTTCGGCGCGAGGGTTTCGCCGGCGAGCACGGTCAGCCCCGTCACGAGCCCGTCGTGCGGCGCGCGCACGACCGTATCGTCGAGCGCGTGCTGCGCGCGGGCGAGTGCGGCTTCGCGCGCATGGAGCGTCGCGATCGCGTCGGCATCGTCGCCGATCGTCTGCGCGGACGATCGCTGCTGTTCCTTGGCCTGCGCGAGCGACACGGCCGCATCGCGCTGCCGCACCTTCGCCTGGTCGAACTGCTGCGCGCTCACGTAGCCCTGCGCGGCGAGCGGTGCGAGGCGGTTCACGTCGCGCGTCGCGAGGTCGTAATTCTGCGTCGCGCGCTTGACCTGCTCGGCGGCGACCGCCGCGTTCGAATGCTCGCCGATCAGCGACCGGCGGCGCGTGTCGAGCGATGCGCGCGCGAGCTCGACATCGGCCTGCGCCTGCGCGACCGTCAGCCGGTACGGCACCGGATCGATTTCATACAGCAGATCGCCTTTCGCGACGCGCTGATTCTCGTGCACGGCGAGCCGCACGATGCGGCCGCCGACGGGCGACGCGACGTGGACGAGGTCCGCGTCGATCGACGCGTCGTCGGTGGACGGGTAGGCCGATGTGCGGTGGTACGCGTACGCGAGCGCGGCGATGCCGAGCGCGACGATCGCCAGCGCGATCACGCGGCCTTTCGTGGACGGGCGGGTGATGCCGGCGGCCTTCATGCAAACGGCCCCGTGCCGGTGAGCCATACGATCACGGCGAGCACGAGCCCGATCGCGGTGCAGACGGCGAGCTGGTAGGGCACCGTGGCGGCCCAGCCGGTCGCGACGAACACGCGGTGCGCGACGATCGCGCCGACGATGCCGATGATCGCGCTGACGAGCCAGAGCGGGAAATACGCGCCGAACAGGACGTACGACGGTGCGCCGCGCGACGTGCAGCCCGCGAGCGGCAGGGCTGGCACCAGGACGGCGGCGGCGCGCAGGGGTACGCGCGGCGTTGTTTTTCTCATGGTGTGACGAGCTCGACGTTGGGGGTGGATGCCGGGCGCGGCGCAATGCGGTTCGTTGCCGCGACGACGATTCCGCGATACGGAGCCGATCATAAATCAGCGCGATACGGACCGCCAGCGATGCGGCGTGCGCCGGCGGCACGCGTCGGGGCGGCCGGCAGGCGCTCGCGATTCTGCCAGCGCATGCTTTCGCATGGGTGCCGACGGACTGTAAAGCATCGTCAGACGGAAGCCCGCCGCCGACGTTTGTTCGCCGATGGGCGGGAATCGCGGCAGGGATCGCCGGATTGCTGCGTGAGCGGTTGCGAATCCGCGTCCGGTCGAGTCGGCCGGTATCTGTGTACCATCGTGCGAAGGACGCGGTGCGTGGCGCGGGGCATGACGAGACTTGACGTCACGATCCCGGCCGACGCGCCGCGCGACGGTAGTAGCGCAACGAGGATGAGTGTTCCATGCGAAGTTTCTTTGTCCGGTTCATCGCAATCGGCGTGCTGTTCCATTTGTATGTCGGGATGCGGATCATTCCCGGCGCATTCGCGTCGCCGCTCGCGCGCACGATCGCGGCGCTGGTCCTGGCGAGCTTCGTCGTGCTGATCCCGGTCGGCATGTTCTCGCGCCGCTTCGACGAAGGCTGGGCCGCGACGCTCGTCGGCTGGGCCGGCGCGCTCGCGATGGGCTTCTTCTCGTCGCTGCTGGTGCTGACGTTCCTGCGCGAGCTGGTGCTGCTCGGCGTCGTCGCGTGGCGGCATCTCGGGCATGACGGCGCGTGGAGCGGCGCGAGCGCCGACACGGCGCTCGGCGTGCTGGTGGCCGCGGTGCTGGTCACCGCGATCGGCTTCGTCGGCGCGCGCCGCACGGCGGCGGTCAAGCGCGTGTCGATTCCGCTCGACGGGCTGCCGGCCGCGCTCGACGGGCTGACGATCGTGCAACTGTCGGACATTCACGTCGGGCCGACAATCAAGCGGCCTTATATCGAGCGGATCGTGCGGGCGGTCAATGCGCTCGATGCGGATCTCGTCGTCATCACGGGCGACGTGGTCGACGGCTCGGTCAAGCGGCTGCGCGAACACACGGCGCCGCTCGGCCGCATGCAGTCGCGGCACGGCAGCTTCCTCGTGACGGGCAACCACGAGTACTACGCCGGCGCGCACGCGTGGATCGACGAATTCCGGCGAATCGGGTTGACGGTGCTGCTCAACGAGCACGTGCTGATCGAGCACGACGGCGCGCGCGCGGTGCTCGCGGGCGTCACCGATTTCACGGCGGGCGGGTTCGATCCCGCGCATCGCAGCGACCCCGAGCAGGCGCTGGCGGGCGCGCCGCCCGACGTGGCGACGAAGATCCTGCTCGCGCACCAGCCGCGCAGCGCGGAAGCGGCGAGCCGCGCCGGCTTCACCGTGCAGCTGTCAGGCCATACGCACGGCGGCCAGTTCCTGCCGTGGCCGCCGTTCGTGCGTCTGCAGCAGCCGGTGATCGGCGGGCTCGACCGGTTCGGTGCGATGTGGCTCTATACGAGCCGCGGCACCGGCTATTGGGGGCCGCCGAACCGCTTCGGCGTGCCGTCCGAAATCACGCTGATCCGGTTGACGCGCGCGACTGGGTGATGGGCGCGACAGGGTGACGGGCGCGCGATCGCGTCGAAATCGACGTGCGCCGCGATGACGGTATGACACGCTGCAAATGCTTCGCCGTTCGCCGTTCGCCGTTCGCCGTTCGCCGTTCGCCGTTCGCCGTTCGCCGTTCGCCGTTCGCCGTTCGCCGTTCGCCGTTCGCCGTTCGCGCGGGCGGCCGCGTCACGCGGCGGAATGACAGCGCATGGCGGCGCGTGTCGCCGTTGTCTACCATGCAGACATGGTCCATCCGCACCGCCCACTTTCCGCCTGATTCCGACATGTCGACGCCCGATCTTTTCGCCGATGCGCCCGCGCCCGACGTGGACTGGTACCCGGACTGGCTCGCGCCGTCCGACGCCGATCGCGTGCTGGCCGCGCTGATCGATGAAGTCGCATGGCAACAGGACACGATCCGCACGCCGCGCGGCCGCATTCCGCTGCCGCGGCTCACCGCGTGGCAGGGCGAACCGGACGCCGTCTACGTGTATTCCGGAATCCGCAACGTGCCCGCGCCGTGGACGGCGGCCGTGCTCGATCTGAAGCGTGCAGTCGAGCTCACGTGCGGCGAGACTTTCAACAGCGTGCTGCTCAATCGATACCGCAATGGACAGGACAGCCTCGGCTGGCATGCGGACAACGAGCCGGAACTCGGCGACGCACCGGTGATCGCGTCGGTGAGCCTCGGGGCGATGCGCGTGTTCGATCTTCGTCATCGGGCGACCGGCGTCGTGCATGCGTACCGGCTGACGCACGGCAGCCTGCTCGTGATGCGCGGCCGCACGCAGGCCGAATGGCAGCATCGCGTGCCGAAGGCGCCGGCCGTGCAGGGCGAGCGCATCAATCTGACGTTCCGGCGGGTGGTGTCGGCGGCGGCGACTCGTTAGTCGCCGGCTATGCGGGCGCGGCCGCGCGGTGGCGTTCGATGGTGACCCGTTTTTCGACCGACACGATCCCTCAGTCGTCCATGCGGCACGTTGCCGCACGAGTGGGGTATCGGGTGGCGAAAATATCCCGGAGAGGCCCGTGCCATAAGGGTTTCTGGCGGATTCGATCGACCGCTTGGTTCCGATAGGCGAGTGTAAGCCCTGATGGTGCGTCGCAACATTCCTTGACTAGACTGTCGAATAGCTGAAACGCGCCGCGAACCGGCGCATTTTTTCGACATGCCCGACGCGTAGCCAATGGGACGCGTAAGGCAGGAGCATAACCCGTGACCGTACTGGACTCATCCCTCGAATCCTCGCTGCACGTCTTTGAACAAGACGGCGGATGGCAATGGGCGCTGACGGTAAAGCGGGCGTCCGGCGTTGGCGTGAAAGTCGTCGCATTCAGCACGGACGGCTTTCGCGGCGAAGCCGACGCCTATGCCGCCGGTCAGCGCGCGCGCGCCGAGTATGCCGACACCGTGACGGCCTGACGCCGTCGCGCCGATCCCGTTCGCGGATCGGCGTGGTCGTCCGTTTTCACGCGTCTTCCTGTTCCTTTTCCCTCCTTTCCGACTTGCCCGAATCCATCCGTATGCGACATCGCGTGCGGTGCGCTCGCGTTCGCCCGCCGCACCCGGCGACGTTCCGATGGGCAGTCCTGTCTATCACTGTTATCCTTTCGATCGCATCAGCCTATATGACAGTCGGCTGTCCGATCGTGCGCGCCGGGCCGTCGGCCGCCTGCGCCGGATCGTGTTGATCCGGTCCGGTCGAAAATCCATAATCAAGCATTGCGGGTCTTTCGTGAACGCTTCCATTCCGTCCATGTGCACAGGGTCAATCCAACGATGAGCGGTGCACCGAAATCGCCGGCGAAGCCGGCAAGCGCACCGCGCGCGACAGCGAGCGACGACGCCGACCACGACGCGTCGAAACCGGCCGCGGGCGACGATGAACCGTCCGGCGGCGCGTCGTCATATCTTGTTCCGGGCCTCGAACGCGGGCTACGGATCCTCTCCGAATTCTCCGCGCGCGAGCCGGTGCTCGGCGCGCCCGAGTTGTCGAAACGCATCGGTATCCCGCGCACGACCACCTTCCGTCTGCTGCAGACGCTCGAAGCGCTCGGCTTTCTCGAGCGCGTGAACGGCGACCGCTATTTCCGGCTCGGTGTCGGCGTGATGCGGCTCGGCTTCGAATACCTGAATTCGCTGGAACTGACCGACCTCGGCGCGCCAGTGCTCGAACGGCTGCGCGACGCGACGGGCCTGTCGACGCACCTGCTGATCCGCGACCAGCGCGATGTCGTGTTCGTCGCGAAGGCCCAGAGCAACACGTCGATGTTCGGTTCGGTGAAGGTGCACGTCGGCACGCGGCTGCCCGCGCACGCGACCGTGCACGGCCACGTGCTGATGGGCGACCTCACGCGCGACGCGCTGCGTCAGTTGTATCCGGAAAAGCGGCTCGAGCAGTTCACCGAGCGCACGCCAGGCACCGTCGACGAGCTGTACGAGCGCGTGCGTCATTACGCGCGGCTCGGCTATGCGGTCAGCGAGGCCGCGTTCGAGAGCGGCATCTCGGCGGTGACGGCGCCCGTGCGCGACCATTCGGGCGCGATCGTCTCGGCCATCACGGCGACGGTGCCGCGCTCGGAAATCGGCGAGGCCGGCGAGAAGGAGCGGCTCGTCGAAGCGGTATGCGGCGCGGCGGTCGACCTGTCGCAGCGCCTCAACTACCGGCCGCTCGAAAGCGACCCGACATTCGCGCACGCGCGCCATCGGGTCGCGATGTTCTGACCCGTTGAGCAGGTCGCGTCGCGTGGCTTCGCCAGCAAAAAAGAGCAGCCCACGGGCTGCTCTTTTCGTTTTCGCCATCGGGCGCGTGCGCCCGTCGCCGCTCAGAACGAATGGTGGATGCCGGTCAGCACGATCACCTGGTTCGCGGTGCTCGACGCGCCGGCCGTGAAGAACGCCGCCTTCGCACCGCCCGAACCGTGCTCGAACAGCACGTTCGCATAGAGCTGCGTGCGCTTGGACAGCGAATAGATGTCGCCGAGCTCGACCTGCGTCCAGCGGCGGCCGGCGAGTGTCGTGGTCGCCGCACCGCCCGCGATCGTGTTGAACGCGCTGCTGCGATAGTTCACGCCCGCGTCATAGCTCTGGAACGTGTCGGAAAACCCGTTCGACTGCATCTTCACGCGCGTGTAGAGGCCGTGCACGAGGAAGTCGCCGATCTGGTACGACGCGCCCGCGCCGATGTTCTCGACCTTGTTCGCCAGATAGCCGTTCGCGGTATTTTGCCCCTGGAACGACGTGATCCCCGTCTGGCTGATCAGGATCGCGCGGTCGTGCTCGTTCGAGTAGACGGCCGACGCCTTGAACGGCCCGTTCGCATAGTTCAGCGCGACGCCGACCGACTTGCCGGTCGAGAAGTTCGTCGTGTTGCCGAGCGCCATCGTCGCCGCGGCCGAGAAGCCGCCGAAGCTCGGCGAACGGTACTTGACCGCATTGTTGTACGGCACGTTGCCGGTCGCGGCGAGCCCGTCGATGTTGCCGGGGTGGAACGCATACCAGCTCATCGCGAGATACGCGGTGCTGAGCGGATCGAGATAGTCGAACGTCAGCGGCGTCTGGCGGCCGAGCGTCAGCGTGCCGTAGCGGTCCGAACTGAGCCCGACGAACGCCGCGCGGTTCCAGATCGTGTTCGCGGTCGCGAACTGGCCGTTGTTCGTATAGAAGCCGTTTTCCAGCTGGAAGATCGCCGACAGGCCGCCGCCGAGGTCTTCCTTGCCTTTCAGGCCCCACCGGTCGGGCTGCGTGTTGCCCTGGATCATTGCCCACTTCGCATGGCCGCCGACGTTGTTCACGTACGCGACACCCGCATCCATGCTGCCGTACAGCACCACGCTGCTCTGCGCCCACGCGCCGGACACGGCGCTCATTCCGATGACTGCTGCTACCGCTTGCTTGACCATTTGATCTCCTGACTCTCCAAACCTGACGGAAAAACATGCCGCGGCGGCGGGCGCGGGGACGGCCGGCCGTCGCGCGTTCCGCCACCGGGGCGGGCATTCTTTTGTGTTCCATATAAGGAACAACGTGCCTCTGATGGAATGGAGTATAGAGGCGTGGCGCGGCGTATCAAAAATAAATTTATCGGGCCGGATGGCGATGCCGGTGATCCTCAACACGGGTTCAAGAATCCAGAAAAACAGACTTAAATGCCCGCCGGCAAACAAAAAATTACATTGGACGGGCGTTGCGGCGGAGAGCGTCGACTCAACGGTCAGTGTTTTCCCTAGGACATGCAGCTTTTTGTTTTGCTCGTGGAAAGTCGCTTCTATAATCACCATCCATAAACTGCTGTTCCGGATATGGAACAATTCCGGAGCGAACCGAGAGTCGATCAGAAGGAAGGGTTTGAGATGTCTGAACAATGGATTTGCGCCGGACACGCCGGCGCGCTGTCGGAAGACGCGCCGATCGAGTTCAAGCGGACCGACGGCGTCGAAATCGGGATCTACCGCGTCGGCGATGAGGTGTATGCGCTCGAGAACGTGTGCCCGCATGCGTACGCGCTGCTGACGCAGGGCTTCGTCGACGAGGGCACGGTCGAGTGCCCGCTGCACGAGGCCGTGTTCGACATCAGGACGGGCGAATGCCTGAAGGGCCCGGGCGGGCGCGCGCTGAAGCAGTACGCGGTGCGCTTGGCCGGCGAGGAAATCCAGATCAAGGTGGATTGACGTCTTCGTCCGCCTTCAGACGGACGATTCCCACACCTGGCGATGCACGTCCGCATCGGAGAATGTTCACGGCAGCGTTGGTATCTCGATCATGCTCGACACCGCAATCACTGCAGACCCATGCTCTTATTCGCAGCCCCGCGATACCTTTCGGCCGCGTCGTACTGTCTTTCGACCCGCACGACGAACAGGACTGGGTGGAACCGCTTTCGTCGACTTCATCGAACGTAGCCCCGTGCGCGATCGCTTTGTAACGGAGCTTGTTCCGGAAGGACGACCAGGATGCGTCGTAGACGCTCTTCGCCATCCTGGTTCTGGCGAGTTTCGCGCCCGACGTGTTGCCGACCGCGATGTAATCGAAGCGCCGCACCAGATCGAGCGCGAGCTTGTGTTGGAAATCGGCGCGCGCATTCGCGACTTTGGCGTGCAGCTTCGCGATATGTCGTTTGTGCTTTCTCGCCCGTTGAGTTTTCGCCAGCTTCTCCGCCGCGCGTCGACCGAACCGATCGTTGGGCAGCTTCTCGCCGGTCGAAAGTGTGGCGAAGTCTTTCAGGCCGAGATCGATGCCGACACCCGAACGTATCGGGCGAGCCTGAACGTCGGGCATCTCGATCACGATGTTGAGGAACCAGTTGCCGCGCGCATCCTGCGCAAAGTTGGTTCCGTCCTTGATCTTCCCTTCGGGAAGCGGCCGGCTGTTGAACACGCGAAAGGTGTTGCCGGCGAAGCGAAACGCATCGCCTTCGCGCTTCAGGTCACGGCCCTTCAGCGGCACCCAGCCCAGCGATTTTCTGCCGCGATAGCGCAGGTAGGGACGTCGGTGCTGACTGCGCGACTTCGCGTATTGCTCACACGTGGAGTTGACGGTACCGGAGTGAATGCCGAGCAGCTTGCTGCTGCCAGTTGTCAGCACATTCAGCTCGAAACCCGTCGGCCACTTTTTGTTCCACTTGAGCGCGTGCTTCTGCGTGTCGTTGCAGAAGTTCCAGACGTAGTTCACCGCACGGCTCTGCTTGCTAAGCAGTCCGTTGAGCGACTTCACGCGGTAGCGATAGACAAGAATCATACCGGTGAGCCTAACCCGTGGAAGAAGCTGCCTGTCAACAGCACACTTTTCCTTCCCGCCGTCGATGGCGGGGTTTCTCGGAGCAAATTCTGATGAAAGAAGCGACCGTCAACTTCAATCCCTTCCTGAAGCCGTGGGTGGCGCCGCAGCCGAACAACGTCGCCGGCAAGGGGCAGATCGAGATCCCCGGCCAGGTCGAGAACCAGGTCTGGCAGAACCGCAAGGCCGCGCCGACCCAGTACGAGAACGATCTCGGCGATGCGCTCGAACGCGTGTTCGAGAGCGGCGCGACCGAGCTGGACGATGTCGTCGCGGGCCTGAACCGCATCGGCTTCCGTGCGCCGGACGGCACGGCATGGACACCCGAGCGCTTCCGCGCCGAAATGGCCGCGCTGGCGGAATGAGCGCGCGAGCCGCGTGACCGCCGACCCGACGACAACCGCATCCGGAGCACATTGATGACGTCCCCCGCACAACACGAAGTCCAACACGACCCGGTCCGCGCCTATCTCGACCGCGGCATCAAGAACTACTGGTATCCCGTCGCCCCGAGCTGGCAGGTGTCGAACGCGCCCGTCGGCCTCACGCGCCTGTCCGAGCAGATCGTGCTGTGGCGCGATCACGAGGGCAAGGTCCATGCGCTGGAAGATCGCTGCCCGCACCGCGGCGCGCGCCTGTCGCTCGGCTGGAACCTCGGCGGCAACATCGCGTGCTGGTATCACGGCGTCGAAATCGACGGCGGCGGCACGGTCAACCGCGTGCCGGCGGTGTCGAACTGTCCGCTCGAAGGGATGAAGTGCGTGAAGTCGTATCCGGTCGAGGAGAAGGCCGGCGCGATCTTCCTGTGGTTCGGCGACGAAGCGCACGGCGAGCCGGCGCCGCTGAACCTGCCGGAAGAACTGGTCGACGCCGAGTACGGCCACTTCCTGTGCGTGTCGAACTGGAAGTGCAATTACCAGTACGCGATCGACAACGTGATGGACCCGATGCACGGCGCGTACCTGCATGCGACGTCGCACTCGATGGCCGAAGGCGACAAGCAGGCCGACATGCGCGTGCGCAAGACGGAAACGGGCCTGATGTTCGAGAAGGTCGGCCAGCGCGACGTGAACTTCGACTGGGTCGAGCTCGGCGAAACCGGCTGCCTGTGGATGCGCCTTGCGATTCCGTACAAGCAGAAGTTCGGCCCGGGCGGCAACTTCGGGATCATCGGCTTCGCGACGCCGGTCGACGACGACAACTGCCAGGTCTACTTCTGGCGCACCCGCAAGGTCAGCGGCTGGCAGCGCGACGTGTGGCGCTTCATGTACCGCAACCGCCTCGAGGGCCTGCACTGGGACGTGCTCGAGCAGGACCGCTACGTCCTCGAAAGCCTTGCGCCGCATGCACGCGATCACGAATACCTGTACCAGCACGACGTCGGCATCACGCGCGTGCGCCGGATGCTGCGCCAGCGCGCGCAGGAACACCTGTCCGCGCTCGACGCGCACCGTGCGGCGCACGCCGCGGCGGAGCCCGCGAATGGCTGAGTTCGCTCCGGTCGTGTCGCTGCCGGGGCGTCGCGTGCTCGTCACGGGCGGCGCCCGCGGTCTCGGCGCGGCGTTCGTGAAGGCGCTGGTCGCGGCGGGCGCGCAGGTCGCGTTCGGCGACGTGCTCGCCGACGAGGGCCGCGCGCTGGCCGCGGAGCTCACACAAGCCGGCCACACCGCGCATTTCTTCGCGCTCGATCTGGCCGATCCGGCGAGCGTGGACGCATTCGTCGCGCAGGGCGCGGCGGCGCTCGGCGGCATCGACGCGCTGATCAACAACGCGGCGATCACGAACTCGGGCGGCAGGCTGTCGACGGAACTCGACGTGCCGACCTGGGATGCCGTGATGAACGTGAACGTGCGCGGCGTGTGGCTCGTCAGCAATGCGGCGCTGCCGCACCTCGCGCGCTCGGGCCGCGGCGCGATCGTGAACCTCGCATCGGACACCGCGCTGTGGGGCGCGCCGAAGCTGCTCGCGTACGTCGCCAGCAAGGGCGCCGTGATCGCGATGACGCATGCGCTGGCACGCGAGTTCGGCGCGCACGGCGTGACGGTCAACGCGATCGCGCCGGGGCTCACCGAAGTCGAGGCGACGGCCTACGTGCCGGCCGAACGGCATGCGTTCTACATGCAGGGCCGCGCGCTGACGCGCGCACAGATGCCCGACGACGTGACGGGCCCCGTGCTGTTCCTGCTGTCGGACGGCGCGCGCTTCGTGACGGGTCAGCTGCTGCCGGTGAACGGCGGCTTCGTAATGAATTGATTTGAATTGAAGTTTTCACTCTGAATGAAGGAGAGGACGATGGCGGATGCAGATCTCGAACGCAAGTCGTGGGACCAGCCGGATGACGCAAGCTTCGGCGACTGGATGGAAGGGCGCGTCGCGCGCTACGCGACGCGGCGCTACGACTGGGACGCGCTGAAGTTCCAGGCCGACTACGACCCGAAGTACCGCCGTGCGCAGATGCGCTACGTCGGCACGGGCGGCACGGGCGTCGCGAAGGACGTCAATACGGTGCCGGCCGGCAACTTCACGTTTTCGACGATGGTCATCCCGGCCGGCAACATCGGCCCGAGCCACATCCACACCGACGTCGAGGAAATCTTCTTCGTGCTGCGCGGCAAGATGAAGGTGATCTGCGAGCGCGACGGCGAGACCTGGGAAGCGATCCTCGGCGAGCGCGACCTGATCTCGGTGCCGCCGGGCGTGTATCGCACGGAAATCAACATCGGCGAGGAAGACGCGCTGATGTGCGTGATGCTCGGTTCGGCGAAGCCGATCACGCCGACCTATCCGCCAGATTCGCCGCTCGCGAAGATCAAGCGCTGAGACGGGGCGGAGCCAAGCAATGAGTGTCATCGACAAACGTGAACGCGACCGCACCGCGGCATTCGCCGCGCTGCTCGGGCAGTTTCCCGAACAGCGCGGCGCGGCCGGCGCGGCGGGCACGATCGGCTACCGTGAGGCTGGCGCAGGCGAGGCCGGCGCGCAGCATGCGGGCCACGCGCTGCCCGTCGTGCTGCTGCACGGGATCGGCTCGGGCGCCGCGTCGTGGGTGTGCCAGCTCGACACGCTCGGCGCGTCGCGACGCGTGCTTGCGTGGGATGCGCCCGGCTACGGCGTGTCGACCCCCGTGCACGGCGCATCGCCGACCGCCGCCGATTACGCGGCGTCGCTGAACGCGTGGCTCGAGGCACTCGGCATCGAACGCTGCGTGCTGGTCGGGCATTCGCTCGGCGCGATCATCGCGGGCGGCCTGTGCCGCCTGATGCCGGCGCGAATCGCCGGCCTGCTGCTGATCTCGCCCGCGGGCGGCTACGGCCGCGCGCCCGCCGAAACGCGCGACACGCGCCGCGACGCGCGCCTCGCGATGCTCGACGAACTCGGTCCGGCCGGGCTCGCCGAGCAGCGCAGCGGCAACATGCTGTCGGGTTTTGCGAGCGAGGATGCGCGTGCGTGGGTGCGCTGGAACATGGCGCGCATCGTGCCGGCCGGCTATGCGCAGGCCACGCATCTGCTCGCGAATGCCGATCTCGCGACCGATCTCGCCGGCTTTCGCGGCCGCACGGCCGTGGCCGTCGGCGCGAACGACGCAATCACGCCGCCCGCCGCGTGCGAGCGGATCGCCGCGGCCGCGCAGGTCGAACTGCAGGTGATTCCGCAGGCCGGCCATGCCGGCTATGTGGAAGCGCCGGTCGTCTATTCGTCGCTCATCGACACGTTCTGTCGTCAGTGCGACACGCAGCGAGGCATGGCATGAGCGAACCGCTGCAACAACCAGAATCCGACAGCACCAAGGCCGACGCCGGCTACGTGGTGCCAGGCCTCGAACGCGGCCTGCGGATCCTCGCCGAATTCTCGCCGCGCGAGCCGGTGCTCGGCGCGCCGGAGCTGTCCAAGCGCCTCGGCATTCCGCGCACGACGGTGTTCCGTCTGCTGCAGACGCTCGAATCGCTCGGCTTTCTCGAGCGGGCGGACAAGGATCGCAACTACAAGCTGGGCATCGCCGTGCTGCGGCTCGGCTTCGAATACCTGAGCTCGCTGGAGTTGACCGATCTCGGCCTGCCGGTGATCGAGAGCCTGCGCGACGCGACCGGCTTCACGACGCACATCGTGATCCGCGACGGCCGCGATGTCGTGTTCGTCGCGAAGGCGCAGTGCCAGTCGCCGGTGTTCAGCGCGATTCGCGTGAACGTCGGCACGCGGCTGCCCGCGCATGCGACGACCCACGGCCACGTGCTGATGGGCGACCTGTCGCTGAAGGAGCTGCGTGCGTTGTATCCGGAAGGCACGCTGAGCCGGATGACGAGCGCGACGCCGGAAACGGTCGATGCGCTGTACGAAGTGATCCGCGAGGATGCGCTGCGCGGCTACGGCATCAGCAATTCGTCGTTCGAGCGCGGTATCTCGGTGGTCACGGCGCCGGTGCGCAACGACACGCAGAAGATCGTCGCGTGCATCACGGTGACGGTGCCACGGCCGGAGATCGACGAGGCGCTGATCGCCGACGGCCTGTTCGACAAGGTGCAGCGCGCGGCGGCGGAACTGTCGCGGCGGCTCAATTACCGCTCGGATGACGAGCACACGTTTCTCAAAGCTTTAGGATTGAAATGAGACCCCCACGCATGCTTTGCACGCTGCCCCCCGAGGGGGCGGTCAATCCTCTTGGGGCGGCCCGGCGAGGATTGACATGATCCAGATCGATCTGACCGGGCAGGTGGCGGTGGTGACGGGCGGTTCGTCCGGCATCGGCCTCGCGACTGCCGAACGGTTCCTGCAGGCCGGCGCGTCGGTCGCGATTTGCGGCCGCGACGGCGAACGCCTCGCGCGCGCCGAAGCGATGCTCGGCGAGAAATACGCGGGCGCGCAATTGCTCGCCGTGCGTTGCAACGTGCTCGACGAAGCCGACGTGGCCGCGTTCGCGCAGGCCGTGTCCGAGCGCTTCGGCCGCGCCGACATGCTGGTCAACAACGCGGGCCAGGGCCGCGTGTCGACCTTCGCCGACACGACCGACGACGCATGGCGCGAAGAGCTCGAACTGAAGTACTTCAGCATCATCCGCCCGACGCGCGCGTTCCTGCCGCTGCTGCGCGACGCGCAGGCGCCGACGATCACCTGCGTGAACTCGCTGCTCGCGCTGCAGCCGGAGCCGCACATGGTCGCGACGTCGTCGGCGCGTGCGGGCGTGCTGAGCCTCGTGAAGTCGCTCGCGACCGAGCTGGCGCCGCAGCGCATCCGCGTGAACTCGATCCTGATCGGCATCGTCGAGTCGGGTCAGTGGCGCCGCCGCTACGACACGCAGGCGCAGGCCGGCGAAAGCTGGGAAGACTGGACGGGCGCGCTTGCCCGCAAGAAGAACATTCCGCTGAATCGCTTCGGCAAGCCCGACGAGGCAGCCTGGGCACTTTTTTATCTCGCAACGCATCTGTCGTCCTACACGACGGGCAGCCATATCGACGTTTCTGGAGGCTTTGCACGCCATGTCTAAAAAAACCACGGTTGGCGAGCTGATTGCCGCCTTTCTCGAGCAGTGCGACGTCAAAACCGCATTCGGTGTCATCTCGATCCACAACATGCCGATCCTCGACGCGATCAACTCGCGCGGCAACATCCGGTATGTCGGCGCGCGCGGTGAAGCGGGCGCGGTGAACATGGCCGACGGCCTGGCCCGCGTGTCGGGCGGCCTCGGCGTCGCGTTCACGAGCACCGGCACCGCGGCGGGCAACGCGGCGGGCGCGATGGTCGAGGCGCTGACGGCAGGCACCGCGCTGCTGCACATCACGGGGCAGATCGAGACGCCGTACCTCGACCAGGACCTGGCCTACATCCACGAAGCGCCGGACCAGCTCACGATGCTCGACGCGATCTCGAAGGCCGCGTTCCGCGTGCGCACCGTCGAAACCGTGCTGCCGACGATCCGCGAAGCGGTGCGTATCGCGCAGACCGCGCCGACCGGCCCCGTGTCGGTCGAGATTCC
This sequence comes from Burkholderia sp. 567, assembly GCF_040545115.1. Lineage (NCBI taxonomy): Bacteria > Pseudomonadati > Pseudomonadota > Betaproteobacteria > Burkholderiales > Burkholderiaceae > Burkholderia > Burkholderia sp. 567. The sequence goes on from NZ_JBEPLG010000006.1 coordinate 171,146, forward strand.
GATCGACATCCAGGCCGCCGAAATCGAATGGCCGGAAGACCTCGCGCCGGCGCACGTCGCGGTGCGCGAGCACGACGACGCACGCGTCGCGAAGCTCGCCGACGCGCTGGCGGCCAAGCGCCGTCCGCTGCTGTGGCTCGGCGGCGGCGCGCGTCATGCGCGGGCGGAAGTCGAACGCCTGGTGAAGCTCGGCTTCGGCGTCGTGACGAGCGTGCAGGGCCGCGGTGTGCTGCCGGAAGATCACCCGGCGACGCTCGGCGCGTTCAACGTGCATGCGTGCGTCGAGGCGTTCTACAAGACCTGCGACGCGCTCGTCGTGGTCGGCTCGCGCCTGCGCGGCAACGAGACGCTGAAGTACAAGCTCGCGCTGCCGCAGCCGCTGTTCCGCGTCGACGCCGATGCGCTCGCCGACAACCGCGGCTATCGCAACGAGCTGTTCGTGCACGGCGATTCGAAGCGCGTGCTGGCCGAATTGGCCGATCGCCTCGAAGGCCGCCTGTCCGTCGATCCGCAGTTCGCGCTCGATCTCGCGGCGGCGCGCGAGCAGGCCGTCGCCAGCGTGGCGGAAGGCCTGGGGCCCTACAAGAAGCTCGTCGATACGTTGCAAGCGGCGGTCGGCCGCGACTACAACTGGGTGCGCGACGTGACGATCTCGAACAGCACGTGGGGCAACCGCCTGCTGAAGATCTTCGAGCCGCGCGCGGGCGTGCATGCGCTCGGCGGCGGCATCGGCCAGGGCATCCAGATGGGCATCGGCGCGGCGCTGGCCGGCTCGGCCGCGAAGACGGTCTGCCTGGTCGGCGACGGCGGCCTGATGGTCAACGTCGGCGAGCTCGTGACGGCCGTGCAGGAAAACGCGAACGTGATGATCGTGCTGATGAACGACCAGTGCTACGGCGTGATCCGCAACATCCAGGATGCGCAGTACGGCGGCCGCCGCTGCTTCGTGCAGCTGCACCAGCCCGATTTCGCGCAGTTCTGCGCGAGCTTCGGCCTCACGCACTACCGGATCACGTCGCTCGACCAGGCCGAAGCGATCGTGCGCGAAGGGATCGCGAAGGAAGGGCCGGTGATGGTCGAGGTCGACATGCTGTCGGTCGGCGCGTTCGCATCGAACTTCGCGGGCCCGCCGGTGAAAAAGGAAGAGCCGTCGGAGCGGCAATATGCGTAACGGACACGCTCACGGGCATGCGCCCGTCGACGTCGCGATGATCGGCTTCGGCGCGATCGGTGCGGCCGTGTATCACGCGGTCGAGCACGATGCATCGTTGCGCGTCGCGCACGTGATCGTGCCCGAGCACCAGCGCGACGCGGTGCAGCGTGAGCTCGGCGGTGCGGTGGAGGTCGTGTCGTCGGTCGACGCGCTGGCCCGCCGCCCCGAGTTCGCGCTCGAATGCGCGGGCCATAGCGCGCTCGTCGATCACGTCGTGCCGCTGCTGAAGGCCGGCACCGACTGCGCGGTCGCGTCGATCGGCGCGTTGTCCGATCTCGCGCTGCTCGACGTGCTGTCGCAGGCCGCCGACGAAGGCGACGCGACGCTCACCTTGCTGTCCGGCGCGATCGGCGGGATCGATGCGCTGGCGTCGGCGAGGCAGGGCGGCCTCGACGAGGTGCTGTACGTCGGCCGCAAGCCGCCGCTCGGCTGGCTCGGCACACCCGCCGAGGAGCTGTGCGATCTGCGTGCGATGACCGAAGAGAAGGTGATCTTCGAAGGCACCGCACGCGACGCCGCGCGGCTGTATCCGAAGAACGCGAACGTCGCGGCGACCGTCGCGCTCGCCGGCCTCGGGCTCGACGCGACGCGCGTGCGCCTGATCGCCGATCCGGCCGTCACGCGCAACGTGCATCGCATCACCGCACGCGGCGCATTCGGCGAGATGTCGCTCGAAATGAGCGGCAAGCCGTTGCCCGACAACCCGAAGACGTCCGCGTTGACCGCGTACTGCGCGATCCGCGCGCTGCGCAACCGCGCGGCCCGCTGCGTGATCTGAGCGGACGACGCGGCCATTCCGGTCATTCGGGCCATTCGGGCCATAGAACGGCCGCCTGCGCCACGGCGCGGGCGGCTGGCAGAGACAGATTTGTGGGACTTGTGACATGACTCCATTCGATACGAGCCTCGTACCCAACGGCGACATCCTGATCGGCGGCGAGTGGCGGCGCGGCCGCGGTGCGCCTTACACGAGCATCTATCCGGCCGACCAGTCGCTGAACCTGGAAGTATCGACGGCGAACGCGGAAGACGCGGCCGACGCCGTCGTGGCCGCCGACGCCGCCTGGCGTCGCGCCGACTGGGCCGGACTCAAGCCGCACCAGCGCGCGCTGGTGCTGTACCGGATCGCCGAGCTGATCATGCAGCGTCACGAGGCGCTCGCGAACCTGCAGCGCCGCGACAACGGCAAGCCGATCGGCGAGACGCGCGTGCTGGTCGCGAGCGCGGCCAACACGTTCCGCTATTTCGCGGCATGCCTCGAGACGCTCGACGAAGAACTGACGCCGTCACGCGGCGACTATCTGACGATGAGCGTGCACGAGCCGATCGGCGTGATCGCGGCGATCACGCCGTGGAATTCGCCGATCGCGTCCGACGCGCAGAAGCTGGCCCCGGCGCTCGCCGGCGGCAACGCGGTGGTGCTCAAGCCGGCCGAGGTCACGCCGCTCGTGTCGCTCGCGCTGGCCCGCATCTGCGAGGAGGCCGGCGTGCCGAAGGGTGTGCTGAGCGTGCTGCCGGGCAAGGGCTCGGTGATCGGCGACGTGCTGGTCCGTCATCCGCTCGTGAAGAAGGTGTCGTTTACCGGCGGCACCGAAGTGGGCCGCGGCATCGCGCGCATCGCGGCGGAAAAGCTGATGCCCGTGTCGCTCGAACTCGGCGGCAAGTCGCCGACGATCGTGTGCGACGACGCGGATCTCGATCATGCGGTCAACGGCGTGCTGTACGGGATCTTCAGCTCGTCGGGCGAGGCCTGCATCGCGGGTTCGCGGCTGTTCGTGCAGCGCGCGGTGTACGACGAATTCATGCAGCGGCTGGTCGCCGGCGCACGCAAGCTGCGCGTGGGCGACCCGACGCGGCCCGACACGCAGATGGGCCCGCTGATCAGCGCGAAGCATCGCGAATCGGTGGAGCGCTACGTGGCGCTCGGGCTGGAAGAAGGCGGGCGCCTGCTGTGCGGCGGCGAGCGGCCGTCGGGCGACGGGCGCGAGCGCGGCTTCTTCTACCAGCCGACGATTCTCGAAGGCTTGCCGAACAGCGCACGCATCTGCCAGGAAGAAATCTTCGGGCCGGTGCTCGTCGCGATGCCGTTCGACGACGAAGCGTCGCTGCTCGCGCAGGCGAACGACAGCGTGTTCGGCCTCGCCGCCGGCATCTGGACGCGCGACTACAAGCGCGCGTGGCGCATCGCGCGCGCGCTCGAGACGGGCACCGTGTGGATCAACACGTACAAGCTGTTCTCGATCTCCACGCCGTTCTCGGGCTGGAAGGAGAGCGGGATGGGCCGCGAGAAGGGACGTCTCGGGATCCGCGAGTACATGCAGCAGAAGAGCCTCTACTGGGGCTTGAACGACGCGCCGCTGCCGTGGGCGAACTGAGCGAAGGGGAATGACGCAATGAGCATCTTGGGTATCGAGCAGATCACGTACGGTGTCGACGACCTCGCGACGTGCCGGCGCTTTTTCGCCGACTGGGGGCTGAAGGAAGTCGCGCACGACGACACGCGCGCTCGTTTCGAGACGATGAACGGCTGCACCGTGCTGGTCGTGAAGGCCGACGATCCGTCGCTGCCGCCCGCGTTCGAAGCGGGCCCGACGCTGCGTGAAGTCACGTGGGGCGTCGCGACGCGGCAGGAACTCGACGCGCTGCGCACGAAGCTGGCCGGCCAGCCCCGCTATTACGCACAGGACGATGCGGTGGGCTGCATCGATCCGAACGGGATGGCGATCCGCATCGAGGTGACGCGCAAGCGCGCGCTCGACATCACCGGCTCGCCGTCGAACGTGTGGGGCCACACGGCGCGCGTCGACCAGCCGAGCCCGATCTATGCGCGCGCCGAGCCGGTCGAGGTCGGGCACGTCGTGTTCTTCACGAACTGCCTCGACGCGCAGGAAAAGTTCTATCACGAGCTGCTCGGCTTCGAGACGTCGGACCGCTATCCGGGCCGCGGCGCGTTCATGCGCTGCGCGCCGCACGGCGGTCACCACGACCTGTTCCTGCTCGCGCTGCCGAACGGCAAGCGCGGCCTGAACCACGTCGCGTTCACCGTGCGCGACATCCATGAAGTGTTCGGCGGCGGCATGCACATCGACCGCTGCGGCTGGGAAACGCAGCTCGGCCCGGGGCGTCACCCGGTGTCGTCCGCGTACTTCTGGTACTTCCAGAATCCGGCCGGCGCGCTGATCGAGTACTACGCGGATGAAGACGTGCTGACACCGGAGTGGCAGCCGCGCGAATTCGAACCGGGCCCGACCGTGTTCGCAGAATGGGCCGTCGACGGCGGCCTCGACGGCAACACGCGCCGGCAGAAGAACGCGAAGGCGCCGGAAGGCAAGTTCATGACGGAGCGCAAATCATGACCGAAGCGAACACACAGGAGCAGCCCGCGCCCGGCACGGTCGTCGTGATCGGCGGCGGCCAGGCCGCCGGCTGGGTGCTGAAGACGCTGCGCGCGGAAGGGTTCGCGGGCCGCCTCGTGATGATCGCCGACGAGCCGCACCTGCCGTACGAGCGTCCGCCGCTGTCGAAAGCCGTGCTGGCTGGCGACGCCGACATCGAGACCGTGCGCGTCGTGCGTCCGGACGAATTCGACACGCTGAACGTCGAGGCATGGCAGCCGGAACGCGCGGCGTCGATCGACCGTGCGCGCCGTGTGGTGAAGACCGAAAGCGGCCGCGAGATCGAATACGACCGCCTCGTGATCGCGACCGGCGGCACGTCGCGCCGCTTGCCCGATGCGCTCGTCAACACGTCGAACCTGCACTACCTGCGCACGCTCGACGAAGCGGCCGCGCTCGGCGAGAAGCTGCGTGCGAGTCGGCGCGTGCTCGTGATCGGCGGCGGCTGGATCGGCCTCGAGGTCGCGGCAACCGCGCGCAAGCTTGGTGTCGAGGCCGTCGTCGTCGAAGGCGCGCCGCGTCTGTGCGGGCGCTCGGTGCCGCAGATCGTGTCCGACTTCCTGCTCGATCTGCATCGTGCGAACGGTGTCGACGTGCGTCTCGGCGCGGCGCTCGCGTCGCTCGACGCGCAGCCGGACGACGCATCGAAGGTGCGCGCGACGCTGGCCGATGGCACGACGATCGACGCCGATTTCGCGGTGGCCGGCATCGGCCTCGCGCTGAATGCGTCGCTCGCGAGCGACGCGGGGCTCGCGCTCGACGACGGCATCGTGGTCGACGAATTCGGCGCGACCAGCGACCCGGCGATCTTCGCGTGCGGCGACGTCGCGAATCATCACAACGGCTGGCTGAAGCGGCGCGTGCGGCTCGAATCGTGGGCGAACGCGCAGAACCAGGCGATCGCGGCCGCGAAGGCCGTGCTCGGCGTGCGTGCGCCGTATGCGGAAATTCCGTGGTTCTGGTCCGATCAGTACGACGTGAACCTGCAGATCCTCGGTGATCTGCCGGCCGATGCGCAGCTCGTCGTGCGCGGCGATCTCGCCGCGCGCCGCGCGACGCTGTTTTTCTTGGGCGATGGGCATGTGAGAGGTGTCATCGCCATCAACAACGCACGCGAGCTGAAGCTCGCACGCAAGTGGATGAACCAGGGCCGGGCAGTGGATACGGAAGCCCTGGCGGACACGACCAAAGCGCTTGCCTGACCGGCGACACGATCCAGGAGACTCCCCGCATGAGCACTTTCGACAACGTCGTGGCCGGCAGGGCCACGATGGAAGCTGCCGCCTCCACGCCCGGCGCGATCATCGCGCGGCTCGAGCGGCTTCCGGCCAACGCGATGCAGATCCGCGCGCGCGTGCTGATCGGCACCGCGACGTTCTTCGACGGCTTCGACGTGATCACGATCGCGGCGACGCTGCCGCTGCTGATTCACAAGTGGGGGCTGTCGCCGACGCAGATCGGCATGCTGATCGCGTCCGGCGCGATCGGCCAGCTGATCGGCGCGTTCCTGTTTCCCGCGCTCGCGGAGAAGCATGGCCGAGTGAAGGCGATCGCGTGGAGTTCCGCCGTGATCGGCGTCACCAGCATCGCGTGCGGCTTCGCGCCGACGTTCGAGATCTTCGTGCTGCTGCGGATCCTGCAGGGGCTCGGGCTGGGCGGCGAGCTGCCGGTCGCCGCGACCTACATCAACGAGATCACGCGTGCGCACGGCCGCGGCCGCTTCGTGCTGCTGTACGAGATCGTGTTCCCGATCGGCCTGCTGGTGTCGATGGCGCTCGGTGCGTGGCTCGTGCCGCGGTTCGGCTGGGAAATCATGTACTTCGTCGGCGGGCTGCCGCTGATCCTCGCGCTGGTGCTCACGCGCCTCGTGCCGGAATCGCCGCGCTGGCTCGCGTCGCGCGGGCGGCTCGCGGAAGCGGGGCGGGCTGTTGGCGTGTTCGAAGCGTCGGTGCGCGGCGAGCTGCCGCCGGCGACGCAAGCGGCGGCGTTCGACGAGATGGTGCGCCAGCACCCGAAGCGCCGGATGAGCGACCTGTTCAGCGCCGCGTATCGCAAGCGCACGCTCGCGGTGGCGACGCTGTGGGCGACCTGCGGGTTCATCCAGTACGGGTTGTCGACGTGGCTGCCGACGATCTACAAGAACTTCTATCATGCGCCGCTGCAGCTCGCGCTGAATCTCGCGGTGATCGGCTCGGTGATGGGCGTGCTCGGTTCGCTCGCGTCGGCGCTGCTCGTCGACAAGCTCGGCCGCAAGCCGGTGATCGTCTGGTCGTTCGTGCTGTGCGCGCTGTCGCTGGCGCTGGCGGGCGTCTATCACGCGTCGTCGGTGTATGTCGTCGCGTTCTTCTGTTCGCTGTCGCTGGGGCTGATGGCATCGGGCTTCATCACCGCGTACGTCTATACGCCGGAGCAGTATCCGACGAGCATCCGCGCGTCCGGCTGCGGGCTCGGCAGCGCATGGCTGAAGATCGCGTCGTTCGCCGCGCCGATGATCGTGCCGCACGCGATCATCGGCGGTAACCTCGCGCCGGCGTTCTACCTGATCGGCATCGTGCCGCTGATCGCGGCGCTGACCGTCCACTTCGTCGGGATCGAGACGAAGGGCAAGGTGCTGGAGGCGCTGGAGGCATAAGCGCGGCGGGCTGCAACGGCGGCAATCGCTGATACGGAAGGCCCGGACGATGTATGTCCGGGCTTTTTCGTTTTCGGAGCGACACCGGCGACGTGCGAACGAATGTCGCATCGGCGGCGCTTTCCCGTGCACTAGAGTCGAACGGTAGCGAACGAACCGACACCGGGAAGACGACGCATCATGGCCAAGAAATTTCCGCTGCATCCCGTGCATCCGGAGCGGATCTGCTGGGGATGCGACAACTATTGCCCGACGCAGGCGATGCGTTGCGGCAACGGCTCCAGCCGGACCCAGCACCCGAGCGAACTGCTCGGCGACGACTGGTATCGATACGGCGACTGGGGCATCGCATGCGCGGATGCCGACGACGCAAGCGCACCGTCCGCACCGTCGCGTGAAGCCGGCGGGCCATCCTAGCGACAAGTTGCCTCACCGGCCGGCATTCCGTTTGTTGATCTGCATCACGGTCGCGAAGCGCATGCCGAAACATCATGAAAAAGATGCATCAGAGAAGCATCTTGAAGCGGGCGAGCAGCCCGGCGGCCCGGAACACGCGTCCGGGGCGCCATTCGCAGCGACCCGCGCCCCCATGATCGACAAAGGAGAACACCGTGTTTTGCTATCAATGCGAACAGACCGACCGGACCGGCGCGCGGCCCGGCTGTGCATCGGCGAAAGGCAATTGCGGCAAGGATTCGACGACGGCCGACCTGCAGGACCTGCTGGTTCATGCGGTGAAGGGCATTGCCCAGTACGGCGCGATCGCGCGCACGATGGGCGTGCCCGATCGCGACGCCGAGCGCTTCGTGCTGTACGCGATGTTCACCACGCTGACCAACGTGAACTTCCATGCGGCGCGCTTCGTCGCGCTGCTGCGTGAAGCCGCGCAGACGCGCGATCGCGTGAAGGCCGCCTGCGAAGCGCACGCCCGCGCCGCGGGCACGGCGCTGCCGGTGCTGCACGGGCCGGCCGAGTGGCAGCCGGCGGACGATCTGGCGGGCTTGCTGAAGCAGGCGGCGAGCGTCGGCATCGACGCGGGCCTCGACACGGTGGGCGCGGATATCGTCGGGCTGCGCGCGCTGGTGCTGTACGGCCTGAAGGGCGTGTGCGCGTATGCGCATCATGCGCAGGTGCTCGGCTACGAGCGCGACGACATCTACGAAGGCGTCGACGCGGCGCTCGCGTTCCTCGCGGGCAATCCGGCCGACGTCGACGCACTGCTCGCGCACGCGCTCGATCTCGGCCGGCTGAACCTGACGGTGATGGAACTGCTCGACAACGCGAACACCGGCCGCTTCGGCGCGCAACAGCCGAGCGCCGTGCGCGTGTCGCCGGTGGCGGGCAAGGCGATCCTCGTGTCGGGCCACGATCTCGGCGATCTGCACGCGCTGCTCGAACAGACGGCGGGCACCGGCATCCAGGTCTACACGCACGGTGAAATGCTGCCGGCTCACGCGTATCCGTCGCTCAAGGCTTTCCCGCATCTGGCCGGCAACTACGGCGGCGCATGGCAGGACCAGCAGAGCGACTTCGCGCGTTTCCCCGGGCCGATCCTGATGACGTCCAACTGCATCATCGAGCCGCTGCCGCAATACCGGCAGCGCATCTTCACGACGGGGCCGGTCGGCTGGCCGGGCGTGCGCCATCTCGAACATCACGATTTTCCGACGCTGATCCGTGCCGCCCAGGCGCTGCCGGGCTTTCAGGCCACGGCGCCGGAGCAGACCATCACCGTCGGGTTCGGCCGGCATGCGGTGCTGGGCGTCGCGGACAAGGTGATCGACGCGGTGAAGGCCGGGCAGATCCGCCACTTCTTCCTGATCGGCGGCTGCGACGGCGCGGCGCCGGGGCGCAATTACTACACCGGGTTCGCGGAGCAGGCGCCCGACGATACGGTGGTGATGACGCTTGGTTGCAACAAGTACCGGTTCAACCGGCACGCGTTCGGCGATATCGGCGGCATCCCGCGCCTGCTCGACATCGGGCAGTGCAACGACAGCTATTCGGCGATCCGGATTGCGACCGCGCTCGCCGATGCGTTCGAATGCGGCGTGAACGACTTGCCGCTGTCGCTCGTCATCTCGTGGTTCGAACAGAAGGCCGCGGCCGTGCTGCTGACGCTGCTCGCGCTCGGCATCCGCAACATCCGGCTCGGGCCGACGCTGCCCGCGTTCGTCACGCCGGGCGTGCTCGCGGTGCTGGTCGATCAGTTCGGAATCCAGCCGATCGGCGACGCCGGCGCGGACCTCGCCGCGGCGCTCGCGCGCCGGGCGGCGTGAACAGGATCGTTCGATGAGCTACCGGATCGAGATCACGACGCGTGACGGCGCGCCGTTCGGCTTCGACTGCGAGCCCGGCCAGGATCTGCTCGCGGCGGCGGCGCAAGCCGACATCACGCTGCCGTCGCAATGCCGGCGCGGGAGCTGCGGCGCATGCCAGGCGACTGTCGTCGACGGCCCGTACGAGATGCAGGCGCACAGCGTCGACGCGTTGCCGGCCGGCCAGCCCCGCGCGGTATTGCTGTGCCGGACGACGCCGCTCGGCGATCTGCGGGTTGCGGCGCCGTACGACCGCGCCAAGGTGCTGCTGCAGCCGGTGCCCGTGCGCACGGCGCGGATCGCCGCGCTCGACGCGATCGCGCGCGACACGATGCGCGTCGAGCTGCAGATCGAGCCCGACGACGCGTTCGGCGTGGCCGCGGAGTTCGAAGCCGGCCAGTTCGCGGAGCTGGAAGTGCCGGGCAGCGGCCTGCGCCGGCCCTATTCGCTCGCGAACACGAGCAATTGGGATGGCCGGCTGGAGTTCCTGATCCGGCTGCGGGCGGGCGGCTGGTTCTCGACCTATCTGCGCGAACGCGCGCGGCCCGGCGATCGGCTGACCGTGCGTGTGCCGATGGGCGGGTTCGGCCTCTTCGCCGACAGCCTGCGGCCGCGCTGGTTCGTCGCGGGCGGCACGGGGCTCGCGCCGATCCTGTCGATGCTGCGGCGCATGGCCGAGTATCAGGAGATGGGCGACGCCCGGCTGTTCTTCGGCGTCAATGAGGAAAGCGAACTGTTCATGCTCGACGAGCTGGAGCGCTTGCGGGCCGAGTTGCCGCAGTTACGGGTCGATGTGTGCGTATGGCGGCCCGGCGTGGAATGGACCGGGCTGCGCGGCACGCCGGTCGACGCGTTGCGCGCGGCGCTGGCGCACGCGCCGGTGCTGCCGGATGTCTACGTTTGCGGCCCGCCGCCGCTCGTCGAAGGTGCGCGGGAAGTCGCCGTCGCCGCCGGCGTGCCGGACGCGCAGTTCGCGAGCGAGCGGTTCACCGTGTAACGCGAGCACCGCGTGTTGCGGCGACGGCGTTCCATCCGGCAGGCGCAGGCTTGCCGGATTGCCTGGTCGAACGTACGCTTTGTCGACACCCACGCCCCTCAGCAGGTGAACGACCATGCAAGCCCATCCTCTGCGTCTTTCCCCCGGCGACAATCTGCGCGCCGCCATCGAGCACGCGGTGCGCGGGCTTCGCGCACACGCGGCATTCGTGATCCAGGGCATCGGCAGCCTGAACGTCGCGCAGTTGCGCTATGCCGGCGTCGACGCGCCGACCGAACTGCGCGGCGACCTCGAAATCCTGACGCTGGCCGGTTCGGTCTCGCCGGACGGCGCGCACCTGCACATGTCGGTTTCGGACGCGCAAGGCCGCGTCTCGGGCGGGCACGTCGCGAGCGGCTGCGTGGTGCGTACGACCGCCGAGATACTGCTCGTGCTGTTGCCCGCGCATCGTTTCTCGCGTGAACCCGACGCGGGCACCGGATTCAACGAGCTGGTGATTCGCCCGGACACACGCTGATCGCGCGGATCCTTCGCGGCGCATGACCGGTGCGTCGATTCAGCGGACCGCCTTGCCGAGCACATGGCGCCGGCAATGCTCGAGATACGCTTGTTCATGCGCGGCCATCAGTTCGATGATGCTTTTCCACAGCCATGAAGGCGCGTCGAGGGTCTTCGGACGCTGGCGCCGCAGCTCGGCGCGCCACGCGCGCTGCGTCGCGTCGTCCATCTGCGCGGCATGCGCGCGGCCGATCACCAGCGCGAGGTAGCGGGCGACTTTCACCGCGTCGGCCTCCGACAGCCGTTCCGCTTCCAGTTTCAGATCCTGCGGCATCAATTCGCGCATCACGACGGCGCGCCCGTCGAGGCGTGCCGCGCACATCCGGCTGCCCAGCATCGGCGACACGTGCCGCGCGCCTTCGAGCACGCGTTGTGCGGCATCGCCCGGCATGCGTACCCCGGGGTATTTCGGCGCCTTGGCGGCCGTGGCTTCCTTGATGTCGATCAGGTAGGGCGGATGTCCGTCGGAACAGGCGTCGTCGATATCGAGCATCACCGCGTAGCGGCGTCGGCCCAGCGAGCTGCAGCCCTTCACCCAGAACGCGGCGTCGAGCACCTTCATGCCGGCGTCGCAATGTGCCGTGCGGCTGAGCGCCGCGCCGATCGTCGAAACCGGCGCGGTTTCGAACAGCGTGAGGATGGCGCTGCGCTCCCGTTCCGACAGCGGCCAGAAGCGTTTGCCCAACGGGATGTGCGGCGCGGTGTTCATGATCGTCTGCCGGTCGAGTTTGCGCCACGAGCGATGCAGCGCCGCCTTCATCGCGATCTGCACCTCGTGAGGGCGTTGCATGTGGCTGAGTTCGTCGCGGCGGCGGCTGTCGAACGCCTGCTCGTATCCGTCAGCGAGCGCCTCGATCATCCGCCACGTGATGATGCCGGGCAGATCGGAGCTGCGCGCCGCGGTGGCGAGCGAGAACCCCAGACGCAGCACATCGTGGACCGGATTGCCGATCACGCTCTGGTCGAGATCGCGAATCTGCACGGCGACTTCACCCGTCTTCGACGCGACGGGCCCCAGATTGCCGAGATGGCAATCGCCGCCGATCCATATCGCGGGTCCGTCGGGCACGGTGCCGGATCGATGGTCCGCCAGCCATGCGTAAAAGTGCTCGGCGCTGCCGCGCGTATAGGTGTGGATCGAGCGCGCCATTTTGCGGCTGCGCAGATTGGCGAGAATGGGCGCGCGCTGGTCGCAGGCCGGCAGCTTGGCCGATCCGGCGGTTTTCTTGGCCACGATGCGTCCTCCTTCCATCCGCGGCATGCGTTCCCGGTGCGTGTGCACCGCGCGATGCCGGTTTATTCCGGCGAGGCGAAGCGCCGACACGGCGGCGCGGCGGGGCCGCTCAATCCGGCACGAGCACGCCCATCGCCGCGATCACCATCGCGGACGTCGCGAGCCAGCCGCCCCATGCCAGCACGCCCCTGACGGCGAATTCGCCCATGATGCGTCTGCTGCCGGCCATCAGCATCATCACGAACATGATCGGCACCGCCGTCACGCCGTTGATGACCGCACTCCAGTAAAGCGCCCGGATCGGGTCGAAATGCATGAACGTGATCGCGACGCCGCCGATGGTCGCCAATGCGATCACGCCGTAGAACTCGGGCGCGACACCCAGCCGCAACGCGAGGCTGTTGCGCCAGCGGAAGGTGCCCGCGGCCGCATACGCGGCGGATCCCGCGAGAACCGGCAGCGCCAGCAGGCCGGTGCCGATGATCCCGAGCGCGAACAGCACGTATGCGAAGTGCCCGGCGACGGGCTCGAGTGCCCGTGCGGCATCGGCCGACGTCTTCACGTCGATGTGATGCATGTGGAGTGTCGCCGCGGCCGTCAGCGTGATGAAGAACGCGATGATGTTCGACACGCCCATGCCGACCCAGGTATCGACGCTGATCCGCCGCAACTGCGCGGGCGCCTGGTGCGGCATGATTCGCAGCGGTCGCTGGTTCGGCGCCGCGCGCAATTCCTCGACTTCCTGCGACGCCTGCCAGAAAAACAGATAAGGGCTGATCGTGGTGCCGAGCACGGCGATGACCGTCGTCAGGTACGCGGCATTCAACTGGATCTGCGGAAGCACGATCGCACGGCCGACCTCGTGCCACGGCACGGGCACGATCAGCGCGACCGCAACATAGGCGAGCAGCGTCAGCGCGGTCCATTTGAGCAGGCGGGCGTAACGGTCGTACGGCACGAAAATCTGCAGCACGACCGACACGCCGCCCAGGCAGACGACATAGAGCTCTTGCGGGCCGTGCAGCAGCAACTTGACCGCCGCGCCCATCGCCGACAGGTCGGCCGCGATGTTGATTACGTTCGCAATGGTCAGCAGCGCGACGGTCGAATAGAGCAGCCACGGCGGATAGTGCGTGCGCATGTTCGACGCGAGGCCCTTGCCGGTCACGCGGCCGATGCGCGCGCTGATCAACTGGATGGCCGTCATCAGCGGATAGGTCAGCAGCAGCGACCACAGCAGTTCGAAGCCGAACTGCGCACCCGCTTGCGAATAGGTACCGATGCCGGAAGGATCGTCGTCGGCGGCGCCGGTGACGAGCCCCGGCCCGAGGCGGCGGAGCCACGTGGTCGCGCGAGGGCGCGGTTGTTGTGCGGAATCGATGGACTCGTTGTCGTTCATGTTGGCGGCCCGTTAGGAAGGCCAACGGAGTCGCAAGCGGCGTGCCCGGGCGGGATTGGCGGGCGATGGGCTTCGGTTGCGGAGTCGCGCGCAGCGGAAAGCCGCTGCGGGCGGTGCGCGGGGAGGCGCGCGGGAGGCGTGGATAGGGGAGGCTGGGCGGACGGCGCGCGGGTGAATCAGCCGCGCCAAATCGGCCGTCGACGCGCGTTGCCCGGAGGTTTTTGCCGCGTCCGCAATGGCATGGACTTGCGTGGAATGGCGCGCAGGCCGCTCATCGATTCGTCGAGCGCGGGGTTGACGGCGTATTGCGGCCTAACCGCAGATCAGGGCCGGTCCCGCGGAGCACTAAGTGCCACGGACGCTATGGCTTGGATTTGCGTGAAGTGGCGCGCAGCCCGCTCATCGATTCGTCGCGCACGGGGTTAACAGCGTATTGCGGGCTAACGGCAGGTCAAGGCGGTGCCGCGGAGCACTAAGTGCCGCGGCCGCTATGGCATGAACTTGCGTGAAGCGGCGCGCAGGCCGTTCATCGATTCGTCGAGCGCGGGATTGACGGCGTATTGCCGGCTATCGGCAGGTCGGCGGCGCGGTCGCGCGGAGCACAAAGGATGGAAGGCGCCGGTCGCGACCGCTTCGAGCCACGCGGCGCGACGCGGGCGCAGCCGACACGGCGGCGCCCGTTCGACCTCAACGCGCGGCCATCGCGGCATCCTGATTGCCGCGTCCGGTCACGAGACAGCCGGACATGAATGCCTCGCTCTGGCTGGTGGCTGCCGCGTTGCCGAAGCCGCGGCTGAGCGCGTCGTATTTCACCTGCTCGGCGCCTTGCGAGCACGCGGTCGGACTGGCGTCGCGGCCTTGCGCATGCAGCAGCGCCCGATCGCCGATCAGGTAGGCCAGCAGCGCGAAAAAAGCGATGTGTACCACTCGTCTCATGATTCGTCTCCTCGTCGCTCAAGCGTAACGCGGACACGTGTCGCGAAGCATTGGGGCTTCCCCGGGTAATCGTCTGCTGAAATGTCCGTGGGCCGACGTAATGACGTCCCTTTTTGCCCATCGTGGCGGGGAAAGGAGTGGCAGGCGGCCGGACCGGCGCGCAATCGATGCGAGTTTGACGAATGTCAGGGTGCGGGCGGGGCGAGACGGTCGGGCTATGGGGCGAAGCGATAGCATGAATGCATGTTCTGACGGAACGCGATGCGCGGCAAAGCGATGGGCGCGGCGGTTCCGAATGCAGCGGGTACGTGTTGAACATCGCTATCGAAATAGTGAGGAATCCAAATGCTTAACGTCTCTTCGGTCCTGATCAGCATGGCGCCGTTGTGGGTCATTCTGCTGGGCGCGTCTTCCGCGGCGGCCTATCTCGTGTTCTGGCGCAAGGCGATCAAGTAAGCCGGTCGATGCTGCGTGACAACGCACGCGTGCGCGTCGCAGTATCGGTACATGGCACACGACAGCATTGCGCCGTGCTACGCGCGTCCTTGCATCGACGCGAATGAAACGACCCGCCTGAGCGGGTCCATGACGGCCTCGTCCCGCCGGTGCGCGCATCGAGCTTGACGACGCGGTGCCGCCCAACACGACGGCGACGCGGCGGCGATCAGCCGCTTATCGCACCGCCGTCACCGGCACATTCGAAATCCGCACGAGCCGGCTCATCACGCTGCGGCGGAACATCGACAGCATCGTATGAACCGGATCGAGCCGCGGTGCGACGACGACGATTTCGTCGCAGCCCATCTCGGCCGCGACGGCCGCGATCGTGTCGGCCACCGGCCCGACCTTCTTCACGACGCTGTACCGGACTCCGGCTTCCCGTAGCACCCGCTCGGCCATCGCCAGATCCTCGCACGCGAACTTGTCTTCGATCGAGCGCAGCCGCGACAGCGGGTGAAACGCCTCGAGCCGCGTCGCTTCGAGCGGCGGCTGTACGTTGATCAGCACGATCTCCGATGCGCAGCGTTCGTGATACAGGAAGGTCGCATGGCGGACCGCCTGCAGCGAACGGGGCGAATGACCGACAGGAACCAGCAGCTTGAGCATGGACGATGCTCCGAAGTCGAGATGTTTCCAGCGTAGCGCGCCGCCGGATCGCTCGATCTAAAGAAATCGGGCGGCCACGTAAAAATGCCGTCAACGCCGGCCGTCGCGTTGTGTTGCGCCTATTAGAAATATAAGAAATTTAAGTTTATGCGCATAAACGTTTTCATCAGCCGGTCGGCAAACCCCCTCCTGCTGCCATGCGGCATGCCGATTTAGTCGGATCCTCAATGAATCGCGGCGGAAAATATCGAAGGTCGGCCAGCGGGCGTCGCGTAGAGTAGGGCATCGGTCGCGGTGCGGCCCCTCCAGCCCTTTCCAGGCCCGTTGCCGGCCGCTCGGGACGGAGTTCGGCCCACCACGCGGCTCGCCATTCCCTTCCAGTTCCAGGAGACCTCGCATGCCGCACGGCGCCCCGCAGTTTCTCGCTCCCGCTTCCATCACCGTCGACCCGATCGTGCGCCTGTCGGCCGGCGAGCTCGCATCGGCGATCCGCAGCAAGGCGGTTTCCTGCGTCGAGACGATGCGTGCGTATCTCGATCACATCGAGCGCGTGAACGGTGCGGTGAACGCGCTGGTTTCGCTGCGTGATCGCGCGACGCTGCTCGCCGAGGCCGCGGAAAAGGACGCGGCGCTCGCCCGCGGCGAATATCACGGCTGGCTGCACGGGATGCCGCAGGCGCCGAAGGATCTCGCGATGACGAAAGGGTTGCGGACGACCTACGGCTCGCCGATCTTCCGCGATAACGTGCCGCAGGCCGACTCGGTCGGCGTCGGGCGGATGCGCGCGGCGGGCGCGATCTTCATCGGCAAGACCAACACGCCGGAGTTCGGTCTCGGCTCGCACACGTTCAACGAAGTCCACGGCGCGACGCGCAATCCGTACGACCTGACGAAGAGCGCCGGCGGCAGCAGCGGCGGCACGGCGGCGGCGCTCGCCGCGCGCATGCTGCCGGTCGCGGACGGCAGCGACTTCGGCGGCTCGCTGCGCAATCCGGCCGCGTTCTGCAACATCTACGGCTTGCGTCCGTCGCAGGGCCGCGTGCCGCGCTGGCCGGCCGTCGACGTGTTCATGCAGCAGCTCGGCATCGAAGGGCCGATGGGCCGCACGGTCGGCGACGTCGCGCACCTGCTGTCGATCCAGGCCGGCTACGACCCGAACGATCCGCTGTCGCTCGCGGAAGATCCCGCGGTGTTCACGAAGTCGCTCGACAAGGACCTGCGCGGCGAGCGCATCGCGTGGGTCGGCGACTGGAACGGTTATCTCGCGACCGAGCCGGGCGTGCTCGCGCAGTGCGAAAAGGGGCTCGCGACGCTGCGCGAGATCGGCTGCGACGTCGATGCGGCGCTGCCGGCATTCGCACCCGACCGGATCTGGCGCCTCTGGCTCACGCATCGGCATCTGCTGTCCGGCGGCGGGCTGCTCGCGCACTATCGCGACCCGGCACGGCGTGCGCTGCTCAAGCCCGAGGCGATCTACGAGGTCGAAGGGCTGCTCGCGATGCAGGGCGCCGACGTGTTCGACGCGAGCATCGAGCGCACCGCGTGGCATCAGGCCGTGCTGAGCTTCTTCGATCGCTACGACTTCATCGCGGCGCCGACCGCGCAGGTGTTCCCGTTCGACATCGAACAGCGCTGGCCGAAGGAGATCGCGGGCCGCGCGATGGATACCTACCACCGCTGGATGGAAACGGTCGTGCCGTGGACGCTGGCCGGCTGCCCGGTGATCAGCGTGCCGGTCGGCTTCAACGACGCGGGGCTGCCGATGGGGATGCAGCTGATCGGCCGGCCGCGCGCGGATCTCGCGGTGCTGCAGCTCGCGCGCGGCTACGAGCAGGCGGCCGACTGGGTCGGCCGGCGGCTGCCGGCCTGGATGGCTGCCTGACGCACGCCGCGGCTTCGAGCCGGGGCGCCCGCAATCAGCAATATTGATGCAGGCAAGGAACGAATCCCGATGCGCGCTCGAGATCGCGCGGCAAATGCGGACGAATGCGCGCGGCGAGCCCGGACGGCGGCGGAATTGCAAGCGGCCGCGGCGCGCGATTTCGTTTCGATGTGTTTCAGTCGTTGCGGCGGCGCGCGACGCGCTTCGACAATATCCGCATCAATAATTCGGGCACGAGGGAAACAGATGAAGCAGATTCGCGCGACGGGCAAGCACCTCGCATCGGCAGGCATCGCATTCGGCATCCTGCTGGGCGTCAACGGCAGCGCGCATGCGCAACTCGACCTGCAGGCGATCGGATCGTCGCTGCTCGGCGGCGGGCAGCAGCAGGCCGCACCGTCGCAGGGCGGCGTCGCGCAATTGCTGCAGGCGTACGTCGGCGCGAACCAGCAGGTGCTGGCCGGCCAGTCGTCGCTCGCGTCGGCGATGGGGCTCACCGGCGCGGCCGGGCAGGCGCAGCAGGCCGCCGGCCTGCTCGGCGGCGGCAACGCATTGACGCCGGCCGCGCTGTCGCAGATGGGCGGCGCGCAGCAGTCGGTGTCGCAGGCGCTCGGCCAGGCGTTCGCGAGCGGCGGTGCGACGCACGGCCCGGTCGACAAGCAGGCGTTCAGCAACGGCCTCGCATCGCTCGGCCAGGGCCTCACGCAGTACTCGCAACTGCAGTCGGGGCTCGGTAGTCTCGGTTCGACCAGCGCAGCATCGCTGCTGCAGGCGGGCCTGAATCCGCAGAACATGCAGGCAGCGACGTATATCGCGCAAAGCGCGCCGAGCCAGTTGCAGTCGCTCGCGTCGACGCTCAGCCAGGCCGTGCAGTTCGCGACGAGCCAGGGCATCTCGGTGCCGGCGGTCGCGTCGTCCGCGCTGAAGCTGCTGCCGTAACGTTGCCAGCGCCGCGCGCCAGCGGTGCTGGGTAGCCGCGCCGCGCACGCAGCGCTGGGAAGGCCCCGCGCAACATGGGGATTGCGCTCGATGCTATCGTGCGTGTTCCCCGTTTCCGGTGCCGGTTCATGACTGACTCGTTCGACCTTCCGCGCTATTTCGCCCGCATCGGCTACGACGGCCCGGCCGAGCCGACGCTCGACGTGCTGCGCCGGCTGCATCTGCTGCACCCGCAGGCGATCCCGTTCGAAAACCTCAATCCGCTGACCGGCGCGCGTGTCGCGCTCGACGTGCCGGCGATCGTCGACAAGGTGGTCGCGCACCGCCGCGGCGGCTACTGCTTCGAACTCAACAAGCTGTTCTACACCGCGCTCACGCACATCGGATTCCGCGTGACGCCGTTGATCGCGCGTGTGCGCTGGATGCGGCCGGCCGACGTCGTCACCGCGCAGACGCACATGCTGCTGCGCATCGATCTCGACGGCGCGACGTGGCTCGCGGACATCGGCTTCGGCAGCGCGACACTCACCGCGCCGCTGCGCTTCGTGCCCGACGAGCGGCAACTGACGCCGCACGGTGCGTTTCGGGTGGTCGGCGCACCGGTCGACGGCGAGTTCGACATGCAGTTCGAGATTCCCGACGGCTGGCAGACGACCTATCGCTTCTCGCTGAAGCGGGCCGAGTGGATCGATTACGACGCCGCGAACTGGTTCACGTCGACGTATCCCGAATCGATCTTCGTGAACGACCTGATCGCATGCCGCGTGCTGCCGGACGGCCGCGCGGCGCTGTTCAACACCGTGCTGACGCTGCGCGACGCGGCGGGCGCGGGGCGCACCGTCACGTTCGACGACGCGGCGGCGTGGGGCGCATGCCTGCGCGACACGATCGGCATCGATACGACCGGCTTCGATCTCGACGCGCTGTTCGCGCGGGTGGCGGCGCGGGCCAACATGACGTGACCGCGTAGCGAGCGGCGGCATGGCCGGCATCGACGTCCGCCGCACGCCACGCCGCCGATTCCATTCCCTGTTTGACTTTTGCTATTTTGCTAGCATACTAGTAATCATGGGCGACGAAGAAGTGAAGCAGTTCAACGTGTACCTGCCGCTGAGCCTGATCCGGCAGGTCAAGCATCGCGCCATCGAAACGGAGCAGTCGCTGTCCGCGCTGGTAGCCGACGCATTGCGCGCATATCTGGCCGCTCCGCCACCGGGAGCCGGGCCGTCCACCAAGGAGGAGTGACATGTCATCCGGGCGAATCGAAGCTGTATACCTGACGACGCACAACTGGGGCAAGTCGGCGAAGTTCTTCCAGGCGCTGGGCTTCACGCTGGAATTCGAAACCGATCACGCGTCGGGCCAGTTGAGGCGCGGCGACGGCCCGTATCTGTTCATCGCCGAAGTGCCGACGAGCGAGACGCCGGACATGCAGGTCGTGCTGACGGTGCCGGACGAACAGTCGGTCCGGCCGCAGCCGATCGTCGACGTGGTCACGCCGTTCGAGGATACGCACTGGGGCACGCGGGACATGACCGTGCGAGACCCCGACGGTCGCGTGTGGCGCTTGCAGGCGCCGGGCACATCGGCTGCATGAGGCCGCGGCGATGACTGGCCTCCATCAGGACCATCAAGACCATCAGGACGCCCCCGACAGCACCGCCGCCCGCGTCGCGCTGTGGCGCGCGCTGCACGTCGAGCTCGATGCGCCGCCGCACGTGCTCACCGACGAAGTCGGCCTGCGCCTGCTTGCACCGGCGCCCGGCTGGCAGCAGCGCGGCGACATGGATCCGCGGTTCACGCGGCCGTTTCGCGCATCGATCGTCGCGCGGGCGCGCTTCATCGAGGATCTCGTCATCGACCAGGCCGCGCAGGGTGTGAGCCAGTACGTGATTCTCGGCGCGGGGCTCGACAGCTTCGTGCAGCGCCGGCCGGAGATGGCGTCGCGCCTGACCGTCTTCGAAGTCGATCCGCCCGCGCCGCAGGCGTGGAAGCGGCGCCGCCTGACCGAGCTCGGTTTCGGCGTGCCGGACTGGCTGCGGTTCGTGCCGGTCGATTTCGAGGCGCAGCAGTCGTGGCGCGACGCGCTCGTTGGCGCGGGCTTCGATGCGGGCAAACCGGCGGTCGTGGTGTCCACCGGCGTCAGCATGTACCTGACGCGCGACGCGAACGCGGCAGCGCTGCGCGAAGTCGCGTCGCTCGCGCCGGGTTCGACGTTCGCGATGACCTTCCTGCTGCCGCTCGAGCATGCGGATCCGGACGTGCGCCCCGGGCTCGAAATGGCGGCGAAGGGCGCGGCCGCGAGCGGCACGCCGTTCATCAGCTTCTTCATGCCGGCGGAGATCCGCGCGCTCGCGGCGCAGGCCGGCTTCGCGCGGGCCGAGCATGTGTCGGCCGCCGAGCTTACGCGCCGCTACTTCGCCGATCGACCCGACGGCCTGCGTCCGCCGAACAACGCGGAAGAGCTGCTGGTCGCGATGGTGTAACGCCACGGTCACCCGTCACGCGCGTTCCAGCACGGCCATCTCGCGCACGATCACGAGCAGCACCGCGAGGCTCGCGCCCCCGGACGCGCGCAAGTCGGCGAGCAGATGCTCGTAGCGCTCCAGCGCGGCTTCGCGGCGTTCGCGCCATGCGTGGACGATCGTCTCCGGCGCCGTCGAGTCGGCCGATTCCGCCAGCGCGCTGGTCGCAAGCGTGCGCTTGAGCCGCGCGATTTCCGCGAGCGCGGCCGCGCGCGCCAGCATGTCCCAGTGCGTCGGCGCCGGCAGCGTGGCCGCGCGTTCGCCGATCCACCGGTAGTTCAGCAGCGTGCCGAGCGAGAAGTACACGCCCGCGACCAGCTCGAGGCTGCGATCGCAGGTCGCGGCCACTTCGGCGATGTCGAGCAGCGCGGCCGAGATGTCGCCGTTCGCGACGCGCCCGGCGAGCGCGCTGTCGACGCCGGCGTCCACCAGCACGCGCTGCCGCTCGGACAACGCCTCGAGATCGCTCGTCGGCAGCAGCGACGGCAATTGCGGCGCGAGGCGCTGCACCGCGTCGCGGCAGCGCGCGATCAAGCCGGCGACGCCGCCGTTGGCCACCGCGCCCGATTGCAGCTGCCGCAGGAACCACAGCGCCGCGCGCTCCAGCAGCCGTGCGACGTCGACGAACATGCGCGCCTGCACGTCGTCGGCGACGCGGTTGTCGAGCGCGTCGATGTCGCGCCACACCGCATCGAGATCGAACACGTCGCGCGCCATGATGCACGCGCGCACGATGTCGCCCGGCTTCGCGTCGGTTTCCTCCATCAGCCGGTGCACGAACGCGCAGCCCACGCGGTTGACGAGCGCGTTGGTCAGGTGCGTCGCGAGAATCTCGCGCCGCAGCGGGTGGCGCTGCATCGGTTCGTTGAAGCGCTGTTGCAGCGGCGTCGGGAAATAGTCGACGAGCATCGCGGCGACGAGCGGATCCTCCGGGACGTCGGAGTCGAGCAGCGCGTCGTACAGCCACATCTTGCTGTACGCGAGCAGCACCGCGCGCTCCGGCGACGTCAGGCCCTGTTTCGCGGTTTGCCGTTCGGCGATCTCGTCGTCGGTCGGCAGGAACTCGATCACGCGGTTCAGGCGGCCCGCGCGTTCGAGCCAGCGCATCAGGCGCGCCTCGGCGTCGAGCAGCTCGACGCTGTAGCGACCGGCGATCGACAGCGCCTGCGTCTGGTAGTAGTTGTCGCGCAGCACCAGCAGCCCGACTTCGTCGGTCATTTCCGCGAGCAGGGCGTTGCGCTGCTTCTCGGTCATCTCGCCGTCGCTGACGACGAGGCCGAGCAGGATCTTGATGTTGACTTCGTGGTCCGAACAATCGACGCCCGCCGAGTTGTCGATCGCGTCGGTGTTGATGCGCCCGCCGCGCTGCGCGAACTCGATGCGGCCGAACTGCGTGCAGCCGAGGTTGCCGCCCTCGCCGACGACCTTGCAGCGCAGGTCCGCGCCGTTCACGCGCACCGCGTCGTTCGCCCGATCGCCGACTTGCTGGTGGCTTTCGTGCGCGGCCTTCACGTAGGTACCGATGCCGCCGTTGTACAGCAGGTCGACCGGCGCCTGCAGGATCGCGCGGATCAGCTCGGTCGGCGGCAGCGCCTGTGCGTCGATGCCGAGCGCGGCCTGCACGGCCGGCGACAGCGGGATCGTCTTCGCGGTGCGCGCGTACACGCCGCCGCCCTGCGAGATCACGGAGGTGTCGTAGTCGGCCCAGCTCGAGCGTTCGAGCGCGAACATTCGCTCGCGCTCCGCGAAGCTCGTCGCCGGGTCGGGGTTCGGATCGAGGAACACGTGTCGGTGATCGAAAGCGGCGACGAGCCGGATATGCGGCGACAGCAGCATCCCGTTGCCGAACACGTCGCCCGACATGTCGCCGACGCCGACCACGGTGAAGTCGGTCGTCTGCGTATCGACGCCCATCTCGCGGAAGTGCCGCTTCACCGATTCCCACGCGCCGCGCGCGGTGATCGCCATCTTCTTGTGGTCGTAGCCGACCGAGCCGCCGGACGCGAATGCATCGTCGAGCCAGAAGCCGTATTCGTGCGAGATCGCGTTCGCGTAGTCGGAGAAGGTGGCCGTGCCCTTGTCGGCCGCGACGACGAGATATGGATCGTCGGGATCGTGCCGCACCACGTCGGGCGGCGGCACGATCGTGTTGCCGGCGAGATTGTCGGTGAGGTCGAGCAGCCCGCGCAGGAACGTCTGATAGCACGCGATGCCTTCGCGCATCCACGCTTCGCGATCGCTCGGCGGCGGCGGGTTCTTCACGACGAAGCCGCCTTTCGAGCCGACCGGCACGATCACGACGTTCTTCACCATCTGCGCCTTCATCAGCCCGAGCACCTCGGTGCGGAAATCCTCGCGGCGGTCGGACCAGCGCAGCCCGCCGCGCGCGACGCGCCCGCCGCGCAGGTGCACGCCCTCGACGCGCGGCGAGTACACCCAGATCTCGAACATCGGCTTCGGCTCCGGCAGGCCGGGCACCTTCGCCGGATTGAACTTGAACGACAGGTACGGCTTCGATTCGCCGTTCGCGTCGAGCAGGAAATAGTTGGTGCGCTCGGTCGCGTTGATCACACCGAGGAACTGGCGCAGGATCCGGTCCTCGTCGAGGTTCGGCACCTGGTCGAGCGCCGTCTCGATGGCCTTCAGCAGGTGTTCGGCCTGCACGTCGCGCGTGCCGCCGATGGCCGGGTCGAAGCGCAGCAGGAACAGCTCGACGAGCTGCCGTGCGATCGCCGGGTTGCCGGTCAGCGCGCGCTCGATATATGCGTCGCTGAACGTCGAGCCGACCTGCCGCAGGTATTTCGCATACGCCCGCAGGATCGTGACCTCACGGGCGCTCAGGTGGGCGCGCAACACCAGGCGGTTGAAGTCGTCGTTCTCGATCCGGCCGCTCCAGATCCGGTCGAACGCATCCTCGAACAGGCCCTTCACGCGCTCGATGTCGAACTCGGTGTCGTCGGCGAGTTCAAGCCCGAAATCGTGCACCCACGCGGGCGCGGCATCCTGCGTCTGGATCCGGTACGGCCGCTCCTCGTCGACGCGCACGCCCAGATGTTCCAGCATCGGCAGGCTGCGCGACAGCGCGATCGGGTCGCCCGCGCGATACACCTTGAAGCGGAACGCGCGCGGGCCGGCCTCGATCGGGCGGTACAGGTTCATCGCGAGCTGGCCCGACTCCTTCACGCGCTCGATCAGCTCGATGTCGCGCACGGCCGTGCGCGCCGGATAGTCGTCGCGATAGCCGGCCGGGAACGATTCCGCATAGCGCTGCAGCAGCCGGTTGCCTTGCTCTTCGCCGAACGCGTCGAGCAATGCGTCCGCGAGATCGTCCTGCCAGCGGCGCGCGACCTGCACGAGCCGCGCTTCGAGCTCGCGCGTGTCGACGTCGGGCATCGTGCCCGGTTCCGCATGGACGACGAAATGAATCCGCGCGATCGCCGATTCCGACAGCAGCGGCGTGAATTCGACGTTCACGCCGTTGTATGCGTCGACGAGCAGCTTCGCGATGCGGCGGCGCAGGTCGGTGTTGTACTTGTCGCGCGGCACGAACGCGAGGCACGACACGAAGCGGTCGAAGCGGTCGCGCCGCACGAACAGGCGCGTGCGCTGGTGTTCCTGCAGGCGCAGGATGCCGAGCGCGATGTCGTAGAGCTGGTCTTCGTCGGCCTGGAACAGTTCGTCGCGCGGATAGGTTTCGAGCACCGTCACCAGCGACTTGCCGAGATGCCCCTTCGGCAGGAAGCCCGCGCGCCGCACGATGTTCGCGCACTTGCGGCGCACGATCGGGATCTCGGCGCTCGACACCATGTACGCGGTCGACGTGTAGAGCCCGATGAAGCGGCGCTCGCCGATCACCTTGCCGTCGGCGCCGACCAGTTTCACGCCGACGTAGTCGAGGTAGCCGGGCCGGTGCACGGTCGCGCGCGAGTTCGCCTTCGTCAGGAAGATCGGCCAGGGGCCGGTGATGATCTCGGCGGCGGCCGGCGGCAGCGGCGTCACGTCCGGCGCGCCGGACGGCCGCAGCGATTCGCGCAGCAGGCCGAAGCCGGAGCCCTCGACGCCGCGCAGGCCGAAGCCCGACGCGTCGGATACCAGCGAGTAGTCGCGCTGGCCGAGGAACGTGAAGTGGTCGGCGGCCATCCATTCGAGGAACGCGCGCGCCTCGATGTCTTCCGCGGTGGATTCGCGGGCTTTCATGTCCTTGATCGTCGCGCGCGCGATGTCGACGATCTTCGGCCAGTCCTCGACCGACGCGCGCACGTCGCCGAGCACGCGCGCGATGTCGTCGCGCAGCGTGTCGAGCAGCGCGGCGTCGCCGCAGCGGTCGACTTCGAAATGGATGAACGACGCGAGCTGCGACTGGCCGTCGGGGGCCGTCGCGCCGCCGG
Source organism: Burkholderia sp. 567 (assembly GCF_040545115.1). Classification (NCBI taxonomy): domain Bacteria; kingdom Pseudomonadati; phylum Pseudomonadota; class Betaproteobacteria; order Burkholderiales; family Burkholderiaceae; genus Burkholderia; species Burkholderia sp. 567. The sequence continues at coordinate 196,669 of NZ_JBEPLG010000006.1, forward strand.
CGTCGACACGCTCGATCCCGCCGTTGCCGCCGCGCCAGATGCGGAACACCGGGTGCAGCGCGGAGTGCAGCGCGAGCCCGAGGCGGTTCACCGCCATCGTCACCGAGTCGACGAGGAACGGCATGTCGTCGTTGACGATCTCGATCACCGTGTGGTCCGAGTGCCAGCCGTGCTGCTCGACGATCGGGTTGTACACGCGCAGCCGCTCGCTGCCGGGCACGAATTTCTGGGCGGTCTGCCAGTGCGCCATCGCGGCGCCGTACAGGTCGGCGATGCTGCGATCCTGCAGATCGTCGGCGTCGACGAAGTCGTAGTAATGACGCAGGAACGGTTCGACGATCCGGAACGTGGCTTCGGGCAGGCGCCCGCGCGCGAATTCGACGACATCCGAGAGCAGGTGTGCGACGACTTCCTCGTTCTTCGCTTCCATGGCGGTCTCCTGATCGGCTGGCCATTGGCTGCTGCGTTGTGTGTTCGGCATTATGCGCCGATTGCGTGACGGAGCGATGTGCGGGCGCACAACGGGGAGCAGGGAAGGAAGGGGCGCACGCAGCGCGCGTGCGCGGCGCTGCGCGGGCGGGTCAGGCGAGGTCCGGCGGCTTCAGGTCGGGGTGCCGCGCGTAGAGCGGGTTCATGAAGTCGAGCAGCATCGTGGTCAATACTTGCGACACGAATTCGCGATAGGCGACGAATTCATGGGGCGGGCAGGTCTCTTCGACCCGCCGCAGCGATTGATCCAGTTGCCCGCCCATCGACACGATCATGTCGTTCAGTGCGGTGGCGATACGTTTGTCGTCGATCATGCGGTCTCCTTCCAGCGCCGCGGCGTGCGGCGCGTTCGGTTGGGCGTTACCGCGGTTCGAGCGCATATCGCGCGGGAGGTTCCGGCGACGCCGAACCGTGACGCGCGTGATCGATGTGTCCGTGACGCAGTGCACTGATCGACGGCACGCCGGCCGAACGCATCGGCACGGATATTGCAGCGCCGCACATCTCCGCTATCGCGGTTTCCTGCAACGGATGCCGTTCACCTTCGTGGTGACGCGCGTGCCGGCTCGACCCGCGACGATCGCGGCGATATCGGCGAGCGAGCCGATGGCCGCGTCCCGGCCCGTCTGTCGTACGAACTCGATGGCGGCCTGCACCTTCGGCCCCATCGAGCCGACCGCGAAGCCGAGCTCATCGAGCGCGTCCGGATGGGCGGCTTCGATCAGCGACTGGGTCGGCAGGCGCCAGTCCACGTATGCGCCGTCGACGTCGGTGACGATCAGCAGCAAGTCCGCCTGCAATTCGCGCGCCAGCAGCGACGCGCACAGATCCTTGTCGATGACGGCTTCGACACCCGCGAGCTTGCCGTTCGCATCGTAGCGCGTCGGGATGCCCCCACCGCCCGCGCAGATCACGATCGCGCCTTTTTCCAGCAGCCATTTGATCGGACGGATCTCGAAGATGCGGTGCGGTCGGGGGCTCGGCACGACCCGGCGAAACGCGTCGCCGTCGGGCGCGATGTGCCAGCCATTTTCGTGCGCGAGCCGTTCGGCCTCCGCGCGCGAATAGACTGGGCCGATCGGCTTGGTCGGCCGGTCGAACGCCGGGTCGGCAGGGTCCACTTCGACTTGCGTCAGCAGCGTGGCGAACGGCATGTCGGCGGGCAGCAGGTTGCCGAGTTCCTGCTCGATCAGATACCCGATCATTCCTTCCGTCTGGGCGCCGAGCACGTCGAGCGGGTACGGCTCGACCGGTGCGTAGGCGGCAGCCTGCAGCGCGAGGAGCCCGACTTGCGGGCCGTTGCCATGCGCGATCACGAGTTCGTTGCCGGGGGCGATCCGGGCGATCTCGGCGGCGGCGATTCTCACGTTCTGTCGTTGCCGGGCTTCGGACATCGGCTGATTGCGTTGCAAGAGCGCGTTGCCGCCCAATGCGATGACGATGCGCATCGTGTTTCTCCTTGAAGTGCGGACGGTGCGATGAGACGCACCATCCGGTGGCGCGTGCGGGTCGTCAGATGCCGCCGAGTGTCGAGACGAGGACGGCCTTGATCGTGTGCACGCGGTTTTCGGCCTGTTCGAACGCAATGCAGCGCGGCGATTCGAACACCTCGTCGGTAACCTCGATGCCGTCTTTCAGGTGCGGATAGCGTTCGGCGATCTGCCGGCCGACTGTCGTGTCACTGTTGTGGAAGGCCGGCAGGCAGTGCATGAACCGCGTGCGCGCGTTGCCCGTCGATTCGAGCAGCGTGCGATTGACCTGATACGGCAGCAACGCCGCGATCCGCTCGTCCCATGCTTCGACCGGCTCGCCCATGGACACCCACACGTCGGTGTGAATGAAGTCGACGCCCTCGACTGCCGCATGCGGATCTTCGGTCAAGAGGATCCGCGCGCCGCTTTCGGCCGCGAACGCCTCGCATTGCGCGATCAACTCCGCGGCCGGCCACAGCGACTTCGGTGCGCCGATCCGCACATCCATCCCGAGCTTCGCGCCGATCAGGAGCAACGAATTGCCCATGTTGTTGCGCGCATCGCCGAGATACGCGTAACTGATGTCGTGCAACGCCTTGTCGCTGTGCTCGCGCATCGTCATCACGTCGGCCAGCATCTGCGTCGGATGGTATTCGTCGGTGAGTCCGTTGAACACGGGCACGCCCGCGTAGCGCGCCAGGTCTTCGACGATCTCCTGGCGGAAGCCGCGATACTCGATGGCGTCGTACATCCGGCCCAGCACGCGCGCCGTGTCCTTCATGCTTTCCTTGTGACCGATCTGCGACGAAGTCGGATCGATATAGGTCACGTTGGCGCCCTGGTCGTATGCGGCGACCTCGAATGCGCAACGCGTGCGGGTCGAGGTCTTTTCGAAGATCAGCGCGATGTTCTTGCGCATCAGGCGCGGCTGTTCGGTGCCGCTGTACTTCGCACGCTTCAGGTCGCGGGCGAGATCGAGCAGGTAGCGCAGTTCGCGCGCGTTGTGGTGGATCAGGCTCAGCAGATTGCGGTTGTGCAGATTGAGGCTCATCGGGTTTCTCCGTGAAAAAGTGGCGGTGCGTCGCGGTGCGCGCCGTTTCAGAAATCGACCGGATCGCGCAGGACCGGACAGGTCATGCAATGGCCGCCGCCGCGCCCGCGGCCGAGCTCGCTGGAGCCGATCGTGATCACCTCGACCCCCGCCTTGCGCAACTGCGTGTTTGTATAGGTATTGCGGTCGTAGCCGACGACGGTGCCCGGTTCGAGGCAGATCATGTTGTTGCCGTCGTCCCATTGTTCGCGTTCGGCCGCGAAATCGTTGCCGCCCGTCTCGACGATGCGCAGCGATTTCAGACCCAGCGCCTGCGCGACGACGTCGACGAACGCCTTGTCTTCCCGCTCGATGTCGATGCCGTTGCGCGCGTCGTCGCGCGGGCGCAACGTGAACGGGACGATGCGGTTCACGACGTCGGGGAATACGGTCACGAGATCGCGATCGCAAAAACTGAACACGGTGTCGAGATGCATCGACGCACGCGAGTTCGGCAGACCCGCGACGATCACGCGTTCGGCCGCGCCCTTCGCGAACAGCGACTGCGCGAGCTGGCCGATCGCCTGGTGCGTGGTGCGTTCGCCCATCCCGACGAGCACGACGCCGCGACCGATCGGCATCACGTCGCCGCCTTCGAGCGTCGCCATCCCGTGGTCGCGGTCGGGATCGCCGTACCACACGTCGAATGTCTCGTCGGCGAACTGGGGATGGAACCGGTAGACCGCGGCGACGAGCAGCGTTTCCTGCCGGCGGGCCGGCCAGTGCATCGGATTCAGCGTGACGCCGCCGTAGATCCAGCACGACGTGTCGCGCGTAAACATCATGTTCGGCAGCGGCGGCAGCACGAACGACGACCGCCCGAGGTAGTCGCGAAACAACGTGAGTGCCTTCGACTGGCTGCCGCCCGGCACGTCGCTCGCCGCGACGCCGCCGATCAGGAATTCGGCGAGCGTGCGGGGTGCGAGGCCGTCGAGCCATGCGCGCACTTCGTCGACGAGACCGATGCCGACGGTGTCGGGCGTGATCTTGCGATCGAGAATCCACGTGCGTGCGGCCGGGTTCGCGACGGTGTCGGTCAGCAGATTGTGCATCTCGAGCACCTCGACGCCGCGCTCGCGCATCTTCGATACGAAGTCGAAATGGTCGCGCTTGGCCTGGTTCACCCACATCACGTCGTCGAACAGCAATTCGTTGCAATTGCTGGGCGTGAGGCGATGGTGGGCGAGCCCCGGCGAGCAGACGATCACCTTGCGCAGCTTGCCGACTTCGGAGTGGACACCGACTTGAGGCGTGACATGGGTCATGTTCGTTACCTGTTCGATCAAAGGGAGATGAGACCGCGATGGAGCGCATAGGCCGCGACGACGGCCGCGACGGCGGCCGCCGCAAAGACGATTTTTTCGGCGGTCGTGAACACGGGCTTGCCGAGTTCGCGCTTCGCCTTCGCGAACAGCAGCGCGCCCGGCACGTAGAGCAGGGCAGACAGCAGCAGGTACTTGACGCCTGCCGCGTAGAGCAGCCACACCGTGTACGTCACCGCGAGCGCGGCGATGCAGCCGTCCTTGCGGCGTGCGCGGGCGTCGGCTCCATAGGTTTCGCCGCGCACGACGAGCAGGAGCGCGTAGGCGGCCGACCAGAAGTACGGGATCAGGATCATCGACGTCGACAGATAGATCAGCGACAGATAGGTGCCCTGGGCGAACAGCGTGATGATCAGGAAAATCTGGACCATCACGTTCGTGAGCCACAGCGCGTTGGCCGGCACGTGGTTCGCGTTCTCCTTGCGCAGGAACGCGGGCATCGTGCGGTCCTTTGCGGCCGAGAACAGGATCTCCGCGCAGAGCAGCACCCACGACAACAGCGCGCCGACGAGCGACACCACGAGGCCGACGCCGATGACGACGGCGCCCCAATGTCCGACCACATGCTCGAGCACGGCGGCCATCGACGGGTTCTGAAGCTTCGCGAGCTGCGGCTGCGTCATGATGCCGAGCGACAGCAGATTGACGAGCACGAGCGCGAGCAGCACGCCGGCGAAGCCGATCACGGTCGCACGGCCGACATCGCTGCGCTTCTCGGCGCGCGCCGAGTAGATGCTGGCGCCCTCGATGCCGATGAACACCCAGACGGTGGCGAGCATCATGTTGCGGACCTGGTTCGTCACCGAGCCGAGCGACGGATTCGCGTGGCCCCATATGTCGGCTCGGAACACGTCGAGCCGGAACGCGAAGAATCCGATCGCGATGAACACCACGAGCGGGACGATCTTCGCGACGGTCGTGACGAGGTTGACGAACGCCGCTTCCCGGATGCCGCGCAATACGAGGAAATGGACGGCCCACAGCAGCACCGAGGCGGCCGCGATCGCGGCGCGCGTGTTGCCTTCGCCGAACATCGGGAAGAAGTAGCCGAGCGTCGAGAACAACAGCACGAAGTAGCCGACATTACCGACCCACGCGCTGATCCAGTAGCCCCATGCGGACGAGAAGCCCATGTAATCGCCGAACCCGGCCTGCGCATACGCGTAGACACCGCCGTCGAGCAGCGGCTTGCGGTTCGCGAGTGTCTGGAAGACGAACGCGAGGGCAAGCATGCCGACCGCGGTGATGCCCCACCCGATCAGGATCGCGCCGGCGTCGGCTGCGGCAGCCATGTTCTGCGGCAGCGAGAAGATGCCGCCGCCGATCATCGAGCCGACGACGAGAGTGGTCAGCGCGCCGAGCGGCAGCTTGCGCGTGGCGGGTCGCGCAGTATCGGTGTGAATCAGTTCAGCCATGAGGCTTCCTTGTAATCGACGAGCGTGCGTGAAGTCGTCGCGCGCACGTGGCCGCCGCGCGTACGGCGGTGCGTACGGCGCGGGGATGCGTGTTTACTGCTGGGGGCGACCGTTATCGGTGCAGCGTGATGGCCGGCGTTTCGCGTGACGGCTCGTTCCGGCTTTCCTGTTGACGCCGGGCTTCGGCGGCGTCGCTGTAATCCCAGAATGAAAAGATCCAGATGCGAATCCGGCGGCGCTTCCAGTACATGCCGTTCAGGCGTTTGCGGATTTCCCCGAGCGCACCGCGGTTGGCGCCTTCGACGTCGATCAACGCACCCGGCCTCGAGCTTGCTTGCCCGATGAACAGGATGTGCGTGAAAGTCTCTCCGGTGTATTTGTGAAGAAAACCCTGAAGCTCGTTGCGCGTGATGTCCGGATTGAGATTGTCGACGAGCATTCTCATTGTTTCTCCAGGGTGGGTGCTTGAAACCGAAGTGAGTCGATTTCGATCATCGGGTGTCAAACCGGACATCGGAAAATCGAAATGAAAATCGCGCGAATCCATCGAGCGGCGGTGCGCGGCAGGTCCGGCGTTTTCCCTCGGTTCTCTCTTTTCGGTATTGCTCGAACGAATTGAATTCAAGCGCAATTGTCCGTCATGCGCTGCAATCGATTTTGATCGACGTCAATGGGTAATTTTCGGGATAAGACGCAGGTGTTTGACGGCAGGCGGCAGGCCGACGGGCTTGCCGATGTGGCGGGGAAGCGGGGAGAGCGGGGGAGAGCGGGCGGGGCTGGGACGCGTTGCGTCCCGTCAAGCGGTGGATTCGAATGGTTCGCGGCAGCGGCTTATTCGCGCTCGCTCCACAGCTTCCCGGCCGTCGCCCAGTTCTCCTTCTTCACGTCGGCGAGGATGATGTCGACCGAGCCCGGGTCGCAGCCGAGCGTCTCGCACGTGACGCGCGTGATCGCTTCGACGAATGCACGCTTCTGCTCGACCGTGCGGCCTTCGAACAACTGGATATTGAAAGTCGGCATGACTGGATGCTCCGATGGTTGGGGTGAATCGGTTCGCGTTCGTCGGGACGCCGGCGGCGTCAGTCGCGATACGACGGATCGACGCGGTCGAGGCGGCGCAGCAGCGCCGGCCATTCCAGTTCGCCCTCGATCGCGCCGCCGTCGCGCAGTTGCTCGGCGGTGCGGGCCGCGACGGCCGGCTCGGGCAGCACGAGCGGCCCGCCGCCTGCCTGCGCGCGCACCTGGATGTCGCACGCCTTGATCAACGTATCCATCAGCACATACGCTTCGGCGACGGTCCGGCCGACCGTCAGCGTGCCGTGATTGCGCAGCAGCATCGCGGAGTTCGCGCCGAGACTGGCGGTCAGCCGCGCGCCTTCGGCCGGCGAGAAGGCGAGCGCCTCGTAGTCGTGATACGCGAGGTCGCCGTGAAACCGCAGCGCGTGCTGCGATGCCGGCAGCAGCCCGTCGCGCTGGATCGACACGGCGATGCCGGCCGTATTGTGCAGATGCATCACGCACACGGCATCCGGCCGCGCGGCATGGACGGCCGCATGCAGTGCGAAGCCCGTCACGTTGACCGGATGCTCGCTGTCGCCGATCCGGTTGCCGGTCAGGTCGATCTTCACGAGATTCGATGCACGGACTTCGTCGAACGTGAGGCCGAACGGATTGATCAGGAAATGGCCGGGTTCGCCCGGCACCGTCGCGGACAGATGCGTGTAGATCAGGTCGTCCCAGCCGTTCAGCGCGACGAGGCGATACGCGGCGGCGAGATCGACGCGCAGCCGGCGCTCGGCGTCCGAGATCGGGCCACCGGGTTTCACGGTGTCAGGACGGTGTGCGAATGACGACATCGGGTTCTCCGAGGGTAAAGCGGCGCGCGACGGCCACGGTGATCCACGACGCGAGCGCGAACGGCGCCGTGAGCGCCGGGACGCCCGCGTGCATCGCGAGCCACTGGATCAGCGCGGCCAGGGCGGCCGCCGCGAGCGCCGCGCGCGTGCCGCGCGACATCAGCGCAAGCGCGGCGAGCGCGCCGTTGAAGCCGAGCAGGCCGTCGGTGAATCCGGTATCGCCTGCGCCGAGTGCGACCAGCAGCACGGTCGACACGATCGCGCCGCCGAGTGCGAACGCGGCCGCGCGGCGCGATGCGATCGCGATGCCGACAACGATCAGCATACCGGCCCACGCGCCTTGTGCGAAAGCGGTTTGCGCGACGCCCGACAGCAGCGCGGCGGCGACCGAGGAAAGCGTCGGCGCCGGATCTGTCGCGACACCGCTCGCATGCTGCATCGCGACAAACGGCAACCATAGCGCGGTGGCGGCAAGGCACGGACTCGAATACGCGCATTGGCGCCATTTCGCGAGCGGGGTGCGCATCGCGCGCTGCACGAGCGCGGCGCCGATCGCGGCGAGCGGTGCGAGCACGAGCGCCAGCGGGGCGGGCGCAAAGACGACGGCCACCAGCGCGGCGAGCGCGCCGTTGAAGCCGTGCAGACCCTGTTCGACGGCGCGGCGTTCCGCGCGGGTCAGCACTGCGGTCACGTTCGCGGCGGCCGCGCCGACCAGCGCCGCGCACGCGAGCCGCAGGTCGGTCAGCGCGAGTGCGGCGACCAGCATCGCGCCGGTGAACGCGTTCGCCTGCAGCACGATCTGTCCGATGCTGCGCAGCAGGATGCGCAGGTCGATCGACGGCGAGGCAGGGCGGGCGGTAGGCATGGCGGCGCTGGAGCAGGACGAGCCGCGAGCATAGGACACTCTCCCGTGCACCGGAATAGGGAATTCTGGATACTCGGGATTTGAGGCAGGTGCCCTGAATTGGGGCGGACGTTAGCGTTTTCGCGACATTTGCGGGCTCTGGTAGTAAATTTGCGCTCTCGTTAGCGTTTTCGGAGGAACGATGCGAGAAGTTCGCTGGGCGTCGCTCGAGGGCGACGGAATCGAACACCTGACGTTCGATCGTGCTGAAACCGGCATCGTCGTCGAAAGCGCCGTGGTCGGCCAGCGGTACGGCCGCGCGTACGGGCTTGCGTACCGAGTCGAATGCGATCCGCAGTGGCGGGTCCGATATGCGGTGCTCAGGGTGATGGGCGGCGGCACGCTGGAACTGCACGGCGACGGCGCCGGCCACTGGCGCGACGGTTCGGGCAGCGCGCTGCCGGAACTGGATGGTTGCGTCGACATCGACATCGCGGCGACGCCGTTCACGAATTCGCTGCCGATCGGCCGCCTCCGTCTCGCGCGCGGCGAGCGGCGGCCGATCGACGTCGCGTACATCTCGACGCCGGATCTGACCGTCGCGCCGGTCAAGCAGGCCTACGCGTGCATCGAGCCGGGCCGGCGCTACCGCTACGAAGGAATCTTCCGGAATTTCACGGCGGAGATGGACATCGATGCCGACGGGCTCGTGATCGACTACGAAACGCTGTTCAAGCGCCTGCCGGCGCTGCGCTGAACCGGGGCGCTCGCCGTCGCGGGGGCCGCCGCCGGGGTCGCCGCGGCCGGTCTTTCATGCGCCGCGGCAAACCGGTCGATCCGCGCGGCGATCAGCTCCGGATCGCGCACCACGATCCAGTGCGCGCCGTCGATTTCCTCGCGCACGTGCTCGCCGAGCCAGCGGTCGAGATCGACCGACATCTCGGGCGTCACGTAGCGGTCGCGCACCGGCACGAGGATCTGGACCGGCGCCTGCGCATACCGCTCGCGCGGCCGTCTCGCCCGGGCGAGGAAATTCGCGCGGTAAAGCTGCAAGCCGTTCAGCGCGTTCTTCAACTGCGCGGGATCGCGCTCGGGCCGCACGCGCTCGGTCAACTGCAACCAGCGCGGCCACAGCGCGGCACCGCCGAGCCGCCACACCAGCGACGGCACGACCGGCAGGTGGAAGAACGCGATGTACCACGACTTCAGGCTCTGCTTGAGCCGCATCTTCGCGCGGAACACGTGGTCGAGGCACGGCCCGGAGATCGACGTGTACGACGCGATCCGGCCGCGGAACGCGGGATCGGTCACGGCCTCCCAGCACTGGATCGACCCCCAGTCGTGGCCGACCAGATGAAACGGCCGGTTGCCGCAGGTCGCATCGGCGACGGCCTCCAGGTCCTCCGCGAGCCGCGCGAGCGCGTAATCGGCGCGGCGGCGCGGCGCATCGGACGCGCCGGCGCCGCGCACGTCGTAGGCGATCACGCGGTAGCGCTTCGCGAGCCGCGCGCGCACCGGCGCCCACACGGCCGCCGAATCGGGATAGCCGTGCACGAGGATCAGCGGCGGCGCGCGCCGCGGGCCGCTGACATACACGGCGAGTTTCACGTCGCCGGAGCGGACGGTCAGCATCTCGTGCGCGTGCGCCATGACGTCATGCCTGCGCAACCGGATGCAGCGGCACGCGGCGCGGGGCGGCCTGCGCCGCGTAGCGCGCGTTGGTCGCGTCGATGTTCGCGAGCAGCGTGTCGAGGCCCTCCAGGTACTGATGGTTGTCGTGGTCCCACGGATGGAAGCCCGGGCGGAAGTAGTCGAGCCATTCGCCGGCGATGCTCGGCAACACGCCGTTCTTCGGGCTGTACAGATACTTCACGAGGCGCCACATGCCGCCGAACCTGCCGTGCTTGCGACGGTGCGCGAGCATCAGCCGCACGTGGAAGTCGAACACGATCGTCCAGAACATCACGGTCGTCAGCAGCATCGTGCCGGTGCGCAGCAGATAGCTGCCGAGGCCCGGCTTCATCACGGCGTTCCATACGTCGTACGACACCGCCTTGTGCTCGGTTTCCTCCATCGCGTGCCACATCCACATCTGCCGATAGCCTTCGACCGAGCCGTCGATCCGGTGCTCGTGGCCCGACAGCAGCTGGTTCGCGAGGATCGCCGTGTAATGCTCGAGCGCGATGGTCGCCGCGAGCTGCATCGAATGCGGCATCGTCTTCCTGAAGAAGCCGAGGATCGTCCACAGCCGCTTGTCGAGCTTGTGCGCGGGCAGGCCGGCCGATTGCAGCAGGTCGTTGTACTCGATGTGCTCGCGCGTGTGCATCGCTTCCTGGCCGATGAAGCCGAGCACCTGCTTCTTCAGCTCCGGATCCTCGATGCGGTCGCGGTAGTAGCGCACCGAATCCATGAAGAAGCGCTCGCCCGCCGGAAACAGCAGCGACAGCGCGTTCATGAAATGCGTGACCGGCACGCCCTGGACGTGCCAGTCCTTCGCGCGTTCGGGCGGCAGCGCGAAACGGATGTCGCGCCGAACCGGCATCATGTTCGGGTTCGTCATGATTGTTCTCCTGCCTGATTGCCTGCGTTGTTGTAGGGGGCGTGAAGCGGGGCGGCCGCCGGCGCGCCGTAGCGGGCGGCCTCGCGGCGGGCCTTCGCGGCCTCGCGGCGCGATACGAGCACCACGATCGCCTGGTAGGCGGCCGGCATGATGCGCGCCATCCAGTCGGCGCCCTTCGCATCGCGGCCGATCAGCACGCGACGCTTGTTCTTGCGCACGCCGGCGAGGATCGTGCGCGCGGCGTCGTCGGCGCTCGTGATGAAGAATTTCTCGAAGTTGTCCTTGCCTTGCTGCTCGCTCTGGATCAGGAAGCCGATCATGTTCTTCGCGACGCAGCTCGACTGCGCGATGTTCGTGCGGACGCCGCCCGGATGCACGCAGGTCGCCGACACGCCGCACTTCATCATGTCGAGTTCCTGGCGCAGCGATTCGGTGAAGCCGCGCACCGCGAACTTGGTCGCGTTGTAGCCGCTCATGCCCGGCTGCGCGAAGATCCCGAAGATGCTCGACGTGTTGATCACGTGACCGTCGCCCGATGCCTTCAGGTGCGGCAGGAACGCCTTCGTGCCGTGCACGACGCCCCAGAAGTTGATGTTCACGATCCACTCGAGATCGCTGTATTCCATCCCTTCGATGGTGCTCGACAGCGCGACGCCCGCATTGTTGAAGATCAGGTTGACCTTGCCGTGCTCCTTCGCGGTGTCGTCGGCCCACGCGAACATCGCGTCGCGATCGCCGACGTCCAGCATGCGCGTCGACACGCGCACGTTCGGCGCGATCGCGCGGACGATCCGCTCGGTTTCGGCGAGGCCGACGCCGTTCTTGTCGGCGAGCGACACGTGGCAGCCAGCCCGCGCGAGCTGGACCGCGAGTGCGCGGCCCATGCCCGAGCCGGCGCCCGTGATCGCGGCGACCTTGTTGGCGAAATCTCTCATGTCGGTGGCTCCTTGTCTGGCTCAGGCCGCTTCGGCGGAAGGGGAAGTTGAAGCGGAAGCGGCTGACGCGGCGACGGGCCGCGCGGTCGTGTCATGCCGCGGCGCGCCATACGCGTGGTAATCGGCGATCGAGAAGCGTGCGGTCGCCTGGCGGAAGCGCCATGTGAAGCCCGGCCATAGCGTCGTGTTCTTGCCGGTGCGCGGATCGAGGTACCAGCTCTTGCAGCCGCCCGTCGACCAGATCGCCTTCTTGAGCTTGCCCTGCAGGTCGTTGTTGAACTGCGCCTCGACGAGCGGGCGCACCTCGATCGCATCCGCGCGTTCGCGCTGCATCGTCTGCAGCGCGCCGAGGATGTATTCGATCTGCGACTCGATCATGAACACCATCGAGTTGTGGCCGAGGCCCGTGTTCGGGCCGACGATCATGAAGAGGTTCGGATAGCCGGGCAGCGTCGTGCCGAGGTACGCGTGCGCACCGTCGCGCCACGCGTCGACGATGTCGAGGCCGCCGCGGCCGACGATCGCGCCGCGCGGAAACGGATCCGCGACCTGGAAGCCGGTGCCGTAGATCAGGCAGTCGACTTCATGACGCTTGCCGTCGGTCGTCACGACCGCGTCGGCTTCGATGTGGTCGATGCCGGTCGTGATCACGTCGACGTTCTTGCGCGACAGCGCCGGGTAGTAGTCGTTCGAGATCAGCACGCGCTTGCAGCCGAGCGTGTAGTTCGGCGTGACGGCCTGGCGCAACTCCGGATCGGGGATCTGCTTGCGGATGTGACGCAGCGCGAGCTTCTGCACGTTCTTCATCAGCGACGGATGGATCGCAAAGCCGAGCACGCGCGATTCGAGCATCCAGTAGATGCCGCTGCGCACGGCCTTCTGCGTGAACGGCAGCGTGCGGAACAGCCATTTCTCGAAGCCGGTCAGGTTGCGGTCGGGCTTCGGCATGATCCACGGCGGCGTGCGCTGGAACAGCGCGAGTGCCTTCACGCGCGGTGCGATCTGCGGCACGAACTGGATCGCGCTTGCGCCGGTGCCGATCACCGCGACGCGCTTGCCGTCGAGCGGATAGTCGTGATCCCACTGCTGCGAATGGAATGCACGGCCCTGGAACGTTTCGACGCCGGGGATCGCCGGCAGCGCGGCGCGCGACAGCCCGCCCATGCCCGACACGAGCACGCGCGCCGACAGCAGCTTGCCGTTCGCGAATGTGAGGCGCCAGCGCTGCGCGGTTTCGTCGTACTCGGCGCGCCGCAGTTCGTGGTTCATGCGCAGGTGCGGGCCGATGCTGAAGCGCTGCACGCAGTCTTCCAGATACGCGCGAATCTCCGGCTGCGGCGCGAACATGCGCGTCCAGCGCGGGTTCGGCGCGAACGAGAACGAATAGACGTGCGATTGCACGTCGCATGCACACCCGGGGTAATGATTGTCGCGCCACGTGCCGCCGACCGATGCGGCCTTCTCGAGGACGACGAAGTCGGTCACGCCTGTTTGCCGCAGGCGGATCGCCATTCCCAGCCCCGCGAAGCCGGTGCCGATGATGGCGATGTCGATGGTTTCGTCCGGGCCATCGTGGCCGGGCGGGCCGAAAGGCAACGTGCGAGCATTCATCCGGGTGTCTCCGATTTGGCTCATTTTTTAATGTTACATTGGTTGATGTAACGATAGTGGGTGAGCCCGGAAACCGCAAGCGGCTAGAAGCGACGCTCTAACGGCGGGAAACCAGACGGGAAAAGGCTGAGCGGGGTTTGGAACGGCGTGCTTTCCGCATTGCGGGAGGCGCGGAAAGGGCCGTCGGCGGGGCGAGCCAAGCGATGAACGAAACCGCGCGATGCGCGGCGGTCTGTTTGAAACAGTATCAGGGACAGTTCGAGCGGGCGGCCGTCTCATGGAAAACCCCGGCCACGATCAGGACCTGCGCGAGCGCGTAGAGGCCCCAGATCAGGTAGTCGATGCCGGGAAAGCCGCCGAGGAACCGGCCGACGCCGATCAGCGTATCGGAGCCGACGAAGATCAGGCTGCCGATGGCGACCAGCGCGCTGCGCGTGCGAGCGGCGAGCGCGAAGCTCGCCATTACGCACAGCACGAGCATGTAGACGGCGACCGGCGCCAGCAGCTCGCCGAGGTGCGGGAAGAACGCCACGTAGAACGCCGGCGCGGCGATCCACAGCGCGACGAGCGCGCCGATGCGCCAGCCGTGCGGCCGCGCGCGCCATCGGAAGAAGACCACGCAATAACACACGTGCGTGAGCAGGAACGCGCCGAGGCCGAACACGAACGACAGCGGCCAGTCGGGTAGTGCAAGCAGCACGTCGCCGAGCACGGCGGTCGCGAGCGCCGCGCACAGCCACGCGCGTTCGCGCGGCGCGCCGCACGTGCTGCCGGCCGCGAGCAGCAAGAGGCCCATCGCGGCTTTCGCGGCGGCCTGCCCCGGATAGGGCGCGGCGGCGAGCGACAGCCCGTACAACAACGCGGCGGCGATGGCGAGCGGCCAGAGCCGGCGATAGGCGGCGGGAAGCGTGGCGATCAAGGCGAGTGTCTCCGGTTTGCGGTTTTTGTGGCGGACGGCGCGCCGTCGCGGGCGCGGCTGCCGGCCATTATCCGGAAGAACGGGTGCGCAAGAACCGGTGAATCCTTCTAGGAAACGGTAGCGATGGGAATCGATGGGCGGTGAGGCCGCCGCCGGATTTTTCCGCGCGTTGCCCCGGCTGAACCGGGGCAACGCCTTCCATTCGGCTTGCTATGATCGCCGCGGTATTGCCGTTGTCGATGTCGTTGTCCCGTCCGGCCGCGCGAGGATGCGCAAGCCGATACGTGCCCGATGAATCCATGCCGTGTCCAACCCGCGCGCCCATGCCAGGCGAAACGGGCGGCCCGGCCGCCATGACTACCGATCCGACCATGACCGAACTTCTTCACGGCGACGGTGCGATCCGTCGCACGACGCCGTACGGCGCCTCGATCGAAAATACTTATGCGGGTGTGCTGTCGTTCATGCGCCGCAACTATTCGCGTGCGCTTGACGGTGTCGACGTCGCGATTTCCGGCGTGCCACTCGATCTCGCGACGACCTATCGCTCGGGCGCAAGGCTCGGGCCGGCCGCGATCCGCGCGGCGAGCGTGCAACTCGCGGAGCTCAATCCGTATCCGTGGGGCTTCGATCCGTTCGACGATCTTGCGGCCGTCGACTATGGCGACTGCTGGTTCGATGCGCACAATCCGCTGTCGATCAAGCCGGCGATCGTCGAGCATGCGCGGACGATCCTGCGCTCGGGCGCGAAGATGCTGACGCTCGGCGGCGACCACTACATCACGTATCCGCTGCTGATCGCGCACGCGGAGCGCTACGGCAAGCCGCTGTCGCTGATTC
The DNA here is from genome assembly GCF_040545115.1 of Burkholderia sp. 567. Lineage (NCBI taxonomy): Bacteria > Pseudomonadati > Pseudomonadota > Betaproteobacteria > Burkholderiales > Burkholderiaceae > Burkholderia > Burkholderia sp. 567. Next base: position 212,022 of record NZ_JBEPLG010000006.1, read on the forward strand.
ATTTCGACGCGCACTGCGATACATGGGCCGACGACGAACCGGACAGCCTCAATCACGGCACGATGTTCTACAAGGCCGTGAAGGAAGGGCTGATCGATCCCGCGACGTCGGTGCAGGTTGGGATCCGTACGTGGAACGACGACTTTCTCGGGATCGAGCGGCTCGATGCCGCGTGGGTGCACGACCACGGCGCGCGTGCGGCGGTCGAGCGGATCGTCGATATCGTTGGGGCGCGGCCCGCGTACCTGACGTTCGACATCGATTGCCTCGATCCGGCGTTCGCGCCCGGTACGGGCACGCCGGTCGCGGGCGGATTGTCGTCAGCGCAGGCGCTCGCGATCGTGCGCGGGCTCGGTGCGGTGAACCTGATCGGGGCGGATGTCGTCGAGGTGGCGCCCGCCTACGATCACGCCGACATCACCGCGATCGCGGCCGCGCATGTCGCGTGCGATCTGCTGTGTCTGTGGCGGCAGAAGAAGGTGGCGGGTGCGTTGAAGTAAAGCGGGCCGGCGCAGGGCGCCGGCGCGTCGCTGGAACGATGGCCGGGCGCTGGCTTCAGCCGCGCGTGTCGATCCAGTTGCGTGCCCAGCGGCTCGAGTGCTGCAGCGCCTGTTCTTCGCTCACGAAATAATCGAGCGAATAGAACTGGTAACGGCCTTCGGCGCGTTCGAGCAGCAGGTTGGAGGAAAAACTACCGTCGGGCAAACGATGTGCCGAGGGTTGAACGGCATAGCCGTTGTACTGTTGAATTCGTTGGTTTTGCATTTGCGTTTTAATTTTAATGATGTTCGAGTGCGCGCGTGCCGTGCCAAATGTGCACAGGTGCGCCGATTCAAAGCCATTGCGAGCTGAATCCGAAGCAGTCGAAAAGCAGAAAAGGGGCCTTGCAGCCAGAGGGGGAATGAAGTGCAACGAGGCGTGTGGCGCTCGGCAAGCTGCTGATCGATCCGATGCAGCTAAGAGCAGTCGCGCCAACTTTGGGAGTCGAAGCTCCGCGAGGATGTCGCTGCAACCCGGCGTCCGTTACCGGAGGCCGGGTCCTTCAAACTTTACAGCGGCTTGATGTTGGCCGCTTGCAGACCCTTCGGGCCTTGCTTCGTTTCGAAGCTCACCTTCTGGTTTTCAGCCAGCGTCTTGAAGCCGTCAGCGCGAATTTCCGAGAAATGCGCGAACAGGTCGTCGCCGCCGTTGTCCGGGGTGATGAAGCCAAAGCCTTTGCTGTCGTTGAACCACTTGACGATACCGGTATCCATGAAGAATCCTTGATGAAAAAAATAGAAAGATGTGCTCTGCGAGAGAGCGTTTGAAGCGTCAAGGAGGGAGAGGACCACGAATATCGCTGGGTAGCGACAATTGATGAACAGCAATCGAACTTCTTGAACTTCTGGCGACACACTACGCGCCGCCCGTGCCGCCGTCAATCGTTATGTTGTAACTGTTTCATTGAGCCATCCGTTTGTCAGATGAAACGATGTGACCCTGCGGGGCGGCGCGGCCGGTCCGGCATGGTGCGCAGGCGTCATCATACCGCGGTAAAGCCCCGAGGCATGCAGGGCGGCGCGCGCCGCCCATCCGGATTTCAGCCGATTCGAGCGCGTCCTGCCCGGAACTGTCCGGCGATCGTTGCGACGCGTTCGCCATACCGGCGAGCCGTCTCCAGATCCCCCGGCGACATCTCGTCGGGCGACGCGTCGGCCGGCGTCTGCGCCATCGGCGCGAGATAGGAGCCCATGCGATTCAGGTCGTCACGCATCGAGGCCTTCACGTTCGCCGGCTTAATGTCCATGCTCGCCCAGATCCCGCCGTGCTGGCCGGCGAGCAGGACGAAGTATTCGAGCGTATTGAGCTTGTCGCCGTTGATGCTTGCGCTGTTGGTGAAGCCGCCAAAGATCTTGTCGCGCCACCCGGCGTCGAACCAGACCTTCGACGATGCATCGGCGAACTTCTTGAACTGCCAGCTCGGGCCGCCCATGTAGGTCGGCGAGCCGAACAGGATCGCATCGGCGCCGGCGAGCATGTCCCACGCGTGCGCTGGAATATTTCCGTCGGCATCGATGGCGACGAGCTCGGCGCCGGCCCCTTCGGCGACCGCCGTTGCCATACGTGCGGTATGCCCGTAACCGGAGTGGTAGACGACGACCGCTTTAACCGAAGAAGTGTGTTGCGTCATGATTGTTCCCTTTCGTTCAGGTTGTCGTCGGCTGACGACATGGGAAAGCACTCTACTGAGTCGCAACCGGGTTATAAATGATGACCGATTGAACGTGCTGTTACTTCCAGGGTGAACAATGCAAAACCTCGACGCGCTCCTGATCTTTGCCCGTGTCGCCGAAATGACGAGCTTCACGCGGGCGGCCGAAAGCCTGGGCATCCAGAAAGGACGTGTGTCGATGGTGATCCGCAAGCTCGAGCGCGACGTGGGGGTTGCGCTCCTGCATCGGACCACGAGGAGCGTGCAGTTGACCGAAGACGGCCGCGCGTTCTATTCCCGCGCCCGCGACCTGCTGGCCGAGGTGCAGGAATTGCAATCGATGTTCTCGGGTAACGGCACACGCCTGCGCGGCAGGTTGCGCGTCGACATGCCGACCGAGCTGGCACGCAGCGTCGTGGTTCCCGCGTTACCGCAACTGATGGCCGCGCATCCCGAGCTCGAACTGGAACTGTCGAGCACCGATCGGCGCGTCGATCTCGTCCAGGAAGGGTTCGATTGCGTGATCCGGCTGGGTCCGATCACCGATGACACGCTGATTGCGCGACCGCTGGGCAAGCTGCGGATGACGAATGCGGCAAGCCCGGCCTATCTGGCGCGGCACGGCATACCGCACACGCTCGACGATCTGCGCAGCCAGGGGCACCGGATGGTCCACTACACGCTGACGCTCGGCGCCCGGCATCCCGGATGGGAATATCCGCATGGCGACGGCTATGCGTCGCTGCCGTTGCCCAGCGCGATGCAGGTCAACAGCGTGCAGACCTATCACGCAGCCGGGCTTGCCGGCATCGGGCTGATCCAGGCGGGATATTCGGCGCTCGCGCATCACATTGAAAGCGGCGCGCTGGTCGAGGTTCTGCCCGACCTGCGTCCCGAGCCGCTTGCCGCGTCGCTCGTCGTGGCCCATCGGCGCAATCTGTCGCCGCGCGTGCGGGCCTTCATGGACTGGATCGAGGGCGTCTTGGCGCCCTATCTGGATTAGCCGCGAGGGGAGCGGCGGCATTTGCCGCAAATTCGAGAAGACAAAAGGCCGACGGGCAGGGTGTCCGTCGGCCTGTTTCGAGGGCGTTGATGTTACTTCGCGGCGAGCGCACTCGCCACGTCCGTGTCGATCCACGCATTCTCCGCGACGCTGAGCTTTTGCGGAATCAACTTCGCCGTATGGAACGCATCGGCAACCCGCTGCTGCGCCGCGACGATCCTGTCGTCGAGCGGCACCGCGCCGAACGGCACGCGCTTGATCCACGTCTCGACGAGCGGTTGCGGCAGGCCGACCTTCGGCGCCAGCAGCGCGGCCGTGTCGGCCGGATGCCCGTTGACCCACTGGCCCGTTTCGCGCGCCTGTTTCAGGATCGCGCCGACCAGGTCCGGATGCTGCTGCGCGAAGTCGCGCGTCGCTTCGTAGAAGTTGTTGGTCGCCGCGAGCCCCGTGTAGTCGGACAGCGTACGTACCTTCAGCGCATTCTGCGCGGCGGCATAGTATGGATCCCATACGACCCACGCGTCGACGTTGCCGCTCTCGAACGCGGCGCGCGCGTCGGCCGGCGGGAGATACACGGGGTGGATTTCGTCATAGCGCACGCCGGCCTTCTTCAGCGCTTCGAGCAGCAGGTAGTTCGCGCTCGAGCCTTTCTGCAGCGCGACCTTCTTGCCGCGCAGCTCGGCGACCGAACGGATCGGCGAATCGGCCTTCACGAATACGGCTTCGTTGTGCGGGGCCGGCGGCTCCGCGCCGACATAGACGAACCGCACGCCGGCCGCCTGCGCGAACACGGGCGGCGGCGCGCCCGTATAGCCGAAGTCGATGCTGTTCGCGTTCAGCGCTTCGAGCAGTTGCGGGCCGGCGGGGAATTCGAACCACTGCACGCCGTAGCCGAGCGGCTTGAGCCGTGCTTCGAGCGAGCCTTGTGCCTTGATGATCGATAGCAGGCCGGCCTTCTGGTAGCCGATGCGCACGACCTTGTCGGCGGCGCCCTGCGCAAAGGTCGACGTGGCGGAGAGCGCAACGAGTGCGACGGCGGCGGTGCGGGTGATCCAGCGGGTGAAACGAATCATCGAACGAACTCCATGCGAAACGTCTTCTGGCGAGCGGCCGGTGCCGCCCGGTTGGAAGAATCGTCGCATGGGCGATCGCGCCCGCAAACGAAGCATTGCCGATATGAATATGACGGCGACGGCCCTATGCTTTGTCGCCGTCGCGTTGCGGATCGGCGGTATCGGTCGTGCCGGATTGCCGCGCCGCCTCGTCGCTGAGCTTCTTGTCGAGGATCGTCGCGACGCGCCCGCCGAGATAGGCGCTTGCCGCGTTCTCGAGCGCGCGGTTCGTCTCGCCTTCGACGAACACCGCCGCGAGCGGGCGCAGGCGCCAGATTGCATCGACGAGCGCGGGCACGTCGGTCACCGGCGGCAGCGTGCCTTCGTCGTAGCGGTCGAGCCGCTTCACGACGAGATCGACGAGCAGCCGCGCGATCGCGTCGAAGTGCGGCCGCGCGAGGCTGATCACGTCGAGCAGTTCGCGCGGCGGGATGCCTTCCTTCGCCATCGCGGCCGCGGCCTCGAGCAGCGCGGGGCTTTTCGCGACGAACGACAGGCCGTGCCGTTCGAGCAGCCCGAGTTCGGTCACGCGCGACAGTTGCGACGCCGTCTGCGGGCCGAACATCTGCGCGAGGGCGGCGAGCGAATAGGTTTTCGGCAGTTCGTGCGACCAGCGGCCGCCGATCGCGTTTTCCAGGCCGAGGATCGAGCGCAGGTCGTGACCTTCGTCGATCGCCTTGATCAGATCCTGGATGTTCGACAGCGTGTAGCCGCGTGCGAGCAGATGGTTGATCAGCTTCAGGCGGGCGACGTGCGTGTCGTCGTAGATGCCGACGCGCCCGCGCTTCTCGGGCGGCGCGAGCAGCCCGCGATCCTGGTACGCACGCACGTTGCGCACGGTCGTGTCGGACACGCGCGCGAGTTCGTCGACCGTGTACTCGTTGCGGGAATTCGCGGCGGCCTCGTCCGGCATGGGGGGAGTCTGTTTTGACATGCGGCCATTCTAGCGCGACGCGACAGGCTCGGGCGAGGCGGGGAGCGTGCGTGCGCCGTCGCCCAGCGCGCGCTGCATCAGCGCGGTATCGATCCAGCGGCCGTGCTTGTAACCGACCGCCTTCAGCCCGCCCGCCGGCTCGAAACCGAATGCGCGGTGCAGCGACGTCGAGCCGCCGGTGCCGCCGTCGGCGATCACCGCGATCATCTGGCGCCACGGGCCGGTCTCGCACCGCGCGATCAGCGTCGCGAGCAGCGCGCGGCCGATGCCGCGGCCGCGCTGGGCGTCGTCGATGTAGATCGAGTCCTCGATCGTGTGGCGGTATGCGCTGCGCGTGCGATACGGCGTCGCATACGCGTAGCCGGCGATGCGGCCGTCGCATTCCGCGACGAGATAGGGCAACCCGTGACGCAGCACCGCGTCGCGGCGCGCGCGCAGTTCGTCGACGTCCGGCGGCGTCTCCTCGAACGACGCGACGCTTTGGCGCACGTGGTGTGCGTAGATCGCTTGAATGGCGGCGAGATCGGACTCGGTCGCGTCGCGGACGACGCAGGCGGCAGCAGCGGGCATGGTGGCGGAGCGGGGGGATGAAACCGCTACTATGCCGGCCGCTGGGCGGTGCGGTAAAGGCATCAACAGCGTCGCACGCTTTCTACAGGTGGCCGTCCGCGGCGCGCACCGCGTCGGCGATCGCATCCGCGACGCGCTGCACGCGCAGCGAGCGCCGCACGTCCGGGTGGACGACGAGCCAGATCTCGCGCTCGACATCGCAACGCGGCGCCGACGTCAGTTCGACGAGCGCCGCGGTGGCCGGCAGCGACGGATCGGCCGAGGCCGACATGCCCGCGCCGGCGTCCGCGTCCGTTACCGATGCGTCGACGAGAAAGCGCGGCAGCAACGCGATCCCCGCGCCGGCCACGCACGCACGATGCAGCGCGGCCAGATCGTTGGCGACGAACGCGAAGCGGCGGCCGGCCGCGAAGCGTTCGAGCCACTGCTGTTGCGGCATCTGCGCGAGTGCGTCGTCGTAGCCGAGGAATGCCCAGGTGTCGGACGGCTCGGCGGCCCGTTCGGGCGACGCGCACAGCGCGAAGCGCATCGTGCCGAGCCGGCGCGCGGCCAGCCCAGGCTCGCTCGGTCGCGACAGGCGCACCGCGAGGTCGGCTTCGCGTGCGTACAGGTTGGCCGCGTGCATCTCGCCCATCAGGTCGATCCGCAGCGCGGGCCACGCGCGTTGCGCGCGCGCGAGCCGCGGCGCGAGGAAGTGGCTCGCAAATACCGGCGAAGCCGACACGCGTACGACGCCGTCGAGCGCCGCCGCGCCCTGCGCGGCGCGCGCGAACGCATGCACGTCGGCTTCGACGCGGGCTGCATGCTCGGCGAGATGCACTCCTTCGTCGGTCGGCGGCCAGCCGCGCGGCAGCCGGTCGAACAGCCGGATGCCGAGCGCGGATTCCAGCGCGTCGATGCGGCGGGCGACCGTCGAATGCTGGACCTGCAGCGCCCGCGCGGCGGCCGACAGGCTGCCGCCGCGCATCACCGCGAGGAAATAGCGGAGGTCGTCCCAGCTCATCGGCAGCGGAGGTGCCGGCGTCGGATCGGTCGAATTTTGCACAGTAGATGGGCATGTAACGGGAATTCCGCTCGATTATGCACGATGGGATGATCGTGTCACTTCATTCGATTGCGAGGAACGTCATGACCCAAGTTGTCACCGCCATCCGAATCGGGATCGACCGCTACGGCGACGCCGGCGTGCTGCGCCGCGTCGATGCGCCCGTCGCGCCGCCCGGCGCCGACGAGGTGCGGATTCGCCAGACCGCCGTCGGCGTGAATTTCGTCGACATCTATTTCAGGACCGGCGCGCATCCGTTGCCGGCGCTGCCGGACGCGCTCGGCGTCGAGGCGGCCGGCGTGGTCGACGCGGTCGGCCCCGGCGTGACGGCGCTCGTGCCGGGCCAGCGCGTCGCGTATGCGGGGCTGCCGACCGGCAGCTATGCGAGCGTGCGCACGCTGCCCGCCGAGCGGGTGGTGCCCGTGCCCGACGGCGTGAGCGACGACGCGGCCGCGGCCGGGCTGCTGAAAGGGATCACCGTCTACATGCTGCTGCATCGCGTCCGGCAGGTCGGCGCCGGCGACACCGTGCTCGTGCACGCGGCGGCCGGCGGCGTCGGGCTGCTGGCGACGCAGTGGGCACGCGCGCTCGGCGCGCGGGTGATCGGGACGGTCGGCTCGGCCGCGAAGGCCGCACTGGTGCGTGCGCATGGGGCGGAAGCGGTGGTCGACTATCGCGAGGAGGACTTCGTCGCGGCAGCCCGCGCGTTCGGCGGCGGCGCGGGCGTCGACTATGCGATCGACGGGATCGGCGGCGACGTGCTGACGCGTACGCTCGGCGCGGTTCGGCCGTTCGGGATGGTCGCGAGCATCGGGCAGGTTGCCGCGATTGGCGCGCGGCAGACGATCGATCTCGACGAACTGGGCCCGGCCCGCTCGATCGCGCTGGCGCGGCCGAGCGTGCTCGGCTTCATTGCGCGTGACGTCGCCGGGTATCGGGAAGCGGCGCGCGCGACGCTCGACCGGCTCGCGAACGGGATGCACGTGGAGATCGGCGCGCGGCTGCCGCTCGAACGGGCGGCCGACGCGCATCGGTTGCTGGAGTCGCGGCAGACGACGGGCGCGGTGGTGCTGGTGCCGTGACGGCCGAGCGGGCGGAGACCGAAAGTCGTGACGAGAGTCGTGTCGCGGTGTCGACCGGCGGGCACGCGGCGGAGCCGCGTCGTCGCCGCCCGCCGATCAGTGATGCGTGCGCAGCGGCGCACTCTGGACGAACCACGCGAGCACGAAAGCGATCGCGATCACGCCCGCCGCCGACAGATACACCACATGCAGCGACCCGGCGAATGCGTGCAGGTACGCTGCGCGCACCGCCTCCGGCAACTGGTGCACGGCCGCCGGGCCGAGCGCGGGCGGCAGCTCCGTGCCGGCCGGCAGCGCCTGCGCGAGGCGCGACTGCAGCCCGTGCGAGAACAGCGCGCCGAACGCGGCGACGCCGAGCGAGCCGCCGATCGAGCGGAACAGCGTCGCACCCGACGTTGCGACACCCATGTGCCGGAATTCGACCGTGTTCTGCACGGCGAGCGTCAGCACCGGCATCACCATGCCGAGCCCGATCCCGAGCAGCGCCATGTACGCGTACATGGTGTGCAGCGGCGTGTCGAGCGACAGCGTCGACAGCAGCGCCATCGCGATGCCGCCGATCAGCGTCCCCGCGATCGGAAACGGGCGATACGTGCCGAACCGCGAGATCAGCCGGCCGCTCGCGATCGACATCGCGAGCATCCCGCCCATCATCGGCAGCAGCTGCATCCCGGCCTGCGATGGCGTCGAGCCCTTCACGACCTGCAGATAGAGCGGAATGAACGTGACCGAGCCGAACAGCGCGATGCCGACGACGAAGCCGATCAGGCTCATCAGCACGAAGGTGCGCTGGCGGAACAGTTCGAGCGGCATGATCGGCTCGGCCGCGAGCCGCTCCTCGTAGACGAAGCCGCCGAGCGCGACCAGCCCGAGCACGAGCGTCATCCACAGCTGCGGCGACGACCACGGCAGCAGCGAACCGCCTTCGCTGGTGAACAGGATCACGCAGGTGAGGGCCGTCGCGAGGAACGCGGCGCCCATGTAGTCGATCCGGTGCTTCACGTGCGCGGTGTGCGGCCGGAACACGATGCCGATCACCGCGAGCGCGAGCGCGCCGAGCGGCAGGTTGATCGTGAAGATCCAGCGCCACGACAGGTGTTCGACCAGGAAGCCGCCGAGCAGCGGTCCGACGATCGTCGCCAGGCCATACACGCCGCCGAACATCCCCTGGTAGCGCGCACGGCGATCGGGCGGCACCAGGTCGCCGATCGCGGCCATCGTCACGACCATCAGCCCGCCGCCGCCGAGCCCTTGCAGCGCGCGCAGCACGATCAGCTGCGTCATGTCCTGCGCGACGCCGCACAGCGCGGAGCCGGCGAGAAACAGCACGATCGCGGCCTGCAGCACGATCTTGCGGCCGTACAGGTCGCCGAGCTTGCCGTACAGCGGCAGCACGACCGTCGACGACAGCAGATACGCGGTCACGACCCACGACAGCTGGTCGAGGCCGCCGAGCTCACCGACGATCGTCGGCAGCGCGGTCGACACGATCGTCTGGTCGAGCGCGGACAGCAGCATGACGAGCAGCAGTGCGGCGATCACCAGCCCGGTCGGCGTGTCGCGGCGGGCCGCTTCGGCGGCCGGCGGAGCAAGAAGGGTGTCGGTTCTCATCGAGATATCTGCCATGGCAGGGAATTGACCGGAATATAGAGGCAATTGATTGACTGGTCAATTTCTGCCCGGGCTCGATTTGTTGCACTGGTAACAGAAGATTGCGGGGGCGGAAATTTGATCGCGATCAGCCCGAAAGAGGGCCGGACTCAAGTTTTTTGCAGGCAAACCGTAATCCAGAGTGCCGCGCGCCGAATGGCGCGGCACCTTTCATCGCTCACGTCCCGTCATGAACCTGAACGCCCTGTTTTCCCGTTTCTCGATCCGTACGCGGATTTTTTCCACGCTCGGCCTGGTCGCCGTGCTGCTCGTCGTGTCGGGCCTGATCGGCCTCACCGGCATGCAGAGCTCGAACCGTGCGCTCGACGAGGCCTATACGCGCCAACTGGCCGCGAAGACCGCGCTGTCCGCCGCCAGCCTGAACCTGACGATCGTGCGTACCACGCTCGACCGCGCGCTGCTGCATCCGGAGGCGCCGGACGTGCCGGATCTCGTCAAGAAGGCCGACAGCTACCTCGCGAAGGCCGACGCCGCGTGGCGCACCTACGCGGGCATGCCGCACGACGGCGACGAAGGGCCGCTCGCCACCCGGCTCGACGCCGCGCGCCAGGCGCTGATCGGGCAGGCGCTGAAGCCGCTGATGGACGCGATCCGCGCGGGACGTCGCGACGATGCCGACCGGCTGCTGATGACGGTCGCGCCGCCGCTGTCGGTCGCGCTCACGCAGGCGACCGATGCGCTCGATGCGTACCAGGCCGCACGCGGCAAGGAGGTCTACGACACCGCCCAGACCTATTACGGCTGGATGCGCGTGGGCGCGCTCGCCGGCATTGCGTTCGGGCTCGCCGCGTGTTTCGGCTGCGCGGTCGGCCTGCATTTCGCGATCACGCAACCGGTGAACCGGCTGCTGTCGCATTTCCGCCGCCTGTCGGAAGGCGACCTGACGTCGGAAGTGCGCTGGTCGTCGCGCGACGAGATGGCCGAACTGGTCAAGGGCGTGACGGGCATGCAGCGCAGCCTCGCCGATACGGTGCGCCAGGTCAGCCAGGGTTCCGAAGCGATCTCGACCGCGACGCACCAGATCGCGGCCGGCAACACCGACCTGTCGCAGCGCACCGAGGAGCAGGCCTCCGCGCTGCAGGAGACGGCCGCGAGCATGGAACAGCTGACGGCGACCGTGAAGCAGAACGCCGATCACGCGGTCGAGGCGCAGGCCTGCGCGGACACCGCGAGCGAGATCGCGACGCGCGGCGCGACCGTCGTCGGCGAAGTGATCGGCACGATGAACGAGATCGATCAGAGTTCGCAGAAGGTGGCCGACATCATCGGCACGATCGAGGGCATCGCGTTCCAGACCAACATCCTCGCGCTCAATGCGGCGGTCGAAGCCGCGCGCGCGGGCGAGCAGGGCCGTGGCTTCGCGGTGGTCGCGGGGGAAGTGCGCACGCTCGCGCAGCGCTCGGCCTCGGCCGCGAAGGAAATCCGCACGCTGATCGGCGAGTCGGTCGAGCGTGTCGCGACGGGTTCGCGGCTGGTCGGCGTGGCTGGCGCGACGATGCAGGACATCCAGCAGGCGATCGGCCGCGTGACGGGCATCATGACCGAGATCGCGGCCGCGTCGAACGAGCAGCGTGACGGGATCGAGCAGGTGAACCGCGCGGTGTCGCAGATGGACCAGGTGTCGCAGCAGAACGCGGCGCTGGTCGAGCAGGCGGCGGCCGCGGCTGCGTCGCTCGAGGAGCAGGCTGATGGATTGCGGCGGGCGGTGGGGGCGTTTCGGGTCGCGTGACGGGGGAGTCGCGGGAGGGCGGTCAGTTCAACGTCATGCCCGCCACCCGCCTCGTCAACCCCGCATCAACCGCCCGTGAGCTGCGCGGCCGAGCGCGCCGACGCGACGAGCAGCAGCTTCATCGTCGCGCGTGTCGCACCGACGAACAGCTTGCGGGCCGCGCGCGCATCGAGCGTGTCGAAGTCGATCTCGGTCAGGATCACGCACGGCGCGGATTGCCCCTTGAAGCGGTAGATCGAATCGAGCAGCACGTCGCCTTCGCGATATTCAGGGTTGCCGAACAGATCGTACTTGCCGGTGAAGCGCTTGACCCGGTGCGGGCCGAGCTGGTCGAGCGGCGCGAGCACCGAGCTTTCGCGGCCGCGATACGACAACACCGCGATGTCCTGCTTGCGGAAGCCGAGCGACAGCGCGTGCGTGATCGCGCGCTTGGTCGCGTCGATGCACGCTTCGGCGAGCGCGTCGCCCGATGCGCCGTCTTCCCCGTATGACGACACCGACGGATCGGAACCGTCGAACGGGCTGCCCGAGCGCAGTTCCAGCGCGAGCGGCTCGACGCGGCCGACGACGTCGCGCACGAATTCGAGCAGGTCGCGCGGGCTGCGGTAGTTGGTCAGCGCCTTCAGCGTGACCCAGCCGGGCAGCGCGACGGGGTCGCGCAAATAAAGGTTCTGCAGCGGGTCTTCCAGCCACCACCAGGCCCCGTCCGGCGCGAGCAGGCGTTCGAGCGCCGTCGCCCATGGCGCGTGAAAATCCTGTCCTTCGTCGACGATCAGCACGTCGAAGCGCCAGCGTTCCGGAATCGGCGCTTCCGCGAAGCGCGCCTCGAGCCGTTCGAATGCACCCGGTACGTCGAAGTCGGGCGTATAGCCGCCGTCGCGCGCCACCCAGTCGCACAGCTGATGGTAGTTCGCGATCTTCGCGCCGGGCGGCGCGATGCGTGCGATGTAGTCGGCGAGCGGCCGGTTGAAACAGACGTAGAGCACGCGCTTGCCGGCCGCGACCGCGTCGCGCATCGCCTGCACCGCGAGCTGCGTCTTGCCCGAACCCGCGGTGCCCGTCACGCGCAAGCGGAACGGCGTGAACTCGAGCTGCCGCGCCCATTCGGCGAGGCCGCCCGACAGCCGCGTGACCAGCGTGCCGGCCTGCCCGACGAGCGCACTCGTGTCGGGCGTGAGCGCCAGCTCGTCCGCGAGAAAATGATGGAGCTTGGCCGCGTTCGGCAACGCTTCGTCGTGCTCGGGCAGAATCTGCAGGATCACCTGCGCGAGCTGCGTCTTGCGCGACGCGTCGACGATGCGATCGGCCGCGACACCGGCAATCGCCGTCTCCCGGATCGAGTAGTCGGGGCAGTACAGCAGCGCCTCGACGCCGTAGACGCCCGCGCCGAGCGCGGCGGTCAGCCGCCGGTGCAGCGTCTCCTGCGTGCGCGCGAGCTGGATCGGGACGTTGCGCTCCTTCTGCAGGTAGACCTTCACGAGCCCCTTCGGCGTTTCGCGCAGGAAGCCGGCCTTCTGCTCGATCAGCAGCACGCGGCCTGCCGGGCTGACGACGACGAACGCCGCTTCGCCGAACACCGAAAAGCCTTGATCGGCACGCGTCCAGTGCACGCCGTGATAAACGGTGTAGGTGTCCGGCAGCGCATGTTCGAGGGCGGCAAGCGTCTCGCGCTCGCGTTCGGCCGCGCCGGTGGCGGCGAGGCTTTTCCAGTCGTCGGGAATGAGGCGGGCCATGGAGGGGCGGCGGATGCCGGTCGTGAACAGGGTCCGGCTATTGTACTGAGGAACCTGTTCGCGACCGCTGCGCCGCGCGGGCGCCGGCCATGCGAAGGCGGGCGGCGCGGCCGGCCGGTGTTACCCGCGTGCGAGCCGTTTTGCGAGATCGGCGCTGAGGATCGCCATGCGCGCGGGTTTTTCGTAGCAGACGACGTCGAACGCGCGGATCACTTCGCTGATGTCCGCTTCGCTCGCGCGGCCCGTGAGCAGGTCGCCCGTCAGCACGAAGATCGGCGCGCCGGGATTGTCGGACGTGCGCACCGCCTTGATCGCGGTGGCTGCCGTGCTGCCGTCGAACAGCCATTCGGTGACGACCGCGTCGAACGCCTGGCCCTGCAGCGCATCGACGAACGGCGCGAGGCCGTCGAACGCGGCCGTCGCGAAACCCTGGCGTTCGAGATAGCGGCACAGCTCGGTCGCGCTGACGCGGTCGGGATCGATCACCGCGACGACGAGCTTGTCGCTCTCCGCGCGGCGCGGATAGATCTCGATCTTGTGCACGTCGTAGGCGTTCTGGTACAGCACGCCCGTGTGGCGCAGCACGCGCCAGCGGCCGTTCTGTTCATAGGCGACGAACTCGGGGCGCGCGCCGGCTTCGAGCGGCGCACCGATCCATGCGGTGCACGGAATTTCGGCAACGCCGGCGTACAGCACCGCCTCCTGCGAATAGGCGCCGACCATGCCGGGGTCGAGCGTTTGCGCGCCGAACAGTTGTGCGGCGGGCTCGCCGTAGGCTTCGGCGACTTTCTTGATTTGCGCGAGCGTCCAGGGGCTGCTGCCGCGCAACTTGCGGTGACCTTGCGAAAAGCTCAGGTCGAGGATGCGGCACAGCTCGGTGGTCTGCTGGCGCTTGCCGATGCCGTTGCGGGTCATTAGCTCGCGCACGCGCTCGGCAACCGCGAGGGAATCCGTGGTGATTGCTTCAGTGGTCATGCTACGGGAACGGATCTTGACTTCAGAACGACGCCTTGCGGCAGTCTCGGCGGACAGTCTTGACGACGTCCAGTGGCGAGCCGACCGGCCACGCGCGGAAAAGATAACTTTACCGCAAAACGACGGCCATTCCATGTCGCGAAAGGTGCGTTTGTGTGAAAGGTGTGTCACGACGTTACGGCGGCCCGGCGGCTTCCATCGCGCGCCAATGGCCCGTTCGCAACCGTCGGGCGCGGATCGCGCGGTGCCGGGACACGATTCCTCGCAGGGCGGCGCCTAATCTTACGACGCGGCCCGCGGGATGCACCAGCGCAGGGCGTTTCGCGGTGCGGAGCGCGCGCTCAGGTCGCTTCCCGTCGACAAATATTTACATCACTTTGCGCGTCATGCGGTCGGGCGGAACCGCATCTTATACGCGGATCGTTTGATGGTTTAGTCTAATGAATTCCCTGCGGATACCTTTTCGGAAGCGTGCGCGCATGAACGCGGCGGGGCGCCATGCTACGATTTCGCCGTCTCAAAAAAGCGTTGATGCGATGCAGAAGAAATTTGTGATGCGCGGGTACGAGATGAACTGCGAACCGCGCGTGACGGAGGACGGCAAGTACGCCGCTCAGGTCGAGGTCACGAAGCTGGGTTTCAGCCGCGAGGCGGCCTTCCGCAAGCTGGGCGAATTCGATACCGAAGCCGAAGCCGTCGCCTATGCGAAAAAATTCTCCGAAGAATGGCTGAGCCGCTACGCGTAGCGCGACATTTGCCCGTGCAAGACGGGCGTCGGCCTGACCGGCGCGTGCCTGCGAGTTGAGTCCCGCGGCCCCCGCGCGGGCAGCCCCATTCACAGCGAAACCACGACGAACGCCACCGATTGCGCGGCGTGGACGACGCGCGCCGTTCGCGGATGGCGGCGCGTGACCGTCTTCGATTCATCTCTGACGGTTGTCAATATTCGGGGAAGTTTGTAGATTCATTCCCCACACTGTGAGGTATCGTTTGACGATCGATTGACGGCAACGCAATGGGAGACTGCGAATGAGCACGTTGTGCATGCAGACCGTCGTTCACGGTAAAACTGTGCGGGTCATGTTGTCGCTGGAACGTCGTACCGCCAGGATCGACATCGTCGATGGCGACGCGGGCAGCCATCCGCCTCGCACGATGAGCATCGAACAGTACATCAAAGCCGGTATGGCGGACGACGAAATCGCCCGGCATGTGCTGGAAGTCGTCGCGATGTCGCTCGAGCAGCTTGCTCGGCTGCAGCCGTTCGATCGCGCGGCGCGCGCACGAATGCATTATTCACACTGATCACACCGATGCCGGGGGTGCGGGGGCTGCCCCGACGCGAGCCGCGCATTCCGACCTTCCGTATCGATCTCGGGTTGCGATTTGCAACGGGCTGCTGCGCGCGAGCGCGATCGTGCCCACGTGGCCTCGCGCTTGTCGCGCCTTCAGCATTTCGTCCGCGAGCCGATACGCGGTGACCGCGCGCTTGGATTCGTAATCGGCGATCGTTGATATCGTTGCGGCCGGCGTCTCGTGACGGCAATGACGTAAGGGCCTTGATTACATGGCGAGCGCCGGATCTTTTATGTTGTGAAGTACTAATGAGATGCGCATTGCGCTCCATCGCGACCATCGATCCATTGCGGCCGAATGCGGTCGACTCACGCCGGCATGTACATGAACGGCTCGCCGTCCTCCCGCTCCACGGAAAGCAGCCGCTGGAGTTGATCGAGCGCGAACAACTGCTTTCCCTCTGCAGCCGCTTCGGCTATCGCGGCATCGACCAGTTTCCTCGCTCGCGCGAGAATCACGGATCGCTGACGCGCGATCTCGAGCACCATGCGTTGCTCGATGTTCTGACGGCTCGATTGCTTGTCGCTCAGGTGACGCCAGCGATCGCGAAGCTCGGCCCACGTGACGCGCTGAAATTCCGGAATCGTGCGCGGGAGCGTGCCCGCTTCCGCGGGCTCCGGCTCGGCGCGCAATGCACAGCGCAGCGCCTCGCGCGCGCGCCACTCGTCTGAAAACGGCGCATACACGTCACGCGAGCGACCGATCGGATTGGCGCGCGCGATTTCCTTTTCGAGCAGGTAATTCAGCCGCCGCAGCGCCGAGCCATGCGCGAGCATGCCGGGGTCGAGCACGCGGATCCGGCGCGAGGCGTCCGCGACATGAGCCTTCAGTTCCCACAGCGTCAGGCGAAGATGCTGCACCTCGAGTATCAGGCGCTGCACGTCTGCATAGGTGCACTTCGTCCACCACCCGGTGAGATCGTTCAGCTTCGGGGGATCGAATGGGGGGAGGATCATTTCTGTTGCAGCGACACTGTATGGATATACAGTTTATCGCGCGGTAACATAGCGCCGTCAAGGCGAAAAAATGGGGACGGCCGATCGGCGACAATGACCGGCGGCCGGGCCGCGGCCGGCGGGCTGAACCGCTCGCCGGCCTTCCCGCGTGTTCGCCCAAGCCACACCCGGAACCCGACAGCATGATCTGGTGCCGACCATCGCATACGTCGATGGATGCGCCGGATGGATCGACGCCAACAGAGAACAATGACGACAACTTATCCGCTGCACGATGCATTGACGCACGCCGACACGGCGTTTCCGGCCGAAGCCGACATCGTGATCGCCGGCGCCGGCATCATGGGCTGCGCGGCCGCGTACTACCTCGGTATGCGCGGCCTGAAAGCCGTGGTGCTCGACAAGTCGCGCATCGCCGGCCAGCAATCGACTCGCGCGTGGGGCTTCGTGCGGCAACAGGGCCGCGAGTCGGCCGAGGTGCCGCTGATGATGGCCGGCATGCGGATCTGGGAAGGGCTCGAGCAGGCGCTCGGCTTCGACCTCGAATGGCGGCAGGGCGGTTGCCTCTATATGGCGGACAACGACGACGACTGGGCGTCGTTCCAGGCGTGGCTCGCCGTCGCGCGCGAGCACGGGCTCGACACGCGCACGCTCACGCGCGCGGAAATCGACGAGCGCGTGCGCGGCCTGTCGACGCAAGCGCGCACGCTCGGCGGGCTGTATACCGCGACCGATGGGCAGGCCGAGCCGCGCCGCGTGGCCGCTGCGTTCGCGGCGCGCGCAACGGAAGCCGGCGCGCGTTTCTTCGAAGGCTGCGGCGTGACGGCGATCGAGACGGCCGGCGGCGCGGTCGTCGGCGTCGTGACCGAGCGCGGCACGATCCGCACCCGGCGCGTGATCTGCGCGGCCGGCGCGACCAGCTTCCGGCTGCTCGACGGCGTCGGCATCCGGCTGCCGCAGCAGGCCGTGCGCGGCACCTGCATGCGTACCAACGTGTTGCCCGACGTGTCCGCGTCGACGATCTGGGGGCACGGCCTCGGCATTCGGCAACGCAGGAACGGCACGATCAATCTCGCCGACGACATGCAGGTCGACGTCGACCTGACGCTCGGCCATCTGCGCGGCTTGAGCCTGTTCTGGCCGCAGTTCTGGTCGCAGCGCGAGAAATTCCGGCTGCATCTGAATGCGGCGGCGTGGCGCGATGCGTGCGCGCGCATCGGCGGCGCGGCCGGGCCGATCGAGCCGCGCGATCCGCAGCCGCAGCCGAATCGCGCGCATGCGCCGCGCGCGCTCGCGAAGCTCAAGGCGATCTTTCCCGCGCTGAAGGACGCGCAGATCGTCGAGGCATGGGGCGGCCTGATCGACGTGCTGCCCGACGGGATTCCGGTGATCGACGCGCCCGGCACGCCGTCCGGGCTCGCGATCGCCACCGGCTTCTGCGGGCACGGCTTCGCGATGGGGCCGATCGTCGGGCGGCTGCTGGCCGAATGGGTCGATACGGGCGAGCCGTCGCTCGACCTGTCGGCGTTCCGTGCCCGGCGTTTCGTCGACGGAACGATGGTCCGGCCGCGCAGCATGCTGTAGCGGCCGTTGCGGAGGGGCGGTAGCGGAGGGCCGGTAGCGGACGGCCGGTAGCGGAGGACCGCTTACGGACGCGCCCGCATCTTCCCGTCGTAGAATCGAGCCCGCATCCTTCAGGAGAATCCCCCGTTGGCAACGCCTTCCGCCAAACGTCGCCCGTTGCGCTCACGCCTGCGTCGTACCCGTGATCCGTGGCGGGCGCCGCGTGCACGCACGCTGTTCACGCGCCCCGCGACGTCGCCGCACCACACGCTGCTGTTCCGTCTCGGCGCGGTCGTTGCGCTGTGCATGCTCGCGTTTCTCGTGCTGTATCTCGATCGCGACGGCCTGCGCGATTCGACCAAGAGCACGCCGATGAACGTCGCCGATCTCGTGTACTTCACGATGGTCACAGTCGCGACGGTCGGCTATGGCGACATCGTGCCGGTCACGGCGCGCGCGCGTCTGATCGATGCGTTCTTCATCGTGCCGATCCGTATCGGCATCTGGTTCATCTTCCTGGGCACGGCGTATCAGTTCGTGATCCAGCGCGTCATCGAGGAATTCCGCATGAAACGCCTGCAGAAGCAGCTGTCCGATCACATCGTCGTGTGCGGCTACGGCCTGTCGGGGTCGATCGCCGTGCGCGAGCTGCTGGAGAGCGGCGTCGATCCGTCGACGATCATCGTGATCGATGCACAGCAGCAGGCGCTCGAGGCCGCGACGTCGCTCGGCGTGACGGGGCTGCTCGGCGATCCCGCGCATGAAGACCTGCTCCAGCAGGCGCAGGTGCGGGCGGCGAAGGCCGTGATCATCTCGGTGACCGACGATCCGACCGCGATCCTGCTGACGCTGTCGGTGCGCAGCATCGCGCCCGAGACGAAGATCGTCGTGCGGATCCAGGAGAACCTGTATCAGCGGCAGTTGCGGCAGGCGGGCGCGGACGTGATCGTGTCGTCGACGAAGATCGGCGCGCTGCTGCTCGCGGATGCGGTGCATAGCCGCTACATCGTGCCGTTCGTGAACGACATGCTGTCGACGCGCGGGCGGGCGACGCTGGTCGAGCGCGAGGCGTTGCCGCACGAGATCGGCTGCATGACGAACGTCGTGCCGGGCGCGATCGTCGTCGGGCTCGATCGCTGCGGGAAGATTCAGTCGTTCTACGAAGATCCGCCGTGCCGGATCGAGACGGGCGATACGCTGGTCGTGATTCAGTCGGCCCGGATTCCGGATCCGGATGCGTAAAGGCGCTTTGAATTTTGTGAATTCATATAATTCAATAGGTTGATGTTTTTCATTTCAATCGGATTGCTATCTTCTCCTTTGTGTGTAGGCGCCATGTAGGCGCCCGGAAGCAACATCGATCCACGTCGAGACGAACAGGCGCTCACCGAGCGTCGCGATAGTGATCCCTGATGAATACCGGAAGATCATTTGACGGTGGCGCAAAGGGCACCTGATACATCAGGTCGCCGACAAAACCGCGGTGATAGGTGGCGTGATTGACGACATGCAGCACGATTTGCTCGCGGGTCATGACGCCTTCTCCTCCGCCAACAAACTCGAAATGAACGGCTTTCGCGAGATCCGCGTCCGACCAGGTGTCGACAAGATCGATGTACCAGCGGTCCATTTCCTGAACCGCTTTCCAAAGATCGGAAACTGCAGGCGTATGGTCGGTGTTGCGCGAGGTGTAGGTGTGTTTCTTTCCTTGCAGATGATGTCTGAAAATGTCGTCAACCACGTAGACATGATTCAAGGTATGCACCATGTTTCCGAACCGCGTTGGTCTCTGCCGAAAGGCTTCGCCAGCCGGCAGGTCCATCACGCTCTTGAACGTCAGTCCATTCGCCCAGGACTTGTAGCGCACCAGCATTCTTAATGTGCCTGCTGCCGAGGCGGGCAGTGTGATGCGATCGGTGGTTACGGATGGAGCAATCTCGTGCGGAGGGGAGGCAGGCATGCTGAAACTCCTTGCGTGTTTTCGAACGTCAGAACGATGCTCGGGTTGATCCGTTTGCCTTTTCAAAGGCCGCCGAGCCGGCCTTCGACATGCGTGCGCGTCTTGCCGCCGACCCAGATTTGGCCGGCCTCATCGCGGGTCAGATGAATGCGGCCATGGCGGCCGAGGCGTGTCCCCTGGGCGGCGACATAGTCGTCCTCAACCACACCTGTCGTGAACAGCCACTGCGCCATTGACGCATTGAGGCTCCCGGTGACCGGGTCTTCGACGATCGTGCCCAGATGGTTGCTGAAGAAGGCGCGAACCTCGAAGGCGGGATCGCCGCCTGTTGCATGAGGGCCAATAACGCCGACGTCGATCCGATCTGGCCAACTGCGGAGCGGATCGAGGGCAAGCACCGTATCCGCCGATACCAGCCTGATGCCCAGCCATCCGGGGCCGTTGTCGATCCAGGCGGCATCGAGGATATCGCCCGATTCGATTTGCAGTAGTCGCCGAGCCTGGTCCAATTCATCCTGTGTCGGCGCGCCGGAGCGGATCAGCGGCGGGGCGGCGAAGTAAAGCCGCTCGTGAGCGCGTCGGATCGGAACCAGCCCGGCTCCGCATTCCTGGACGATTTCCGCTTCGTTCTTCGGCACGCAGCCCGTCGAGAGCCACGCATGACAGCTGCCGAGCGTCGGGTGTCCGGCAAAAGGCATCTCCCTGTCCAGCGTGAAGATCCTGATCCGGTAGTCAGCAGCAGGATGCGTGGGTGCCAAGAGAAAAGCGGTCTCGGACAGGTTGAACCACCGCGTCAGCCGCTGCATGTCATCCGTTGTCAGGGTATCGGCACCGATGACGACCGCCAGCGGATTGCCCGAAAGCTGTCCGGCGCCGAAGACATCGATCATATGGATCGCAAAGGCCATGTCATTGCTCTTTCAATTCAGACCAGGTGGTGATGGCGCCGACAAGCCGGGATATCAGCGTTGCCAGGCAAGCAGCTTGACTCCCGCAACGGCGAACACCGCGGATAGCGTGCCTTCAATCCAGCGCCGGAGTCTGGCATACAGGGCAATCATCCGAGCGGTCGAGAAGAGGACCGCATAACCACCGAACACGATGACGCCGAGGAACGCGCAACCGCCGATGATCGCCGGCAAGGTACCGCCAGGGGCGTTTTCCCGAAGCCCAAGGGACATGATGGCCATCCAGGCCAGAACCGCCTTCGGGTTTCCGATATGCATGAGAATGCCCTGGCGGTAGAGCCACCGATAGCGAGGTGTCGAGCGTAGCGGGTCCATCTTCGCGAAGCCGGAGCCCGGCTTCAGCGCCGACCTGCCCGTGCGGAACGCTAGATAGAGCAAATAGATACCACCCACCATCTTTATGACGAACAGCGCGTCGGCATAAGCCGCCAGCACGGCGGAAATGCCGGTCGCCGCCAGGATCGCCCAGAAGAGTGAGCCCGTGATGACGCCAGCCGCCAGAACGAGGGCCGGCAGACGGCCGTCACGCATTGCCGTTCCCATGATCGCCATGTTGCTCGGCCCGGGACTGGCGGTGGCGATGAGATAGGTGCCGTAGGTGCTCCTGCAATCCCCGTGGTCGCCACGGCTTGCCGACATCGAGGCGAATACCACTGAGCGGTTGGTCCTCGCCCTGGCTGACGACATCATCGAGGGGCGGCTGACGGGAGGCGACCGTCTGCCCGCTCATCGCGATCTCGCGTTGAAACTGGGGATTGGCCTTGGGACGGTGACGAAAGCCTATGCCGCGCTCGAACGGCGAGGCCTGACCCGCAGCGTCAAGGGCCGGGGAACCTTCGTGGCGATCCGCCAGGCGCACCATGATCGTCAGATCGACCTTTCGTCCAATGTGCCGCCAGCCATGCTCAACGCTCGCCTGCTGGCGCGAACATTGACCGGGATCGCACGCAAGATCGATGCGGACCATCTCAATCTGTATGCCCCGCCCGCCGGGCATATGGAGCACCGACGTGTGCTGGCTCGCTGGCTTGAAACGCTGGGCCTGACGGTGGAACCGTCGCATCTGGTGCTAACGAGCGGCGCACGCCAGGCGCTGTCATTGGCCTTCGATCTTGCCTGCGGCTCGCAAGGGCTGCTTCTGACCGAGCAGATCACCTATCCTGGCGCGATTGCGCTGGCTAGGCGCAAGGGATATCGGATGCAAGGCGTCGAGACCGACGCGCAAGGGATGGTGCCAGTGGCACTGGCGGACGCACTCGACCGCACCGCATCGACCGGCAGCCAAGCGGTCTATCTCACGCCGACGCTGCACAACCCGACCACCGCAACGATGGGCACGGAACGAAGGCAGGCCATCGTGGATATTTGCCGCCAGGCGGGCGCGTGGATCATCGAGGACGGCGTCTATGCGTCGGCAGTGCCGGCTTCGCCACCGCTTGCGGCGTTGGCGCCCGAGATCGCCTTTCATGTGAACGGGCTGTCCAAGTCTCTTGGCCCCGGTTTGCAGATCGGCGTGCTCGCGCTGCCGCCCGGACTCAACGACGCAGCGGAAGATGCGCTGCGGGATCTGCCGATGGCGCCGTCGCCGCTCTCTTGCGCAGTGGTTGAGGAATGGCTGGCCACCGATGTCATCTCGTCGATCCAGCGGGATCTGCACCATGAGGCGCGGCGTCGATCCAATCTGGCAATCTCTCTACTCGGCGCGAGCGAACTGGTCTCGCATCCCGGCGCCTACAACGCCTGGCTGCCGATGGAGCGTGACGCTGCCAATCGTTTCACATCCGTCGCTGCAGCGATGCGTATCAAGTTGACCCCTCCGGAATCCATGATGGTGAACCCGGAAGATCGGGCGAGCGGGATTCGACTTTGCCTCGGCGGCCCGTCGTTCGAAGATCTGACGGAAGCACTGACGCTCCTGGCAGGGCTGCTGAAGCAGCGTGCTTGACGCCACCGGGCGAGCACCGCGGAGCCGGAAAGTCTTAACGCCAAGGCACTTTCTACGATCCGCGCCGGGAAAGGTAGCTATCTCCCCAATCCTTCATCGCGTTGAGCACAGGTGCGAGGGTCCGCCCGAATTCGGTGAGCGAATATTCAACCCGAGGCGGAACTTCTGCAAATACCTCGCGGGAAATTATGCCGTGCGACTCCAGCTCTCGAAGCTGCAAGGTCAGTGACCGTTGTGTGACTCCGCCAATAAGCGTGCGAAGTTCCCCAAAGCGTTTTGTGCCGCTGAGCAAGTAGTACACGATAAGTGGCTTCCACTTTCCGCCTGCGACCTCGACGGTAGCCTCAACCGTGCATCGGTACCCTTGAGGATTCGGTATCTTCATATCTCAATAGTATAAAAATTAACCCTATATATCAATGTTGTGCTTACTGTTCATTAGTGAACTTAGGGTCCAAACTGCATCGGTACGGTGATCAAGACACCCCGCATATTTGGAACGACGGAGCAAAATTGATGAAAGCAGCTTTCTATGAGCGTCAGGGGGCCGCCCGGGACGTGTTGATTGTGGGGGAACTGCCGATGCCAGAACCGGCGCCAGATGAAGTGCGAGTACGAATCCATGTATCTGGATTGAATCCGACAGATGTCAAGGCACGTACAGGATTCTCCGCTCCCATGCCATATCCTCGCGTCATTCCTCATCAGGACGGGGCGGGGGTCATCGACGCTGTTGGCATAAACGTATCTCCTGACAGGCTGGGTGAGCGGGTCTGGATTTATGAGGCACAGCATGGTCGAGCTACGGGCACGGCGGCGGAATTCGTTGTAATTCCATCAAGCCATGCTGTCCACTTGCCTGACAACGTGTCGTTTGACGTAGGGGCAGCGCTTGGTATTCCTGCGTTGACGGCACACCGCTGCCTGTTTTCCGACGGCAGTCTTAAGGGCCAACGCGTACTCGTCCACGGAGGAGCGGGTGTGGTCGGCACTGCTGCAATCCTGTTGGCTAAATGGGCTGGTGCATGGGTTTCGGCAACGGTGATGAACGCCGAACAGGTCACTGTCGCAAAGGCGAACGGCGCGGACCTGGTGATCGACCGAAAGGCGGACAACGTGGCAGATCATGTCCTCGAGGCGACAGCCGGGCTTGGGGTTGATCGTGTCGTTGACGTTGATCTGAGATCCAACCTCAATGTCAATTTGGCGCTCCTTTCTCAAGGTGGAGTAATAAGCGCCTATGCGATGGCCAGTGCATCGGACGAACTAGCGGTTCCATTATTGAAAGCCATGATGCACGGGTGTGTTCTCCGTTTCGTATACATCTATCGCGTCCCCATCGAGGCAAAGCAAGCCGCCATCAGCGACATTAACGCTTGCCTTGAGGCGGGCGCTTATTCGCCACGAATCGGATTGAAGGTTCCATTGGATCAGATTGCTTACGCTCACGAGACACTGGAGTCCGGTCAAGTCATAGGGAAGGTTCTCGTGCATAACTGATTCGACGGTTGTCTTTGGGTAATCGATCCGTCGACGAATCGATTGACTTTCGGATTCCAGATTCGGGTGCGTGATGGTCGGGTGCGAAACGACCCGCTATCGACGCACCGACGCACCGACGTATCGACGCCCCCGACGCCCCGACGCCCCGACGCCCCCACGCCCCCACGCCCCCACGCCCCCACGCCCCCACGCCCCCACGCCCGACGCCCGACGCCCGCTGCCGCGCCGCCCTCGGTGCATCCCCCGCTTGCCATGCCGCTGCGCCTTTTTTAGTATGAAGTAATCATGTGGTGCGCCCGCGCCCGCGCACACGCTTGATCATCGAGGAGACACATGCAATCCAGGTCGGCGGCTCCCTATACCATCGTCGTGGTCGGTATCGTGATCGCCTGCGCGCTGATGGGTCTGTGCGTGCTGCAGCTGTTCCAGAGCCGCAACGACGCGCGGGAGCGGGCGAGCGAAACCTCCCGCAATCTCGGCCTCATCGCCGAGCGCGACATCGAACGCAACTTCGAGCTCTACGACCTTTCGCTGCAGGCGGTCATCAACGGCCTCAAACGTTCCGACGTGATGAATGCGCCCGCGAGCCTGCGGCGCTCCGTGCTGTTCGACAATGCGATGACGGCGGAATTTCTCGGCTCGATGCTGGTACTCGATGCCGGCGGCAACATCGTGCTGGATTCGGCCAACGACGTGCCGCGCCGCGGCAATTTCGCCGACCGTAAATACTTCACCGTCCATCGGGACAATCCGAATGCCGGACTCTTTATCAGCGACCCGTTCACGTCGCGCCTGCGCGGCGGGGCGCCCAGCATCGGGCTCACGCGCCGAATCTCGAACCCGGACGGCTCGTTCGGCGGCGTCGTGCTCATCGCGGTCAACCTCGAGTATTTCCATAATCTGTTTGCCGGCCTGTCGCTGGGGCAGCACGGTTCGATCTCGCTGATCGGCAGCGACGGCGTCATGGTGATGCGTCAGCCGTACGACGCCCACACGATCGGCCGCGACATCAGCCACGCCGCGACCTTCAAGCGGTTTCAGACCGCGCGGGAAGGCGTGTTCCCGGAAACCTCGTCGCTCGACGGGGTGCGCCGGCTCTACTACTTCAGGCACCTGCCGAAGCTGCCGCTGATGATCATGGTCGCCGAAGCGGAAGAGGACATTTATGCGGCGTGGCGGCACCGGGCCGCGACGATCGGTGGGTTGGTGGCGACGTTCGGCGCCGCCTTCATCGCGGTGTCCGTCATGCTCGGCACGCAACTGCGGCGGCGGATGCGCGCCGAATCGGAACTCGTGTTGCTCGCCCGCACCGACGGTCTCACCGGGCTGAACAATCGCCGCAGCTTCGGCGAAGTGCTGGATATCGAATGGCGGCGCGCACGGCGATCGCGCTCGGTTTTCTCGTTGTTGTTCGTCGATGTCGACCGCTTCAAGGCCTATAACGACACCTACGGCCATCAGGCCGGAGACGACGCCCTGGCCGCGGTTGCGCGCTGCATCGGCGAGAACATCCGCCGGCCCGCCGATACCGCGGCCCGCTACGGTGGCGAGGAATTCGTCGTGCTGCTCCCCGATACGCCCGAGACGGGCGCCGCCCAGATCGCCGAGCGAATTCGCGCGGCGATCGACAAGCTGGCGCTCGAGCACGCCGGCAGCGAACATGGGCACGTCACCGCGAGTATCGGCCTCGCGAGCTGGACGCCCGAGGACGATGAAGAGGCCGGCAGCGTGATCAAGGCCGCCGACGAGGCGCTGTACTACGCGAAGGCGACGGGCCGCAACAAGGTCGCCGCGTTTCAGCCGCCGGCGTGACGGCGTGACGCATCGCAGCATTGCAGCGTTGCTCCCGCTGACGGGTACGCCTCATCCGATCGCGCGTGATGAACCGACGGCGCGCGATATCGATGACGAGGCGGCCGCCTGAGCGTCGGTCTTGCCGGGCCCGCAAACGAGTTCGCCGCAACGACTGCCGCCGCGCTACAGTGGACGTCAACCGCCGTCGAACGACGGGCGACGCGAGGGTCCAACCATGCAACTTCAAACCGGCAACCTGTTCAGCACCGAAGCGGCGCGCGGCGACGACGAACGGATCGACATACTCGTCGCGGGCCCGCGCCTGAACGTCGAGCGCATCGTGTCGATGGGGCACGCGAGTCCCGACGGATTCTGGTATGACGATCCCCGTGCCGAATGGGTCGTGCTGCTGTCAGGCGCGGCCGTGCTCGAATTCGAAGCGGACGCGACGCTGCACGACATGCGCCCCGGCGACCATGTGCTGATCGAACCGCATTGCCGGCATCGCGTCGCGTGGACCCATCCGGAAGAACCGTCGGTCTGGCTCGCGATCTATCACGATCGATGAATCGTGCGGCGGCTTATCCGCTGATTGGTTTATCCCCTTATCGACCCGGCCCGCACCGGCTGAAGCGCTGCTCGATGACGTGGGTTCCCCATTGCGCACCCTCCGATTCGCTGGTCAGCGTAAAGCCGAACGATTCGTACAAGTGACGTGCCGAATCCAGGCCCTTGAACGTCCATAGATAGGTCTCGTCGAACCGCTGCTCGTCGACGAACTGCATCGCGCGCGTCATCAGTTGCCGCCCGATACCGGCACCGCGCAATGCGTCGTCGACGATGAACCATCGCAAGTGTGCGATTCCCGTGGCCTTGTTCCCGTCTATTGCGACAGAGGCGAGCGCGCGGCCGTTTTCGGTATGGAGCCACAGAGCCTTGCCTTCGGCGGGCAGCGTGCCGGCAAATTCGGCGAGCTCGGTCGCCACTTTTTTCTCGAAGAAGGCGCCAAATCCCCAGTGTTCCGAATAGAACCGCGCGTGAAGGCTTGCGATGTCGCCGATACAGCCGGGCTGGTAGCCGTCGACAATGTGCCCGGCGTCCGGATTCGGCGCGGGTGGTGCCTCGGCGCTGTTGTCTTGCGCGAGCGCATCGCTATACAGCGCGAGCGCGCGGACGAGGGTTTGCTGGTCCGCCGGAACCATCCGGCGTAATGCATTCGACACCTGGCGCGTCGCAAACTGGTCGATCTTCTTGCGCAGTTTTTGCCCGTCGGCAGTCAGGTACAACTCGGTCGCACGCGCATCGTCGGGTGAGATGCGGCGCGTCACGAAGCCCGCCGTTTCGAGCCGGGAAAGCTGCCTGCTCGTATTCGATTTGTCGAGACGCAGAATGCTGCCCAGATCCTTCGCGCTGATACCGGGCGCCATTCCGATTTCGAGCACGGCGTGAACCGCTGATGGCGCCAGATCGCTGTCGGCCAATGTCGCGCGCATGAAACCCAGTTCGCGAACCAGCTTGCGGGAAAAATCGCGCAGCTCGAGGATCGTCGCGTCGCGAGGCTTCGCTGGAATATCGATGAGGTCCATGATCAGTCCGCAAAAAAGTTGCGAGTCGCAAGCAATATTAGTTGCGCCTCGCAACTTGTCAAGGACGATTTACGTTTCGACGGCGCGCCGGGGAGCGTCACCGGCAGCGCCGGCCGGCGCGCCGAAACAGGCGCGGCGCCCCGGACTTATCCGCGCCCCACGAACGGCATCGTGGTCGCCATGATCGTCATGTTCAGGATGTTCGTATCCAGCGGAAGGCTTGCCATCTGAACGACCGCGTTCGCGACATGCGTGACGTCCATGCGCGGCTCCGGCGCCATGCGTCCGTCGGCCTGCAGCACGCCGTCCGTCATCCGGTCGGTGAGCGACGTCGCCGCGTTGCCGATGTCGATCTGGCTGCACGCGATGTTGTACGCGCGGCCGTCGAGCGCGAGCGACTTCGTGATGCCTGCCACCGCATGCTTGGTGGCCGTGTACGCGATGGTGTTCGGGCGCGGCGTATAGGCGGAGATCGAGCCGTTGTTGATGATCCGGCCACCCTGCGGCGTTTGCGCCTTCATCAGGCGCCATGCTGCCCGCGCGCACAGGAAGACGCCCGTCAGGTTCGTCGCGACGACGTCGTTCCACACGTCGAGTTCGTATTCGTCGAGCGGAACGGCCGGCGCGTTGCGGCCGGCGTTGTTGAAGAGGACATCCAGCCGGCCGAACTCGTGCGAAATCCGCGAGAACGCATGTTCGACCGACGCTTCGTCGGTGACGTCGGCCGGCAACGCATATGCGTCGCCATGCCCGGCGGCGATCGTCTCTTTCGTTTCAAGCAACGATGCTTCGTTGCGTCCGATCAGCGCGACGGTAAAGCCGGCGTTCGCGAGTGCGATGGCGGCGGCACGACCGATGCCGGATCCCGCGCCCGTGACGGCGGCGAACTTCTTCGAGGCAGACATGGCTTGATTCCCTGCGGGTTGGGGTGAGGAAAAGAGGCGACATCATGCGCCGGGTGAAGCGCCATCGTACCGCGCACCGCGGGTTGCGCCGCTCGCGCCGCTATTTTCTGCGGGCCGGCGCGGCCTTGCGCGCGCGTGTCCCGGTGTCCGCGAACAGGCTGACCACGATCTCCCGTAGCCACCGGTTGCCTTCATCCTGATTCACGCGCGCATGCCATAGCATGTGAATCGGCGCGCCCGGCAGCGTGACCGGCAACGCCCGCCAGCCGAGCGAAAACGGTGCGGCCAGTTGCAGCGCAAGATGTTCCGGCACGGTCGCGATCAGGTCGGTGCGCTGCAGGATATAGCCGACGCTCATGAAATGCGGCACCGTCAGCCGCACGCGGCGCTTCACGCGGCGCCGCTTCAGCCAGTCGTCCACCTGCCCGTGACCGGTGCCGGCCGACACCACGACCAGATGCTCGGCATCCCGCCACGCGTCGACCGTCAGCGGCGCGTCTTCGAGCGGATGCCCGCGCCGGAACAGGCACACGTAGCGCTGATCGAACAGCCGGCGCTGATAGAACCCGCCCTGCAGTTGCGGCAGCAGCCCGATCGCGAGGTCGACGCGGCCGTCGGCCATCTCGTCGCTGAGGTTGACGCTCGTGTTGCGCACCGTGTTGAGCGCGATGCCCGGCGCCGTGCGCGCCAGATGTTCGAGCAACGCGGGCAGGAACACGACTTCGCCGATATCGGTCATGCCGATCGTCATCGTGCGCGACGCGCGCAGCGGATCGAAACCGGTCTCCGGATTGAGCGCGGCGTGCAGCGTCGACAGCGCCTGCGCAACCGGTTCGGCCAGCCGCAACGCGAAGGGTGTCGGGACCACGCCGCCCGGCCCGCGCACGAACAGCGGATCGCCGAGGCGGCGGCGCAGCTTCGCGAGCGCGTTGCTGACGCCCGGCTGGCTCATGTTCATCTGCTCGGCGACGGTCGACACGCGCCGCTCCTGCATCAACCGCTGGAACAGCAACAGCAGGTTGAGGTCGATCTCGCTCAGTTCCATGGTTCGGCGTTGTCTCCGATCATTGCGTTCAGTGATGAAGCAGATTCCCGGCATTTTATTGTGGGATAAGGGTGCGCTGCTGAAAATACCGACACGGCGCCTGCATTCGACCGGCGCGCCGGGCAGGTCACGCGCGCCGCGGCCTCGACCACTCATCATTTGAATATCGGAGACACCTTCATCATGCAGACGAATCTGAGGATCGCGATCGTCGGTGCCGGCATCGGCGGCCTGACACTGGCGCTCGCGTTGCGCGAGCAGGGCATTGACGCGCATCTGTACGAGCAGACCGACGTGCTGCGCGAGGTGGGGGCGGCCGTTGCGCTATCGGCCAACGCGACGCGCTTCTACGAACGGATGGGATTGCGTCCGGCTTTCGATGCGGTGTGCGCGGAGATTCCCGGTCTCGTCTATCGCGACGGGCGCAGCGGCGTGGTGATCGGCCATCATCGCGGCGAGCCCGACTATCGCCGGCAGTTCGGCGGCTCGTACTGGGGCGTGCACCGCGCGGACCTGCAGGCGATCCTGTCGAAGGCGGTCGGGGTTGAGCAGATTCATCTGGGCCATCGGCTGGTCGAACTCGCGCAGCATCCGGATCGCGTCACGCTGACCTTCGAGAACGGCGAGCGCGTCGACGCCGATCTCGTGATCGGCGCGGACGGCGCGCGTTCGCTCACGCGGCGCTGGATGCTCGGCTACGACGACGTGCTGTATTCGGGTTGCTCGGGCTTTCGCGGCGTGGTGCCGGCCGAGCGGATGAACCTGCTGCCCGATCCCGAGACCATTCAGTTCTGGGTCGGGCCGCACGGGCATCTGCTCCACTATCCGATCGGCGACAACGGCGACCAGAACTTCTTGCTGGTCGAGCGTCATCCGTCGCCGTGGCCGTCACGCGACTGGGTCATGCCGGCGCAGGAGGGCGAACAGCTGCGCCTGTTCAGGGACTGGCATCCGGCGGTGGTGCAGATGATCACGGCGGTGCCCATCAGCCAGCGCTGGGGGCTGTTTCACCGGCCGCCGCTCGGCCGCTGGAGCCGCGGGCGCGTGACGCTCATCGGTGATGCCGCGCATGCGCTCGTGCCGCATCACGGTCAGGGCGCGAATCAGTCGATCGAGGATGCGATGGTGCTGGCCGCGCAACTGGCGAAGGCCGGGCCCGGCAACTGGCGCGACGCGCAGGAAGGGTACGAGCGGCTGCGGCGCGGCCGCACGCGCAAGGTGCAGTACGCGTCGATCTCTGCGGCTGACGTACTGCATCTGCCTGACGGGCCGGCTGCGCAGGCGCGCAATGCGCGTCTCGGCGAGCGCGACAGCGTGCTGCATCACCTGGACTGGATTCACGATTTCGACGCGCTCGCCGATGAGCCGGATGAGCGGCAGGGTGGGACGTGGCTTTGAGTTGAAAGACGCGGTGCGATCGGCGCTCGTGTTGGGTGATCGGTCGGGGGGGGGGGGCGGTCGTCAGCTGCTCGTCGGGAACGCCGGCCTCCGTGCGGGCCGGCTCGTGTCGCGCTCACGTGTGGTCAGCCGCCCGTTCCGCATCGTGCTGGATCGGTTCGATGTCGGGACGCCGCGCGGCCGGATGCGAGTCGGGTAGCCGCGCCGAGGCGCCGGCTTTTCGCCCAGCGTCCGCGGCGCGTATTCGGTCAGCCACGAATCGGTGGCCATTTATCTTGATAACGCTATCGACTGTGTGAAACAGAGAGCTATGAGTGAATGGAAATCGTCGATCGCTCATGTCCATTCCGATACTTATATCAGTTGACCGATTTGGAGGATTGTGTCCTCGAAACTGCGGTTGGCAATGGATTTTTAAAATGCATTCTGTATGAAACTAATTGTCGGGGCTGGAGGGGAAAGCGTGGAGCGCGGTGCCACGTCGGCCCTTGGCTGTCAATCGGAAATCCTGGAATAATCAATTCCCATTGATATCGAGCTTTTGGATTGATTGATCAAAATTATTTCCTATGATGAAAGTGCGCCGACCCATAGGTGGGTGCTTTTGTTTTCTTTTATAGGATATCGTCATGAAAAAAGTTCATATCGAGCCGATGCTTTCACATCAGTCGAACGATGCTTACGAAAGTCCCATTAGTGTGTCGACTCAAATGCAGAAGATTGCGCTTGAGCCATCTCTTTCGCATCAGTCGAATGACGCTTATCAGAACCCGATTGGCATTGCCCAGAAGTAACGTCGAGGTTTAAATAAGACGGCCGATGGCTGGTGCGCAACAGTCATCGGACATGATTTATTTAATAATGGCTGGCTGCTATGAGTATTGCCTCGAATCCGATGTTTTTCATTAAGATAATTGGTGGGAAATTGATTTTATGGGACTATCGAAAGCATTCTCAGTATGAGATAACGGCAAATCACATCCGTCGCCTTCTCGAAATTTCCCGCGGTGACGATCTGACGGAATCGGGTCTGGACGCTGAAATCGCGGCTAGTGGAATTCTAGCCGACGATGATCGCAAGCTTGAAGATTGGGGTTGGGATTGCTTGTCGCAGATATTTCATATTGGAACGCAGATTGTTCTGGAGGATGGGGTTGATCTTCCATCAGATGACGGTTACGAAGGATACGTTGCTTATTGTGCTTCGATAGTCGAAAACATCCCGACAATTAAATATATCCGTGCCGGGGTGCCGATCGAGCTTCCCGTGCCCAGCAAGGATTTCGCCGATGTGCCACGACTGGCCGATGCATTGCTGAAGCGACAGACAACCAGATCTTTTATTCCCGAGCATGTTGAGCTACAAAAAGTCGCCGATACGTTGCATTGGACGTTCGGTGCCGTACACGGTGAAACCCGGGAGGATATGCGCACCGCTGGTCTTTTGCCTATTGGCTATCGCCGAACTTCACCATCTGGCGGCTCACTACACCCTAGTGAGGCCTATCTGGTCGCTTTGCGTGTAACCGGATTGCGGGCAGGCATATATCATTACAGAGCCATGTCGCATCAGCTTACCCTGGTGACCGAGAAAATCGATGGTGAGTTGCTTGGCAGAATCCTATGTGCACAGATGTTTGCAAGAAATCTGGCTTTCGGGGTATTTGTCACATCGAGATTCGACAAGATGTGGTGGAAATACCCGCACTCCAGAGCCTATCGGGTCGCTTTGCTGGATATTGGTTGTCTTGCCCAGACATTTCAGCTTTCGACAACCGGCCTTGGTTTGCAGTCATGGCTCACCGGCTATTTTTTGGATCGTGAAATCAATCGTTTGTTAGCGGTAGATGAGGTTAATGAATCGGTTTTATTTTTCATGGGGGCAGGGCATGGTGAGGGTAGTGCATTCGCTCCGGAGTTGCTTTCTGCTGTAGAGAAATGCAAAAAATATCTCACGAAGGAAATGTAATGCTCATTGTCGGATTCAAACCAGGCCATGATGGGCATATCGCGTGTATCGAAGACGGTATATTGAATTTCTCATATGAAGCTGAGAAAGATAACAATCCGCGATATGCTTCGGTTGGTGTCGAATTGTTTGTTGAGGCTTGCTCCGAAGTCGGTCGAATACCAGATGCTCTCGGTATCAGTGGATGGAGCAAGGGAGGGAATCCGGAAAGCGGATTCTCTATCGGTGGCGGCTATCTGGGCCTTGCACCGCCTCGGGTTACGTTCGGCCAGTTCTTTGGTAAAGACGTCCGCGTAGTATCAGACTCCCACGAGCGCTCGCATGTCATGTGCGCCTATGGAATGTCGCCGTTCCCGCAGGGGCAAGCATGCTATGCACTCGTATGGGAAGGGTACATTGGCTCGTTTTACCACGTCGATGAAGACGTTCGTATCAGGAAGCTCGGTGACGTGCTCAAGTATCCGGGTATGCGGTACGCATTCGCGTACGGAATCGGGGATCCGGATTTCGATTTGCGACCTGGACAAATCAGGCTGGGTGATGCAGGAAAGTTGATGGCGCTTGCTGCATATGGACAACGAGCAGACGAAGGCAGCGTTGAGTACGATTTCGTTTCTGACTTGCTGTCGGATCATCTGACGATTGAGTTGCTGGACAAGCGGAAATACGCGAGATCCAGGTATTTCAATGCTGGAGTCGAAAGCCAGACGATCAAAGATCTCGCCCGGACGCTTTCTGATGGCATCTTTGACCTTTTTTTTGATCGAGTACACACGTTGGCGGAGGGCAAGGCACCGCTCCTAATTAGCGGTGGATGTGGCTTGAATTGCGACTGGAATCGCCAATGGGTCGACAGCGGTCTCTTTAGCGACGTGTTTGTTCCTCCATGTCCGAATGATGTCGGATCCGCGATCGGCACGGCGATCGACGCACAGTTTCTGCTGACGGGGTGCGCCAAGATCGAGTGGGACGTCTATCGTGGTCAATCGTTCGTCGATGACTGCGACGAGGTTGACGGTTTTCGTCGAAGCGAGTTGGATTATCGCGCCGTCGGCGAACTGCTACACCGCGGAGCCATTCTCGGTTGGGCTGACGGGAGAGCCGAAGTAGGCCCGAGAGCGCTGGGAAACAGGTCAATCTTCGCGGCGCCGTTCGAGAGATCCACACTTGTAAGACTCAATGCGATTAAGCGACGAGAGTCGTTCCGGCCGATTGCGCCGATATGTCTGGAAGAACGGGCTACGGAGTATTTCGACTTGCGAGGACCCAGTCCCCATATGCTGTACTTCGCACGAGTGAAGAGCGATGCGTTGAAGGCGGTCACCCACGTCGATGGTTCGAGCAGGCCCCAGACAGTGAATTCACGCCAGAATCCGAAAGTCCACGCGTTGCTCAAGGCGTTCGAGGCGGTCTCCGGTGTCGGCGTGTTATGCAACACGTCGCTGAATTTCAATGGAGCCGGTTTCATCAATCGGACGAGTGATCTAGCGCGATATGCGACGGAGGCGGGACTGGATGGTTTCGTCGCGCGGGACAAGCTGTACATGAAGCTCAATCCTCATTAAGGGCGGTGCGATGCAATCGACGATTGCTTTATTTTCGGTTCGCGGATATCGCTCGTTCTTTCTTGGGCGAGTCGCCAACTCCATTGCCATTTGGGTTGATTTCACGCTGATTTTTTCTCTGTTGTCGTTCAGCTATCACGCCACTCCGGGAACGCTCGGGCTGGCCGCAGCGTTGTACGGATTGCCGGGGCTCTTGGCCGGCCCGTTCATCGGCGCGCTGGCAGATAGAAAGTCGCCGGCGCTGATCATGCTTTCGAGTGCGATGGCCCGCTTCATCACGTCGCTGGGGCTGGCGTTCGCGCCGAATGAGGCGATGTTCATCGCGTGGGTTCTGGTGAAGGGGGTGAGCAATCTCGGCACTGTTCCGGCGGAACAGATCGTGATACGGCGTCTGCTGTCGGATGATCAGATCGTGTCGACTGTCACGCTTACATCGATCGTCGATCAATGCACGAAGATTCTCTCGCCGTTGCTTGGCGCCGGGCTATCGCTGGCATTCCATTCCCATGGGGCGTTCGCATTGACCGGCATGCTGGCAGTCTTTTCGATGGGATGTGCGTTGGGCGTGGCACGTGTCATCGGGTGGAAAAATCCTGATGTGAAGACGCAACGTCGATTCCTTGATTTCCCGCTGGTTCGTCAGGTGCTTTCCGAACATCCTGCTTTGGCTTCCGCTCTCGGACTGATGTTGGCGTTTTCGACGATCCTGGGTCTGTACGACTCGATCGTGGTGGTATTACTGCGCGATCACGGCTTGCCGCCGAGCTCATTCGGAACCATCGTCAGTTGTACCGCTGTCGGAGCGGTCAGCTGTGCAATCGTCCTGAAAAAGGTACTTGCGCGAGTCAGTGTGCGCAAATCGATGCCCATGTTTCTCGCCGGATTCAGTGCAACCGTGGTTGTCGCCGGCGGACTGGCACTCGCTGTGCCGACATTGAACCTTGGCACGCTGTGCCTGGTGTGGGTGGTCAATGGTTTTTGCTACGGCGGCGGGCTAATGTCCTATTCGATTACGCTGCAGAGGAACGCGCCGCGTGATGCGCTCGGGGTTATTTCCACATCGGCGCGCAGTTTGCAGCTCACGGCGTTGGTCGTCGGGCCGATCGCAGGATCGTGGATTGCCCAGCACATTGGCATCGAATCGACTTTTGTGGGAGCCGGGTCCGCCGGGCTCGCGTTGGGGGCTTATGCGATGTTCGGGCATGGCTATCCCGAGGAGCGCTGCAAGCCGGCTGACAATGAGAATGTTTCGCCCCCGTAACCAGCGGTTCGCTCTCGCACGACTTCACTCGTGCGTGTTGGTTTGGCGTCGCGCAGGCCACCCACCGGCTATCACTTCACGCACTCCAACGCATACTTCAACCCCTGCCCGAGCAACCCGCGCCACACCTCCCACGTGTGCCCGCCGTCGACGATGCGCAGCTCGGCCGCGTTCTGCGCGCGGCGCAGGTGCGTGTACAGCACGCTCGACTCGGCCTGGATCGTCAGGTCGTCGTCGCCGGCCGCGATGAACATCGGCACGCGCCAGTTGCGCGCGAAATAGCCGCGCATCAGCGCCGGGTAGTTGAGCTCGTGCCACACGCGCGGATCGAACTGCCGGTCGCCGAACACACCGACATAGCGCGCGGCGGAATTGAGCGGCGGCTCGTTCGCGTAGATCGCGGGGCTCAGCAGCATCGCGCCGCAGAACAGGCCCGGTTCGAGCAGCGAGAAACGCAGCGCGCCGAAGCCGCCCATCGATACGCCGCCGATCGCGCGGCCCGCGCGCTGGTTCGACACCGCGAAGTGCGCTTCGACTTCCGGCAACAGGTCGTTCAGGAACGCGCTCTGCATCTTCTCCTTGCGGTCGACGTACCAGTCGGTGCCGCCTTGCGGCATCACGATCACGACAGGCGGGATCTCGTGGCGCTCGATCAGCGTGTCGGCCGTGGCCTGCAGCCGGCCCTGCGTGATCCAGTCGTTCGCGTTGCCGGCATTGCCGTGCAGCAGGTACAGCACCGGATAGCGCGCGCCTTCCGGGTTGTAGCCGGGCGGCAGATAGACCGTGTACGACCAGTCGCGCTTGAGCGACGCCGAGCGGAACGCGCGCAGCACGACGCTGCTGCCGGGGTTGAGCGGCGGATCCTGGGCGGCCGGCCCGACGGTTGCGGGCGGGACGATCGCGCCCGCGGGCGCGGACGACCCCGGCGAAACGGCGGGCCCGCCCGGCGTGGCGTGGGCGGTGGCGAGGCAGCCGGCGAGCAGGGCGACGGCGAACGGAAGGGCGAGTCGGCGCATGGCGAAACGTTTCAGGAAAGGCGCCCGCTATCGTAGCAGCGGCGCATGACGGCGCGGCGCGTCATGGCCGCGAACGGAACGGGAACGGCAGCCGCGACACCAGCGGCCCGTAGAGTTTTGCGACGAGATACAGCAGCCCCGTCGCGACGACGTCGGCGGCCAGGCCGAGCGGCACGTTCAGATAGCCTTCGGTCGCCTGGTAGAGCAGCGAGTCGACCGCGAGCGAGATGCCGGTGCCGGCGACGAAGCACAGCAGCCCCTGGCGGCCGATCGTGCCGATCCACGGCATCGCATGCGCGACCTTCTTCATCCACCCGAGGTGCACGAGCTTGGCCGCGAGCCAGGCGATCGCGAGGAAATTCACGAGCCGCAGCGCGCCGAGGTTCTGCTTGATCGACGGATCGGTCGGGAATGGCTCGATGCGCAGCCGATAGTACGCGCCGGCCGCGACGATCGCGAGCGACGCGGCCGTCAGCAGCCAGCCCTGCGGCTTCGGCGCGAGCGTCTGGTAGACGGGCTGGCAGCGCGCGATCACGCCGAGCACGAACAGGAACTGCCAGGCGAACGGGTTGAAGTCCCACGGCGCGCCCTCGACGGTCGGGAGGAAACGCGCGACGTGCGGCGCCGCGTACCAGAGCGAGCCGCTGAACGCGAGCATCAGCCACGGTTGCGTGCGCGCGAGCGGCAGCGCGAGCGGGACGAGCAGCGCGAAGAACGCATACATCGGCAGCACCGACGCGAGATACGGCTGGCGGCGGAACAGCAGGATGTCGCGCAGCGCGGCGAGCGGCTTGTGGAGCAGGCCGTCGAGATCGTTGGTCGGCATGTTCGGACCGTCGATCGAGAATGCGTTGAGCACGGCGGTGATCAGCAGCATCAGGCCGGCCGTCACGAGGAAGGCGCGGTAGATCTCGAACGCGCGGCGGATGAATCGCTGGCGCGCGGCGGCCTCGTCGTGCCGCTCGGCGAGCGAGTTGTACGCGATGGCGGTGGCGAAGCCGCCGAGGAACACGAACACCTCGGCCGCATCGCACAGCGCGTACGCATGCAGCGTCACGCGCGACAGGATGCTGCCGCCGATGTGGTCGACGACGATCACGAGCAGCACGAGGCCGCGGAAGAAATCGAGCTCGGCGTAGCGGCCGGCCCGGGCTGCGGCGGTCATCGGGCCGCCTGCCGGCGCGCGCCGCGAGCGCGCCCGGCACCGGCCGCGCATGAATCGGGGTGAAGCATGACTTCGTGAAGAAATGACGAATGGATGCGCATTGTGCCACCGATGCGACGCCGTCCGGGTTTACGCGGATGGCGGGCCGATCTGCCGCTGCCGGCAAGCCCGATCGGGGAGCGTGCGGAACGGGGCAGTTGGACGAGCGCAACGCTTTGTGCGCCGCGCCCACGCCCCGATGGACGGGTGGTTTCCGACGTGACACCATTTTGTCCTCGCGGCCGCACACCGCGCAGTCCGCCCTGCGGGCCACCTCTATAAAACAGACGAAACAAGCGCCGGGCGCAAGGCCTGCCCGGCAACGGCTCCGGAGAATCCGTCATGAAGAACCACGTCATTTTTGCCGCCGCGCTGGCAGCGTTCGCCGCGCCGGCCTTCGCGCAGGACAGCGTGACGCTGTACGGCCTGATCGACGAAGGCTTCAACTACACGAACAACGTGAATGTGCATGGGGTCGGAAAAACGGATTACCAGCTTGCGAGCGGCTATGCGCAGGGCAGCCGCTGGGGCCTGAAGGGCAGCGAGGAACTGGGCGGCGGCCTGAAGGCGATCTTCACGCTGGAAAACGGCTTCGACGTGAACAACGGCCGGTTCAACCAGGGCGGCCGGATGTTCGGCCGCCAGGCGTTCGTCGGGCTGAGCGCGTCGCGTTTCGGCACGCTGACCTTCGGCCGCCAGTACGATTCCGTCGTCGACTATCTCGCGCCGCTGACCGCGAACGGCAACTGGGGCGGCACGCTGTTCTCGCACCCGTTCGACAACGACAACACGGACAACTCGTTCCGCGTCAACAACACGGTCAAGTACGCGAGCCCCGACTGGAACGGGCTGTCGTTCGGCGGCACCTACAGCTTCAGCAACAGCACGGGCTTCTCGACCAACCGCCAGTACAGCCTCGGCGCGCAGTATTCGCTCGCCGGGTTGCAGGTCGCGGCCGCGTATCTGCAGGCGAACAGCCCGGGCGTCGGCAACGCGGGCGCGATCGCGGCCGACGACGCGAATTTCGTCGCCGACCGCCTGCGCATCTTCGGCGGCGGCATCAACTATACGTTCGGCCCGGCGACGGTCGGCTTCGTCTATACGAAGACCGACGTGAAGAACCCGGTGTCGACCGTCTACCTGCCGGCGTCGACGTTCTCGGGCCTCGGGCTGACCGCGACCAAGTTCGAGAACTTCGAGATCAACGGCAAGTACCAGCTCACGTCCGATTTCTATCTCGGCGCGCAGTACGTGTACACGGACGGCAAGTTCGATGCCGCGACGGGCTCGTTCAAGCCGAAATACCACACCGTCGGGCTGATGGCCGACTACAGCCTGTCCAAGCGCACCGACGTCTATCTGCAGGGCGCGTGGCAGAAAGTCGCCGGCGACAAGACGGGCACCGCGGCCGACGGCGGCTACGTGGTCGGGACGGATGGCCCGTCATCGTCGTCGAACCAGTTCGCGGTGCGCGCCGCGATCCGCCACAAGTTCTGAGCGCGCGACACCGGGCCGGCGGCTGATCGCCCCGGCGCCGGCTGCCGTCATTCGGCCGGGTGCAGGTCGTCGAGCGTGTCCGCGAGCCAGTCGACGAAGATCCGCACCCGCGGCGCCAGATGCCGGCTGTTGGGGAACACGACCGACACCGGCAGCGGCTCGGCATGCCATTCCGGCAGCACCTCGACCAGCGAGCCGTCCTCGAGCAACGGTGCGAGCCCCTCGCGCGGCGCCTGGATCATCCCGAGGCCCGCGAGACAGCACGCGAGATACGCCTGCGAGCTGTTCACCGCGACGACGCTGCGCATCTTC
The DNA here is from genome assembly GCF_040545115.1 of Burkholderia sp. 567. Classification (NCBI taxonomy): domain Bacteria; kingdom Pseudomonadati; phylum Pseudomonadota; class Betaproteobacteria; order Burkholderiales; family Burkholderiaceae; genus Burkholderia; species Burkholderia sp. 567. The sequence goes on from NZ_JBEPLG010000006.1 coordinate 251,870, forward strand.
ACGGTCTGCAGCGCACCCGTATCCATGTCCGCATATTCCCAGTCCAGCTCGCGGCCCGTGCGGCTCGAGAAATAGCCGACCGCGACGTGGTCGGGCAGATCGTCCGGCGAGCGCGGCGTGCCGTGCCGCGCGAGATACGCGGGCGACGCGCAGTTGATCTGCGAGAGCTCGCCGATGCGCCGTGCGACCAGCGACGTGTCGGACAGCACGCCGACCCGCACCGCGCAGTCGATGCCGTCGGCGACCAGGTCGACGAAGCGGTCGGTCGTGCTGAGCACCACGCGCAGGTCGGGATAGCGTGCGTGGAAATCCTGCAGCGCCGGAATCACCTTGTTCAGCGCGAAGCGTTCGGGCAGGTCGACGCGGATCGCGCCGCGCGGCGCCGCACCGGCGTCGTCGAACAGCGTCTCGGCATCGTCGAGATCGGCCAGCAACCGCGTACAGCGCTCGTAGTACGTGGTGCCCTCGGCGGTCAGCGCGACGCGCCGGGTGGTCCGTTGCAGCAGCCGCACGCGCAGGTGTTTCTCCAGATACTGGACGGCATTGCTGACCGTCGGGCGCGGCAATTGCAGCTGCTCGGCCGCTTTCGTGAAGCTGCCGAGGTGGGCGACGCGCGCAAAGATGCGCATTGCATGCAGATGGTCCATGCGGGATGGGTACGGAGGGGGAATAGCCTCCATTGTTAATCAGCGTCGAATGATTTGGTTGCGGGTTTCGCGTTTATCGCGCGCCGCAATGCGCCGAGAATCCGGTTCATTCACTCACCACCGCAAGGAAACGGACATGGACAAGCGTCAACTGGGCCGCACGGGCCCGCAGGTTTCGGCGATCGCACTCGGCTGCATGGGGATGTCGGATTTCTACGGGCCGGCCGATCGCGACGAAAGCATCGCGACGCTGCACGCGGCGCTCGACCACGGAATCACGTTGCTCGACACCGGCGACTTCTACGGGATGGGCGACAACGAGATGCTGATCCGCGACGCGCTGCGCGGCCGCACGCGCGACCAGGTGCTGATCAGCGTGAAGTTCGGCGCGCTGCGCGATCCGGCCGGCGCGTTCGCCGGCTACGACGCGCGGCCGCAGGCGATCCGGAACTTCGTCGCGTATTCGCTGAAGCGGCTCGGCACCGACCATATCGACATCTACCGGCCGGCGCGCGTCGATCCGGCGGTGCCGATCGAGGAGACGGTCGGCGCGATCGCCGATCTCGTGAAGGCCGGCTATGTGCGCCATATCGGCCTGTCGGAGCTCGGCGCCGACACGATCCGCCGCGCGGCGGCCGTCGCGCCGATCGCCGACCTGCAGATCGAGTACTCGCTGCTGTCGCGCGGAATCGAGGCGGACATCCTGCCCGTGTGCCGCGAACTCGGGATCGGCGTGACGGCGTACGGCGTGCTGTCGCGCGGGCTGCTCGGCGGCGGCTGGAGCGCGGCACGGCAGGGCGAGCGCGATTTCCGCGCGGCCAGCCCGCGTTTCCAGGGCGAGAACCTCGCGCACAACCTTGCGCTGGTCGACGCGCTGCGCGCGATCGCGAACGAGAAGGGCAGCAATCCGGCGCAGGTCGCGATCGCATGGGTGCTGTCGCGCGGCGACGACATCGTGCCGCTGGTCGGCGCGCGCAAGCGCACCCAGCTTCAGGACGCAGTTCGCGCCTCTGAACTGCAACTAACGGTCGATAATCTCGCCCGCATCGAAGCGGCGGTTCCCGCCGGGTCGGCTGCCGGCGAGCGTTATCCGGCCTCCCAGATGGCGCACCTCGACAGCGAGCAGGGACGGGGGCCGGCACACGGCGCGTGAGCGCCCGGGGCGGCGCGCATGGCGGGGTCCCGGTGGACGGGGCCGGCCGGACGGGCCCGAGCCAGCCTCAGGCAAAACCAGATGGCGGGCGGCGGGACGGTGGTTCACCATCGGCGCCGTATTCGACCGGACGGAACGCCTTCCATGCAAATTCATACGCTGACGATCATCGTGCTGGTCTTTCTGCTGGCCGGCGCGGTCAAGGGCATGATCGGCCTCGGGTTGCCGACGATCGCGATGGGGCTGCTGACGCTCGCGATGCCGCCATCGGCCGCCGCGAGCCTGCTGCTCGTGCCGTCGTTCATCACCAATGTGTGGCAGTTGTGGCTCGGCCCGTCGTTCGGGCCGTTGCTGCGACGTCTGTGGCCGCTGCTCGCCGGCCTGACGATCGGCACGCTGACAGGCGGGTTGCCCGCGCTCGCGGCCGGCAGCACGTGGACGCACGCGGCGCTCGGCATCGTGCTGGTCGCATACGGCTGCTGGGGGATTGCCGCCGCGCGGCTGCCTGCGCCGGGGCGTCACGAGAAGTGGCTGTCGGCCGTGGTTGGCTACCTGACGGGCGTCGTGACGGCCGCGACCGGCGTGTTCGTCGTGCCGGCCGTGCCGTACCTGCAGGCGCTGCGCCTGTCGAAGGACGACCTGATCCAGGCGCTCGGGCTGTCGTTTACCGCGTCGACGATCGCGCTCGGCCTGCAGTTGCGCGTGACGGGCGCGCTGCAGACCGTCGATCTCGGCGTATCGGCGTTGGCGCTCGTGCCGGCGCTCGCGGGGATGGTCGGCGGGCAATACGCGCGGCGCGTGATGAGCGAGCAGGCGTTCAAGCGCTGCTTCTTCGTCGGGATGATCGCGCTCGGTGCTTACATGGCCGTGACCGGATTGCGGTGAGGATCGGCCCGGCCAGGATCGGCCCGGCCCGGATGGGCCCGGCCCGGATGGGGACGGCCCGGATCGGGACGGCCCGCATCGTCACAGCTGCGCTTCGATCGCGGCCTTGTCGATCACGGACCAGACCTGCCGGATCCTGCCGTCGTGAAATTCGTAGAACACGTTCTCGGCGAACGTGACGCGCGTGCCGTCGACGGCGAGCCCCATGAAGGTCCCTTTCGGCGCACAGGCGAAGCGAAGCCGGCAGGCGACGCGCGGCGGTTCGCACACGAGCAGCCGGATTTCGAAATGGAGATCCGGAATGTCGCGGAAATCCTGCTCCAGCATCGCGCGATACCCGGCCAGGCCGAGCGGCCGATCGTTGTGGATCACGTTGTCGGCGACGTACTGATCGAGTGCCGCCCAGTCCTGCCGGTTCAGGCAGTCGATGTATGCGCGGTAGCGCATCGCGAGGTCAGTTGCGGTCATGGCTGCGGTTTCCTCCTCGTGTTTCGCGCGGTGGTTCCGGATGGTGATGGTGCGCGCCGTTCAGCGCGGCGGTGTCTCGCCCGACAGATACGACACGAACGCCTGCGTGTATTTCGGCAGCGCATCGAACGATCGCGCGCAGAGCGTCAGCTTGCGGTGGCTCCACGCGTCGGACAGCTCGACGAGCCGCACGTCCATCGTCTGCATCGCGCGCTCGGCCGCATGGCGCGACACGATGCCGATGCCCACGCCGCTTTCGATCACGCGGCAGATCGCATCGAAACTCTTCAACTGCACACGGTAGCGAATCCGCTTGCCGAGCGCACGCGCCTGGTCCGCGAGATGGACCTGCAGCGCGCTGCCGTCGGTCAGCCCGATGAAATCCGCGTCGGCGATCTCGTCGAACGCGACCTTGTCGCGCGCGGCGAGCGGATGCCCGGCCGGCACGACCGCGATCAGCCAGTCCTCGCGGAACGGCTTCTGCTCGAGCCCGCCGAGCCCGACCGAATCGGCGACGATGCCGACCTCGGCCGTCTTGTTGCGGATCGCATGGACGATCTCCTGGCTCGAGCGCTCCTCCACGCTGATCGACAGTTTCGGGTGATGCGGCAGATACGCGGCGAGCGCGTCCGGCAGGTATTCGCTCAGCGACGCCGTGTTGCACAGCAGCCGGATATGCCCGCGCAGCCCCTGGCCGTATTGCTGCAGCTCGCCGCGCATATGGTCGATCTGTTGCAGCACCGTGCGCGCGTGGTGCTCGAGCGCGCGACCGGCGTCGGTCACCTGGGTGCCCGACTTGGCCCGGTGCAGCAGCGGCACGCCGAGCTCGTCCTCCATCCCGCGGATGCGCTCGCTCGCGGCCTGCAGCGTGATGTGGGTGCGCTCGGCGCCGCCCGTGATCGTGCCGGCCTCGCAGATGTTCAGGAAGAGCCGCAGGTCGGTCAGGTCGAAGCGCATGTTGGGAGCAGGGGGCGCGTAACGATTGGAATGGCCGATACGTTAGCAGGAACCGTCGCGCCGGTCTCAGGCTGGGCTTGAGGCGCCATTCGCCGCTTCCGCATTTTCGGGGCGGGATCGAAGCCGGATGATGGCCGCATATCACCGGAGGAGACTGTCATGCGGATCGATTCGTCGTGGGGCGTGTCGTTCAAGATCGCGTTGCACGTGCTGTTCCTGTGCATCGGTGTCGCGTGGGCGTGCGCGGAGCTGGTCGACTGGCTGCGTTGAGCGGGCGGGTGGCGCGGGCCGGCTCGGCTGTCCGCCGCGGCCGCGCGCATTGAAAGCCGTTCGAAATAATGGCGTGATGCGAAATTTTTGCCGCCTCGTGCGCCCAAAGCCGTCAAGTTTTTCCGAATTCGACCGTATTACCGGTAACAAGCGTCTGCCGACGCCCGGCGCGTGATCGTTTGTCATCATTGTTTGCATCCGGTTACACGTCGGCCGTTCCGTTTTTGAGATGCTTGAAAGATTGTCAAACCGGAGTCGATCGTCCATGAAACTGCACGAGATTTGCCGCAAGTCGGCGTGGCTGTCCGGCCTGGCCGCGGTGCTCGTGATGGCCGGTTGTGCCAGCGCGCCGCCCGTCCCGCCGAGCGACACGCTGGCGGGCGCGCCATCGGGCCAGCCTGCCGTCGCGCGCGCGCCCACGCCCGCGACGCCGCCGCCTGCGCCAATTCTCGTCGCACAGAAGTACGTGGTGAAACGCGGCGACTCGCTGTCGAGCATCGCGTCCGCGAACGATTGCAGCGTCGCCGACCTGCGCACCTGGAACAAGCTCGACGATCGCGGCAAGCTGCGCATGGGGCAGGTGCTGCGCATCGTCCGGCCGCAACCGTTGCAGGCGCCGGCGGCGAGCGTCGGCACGCAGGTCGCCGCGAACGGTTCGACGGGCGCGGGCCCGGCGAGCGCGTCCGGCGCGTCGACGGCGAGCGACCGGCAGGTCGTGAAGGAAACCAAGCGGCATGCGGGCGCGGTGGCGCTCACGTGGCCCGCGCAGGGCAAGATCGTCGACGCGTTCCGGCCGGGGCAGAACCGCGGGATCCAGATCGCCGGCCGCCCGGGCGACCCGGTGCGCGCGGCGGCCGACGGCCGCGTGATGTATGCGGGCACCGGCCTGAACGATTACGGCAGCCTGATCATCGTCCAGCACAACGCGGATTTCCTGACCGCCTATGCGCACAATCGCAAGCTGCTCGTGAAGACCGGCGACATCGTGCGCCAGGGCGACGAGATCGCCGAGATGGGCGACCTCGACAACTCGCGTGTCGCGCTGCTGTTCGAGGTGCGGCGCGACGGCAAGCCCGTCAATCCGATGCCGTACCTGCCTTCGTCGCAAGGCTGAAGCCTCCGCGCCGCTGGAACGCGGCCGCGCTCGCTGCTACGCTAGGGCCTGTTTGTTCATGCGAGTCCCGCGTCCGCGGGGCCGACGGGCGTCTTTGGGGATGCGCGGCACATGCCGTCGCGAGCCGGCCGTCGGCGTGAACGCGTGCGTATCGATGATGCGTACGTTGCTCCGTGCCACCGTTTCCGACAGAACACCACTCATCCATGGAATATTCTCCGACACGCCGCTCGCTGTTGCTCGCCGCCGTCGCCGCGCCGTTCGTCGCCGCGTGCTCGTCGGCGCCCGTCGCCGACCAGGTGCACGCCCATGCCGCCCAGGCCGAACTCGCCGCGCTCGAAAAGGCATCGAACGGCCGGCTCGGTATCGCCGTACTCGATACGTCGAACGGCACGCGCATCGCGCATCACGCGCGCGAGCGCTTCCCGGTGTGCGGCACCTATGCGGTCGTTGCGGCCGCCGCGATCCTCGCGCGCGGTTCGCTCGACGCATCGCTGCTGCCGCGCCGCATCCTGTATCGCCGCTATGAAGTCGTCGCCGGCTCGCCGGTGACGGAAAGTCATGTCGACACGGGGATGACGATCGCGCAGCTGTGCGCGGCGATGCTGCAGTCGGGCGACAAGGGCGCCGGCAACCTGCTGATGCGCGTGCTCGGCGGCCCGCAGGCCGTCACGTCGTTCGCGCATGAAAGCGGCGACACCGTGTTCCGGCTCGACCGCTGGGAACCCGAACTGAACCTGGCCGCGCCCGGCGACGAGCGCGATACGTCGACGCCGGTCGCGATGGTCGACACGGTGCAGCAACTGCTGCTCGGCGATACGCTGCGCGAGCCGCAGCGTGCGCAGCTCACCGAATGGATGACCGGCGGCACGCGCGGCACGACCGGGATCGCGGCCGGCGTGCCGCCCGGCTGGCGTGTCGCGGACAAGGCTGGCACTGGCGGCTACGGCACGACGACCGACGTCGCGGTGCTGTGGCCGCCGTCGCGCGCGCCGATCGTGCTGGCCGTGTCGTTCACGCAGCCGCGTGCCGACGCGGCGGCCCGCGCGGATGTCGTCGCGTCGGCGGTGCGCATCGCGACGGGCGCGCTCACCGCAACGGCCTGAGCGTCCGACGCACCTCGCGTAAAGCCGGCGTTTGGCTTATCGTGTCGATCAGCGCGCGCCGGTGCCGGCGCGCGGCCTTGCCGCGCCGTGCTTCGGCGCGGATGTTTCGTCTACCTGCCTCGTCATGCGCCGACTTCCGCCCCTGCACGCGCTGCAGATCTTCTCGACCGTGGCCCGCCACCGCAGCTTCACGCGTGCGGCCGAGCAGCTGTGTCTCACGCAGGGCGCGGTCAGCCGGCAGATCCAGACGCTCGAGGCGCATTACGGTTTTCCGTTGTTCAAGCGACACGCGAAGGGCCTCACGCTGACGGCGGAGGGCGAGCAATTGCTGCCGGTGGTCGACGAGAGCTTCTCGCGGATCGAGGACATCTCGATGAAGCTCACGCGGCAGCGCACCGATCTCGCGCTGAAGGTGCCGACGTGCGTGATGCGCTGGATGCTGCCGCGGATCATGCGCTTCCAGGGCGAGCATCCCGATCTCCATGTGCAGATCACGACCGCGTGGCAGCACGTCGTCGATTTCTCGACCGAGCCGTTCGATGCGGCGGTCGTCTACGGCACGTCGCCGGGCGCCGGCGTGTGCGCGCTGCCGCTGTTCGACGAGCGGCTGACGCCGGTGTGCGCACCCGAGTTGCGGCAGGCCGCACCGCTCGATGCGGTCGGCGATCTCGCGCGCCATACGCTGCTGCATCCGACGCGCGACCATCGCGACTGGCGCGCGTGGCTCGATTACGCCGGCGAGCGCGCGGTCGATGCGGAGCGCGGGCCGACCTTCGATACGCTCGACCTCGCGACCAACGCGGCGACGCAGGGCTTCGGCGTCGCGATCGGCGACGTGACGCTCGTCGACGACGACGTCAGCGCGCGCCGGCTCGAACGGCCGTTCGACATCGTGCTCGAGACCGGCGCCCGCTACTTTTTCGTCTATCCGGAGAACCTGGCCAGCCAGCAGAAGATCCGCGCATTCAGCGACTGGATCGCCTGCAATCGCGACTGATACGACGCTCCGGCAGCACGTCTCACTGGTAGGTCACCACCGCGATCATTCCCGCAGGCGCGTTGCCCGGACGGCCAGGTAAAACGATTGCGCGCGAGGCCTGCGTAAAGTTCGTGGTCTTGATCGTGCGCAGGCTGGCCGCGTCGACGAACGCGATTTGGCCCGCGGCCGGGCGCGGACAGTCGGGGCGCACGTGTGCATGCACGGCGTCGGACGTGTCGAGTGCGAACGAGCACGGCGGTTCGACGATCATGCCGGAGAAGTGGATGATGCCGGTCGTGCCGGCGGCGAATGACGAGGACGAGGCCAGAAGCGAGACAGCCAGGGCAACCGAGGCGGCAAACGGGCGATGCTTCATGACGGGCTCCAGAGGGCAAGCGCGTCGCAGCCGGGCCGCTCGAATGGCAGTCCGTCAACGCTGCGATGCTGTATGCGTAAACGGCAAATCCATCGGACCTCTTGAATGAAATATCGGAAATAACGGACATGGGCAAACGACGCCGTATTCCTCCAATCAATTTATCTCAAATTTGTGGGCGCGCAAGGCAGGGTATTGCCGGGGGCGTACGCTGGCGGGAGGGCGGAGATGGTTGCGGAGGCCGCGGCTCGATCGTTGAGGACTCAACGAGCCGCCGATCCGGTGATTCGCGATGCCAAACGAAAACGGCCGCTCATGATGAGCGGCCGTATCGCATCGCAGCGAGATGTGGCGATCAGCCGGTGCGCTTGCGCACCGCGCCGACGACCACGAGCAGCACGATCGCGCCGATGATCGACGCGATCCAGCCTGCGCCCTGGCCCGGCGCATACCAGCCGGCGGCGCGGCCGATGTAGCCTGCGGCGAGCGAGCCGACGACACCGAGCACGACGGTCATCAGGATGCCCATCTTGTCGTCGCCGGGCTTGAGCGCGCGGGCGAGGAGGCCGACGATGAGCCCGACTACCAGGGTTTCGATGAATTGCAGCATGAACGCCTCCCTAATGCTGTTGAGTTGTTGACGAAAGGAGATGGACTCGCCTGGCGCACCGGGGTTCCCCGTGGAGCCGAACCGGTGCGGGCGTGCCGAGTATCGCACGCCGCCCGCGTCGCGCGGATGTCAGGGCCGCGGCGGCCCATCGTTCATTGGTAGTCGAGCAGAACCTGCGCGGCCGCGTGAACCGAACCACTGCCGACCTTCGCGCCTGTCTGCAGGTAGGACGCACGCAGCCGGATCGTCGGCGATCCGCCGGTGGCCGGGTTGTAGCCCGTCACCGTGTGCGACTTCCTCAGCGTCAGCGGCTGGCCGGTCGTGGCGTCGGCGACCTGGATGCCGATGCCGCTGGCCGTGGCATCCGGGCGCAACTGCATCCCGCCCGGCGTGCCGGCGACCACGTCGTCCAGCGGAGCTATTTGATAGCCGATGCGGTTGTAACCGGCCGGGCAGTTGTTCAACTGCACCTGAAAATCCGTCGCGCCGGCGGTCGAACCGATGCCGTTGAAGACGTTGTGCTGCACGGACGGCAGCGTGACGGTCTGGTCGGGAATCGAGCACGTTCCGTTGATGAAACTGACCTTCGCGGCGAGGAAGACCGACGACGACGCGCCGAGGATGCCGGACTTGTAATTGATCGTGTAATAGGCGCTGAGCATGCCGGAATTGAGCGACCCATCCTGCGGCAGCCGGCTGTCGCGAAACAGCATGATTTCGAGCGTGTTGCGCAGCGTCGTCCGCGTCGACGAGACGGCGACGTTGCCGTCGACGATCATGCGCGTCGACAGTCCGGACACGTTGGTTTCCAGATCGGGGCCATCGGACACCCACACGCCGCCTTTGGGGTACATCGTGATGCTCGTGATCTGACAGGTGCTCGCGCCGCAAACGTCATGCGGCGTGAAGTAATGACGTGCGACGATCGTGCCCGGCGTGGCGTTGCCGGGGCTCGAAACGGTGGCCTGCCCGAACGCGTAGAGGGAGGCGGCGCTCGCGTCGGCCGCGAATGCGACGCAGGCGAGCAGAACCGCCGCGGCAACCGCGCTCATGCGGGCGCAGCGTCGGGCCATGCCGCTGCGTGCGTCGCCCGTGTGCGCGATGCGTGCCGGGCTCGTCACTCGGGGCGATACGAACGATGGACGGAAATTGAACATGGGGATTCCTTATTGAATGCCGGCGGCCGTGGTGTCGGGCTGGCAGATGCTCTTGACGATCCGAATGCCCGACGATGGCCGGCGATGTTCCGCGACGGGCAGCTCGTATGCGATCCGACAGATCGAGCGACGGTCGTCGGCGCCCCATTGGACCGTCAGGGAACCGCTGTCGGCGAGCCCGCGCGCGAAGATCCTGCTTGCCTGGCCGACGACGCCGACTTCCTTGCCGGTCTCGTCGTGCACCGCGGCGCCGAACGGCAACGGCGTGCCGTCCGCCTGGCGCGCCTGAACCAGCGCCGCGCGGCCGGTGTCGGTCGCAAACCGGATGAGCGGCACCGCGCCGGCGCGCGGCGCGATCTGCCGGCTGGTTTCCTTCAGCTCGACATCCATCGGGATGCCCTTCGGATCGAGTGCGACCGTATTGAGGCTGTATGGCGTGAGATACGGCACGACCGCGTAGCCGTTGCCGTCGACCTTGACGCCCGCCGCGTTCGTGACGCGCGCGCCGGCCGCGCCGGGCGCCTCGACGATCGCGAACGTCTCGGATACCGGCTGCGAGAACGTGATGCCGCCGCGGTGTGCGACCAGCGCGCCGCGCACGGCGAGCGAGCCCTGCTGGAAGTCCGTGCTCGCGCCGGCGCTGGCATTGACTTCCGCGACGCGCGTGCGGTACGTGACGTTGGCGCTGCCGTCCGTGCCCGAGTTCGGACCGGACGCGTGGTTCGCGCTGACGCTGTACGACAGCGCGTGGTCTTCGCCGAGCGAGCCGGACAGCGTCGATTGCAACCGCGTGCGGCCGAGCGTGTCGCGCGACACGTTGCCTGACACGGTCATCGGGCGCTCCCGGCCCAACGGGATCGTGACGCTGGCGTAATAGAGCGTGCCCATGTCGCCGCCGGCATTGCGCTGCCGCGTGGCCGTCAGGCTGTAGGAAATATTGCGGAACTGGTTCGTGTAGCCGACCGAGTAATTGATATCCGAGCCAGGGCGGTTCCAGTAGTTGACGGCCGATGCCGTCGTATTGATGCGGCCGCCAGTCGCGCCAAGCCGCTGCGTGAGCGCCAGCGACGCGCGATTGCGCTGGCGCCAGACCGACTGTGCCGAGCGGCCGTCGCGCGCGGCATCGCGCGCCTGCATCGCGTCGTTGAGGCCGAAATAGCCATCCGTCGAATAGCGATACGCGGCGAGTGCGATATCGGTGCCGGTCGCATCGACCGACTTCGCATAGCTGACGCGCACGCTCGAACCGCTGTAGCGCTTCGCACCGGGAATCGAGGTCAGCGCATGCGTGACGTCCGCGCCGAACGCACCGAACGACGTGTTGAACGCGCCGCCCAGCATCGCCGACGCGTAACCGCCCGCGAGCGTGACGCCGCCGTAGGCCGTCAGCAGGTTGGTCAGGCCGCGCTGGTAGGTGGCCTGCGTGAACAGCGGCTGGCTCGATCCGTGGGGATTGCGCAGCGTGCCCGCGACGAAGCTGTAGCGGCCGATGCCCGGCCGCAGCGACATCGGCACGGCGGCGTAGGGTACCGAGAACGAGTGCACGGAGCCGTCGGCTTCGGCAATCGAGACCTGCAGGTCGCCGCCGTACCCGGTCGGATAGAGGTCGTCGATTTCGAAATTGCCGGGTGCGACCGTCGTCTCGTAGATCGTCACGTCGTTCTGGCGGATCGTCACCTTCGCGTTGCTGTTCGCGATGCCGCGCACCACGGGCGCATAGCCGCGCAGCGAGTCGGGCAGCATCCGGTCATCGGTCGACAGGCGCACGCCGCGGAACTGCGTCGAGTCGAACAGTTCGCCCGACGTGTAGCTTTCGCCGACGACGAGCTGCGACGACAGCGACGGCAAGTCGCGCTGGAGATAGGTCGCGATATCCTGATACCGGCTCTCGCCGCGCGACGACCATGAATAGGAGCCTTCGTGGCGAAAGCGCCAGTTGCCGAGGTTCACGCCGCCGTTCAGGCCGAGATAGCCTTGCGTCTGCGTGGTGTGCCCGCTGGCCTTCGACGTATAAAGATTGAAGTTGTAGCCGAGCAGGCCGACGGTTTCGCCGGAGGTCCATTGATCGGGGCTCACGTAGCCGCGCGCCTTGCGCACGAGCGACGCCTGCGGAATCGACAGCCGCAGTGTCTGTCGCGCGAAGTCGAATGCCGCGCTGGCGCCCGGCACGACCTGCTCGAGTTGCAGGCAGGCACCGTCGCCGTCCAGTCGCGCGACGACCTCCGGCGCGAGCTTGCCGAAATCGACGCCAACGCGCTCGAGCTGCGTGCGGTCGAAGCACGGCCGCGCGTCGCCCGAATCGGGCGCGGCCACGAAGCGCACGTCGTAGCGGCCGATCCAGTCGGGACCGACATGGATGTCGGTGGTGTACACGCCGGGAGCCGTCACATTGCGCTGGGCGAAGCGCGAAACGTCGACATGCTTGCCCAGGCGACTCTGCAGGAACGCGCTGTCGAACTCGACGTGCGCGAGCGTGCTTTCGGTGGCTGCCTGCGTCGTCGCGCGGCCATGGGCGGACCACGCGGCGACGCAGGCCGCCACCAGTAGATGGATCGGCTTGACGTGCGGCATGTCGGCCGCGCCGCGGCGAGGCAGTCGGGTCGGGGTCATGCGCAATACTCCACAAAGGTTCGGGGCGAGCGGGTGCGTATCGCCGGCGCAGGCGCGGCGGTGCCGCGCCGCGCGGCGGCGAATGGCGAATCAAGGCTTTTCGTGGCGGGCGTCGGAGCGGCCGAAGCGACGGCGCACGAAAGGGGGAGAGTGCTCGGCGCGCGCCGTTGTCAGGCGCTGCCGGCCTCCTCGCGTTACGGTTCGACGCTGACCGGACGATCGATGTCGGTTGCCCGGCCCCAGTCGTTGATGGCGCCGAACTCGACGGTTGCACCCGCGGCGGGCGCGCCGGCGAGATCCTTGATCGGGAACCGCTGCGTGCTTCGGGGCAGCACGTAGCCCATGCCGGCGCCGCGAACCACGCGCCAGTCGACTTGCATGGGGGCGTCGTCCGCGTTGCCGGCCAGCCCGGCGGGGCGGTACATGAGCTTGATGCGTGAGCGGAACGCCAACTGGATGCGGTTGCTGTTCTCGGTCGCGGAGGCCTTCGGCGGCACTTCGAGCACGTTCAGCCAGAACAGCGATTCCCGGTCGGCAGGCAGCGGTTCGCCGGTATGCACGAGGCGCAGCGTCTGCCCGTTGCCGGCTTCCATCCGGAACATCGACGGCGTGAGCGTGAACGGCACGTCGATGTTCTCCGGCAACGCGCGGCTGTCGCCATCGTCGAGCCACGCCTGCACCAGCGCCGGACGCTTACTGTCATTCGTGAGCTGGATCGTGACTTCGCGCTCCGTGGACGGGAAGATCACGCGTGTGCCGGCGATCACGACGCTCGCGTCGGCCTGCGACGCGAACGCTGTGACCGCGAGGGTCAACGTACGGAAGAGCTTCAACAGTTTCATGGGCGTGACACTCGGATCGTTGGGGGCAGGGCGCGGGCGGAAACGGCAGGTTCCGCGTCGCGCGGCGTGACGGGCGGAGATCGCCGAAGCGGCGATCTCCACGCGCGGGCCCTTACTGATAGATGAGCGAGTACTCGACGCGCGACGTGACGTCGCCGGCCTTCACGGCGCCTGCGGCGTAGTACTCGGCGAAGTAATTCACCTTCGCCTTGCCGTCGGCATCGATCGCGACCATCTCGGTGTTCGCGCCGGTTTGCGCGCCAACCGGGATGTGCTTCTGCTGCGAATCCAGCACGTTGATCTGGACGCCTTCGGCGGCCTTCGCGCCCGAGTCGATCGTCAGTCGACCGGTCGACTGATCGACGTTCGTGCCGTTCTCGAACATGACGCCGACCTTCACCGGGTTGTTCTCGCCGACCGTGCAGCCGGTCAGCGCGAGCGAGAACGCACTGCGACCGGCGACGGAGCCGACATCGGCGAGCGCGGTGGTGCTGACCGGCGGCAGCGGGACGGTGAGATCCGATCCGCCGTCGACGCTGCACGTCGACGCGATGATGTTGCCGCGGAAGGTGACGGTGCCGTCCGCCGCATGGGCTGCCGACGAAACGGCCACGCCGGCGGCGACGAGCAGGAACGGGATGGCGCTGCGCTTGATGAATCGCATATTTAAATCTCCAAATAAACTTCGGTTTTTGAAGGCACCAATTGAATTTAAAACTCTGATTGACGCGTTTCGGCTCAAATTATGCGATCTATGTAAGGCGTTTGTAATTTGACGGGTACTAATTGATCTCTATTTTTTCTAGTACTCGTACTAATTTATTTTGTGCCGGAGTCGGCAGGCGGAGGGGCGGCAGGAAGGGCTCACGTGCGCGAGCATGTCGATACCGGAAACCGGTCGAAAGGCCGATTTCTTCGGGGTGCTATCCGAAGCGGATGGGGATTGGAATGACGGGCCGACGGTGCATGACGGCAGCCGGCATGGCGTATCGCGCCCGGGACATGCGATGCGATGCGACGCGCGCGGCGACACGCGCCGCATCGCACTATCGTCGACCGCTCGAGCAGCCGCGCGCCGCGCGCCGCGCGTCAGCCCGCCGGCGCGTCGATCGCCGGATCCAGCCGGCGATAGCCTTCGGTCGCGCGCAGCAGCGTGCGCGTGTAATCGCGTGCGACCTGGCCGGCGCGCACGTCCTCGATCCGCAGCTGTTCGACGATCTCGCCGTGCTGCATCACCGCGACGCGCTGGCACAGGAAGCCGATCACAGCGAGGTTGTGGCTCACGAGGATCATCGTCAGGTTGCGTTCGCGATGCAGGCGGCGCAGCAGGTTCAGGATTTCGGCCTGCACCGACACGTCGAGCGCGGAGGTCGGCTCGTCGAGCAGCAGCACGCGCGGCTCGACGATCAGTGCGCGCGCGATCGCGACGCGCTGGCGCTGCCCGCCCGACAACTGATGCGGATAGCGGAAGCGGAATGCCGGGCCGAGCCCGACCTCCGACAGCGCGCGAGCGATGCGCGCGTCGGCGTCGCCGATCCCGTGAATCGACAGCGGCTCGCGCAGCGTCTGGTCGACCGTGAAGCGCGGATGCAGCGACGCGTACGGATCCTGGAACACCATCTGCACGTGGCGGCGGAATGCGCGCTCGGCCGTGCCGCCCACCGGCCGGCCGTCGATCGACAGGCTGCCGCCCGCGAGCGGCACGAGGCCGGTCAGCGCGCGCAGCAGCGTCGACTTGCCGGAGCCCGATTCGCCGACGAGCCCGAACACCTCGCCGTCGCGTACCGCGAAGCTCGCATCGCGCACGGCGTCGACATGACCCGTGCGGGTCGGAAAACGGATCGACGCGTGGTCGACATCGATCATCGTGCGGCCTCCCGGGATTGATTCGAAGATGGCGCGGACGAAGCCGCGTTCAGCCACGCCGGATCGCGACGCAGCACCGGCAGTTCGTCGGGCGGGTTCGCGAGCGGCGGATTCGCCGCGAGCAGCCCGCGCGTGTACGGATGCGTCGCATCGCGCAGGTCGCGCGCGGCGCAGGTTTCGACGACGCGGCCCGCATACATCACCGCGACGCGATCGCAGAACGACATCACGAGCGGCAGATCGTGGCTGATGAACATCAGGCCGGTGCCGTGCCGCGCGATCATCGCGTCGAGCACCGCGAGCACCTGCATCGACACCGCGACGTCGAGCGCGGAGGTCGGCTCGTCGGCGATCAGCAGGCGCGGGCCGGTCGACACCATCATCGCGATCATTACGCGCTGGCCCATGCCGCCCGACAGCTCGTGCGGATACGCATCGGCCACGCGCGCCGGATCGCGAATCTGCACGGCCGCGAGCGCATCGACGATCCGCTCGCGCAGCGCGCGGCCGCGCAACTTCGGTTCGTGCCGCCGGAACGCCTCGCCCATCTGCTTCGCGACGGTCATCACCGGGTTCAGCGAATACTTCGGATCCTGCAGGATCATCCCCATCTGGCTGCCGCACAGGCGCCGCCGCTCGCCGGCCGACATCGCGAGCAGGTCGTGGCCCGCGAAGCGCATCGTGCGGGCCGACCAGCGTGCGGCGTCGGGCAGCAGGCCGAGCAGCGCGCGGCCCGTCAGCGATTTGCCGGAGCCCGACTCGCCGACGATGCCGAGCCGTTCGCCCGGCGCGAGCGTCAGCGACAGGTCGCGTACCGCGTCGGACACGACGCCGTCGTGCCCGCGAAACCCGATCTTCAGGCCGTCGATCTCGCAGAGCGGCGCGGCGGCATCGGTGGAATTCAGTGGCATGTCACGCTCCATGACGCGGATCGAAGACGTCGCGCAGCCCGTCGCCGAGCAGGTTGAACGCGAGGCTGACGAGCAGGATCGCCGCGCCGGGCAGCGTCGCGACCCACCACGCGTCGAGCAGCACGTTGCGGCCCGACGCGACCATGAAACCCCATTCGGGGCTCGGCGGCTGCGCGCCGAGGCCGAGGAAGCCCAAGCCCGCGACGGTCAGGATGATGCCGGCCATGTCGAGCGTCGCGCGCACGATCACCGACGACATGCACAGCGGCACGATGTAGCGCAGCAGGATCCGCGGGCCCGATGCGCCTTGCAGCCGCGCCGCATGGATGTAGTCGGCCTGCGCGATGCGGATCGTTTCGGCGCGCGCGAGCCGCGCATACGCGGGCCACGCGGTGATGGAGATCGCGACGACCGCGTTGATCACGCCCGGCCCGAGCGCGGCCGCGAACGCGAGTGCGAGCACGATCTTCGGGAACGCGAGCGCGATGTCGGTGATGCGCATCAGCACGCTGTCGGTGAAGCCGCCGCAATAGCCGGCCGTCGTGCCGATCATCAGGCCGATCGGCACGACGATCACGACCACGAGCACCGCGATGCCGAGCGTGAGGCGCGATCCGCCGATCAGCCGCGAGAGGATGTCGCGGCCGAGCTGGTCGGTGCCGAGCCAGTGCGATGCCGAGCCGGGCGGCAGCAGGCGGTCGGACAGTACCTGGCGCAGCGGATCGTGCGGCATGATCAGCGGGCCGACGATCGCGACGACGATCAGCACGACCAGGATCGCGAGTCCGAACAGGTTGAGCGGATTGCCCGCGAAGCGGCGCCAGCGGCGGTACGCGAGGCCGAACGCGGCCTGCGAGCGCGACGCGGGCGCATCGGAGAGAAGCCACGCGCGCAGCGTGAGACGCTCGGTATTCATGATCGGACGACCTTCGGCATGGACGGGGAAAGAAGCAGGGGGGAAGCGGTCATGTCGAAGCGGCCCTCAGCGCGCACGCGGATCGAACACGCGGTACAGCGCGTCGGTCAGCAGGTTGACGGTGATGAACATCACGCCGATCACGAGCGTCGCGCCGAGCACCGCGTTCATGTCGGCGTTCAGCAGCGCGCCCGTCAGGTACGAGCCGAGCCCCGGCCACGCGAACACGATCTCGGTCAGCACCGAGCCTTCGAGCAGGTTGCTGTACGTGAGCGCGATCACGGTGAGCAGCGGCACCGCGATGTTGCCGAACGCATGCCGCCAGATCACGCGGCGCTCGGACAGGCCCTTCGCGCGCGCGGTGACGATGTATTCCTGGCTCAGCTGGTCGAGCATGAACGAGCGCGTCATCCGGCTCAGGTACGCGACCGAGTAGTAGCCGAGGATCGCGGCCGGCAGCGCGATGTGCGACACCGCGTTGCGGAACACGTCCCACTCGCCCGCGAGCGCCGAGTCGAGCAGCAGGCTGCCGGTGCGCGGGTCGACCATGCCGTCGTACACGGGATCGAGCCGGCCGGGGCCGCCGACCCAGTGCAGCCGCGCATAGAACAGCAGCAGCCCCATCAGCCCGAGCCAGAACACCGGCACGGAATTGCCGATCAGGCCGACGAAGCGCGCGATGTGGTCGATCGGCCGGTTGTGCTTCACCGCGGCCGCGACGCCGAGCGGCACGCCGAGCGCGATGCCGATCAGGGTCGCGATCGTCGCGAGTTCGAGCGTCGCGGGGAAGACGCGCCTGATGTCGTCGAGCACCGGGTTCGACGTCAGCAGCGACATGCCGAGATTGCCGTGCAGCACGTCGCGCGCGTAGATCAGGAATTGCGTGACGAGCGGCTTGTCGAGACCGAGCGCGATGCGCTCGGCCGCGTACGCCTCGGCCGACGCGCGATCGCCGAGGATCGCGAGCACGGGATCGATCGGCACCTTGCGGCCGATCACGAACGTCAGCGCGAGCAGGCCCGCGAACGTGACGGCGAGCGTGAGCGCCCAGCGCAGCACGCGCAGCGCCCAGCGCACGGCCGGGCGCCGCGCGGGCAGGGTGCGCAGTGCTTCGAGGGAGGAGGCGGGAGTCGACATGCGGCGAATCTTAAGGCTTCTTCAGGTTACGGTACGACACGAGATCGTTGATCGGTCCGACTTCGAGCCCGCTCACGCCGGGCCGCGTCGCGACCTGCGCGACTTTCTCGAACATGATCACGAACGGCGAGCGCGCGAGCATCTCCTTCTGCATCGCCTGATACCGTTGCGCGCGTTGCGCGGCGGTCGGCTCGGCGAGGGCGGCGTCGGTCTCCTTCGTGAATTGCGGAATGTCCCAGCTGTTGCGCCAGGCGAGCATTTTATAGCTCGACTTGTCGGAGTTGTCGGGGTTCCATGCAAAACCCTGCGCGTTGCTGTGCGGATCGATGTAGTCGGCCGACCATTCGCCGATGTAGATGTCGTGCTGGCGCGCGCGGTATTTCGCGAGCGTCTGCTTGTTGTCGCCGGGAATCAACTGCACCTTGACGCCCGCCTGCGCGAAATTCGCCTGCACGGCCTGCGCGATCTCCGTGTACGGATAATCGTTGCGCACGTCCATCGTCACCGAGAAGCCGTTCGGCACGCCGGCTTTCGCGAGCAGCGCCTTCGCCTTCGCGACGTCGAGCTTGTACGGGTTCGCCTTCAGCGTGCCGAGGAAGCCTTCGGGCAGGAAGGTCTGGTGCACCTTGTAGGTCGTCTTCACGACGTTGGACTGGATCCCGGAATAGTCGACCAGCCACTTCAGCGCTTCCTGCACGTCGGGCTTCGCGAGCGTCGGGTTCTTCGTGTTCAGGCCGAGATACAGCAGCGTCGCCTGCGGCGATGCCGCGACCTTCGCTTTGCCGGATTTCACGACCGCCGCGAGATCGTCGGGGCTCAGGTCGCGCGCCGCGTCGACGTCGCCGTTTTCCAGCAGCAGGCGCTGGCTCGCCGCTTCGGGCACATGGCGCAGCACGATGCGCTTCATCGCGAGCGGCAGCCGGTAGCCGTCGAAGCGCTGCAGCACGATGCTGTCGCCGGCGCTCCACTTGACCAGCTTGTAGGCGCCGGAGCCGGCCTCGTTGGTCTTCAGCCACGCGTTGCCGAAGTCGTTGCCCTGCTGGTGCGACAGCAGCAGCTTCCTGTCGACCACCGACGCGGGCCACGAACCGAGCACGTTCAGCACGAAGGTCGGCGCGTATTTGTGGTCGGTCGTGATCGACACCGTCTGGTCGTCGAGCTTCTTCACGTTCGCCGCGACGTTCGCCTTCGTGAGGCCGATGCCAGTCAGCACGGCGGCCGGGCCCTTGTCGAGCAGCACCGCGCGCTGGATCGACCACGCGACGTCGTCGGCCGTCAGCGGGTTGCCCGAATGGAACTTGAGCCCCGAGCGCAGCTTGAACGTGTAGGTCAGCCCGTCGGGGCTCACCGTCCACGACTGCGCGACATCGCCGTTGAATTTCGACGGATCGCGCAGGTCGACGCGCACGAGCCGGTCGTAGGTGTTCGCGACGTATTCCTCCGGCACCAGCTCGTAGATCTCGCCGGGATCGAGCGTCGTGAATTCGTCGAGCAGCGTGGCCATCACGAACATGTCCTTCGGCGTTTCCGCGTGCGCGGCGCGAAGCGGAACGGTGGCGAGAACGGACGCGGCGGCCAGTGCCGCGACGAGCCGGGAGGTCGGGAGTTTCATGTGCGCTTCTCCGTCTGTCGTTGAAATCGTTGAGGTTGTCGAAGTTGTCGAGCGTGAACGGTGAGGGGAACGTGCATCGTCGTCACATCAGCCGCCACGGGCCGCTCGCCGCGTTGTCGATCGGCGGTAACGCGTGCGATCCGGGTAGTTCGTAGTGCCACCATTCGCTGTCGATATGCGCGAAGCCGGCCGCATGCATCACGCCGAGCAACAGCAGCCGGTTGCGTTGCACTGGCTCGGGCAAGCCCGCGTGGAAGTGGCCCGATGCGGCCACCATCTCGTCGAAGCCGGTGCCCATGTCGAGCGGCTCGCCGTGCGCGCCGACCAGCGTCAGGTCGAGCGCGGTGCCGCGGCTGTGATTCGAGCCGCGGCCGAGATCGGCGATGAAGTTCGGATCGGGCAGGAAATCCCACAGCACCTGCTGCGCCTGCGGCGGCCGGTACGCGTCGTAGATGCGCAGTGTGAAGCCGGCCTGCGCGGCGACGTCGACCGCGCGGCGCAGCGCGGCCTCGGCCGGTTCGAGTAGGAGGCAGTGCGCGCGGCGATAGATCGGCTTGCCGGTCAGGTTGCGCTCGGTCGCGTAGACGAGATCGATCTCGACGCGATGCGTGGCGGGCGTGATTTCGACGAGGCGGGGCGGGTTCATCGGCAGTCGGGTGCTCAGGATTCGAATTGGTCGAACGTGTGCTGCAGTTCGCGGTTGCGTGCGACGCGCCGGTCGATCGCGGGACCGAGGCGATCGACCACGGCGGTGATCAGCAGGTTGAACAGGCAGGTGAGCGGCGCGAGCGAATCCCAGAACTGGCCGACGTCCGTTTTCACCTGCAGGAGGTCGGCCGGCCATTCGCGCGCCCACGGGCAATAGAGATCGGTGACCAGCGCGAACGGCTGGCCGCGCTCCGCGGCCGCCTGGCAATAGCGGCGAGCACTGCGCGAATAGGCGCGCACGTCGGTGACGATGCAATACGGCCGCTCGAACTCGGAATTCAGCGAGTCGACGTACGAGCCCGATTGACCGTCCGAATAGAACACGCGCGGGCGCAAGTACTCGAGATAGCTGCTGAACGCATTGCTGATGCCGCGGGTCGACTGGATGCCGAGGATGAATACGGCGTCGGCATGCGCGATCCGGTCCGCGACCTGCGCGAACACCGGTTCCTCGGCGAGCCGGTACACGTGGCGGATCGCGTCGAGTTCGCGATCGAGCGACGACGCGAGCGCGCGGTCGCCGCTGTGGGTGGCGGCCGCTTGGGTGCCGGCGGTGCCGGTGGTGCCGTTTGTGCGGCGGTATTCGTCGAGGCGGTCGGTGATCATCCACGGCCGGTCGGCGCCGCCGCGCAGCTCGCGTTTCAGGTCGTCGAGGTTGCGGTAGCCGACGCTGCGCAGGAAGCGCCCGACCGAAATCCCGCTGGTGCCGGCCTGCTGTGCGATCTGGTCGGCCGTCTCGAGCCCCAGCCGGTCGAGGTTCGCGAGCATGTAGCTCGCGATGCGCTTCGCCGTTGGCGTCAGCTCGGCAAAGCGGGATTCGACGGTACGGGCGAAGGCGCAGGTCATCGGCTGTTAGATCTTTGTCGTTTGATGAACGAATGTCATCTATCTGACAGATCCAAAAAAAGCGGCGCCAGATAAAAAAAGCTATGCGATCGGCGCTGCGAATAGCCTGTCCACGGATGTGCGCGCCGCGCCGGCCTAGCCATTTGCCGGTTGATGGGGCGCTTGCAACTTCTCTAGCGGCCCGACATTCGCCGCACGGTGGTGGTTCATCGACGTGCCCCGCAGCTGAACCGCAGGCCGCCGCATGCCGCGGCGATTGAAATGCTTGAGCGTCGGTTTGCGTGTATCTCGTCTGCGCAGTTGATAAGTGATGCGAATAGATGGCAGTACTAGTGAGTTCGATCTCGCCGAAATCGGACTGCGCCGCGGCCCGCGCCCGTCGTATGCACAGCAAACCGGCTGGCTCCTCTGCACCCGCCCGACATCGCAGCATACGTCCTTGCACCGCAACAATTACAAAACCCCAACTCGATCACCTTAACTCATTAATCCAGCTTAATAATTCATTTAATTTTTAAGTCGACTTGTATTTAACTTGCGTCACGGCATGCCGATTTTCGAAAAACGAAAAAGCGGTGAACGTCGGTAGCGAATATTCGATTAATTGAAATGATGAAGAGGGAAACATGACGAATCTTTCTCGACGCAGGATGTTGACGAGTACGGCCGGCGCGATTGCCGCCGCGGGCATTGCGGTAACGGCCAAGGCGGCTTCGTTCGGCAATCCGGACAGCCCGCCGGAAGGGGCGATCAACGCGCGCAACAAGCAGGGATTGACCGACCCGGGGCCGAAGAATCCCGCATTGGCGAATCAATTCCCGTCTTTCCAGGATCCGCCGGCCACTGACATTAACGGCATGCCGTTATTCTGGGCGTCATTCAATAACGCGCATAAACGCATTCAAAACGGCGGATGGGCACGCGAAGTCACGCAGGACGATTTCGCGATTTCGGAAACCATTTCCGGCGTGAACATGCGATTGACGCGCGGCGGCATTCGCGAGATGCATTGGCACCAGCAAGCCGAATGGGCAATCATGCTTGACGGCCGTTGCCGGATCACCGTGCTCGACGAACTGGGACGCCCGTCGGTGCAGGACGTAAAAACCGGCGATCTCTGGTATTTCCCGCCCGGCCTGCCGCACTCGCTGCAGGGAATCGGCACCGACGGCGCCGAATTCATGCTCGCCTTCGACAACGGCCGCGCGTCCGAATTCAACACGCTGCTGCTGACCGACTGGGTCGCGCATACGCCGCCGGACGTGCTCGCGCTCAACTTCGGCGTGCCGGCCGACGCGTTCAAGAACATTCCGCTCGACAACCTGTGGATCTTTCAGGGCGACGAGCCGGGGCCGCTCGCGGACGCCCAGCGTGCGTCCGCGTCGTCGGCCGGTGCGCCGCCGCACCCGTTCATCTTCTCGCTCGGCGCGATGAAGCCGTTCAAGAAGACGCGCGGCGGCGAGGTGCGGATCGCCGACAGCACGAACTTCAACGTATCGCAAACGATTGCGGCGGCGCTCGTCACCGTGCATCCGGGCGGCATGCGCGAGCTGCACTGGCATCCGAATGCCGACGAATGGCAGTACTACCTGCAGGGCGAAGCGCGGATGACCGTGTTCGACACGGGGCCGAAGGCGCAGACGGCAGACTTCCGCGCGGGCGACGTCGGTTACGTGAAAAAGAGTCTCGGACACTACGTGCAGAACACCGGCAACACCGATCTCGTGTTCCTCGAAATCTTCAAGACCGACCGCTATGCGGAGGTGTCGCTGTCCGACTGGCTCGCGCACACGCCGCCGAAGCTCGTCGAGGCACACCTGAATATCGCGCCTGACGTGCTCGCGCGGTTTCCGCGTAACCGTCCGGACGTCGTGCCGCTGTAACGCCGCAGCGGCCGGCAAGCGGCAGGCCGGCCGCCGGGCCCGCTCCAGGGCCAGCCTTCCTCATTCGAACGGAACCCGACCATGATTCCCGTCACGAGCAAATCCAGCAGCGGCTTCGCGCTGCCCGATCTGTCCACCGATCGCGCCCATCGCGCCGTTCGCGCCGAGGGCGCGGCACGCGCCGCGCTGGAAGGGCGTCGCACCGGCATCGCCGCGCTGTTGCCGTTCGTCGGCCCGGCCGTGATCGCGTCGATCGGCTATATGGACCCCGGCAACTTCGCGACCAACATCCAGGCCGGCGCCGCATACGGCTACCGGCTGCTGTGGGTCGTGCTCGCCGCGAACGCGATCGCGATGCTGTTCCAGGCGATGTCGGCGAAGCTCGGCATCGTGACCGGTCGCAATCTCGCGGAGCTGTGCCGCGACCATTTCCCCGCGCCGATCGTGTGGGGCATGTGGATCGCGTCGGAGATCGCCGCGATGGCGACCGATCTGGCCGAATTCCTCGGCGGCGCGCTCGCGTTCGCGCTGCTGTGTCACCTGCCGCTGTTCGCGGGGATGATCGCGACGGCGCTCGCGACTTGCGCGATCCTCGCGCTCGAGAAGCGCGGCTTCCGGCCGCTGGAAGCTGCGATCGCCGCGCTGGTCGGCGTGATCGGCGCCTGCTATCTCGGCGAGCTGATGATCGCGCCGCAGGACTGGCACGCGGCCGCGTTCCATCTGGTCGTCCCGCAGATTCCCGATCGTGCGGCGCTGACGATCGCGGTCGGGATCATCGGCGCGACGATCATGCCGCATACGCTGTATCTGCATTCGGGCCTCACGCAGGATCGCGTCGCGCCGCGCGACGACACGGAGCGGCGCCGGCTCATGCGGTTCTCGAACCGCGAGGTCGTCGTCGCGCTGGGCCTCGCCGGGTTCGTGAATCTCGCGATGGTGATGATGGCGTCGTCGGCGTTCCACGCCAGCGCGCCGGGCATGGCCGATATCGGCGACGCTTATCACACGCTGATCCCCGTGCTTGGGCCGGCGGCCGGCGTGCTGTTTCTCGTCGCGCTGCTGACGTCGGGGGTGTCGAGTTCCGTGGTCGGCACGATGGCCGGGCAGGTCGTGATGCAGGGCTTCATTCGGCGCCGCCTGTCGGTCTGGGTCCGGCGCGCGGTGACGATCGCGCCCGCGTTCGCGGTGGTCGCGTGCGGCTGCGACGTCACACGTGCGATGGTCGCGAGCCAGGTGGTGCTGAGCTTCGTGCTGCCGATGCCGATGATCGCGCTGGTGATCCTGTCGGCGCGCAACGACGTGATGGGGCGCTACGCGATGCGGATGCCGTTGCGGATCGTCGCGGGCACGGCCACGGTCGTGATCGTCGGGCTGAACGCGTATCTGGTGTGGGCGGCGTTCAACTGAACGCCGCGCGCGGCGCAGGCGGGGCGACGGCGCCCGCGCGGCGGCCGCGAGCGGCCGCGCGGCAGCGCCGTGAAGCTATTTTTTCAACGTCCGGTAGGACACCAGATCGTTGATCGGCCCGATCTCCGGCCCGGTCGTGCCGGGGCGCGTGGCGACCTGCACGACCTTCTCGAACATGAGGATGAACGGCGAGTTCGCGAGCACGGACTTCTGCAGCGCCTCGTAGCGCTGCGCGCGCTTCGCGGACGACGGCTCGACGAGCGCGGCCTCGGTATCCTTCGTCAGCTGCGGGATGTCCCAGCTGTTGCGCCACGCGAGCATCTTCGTCTTCGACTGGTCGGAATTGTCAGGATTCCATGCGAACCCGCGCGCGTTGCTGTTCGGGTCCATGTAGTCGGGCGACCATTCGCCGATGAAGATGTCGTGCTGGCGCGCGCGGTACTTGCCGATCGCCTGCTTCGCATCGCCGGGGATCAGCTTCACGCGGATACCGGCCTGCGCGAAGTTCGCCTGCAGCGCCTGTGCGATCTCGATGTACGGATAATCGTTCGGCATGTCCATCGTCACGTCGAAGCCGTTCGGCAAGCCGGCCTTCGCGAGCAGCGCCTTCGCCTTCGCGACGTCGAGCTTGTACGGGTTCGAATTCAGCGTGCCGAGGAAACCTTCGGGCAGGAAAGTCTCGTGCACCTTGTAGGTCGTGCTGACGATGTTGCGCTGGATGCCGTCGTAATCGACGAGCCACTTCATCGCCTGCTGCACGTCCGGCTTCGCGAGATTCGCGTTCTTCGTGTTCAGGCTCAGGTACAGCAGTGCGGACACGGGCCACGACGCGACCTTGATCTTGCCTGCCTTGGTCAGCGCGGCGAGGCTGTCGGGGCTCAGGTTGCGCGCGGCGTCGACGTCGCCGTTCTCCAGCAGCAGCCGCTGCGCGGACGCCTCGGGCACGTGGCGCAGCACGACGCGTTTCATTGCGTACGGCGCGCGGTACTTGTCGAAACGCTGCAGCATGATGCTCTCGTTCGGCGACCACTTGACGAGCTGGTACGGGCCCGAGCCCGCGTCGTTGGTCTTCAGCCAGCCGCTGCCGAAATCGTTGCCCTGCTGGTGCGACATCAGCAGCTTCTTGTCGAGCACCGACGCCGGGCACGCGCTCAGCACGTTGAGCACGAAGCTCGGCGCGTACTTGCGGTCGGTTTCGAGCACGAAGGTCTGCGGATCGATCGCGCGCACCTTCTGCATCACGTTCGCCTTCGTGAGACCGAGATCGGCGAGCACGCCGGCCGGGCCCTTGTCGAGCTGGATGGTGCGCTGCAGCGACCACGCGACGTCGTCGGCAGTGACCGGGTTGCCGGAATGGAAGGTAAGGCCGGGGCGCAGCTTGAACGTGTAGGTGACGCCGTCGGCGCCGACTGTCCACGATTGCGCGATCTGCCCGTCGAAGCGCGTCGGGTCCTTCAGGTCGACCCGCACGAGCCGTTCGTAGGTGTTCGCGACGTATTCGGACGGCACGAGCTCGTAGATTTCGCTCGGGTCGAGGGTCGTGAATTCGCCGAGCTGGGTGGCGACGACGAAGATGCCGGGCGGCGTCGCGGCCTGCGCCGGCAGCGCCGGAACAAGCGCGACGAGCGCGGCGCTGACGAACAGCCGGGACAGCAGATGCTTCATGCGGGCTCCGTGGAAAGGGAATCGTGGTGCGATTCTCTCATCGACGGCGGCCCGGATGAAAATATTCGACGGGCGCGCATGACGGCGCCCGCGGTACGGCTTGCGGGCCGGGCGGGGCGCCCGGCGCCGGCGGCACTCAGATCACGCAGCGCGCGATCGCGAAGCGCATCGCTTCCTCGGCCGGCTCGCTGCCCGAGCCGCGCACGACCTTGACGACCGAGCCGCGGCCCGACGGCGTGAGCGTGACGAAGTACGAGCGCGAGCCGACGGTGATGTCGGTCACGCCGTTGTGCTGCGACTGCTCGGTGCCGGACAGGCGGCTGTCGAGGCAGTTGGCGATCGCGTGTGCGGGGCGCGCCGACGACACGTAGATCATCGGCGCCGAGCCGGACGCGGCCGAGTCGGACGAGGGCGCGGAACCGCAGGCGGCGAGCAGGGCGGCGGGAAGGAGCAGCAGGAATCGTTTCATGATCGGAATCGTCGTGGGTGTCGTGTCGAGGCTGGGGCGCGGGATACGCGAAACGCGGAGCTTCGCGACGAAACCGCCGGAATCGTGCCTTTTTTGAGATACGGGCGGCGGCTGACGTCGGAGTATACCCGCGGCACTTGACGCATACCGCATGCTGAAACGATTCGATACATAAGCGCCCGCTGTCGCGCGGCGGCAGCGGGCGTTTCAAAGGATGGCGAATCGACGCTTGCCGGCGTTACTGGCCGGTCTTGTGGCTGACCGCGTTGTCCTGCTGGTTCAGCGCGTGCTTTTCGCTCTGCTCTGCGTAATATGGCCGCGACCTGCGCGGCCCTGTCCCGCTCTTCCTGGCGGATCCTGCGGTCGTCACGGTGCAGGCGCGCGGCCCGGGCGTGCGACTTTCTCCTGTCGTCGCGCGCGAATCGTCGGCGCTTGTCGAATCAACGCTGTGCGGGCCCCGGCTGTTGACGTTTCCCCCTGTATCGATTGCAAGTCTTTATTACATCCTCGAACAGCGATGACGCCGGCGAGCAAGCCGGCGATCGAGCCGCCAAAAACGGCGCGCGATCAATGCGCGCCCGCCGCCGCCGCGCCCGCGTCGTCGCCGCCCGAGCGCGACGGCCGGGTGATCCAGATCAGCGGAATGATCGCGATGAAGATGATCGCCGACACGTAGAAGATGTCGTTCAGCCCCATCACGGCCGCCTGCGAATCCACCGACGTATTGAAGAACGCGAGCGCCGAATCGGGGCTCAGGTGCAGCAGCGAACGCGCGCTGTCGAGCTGCTGCGCGAAGATCGGGTTGCCCGGGCTCGCCTGTTCGGTGAGCCGCACATGATGCAGGATCGTCCGGTCGTTCCACGCATTGCTGATCAGCGACGTGCCGACCGCGCCGCAGAACGTGCGGCCGAAATTCGACAGGCCGGCGGCCGCGGGAATCTTTTCCGGCGGCAGCCCCGACAGGATGATGGCCGTGAGCGGCACGAAGAACATCGCCATCGGAATGCCCTGCAGCAGCGTCGGCAGCACGAGATCCCAGTGCGACACGTCGGAATAGAACGTCGTGCGCATCATGAACACGACCGCGAAGCCGACGAAGGCGAGCGTCGCGAGGTAGCGCGGATCGGTGCGCGGCAGGATGCGTCCCATCACCGGCGTCAGCAGGATCGCGAAGATCCCGAGCGGCGCGGTGGCGAGCCCGGAGTCGATCGCGCGATAGCCGAGATAGCCCTGCATCCACTGCGGCAGCAGCACCAGCGTGCCGAAGAACATTCCGTACGCGACCGAGATCGCGATCGTGCCGCCCGCGAAATTGCGCTGCGTGAAAAGCCGCAGGTCGACGATCGGATTGGCTTCGGTCAGCTCCCACACGAGAAAGAATGCGAAGCCGACCAGCGCGACGATGCCGAGCGCGACGATGACGGGCGAATTGAACCAGTCGAGATCCTTGCCCTTGTCGAGCATGATCTGCAGCGACGCGACCCACAGCACGAGCAGCAGGAGGCCGACCGTGTCGATCGGCAGGCGACGCACCGGCGATTCGCGATCGCGGAACACGAACCACGTGACCGCCGCCGCGAAGAAACCGACCGGAATGTTGATGTAGAAGATCCACGACCAGTTGTAGTCGTAGGTGATCCAGCCGCCGAGCGACGGCCCCGCGATCGGGCCGACGAGCGCGGTCATCGACCACAGCGCGAGCGCCGTCGCCGATTTTTGCCGCGGCCATGCGCCGAGCAGCAGCGCCTGCGACAGCGGCGCGAGCGGCCCGGCCACTGCACCCTGCAGGATGCGCGCGGCGAGCAGCGTCGGCAGGTTCGGCGCGATCCCGCACAGCCACGACGCGAACACGAACAGCAGGATCGACGTGACGAACAGGCGCACCTGACCGAAGCGCTGCGTGAGCCAGCCCGTCAATGGAATGGACACGGCGTTCGCGGCCGCGAAGATCGTGATCACCCACGTGCCTTCGTCGACCGACACGCCGAGCTCGCCCGAGATCGTCGGGATCGCGACGTTCGCGATCGACGAGTCGAGCACGTTCATGAACATCGCGAGCGATACCGCGATCGTGCCGATCGCGAGCCGGGCGCCCGTCAGCGGGCCTGGAGGGGATGAAGAGGACATGGGCTTCCTGCGTGATGAAGGGTGGTCCGCGCTGCGCGTCGCACACGCGTACGCGCGTGACGCCTGCGCGGGAGCACCACGAAGCGGACGGACACACGCTGCCCGCGCGCCGCCCGCCAGGCGGCGGCGACGCGTTGCAGCGTGCGGTTCAGGCGTTGAATCGGAGGCACGAAGCCGTGACGGGCTCCGGCAGGCGGGCTAGTACCGGTCAGGAAGGCGCGACGCGTGTGACGCGTCGGCGCGCAGCCGGCCCATGGCTGCCGTAGCGTGTGGTGTGTGCGGCGTGGTTTTGCATCGCAACAGGCTAACGATGCGACGAGCGGCGATCAACGCTCGCCTACTCATTAATTCCTTTCGCGTGCCGCAATAATCCGGACGGTACGCGCCGATTGCCGGTCGTGCGATGCCCGTTACGGCGCGTTCCGCCAACCGGTGAACACTTCCGTCAGGAACTCGACGAAGATGCGCACCTTGCTGTCGAGCGTCGCGCGGCGCGGATAGAGCGCGTGCAGTTCGACGTCGTCGGTGCGGTGCCAGTCGGGCAGGACGATCTCGAGTTCGTTCTTCTCGAGCCGCCGCGCGATGTAGTGCGTGGAGATCAGCGCGATGCCGCCGCCGCTCGCGGCCTGGCGCAGCACGGTGATCGATTCGTTCGAGATCAGCACGGGGCGGATCGGCACGTCGGCCACGTCGCCGGCCGCGTTGGTGAGCCGCAGCGTCAGGCCGGGCGCGTCGCGCCCCACGTACAGGATGTCGTGCTGCGCGAGTTCGTGCGGTGTCTGCGGGCGCCCGGCGCGCTCGAGGTACGCGGGGCTCGCGGCGAGCTTCGCGTGCGACCAGCCGAGCGAGCGCGCGACATAGCCGGAATCGGTCAGCATGCCCGCGCGCAGCGCGACGTCGAAGCCATGCTCGACGAGGTCGAGCGGGCTGTTGTCGTAGATCAGCACGAGCTGCACGCGCGGGTAGCGCCGGTGAAACTCCGCGAGCGCGGGCTCCAGTTCGAACAGTCCGATCGAGTAGGGCACCAGCACGCGCAGCGTGCCTTCGGGATCGGTGCGCAGCGCGCGGGCCTGGCGGTCCGCGTCGAGCAGGATTTCCTCCGCGCGCAGGCACCGCTCGTAATAGTCGCGCCCGCCTTCGGTGACGGACACGCGGCGCGTGGTCCGGTACAGCAGCTGCACGCCGAGATCGTCCTCGAGTTGCTTGACCTTGCGGCTCACGCGGCTGAGCGGCATGTCGAGTTGCACGGACGCGGCCGTGAAGCTGCCGCGTTCCACCACGCGCAAGAATATCCGGATGCTCTCGAAGTCCATACAGGTTGTTTTCAGTGCTTGGCCTGCGCGCATCTTACCGTCGCCGGCGGAATGGCTTCATGTTGGTCATCCCAATTATCCCGCCCGCTGCAATAACGCATCCCGTGGGGCCGGTAGTGGCGGCCGTGGCGCGATCGTATGCTCGCCGCATGAAATTCGCTTTTCCCAGCCTGCCGCCGTTCGCGATCGTGCGCACCGCGCTGCGCGACGCATGGCCCACCTTGCCCCCCGGCGCGCTCGGATTCGCGTTGCGCAACACGGCCGCCTCGCTGCTCGCGCTCTACATCGCCTTCCGGATGAACCTCGACGACCCGAAATGGGCCGCGTCGACCGTGTGGATCGTCGCGCAGGGCACACGCGGAATGGGCTTGTCGAAGAGCCAGTACCGGATCCTCGGCACAGCGATCGGCGCGGCCGTCGCGCTCGCGCTGACCGGCGCATTCGCGCAGACGCCCGAGCTGTTCCTGACCGCGCTCGCCGCCTGGATCGGCCTGTGCGCGGGCGTCGCGACGTTCCTGCGGAATTTCCGTGCGTACGCGGCGGTGCTCGCCGGCTATACGGCCGCGATCGTCGCGATGGATGCGGCGTCCGCGCCGCTGCACGCGTTCGATATCGCGACCGCGCGGTTCCTTTACGTCATGGTCGGCATCCTGTGTGCCGCCGCGTTCGAAACGGTGTTCGCCCCGGGTTCGCCGCTGCGCGACGTCCGCACGCGGCTCGCGCGCTATCTCGGGCGCGCGGTGGCTGTCGGCGCGGCCGCGCTGCGTCGCGAGCCGAACGCCGCGGCGGTTCACCGGCTGTTCGCGGAGGCGCTCGATCTCGACACCGCGGCCGAGTATGCGGCCGCCGGCGCGCCGCCGGTGCGCAACGCGATCGGCCATCTGCGCGCGGCGGCGCTCGGCGTGCTGTCCGCGCATGCGGCGCGCAGCGGCGACGCGCCGGATCCGCTGGTCGCCGAGGCCGCGCGGGTGCTCGACGGCGTCGCCGCGTCAGGCGAGGCAGGGCCGGAGATGGCGGTGCTGCGCGCGCGGGTGGACCAGGCGTTGCACGTCGAGGCCGCCGAGCCGACGGGTTCGGATGACTCGCGCCTGCTCACGCTCGACCGGCTGAGCACGCTGCTTGCCGGATTCGACGACGCGTTCGCCAACAAGGCGCGGGTCGACCTGCCGGTTCCGCCGCCGTCGCGGGTCCGCTATGCGTTTCATCGCGACGCGGTGCTCGCGTGTCACAACGGCATCCGGGCGTTCATCGCGGTGCTGGCCGCGTCGGCGATCTGGATCGTCACCGCATGGCCGTCGGGTGCCGGTTTCGTTGCGATCACGGCGGTGGTCGGCGCGCTGTTTTCCACCCGGCCGAATTCGGCCCGGGCCGCGATCGGGTTCCTCAAGGGCACGGCGTGCGCGGCGGTGGCGGGGATCGTCTGCAACTTCATCCTGCTGCCGGCGGTGTCGGGCTTCGAGACGCTCGCATACATCATCGGCGTGTTCATGATCGGCACGGGCCTCGCGATGCGCCATCCGCGCACCGCCGCGCTTGGCAGCGCGTTCGCGATCTTCTTCTGGAATTTCACGTCGCCGGACAACACCGCGCGCATCGGCGATGCGGTGTTCCTGAACAGCGCACTGTCGACGCTGCTCGGCATCGCGTTCGGCGTGCTGGTGTTCGCGCTCGTGTTTCCCGGCGATCCGGGCACGAGCCGGCGGCGTCTGCATCGCGCGGTGCGCCGCGATCTGGCGGCGATCGCCCGCAACCCGCGCGGCTGGTCGGCAAGCGCGTGGCTCAGTCGCACGGCCGACCGGCTCCGGCGTGAGCTCGGGTTCGCGGGCAACCTGCCGCAAACGCTGATCGAGCGCGACATGCGCGACCTGTTGGCGATCTGGGGCATCGGCGACAGCCTGCTGTCGCTCGCGGAACTGGCGGCCCGGGAGCCGGCCGCGCGTCGCGCGGTGGCCGTGGTGCGCGGCCGCGCCGCGCTCGCGGATTTCGCCCGGCTCGAGCGCAGTTGCGATATGGCCGCGCGGTTGCTGCGGCGGCGCGTGGCCGATGTCGACAGCGATGCGGCACGCGCGCTGCTGCGCGGCATCGTGTTGCTGAGGCGGATCGCGGACGCGGTGGCCGGGCACGGCCACTTCCTGCGCGGCCGCCGCGACTGAACGGGCAGAGGCGGGCGGGGGCGTCGACGGTGCCCGGCCCGTCAGGTGAGTCGATACGCCGGGCCGGGCATGGCTTCCGCCGGCAGCGGCTCGTGGTTCAGTTCGAGCAGCGTGCGTTCGATCATCCGCGTCATCGCATCGAGCGCGAGGTGGTTCGGCCCGTCGCCGAACGGCTCGGCGATCGCATGGGCGATCGCGTCGAGCGCGATCAGCGTATAGGCGACGAACACGGTGACGAACGGCGTTGCCGCGCCGATCGAGTCGACCAGGCCGAACGGCAGCAGCACGCAGTATGCGTAGATGGTCCGGTGCAGCAGTACGTCGTACGAGAACGGGATCGGCGTCGATGCGATGCGCTCGCAGCCGCTCACCATCGACACGAGATCGTCGAGGCGCGCGTCGAGCATCCAGAGACGCGTATCGGCGAGATGCCCGGCGTCGGCGCGCGCGGCGAATGCCTCGCGCAGTTCATGAACGATCGCGATCGGCGCATACCGGGCGGCGACGATGCGCGCATGGGTCCCGTCGTCGAGCAGCGCGCGCAGGTCTGCCGCCGGATCGGTGCCGCGCAATTGATGCTTCAGCGCATGGACGAACGCGATGACTTTGCGCACGAACGCGTGCCGCGCGGCGTCGTCGTCATCGATCGCGCCGTAGCAGAGTGCTTGCGACACCAGCGTGCGCGTGGCGGTCAGCACGCCGCCCCACAGCTGCCGGCCCTCGCGGTAGCGCTCGTAGCTCGCGTTGTTGCGAAACCCCGCGAAGATCGCGAGCGTGAGGCCGATCAGCGTGAACGGCGTCGGGTTCAGCGGCACCTTCTCGCCGAGCACGCGCCCGCCGCCCCACACCGCGACGAGGCTGATCGCGAGCGTCAGCACGAGCTGCGGCAGGATGGTCGGCAGCACCGATCCGTTCCAGACGAGCAGCATCCGCAGCCAGTGCTCGCGCGGCCGAACGATCATCGCGGCGCTCCGTCAGGCAGCAGCCGACGCCGGCGCGGCCGCGCGATGCAGCAGGACCGGCACCGACTTCGACGTCGGCGTGTTGCATACGTCGCCGACGCTGTCGAGCGGCACCAGCGGGTTCGTTTCTGGGTAGTACGCGCCGATGCAGCCGCGCGGGATGTCGTATTCGACGAGCAGGAAGCCGTTCGCGCGCCGCTCGATGCCGTCGTGCCACACGGTTTCCATGTCGACCCAGTCGCCGGCCTTCAGGCCGAGCATCGCCAGATCGTCGCGGTTGACGAACACCACGCGGCGCTGGCCGAACACGCCGCGATAGCGGTCGTCGAGCCCGTAGACGGTCGTGTTGTACTGGTCGTGCGAGCGCGTCGTCATCAGCGTCATCAGGCGCTCGCCGTGCAGCGCGCGGGCGCGCTGGATCGGCGTGTCGGTCGGCAGTGCGTGCGCGATGAAGTTCGCCTTGCCCGTCGGCGTCAGCCATTCGCGATCGCGCGACGCGACGCGCAGGTGGAAGCCGCCGGGCCGCGCGATGCGCGCGTTGTAGTCGTAGAAATCGTCGAGGGTCGCCTCGATCGCATCGCGGATCTTCGCGTAGTCGTCCTTGTACGCGAGCCAGTCGATCGTGCCGCTGCCGAACAGCGCATGGCCCATGTGCGCGACGATCGCCGGCTCCGACATCAGGTTCGCGGAAGCCGGCTTGTTCATCCCGTACGACACGTGGACCATGCTCATCGAATCCTCGACCGTCACGCCTTGCGGCACGTTGTCCTGCAGGTCGATCTCGGTGCGGCCGAGCGTCGGCAGGATCAGCGCGTCGCGGCCGTGGATCAGGTGGCTGCGGTTCAGCTTCGTCGTGATGTGCACGGAGAGCGCGCAGCGGCGCAGGCCTTCCCACGTGCGCGGCGTGTCAGGCGTCGCCATCGCGAAGTTGCCGCCGAGGCCGATCAGCAACTTCACGCGGCCTTCGAGCATGCCTTCGATCGTCTCGACGACGTCGTAGCCGTGATGGCGCGGCGGCTCGAAGTCGAACACGTGGCCGAGCCGGTCGAGGAACGCCTGCGACGGCTTTTCCTCGATGCCGACCGTGCGGTTGCCCTGCACGTTCGAGTGGCCGCGGACCGGACACAGGCCGGCGCCGGGGCGGCCGATGTTGCCGCGCATCAGCATCAGGTTCGTCAGCATCTGCACGGTCGCGACCGAATGCTTGTGCTGCGTGATGCCCATGCCCCACGTCGCGATCACGCGCTCGCTGCGTGCATAGCGCTGCGCGAGGCTGTCGATCTGGTCGTACGACACGCCGCTTTCGGCAGTCAGCGCCGGCCAGCTTTCGTCGCGCAGATCGTCGGCGAACGCGTCGAAGCCGGCCGTGTGTTCGTCGATG
Source organism: Burkholderia sp. 567 (assembly GCF_040545115.1). Lineage (NCBI taxonomy): Bacteria > Pseudomonadati > Pseudomonadota > Betaproteobacteria > Burkholderiales > Burkholderiaceae > Burkholderia > Burkholderia sp. 567. The sequence goes on from NZ_JBEPLG010000006.1 coordinate 286,400, forward strand.
AACGCTGTGTCGAGCACGCGCGGCGCGCCGGCGGCGCGTGCGGCGTCGTCGAGTTCGAGCACGCGCTTGGCCATCCCCTTGATCAGCGCGAAATCGCCGCCGATCGTCGGCTGGATGAACGTCGATGCGATCGCGGTGCCGGACATCGTCAGCATCTCGAGCGGGCTTTGCGGATCGGCGAAGCGCTCGAGCCCGCGTTCCTTCAGCGGGTTGATCGACACGATCGTCGCGCCGCGCTTCGCGCATTCGCGCAGCTCGCCCATCATCCGCGGATGGTTGGTCGCCGGGTTCTGGCCGAAGATCAGCAGCATGTCCGCGTGCTCGAAATCGTCGAGCGTGACGGTGCCCTTGCCGACGCCGACCGAATCGGGCAGCCCGCGGCTCGTCGCCTCGTGGCACATGTTCGAGCAGTCGGGGAAGTTGTTCGTGCCGTACCGCCGCACCAGCAGTTGATACAGGAACGCCGCCTCGTTGCTCGCGCGGCCCGACGTGTAGAACGCGGCCTGGTTCGGGTCCGGCAGCGCACGCAGGTGGCGCGCGATCAGCTCGAACGCGTCGTCCCACGCGATCGGCACGTAGCGATCGGTGCGGGCGTCGTACACCATCGGGTCGGTCAGGCGGCCGTGCTGTTCGAGCTCGAAATCCGTCTGTTCGAGCAGCTCGGTGACCGTGTGCGCGGCGAAGAATTCGGGCGTCACGCGCTTGCTCGTCGCTTCGGCGGCCACGGCCTTCACGCCGTTTTCGCAGAATTCGAACGTCGACGCATGCTGGCGGTCGGGCCACGCGCAGCCCGGGCAGTCGAAGCCGTCCGGCTGGTTCTGGCGCAGCAGCGTGCGGTAGTTGCCGCCGGTGACCTTTTCCTTGATCAGGTTGATCGCGACGGCTTTCAGCGCGCCCCAGCCGGCGGCCGGGTGGTGATACGGTTCGATGCGCGGGGCGGCGGATTTCTTTTTCATGATGCGGGTGCTCAGGGTTGATGCAGCAAGAGTACGCGCGGCGCCGGGGCTGCTGTGTGTACACCTCTTATCTTCAAAAAAGAGTACAGTTTCGGCCATTCAGGGAGTGCGGGCCGTAACTGTGTTTTTGAAGGGAAGCTGAAAGGGAGGCGCGTGAAGCGTTACGAACAACTGGCCGACGAGCTGCAGGCGCAGATCGAGCGCGGCGTATACCGGCCGGGCGAGCGGATTCCGTCGGTGCGGCAGGCGAGCCGGCAGCAGCAGCTCAGCGTGACGACCGTGCTGCGCGCGTATCTCGTGCTGGAGAGCCGCGGGCTGATCGAGAGCCGGCCGCAGTCCGGTTATTTCGTGCGGGCGCGGGTCACCGAGCCGGTCGAGGCGGAGCTGAACACGTCGGCGCCGGCGGCCGAGCCGTCGGCGGTGGACGTCAGCCGGCTCGTGCTGTCGACGCTGCGCTCGATCGCGCGTGACGATGCGGTGCCGCTCGGCTCGCCGTATCCCGATGCGTCGCAGTTCCCGGTGCAGCGTCTTGCGCGCTACGCGCAGGCGATCGGGCGGCGGCGCACGCGCTGGGGCGTGATCGACGACCTGCCGCCCGGCAACCAGGAACTGATCCGCCAGATCGCGCGGCGCTACGCGGAGCGCGGGATCGCGGTCGAGCCCGGCGAGATCGTGATGACGATCGGCGCGACCGAGGCGATCAACCTGTGCCTGCAGGCCGTCGCGCGGCCGGGCGACACGATCGCCGTCGAGTCGCCGACGTTCTACGCGATGCTGCACGCGATCGAGCGGATGGGCATGCGCGCGCTGGAGGTGGCGACGCATCCGGGCGACGGCATCGATCTCGACGCGCTCGAACGGATCCTCGAGCGCGAGCGCATCGCCGCGTGCATGGTGATGCCGAATTTCCAGAATCCGCTCGGCTTTCAGATGCCCGATGCGCGCAAGCGCGCGCTCGTCGAGCTGCTCGCGAAGCACGGCGTGCCCGCGATCGAGAACGACGTCTATCACGAGCTGCATTTCGGCGACACGACGCCGAGCGCGCTGAAGTCGTACGACCGCGACGGGCTCGTGCTGCATTGCGCGTCGTTCACGAAGAGCCTGTCGCCGCGCTACCGGATCGGCTGGGCGATGCCGGGCCGCTATCGCGATCAGGTCGAGAAGCTGAAATTCCTGAACACGCTCGCGACGCCCGCGATCGAGCAGCTCGCGATCGCCGAATACCTGAAGCACGACGGCTACGATTTCCACCTGCGGCGGATGCGCAAGCAGTATGCGCAGCAGGCGAGCCTGATGAGCGCGATGGTGCGGCGTTTCTTCCCGGCGGGCACGCGGCTGTCGCAGCCGCAGGGCGGGTACGTGCTGTGGGTCGAGTTGCCGCCGCGGGTCGACGCGATGAAGCTGTATGCGCTCGCGCTCGCGCAGGGCATCACGATCGGGCCCGGCCACATGTTCTCGGCGAGCGCCGATTACCGGCATTTCATCCGGCTCAACTACAGCTATCCGTGGTCGCGGCAGATCGAGGACGCGCTGAAGGTGGTGGGGCGGCTCGCGTCCGAGTGCGCGGGGCGGTGAGCGGCGCACGGGGCGCCGCGCTGCGCTGCGCGGTGGCGAGCGGCGGCCCGTGGCGAGCCGTCGCGGCAAGCATTACAGCGCGTGCGACGCCTGCAGTTCGCCTTGCGCCGCGCCGGCCATCCGGCGCATGTCGAAGCCCGACGGGTGCTGGTACACGCGCAGCCCGAACTCCGGCAGCACCGCGATCAGGTGATCGAACAGGTCGGCCTGGATCGTCTCGTAGTCGACCCACCTCGTCGTGTCGGTGAAGCAGTACAGTTCGAGCGGAATGCCTTCGGCCGTCAGCGGCAGCTGACGCGCCATGCACGTCATGTCGCGGCGGATTCGCGGATGGCCCTTCAGGTAGTTCGCGACGTACGCGCGGAACGTGCCGAGATTCGTCAGCTGGCGGCGGTTCGCCGGGCATTCGCCCGCCGTGCCGAGCGTGCCGTTCCATTGCGCGATCGCGTCGACCTTGTCTTCCAGGTAGTCCTTCAGCAGCGTCAGGCGTTCGAGCCGTGCGATCTCGTCGTTGTCGAGAAAGCGTACGCTCGTCGCGTCGATGAACAGCGCGCGCTTGATGCGGCGCCCGCCGGCTTCGGTCATCCCGCGCCAGTTCTGGTAGCTCTCGGTGATCAGCTTCCATGTCGGCACCGTGATGATCGTGTGATCGAAGTTCGCGACCTTCACCGTGTTCAGCGTGATGTCGATGACGGTGCCGTCCGCGCCGGCCGACGGCATCGTGATCCAGTCGCCGATCCGCAGCATGTCGTTCGACGACAGCTGCACGCCGGCCACGAGGCCGAGCAGCGTGTCCTTGAAGATCAGCATCAGCACCGCCGACATCGCGCCGATGCCCGACAGCAGCAGGCCGATCTGCTTGCCGGTCGCGTCGCCGATCACGACGAGCGCGGCCGTGATGAACATCACGAGCTTGACGAGCTGCATCGCGCCTTTCAGCGACAGGCGCGGCTGGTCGCGATGGCTCATGCGATGCGTGTGTTCGAGCGCGGACAGCGTCGCGCTGATCGTCATCGACACCAGCAACACGATCAGCGCGAACAGCACCTTGTCGGCGGCCTGCGCGGCCGCGGCCGGGATCCCGGGCACTGCCGCGAGCCCGAGCTTGATCACGACGAACGGCACGATGCGGTTCAGCCACTTGAATGCGCCGAACTCGAACAGTGCGTCGTCGATGCGCGTGGCCGACAGCCGCGCGAGGCGCGCGACCACGCGGAACAACAAGAAATGGACGGCGGCGGTGATCGCGCCGGCGGCGGCGAGCAGGATGAGGAGGCCGACGAGCGGCGCAAACCAGGATTCGTTCAGGGTCATAAGGGCAGGCAGGGTCTTTCTCGTGCGTTGAATCTGCGCCGCGATGCGGCGCGCGCCCGGTGAAGGGCGTATGAAAGGGACCGTGATTGTGCCATCGGGTTCCGGGCGGACGTGGCGAATGCATGAGGTGGGGCTCCTGGACATCATCCACGCATTTCACGCATGCAAGATTCCAACGAAAGCCGGCCGTCACGCGGGCGGCTGCTGAAGGGCCTTCTGCCGGTTCGCCGCGCGTCGGCCATTCGCGACGTGTGCGCGGGCATCTCGCTCGCGTCGAGGGATATCCCACAGGTGCTCGGTTATGTGCCGATGGTCAAGCTCCGCTTTCTTGCCGATATCCTGCTGCGCACGATGCTCGTCGGCTTTCTCGCGGGTGTCGGCGTGCAAATGTCTATTGCAATGCTTTGTGACATTCTCAGGAAGTTGTTCTAAGAAGGCGCGCGCCATTTTGCGTGAGCGTCCGGAGCTGACCCCGGAGCACTTGCCGCCCAACCAGATCAACTACCACCGTGGCTTGGCGATGGCCCGTACGCCATTCAAATTCACCCACGCTACACAGCGAATCGCTGACCAGTGCAGTTGGCCACGCTCCCTGCGATGAACCTAAGTTGCGCGCGAACCGGGGCTTTCTATATCTTTATGATCTCTGTGTCCTCGGGCCGATTTAACAATTGCTTCGTTATTGTTCTCGGACTCCCCTAGACCTCCATTATTTTGGGATGAATTCGTTGAGAGGCGTTATTCGCTATGCCGGTTGTGAGAAAAGTCCCGTATTATCAAATGGAATCGCGGCTGCTATATTCCGGCAAGCATTGGAAATGCTACTCGGGCGTAGTCGGATGCGTTCCCATCGATACGCAGCAGAAAATCTCGTTCGATAGGCTTGCGCCGAACGAGCCGCCACGGCCGAAGGCAGCCGCTCCGGTAGCGCCACACACGCCGCCCCCTGCGGCACCAACATCTGCGAAGCCGCCCGCCAAGCCTCCACCGAGCAATAAGCATCAAGACGCGGAGCGAGCTGATAAGCTGCCGGAGTTCGATCTGCAAGATATCCCCAAAGCGATGGACAAGATGGGTTGGCCGATTTCGGCCAAGCTCGCCCGAGAGTGGCTCGCGAGTCCAAAGCATGTCTATAACAACGATCTCAACTCTGTACAGCCGCTCGACGATACGACAGTTACCCTGGATTGGGCATTGAAATTTCGCGGCGCATCCGCGCGATTCAATCAGCTCGTCAGACAAGCGATTTACACACCGAATGCTCTGCGAGCGGCCTCTAAAGTCTTGGCGCCCGTAATCGAGAAAATTTTCTCGGCCGGGCGCGTGAATGCTGCGGGAGTCTCTATCGACACTTCCCCGTTTGTGACAGATCCGCTCCAATTTCACATCGATTGGGGGTTCCAATACCAGCCGGTATCATCTATCGATACGCTCGATGGTACCGCGATGACCGATCTGACCGGTGCTTTGGCGAACTTCAACTTCTACGCGGCCATAGGGAAGGCGACCGTTACCGGGGAGCGCTATTACAAGTACGAAGGCGAGCACAAGATCTTTTGTCTCGAACCGGTCGTGCAAATTACACACGTCTATGTCTACATCAAAGACAGCTACTCGTTCAACGATGATTCGCCGGCCAAGAGTCAGTACCTCGGCCACTGGAACAAGAACGGCATGGTTCTGTCCTACGTCGCGGTCGTCAATGACTTTTTCAAAAGCAGCAACTTGAACGTCGGAGACTCGACCATTGAGCAGTGGCGTTATCTACCTGAGGGAGACGAGGTCAACAAGCCGATTGACAGACGCACCAGTCTCTTTCGGAAATTTCTGGCGAAGGATGTCTACTGGCCAGTTCATAACAAGACGTACCGCGACTGGAGGTCGGCGCATAATCGTGGCGGCGACTTCATGATCTACAGTAAGCCCAAACTCCTCAAGCTGGACAAGCCCATCATTCTGAAAATTGACACTATATGCAGAACCCTCCAGGCCGAGCAATGAAGGCAATCATTGCCATCCTCAAAGTGACGTTGGCCGTGGTTGCCGTATGCCTGGTTGTCGCACTCGCCTTGATGTTCTTGCCGGCCAATGTGAGGAACGCGATCACGCTTTTCTCATTCAAGAACGCGAAGCCCACGATCTTCGCGATCACGTCGATCGTCGTCGTCCTCTCCATCTACCGGCTTGCTAGAAGTCCGGGCCATTTGAGTCGAGCGAAGCGCGTAGGCCTGGCGATCGTCATGCTCGGATTTTTGGGATTCTTCTACCTCGTCAGCGTTCGCGGGATCACGACTGACGACACCGATTGTCAGCGCTACGACTACAACGCCAAACTGAATGGCGGAGTCAAGCAGGTCGGCGACACGACCTACATCGTGAGCATCTGCGGAAGCGGCGGCCACGGCAACGGCCTTTTTGCCGATCAAAATGAGCAAGTCAAAATCGTCGTGGCCGATGCACACGGATCGACGCTGGCAACCCGGCTGTTTTTCGTGTTCTGGGGCGGGCGACCGGGCTACGAGCCGATCGAGATTCACGATGGAAAATTGTTCTACTTCGATGCGTCGGATCAGTACGACGGCATGCGATCGATTTCGATGCCACCCACCACGGTTGACTGGATAGCAGCGAGAATTCCAATTTGGCTTCGCTGAGCTCGTCAACGCGCTGCACGCGTGCCCGGATCGGCGTGCTGTTCGGGCGCGTGAACCGTTACCTGCATGCGGACATGGAGCGCCACCAGATCACGGAGATCGTCGGCGCGTCGTCCATCTTCCCGACGCTGCATCAGGCGCTGGAAACAGCAGGCGTGACGCCGGCCCAGCAGGAGCCGCGTGCCGTGTAACGGCAGGCCCCGTCATTCAGCGCGAACCGACCCGCGCACCCCCGTCGGCCGTGCGCCCACTCCACTCGACCATCGCGGCAGCCGCAGCGTCGTCACGAAGCTCGCCGCATGCAGTGCGCAAAGCAGGCCGAACGCCCACGCGTAGGCGACCCCATGCGTGCCGCCCGTCGACACCGATTCGGCATGCAGCCGCCACGCGAGAAACAGCGTGCAGATCGTCGTGAACGTCGGGCCGCCGAGGCGCTGGACGATATTGAGCGACGTCGTCGCCATCGGCAGGTTGCGCCGTTCGACCGACGCGTACGCGGCGGACATCGACGGGATGCCGATCGCGCTCTGGCCCATCCCGCGCACGAACAGCGCGGGCACCAGCACGTAGGGATCGTAGCCGGTCAGCGCGAGATACACGATCGGCAGCGTCGCGACGAGCGCGAGCATCGCGCCGGCGGCGGCCAGCCGGCGCACGCCGAACCGGCTCGTCAGCGTACCCATCAACGGATACGTGACGAGCATGCCGAGCCCGAGCGGAGCCAGCAGCCAGCCCATCTCGCCGGGCGAGCGGCCGCACGCCTGGATCAGGAATACAGGAATCAACATCTGGCCCGCGTAGATCGCGCCGTTCGACAGAAACTGCGTGGCGGCGGCCGCGCCGAACACGCGCGCGCGAAACAGCGCGACGTCGATCAGCGCACGCTCGCCTTTGCGTCGCTCGACGCGCAGGAACGCCGCGAGCAGCAGCACCGAACCCGCGATTGCCGCGATACCCGGCACGGCGTCGATCCGCTCCGCGCCGTACAGGAACAGCACGAGCGCCGGCGACAGCAGCGCCAGGCCGACCCAGTCGAGTTCGCGCCGCTGCGTTTCGTCGCGATCGCCGGGCAGGAACCACACGGCCAGCGCAAGCGCGAGTGCGCCAACCGGCAGGTTTACGAGAAAGAGCCAGCGCCATGACGCGTGCTGCAGGATCGCACCGGCGACGACCGGGCCCAGGATCGGTGCGATCAGCACGGGCACTGCTGCATAACCGATCACGCGCGCCATCTGCTGGCCGGCCACGCGCGCGATCATCATCTGCGCCATCGGCGCGAGCAGTCCGCCGCTGACGCCTTGCAGCACACGGAACGCGATCAGCGACGGCGCGGACCACGCGAGCCCGCACAGCGCCGACGTCAGCGTGAACGCGGAGAAACACCACAGGTACAGCGCCTTCGCACCGATGCGGTCGACGAGCCAACCGTTCAGCGGCAACACCAGCGTGAGCGCGAGCAGGTAGCCGCTCGTCACCCACTGGATCGTCGACAGGCTCGCATGCAGGTCGGTCGCGAGGCTCGACAGCGATACGTTGACGATCGTCGCGTCGAGCTGCGACAGCAGCCCGCCGAGCGTCGCGACCGCGCTGACTTTCCAGATCGCCGGATCGAGCCGGGCGGCCGGATGGCCCGGCGCCGGCCGAGTGCGCGTGTCGTTCATGCGCCGCGCCGGTCGAGCAGCGCGAGGATGTCTTGCGTCGAACCCGTCTCGCCGAGACGCGGGAACACCCGTTCGACGCTGTTCGTGTGCGCGTCCGCGTTGAGGTCAGTCATTGCGTCGACCGCCAGCGTCACGTTGTAGCCGAGTTCGTGCGCCTGGCGTGCCGTCGATTCGACGCCGATGCTGGTCGCGACGCCGGTCAGCACGATCTGCGTGACGCCGGCTGCTTTCAGGTACGCGTCGAGATCGGTGGCGGTGAACGCGCCCCAGGTCTTCTTCGTCACGACGTGGTCGCCCGGCTGGCGGTTCAGTTCGGGTACGAGGTCGGTCCAGTCGGCAGGAAGGGCATCGCGACGCGCCTGCTGCTGCGTGCGGCCCGGCGCGCCGCCGGCGACGTTGACGAGTACGACCGGCAGCCCGCGCTCGCGGAATGCGTCGAGCAGTTCGCGCGTGCGTTCGATTACGGGGGCGACCCGATGGGACGTCGGCAGCGCGACGATGCCTTTTTGCAGGTCGATGACGACGAGCGCCGTGTTCGTGTCGAGACGGGTTGTGCTCATGGTGCTGATGCTCCGTGAATGGGGCAAAGGAACGCGTGCGCGCGGATGCCGCGCCGCACGCGGGCGGCGGTCATTGCTCGCCGATGCGCCGGATCAGCGGAATCGCGGCGGCGAGCGTGCGGATCTCTTCAGGGTCGAGTTTCTCGATCGCGGCGCCGAGCCACTTGTGCTTCGCGGTGTCGCGCTTGCGTCGTCCTTCGCGGCCGGCCGCGGTCAGCAGGAACAGGATCTGGCGGCCGTCGGTCGGGTGCGGCTGGCGTTCGACGAGCCCGTCTTCCTCGAGGCTCGCGAGGATCGCCTTCATCGACTGCGGCTTCATCGCCTCCGCGCGGGCGAGGTCGGCGGTCGTCATCGGGCCCTGTCGTTCGAGCCGCGCGAGCGCGCTCGTCTGCGACATGCCGAGCCCTTCGGAGTCGATCTCGGAGCGCAGCCGGCGGATCAGCTGGCCGACCGCGAGGGTCAGGTCGGTGGCGACGGTGTCGGCGGAAACGCCGGGTGTGCGGGGTGGTGTCATGTGACGGAGCATAGAACACGACAGTTAAACTTGCAAGTTTAGCTGTCGAATTGTTTGAGAGTTCCGGACGCGCGTGCGTGCGGGAGATCGGAGGGGAACGGGGGCGTCGGTGCGGCAGCGGCCGGTCCGCTGAACGAGCGGGTGAGCGGGGCGAGCAGCGCGGCCCGGTACTATGCCCGGCGCGGCGACGGAACCGGAACCGCCACGACGTCGTGGTACTTCGGCGAAGCATCCTCATGCAACAAGTCGCCGAGATATTGCGCGAGTTCTTCCGCGGCAAGCGCGGACGGAATCTGCAGATTGGCCGGCCGCCGCTTGCCTTCGGCGCCGAGATCGAACACGGCCCAGTGGCCGTTCGAGCGCACGACGCTGAGCAGGCGCCCGAATGCGTTGAAACGGTATTCGTCCTGCATGGCGCCGCTCCTTCGTGAATGAGCGCGCCGGCCGCGCGCGCCGTGCTTACTGGATCGAGCAGTTCAGCCAGCGATGGATTTTCATCGCATCGTTCGACACGCCGGCGCGCGTCGGTGCGCCGAGCAGCACGATCGTTTCGCGGCGGCCCTTCACGCGCATGCGCATCACGACGCCGTGCCCCGATTCGTTGATGAAGCCGGTTTTCTGCAGGCGGATCGGCAGGCTGCCGCTGCGGACGAGCGGATCGGAGTTCACGTACAGCAGTTCGCCGTCGCCGGCTTGCACGGTGGTCGACGTGTCCGTCGAGAAGTAGCGTATCAGCGGATCCTGCGCGGCCGCGCCGACGAGCCGCGCGAGATCCTCGGCGGTGGACACGTTGTGCGGCGACAACCCGGTCGGTTCGCGGAAGTGCGTTTGACGCATCCCGAGCCGGCGCGCTTCGCGGTTCATCGCCTTCACGAACGCGGCGCGGCCGCCCGGATAGTCGCGGCTCAGCGCGGCAGCCGCACGATTTTCCGACGACATCAGCGCGATATGGAACATCTGGCGGCGCGACAGTTCGGCGCCGATCGGCAGCCGCGAACCGGTGAACTTGATCGTGTCGCGGTCGCGTGACGTGACGCGCAGCACGCCGTTCAGCGGCCGGTCCGCGTCGCGCGCGACCACGGCGGTCATCAGCTTCGAGATCGACGCGATCGGCCGCACGGTACCTGCGTTGCGAGCCAGCAGCGGCGTGCCGGAATCGACGTCGAGCACGTAGGCCGCGCGTGAGTGCAGCGTGCGCACCGCGCGCGGGCTGTAGCCGCAGCTCGCGAGCAGGCGCGGCTTCGCGGCGGGACGCGGGCGCACCGCGTTCGTGCGTTTCGCGCGCCGGTGCTGCGGCGCGGGCGCGGCGTGACGCTTGACCGAATGATGCTTGACGCGCGGGCGCCGGTGCTTGACGACCTTGTGCTTGCGGTGGGCGGGAGCTTTCTTGACGACTTTCGTATGCACATGCGGCGCCGCGGTGCGATGCGGCTGCGCGCGCTGCGCGGACGCGTTCGTTGCGAACGCGAGTGTCAGGAACGAGAGGGCGAGGATCAGGAAGGTCCGGGCGCGAGGCAGGCGCGCGATGAGGCCGGTCAAGCGAAAGTCTCCTTTTCACGCGCGTTGCGGCGGCGCGAAATGCATGGGCGGTGAGCGGGTGCGGGAAATTATAAGGTCGATCGCGCGGCGATGACGATCGATGTGCATGCAACGGTGCGTGATGGGGCGGATTTCCGCTGTTTTTTGCGGATGATCGAAGATGCGCGTTCGGCGCAATGCGCGCGACGAGCAGGCTCAGCGCTCAGCGTGGCCAGTTCCGCCGCGACACGACCGCGAAGCTGATCGCGATCGAACCCGTGATGGCGCGCGGCGGCGTGTCGTCCAGCGCATCGCCGAAGCGAAAGCGGCGGCTGCGTCCGTCCACATGTGCAGCACGTGCGGCCCGACGCTCCGGCGCCGGCGCATCGGGCTCGACACGGCTTTCGTCGGCGGCCACCGTGTCGCACGAGATATCGGTCGGGCATTCGGCCGCATGATCAACGGACATAAAGTGAATTCCAGAAGAGGGCATGTCCGTATTGAACGTCACCCCGTTCGATCAGTAAAATGAATGTTTCGATCGATACGATTCCTTTAAAGAATGGAATTGAAACTGCTGCGCACCTTCCTGACAGTCACCGAGCTCAGCCATTTCAGCCGCGCGGCCGACGCACTGCACATGAGCCAGCCGGCGCTGAGCAAGCAGATCGGCGCGCTCGAGGCGAGCCTCGGCGGCAAGCTGTTCGAGCGCGGCCGGCACGGCGCGGAACTGACGCCGTTCGGCGAACGCTTCCTGCCCGATGCGCAGGCGCTCGTGCGCGATGCCGACGAAATCCTCGCGCGTGCCCGGGAGGCGACCAGCGGACAACGCGGGCATCTACGGCTCGGCATCTGCCTGTCCGTGCTGACGCTCGTGCCGAAACTCGTCGCGGAATTCCGTCGCCGCAATCCGGGTATCGCGGTCACGCTGAGCGACCTGTCGTCGTCCGAGCAAACACGCCGGCTGCGCGCCGGCAAGCTCGACGCCGGCTTCCTGCGTCTGCCGTCCGATGAAGGGCTGTCGTCGTTCAAGGTGATCGACGAGGCGCTCGCGCTCGCGGTGCCGCCGCATCTCGGCTTCAAGCGCGTGCCGGCCGATCTCGACGTGCTCAACGAGATCGGCTTCATCGCGCTGCAGCGCGCGCGCGGCCCGGGGCTCGCCGCACAGATCGACCGGTGGTGCGTCGAGCGGCGCTTCGTGCCGCAGGTCATGCAGCAGGCGGAGGACGTGCAATCGGTGCTCACGTCGGTCGCGGCCGGGGTCGGCGTCGCGTTCATTCCGTCGGGCGCGCAGTACCTGCTGCGCGACGCGACCGTCCTGCCGCTCGACGGCAGGGATGCGAAATGGCGCGTCGGGCTCGCATGGCTGTCCGATCGCGACGATCCGGTGACCACGCGTTTCGTGTCGTTCATGCGCGCGGCGATCAAGGGCGTGTGACGGCGGCGTATAGTGCTCGCGATGGCATCCTTCCTGCATTCCGGCCCGGCGCCGGCTCATGAATCCGAACCGATGACTTCAGAATCCGACGACGCCCAACTCGACCCCGCACTCGTCGCAACGCTCGCGACGCTGCACGAAGCCGCGACCGATCCGTCCGGCAAGACCTGGTCGCTGCCGAAGATCGCGAAGCGCACGCAATTGCCGATGAGCACGCTGCGTCGCGTGCTGACGCAACTCGACGCCGCCGGCCTGAGCGCGACGACGCTGAGCGACGACGGCACCGGCAGCGCCGCATTGACTGAAGAGGGGCGCGCCGTGTGCGCGCAACTGTTCGGCGCGAACGACGCCGAATGAAAAAACGGACCGCCCGAAGGCGGTCCGTCGCATGACGGTTCGACATGCGGCATCGGCCGCATCACCGTGGTATCACCACCGCACCGTCAACCCGCCCATCACGGAGTGACGGTAGGTCTGGTCGTTCAGTCCGTGCCGGTAGCCGATGTCGAGATCGAGCCAGGGCTTCGGCGAATAGATCGCGCCCGCGATCACGAACGCCGGATTCGCGCCGGCGCCGCTTTCCGCGTTGCGCGACGTGCCGACGTCCGCCACGATCTGCAGCGTGTCGGTCGCCTTGTAGATCGCCGCGCCGGAGAAGGCCCAGATCGCAGTCAGGTCGCCCTGACGATTCGGCTGGTACGTCATGCCCGCATTCGCGAGAAACGAGAACCGCGACACGTCGATTTGCGCGAGCAGTGTCGCGCCGGTTCCGACGCGGCCGGTACCGAGCCCGCGCCGGTCATTGCCTGTGGGCATCGTCGCCATCGGCTTCAGCGCGAGAGACAGCGGCCCGCGTTCGACAAACCGCCACTTCATGCCGATCTCGACATCGCCGAACCCGGCGCCGTTCTCGTCGGTGCGCGTTTGCAGATGCGTGTACGGCGCGTTGACGTAGACATCGACGCGTTCGCCGAAGCCGCGCGTGAGCGTCGCGTTCCACATCTGGTGGCGGCCGTTTTCGTCCTGTTTCGAGGTTTCCTCGGCATTGAGCTCGAACTGCCAGTTCGCGTTGCCCTGGGTGCCCGGGTCGTCGCTGACGAGCGGGTGGGCGGCAAAGGCGTCGAGTGGCGCGAGCAGCGCGCTCGCGGCCGCGAGCGGAAGCATTCTTTTCATCACGTCATCCTTGGTGCGTCGGCGGCGGCCGGCCCCGCGCGGGCCGGCACGCCGTCGTCCGGAGGAAATCAGAACCACTGCTTGTAGCGACGCACATAGATCGTCTTGACGATCTGCGCGAGCAGGATGTAGCCGACCATCGTCGCCGCGAGCCACAGCCAGTAGGTGCCCGGCAGGTGCATGAAGCCGAGCGAATCCGCGAACGGCGAGAACGGCAGCCAGCAGCCGATGGCGATCGCGGTGAAGGTCGACAGCAGCACCGGCAGTGCGGCCGTGCTCTGCAGGAACGGGATCTTCTGCGTGCGCAGCAGATGCACGACGAGCGTCTGCGACACGAGGCTCTCGATGAACCAGCCCGAGTTCATCACGACCTGGCCGCCCGTGCCGCCGTTCAGGTGATACATCGCACCCGCGCCGAACACGGTCCACATCAGGATGTACGTCGTGATGTCGAACACCGACGACGTCGGCCCGACCCACAGCATGAAGCGGCCGATGTTGCCGGCTTCCCACTTGCGCGGCTTCTTCAGGAACTCCGGATCCATCCGGTCCCACGGCAGCAGCATCTGCGACGTGTCGTAGATCAGGTTCAGCACCAGCAGCTGGGTCGCGAGCATCGGCTCCCATGGCAGGAACGCGCTGGCGACGAGCACCGAGAACACGTTGCCGAAGTTCGAGCTGGCGGTCATGTTCAGGTACTTCAGGATGTTGCCGAACGTCTCGCGGCCCTTGATCACGCCTTCCTCGAGCACCATCAGGCTCTTTTCGAGCAGGATGATGTCGGCGGTTTCCTTCGCGATGTCGGCGCCGCTGTCGACCGAAATGCCGACGTCGGCGTCGCGCAGTGCGGGCGCGTCGTTGATGCCGTCGCCGAGGAAGCCGACCGTGTGGCCGTTCGCCTGCAGTGCCTTCACGATGCGCGCCTTCTGCAGCGGCGTGAGCTTCGCGAACACCGTCGTGCGTTCGACGACCTGCGTGAGCGTCGCGTCGTCGAGCGCCTCGATTTCGGCGCCGAGCACCGGCTTGCCCGGCTGGAGGCCGACCTGGCGGCAGACCTTCATCGTGACGGTCGGGTTGTCGCCCGTCAGCACCTTCACCGACACACCGTTCTCGCGCAGCGCGGCGAGCGCCGGCGCGGCCGATTCCTTCGGCGGATCGAGGAAGGTCAGGAAGCCGCGCACGACGAGGTCGCGCTCGTCGGCGGTGCGGTACTGCTCGCGTTCGTCGCCGCGCGGAATCATGCGCGTCGCGAGCACCAGCACGCGGAAGCCATCCTCGTTGTACGCGTTCGCCTGTTCGAGCAGCCGCTTGCGCGCGACGAAGTCGAGCGGTCGCACGCCGTCCTCGTCCTGCACATGGGTCGACACCGCGAGCATTTCCTCGACCGCACCCTTGCAGATCAGCTGGTGCGTGCCGTGCGTGTCCTCGACGACGACCGACAGGCGGCGGCGCACGAAATCGAACGGCAGCTCGTCGATCTTCTTGTAGCCTTGCGGCTTCACGCGCTCGCCGATCTCGTCGGCGCGCGCGACCACGGCGATGTCGATCAGGTTCTTCTGGCCGCTCTGATGGAAGCTGTTCAGCCAGCCGAGCCGCAGGATGTCCTCGTTCTTGTGGCCGGACAGATCGAGATGGTGTTCGAGGATGATCTTGTCCTGCGTGAGCGTGCCGGTCTTGTCGGTGCACAGCACGTCCATCGCGCCGAAGTTCTGCACGGAGTTCAGCCGCTTCACGACGACCTTGCGACGCGCCATCGCGATCGCGCCGCGCGCGAGGTTCGCGCTGACGATCATCGGCAGCATCTCGGGCGTGAGGCCGACGGCCACCGCGAGCGCGAACGTGAGCGCGCTCAGCCAGTCGCCCTTAGTCAGGCCGTTGATCATGAACACGATCGGCACCATCACGAACATGAACTTGATCAGCAGCCAGCTCACGCTCGCGACGCCGCGATCGAAGCTCGTCTCGATCCGCTTGTGGCTCACGACGTTGCGCGCGAGCGAACCGAAGTAGGTGTCCTCGCCGGTCGCGACGACGACGGCCGTCGCGGTGCCGCTTACCACGTTGGTGCCCATGAAGCACACATTTTCGAGATCGAGCAGCGACGTCGACGCGTCGTTCGCCGCGCCCGGCGTGCCGGCCATGCCCGCCATGCCCATGTTCGCCGACTTGCCGGCGACCGCGCCGAGCGTGTCGTACTTCTCGACCGGCAGCGCTTCGCCGGTCAGCACGGCCTGGCTGATGAACAGGTCGCGCGACGCGAGCAGGCGCACGTCGGCGGGAATCATGTCGCCGGCCGACAGGTGCACGATGTCGCCGACCACCACTTCGCGCATCGGCACCTCGCGGCGCGCCGGCTCGGACGTGTCGGTCACCGCGCGCTGCACGGTCGCCGTCGTGCGCACCATCGCCTTGAGCTTTTCGGCCGCCCGCAGCGAACGGAATTCCTGCACGAAGCGCAGCAGCGCGCTGATCGTGACCATCGTCAGCAGGATCGTCATGCCGACGTAGTCGCGCTCGCCGGGCGCCGCGAAGTAGACGTCGGTGCAGAAGCTGATCGCGGCCAGCACCAGCAACACATAGACGAACGGATTGTGGAATGCGTGCAGCAGCTGGCGGGTCCAGTGCGGCGGCTTGTCGTGCGCGATTTCGTTCGGACCGTGATGCTGAAGACGATCGGCGGCCTGGTCGTAGGTCAGGCCGCGCGTGCTGGTGCGCAGCGACTTGAAGGTTTCTTCGAGCGGGCGGGCCGCTTCCTGCGCGGCGCGCATGACGCGCGGTTCGTTCTGCTGACGAGGGCCGGCGTTAATGAAGCCGCGCTGTTTCTTTTGCGTGGTTTTGCGTTGTGTCATGGGTCGCTCCTTGCGCACGAGGCGGCGGGCGGGGAGCGACCGTGACGTTATCGACGCACGAGCGCTCCCCGCCGCGTCGCGTCAGGCGCGATCGGGTGTGGATCAGTAAAGAGGGGAACGCTCGCCGGCGCGCGGAGTGTTGCGGTCGGAGGATCGATGCGCAGCGGCGCACCGGCGAGCGATAATCGACTACTGTCGTCCGAGTTCATCTGCACTCCTGTCGGTTGCGGGTAGCGGGCACGGGCGATCGGCAGCCGCGCACGCACGAAGGCGCGCGGCGCAATGGCACGCGAACGGAACACGCGCGCAGCTCGGGCTGCACGCAGCACGAACACACGCGCGGCAGCGTACGGTTACGCAGCGCGGGCATTCGGCGATCGAAAAATTTGGCGGGGGATTCTGGCCGGTAATCAGGCCGGAAGGGCGCCGCATCCTGCTTCCCGGGATGCGGCAGAAGACGAGGCTCTGCGCGGTTTCCTCAGGCAGCAGTCAAGTTGGTCGAGGACCAACTACAACTCGCATCGGTGTTCACAGAACACTCCATGTAATCAGACGGGGCGATGGTAATGGCTCGTCGTGCGAAGCGTCAACCTTTTTTCCGCCCTTTATTTTCCGGCAATTCTTGCAGAACGTTAGCGCGACTTGGCGCGACGAGATCGGCTGCGCGCATGAAAAAACCGCGCGCATGGCAATGCATGCGCGCGGTCGCGTCGACGCAGCGTGCGGCTTACTGGATCGCAGCCATGACGGCGGCGCCTGCATCGGCGATGCCGGCGCCCGCCGGCAGCGCGGTGCACGACGTGCTGGCCGGCAGCATCGCCGCACGCGCGCCGCCTTGCAGCTTCTGCTGGATCTGCGCGGGCGTGAGGTTACCGTTCATCGACAACATGAGCCCGACGATGCCCGATACCTGCGGCGTCGCGAGACTCGTGCCGCTCGCGGTGCCGTACGTGTCCGCGCCCGGCGTCGTCGTGCCGCCGTTGGCCGTCGACAGGATGCTGACGCCCGGTGCGCTCAGCGCGACGTCGGAACCGAAGTTGCTGAACGATGCGCGGCGGCCGGTCGCGTCGGTCGCGCCGACGCTGATCACGCCGCGGCAGTTCGCGGGCTGGTCGAACGCGGTCGACAGGCCGTCGTTGCCGGCGGCGACGACGACGGTCACGCCCTTCGCGTTCACGTCGTCGATTGCCTGCTGGAACGTCGCGCTGCACGCGCCGATACCGCCCAGGCTCAGGTTGATGACCTTCGCGGGATTCGGGTTGGTCGCCACGCCGGCGACCGGAATGCCGGCCGCCCAGCGCATCGCGTCGGCGATGTCGCTCGTCTTGCCGCCGCACTTGCCGAGCACGCGCACCGGCAGGATCCGGCCCAGCCACGACACGCCGGCGACGCCGATGCCGTTGTTGGCGTTCGCGCCGATCACGCCCATCACGCGTGTGCCGTGCCAGCTGCTGGTGCTCGGTTCGCTTGCGCAGTGATAGTACGGGCCGTTGACATCGTCGAGTTCCTGTTGCGTGACCCAGTCGCCCGGATCGGTCGCATCGGTGCCGCGCGTCTGGCCGTTGTTGCTCGTGTTGATGTTCGAGATGAAGTTGTAGCCCGGCAGCAGGTTGCCGACGAGGTCGGGGTGCGGGCGGTAGCCGGTGTCGAGCACGGCGGTGACGACCGTCGGCGAACCCTTGGTGCGAGTCCACGCGGGCGGCGTGTTGATGCCGACGCTCGCATCGGACAGATACCACTGCTGGCTGTATGAGGGGTCGCTCGGCGTGTCGCGGATTCGCATCGGATGATCGGGTTCCGCGTAGTCGACGTCGCCGTCGGCCGCGAATGCCTGCGCGAGCGCCGCCGCGTCGCCGGACGCGATACGCTGGCCGATCGACAGCACGGCCGCGCCATCCGAGAGCGTCCGCTCGACCTGCACGTTCAGCGGTGCCTGCGACGCCGTCACGGCGGCATACGCACGGGCGGCGCCCGTCGCCGTCGGCGCCGACCAGCGCGTGACCGAGCGCTGGATCACCGCGTCGAGCCGCGTGCCGGTGTCAACGGCCGCCATCGCGCGCGTTGCCGTCAACGTCTTCAGCTTCACGATCAGGTGATCGACCGGCGGCTCGGCCGGTGCGGTGGTCTGGGCGGCCATCTGCGCGGCGGCCTGCTGCGTCGTGCACGCGTTGCCGCCGCTGGGGGCGGGCGGGGTCGTCGGAGGTGCGGGCGTCGGCGTCGGAGCGGGCGACGGCGCGGGGGCCGGGGCTTCATTGGACGAAGACGGTTTGCTGCCGTCGCCGCCACCGCCGCCGCAGCCGGCGAGGGGAAGCAGGGCCGCGGCGGAGAGCATGCCGGCAAGCATGCGCGCGTGAGCGGAGCGGGCCAGCGCGATATTGAAACGTGTGGCTCTCATGGTGAAGCGATCCTCGTAGATAACCGTCGTGCCGGCGGTCGTACCTGGTCCGGAGGAACACCGGACAATGTCGTTTTTGTCTGACGTCTGCCGCGAGGTTGCTGCGACGCGCCATGGATTGGGTAACGGCTACTGCGGGCGCTTCTTGAGTCGTTGTAGGAGAAAAAATGAGATAACCGCAAACGATTGCGATGTTGCGTTGCAGCAATATTGCGGGTCGGATGGCCATAAGCCGGCAGGCAGGACGCGACCGAATGCCGCCGATCGGGCGCGAGCGCAGAGCGACGCGCGTTTGCGCGCCACGGCAAATGCAGCTGCCGCGGGCGCCGGCTCCTTAGGCTTTCCCTGATGCGACGCGAATTTTGTCGGGCGTACGATCGCGATTCGATCAACGTTTCGTCAGGAGAAAAGCATGGATCGCCGCTTCCGTTGGCTGGCCGTCGCGCTGACCTGCGCACTGGCAGGCACCGCGCACGCGCAGGCGCTCACCGGCACGCTGAAGAAGATCAAGGACACGGGCATCGTGTCGCTGGGTATCCGCGAATCGTCGGTGCCGTTCTCGTATTCGGACAACCAGCAGAAGAACATCGGCTACTCGCGCGACATCGCGGCGCGCATCATCGACGCGCTCAAGGCGGAGCTGAAGGCGCCGAACCTGACGGTGAAGGAAATCCCGATCACGTCGCAGAACCGGATTCCGCTGCTGCAGAACGGCACGATCGACTTCGAGTGCGGGTCGACGACCAATACGCTCGAGCGGCAGAAGCAGGCCGCGTTCTCGAACAGCATCTTCTTGTACGGGATCCGCTTCAGCACGCGCAAGGATTCGGGCGTGAAGGACTTCGCGGACCTGGCCGGCAAGACGGTCGCGACGACGGCCGGCACGTCGGACGAGCGCCTGCTGCGCAAGCTCAACGAGGAGAAGGGGATGAACATGACGATCATCAGCGCGAAGGACCACGCCGAAGCGTTCATGAACGTCACGACGGGGCGCGCGGTCGCGTTCGTGATGGATGAGCCGCTGCTGTACGGCGAGATCGCGAAGGACCGCAACCCGGGCGCGTACACCGTGGCGGGCACGCCGCTCGTCCATGAAAACTACGCATGCATGATGCGCAAGGACGATCCTGCGTTCAAGCACGTGGTCGACGGCGTGATCGCGAAGCTGCAGACTTCCGGCGCGGCCGAGAAGCTCTACGACCAGTGGTTCATGCAGCCGATTCCGCCGAAGGGCGTGAGCCTCAACTATCCGCTGTCGCCCGAGATGAAGCAGCTGTTCAGGAATCCGACGGATCAGGCCCAGTACTGAGCAGAACGTCGAGTTAGCGTGCGGGCCGACACGTAGCGTGCTCGGCCCTGCACGATCGAATCTGTCCGGCCTGCGGGCCGGCGTCGCGGCGCGCATTCTGCGGCCGTAGTGGGGTCCGTGCGCATCGCGCCGGATGCTGAAACCCGTCCTCTGATCCCTCGCCGCACGCGTCGCGCGGGCCGTGCCGCATTTCAAAGGGCCTCGATCCGGGGGCCCGTCTCCACCGGTCTTTTCCCTCCTTCCCCCAACGCATGCTCGTGCCGACGCGTGGTGCGCGTGCGCGTGCCGACTCGCGTCCGGTGATGTCGTCTGCCGCGTAAACCCGAATTCAGATTTCAATTTGAACTGGTCAGAATCGGCCGAAATTGTTCAACAATTTTCGGCGGAAAATCCCGGAAAGCCGCATAGGGCGGCCCGCGGGAGGCGTTGCGACGTTTCAGCGCGGGAGCCGAATAACCCAGGAGCTTCGCCATGTCCGCCCGTTTCCCGCTTCGACATTTCCTCCGCGGCGCGCTCGTGCCGCTTGCGTTCGCGTGCTCGCTCGCGGCCGCGGCGCCGCTGCAGACGGTGCGGCCCGGCACCTTGCTGGTGGGCTCCGACCTCACGTATCCGCCTTACGCTTACCTGGAAGCCGGCAAGCCCGCCGGCTTCGACGCCGAGTTCGCGCGGCTGCTCGCACGTCACCTGAAGCTGGAGCCGGTGTTCCTCGATACGCGGTTTCCGGACCTGATCCTCGGAATGAAGGCGCGCCGCTTCGACGTCGTCGCCTCCGCGCTGTACGTGACGCCCGATCGCGTGAAGCAGGTCGATTTCGTGCCGTACCTGAAGACGGGCGCATCGCTGCTCGTCGCGAAGGGCAGCGCGTTCCTGCCGAAGACGCCGCAGGACCTGTGCGGCAAGCGGGTTGGGTCGATCAAGGGTGCGTCGTGGACGCCGAAGCTGCGTGCGGTGTCGCAGGACAGGTGCAAGGCGGCCGGGCACGGCGAGATCGCGATCCTCGAGTTCCCGACGTCGCCGGAAGCGACGTCGGCGTTGATGTCGAAGGCGGTCGATGTCCAGATCGAGGACGCGGCCGTCGCGCAGGGGATTCCGAAACAGACGAACGGACGTGTCGACATCAGTTCGACGACGCTGTTGTATCCGATCGTCATCGGCCTCGGCATGACGAAGGGCGATGGCGGCCTGCAGGGTGCGCTCCAAGGCGCATTGAACGATGCGAAGCGCAGCGGCGAGTACGGCAGCCTCGTGAAGAAATACGGATTGCAGGAGCCGACGGCCGCCGACGTCGCCAATGCGCTCGGTACTGCGAAGTAGGCACGCAGCAAGCCTGTAGCAAGCACGACCCGACCACCGCGCGCACCGCGCGGCCGCATCTCCATCCGCGGTTGAGGAGTCATCGATGCAGTTCGATTGGCACTATGCGTTTCAGCTCTTGTGGGACCAGGATTTCTGGCGCGCCTGCGTCGTGGTCGTCGAACTCAGCGTCGTCGCATGGCTGCTCGGCGTGGTGCTCGGGTTTCCGGTGGCGCTCGCGAGACAGTCGCACCGGCCGCTGCTGAAGCGCGCGGCGGCCGTCTACATCTGGTTCTTCCGCAGCCTGCCGCTGCTCGTGCTGCTGGTCTTCATCTACAACCTGCCGCAGGTCTTTCCCGCGACCAGCGCGGTGCTGTCCGATCCGTTCACGGCCGGGCTGATCGCGATGGTGCTGAGCGAGACCGCGTATTTCGCGGAAATCCATCGCGGCGGGATCCTGTCGGTGCCGCGCGGGCAGCTCGAGGCCGGCCGAGCGCTGGGCATCCGCTTCGCCGGCATCCAGCGGTTGATCGTGATGCCGCAGGCGATCCGCATCGCGCTGCCCGCGCTCGCGAACGAGTTCATCACGATCGTGAAGCTCACGTCGCTGGTGTCGGTGATTTCGCTGGCCGAGATCCTGCTCGTCGGGCAGCGGCTGTACACGCAGAATTTCCTCGTGTTCGAAACGATGCTGGCCGTGGCGTTCTACTACGTGTTGATCGTGACCGTGTTCAGCCGGCTGCTCGGCTATCTCGAGCGGCACCTCGACGTCAGTCGGCGCACGCCCGTCCAGGCCGACGACATCGATCTCGCGCTGCCGCCGTCGGCGCCGGCCGTCGCGCCGAGGCAGCGGGCGAACGCCGAATTCGCGCTTCGCGTGAAAGGCGTGCAGCAGCGCTACGGCCGCCACGAAGTGTTGAAGGACATTCATCTCGACGTCGTGCCGGGGCAGGTCGTGTCGATCATCGGCCCGTCCGGCTCGGGCAAGACGTCGCTGATCCGCACCATCAACGGGCTCGCGCCGGTGAACGCGGGCGAGATCGACCTGTACGGCGAGCCGTTCATCCGCGCGTCGGGTTCGCATCCGCCGCGCGTGTCGCACGAGCGCATCCTCGATATCGGCATGGTGTTCCAGAGCTTCAACCTGTTCCCCCACCGCACCGCGCTGCAGAACGTGATGATGGCGCCGTGCTATCACCGGCAGGCCGATGCGGCGGCGATCCGGCTGCAGGCGCTGTCGCTGCTCTCGAAGGTCGGGATGCTCGAACATGCGAACAAGTATCCGCACCAGCTTTCCGGCGGCCAGCAGCAGCGTGTCGCGATCGCGCGCGCACTCGCGACGCGGCCGTCGATCATGCTGTTCGACGAGCCGACGTCGGCGCTCGATCCCGAGCTCGTCGGCGAAGTATTGAAGGTCGTCGAGACGCTGGCGAAGGAAGGGATGACGATGATCATCGTGACCCATGAAATGAACTTCGCGTTCAAGGTCTCCGACCGGATCGTGTTCATGGAAAGCGGGCGCATCCTGTACGACGTGCCGCCGGAGCGGATTCGCGGCAGCGGCGACGCGCGCGTGAAGGATTTTCTGAAACACGTACACATCGCATGATGAACGACTGGACGGGAGCACGAATGGACCCGACGAGCTTTCGGCTGGGCGACACGAACGCACGCTCGTGTGCGGAGCGCTTGAGTGCGTGTCTCGCACGTGCCGATGCGTGTCCCGGCGACATCGGAACCGCGTGGCTCGCGCGGCGCGACGCCGCCGCGCTTGCCGACGCGCGTGCATGGGATGCAGCGCTGCGCGGCGGTGCGGTCGATGCGCCGCTGGCCGGCGCCGTGCTGACGGTAAAGGCCTGTTTCGATTGCGAAGGCTGGGTCACGCATGCAGGCTCGCGTGTGCTGGCCGATGAGCCGCCGGCACGCACCGACGCCGCGATGGTGTCGATGCTGCGCCGGGCCGGCGCGGTGCTGGTCGCGCAGACGGCCATGACCGAGTTCGCGTATGGCGCGCTCGGCGTGAATCGTGCGTACGGTACGCCGACGACACCGCTCGATGCGCGGCGCCAGCGGGTGGCCGGCGGATCGAGTTCGGGCGCGGCGGTGTCGGTGGCGCTCGGCGCGGCCGACCTGTCGCTGGGTTCCGATACGAGCGGGTCGGCGCGCATTCCGGCCGCATTCTGCGGGGTGACCGGATTCAAGCCGTCGCGTGGGCGCTATGCAAGCGACGGCATGCAGTTCCTGTCGACCAGCTTCGACGTGCCGGGCCTGCTGGCCGCGACGGTCGAGCTTTGCCGGCAGGCCGACGTTGTGTTGCATGGCCGCGATGCGCGGCGGCGACGACCGGCGACGATCCGCGATCTGCAGTTCGTCGTACCCGAACCATTCGCCACCGACGACGTGGATCCGGTCGTGGCACACGCATTCGACGCGTGGCTGTCGCGACTGTCCGCGCACGGCGCGCGCATCCGGCGCACGCGGCTCGATTGCGTGGCCGAGGCCGGCGCGGTCGCCCGCGCGGGCGGCATCATCGCGGCTGAGGCGTTCATGCTGCATCGTGCTCGGCTGGCGATGGCGGCGGACCGTTACGATCCGCTGGTCGGCGCGCGCATCGCCGCGGGCGAGCAGGTGCGCGCGCACGATTACGCGGCGGCGCTGCTGCGTCTGACTGCACTGGCCGACACGTACCACACCGAACTCGGCGACGCGGATGCGGTGCTGACGCCCACGGTGCCGATGCTGCCGCCGCGCGTGGCCGACCTGGCTGACGAAGCCGCGTACCTCGAGCAGAACGCGCGTGCGTTCCGGCTGACCGAGTTCGCGAACCGGCTCGACCTGCCGAGCATCAGCGTGCCGGGCGACCTGCGCAACCGGCAACCCGTCGGCTTGCTGATCACCGGGCGTCGACACGAAGACGCGCGGCTGCTCGATGTCGCGGCGATGGTCGAGCGCGCGCTGACCGATTCCACATGACAGGTTTCCCGCGGCAGGGATCGCCTTGCCATTTTCACCATTACTCGTTACTAATCAGAGGTGCTTATGATCGTCGTGAAGTCGACCGATATCGCCAATACCGAACGCCACGCGCGAGGCCCGGGCTGGGACAGCAAGCGCATGATCGTGAAGCAGGACGGCGTCGGCTATTCCGTCCACGAGACGCGTGTGCATGAAGGCGCGGAACTGCATCTGCACTACAAGAATCACTTCGAGACCAATTACTGCGTGGCCGGGGAAGGGGAAGTCGTCGATACGGCCACCGGCGACGTGCACCGGATCACGCCCGGCACGATCTATGCGCTGAACCTGAACGATCCGCATATCCTGCGCGCGACGCGCGGCGACCTGCATCTCGTGTGCGTGTTCAACCCGCCGTTGACGGGGCTCGAGACACATCGGGAAGACGGCAGTTATGCGCTGCCGACGGAACAGCAAGCGTGACGGGCCGTTGCGCGCCGCATCATGCGGCGCGATAGGGGCACCGTGTTCGGGTTCAGGCCGCCTCGCGGTGGCTGCGCTTGATCGCGTCGACGAGCATTCGCTCGGAATCGTCGAGATAGCGCGCGAGCGCGGTAACGGCTTCGTTGCGACGGTTCTGCGTGAGCAGGTCGTAGATCTGGTATTCGCGCTGGATCCAGTCGGGCGTTTGCACGCGCTTCTCGTCGGGATCGGCGGCGAAGACGAGGCGCAGCTGTGCCGAGATGGTGCGGAAGAACTCGTCGAGCAGCGCCGACTTCTGTAGCGCGACGATGTGCTGGTGGAATCGCAGGCTGTGCGTGCCGACGGCCTGCCAGTTTTCCTTGGCGAGCTCGCGTTCGGCCGCGCGAATCGCGCTCTGCATTTTCTCGAGCAATGCCGGCTGCGCGAGTTCCGCCGTGTTCAACGCATGCAGTTCGAGCGTGCGGCGCGCGACGTAGAGATCGCGCACGTCCTGGCGATTCAGCGTGCGCACGACCACGCCCTTGTGCCGCACGAACGTCACGAGCCCTTCACGGCCGAGCTGATGCAGGACTTCGCGAAGCGAGTTGCGCGACGTGTCGTATTCGGCCGCGAGGTCCATCTCGATCAGCGCGGTGCCGGGCGGCAGCTTGCCGCTGATGATGTGTTCGCGCAGTTGATGGCTGATCCGGTCGGCGACCGACTGTCCTCGCGCTTTTTCGCTTGCCATTCCTTTCGTTCTCTCCTCGCCTGATCGTGCGCCGCCGGCGTGGCCGGCCGGCGGCGTTTCGCCATTCTACGGGCTATGGGCGTCGTTACGCCGTCTTGTCGTGCTGCCAATCGGCCTGCGGCGGCTGCATCCCGTGGAGACCGCGGTACGGCGCGACGGGCGGCGACGTCCAGCCTTCGAGCAGGCTCGGGTCGAGCCGGTACACCTCGACGCCGAGCGGCCGGCACACGTCGATCGGGTCGCGTGCGTCGGGCCCCCACATCGGGACGGACAGGTCGCCACCCGGACACGTCGACATCGCGCACAGCACGTCGATTTCCGCGAAGAATTCGAGGTAGTCGCCCGGCTGCGCGGGGCAGGCCTTCATGAAGTACTTGTCGTCGTCGTTCAGGCCCGTGCACTGGAATACGTTGAGCACGTCGTGTACGTCGAATTCGGTCAGCCCGTACGGTGCGACCGCGCGCACGAGGTTCGAATGACAGTGGAAATGAAAATCCTCGCCGGTCAGCAGCTTGTTCACGTACGGGTCGCAGCGCGTGCCGAGCAGGTCGTGCACGCGGCCACCGTCGCCGTCGACGCCGTAGCCCGCGAGTGTGTCGTCGGTGATCGTGACCATCGGACGGAGGTACGGCAAGGTCGACCAGAGCCGGTCGAACGTCGTCACGTGCGCGGCCTGCAACTGGCGCGTGCGCGATGCCCACATGCGTTCGCGCGGATTGTGCAGGTTCCACATGTTGAAGTCGGCGACTTGCGGGCCTTCGAGCGTGACGATCCGGAACACGTGACCGGCCGGCACCGTCCACGCGAAGCCGCTGCGGATCGGCACGACGTGCGACGCGATCCGTTCGCGCGCGTCGTGACGCCGGGCGATCGCGGAATAAAAGGCTTTGTCGACATTCAGGACGGAACCCTTGGTGACCTGGTAGGCGGCGGGATAGTTCGACATGACGCGGTACTCTCGGGGAAGGTTGTCAGGTGCGGCGATCCGGCCGTAGCCCTTTGTGGTGGCCGCTCACGCGTCAATGTTCATGCTGGATTGTTCAACAATATATTGGCGCTTCGCGGAGTATAGGGTGAAGGCGGGGCGGTGTGTCAATCGGTGGAAAGCACCGAGTGTCGGGGCAGGCGGCGCGATCGCGGCGGCGCGGGCGAACGTCCGGCGCCACAAATGAAAAAACCGCCGGCACATGCCGGCGGTTTCGGTTTTCGGCCCGGTCGCTCGCGCGACGGAACCGGGCGTCAGGCCTTGATTTCCGGCCCGCGTGCGGCCGGCCGGGCCGGAGCCGACGGTGCCGGCGCACGCGTGGACGGCTGCGCCGGCACGATCACGACGACCGGTTGCGGCATGGCCCACATCGGCATCGCGAATCCGACCGGTTGCGGCATCGGCATCGCGAACGCGTTGGCGAGCGCGACGTGCTGCAGCGCCATCATCTGCTGCATGGCGACCATCTGCGCCTGGGCCGCCTGCATCTGATACTGCGCGACCTGCATCTGCCGCAATGCGGCCGCGGGCGGCATGCTGCCCGACGACGACGTCTGCATCTCGAAGCTCGCACCGCCATGCGGGCTGTGCCAGCTCCACGTGCGGACCTGCATCGGGCCGACGGCAGTCTGGACGACGCGCGTATCGGTTTTCACGGGCACGGCCTGCCCATTGACATTGACGAACATCGGTTGTGCTGCCGGAGCGGCGTCGGCCTGCCCGGCCAGGGCGAGCACGGGCATCAACGCCAGCGTGCCCGCCGCCATATACGAACGGAATCGCATGTTCGGATCTCCATCAAACGAGACTGATCGAATCAATAATGCACGAATCGTGCGGCTCACGGACTGAGCCACGAAGGACTATGCGAGCGCCGGCTTAAATCTGACTTAAAAACCGGGGCGGGACCGCGGAGCGAGGGCTGGGTGGGGCGCTCGGCGATTCGCCGACGCCCGTGAACAGCCCGTTTTGCGCGTTTCGAGATATGCCGCAATCGGCATTTCAACCTCGCGCCCGCCATGGTATTGCCGTCGCGTCGCGCCACAACAGGCACAATACGCGCTTCGCTTCGCCGCGCACCGCTGTTCGAGATTCGAACAAGCGGGCGCGTGTCCCCGCTGTCGAAATCCTTCCCGGTTCTCATGAACGCCTCGCTCACTCCCGCGCGCGAATCGAACCCGCCGCGCTTCCTGCTGTTTCTGATTTGCCTGTTCTCGTCCGCCGGCCAGCTCGCGATCGACATCTACGTGCCCGCGCTGCCCGACATGGCGCGCTCGTTCGCGACCACGCCGCAGGCGATCCAGTCGAGCGTGTCCGGCTACATGGCCGCCTATGCGCTCGGCCAGCTGATCTTCGGCCCGGTGGCCGATGCATACGGACGCAAGCGCGTGCTCGCGTTCGGGCTCGTCATCTACACGATCGGCTGCCTGCTGTCGCTCGGCGCGCCGAACCTGGAGACGTTCATACTGGCGCGCTGCCTGCAGGGCTTCGGGATCGCGACCACGAACCTGCTTGCGAAGGCAATCATCACCGATTCGTTCTCGGGCCAGGCGCTGATGCATGCGTTCACCTACATGTCGATCGCGTGGGGGCTCGCGCCGATCATCGCGCCGGTGATCGGCGCGCACCTGCAGGAATGGTTCGGCTGGCGCGCGTGCCTCGTGTTCCTGCTGGTGTATTCGCTGGTGATGTGGGCGCTGTGGTGGCATTACCGGGAAACCTTGCCGAAACCGGTCCATCTCGAGCCGCGCACGCTGATCGCGAACGCGGGCAAGGTGCTCGCGAGCCCGGTGTTCCAGAGCTGCTTCCTCGCGCAGGGGCTGTGCTACAGCATCCTGCTGGTGTTCAACATCGTCGGGCCGTTCATGGTGCAGACCACGCTGCACAAGCCGCCGACCTTCTTCGGCTATCTGGCGCTCGGGATCGGGCTGATGTATTTCCTCGGCGGGCTGTCGAACCGGATTCACGGGCGCGGGCTGCCGAGCGCCGAGCAGCGGCTGCGCATCGGCGCGCGCGTGATGGCGGTCGCGGCGGTCGTGATGCTCGTGCTGGCGCTGACCGTCGGCCTGCGCGTGTGGACGCTCGCGACGCCTGTGCTCGTGATGGGCCTCTGCGCGGGCGCGATGTATCCGACGCTGATGGCGAAGGGCAATTCGCTGTTTCCGCATATCGCGGGGCTGACGAGCGCGATCCTCGGGTGCGCGCTGCTGCTCGTGTCGTCCGCGATGATGGGGCTGGCCGGCTTCGTGTCGGTGCAGGTGCTGACGCCGCTCGCGGTGTTCTTCGTCGCGCTGTCGTTCATCGTCGTGTGGATGGTGACGAAGCTGCTGCGCTACCTGACGCAGCAGCAGGCCGCGAGCGTCGCTTGCGGAAGCGGGGAGGCGGCGTAAGCCGAATCAACCGGTACCGCGCAGGAGCTTTGCGTTTATAGCGGATGCGCGGCGCCGGCCTGCGTCAACAGCGAAACGGCAACCGGATCCGGCATGCCATTCGAATCGATCGCGCCGGCCTTGGCCAGTGTCCCAAGGTCTGCGTCGACGCCCGGTTGCCCGACCACGAACGGCGTGGTCAGAAACGCCGGCGTCGCGAGCGTGACCGAGTAGCGCTGCTGGAGATTCGTCACGACGGCCGACTGCGCGGCCTGCACGGTGCCCGGATCGCCCATCGCCTGCTGGAAGTGCCGACTTCCCTGGAAATTGCCGATCAGCCCGGCCGTGTTCGTGCCCAACTGCGCGGCGAGATAGACGAGCATCAGCTCGGTTTCGGGCGTCGTGTTGAAGGTGCCGCCCGCATACGCGAGCGAGTGCAGGCTCGTGCCGCCCGACGCGACGCTGATCACGCACGGCAGCACGGCGTTGACGGTCACGCGGTAGTTGCCGCCGCCGTCGGTCAGCGTCGTCGCCGAGCCCCGCGCGCAACTCACCGTCACCGATGCGCTCGCGAGCGCGCCGCCGGTGGCGGCCGTGCCGGACAGCGCGACGGTCTGCGTGTTGTTGTCGTTGAAGCAGGCATCGACGCCGAAGCAGGCCTCGCCGTTGCAGCCCGCCAGTGTCGCGAGCGCGGCGACGCAAAGTGCGCCCAGCGCGGGGCGGGTGAAGTGCGGCGGGCGAATGTT
Organism: Burkholderia sp. 567; assembly: GCF_040545115.1. Classification (NCBI taxonomy): domain Bacteria; kingdom Pseudomonadati; phylum Pseudomonadota; class Betaproteobacteria; order Burkholderiales; family Burkholderiaceae; genus Burkholderia; species Burkholderia sp. 567. The sequence goes on from NZ_JBEPLG010000006.1 coordinate 315,874, forward strand.
CATGGTCGCGGGCGATCGGGGGAAGAAGACAACCGGTGAGCGCAGGGCATACGGCCCTGCTCACATTCTAGGTGCCGAATCGGCGCGTTGCTTGCCCGTTTGGAGCCGGAGCGCGAATTTACCGGGCGCGTCGGCAATCGGTTTCCCGCCCGGCCGCCCGGCCGCCCGCCGGACGCGAACGCGGCCGGCGCACCCGCTCAGGGCTTGCGCGCGGCCGGCTTCGCGAACGCGCCGCGCACCTCGAAGCCGATCGCATCCGCGACGTTGCCGCGCGCGTCGACGAGTTCCAGCCGGTGCCGGCCCGGCCACGGCATCCACGCGATGCGATCGGCGTGCCCGATCACCTTGTCGTCGAGCCGCCATGCGAAGCGCGCGGCATGCCCGGACGACCGCTCGAACCAGATCCGCTGGTTCTTCGGCGGAATGTCCGGATCGATCGCGAAGATCGTGCCGTCGGTCGGCGCGCCGATCGCCAGCGGTGCGCGCGCGCCGTCCTTGCCCGGCGTGACGGGCGCCGCGAGCCGGATCGTGTCGAGCGCCGTGCCCGCGACGAACCACTCGTTGCGCGACGGCTCGACGTCGCGCTCGAACGTGATGCGGCGCGTTTCGACGCCGGCCGGCGCTTTCGGCGCACGGCTCGGCAGGTCGCGGTGCAGGTAGCCGACGACGGCCGACCACACCGGCGACGCGCCCGTCACCCCCGACACGTCCCACATCGGCGAGCCGTCCGCATTGCCAACCCACACGCCGACCGTATAGCGCGACGTGAAGCCGACGGTCCAGTTGTCGCGCATGTCCTTGCTCGTGCCGGTCTTGACCGCGGAGAAGAAGCGCGTCGCGAGCGGGTTGTCGAAGCCGAACGTGCGCACCCGTGCGTTGTTGTCGGAGAGGATGTCGGTGACGACGAAGCTGGCCGCTTCGCTGAATACGCGCGTGCCGTTGTCCGCATGGCCCGGTGTCGATGCGCCGGAAGCAGGCGCCGGCGCCGGCAGGTCGACGACCTGGCGCGAGACGCCGCCGTTCGCGAGCGCGCGATACGCATTGGTCAGCGACAGCAGCGTGACGTCGGCGCTGCCGAGCGCGAGGCTGAAGCCGTAGTAATCGCCTTCCTGCGCGAGCGGCAGGCCGAGCGCGGTCAGCGTGCGCGCGAAGCGGTGCGGCGTGACGAGCACGAGCGTGCGCACGGCCGGCACGTTCAGCGAGCCGCCCAGCGCGGTGCGCACGCTCACCCAGCCCTTGAAATCCTTGTCGTAGTTCTGCGGAATGTAGAGGCCGCCGCCGGCCGCGAGGTTGATCGGCGCGTCGTCGAGCAGCGACGCGGCCGTCAGCCGCTTCTCGTCGATCGCCTGCGCGTAGAGGAACGGCTTGAGCGTCGAGCCGGCCTGGCGCGGCGCGAGCACGGCGTCGACGTCGCGTGCGCTCGACAACGCCCCCGACGAACCGACCCACGCGCGAATCTCGCCGGTCGCGTTGTCGATCACGACGACGGCGCCGTCCTGCACGTTGCGCCGATGCGCGGGCGCGTTGAGCTCGGTCAGTGCGCGCGTCAGCGTGTCGCGCGCGAAGCGCTGCAGCGGCGCGTCGAGCGTCGTGCGCACCTGCGCGCCGGCCGCGGGTCGGACCTCGGCCGCGATGCGGCGCGCGAAGTGCGGGGCGAGGGCGGCGCCATCGTCCCGCCCGGCGTTGGTCGGGCGCGCGATCACGAGCTGCACGTAGCCGTCGAGCGACACGCAGGCCTGTTCTACATGCATGTCGCGCAGGATCCGGCAGGCCCGCTCGGCAACCTTCGCGGGCGACGCGTTCGGCGCGCGCACCAGCGCCGCGGCGATCGCGGCTTCGCGTGCGTCGAGACCGGACGGCGCCTTGGCGAACAGCACCTGCGACAGCGCGGCGAGCCCGACCGTCTCGCCGCGAAACGGCACGAGATTCAGATAGGCCTCGAGGATCTGGTCCTTGCGCCAGCCGCGCTCGAGCAGCAGCGCGTTCATCGCCTGGGTGGCCTTCTGCGGCAGCGAGCGCTGGCCCGAGCGGCGCGGCGAATCGCTGAGCAGCCCGGCGAGCTGCATCGTCACGGTCGACGCGCCGCGCGTGCGCTCGTTCCACAGGTTGCCCCACGCCGCGCCGGCGATGCCGCGCCAGTCGACGCCGCTGTGTTCGTAGAAACGCTTGTCCTCGGACACGACGATCGCCTCGCGGAACGCAGGCGACACGTCGGCGAGCGACACCCAGTCGCCGCGCCGTTCGGTGAGATCGACGCGCGTGCGCTGCAACGGCGTGCCGTCGTGCGCGAGCAGCACCCAGTCGGAACTGCGCCAGCCGCGCCGCACGTCGTCGTAGCCGGGCAGCGCGTGTGCGACGAGCGGCGCGGCCAGCACGACGGCGACGAATACGCGGCCGACGACGCGCGCCGGCCGCGGCAAAACCAGATCGATCATCGCGTACTCACGACTTGCCCGCGTCGGCCGGCTTCACGGTCATCGGCGGGTTCGGCCACAGGCCATACACGGACGGCGCATACAGCGCCTCGACGCGCGTCGGCGGCAGCCCGAAGGTGCCGACGTTGTTCAGCCGCACCGTGTACTCGACCGAGAGTTTGCCCTTCGGCAGATAGTCGTAATACGCGCGGTAGCCGTCGAAGTCGCGTTCGATGAACGCCGGCCATGCGCCGTCCGGGGATTTCTCGCCCTGCGTCGCGGCTTCGGAATCGCGGCCGAGGCCCGAGCCGAGAATCGTCGCGCCGGACGGGATCGGATCGTTGACGACGACCCACGTCATGTCGCTCTGCGCGTCGATGTCGAGATGCACGCGCACGACGTCGCCGCGCGTCAGCACGCCCTTGACGGCGGGCGACACGGGCGTGACGGTCTTCGTGATCCGGTAGCCTGCCGCGAACGGCGCGCGCAGCGGCACGGCCGCGAGACTCTCGACCGTTGCCCACGGGCGGCCCGTGCCATCCTGCGTGACGGACAGCGTGGCCGGCGCCTGCGACGCACGCGGCCACGGCATCAGCACGCTGCGTGCGGCGGCGGCGCGCGTCGCGGGCGTGGCCGATGCGGGCGTATCGGCGGGCGCGGCCGCGCCTGCCTGCGACCACGCGATCGCGCGCTCGTTGCCGCCGAGCGCGACCTTCGTCGTGCCGGCGACCGGCACGCTCTCGTAGGTGCGCGAGAAGCGCTCGACCGCGAGCTGGCCGAGTGCGTTCGACGTCGTCGTCTGCCATGCGCCCTGGCGTTGCAGCGCGAGCAGGCCGGCCGTCACGCGCGGCATCTCGTCCTTCCACGCCGGGTCGCCCGCGAATTCCAGCGCGAGGCGCGCGGCGTTGGTCTCGTTGCTCGTCATCAGCCACCACAGGTCGTCGTCGCGCGCGGTCGAGAACACGAGCTGCGTGCCCTGGTACGTGAGGCGTGCGCGCAGGATCTGCTCGACCTGCGCGCGTTTCTCGTCGCGCTGCGGGATGTCCTTCACGCGCGTGAGGATCGCGTGATAGTCGATCACCGCCGAGGTCGGCCACTGGTTCGGCGCGATCTCGATCGAGCCGAGCATGCGGCCTTGCGCGGCACCGTAACGCGACAGCGCCTCGATCGCGGCCAGCTTGCGCAGGTCGCGATCCTGGCGCGGCGCCCATGCGTTGCGCTCGATGCGGCCGTCGATGAAGCGCGCGAGCCCGGCTTCGAGCTGCGTGCGCAGGTCTTCCGGCAGCGCGAAGCGCGGGTCGAGGCGGCCGGCTTCGTCGGCGACCACGAGCAGGTACGACGACAGCGTCGGGCTGCCGTAGTGCGCATCGTCGGACGACGGCGGGAAATAGCTCGCGAGCCCGTCGCTGTCGAGGTAGACGGGCATCCGCGCAACTAGCGCCTGCCATTGCGCGGCGTCGTGCAGACCGATCGCGCGCGACGTCTGCTGTTCGAGACAGCGGTACGGATAGCGCTCGAACCAGCGCCGCACGCCGGGCAGGCCGTCCGCGAGCTTCGACTGCAGCGACACGGCGATGCCGCCGCGCGGCGCGCCCTGCGCGTTGTTGACGGCGCCGGCCGGGGCCGCCACGGGCACCGTCAGCGTGCCGTCGACCTGCGTGAGCGTGGCCTGCTGCACGGTCACCGGCAGGGCGGGCACGACCTTCTGCGCAACCGCCAGCGCATCGGACGCGCGCTTGCCGCCTTGCTCGGCCGCTTCGATCCGCCAGTTCAGCGCGCCGGCCGCGTCGAGCGCCTGCTCGGGCACGGTGATCGTCCACGCGACCTCGGTCGCCGCGTTGGCCGCGAGCGACACGGTTTGCGGCGCGACGTCGAGCCCCGTCACGCGCGGCGTCACGACCACCTGCATCGCGCGGTCAGTGGTGTTGCGCAGCGTGACCTGCGCGCGGAACGCATCGCCTTCGCGCACGAGCGGCGGCAGGCCGGAGATCAGTTGCAGATCCTGCGTGCTGCGGATCGACGTGCTGCCGGTGCCGAAGCGGTCGGGGCCGACCGCCGCGACGGCGACGATCCGGAAGCGCGTGAGCGCGTCGTTCAGCGGCACCTCGACGTTTGCGCTGCCGTTCGCATCGAGCGTCACGCGCGGATTCCACAGCAGCAGCGTGTCGAACAGCTCGCGCGTCGGCGCGCTGCCGCCGCCACCGCCGGCCGGCACGGCCTTGCGGCCGAAGTGGCGGCGGCCGACGATTTCCATCTGCGCGGTGGCCGTCTCGACGCCGTACGCGCGTCGCTGCAGCATCGCGTCGAGCAGGTCCCAGCTGTTGTTCGGCATCAGTTCGAGCAGCGCCTCGTCGACGGCCGCGACCGCGATCTGCGTGCCGGCAGGCGCGGGCTGGCCGTTCGGCAGCGTGACCTTCACGTGCGCCTGCGCCTTGCCGCGCACCGTGTAGCGCGTCGCGTCGGTCGTCACGGTCACGCCGAGACGATGCACGCCGGTGCCGACCTTGATCTCGCCGAGGCCGTAGCGGAACGCGGGCTTCGACAGGTCGACGAACGCGGTCGGCGCTTCATGGTGACGGCCTTCGCGCCAGAACGCGCGCGCCCATTCGACCGGCGCCTTCCAGCCCCACGTGAAGAACGAGTACCACGGCACCTCGCGAATCCGGCCGCGCAGCGCGAGCACCGACACGTAGACGTTCGGCCCCCACGATTCGCCGACCTTCAGGTCGACGGTCGGATTCTTGCCGGTCAGTTCGACGATGTGCGTTTCCATCACGCCGCCGCGTTCGACCGCGACCAGCGCCGTCGCGTAGCGGAACGGCATGCGCACCTGGAAGCGGGCCGTTTCGCCCGGCTCGTAGGACGTCTTCTCCGGAATCACGTCGATCCGGTCGGTGTTGTCGCCGCCGAACCACAGTTCGTCCTCGCGCGTGACCCACACGGACGTCGACGCGTTCGACGTGCGGCCGTCGCCATCCTTCGCGACCGCGATCAGCTGGACGTTGCCGGCCTGTTCGAGCGTCGCGTCGCAGGCCATGCGGCCCTTGTCGTCGGTCTTGCCCGAGCACAGCACGCCGAGGTCACGCGTGTCGCTCTTGTTGTCGTACGCGTAGAAGCCGCCGACCATTCGCTTGCGCGACGACGTCGTGACGTGCGCGACCCCCTTGATCTCGATCGACACCGACGCACGCGGCTTGCCTTGCAGATCCACCGCGAGCGCCTGCACCGGCACGCGCTGGCCGACGGATACCCAGCGGCCGGCCTTGATGCCGGCCACCACCGCGGCCGGCCACAGGATCGTGTCGCCGCGGATCGTCTGCACTTCGCCGTTCGGGTCCGCGAACGTGGCCTCGAGCGCGATGCGCTTCGGCGCGTCGACGTCGGGCAGGCCCTTGAGCGTGACCGAGCCCGCACCGTTTCGGTCGAGCGTCAGCGGCAGCTTGTCCGCGATCAGCTTGGTCGCGTCGGGATCGTTGTTCGCGGCCGACGCGTTGTCGCCGTCCTGCGAATCGTCGTCGGCGTTGCCGTCGCTGCGTTCCGGACGATAGGGCGTGAAGCTGAAGTCCTCGAAGCGATCCGCGAACGGCGGCGACGCCCACTTCATCAGCGCCGACACCTGCACGGGCAGGTTCGACGCGCCGCCGCCCGACACGTAGTCGATCTGCACCGCGAGCGGCGCTTCCTTCACCGCGACGAGCGGGCTCTTCTGCGCGTCGCGCGCGCCGATCGACCCTTTGAGCACCGGCAGGCGGAACGCCTCGACGCGGAAGCTGCCGCTGTAGTAGCTGGTGGTCGGCGCATCGTCCGGGCCGCCTTCGAGCGTGACGCTGTATTCGCCGAGCTTGGCCGCGGGCGGCAGCGGGAATTGCGTGTCCGCGCTGTGGTCGGCCGACCACGTGAGCGGCAGCTTGTAGGTCTGGTCGGAGCCGAGATGGCGGATCTTCACGCGCGTCGGGTATTGCGCCGGGAACGCGAGGGTCTGCAGCGTCTCGGTGCGCAGGAAGTGCTTCATCGACACGGTTTCGCCGGCACGCAGCAGCGTGCGGTCGAACACGGTATGCGCACGCACGGTCGGTTCGCTGCCGGTGTCGGTCGGCACGTTGAAGCGCCACGATTCGATCCCGCGGTTCCAGTTCGAGCTGACGAACGCCATGTCGGGGCCCGTCTTCGGATCGTCGACGCGCGCCGACACAAAGTAGTCGTCGAAGCGTTCCGACTGGCTGCATTCGTGCTTCGGCTCGAATTGACCGTCGATCTTCAGCAGGCCTTGCGCGTCGGTCTTGCCGGTCGCGATCTCGTCGCCGTTGCAGTCCGACACGCGGATTTGCGCGTTCAGCACGGGCTTGCCCTTGTCGAGCGTCGTGACCCACACGAGGTTGTTCTCGCGGCCCTGTTTCAGATGCACGCCGAGGTTCGTGACGAGCACGGTGGTCCGCACGTACATGCTCGACGGCTTCGCGAGCAACGAGCGGCCGAGCGCGGGCGACGCGAGTTCGAGCACGTAGAAACCGGGCTTGTCGATCGGCACGCCGACGACCTCGAACGGACGCAGCGCCTTCGGATCGGCCTTCGGCAGCGTCATCGCCTGGGCCCCCGGCTCGCCGGTGAGCAGCGACAGCGAGCGCACGTCGATGCGGCGATTCTGCGGCGCGGGCATCTTTTCACCGGCCTCGAGCGGCACGTAGACGGGGTGCTGGCCCGTGCGCCGGAGCAGGCCCGGCATGCGCGCGTCGATCGTGCCAGCCGTCATCGCCCAGTTGTCGAAGCGCTCGACGGTGCGCATCCATTGGCGGATCGTGGTGTCGTCGTCCACCTTCAGGTTGGCGAATTGTGCGCCGCGCGTGTTGAGGCCCGCGATATGCAGGTCGGCCTCCACGTTGCGCAGCGTGACCGGCACGAGCGCCGGCGTATCGGGTTCGGCGAAACGCTCGACGATCCCGAAGGTGCCCGACGAGAATTTCGCGAGCGGCGGCATCGGCGCGGTGCGCGTCGCGAGCGGGAACAGGTCGGCATTCGCGAGCGAGCGGTCGGTCACGTCGCGCAGGCCGGACGGCAGCTCGATCGTCAGGTTCGCCTGCGCGGGCAGCGGCGGGTTGAACGTGACGGTCGTCACTTCGTCGCTGTGGTCGTCGGCTCCGAAGGTCGGTGAAAGCGAACCGTCAGGACCGCGCAGCTTGATCGCCTCGGCGTTCTTGCGCGAGATCGGCGCGTTGAACGACAGCGTCAGCGGACGCAGCGGCGTGCACGGCGCCTTCGCGTTCTCGCGTTCGCACGAGAAGCTCGCGGTGAACGGGGCGCGCACCGTGAAGTCGAAGCGGCGCTCCGTGTCGTTCGCGATGCCGCTCGGGCTTGCGACGCCCTTGCCGTAGACGAGCTGCATCTTCGCGCTCGCGGGCAGCGCCTGCGCGCACGACAGCGTCAGCACGCGTGCAGCGTCCTTCTTCAGCCCGAAGTGGTCGAGCAGCGCGTTGCGGGTAGCGTCGTCGGCGGCCGTGACGGGGATGCGGTTGCCGATGCCGGCCGCCTCGCACCAGATGTTCGCGAGCGCGGAACGCGGCTCGGCCGGGCCGTTCAGCTTCAGCACGAAGACCTGGCGCTCCTCGATCTCGCGTGAGCCGGGGCGCACCGTCACCGGGAACGGGCCGCCGGTTTGAAACGTGAAGCGGCGCGGGCCGCTCACCGCATTGCCGGCGACCGAGCGCAGCGTGTCGTTGAGCGCGACTGAGCAGCGCACACCCGGCGGCAGGTCGTTCTCGAAATCGTAGACCCACGTTTTGTCGTCGAGCCAATGACCCTGGCCGCGCGCGGCGGTGGAATCGTTGCAGGTCATGCGCGCGGGGTTCGGCGCGGACGCCGAACCGAACGCGACCATCGGCTCGTCGAACTTGACGACGCTTTGCCGGACTTCGGTGACCGTGCCTTGCGGCGACACGCTCACCGTGCGCGCCGCGAGCGCATGCAGCGACAGTGCCGCGGCGGCGCCGAGCGCCGCGATCGCGCCGATGCGCCAGAGCAGCCGTGTGGTGTGATTGGATTGATGCGTGTTGTTGTGTTTATTGTGCTGCTTCATCGCTCGATGCCCTCGGAGGGAAGCTTTCTGTTTGATTGCACGGGATTCTAACCGACGCGCATGCGAGCGGATGGCGGGACGGGGCGGCGCGTGTCGTCGGCTTGCGACACACTTCGCCACGATGCAGAATTGTCGCGCCGACGACACAAAGATGCCGCGAAATGTCGATTGTCTCGGCTTGCGGAACATTTAATCGACTATAAAAGCATTGTCCGATTCGAATTGTGCGCGTACATTTCAGGGCCGCGCGAAAGTTTGAGAAATATCAAGCGTGGTTTTCCCGAATCCGGTGTTCGAGAGAAGGAAACATGCACAACGACAACACCCCCCACTCGCGTCGCGCAAGCGACGCATCCGTATCCGGCATCACGCGGCGTCAATGGCTGCAGGGCGCACTGGCGCTGACGGCGGCCGGCCTCACCGGCTCGTTGGCGTTGCGGGCCCTGGCCGATAATCCCGGCACCGCGCCGCTCGATACGTTCATGACGCTCTCCGAAGCACTGACAGGCAAGAAAGGGCTGAGCCGCGTGCTCGGCGAACGCTTCCTGCACGCGCTGCAGAAGGGTTCGTTCAAGACGGCCGACGGTCTGTCGCAACTCGCCGGCGCGCTCGCGTCCGGTTCACTGGATGCCGATCAGGAAAACGCCGCGCTGTCGATTCTCGGCGCGTGGTATCTCGGCATCGTCGACAACGTCGTGATTACTTACGAAGAAGCATTAATGTTCAGCGTCGTGTCCGATACGCTCGTGATTCCTTCGTATTGCCCCAACAAACCCGGCTTCTGGGCCGAAAAACCGATCGAGAGGCAAGCCTGATGGCGGATACCGATACGCAAAAGGCCGACGTCGTGGTCGTCGGGTCCGGTGTCGCGGGCGCGATCGTCGCGCACCAGCTCGCGATGGCGGGCAAGTCGGTGATCCTGCTCGAAGCAGGCCCGCGCATGCCGCGCGGCGAGATCGTCGAGCGCTTCCGCAACCAGCCCGACAAGACGGACTTCATGGCGCCGTACCCGTCGAGCCCGTGGGCGCCGCATCCGGAATACGGCCCGCCGAACGACTACCTGGTCCTGAAGGGCGAGCACAAGTTCAACTCGCAGTACATCCGTGCGGTGGGCGGCACGACGTGGCACTGGGCCGCGTCGGCGTGGCGCTTCATCCCGAACGACTTCAAGATGAAGACGGTGTACGGCGTCGGCCGCGACTGGCCGATCCAGTACGACGATCTCGAGCATTACTATCAGCGCGCCGAGGAAGAGCTCGGCGTGTGGGGCCCCGGCCCCGAGGAAGACCTGTACTCGCCGCGCAAGCAGGCGTACCCGATGCCGCCGCTGCCGTTGTCGTTCAACGAACAGACGATCAAGAGCGCGCTCAACGGCTATGACCCGAAGTTCCACGTCGTGACCGAGCCGGTCGCGCGCAACAGCCGCCCGTACGACGGCCGGCCGACTTGTTGCGGGAACAACAATTGCATGCCGATCTGCCCGATCGGCGCGATGTACAACGGCATCGTGCACGTCGAGAAGGCCGAGCAGGCGGGCGCGAAACTGATCGACAGCGCGGTCGTCTACAAGCTCGAGACTGGCCCGGACAAGCGCATCGTCGCCGCGATCTACAAGGACAAGACGGGTGCCGACCATCGCGTCGAAGGCAAGTACTTCGTGGTGGCCGCGAACGGCATCGAGACGCCGAAGATCCTCCTGATGTCGGCGAACCGCGATTTCCCGAACGGTGTCGCGAACAGCTCCGACATGGTCGGGCGCAACCTGATGGACCACCCGGGCACGGGCGTGTCGTTCTACGCGAGCGACAAGCTGTGGCCGGGCCGCGGCCCGCAGGAGATGACGTCGCTGATCGGTTTCCGCGACGGCCCGTTCCGCGCGACCGAAGCCGCGAAGAAGATCCACCTGTCGAACATGTCGCGCATTAACCAGGAGACGCAGAAGATCTTCAAGGCCGGCAAGCTGATGAAGTCCGACGAGCTCGACGCGCAGATCCGCGATCGTTCCGCGCGCTACGTGCAGTTCGACTGCTTCCACGAAATCCTGCCGCAGCCCGAGAACCGCATCGTGCCGAGCAAGACTGCCACCGACGCGATCGGCATTCCGCGCCCGGAAATCACGTATGCGATCGACGACTACGTGAAGCGCGGCGCCGTGCATACGCGCGAGGTCTACGCGACCGCCGCGAAGGTGCTGGGCGGCACGGATGTCGTGTTCAACGACGAGTTTGCGCCGAACAACCACATCACGGGCTCGACGATCATGGGCGCGGATGCACGCGACTCGGTCGTCGACAAGGACTGCCGCACGTTCGACCATCCGAACCTGTTCATCTCGAGCAGCTCGACGATGCCGACCGTCGGTACGGTGAACGTGACGCTGACGATCGCGGCGCTGGCGCTGCGGATGTCGGACACGCTGAAGAAGGAAGTCTGACCGTGCGGAAATCTACTCTCACCTTCCTCCTCGCCGGCAGCCTCGCGTTGCCGGGGCTCGTGCGCGCGGCCGATTCGGCCGATCCCGCGCAGATCAAGCGCGGCGAATATCTCGCGGTCGCGGGCGACTGCATGGCCTGTCACACCGCGAAGGGCGGCAAGCCGTTCGCGGGCGGCCTCCCGATGCCGGTGCCGATGCTCGGCAAGATCTATACGAGCAACATCACGCCGGACCCCGACACCGGCATCGGCACCTGGACGTTCGACGACTTCGAGCGCGCGGTGCGTCACGGCGTGTCGAAGAACGGCGCGAACCTGTACCCGGCGATGCCGTACGTGTCGTACGCGAAGATCAACGACGACGACGTGCAGGCGTTGTACGCGTACTTCATGCACGGCGTCGAGCCGGTCAAGCAGGCGCCGCCGAAGAACGAGATTCCGCCGCTGCTGAGCATGCGCTGGCCGCTGAAGATCTGGAACTGGCTGTTCCTGAAAGACGGCGCGTACCAGCCGAAGCCGTCGCAGAGTGCCGAGTGGAACCGCGGTGCGTACCTGGTGCAGGGCCTCGCGCACTGCAGCACGTGCCACACGCCGCGCGGCATCGCGATGCAGGAGAAGTCGCTCGACGAGACCGGCGGCAGCTTCCTGTCGGGCTCGGTGCTGGCGGGCTGGGACGGCTACAACATCACGTCGGACCCGCACGCGGGGATCGGCGGCTGGACGCAGCAGCAGCTCGTCCAGTATCTGCGTACCGGCAGCGTGCCGGGCGTCGCGCAGGCGGCCGGTCCGATGGCCGAGGCGGTCGAGCACAGCTTCTCGAAGATGACCGACGCCGACATCGGTGCGATCGCAACCTACATCCGCACGGTGCCGGCAGTGGCCAGCGGCGACGCGAAGCAGTCGCGTTCGTCGTGGGGCAAGCCGGCGGAAGACGGCCTGAAGTTGCGTGGCGTGCCGCTCGCGTCGTCGGGCATCGATCCGGCGCGGCTGTATCTCGGCAACTGCGCGAGCTGTCACCAGATGCAGGGCAAGGGCACGCCGGACGGCTATTACCCGTCGCTGTTCCACAACTCGACGGTGGGTGCGTCGAATCCGACGAACCTCGTGCAGGTGATCCTGAACGGCGTGCAGCGCAAGGCCGGCAGCGAGGACGTCGGGATGCCGGCGTTCCGCCACGAGCTGTCGGATGCGCAGATCGCCGCGCTGGCGAACTACCTGACCGGGCAGTTCGGCAATCCGGCCGCGAAGGTGACCGAGCAGGACGTCGCGAAGGCGCGTTGAGGCCGGGCACGAAGCGGCAGGAAGTCGTAGCAGGCAGCGCAACACGGAAAGAGGAGGAGCACAGCACATCGGGCGGGCCCCGATGCCGGTTGTTGCAGAGCGGGGCGGGCGGCACTGGCGGCCGCCTGTCCTGGTTCGTTGGCAATCCGGTGCGCGCGGTTCGCGCATCGTTTTCGTTGATCACACCATGACACCGAATCAACCGTTTCTCGCGTCCCAGCGCGATGTGCTGCTGCTGCTGTCCCGAATCCTGCTCGTGATCCTGTTCGTGATGTTCGGCTGGAAGAAGATCGTCGACTTCTCCGGTACGATCGCGTTCATGGGAAGCGAGGGCGCGCCCGCGCCGATCATCTCGGCGGCGATCGCCGTCGTGATGGAGCTGTTCGTCGGCATCGCGCTCCTCATCGGCTTCCAGACGCGGCCGCTTGCGCTGCTGCTTGCGCTGTATTCCATCGGCACCGCGCTCATCGGCCATCACTACTGGACGATGACGGGCGGCGAGCAGATGAACAACATGATTCATTTCTACAAGAACATCGCGATCTCCGGCGGCTTGCTTGCGCTGTGCGCGGCGGGCCCCGGACGTTTTTCGATCGATCGCGGGTGAACGGATCGCCGGCGCGCGCATGGGGCGCGTGTCGGACGGTCCAGACTGCGAGGGGGCATGACTTTGCGACTCAAACATCTAGGATGGCTGATCGCGGCCGCCGCACCGGCGGCCGCATTCGCACAAACCAGCGTGACGCTGTACGGCCGTATCGACGGCGGCGTCGAATACCTGAACCACATCGCGACGCCGAACGGCAGCTCGACGCGCTGGAGCGCGGAAGGCGGCGACTGGGGCACCAGCATGTTCGGCCTGAAGGGCTTCGAGGATCTCGGCGGCGGGATGTCGACCGTCTTCAACCTGGAAACCGCGTTCCAGGTGATGAACGGCACGACGGGCGGTGGACGCCTGTGGTCGCGCCGCGCGTATGTCGGGCTGAAGAGCGACACGTGGGGCCAGCTGCAGGCCGGCCGCAACCTGTTCATCGACAGCGACGGCGTGTGGGAATTCGATCCGTTCGTGCAGCAGGCGTTTTCGTCCGCGTCGCTCGTGCGCGGCCGCAACTGGCAGCAGAGCAGCAACAACATCGAATATCACAGCCCGGTGATCGGCGGCTTCGACGTGCAGGCGCAGTATGCGTTCGGCAACCAGTCGCGCGGCTTCAACTACGGCGCGGCCGACGATTTCGGCCGCTCGGACGGGATCATGATCTCGTACCACTCGCCGGTGCTCGACGTGCGCGGCATCTACGACGAGCTGCGCGACAACAACGGCAAGTTCAGCAACATCTTCACCGCGTCGCGCGAGTATTTCGTCGGCGCGAACGTGAAGGTGTCGAAGTTCAAGATCCAGGGTGCGTATACGCATTACCAGGCGCCTGACAGCCCGGCGGGTGTCGCCGATCGCGCCGATCATTACTGGCTCGGGGCGACTTATACGGCCACTCCGCAGTGGGCCGTGACGGGCGGCGGGTATTACGTGAAGGTGGGCGATGGGGGCGGCGATGCGTCGCACGATCCGTCAGGCCACGCGATCATGTATGTGCTCGGCACCACGTACAACTTGTCGAAGCGGACGTTCCTGTATGGGACGGTTGCTTATGTGCGGAATGGCGGGAATTCGAACTTCTCGTTGATTGCGTCGCCGCGTGATGCGACGTCGGGGACGAGTCCGATGACCGGTGAGTCGCAGACGGGGGCGTATGTGGGGATGATGCATACGTTTTGAGTGGCGGGATGAATGGCACGGACGGTTGATGTCCGTGCCGCTTTTTCGTTCGCAGTACTCGGCGTGGTAACACATGCCTCTCGCTTCGTTTCACTCAGCGGCCGTTGTCGGCGCCGCGAACAGACCATCGCGCATCTGCCCAAGGTACGAATTCCTGATCCTTCCAAGTCGATGATCACCGGATGGGATCAACCGTCTTCGGTCCCCTGACGTCCCGCGTCTCGCAGTGCTCCATTGAATTTATCCCCAATTTTCATATTCGTCTGATGGATATCGGGCGGGTGATTTGTTCTACTCGTGCGGTCTGACGGCATCGTGTCCCCAGAATCAGCGCGGGTGATCGTGCCGGTGTGCAATCTCTTCACACAACGGCGGCCATGCGAACCATCCAGGATGTGCTCGAACACCCGAGCGCGATCGTCACCCAGCCCTTCCATCTCGAGATCGCGACGCTGCAGTCGCCGGTTTCAGTCCTTTCGCTTTCCCTTAGCGAGGAAATGAACGCCCCGTTCCTGGCCGACGTCGTCGTGACGTCGACGGACAAGCACATCGACGGCGCTGCGGTGGTCGGCCGGCCGGCGGTGTTCACGGTCGAGGAGCACGCGTCGGTGCCGTCGATGCCGCGGTTGATCGAGCCTGTCGTGCACGAGGCGCGTACCGTACACGGAGTCGTGACGCAGTGGACTCGGGTGAAGACCACGCGTGATGAAGCGACTTACCGGTTACATCTGAAACCACGCCTGGCGCTGCTCGATGAAGTACACGACTCGGCTGTGTTCATGGACCGCTCGATTCGTGAGTTGCTGACCGACGTGATCGTCGATCGCGACATGTTCGAATCGTACGACGTCGAGTTCGAGCTGGAAGGTCTCGACGGTAAATTCGAGCAAACCGTGATGTACGAAGAGAGCGCGGCCCGCTTCATTGACAGGCATGCCCGGCGCGCGGGCGTTTACTACTACTTCAGGCAGGCGAAGAAAAAGGACGCACCGCAGCGCGACACGCTCGTGTTCGGCAACACGCCGCGCGGCTACATGCGAGCGCTCGAGGTGCCGCTGCTGCCGCATTCGGGGCTCACCAACTGGCACGAGGCGATTCTGGAACTGCACGTCACTCGCGCACTGGTGCCGCAGACCGTGCGCGAGTGGGACCACAACTACCGCCAGCCGGACGATCCGTTGCAAGTCGAATCGATCGTGGCGCGCGATGACCGTTCAGTGTTCGGCAGCATTAACCGCAGCGTCGAACATTTTCATACGGCCGAAGAGGGGCAGGCGCTGGCCAATGCGCGGCACGACGAGTTGATCGCACGCCAGACGCGGATCTCGGGCAAGAGCAATGTCATTGGCATGACGCCCGGCATGGTCGTGCGCGTGACGAACGACACGATAGCCGAAGCGCCGCACGGAATGGTGATCACGAAGGTTGTCACGACGGGCGGGCGCGGTCAGTCGGTCACCAACACGTTCGAGGCGATCCCCGCTCATCTGACGTACCGGCCCGAGTACGATCCCCAGCAGCATTGGCGCTGGGTCACTGGAGCGCTGATCGGCATCGTCGAATCCGGCGACGACGAGCCGTATGCGTGGATGGACGAGTATGGCCGCTACCGGGTGAGGCTCCTGTTCACGCGGCACAGCGGCAAGCGCGGCACGAACAGCATGCCGCTTCGTCTGCTGCGGCCGTCCGCGTCGCATCAGGGTGGGCTGCACATACCCTTGCTGCCTGAAACCGAGGTGCGCGTCATCGCGACCCAAGGAAATTGCGATCGGTTGCTGATCGCGGGAGCCGTTCATGACTATGCGCGCCCGGATCTCGTGCACGGCAAGGAAGGCTGGTACAGCCGTGCCGTGTTTCGTTCACCGCTGCTTGGCAACAAGCTGCGCTTCGAAGACCTGAAGGAGCACGAGGGCATCCGGTTGGCGACGGTCTTCGGGAAGACCGCCCTCAACATGGGCTATCTGGTCAACAGCGACAAGAAGAAGCGCGGCGATGGCTTCGAATTGACCACGCAGGCGTGGGGGACGTTGCGGGCGCCGAAGGGACTGTTCTGGTCGGCCGACCCATGCATGCCGAACGCGCCGCATCTTGAGATGCAGGCGGCGATCACGGAACTGCGGACCGCTTTGCAACGGGTCACAGCGCTCGTCGATGCGACCGTGCAAGCGAAGGCGCAGCCGGCTGACAAGGCGACGCAGGCGAGCCTGATGGACGTGCTCGATCAGCTCAAGGGCGCGGGGCTGCTTGCGAGTGCACCGGCCGGCATCGCGCTGGCGACGCCGAAGTCGATTCAGCATGCCGCCGGCGAGAATGTAATCGTGACCGCGGGGAAGCACGCGGACGTGAGCGCGCTCAAGCGCTTCACGGTGGCTGCCGGTGAATTGATCTCGCTGTGTGCGCACAAGCTTGGAGTGAAAATCTTCGCGGCGAAGGGGAAGGTCGAAATTGCGGCTCATACCGACGAGATGGATCTGGCGGCGTCCAAGCAACTGCGGCTGGCGAGCGCGGACGAGGATGTGCTGGTGGTGGCGCGCAAGAAGATCGTGCTGGCCAGCGGTGGCGCGGCGCTGAAGATCGAAAACGGCACGTTCGAATTCATCGGGCCGGGGGCATTCAAGATCAAGGCGGGGACGTTTGTGTTTCAGGGGCCGGGCAACGCGAATTTCCAGCTGCCAGCCCTCCCCAAAAGCACGCTGAAGACTTCCGCCCAATACGTTGCATCGCGATAAATCATGATCATCAGCCCTCCGTTCCTGCCGACGGCAGGTTTGACCTCCAGCGACGCGACCGTGACCGATCCAATGATGGACGCGGTGGACAAGTTCGAGCTTTCCCATCATGGCCTCTATCCGATCGGGTTCGACCGGCGCTGGCACTGTGGTGTCCATCTGGTGCCGAACGATCTATACGAACCCGTGCGCGCGATTGCGGACGGGGAAGTCGTTGCCTATCGGGTAAGTCAGAAAGCGATATCGGACGGACATCTCGATGCGCAGGGAAAAACAAGTAGCGAATTGCAACAACGGCTTTGTCCTGCTTAAACACTCGACCGATACCGGTGACGGTCGGACGATCACGTTCTATTCGCTATACATGCATTTGCTGGACATTGCGACGCTCGCGCAAGATCGGCCACGGATGGGCAAGGCGCCGGCCGATAGCTCGCCAATGGAACTCGCAAAATGGTTGGAGATTGATACAGGTGGTGTACAGGCCGGGCAGGGCAAGAAGGTCTATCGCAAGGACATCCTCGGCTATATGGGGCGTAACCATGGGCACTCCCACCTGCATCTCGAAATTTTCATGACTGAGGAGGATTTCAGCGCGTGGTTCGAGCAGCAGGGACACGCGATCCAACTCGGCGAGCGACATCCGGTTCAGCCGACGTCAACAGACTATTGGGGGCACACGTATTTTGTGATTCCCGGTGGAACGACGTTTGCGGCGACGCCGCCAGGACAGGCGGACAGTCCTTACTTCCCGCCCCAGTCTGCCGGTACCCTTGGCGCAACAAGCTCGCTTTACGTCGAGGCGTGGTTTCACAAAGGGCAGCGCTATGTTCGCGCATGGATTGATCCGAATGGCAACGGCAAGCGAACGCTGTTGACGCCCGAGCCGGTTCGCGATCCCTGCGAAGACTACGAATACAACCTGTATCAGCGGGCGACCGATCTTTACAAGGCTTGCCCGAGTGATGGTTATGAGTTGTTGCGCTTTGGCCGGATTCTTTCCACGGATAGTCCGACCTTGCCTGAGGCTTCGCGCGCGACCTACGTCGCGGTGCCTTTCGACACGGCCGGCACGCAGGGCTACGTCGATGTCAATCAGCGCGCCGTCCGGAAGCTGTCGGATGCGGATTTTCCTTCTTTCATGGGTTGGCGAAAAGTTGACAACTTGAATGCACCGCTCGATGCGGCGGGGCTGTGGGATATCGATAAGTTTCGGGAAATGATCGGGGACACCACGAAGCTGTATCTCAGCGAGCGCTCACCGGAATTCGGCCCGGACGACGAACTGGCGGCCTACATGCGGGGTAGCGATGAGGCGCGGGCGGCGCTCAAGGGATTCATATGTCATGCGGTGAGCGAGTGGGATCCGGCCAATAATGGCTTGCGCTACAGCGGCCTGAGTGCGTCCGATGGTTTCTTCGGAAGGCGGGCCGACACGGATCCAGATGGATACGGGAAATTCCTTGGATTTCTGAGCAAGCTCCAGTTTTTGGACCAGACGTCGCTTGGGGGTGGGAAGAAGCTCTGGTTCTTCCATCCGCTTTCATTCATTCGGCATTTCAGGAAGTGTGGCTGGCTGAGCGAAAAGGAGATGCTTCAATTAATTCCGCGGTGGGTTATTCGGAAACCAGGATCGCATAAGTCGCCTAGCCTCGGTGTCTGGGAGGAGCCAAATATTAGGGTGGCAAATAATTTTCTCAGGACGTATCGGGTGAATTTAAATTGGGCGTTGCTTAAATTTAAGATTGACAGTTTCGTTAGGCAGGCTTGTTTTTTTGGAAATGCGACGCAGGAGACAATGTGGTTTAAGTGTTTGACAGAAGGAGGGCGGAGCGATGATGCGGTGGATTTGCATGGTGGATGGTTTGGGCGAGGATTTCTCCAGCTAACAAATCCGAATGGGGATATGGGTGGTGGGAACAATAATTATTACAAATATTTCAAATTTAATGCGCGCGATCCAGTTATTCCGCCCGGGCAACAAGAAATTCAATGGAGAAACCAGATCGGTAGGGACTCTTATCATGCCAGTCACAGCGCATGTGCTTACTGGGTTTGGCCTGGTAAATCTCAGCCATCAAAGAAAAATCCAAATAGACCTCAGGTGGATAATTCAAATAGATATGCTGATATATGTGGGATCAATGAAAGAAGGACCATTGATACGAAGTCGGGGGTTAAGGTTTGGTATTACAATCAATCATTCGTGAATTGCGCTGCATCGGTAAATTATCCGGGGGCAACAGGGCAAAATCCTCCAAATATGAACGGACTTGTGGATCGTTCGACATCGTTTGTCAATGCATTAATGGTTCTTTCCGATGGTGCGAGTTTCAAAGGATCGGGTGGCGATGACTTGTGGTGGCCTGAAAATTTTTTTAGGCGTGAAATTTAATGAAAATACTTCTCTTTAGTATAGTGATTGTAAGTACTTTTCTTGGTGTTGTATGCGCGCAGCAGCTTTCTCGCAATGATCCAGATTTGTCAAAAGCCACGCATTTGCTTGGTGAGTTGTGCGGGTACTCACTTGACAATTCAATTCTTGAGAAGGTCAAGTCTTCGAGCATTAGTTTTGAAAATAACGTTTTCCGTGCTGAATTTCTCCTTGAATTGAAGCCGGTTGACCGATATTTGAAGGCCTCACTTTATTTTGGATGTTTCCTGCCGGGAAAAGATTTGATGGAATCAAAGGGTGAGGCGCCGCTGACAGCCAGGGGTGAAATTGCAAATGAAGATTCTGGGGGGCGGTATGCTCGCAATGTTGTCTGGGAAAGAAAATACACTGGTTCAAATTGGATTGGAACCATGGCATATGTGGATTCGATTTTCGGTGACGGATCTCGTCGAAAGATTCCAGCGTACTTTATGACTTGCCCGAAGGTGGCTGATTTGCCCTGTTTTTCTTTGGAATTTGAGAGAGATGATCTAGTGAGTAGGGAAGTCGATAGAATTCAGGATTTAATTCACGGGATATATATCGTTGATCATTCAAAGAAATAGATTTAATATAATCATAGAAATTTAATGCATAAATTATTTTTGTGTGTGAGGGGCTGAGAGGGGCTCGTGCGAATGAGAATAATATTTGCCATCTTATTTTTGATATTGATGGTGCCTGCTCTGGCAGACACTGGAAAGTCAAAATTCCGGGCTAGTGGAAATCGCATCGAAATTTTGAGTAATGATGGGAAAATATGTGTTTTGGATCAGCAGCCATCTACGGCCGTTGAGAGTTTTGATGGGTCTGCGGTGATTATCTCTGAGCGTGGATACGTTAAAAAATATGACTTAGATCGCTGTGTCCCAAGCGTTATGGTGCATGTCTCCACGATTCCTCGCAATGTAGGGGTGCTTGCTGATATAAATCTTGGTGCGAAATTATATGTTGCGGTAGATTTTGTTACTGTTCGACCTATGAAGTATCTGGCTACAGTCGCAAGGCTTGATAGTGTCAAGAATCTTGTGACCATTAATGGTGCATATCTTGATGGGCAAGGCCTGTCAAAATTGCAAAGATATGCCTTTGGCGGCTCGGGTGAGGCTGGCTCTGCAGTGATTTCTCCGGACGGTCGCTACGTTGCTCCTGCAGGACAGATTGATTGCAGCGAAGATGCTTCGCCTGGGGTATGGGATATAGAGAGAAATATAAAAGTGATTGCCGGCGAGCAGTCGTGCAATAAGTTATTCTCGTTGACCGGAAGTGGTGAAGATTAATTGTATTTCAATCTTTCGGTAAATTAATGTGTTGGTTGTAGTGCGTTTGAATGGTATTAATTTTCAAAAATATCGTTTTCGGCTAGGCGCGTCGTGATATCTCAACGCCTCTCCGAATCGAAAACACAGATATTACAGAGGGAAAAATGAAATCTCCTATCAGAAAAGACGACTCCCTCGAACATGGCGGCCAAGTCACAGGCGGCTCGTCGACCATGGAATTCATGGGCCGTCCGCTGGCGCGCAAAGGTGACGCGGCGCTCTGCGATCTACACGGCGTAACCGTGATCGACGACGGCGACGAATCATTCCCCGATCAGGACGGCAAACCTGTCGCAATGCATATGCATCGCTGCGCGTGCGGTTGCGGATTGATTTCGTCGTTGCAAAACGTATTCATCGGCTGACCATGCCCATCGATCTGTCGCCTGCGGGCCTGCCATCGGCGTATCCGGCAAGCGGCTTACGCTTTTGGCCTTGGCTGGTTGGCTGGGTTTTGTGCTGCGGGTTCGGCGCCGCAACGGTGCTGCTGATGTGGCCGACCGGCGCGCCTGCTAGTGGTGCAAAGTTCTGGCTTTGCCTCCTGGGCATCCCGAACGCGGTGTACTTCACGGCACTCGCAATCGCTCGCGCCGTATATGAGGCGGACTATCTCTATGCGCGGTTCAGAAACCGTCATCGCACGGCTTGGCTGAAGACCCGTATTCGCACGGCTCAGCGCCCTCTGCAGGTGCTCGGCGCCGGATATTGCCTGCCGCTTGCCGTCATTGCACTGGGCGAATTGCTGGCCGGCAAGACATCTCTGCTGGAAGCTCGTTCGCCGCGTGGCGGCACGGGACGCGTCCTGCACACCCGCTTTGCCGATGACGATCCGCTACTGCAGAAGGACGAGAACGAACACATGGAGGTCGACGACGAGTCGGCCGAAGAGGAGACGGCCGACGCGGAGCATACCGACGTTACTGAAACGGCTGAAGCCACGACACCGCCTGCACCCATGCCGCCCGTCGTACGCGTGATCGAGCACGCGCTGGCGCCGCTCGTTGAGAGCCTGTCCACGCTTTCGCAATACGGCCCGAATTACGCGCCCGCCGTGCGCGTGCTGTCGACGCCGGAAACCGCCGGCCAGCGAGTGGAACAGATGAGGCAAGCGCTGCTGCGGGCAGGCTTGGACACGTTGGAGTGTCAGGCGGTGGCGGCCGCGGATGGCTTGATGGTTGCCGACGCATGGCTGGACGCTGGCGAACAGAGGCCACTGTTGGTCGTCGCGGCCGAATGGCACGATGAGCCTCCGCCGGGCAGCACCGAAGGTGCTGTCGCCGTGCTGCTTGGTCCAGGTGTGTTTCAACTGCCAGAACCGGTGAAGGTAATCGGCACGCTGCACCGGCCGGTTATGGACGATCTTGAAGGCGTTGAGGCAGTGCTCTCAAACAGCATGTTGTGGGGCCAAGCCAACGCCGCCACCGTTGCGTCGGCCTGGATCAGCGGCCTCGACAACGCGCACGACGGAAAGCTGCTCCCGGCGCTGCGCAGTACTGGCCTTACGAGCGTCGCGAAACAGGAAGCCCAACGCCGGCCTGACCGCATGCTCGGTCATGCCGGTGCGGCAGGCGGATGGCTGTCGATCGCGGCGGCCATCGAAGCCGACGCCGGAACGCAGTTGATCCTCCATGGGCCCTCTACCACGTCGACTGTGCAGGCCGCGATCCTGCACGTCACCGACTCAATCAAGCACGAAGAATCCGATGACGAACGCACGCAATAACATGCAAATCCTTGGGTCGGGAGAGGTGGAGTCAACCGATACTGGCCGGTTGCTCGCCTGGGGGCCGATTTTTCTGGCGCTGCTCTTGGCGGCGGTCTCGTTCGCGGCGGTCTGGGTGAAGGGCGACCTGCTCGGCACGTTCACGCGCGAGACGAAGCTGGGCGTCTCGATGTGGATTTTAGTGGCACTGGTGGTGGCGCTTCTGGTGCATGTGGGGTTGCTTTACGGCGGAGCTTATCGCCTCGTCGGGCGCGTGTTTCGTGCGGACGCCGGGCAGCGCGGCGAAGTGATAAAACAAGCGAAGACCCTCAAATACGACGCCCGACTGCAATCGTTGTGCGACGAATTGCGCGCCTCGCACGGCTGGCGCTGGCGTTACCGGACGCAGTGGCTGCTACTGAACGGCGCGGACACGCTGATCGAGAATGTTGCGCCGGGCCTGAAGCGTGGAGGAGCGATGCCGGTCGGCAACGCGATTCTCGTACATGCCTCGCCGGACGGTATCGACGGGGGAATGTGGCGGCGTCAGCTCCGGCAACTGCGCCGCCGCCGGCCGATCGACAAGGTGATCCAGGTCGTGAGACTGGCGGACGATTCTCTACCCGATAGCGAATTGTCGCGCACGCTTGCCGCGATGTCGACGGATCTCGGCTGGGCCGCGCCCGTGACATTCCTGCACGCAGTGTCCGCGGAGGGCGGTCGCCCCGATGCATTCGAGGTGATTGGCGCGTTTTCAGGTACGACGGGCAAGGATGCAGGGTGGCCGGCGATGCTGAACGAGCAACTGGTTGCGCTCGAGCGGGATACGGCGGATGCGGGTGCTCGACTATGCACGACACCCGCTCGTATTACCTACCTTGCACAGATATCCCAATACATCGGCAAGCAACACGAACACATCGTGACGGGCTGGAATGCACTGCTGGCCGCGCCGTGGCTGCGCGCGCCGCTCGCCGGGGTGATGTTCGCACCCGTATTCGCCGCACCGGCGGCTGTCCCGACGCCCATTCCGGTGACTTCGGATGGCGAGCCCGCATCGGAACAGGTTGTCGCTGCGCCGGCAAGCGCACCGTTCACGTTTCCATCGCAGCCCGCGCCGCTGCTGCCCGTCTGGCAGGCGATCGCCGATCGGCACGACGTGGGCCGGCGCATCGGCTTCTACTGGCCGAATGCGCTGGCGACGCTCGTCATTGCCGGCGCGATCGCGTGGTGCGTATGGTTGACGGTCTCGTTCATCGGCAATCAGCAACTGATGCGCGACGCGCGAACGATGGCAGACGCCGCCTCGGGCGCACGACCGCAAACGGGGCAGGCCTGGCGCGCGCAACTCGCGCTGCAGCGACTGATGGAGAAGCTCGAATACCGCCAAACGCATGGTGTGCCCTGGTATCTGCGCGGCGGTCTTTCGCACAACGATGAAGTACTCGCGTCGCTCTGGGAGCCGTACCGGACCATCGCGACGCGTAACCTTCAGGCACCTGTCGTCAAGTCAATCGAGGCGCTTCTCAAGTATGCGGACACTGCTCGAGCCGATAGCCTGCAGTCCGCACAAGCGCGCGGCAGCACGTACAACGCGCTGAAGTCATATCTAATGCTGGCCGAGCCGGCGCGCACGGAACCCGAATTCCTGAAGCGGCTGCTCGTTGCAACGTGGCCCAGGCCTGTCGAGATGCCGGAGGGCGAACGCGACGATACC
Source organism: Burkholderia sp. 567 (assembly GCF_040545115.1). NCBI lineage: Bacteria > Pseudomonadati > Pseudomonadota > Betaproteobacteria > Burkholderiales > Burkholderiaceae > Burkholderia > Burkholderia sp. 567. The sequence continues at coordinate 339,750 of NZ_JBEPLG010000006.1, forward strand.
GGCCAGCGGCTCGCCGGCTTCTATGCCGATCACCTGAAGGCCCATCCCGAATGGCGGATCGCGCCGGATAGCAACCTCGTGACATCGACCCGCAATATGCTGATCACGCAGATTGGCCTCGCATCGGCCGATGACACGGTTTATCAAAATATCCTCGACGAAGTGAAAGGCAAGTACGCGGACGCGTCGCTCGAAACGCTGCTTGGCGGCACGGATTCGCGTGGACTCTTCACGGCATCGGAGACCGTGCCGGGCGCTTACACCCGTGCAGCATGGGACGGGATGATTGCCGAGGCGATCGACAAGGTTTCCAGTGCGCGGAAGGTGAGCAGCGACTGGGTGCTGTCCGGCGGGCAGCCGAACCGGATCGTTGAGGGGATCCCCTTCGCGGCCCGCGGTGAAAACCGTACTCAGGCGGCCGTCGAAGAGAGACACGCGGTCGAGGCGCTGAAGGAGCGCCTGACCGCACGCTACTTCGCTGAGTATGCGGCCGCCTGGCAGCGCATGCTCAACGGTATCCGGTGGCAGCCGGCGTCGAACCTGACAGGCGCGATCGAGCAACTGTCGAGACTGGCCGACGCGCAGACTTCCCCGCTCATCGCGCTGATGAAGGCGGTGCAATTTCAGGGGCAGGCGGGCCTGCCGCCTCAGGCGTTGACCGACACGCTGGTGCGCAAGGCGCAAAGCCTGATCGGCAACGACGATGAAACGCATGCGCAGGCAGCCAAGCCGCTCGACAAGTCGTTCGGGCCGCTGCTGGCGCTGATGGGTGATATCGGCACGCCGAACCACGGTGATGGCAAGGCCGGCCGGCCGGAAAGCGTCGCGCTGACCGGCGTAAGCCTGTCACGTTATCTGACGGCGGTCACGACGATGCGCCTGAAATTGCAGCAAATTGCCGGCAGCGCGGACGCGCAGGCGATGGCCCGTTCGCTCGCGCAGGCGGTGTTTCAGGGGAAGCTGTCGGAGTTGGCGCAGGCGCGAGACGACGCGGCACTGACGGCCGCAAGCCTCGGCTCCGCGTGGTCGGGCTTCGGCGATGCAGCGTTCGCGCAGCCGCTCGAGGGGGCATGGCAGACAATCCTGCAACCGGCGGCGGCGAGCCTGAATGAAGCCTGGCGCGCGAGCGTCGCCGCGCCGTTCAACGCGGCCGTGAGCGGCCGCTATCCGTTCTTCGACACGCAGGCCGATGCGTCGTTTGCCGAATTGGGCCGTTATGTGCGACCGGATACCGGACTGATCGCACGTTTCATTTCAACGCAGCTTGCCGGCGTGATGAAACAGCAGGGCGACCAGTGGCTGCCGAACGAACTGGCGCCGCAGGCGCTGCAGTTCGATCCGAAGTTCCTCGCCGGCATTCGGCAGTTATCGACGATCGGCGTGCAGGCGTATGGTCAGGGCGATGCACTGGAGAAATTCGAGATCATGGCGCTGCCGACGCCTGACGTGACACGCTCGGAACTGTCGGTCGACGGCAAGCAAATCGTCTACTTCAACCAGAAAGAAAGCTGGACACCGCTCGCGTGGCCGGGCAACGGCCTCAATGGGCGTGCGGGACTGACATGGCAGACGCTCGACGCGGGGCTACGTCAAGCTTTCGAGACGACAGGAGATTGGGCCTTCGTGCGTTTGCTGGCGAAAGCCGAAGTGAAGCCGCTCGACAGCACGCGCTACAGGCTGACGTGGAATGCAGACGGAGTGCCGCTCGCCTACGTGCTGCGTACGCAACTCGGCGCCGGTCCGCTCGAACTATTGAAACTTCGCGGCTTCAGGATGGCGGAGCGAATCTTTGTGGTCGGCAAGGGCGGGGCGGTTCCGTCCGCCATGTCCGGCCTGCCGCCTTTGCCGCCGGAGCTGATGCCATGAGTGACGAAAAAAGGAAGGTCTCAGGAGGTGACGAGAACCGGCGGCCGACAGGTGGAGCTAGCCGGCAGGATAGCGATCCGTTCCTGCGGTACTTCGACGCCGAGATGCGCTACTTGCGCGAGGCTGGGATGGAATTCGCGCAGGCGCAGCCGCAGGTCGCCCGTCGGCTGGGCCTTGCCATGCCCGGCGCGCGCCACGACAGTGTCGAGCAGGCGTATGAGGGATTCGCGTTCCTCGCCAGCCGGCTGCGGATGAAACTCGACGATACGTCGCCGGAACTGACCGATCCGCTGATCGATCATTTGTGGCCGCATGCAGGCCGCACGATTCCGTCGTTGGCTATTCTCGAATGCGTGCCGCGCGTGGGTGAGGCGCGGACGCTGAATATGCTGCCGGCGGGGCTGCAGGTACGATCGACGCCGGTCGGCGAGGCGGGGACCGTATGCGTCTATCGTACGACGCAGCCGGTACGCTTGCTGCCGCTCACGGTGCGCGAAGCGGGCACCCGGGTGCGCGAAGACGGTCGCATGACGATCCGGCTTGTATTCGATCTGGTGCACCGCGAGCAACGCCTGCTCGATGACCTGTCGCGCATTCGTCTCTACCTGCACGGTGACCGATCGACCGCATCGGCGTTGTATGCTGTCTTCACGCGACAGGTCAAGTCTATCGGCGTGCGCATGCCGAGCGTGCTGGACGGCCAGCTGCAACCGAAGTCCGGCATGCGTTTCGAGGCGGCCGGCTTCGGACCTGACGCGCGACTGTGGCCGGTCGACCATGACGGGCGCGATGTCGAGCTGGATCGCGAGCAGACACTGCTCGAGTACTTCGCGTTCCCCGAGAAATTTCACTTTGTCGACCTATGCGGTTTCGACGCCGCAAGCGTGCCGCCGGGCGAGACACGCATCGAGTTCGAGATGGTGCTCAATGCGCGAATTCCCGGCAACGCGACGTTCGACGCAGGCAATATCCGTCTATTTTGTACACCGATCATCAACCTGTTCGAACTGGACGCGCAAGCGATTCGGCCGGACGCACACGAGCGCGACTATCCGGTGTGCGCTCCCGCGTGGGCAGGTGAGCATGTCGAGCCATACGATGCGTTGGCGGTTGCGGCGGCCGACCCGCGCAATGCGATTCGTCACGAATACCGGTCGTTCAAGGAGTTTCGACACCGTGGCGGGATGATGCGGCATGCGTCACCCGACCGCCATTACCACACGTCGATCCGCCATGGCGTGACAGGGCAGCGCGAGATGTGGCTGACGCTGGGCGGTCAATTGTGGGATGAACCGGGAAGCCCGCCGGACGGGCAGGTGATGGTCAGGGTGCTGGCGAACAACGGGCGATTGCCGCGCATGGCGCTGCTCGAATCGACGATTACGGAACCCGCATCGGCCTTTACCGGCGTCGAGCGGGTACGCAACCTGACCGCGCCTACGATGCCGCTATATCCGCCGCGCGATAGCGACTACGCGTGGCGAGTGATTTCGCACTTCAACGGAGACGGTTCGTCGGAACTGAACATGATGAACGCCGACGTGCTACGTGGCGCGCTGTCGCTGTATGACTGGACGCAGCGGGACGACAACCGGCGACGCATCGAGGCAATCCACTACGTGTGGCTGGACGAGGAAGAAGAAGTGGTAGGCGGGCGTATCGACAGGATTGTGAACGTCAATATCGGCATCGAACCGAACGAATTCGCCGGATCCGGAGACGTCGCGCTGTTCGGTGATGTGCTGAGCCGTTACGTTGGTCGCTATGCCAGTTTCCATTATGCGGTGCGGCTCGTGCTGTATGAGGGCGTTGGCGGTCCGGTCCGGCGCTTTCCGTGCACGGTCAAGACGGGAGGTTGGCTATGAAGGCGCAGCGATTCCGGCGATGCCTAAAATCAGGATGCCGTTCGCATGCGTGGCGGCGACAGCCTCGCTGTCTGCTGTCGGGGTTGAAGTGGCTGCTACCGGACAATTTATGTTGAAAACCAAGAACAAGGTACTCGTCTATCTTACGTGGCGAGATGGATTGCTGACCTTCACACAACCTAGGTTTCCGGCTAAAACATGAAGGTGTGCATCGTAGGCCCGTCGGGCGCGGGGAAGTCGACGATTGCCATGGAATTGGCACGCAAGTTCAATGTCGCCACGCACGAATTCGACCATGTCTATTGGGACATGACGAGGGCCGAGTTTGTGAAGAACTCGGACGAATCGATGGCGCACGCGATCGGAAATATTCTCAAGCAGGACCGCTGGTTTGTCGAAGGTGCATACGACAAGCGAATGTACCCGCTGCTCGTCGAGTGTTCACTAATCTTGAGGGTCGAGGTTTCGTTTCGCGTGAGAGCGATCCGCCTGATCAAGCGCTTCATTCATTCGACGATGACGGGCAAGCTGCCCAAGGAGACCTTCCGGAACACCATCGGCCTGATCAAGTTTTCATATCACTTCGACCAGCGGCTCAGCAAATTTCTGTCCGGAGACGTGACGCTCTCGAGGAAAGTTGTTTCAGTTCGCGACGCGTCGTCGTGTATCGAGGCGATGCGCGCGAACGGACTTTGCTGAGGCGAGTGCCCTCACGCTTTACGGTCCGTCTCGCGCCTTGTCTCAGAACCCACACGCCTCAGTCGTCGTCAGCACCGCGAACGGCCCGCCAAGCGTCGCATTGTGATGCGCGATGATCCGCTCGGCCGGCAGCGCCGGCGTGTCCATGCAGGTGTGCGCATCGGCGACGAGCACCGCCCGAAACCCGAGATCGGCGGCCGCGCGGCACGCGGTATCGATGCAGTACTGCGTCTTCATCCCGGCAATCACGATTTCCCCGATACCAGCCGCGTGCAGCCATTCGGCGAGCCGCGTGCCCGCGAAGCAACTCGGCCGGGTCTTGTCGAACACGATGTCGCGTGCCGTATCGATCGCGAGTTCCGGCAGCAGCGCGGCCAGCGGCGCATCGGGCGCGATCGGCGAGCCGGCCGGGCCGGTGTGGCGCACGGCGAACACGGGCGCACCGGCTTCGTGCGCGCGACGAATCAGCCGATTGATGTTGGCCAGCACGCGTTCACCGTCATGCGGACGATCGGGGCCATGGAACAGCCCGACCTGCATATCGATGACGAGAAGCGCATGTTTCGGGGAAGGGACTGCGGACATTGTGTTTCTCCTGAATGGCCGATGCAGACGGAGAAACGACTAGACCCCGTCCGGAACCGGCGGGGCCTGTGGGAATCGGTGACGCTACGATCTTGCGCGCCCTCGCCGCACGGGCCCGCCGAAGGCGGTCGTGCGCGTGGTCGTCGAAAGGGTGATCGTGGCGTTATGCATTGAACGATCATGCCCGATGCGCGGGCGCGACGTCAATGACGCACCCCCAATCAATCAAGCGCCTTCCCCGCCTTCTCATCCATGCACCGAATCGCGAGCAGCGTAAACGCGCCACAGCCGATCGCATACCACGCAGGCGCATTCGGATTCCCGGTCGCCGCGATCAGCCACGTGACGAAAAACTGCGCGAAGCCGCCGAAGATCGCGACGCCCACGCTATACACCAGCGCACCGCCGGTCGCCCGCACCGCGCGCGGGAACAACTCGCCGAGCATCGCACCCGTCGCGCCGATGTTGATCGCGTGCACGATCGACAGCGCCGCGATGATCGACAGCAGCGACGCGGCGCCAGGCCAACGGTTCAGCGCGATGAACGCCGGATAGATCGCGGCCATCAGCACGATGCGCGTCCACCAGGCGATCCGGTTGCGTCCGTAGATATCCGACAGGTGGCCGCCGATCGGCGTCACGAGCATCAGGATCGCGCCGGCGACGCAGCCGGCTGTCATCGACAGCCAGGTCGGCAGGTGCAGTACCTGCACGCCATAGATCGCCATGTAGAACACGATGATGTAGTGGATCGACGTGCCGCCGATCGTCACGCCGAGGCCCGCGAACACGGCCTTGCCGTGATGGCGCAGCACGGCGGCGAGCGGCAGCGACACGACCGGCTCGTCGTGCGTCGCGGCGGCAGCGGGCGCGGCAGGCGGCACTTCCTCGACGGTGCGGCGCAGCCAGTAGCCGAGCGGCACGAACAGCGTGCCGATGATGAACGGCACGCGCCAGCCCCAGCTTTCGAGCTGCGCGGCATTGAGCGTCGACGTCAGCGCGACGCCGGTCAGCGCGCCCGCGAGCGCGGCGAGCCCCTGGCTCGAGAACTGAAACGACGCGTAGAAGCCGCGGCGGTGCTGCGGCGCCTGTTCGAGCAGCAGTGTGGTCGACGCGCCGACTTCGCCGCCCGACGCGAACCCTTGCAGCAGCCGCGCGAGCACGAGCAGCAGCGGTGCGGCGAGGCCGATCTGCGCGAAGGTCGGTGCGACCGCGATCGTCGCGGTGCCGAGCGCCATCAGCAGCAGCGTAAGGATCATCGCCTTCTTGCGGCCGGCGCGGTCGGCGTACATGCCAATCACGAGCCCGCCGAGCGGACGCGTGACGAAGCCGACGCCGAAGCTCGCGACCGCGAGCATCAACTGCCCGAACGACGAATGCACCGGAAAGAACAGCTTGCCGATGAGGATCGCGAAGAAGCTGTAGACGGTGAAGTCGTAGAACTCGAGCGCGTTGCCGACCGCGGCGGCCGCGATCAGGCGGCGCTTCTTCGCGGCGGCGCGGGCATCGACCGGCGTGCCGGCGAACGAAAGGGCGGACGTTTCCATGGGGTTCCCCTGCTAAGGCGCGGGACTGCGTGATGAAGGGCCGTCAGGCCGCGAGCCAGGCTTCGGCGACGCGAACCCAGTAACTCGCGCCAATCGCGAGGATGTCGTCGTTGAAGTCGTAGCCGGGGTTGTGCACCATGCAGCCGCCCTTGCTGCCGATCCCGTTGCCGATGAATGCATAGCAGCCGGGGCGCGCCTCGAGCATGAACGCGAAGTCCTCGCTGCCCATCAGCGGCGCGGTGTCGATCTCGACGCGCTCGGCGCCGAGCATCTGGCGCGCGATGTCGGCGGCGAACGCGGTCGGTTCCGGATGATTGACGAGCACCGGATAGCCGTAGTCGTAATCCACTTCGGCCGCGACGCCGAAACTTTCCGCCTGGCCCTTCACGAGCGCTTCGATGCGGCGTGCGAGCAGCGCGCGCACGTCGGCGTCCAGCGCGCGCACCGACAACTTCATCACGACGGTTTCCGGAATGATGTTGAAGGTCTCGCCGGCCTGCACGCTGCCGACCGTGATGACGGCCGCATGCTGCGCATCGACCTCGCGCGCGACGATGGTCTGCAGCGCGACCATGATGCTGCCCGCGGCCGACATCGGGTCGCGCGCGAAATGCGGCATCGCGCCGTGACCGCCGACGCCGCGCAGCGTGATCGTCACGCGGTCGGCCGACGCCATCGCGGCGCCGGTGCGGAACGCCATGTCGCCGGCTGCGCGGCCCGGCATGTTGTGGATCGCGAAGATCGCGTCGCACGGGAAGCGCTCGAACAGGCCATCGTCCATCATCGATTTCGCGCCGCCGAAGTTTTCCTCGGCCGGCTGGAAGATCAGGTTCAGCGTGCCGGAGAACTGGCGCGTGGCTGCGAGGTGACGCGCCGCGCACAGCAGCATCGCGGTGTGGCCGTCGTGGCCGCACGCGTGCATCTTGTTCGCGTGGCGGCTCGCGTAAGGCAGGCCGGTGGTTTCGGCGAGCGGCAGCGCATCCATGTCGGCGCGCAACCCGACGGTGCGTGTGCCTTGGCCTTCGCGCAGCACGCCAACGACGCCGGTCTTGCCGATGCCGCGGTGCACTTCGTAGCCCCAGCCGGTGAGCAGCTCGGCGACGAGATCGCTGGTCAGCGTTTCCTCGAACGCGAGTTCCGGGTGTGCGTGGATGCGGCGGCGCACTTCAATCAGATCGGGGGCGATCGCGGCGATACCGGGGATGACGGGGTTCACGGCTTGCAGCATGGTGTCTCCTGTGGGGCGGGGAGGGGCGTTTGACGCGCCTATGACGAGCAAGCATATAAATTTCTTTTGCGCACCAGAAGCTGCTAAATTGCTTTGGTGCACACCATTGGTTGCCGCTCGGGAATACCCTCAGCCGCCAAGCATCACGGTGCACCGGGTTTCCACGGATCACGCATTGCCCCCATGAAATACCATCAGCTGAAAGCTTTCGTCACCGTCGCGGAAGAAGGGAGCATCCGCGCGGCCGCGCGGCGTCTGAACGTGTCGCCGGCGGCGCTGACGAAGGCGGTCAAGGAGCTGGAGATCGCGCTCGGTGTATCGCTCGTCGTGCGCACCGCGCGCGGCGTGCAGCTCACCGCGTTCGGCCAGCAATTGCAGGTGCGCGCGCGGTTGATCGTCGCGGAAATGCAGCGCGCGCGCGACGACATCGAGCAGGCGCAGGGCGCGATGACGGGCTCCGTCGCGGCGGCGATCACGCCGGCGGCGGCGGTGACGATCCTGCCCGATGCGTTTCGCGCGTTCCGACGGCGCTTTCCGGTCGCGCGCGTCAATCTGATCGAAGGGTTTCCGGGCGTCGCGCTGCCGCGGCTGCACGACGGCTCGCTCGATTTCGCGGTGGCCGTCGTCGTGCCCGAATTGCTGGCGGCCGAGTTCGATCACGCGGAGCTCTATGCGAGCCGATCGCTGATCGTCGCGCGCAAGGGGCATCCGCTCGCGTCGGCCACGTCGCTCGCCGATCTCGTCGACGCCGACTGGCTGATGAATCCGTCGCCCGAAAGCTCGACCCAGGTGCTGTTCAATTCGTTCGTCGCGTATGGGCTGCCGGTGCCGCAGCGGGTCGTCGAATGTCCGAGCTTCGGGCTCGCGCACAGCCTGATGACGCGCTGCGACCTGATCGCGTCGATGCCCGAGCAACTGCTGCACGGCGAGTGGGCGCGCGACCAGCTCGCGGTGCTTCCGATCCGCGAGCGACTGCCGGGTGTATCCGTGCAGGTCGTCACGCGCCGCGACAGCCCGCTCACGCCGGCCGCGGCGATGCTGCTCGACTGTCTGCGCGATTCCGCGCGACGCAAAGGGCTCGGATGAGCAGTGCAGGCGAGGGCGTGCGTCGCATCAAGTAGTGATCCTGACTATCTGCCGGGCATTGCCGGCAGGGCCGCGCTTGCGGCTCGCTCGCCGCGAGCCGGTATCATAGCGGCCGGCCTGCCGCCACGGCCGGCTTCCGACAACACGCCATCCGGCATCCAGCAATCAGAGGCATCACATGACCAGTGCAACCCAATTCGACAACGTATCGGTCGTCAAGCGCGCGAACGTCTACTTCGACGGCAAGTGCGTGTCGCATACCGTGCTCTTCCCGGACGGCACGCGCAAGACGCTCGGCGTGATCCTGCCGTGCGCGCTCAACTTCGGCACGGACGCGCCCGAATTGATGGAAGTGCAGGCCGGCAAGTGTCGCGTGAAGCTCGACGGCAGCAGTGAATGGCAAACCTATGGCGCCGGCGAATCGTTCTCGGTGCCGGGCAAGAGCCGCTTCGACATCGAAGTGCTCGAGACGCTCGACTACGTCTGCAGCTACCTGTAAGCGCGCGGCCGACACGCCAAAACAAAAGCCCCGCCGAAGCGGGGCTCGTCGCATGCGGACGGCGCAATGCCGTCCGGTGCTGGGCTTACAGGCAGGCGCTGATGTCGCCGGCGGAAGCGGCGTCGCCACGCACGCCGACCCAGGTCTTCGCGCCCGGCTGCCCCGACGGGCGAACCATCGCGGCCGCGCCGTTCGGCGGTTGCTGGCCCGGTACGTAGACATCGGTCGCGAGACCGTTGGCGAGCACGTTCTGCGAGACGACCTGTTGTTGCGACTTGTCAGCCCAGGTCTTGGCGATGCACGCCGAGACGTCCGGAGCGGATTTCTGGCTTTGTCCCACATTCTGCATGGCCGGATCGGCAGCATGAGCAGAAATTGCCACGGTCAATGCGATGAGCGGTAAGTATTTCATGTTCACGTTTTATCTCCCTCGAGTCGTGATTGATTGAGTGGGATGCGCAGCAGAACTGCGTCCCTGTGAGATTGCATCGGACCCATGCGGTTCCGGCGATTCCGCAACAAGTTGTTAACGCGCTTGCCAAACGGCGATCCGGATGCTGTGTGTTCTGCTGCGCCGCGGCATGCGTCGCGTGCGGCCCGCATGGAGGCGGGGACGCGGCAACGACGTCATGCTTCGTGAGGTCGGCTCGCTGCCCTGTGGTGTGGCGGATTGACGGCCGCGGCGCGCTGCATGTGTCTGCATGTCGCGCCGCGACGCTTCTTTATTGGATGACGAAGTGGAATGGCTGAATGGTGGCCCCGTCGCATGAGCACCATGATGACAAACTTTCGTCCGGTGAATTGTCAACGAAGTTCAAACGCCGGACGCGCCGTTTCGGACTGCGGGAGATCGCGAAAAGAGCGGGGCGCGGCCGGCGCGCCGCGCATCGCTGCAAAGATCAGCCGGCCTTGCGGGCGCCGATATCGCGCAGGTTGACCGGCACGACCGGGCGGAAGCGCTCGCGTTTCTGTTCGTCGTCGAAGTGCTGAAGCGCGGGCTTGATCAGGTCGCTGCGCGACACGATGCCGGTGACGCGCAGCGATTGCGGATCGTCGACGACCGGCAGCCGTTCGAGGCCGAGCATCGCGAGTCGCGATGCGACCACGCGGCACGTCTCGTGTGCCTGCGCGACGGCCGGTGCGCGATCGGCGAACGCGCTCGCGAGTGATGCGTCTGGCCCGGCTTGCGCGCGGTGCGCGTCGAGCGTCGCGCGATCGACGAGGCCGAGCAGGCGGCCGTTCTGCACGACCGGGTACGCACGGTGCATCTGCTTCGCGCCGAAGTATTGCGACTCGACGGCGTCGAGCGGCGTGGCGCCGTCGATCGCGACGAGCGCGTCGGCGGGCGTCATCACTTCAGCCACGTCATGACGTTCGAGCGGATCGACACCGTATTCGCGGTAGATGTGATAACCGCGGCGCGCGATCTTTTCCGTCATGATCGAGCGCTTCATCACGATGGTCGCGAAGCCGTGCGCGACGAGCGTCGCCGCGAGCAGCGGCAGCAGCGCGTTTGCATCGTGCGTGAGGCCGAACGCGAACACGATCGCGGTGAGCGGTGCACCGAGCGTGGCGCCGAGCGTCGCGGCCATGCAGACGAGCGGCCACAGCGCCGGATCGCCGCCGGGCAGCACCGGCGACAGCACGGTGCCGAGGCCCGCGCCGAGCATCAACAGCGGGGCGAGCACACCGCCGGACGTGCCGGAACCGAGCGCGATCACCCACATCACGGCTTTCACGATCAACAGCGCCAGCGCGATCTTCAGCGCGATGTGCTGATGCAGCAGGTCGCCGATCACGTCATAGCCGACGCCGAGCGCGCGCGGCTCGAGCCAGCCGCCGATGCCGATCACGACCGCGCCGAGCGCCGGCCACCACATCCAGTGCACCGGCAGCTTCGCGAAGGTATCCTCGACGCGGTACAGCGCAGCCGACAGGCCGCACGCGAGCATGCCCGACAGCAGGCCCGCGACGATGCACGACAGCAGCGCGACGGGCGTCGGCGACGCGGTGGTCAGCGGAAACAGCGGCTCGACGCCGAAGAACACCGCGCGTGCGAAGCCGGCGACCGCACAGGCGAGCGCGACCGGCAGGAAACTGCGCGGACGCCATTCGAACAGCAGCAGCTCGACCGCGAGCAGCACGGCGGCGACCGGCGTGCCGAACACGGCGGTCATGCCGGCGGCCGCGCCCGCGACGAGCAGCGTCTTGCGCTCGGCGGCGGTCACGTGCACGCATTGCGCGATCAGCGAGCCGAGCGCGCCGCCCGTCATGATGATCGGGCCTTCGGCGCCGAACGGGCCGCCGCTGCCGATCACGACGCCCGACGACAGCGGCTTGAGGATCGCGACCTTCGGCGACATGCGGCTCTTGCCGAACAGGATCGCCTCGATCGCCTCGGGAATGCCGTGGCCGCGGATTTTCTCAGAACCGAAGCGCGCCATCAGCCCGACGATCAACCCGCCGATCACCGGCACGACGATCACCCATGCACCGAGCGTATGGTTCGCGGGCGAACGTTCGGTGAACGAAAACTGCTGGAAGAAGAACAGGTTCGTGAACAGGTGAATCAGGCTCAACAGCACGAACGCCGCCAGCGTGCTGAGCAAGCCGATGCCGGCGGCGAGCAACGCGATCCTGGGCAGGCGTTCGTTGGTCGAGAAATCGCGTTTGTGTGGTGCGTTCATCGGCGTGAGGAAAGGTCGGTAAAGCGTGGGTCAGTAATCGATCTGCGGAACCTGGAACGCGCCCTTGAGCGATTTCAGCTCGGCGCGATGCATGGCCGCGAGGCGCGCGAGCAGCGTTTCGCCGGCCTCTTCGAGGTGCACCTCGACCTGCCGGCGGTCCGCTTCGCTCGTCTTGCGCTTCACGAGCCCGAGCGCCTCGCAGCGCGTCACCAGCGCGACGACGCCGTGATGCTGCGCCTGCAGGCGTTCGGCGATTTCCCCGATGGTTGCCCATTCACGGTGCGGGTAGCCTTTGATGTGCAGCAGCAGCAGATATTGCAGCGGCGTCACGCCTTCGCTTTGCGCGGCGCGTTCGGAGAAGCGCTCGAAGCGGCGCATCTGATAGCGGAATTCGGACAGTTGCTGGAAATCGCTTTTGGTCAGCGAGCGTCGGTTATCGGTCATTGCAGTCGGTCGGACAGGCGGTTTCGGTAGCGTGTAATATATCACAACGTGATATAAATAGCCGATTTTTGGCGGAATGAGCAGCATTGCGCCGTGCGTCGGTGCCGTTCGTTCCGGTTACGCGGCTTCCAGCATCTGCGTTTGCCGGTACAGGCCGGTGACAAGATCGGTCTGCGTAATGATCCCGACGAGCCGGCGTGACGCGTCGACGACCGGGATGTGGTGGTGGCCCGAGTGCGTAAACAGCGGCACCAGCGCGGTAAGCGGCATGGTCTGCGGCACGGACGCGACGTCGCGGGTCATCACGGTGGCGACGCTCGGCGGCCGGCCGCCGAACGACTGCGGCAACCGCGCGGACAGCCGTTGCCACAGCGGGGTCGGGCGGCGCGCCTGGCGCGTGAGGTCGGCGCGCGTGACGATGCCGATCAGGCGAGCGTCGCCGTCGACGACGGGCAGCGCCTTCACGCGATGGCGCTCGAGCAGCGTCAGCGCGGCCGTCACCGACGTGGACGGCGCGACTTCGATCGCATTCTTCGTCATCAGGTCGGCGCACGTGAGCTGGCCGAACGTGCGCGTATACGCCTGCATCTCGGTTTCGCGCAGCAGCATTTCGAGGTCGTCCGGATCGACGTCGAGCCATTCGCTGCGGCGCTTGAGCACCGCGTCGAGATCGGCGCGCGTGAAGCCGCCACGCGCAGGCGCGGCGCTGCCGGCTTGCGGTTTCGCGTCGGGACGCACGCCGCCGTGCGGATAGCGGTGGCCCGTCAGCGCGTGATACACGAGCGCGGCCGACAGGAGGATCCCCGATTGCAACGCGATCGGCTCGACCACGAAGCCGAAGCCGAGCGCGTGGATCGCCGGGCCGCCGAGCACGGCCGTCAGTGCGACCGCGCCCGACGGCGGGTGCACGCAGCGCAGCGCGAACATGCCGCCGATCGCGAGGGCGACCGCGACCGCGGCGGCCGTGATCGGATCGGCGATCCATTGCGCGCACGCGACGCCGACGGTCGCCGCCACCAGATTGCCGCCGATGATCGACCACGGTTGCGCGAGCGGGCTCGCGGGCACCGCGAACAGCAGCACGGCCGATGCACCCATCGGCGCGACGAGCAGCGGCACGAGGCCCGGCACGCCGGGCAGCACCCGCATCGTGACGCCGACCGTCGCGATACCGACGAGCGCGCCCGCGCACGAGCGCATGCGTTCGCGCCAGCCGAGCGTCATCGGATGGGGAATGAAGCTGTGCAGCCATTGGCGGAACGTGCGGCGCGACGGGGAGGAGCCTGACGACATGGACGGTAAGCGGTAAAAAGGACGGCGCGGATGATCCGGCGCAAGAAAAGCGGAATTATATCGCGTTGTGATACAAATTGTCGCGCCGCATCAACGCGTTGCCTGCGCACGACGCGCAGTGCTTGCAAGAACCTTTCATCGGGTGAAAGCGTGGCGGCCGCGCGATCGCGCAATTTTGCGTGCGGCGGCGTACAATTCCGGCCACCGAATTCCCCGATATGCCACAGCCACGCACGCGATGCCCGCTCTCCCGCCCATTCCCCGGCATGGCGATCGCTTGCGCTGCGTTGGCGCGCACGCCCCGATTCCCGTCTGACGCGAGCGCCGCCGACGTTTCCCCACCGACCCTCCCCAAGCCAATTCAATGGACATGCTCGAAAACATGCGCCTGTTCGTGCGCGTTGTCGAAGCCGGCAGTTTCACCGCGGTCGCGAAAGAAATCGACGCGACCACCGCGCAGGTGTCGCGCGCGGTTTCGAATCTCGAAGCCCACGTACAGACGCGCCTGCTGCATCGCACGACGCGCCATCTCGGCCTGACCGAAAGCGGCGAGCGCTACTTCGAGCGGGCGAAATCGATCCTCGCCGAAATCGACTACGCGAACGCCGAAGCGCGCAATGCGCTGCTGCGGCCGAGCGGCAAGATGCGCATCCATGCGATGACGGGGCTCGGGCAGAGTCATGTCGTGTCGTCGATCGTGCGCTATCAGGAAGACAACCCGGACGTGTCGGTCGAGCTGACGCTCGCGCAGCGGATGCCGAACCTCGTCGAGGAGGGCTACGACGTGTCGATCGTGACCGCGTCGCAGTTGCCCGATTCCGGCTACGTCGCGCAGACCTGCGGCACGAGTTGCAGCGTTTTGGTCGCTTCGCGCGACTACCTCGCGCGGCACGGCACGCCGACGACGCCGGCCGACCTGCCGAACCACGTGTGCCTGCGCCTCGATACGCCCGCGTCGCCGGCCAGCGAGTGGCGGCTCGAGCGCGGCGACGACGAGGAGACCGTCTACGAACTGCAGCCGGCGCCGTTCCAGGTCAACGTGCCGGATGCGCTGTGCGTCGCGGTGCGGGCGGGGCGCGGCATCGCGTGCGTCGCGCTGTACACGGTGCTCGACGACCTTCGCGAAGGGCGGCTGATCCGCGTGCTGCCCGACTATCGGCTGCAGACGGTCAGCGTGTACGCCGTCTATGCGACGCGCCGCTATCTGGACGCGAAGATCCGCACCTTCCTTGACCATCTGCGCACGACGCTCACGCCCGCGCTGGAAAACGACCTGCGCGAACTCGACCGGCTCACGGTCGAGCACACGCCGGGCAAGCGCCAGCGCGCTTGACGCCGCGGACGGTGGTTCGCTTGCCGGGCGTCACGCGGCCGGCGTGATGCGAATCCGTTCGAAGCGGCCGACTAGCCCCTTGCCGAAGAAGGCGATCGTCCCCAGCGCGATCACGACGACGTTCGATCCGGGGCAACCGAGTATGGGAATCGTATCGATATCGGTCTAACATCAAAAGACGATCGATTGATTCAAGATTTGAATGATTGAACTGAACCAGCTTCGCTGCTTCGTCGCCGTCGCCGAGGAACTGCATTTCGGGCGGGCAGCCAAGCGGCTCTTCATGACGCAGCCGCCGCTCAGCCGGCAGATTCAGCTGCTCGAGCACGCGCTCGGCATCGCGCTGCTCGAGCGCAGCAGCCGGCAGGTCAGGCTGACCGCCGCCGGCGAGCGCTTTCTGCGCGATGCGCGCCACATCCTCGAGTTTTCCGCACGGGCCGAACAAGCCGCGCAGCGCGTCGCGCACGGCGGGGCCGGCCGCATCACGCTCGGCTTCACGGCGGTCAGCGCGTACCGGATGATTCCGGTGCTGCTCGCGCATGCGGCGCACGCGCTGCCGGACGTCGATGTCGAGTTGCGCGAAATGGTGTCGACCGTGCAGATCGATGCGCTTGCGTCGCGCATGCTCGATGCGGGCTTCGTGCGCCAGCGCGCCGCGCGCCATCCGCTCGAATACCGGCTCGTGCAGCGCGAGCCGATGCTCGTCGCAGTCGCGCAGGGTTCAGCGCTCGCCGCGTACGAACGGATCGGCCCGGACGAGCTCGACCGGCAGCCGTTCATCGCGTATTCGCCGAACGAGGGGAAGTACTTCCACGACATGATCTCGGGGATGTTCGCCGGCGCCGGCCGCTTGCCGAACTACCTGCATTACGTCGGGCAGACGCATACGATCCTCGGCCTGGTGCGCGCGGGGCTGGGCGCCGCGCTGGTGCCGGCGTCGGCGCGCGAGCTGCATGTGGACGGCGTGGTGTTCCGGCCGCTCGCGGGCGTCGACGTGGCGGCCGAGCTGTATCTTGCGTGGCGAGCGGACAACGACAATCCGGCGCTGCCGGTGTTCAACGCGATGGTCGAGCGGTTTCTGACGGAAGGGGCGGATGGTGGTGGCGTATAGCCAAAGCCACGAGTCTGACGCCGCAACGAGGTGGCGAACCTGAAGCGAATCCTGGTCAGCCACCATCTGGTGATTCGGGGCCGCTAGCCGGGCCGTGAAGCGGGGAGGATGAAGCAGAGGAAATGAAGCGCGGCGCGGCCCGGCGGAAACGATCCGCCGGGCCGCGCGCTGTCGGACATCAGTGAGTGATCGACAGGAACAGATACGCGGCAAACAGCGACAGGTGCACGACGCCGTGCAGCACCGTCGTGCGCCCCTGGCTGAGCGTCAGCGTGCTGACGAGCAGCGTGAGCGCGAGCAGCACGGTTTCCATCGCGCCGATGCCGAGCGTGAGCGGCTGGCCGACCCAGATGAACACGGCCGCGACGGTCGGGATCGTGAGCCCGATGCTCGCGAGCGCCGAACCGAGCGCGAGATTCATGCTGGTCTGCAGGCGGTTCGCGCGCGCGGCGGTGACGGCCGCGAGCCCTTCGGGCAGCAGCACGAGCGCGGCGATCACGATGCCGACCGCCGCTTCGGGCGCGCCGAGCTTCATCACCGCATGCTCGACGGCCGGCGACAGCAGCTTCGCGAGCAGCACGACCGCGACGAGGCTCGCGAACAGCAGCACGAGGCTGATCAGCGCGGTGCGGCCGGTCGGCGGCGCTGCGTGCACCGATTCATTCGCGCTGTCGTGCGCGGTGAGGAAGTAGTCGCGGTGACGCACGGTCTGCACGAATACGAATGCGCCGTACAGCACGAGCGACGACACGCCGGCGAACGCCAGCTGCGATTTCGAAAAGAACGGACCGGGCGCGGCGTTCAGGTAGTTCGGCATCACGAGCGACAGCACCGACAGCGACGCGAGCACCGCGAGCGCCTTGCTCGCGCCGCGCCCCTGGAAGTCCTGCTCGCCGTGCTTCCACGCACCGACCAGCAGGCAGAGGCCGACGATGCCGTTGCAGATGATCATCACGGCGGCGAACACGGTGTCGCGCGCGAGGCCCGATTTCTCGGGACCGGCGCCGAGCATCACCGACACGATCAGCGCGACTTCGATGACGGTCACGGCGACCGCGAGCACGAGCGTGCCGAACGGCTCGCCGACGCGGTGCGCGACGACTTCGGCATGGTGGACGGCGGCGAACACGGCGCCGGCGAGCGCGGCGGCCAACACTGCGATGACGAGGCCTTCGGCCGGCACGACGCGCGACAGCGCGAGTACCAGCCACGCGGCAAGCGGGGCCCAGAGGGTCCAGCGCGGGAGCTGGTTGGACGAGATCGGCATGGACGGTTTCCCTATGCGAGTGGCGGCGCGCGACGCGCCGTCACGGATTGACGAAGCCCGGCGGAATAATCCGCCGAACGAGGACGATGATGCTGATGGGCGGCAGCGCGCAACGGTGCTGCCTCCGGTTCGCCGCGCTGAGGCGGCGAGGGGCGCGGGCGGGCCGAAGCCCGTCGCTGGATGAAACGGTTCGATGCGACCGGGTGCCGATGGCGGGGCGCGTCGGCATGCCGGCTGGCGGCCCTGCGGTTCGGAACCGGCCCCGAAAGGGCGGCGGGCGATGGGCGGCGGTGTGACACGCGGTTTCCCCTGGAATCCGGCGATTTGTCGAATTTTATCAGGCGTTCGGGGGTCGCTATCTCATATTCGAATCCTTTCATTGACCTTTCGGTTTACAAAAAGTGCCCCGATCGTTCGATTTTTTTGTTTTTGCAGTTTCCGTAATGCTCTCTTGCATGACGAATTCGGGCTCGCCCTGACATAAATCTACCGACCGGTCGGTTTATAATCGCTCGCACTTCCACTTCATTGACGGATCGCAAGCGATGGCTGGTTCTTCTGCACATTCGGTGAATTCGGGCGCGCTGGCGCCGTCGGCAGTCGTCGGCGTGATCGGCGCAGGCGCGATGGGCGCGGGCATCGCGCAGGTCGCGGCGGCCGCCGGTCATACCGTGCTGCTGTACGACCTGAACGAGGCAGCGTGCGACAAGGCGCTCGCCGCCATCCGCGCACAATTCGCGCGGCTCGCGGAGAAGGGGCGGATGGAGCCGGCGCAGGCCGACGCGGCCGGCAACCGGATTCGCGCGGTGCGCGCGCTGGCCGAGTTCGCCGGCGCCGCGCTGATCGTCGAGGCGGCGGCCGAGCGTCTCGACGTGAAGCGCGAGATCTTCGCGACGCTCGAACGCCATGTCGACGATACCTGCGTGCTGGCGACCAACACGTCGTCGATCTCGATCACGTCGATCGCGGCCGGGCTGCGCGCGCCGCAGCGCGTGGCCGGGCTGCATTTCTTCAATCCGGCGCCGCTGATGGCGCTCGTCGAGGTGGTCAGCGGGCTCGCGACCGCGCCGGAAGTCGCGCAGGCGCTGTATGCGACCGCCGCCGCGTGGGGCAAGCAGCCCGTGATGGCGAAATCGACACCGGGTTTCATCGTGAACCGTGTCGCGCGGCCGTATTACGCGGAGGCGCTGCGCGTGCTGAACGAGCAGGGCGGCACGCCGGCCTCGATCGACGCGGTGATGCGCGAAGCCGGCGGCTTCCGGATGGGGCCGTTCGAGCTGATGGACCTGATCGGCCACGACGTGAATTTCGCGGTGACCGAGTCGGTGTTCCGCGCGTACTTCAACGATCCACGCTACACGCCGTCGCTGATCCAGCAGGAACTCGTGAACGCGGGCTTCCTCGGGCGCAAGTCGGGGCGCGGCTTCTATTCGTATGCGGACGGCGCGACGCCGCCCGCACCGGCGCTCGAAGCGCCGCGCGACGCGCCGACCGACGTCGTGCTGTTCGCGCAGGACGGCCCGGCCGCCGCGCTGCATGCACGCTTGGCCGATCGCATCGCAGGTGCGCGGCGCGACGGCGCGCATGCGGACGAACTGCTCGCCGTGGCCGGCCGCGCGTCGATCGCGCTGACCGATGGCCGCACCGCGACGGTGCGCGCCGCGCAAACCGGCGTGGCCGATCTCGTGCTCGTCGATCTCGCGCGCGACTACGCGCAGGCCGGGCTGGTCGCGCTGACGCGCGCGCTCCAGTGCGGCGACGCCGCCTACGCCGATGCGGTCGGCCTGTTCCAGCAAGCCGGTTTCCGCGTCGTCGGCGTCGCCGACGTGCCGGGCATGGTTGCGATGCGCACCGTCGCGATGCTCGCGAACGAGGCGGCCGACACGGTCAACCAGGGCGTGTGCTCGCCGGCCGATCTCGATCTCGCGATGGAGAAGGGCGTGAACTACCCGTGCGGCCCGCTCGCGTGGGCCGATGCAATCGGCATCGGCCGCGTGCATCGCGTGCTGTCGAACCTCGCGGCGAGCTACGGCGAGGACCGCTATCGCGTGTCGCCGCGCCTGGCCGCCCTGCACGCGGCCGGCCGCACGTTCCGCTAGCCGGCGGCCGCATCACCCCGATCACGATAACGACATCACTCCACTGGAGGAGCACCTGATGACTCACCCGACGCATCCCGCCGCCGCCCTCGATCCGATCGAGACCGCCAGCCGCGACGAACTGCAGGCGCTGCAGCTCGAGCGCCTCAAGTGGTCGCTGCGCCACGCGTACGACAACGTCCCGCACTATCGTCGGACGTTCGACGCGGCGGGTGTGCACCCCGACGACCTGAAAACGCTCGCCGATCTCGCGAAATTCCCGTTCTCGACCAAGAATGACTTGCGCGACAACTATCCGTTCGGGCTGTTCGCGGTGCCGCGCGAGCAGGTCGTGCGTGTGCACGCGTCGAGCGGCACGACGGGCAAGCCGACGGTGGTCGGCTATACGGCGCGCGACATCGACACCTGGGCGAACGTGACCGCGCGCTCGATCCGCGCGGCCGGCGGCCGCCCGGGCGACACGCTGCACAACGCGTTCGGCTACGGGCTCTTCACGGGCGGCCTCGGGATTCACTACGGCGCGGAGCGGCTCGGCTGCATGGTCGTGCCGATGTCGGGCGGGCAGACCGAGAAGCAGGTGCAGCTGATCCGCGATTTCGAGCCGAAGATCATCCTCGTCACGCCGTCGTACATGCTGAACCTGATCGACGAGATGGTGCGGCAGGGGATGGACCCGGCCGCGTCGTCGCTGAAGATCGGCATCTTCGGCGCGGAGCCGTGGACGCAGGCGCTGCGCGAGGAAGTGGAGACGCGCGTGGGCATCGACGCGCTCGACATCTACGGGCTGTCGGAAGTGATGGGCCCCGGCGTCGCGTGCGAATGCGTCGAGACGAAGGACGGCCCGGTGATCTGGGAAGACCACTTCTATCCGGAGATCATCGATCCCGTGACCGGTGAAGTGCTGCCGGACGGCAGCGAGGGCGAGCTCGTGTTCACGTCGCTGACGAAGGAAGCGATGCCGGTGGTCCGCTACCGCACGCGCGACCTCACCGCACTGCTGCCGCCGACCGCGCGCGCGATGCGCCGGCTCGCGAAGATCACGGGCCGCTCCGACGACATGCTGATCGTGCGCGGCGTGAACGTGTTCCCGAGCCAGATCGAGGAAATCGTGGTCGCGCAGCAGAAGCTGTCGGGCCAGTTCCAGGTCACGATCTCGCGCGACGGCCACATGGACCGGCTCGACCTCGCGGTCGAGCTGCGCTCCGAGGCGGCCGCATGCGTGACCGACGGCGAGCGCGCGGCGATCGCGCGCGAGCTGCAGCACCGGATCAAGACGATGATCGGCGTGTCGGCCGGTGTGACGGTGCTCGCCGCCGGCGGCATTCCCGCGACCGCGACCGGCAAGGCCCGGCGCGTGATCGACCGCCGGCAGGCCGCCTGAGTTTCGCCGTTCCCTGTTCTACTCCGAGGAAACCTGTTCGATGGATGGATTGAAGACCCTGGCCGTTGCCGTCGATGTACGCGGCATCGCGACCGTCGCGCTGCAGCGCGGCGACGTGCTCAACGCGTTCGACGAGACGATGATCGCCGAGCTGACCGACGCATTCACGACGCTCGGCCGGCGCGACGACGTGCGCGCGATCGTGCTGCGCTCGGACGGCCGCGCGTTCTGCGCGGGCGCCGACCTGCAGTGGATGCAGCGCGCGAGCGCGAACGACGCGGCCGCGAACCTGCGCGACGCCGAGCGGTTCGCCGCGATGATGCGCGCGATCCGGCAGTGTCCGAAGCCGACGGTCGCCCGCGTGCAGGGCCACGCGTTTGGCGGCGGCGTCGGCCTGTGCGCGGCCTGCGACATCGTGATCGCAAGCGATCATGCGCGCTTTTCGGTCAGCGAGGCACGGTTCGGAATCCTGCCGTCGGTAATCGGCCCGTA
The DNA here is from genome assembly GCF_040545115.1 of Burkholderia sp. 567. NCBI lineage: Bacteria > Pseudomonadati > Pseudomonadota > Betaproteobacteria > Burkholderiales > Burkholderiaceae > Burkholderia > Burkholderia sp. 567. The sequence goes on from NZ_JBEPLG010000006.1 coordinate 361,232, forward strand.
TCTGGTCGAGGCGGTCGGCCAGCGCCAGGCGCGCCGGCTCGCGCTGACCGCGACGCAGCTCGCGGCCGGCGAAGCCGTCGCGATCGGGCTGATCCACCAGGCCGTGCCGCTCGACGCGCTCGATGAAGCACTCGACAAGACGCTCACGGAGCTGAGCCGCAACGGGCCGAACGCGCTGATGGAGATCAAGCGCTTTTTCGACGCGATCGGCGAGTACCCGCCGTCGGACGAACGCGCGGCGTTCACCGCGCAGACGATCTCGCGCGTGCGGGCCACGCCGGAAGCGAAGGAGGGCTTCGCCGCGTTCTTCGCGAAGCGGCCGCCGGCGTGGGAGGCTGGCACCGACTGACGCCGACCGAGGCTGTGGCGCGGCCCGCGGGGCGCGGGTCGCGAATTGCGTCTCGCGCGCGGGCGCTTGCTCTACAATGCGTGACCTCCGGCGCGCCGCCGGCCCCAGCCCTGATCGCTTCCTCGCCCCGATGATCGTCGACCGCCTTATCTCCGAGATCCTGTTCGGCTTTACCGGCCTGATCGGCATCATCAATCCGATCGGCATTGCATTCCTGTTTCTCGAACGCACCGAGGCGCTGACCGAGCACGAACGGAACCTGCTCGCGAAGAAGGTGGCGTTCAACGCCTTCATCGTGTTGCTGGTCGCGTTCTTCGCCGGCACGCCGGTGCTGCATTTCTTCGGGATCTCGATGGAAGCGCTGCGGATCGGCGGCGGCTTCGCGGTCGCCGTCGCGGGCTGGCAGATGCTGAACGAGCCGGACGGCCCGGGCGGCGGCGACACGCCGGTCAAGCCGATCGACGCGAACGCGATCATGACCCGCGCATTCTTCCCGCTGACCGTGCCGCTGACGGTCGGCCCCGGTTCGATCGCCACCGCGATCGCGCTGAACGCGAACCGCACGCACAAGCTGTCGGAATTCATGCTGTCGAGCATCGTGTCGATCGCGGTGTCCGCGCTCGTCGCGGTCGTGATCTGGCTGACCTACAGCCGCGCCGCGCTGCTGTCGCGCTATCTCGGCATCGAAGGCACCAAGGTCGCGAAGCGCGTGTCCGCGTTCCTGCTGCTGTGCATCGGCGTGCAGATCATGCTGACCGGGTTCTCCGAGTTCCTGCGGCCGCTCGCCGATCAAATCAAGTAATCCGTTCGTTCTTCGATGTGTGACCCGGCCCGGCCCCGCGCGATGCGTGCGGGTCGCGGGTCGCGTGCGTCTTTTGCTTTCGGCTGTTCGACCCGATCCAATGCGGCGGCGCCCGAGCGCGCCGACACACGTTTGCGCGCCGCGGGATACCATGCGACGTCCGGCGGATGCACGCCCCGGCGTCCGTGCGCGGTGCACCGACGCGCGGCGCGCATCCGGCCGCAACCCCACTTCAATGACGAGGCGAGCGATGGAATACGTGAAATTCGGGTCGACCGGGATGGACGTGTCGAAGCTGGTGCTGGGCTGCATGACGTTCGGCGAGCCGTCGCGCGGCACGCATCCGTGGACACTGCCGGAAGCGGAAAGCCGCCCGATCCTCCAGCGCGCGATCGAGGCCGGCATCAATTTCTTCGATACCGCGAACATGTATTCGGACGGCACGTCGGAAGAGATCGTCGGCCGCGCGCTGCGCGACTTCGCGAAGCGCGACGACGTCGTGATCGCGACCAAGGTGTTCTACCGGATGCGGCCGGGGCCGAACGGCGCGGGGCTGTCGCGCAAGGCGATCATGACCGACATCGACCAGAGCCTGAAGCGGCTCGGCACCGACTACGTCGACCTGTACCAGATCCACCGCTGGGATTACGGCACGCCGATCGAGGAGACGCTCGAGGCGCTGCACGACGTCGTGAAGGCCGGCAAGGCGCGCTACATCGGCGCGTCGTCGATGTTTGCGTGGCAGTTCGCGAAGGCGCTGCATACGTCGACGCAGAACGGCTGGACCCGCTTCGTCAGCATGCAGAACCACGTGAACCTGCTGTATCGGGAGGAGGAGCGGGAGATGCTGCCGCTGTGCGAGGCCGAGGGCATCGCGGTGATCCCGTGGAGCCCGCTCGCGCGCGGCCGGCTGACGCGCAACTGGGACGAGTCGTCCGGGCGGCAGCAGAGCGACGACGTCGGCCAGCGGCTCTATGACGCGACGGCCGATGCCGACCGCGCGATCGTCGAGGCCGTCGCGGCGATTGCCGCCGCGCGCAACGTGCCGCGTGCGCAGGTCGCGCTCGCGTGGGTCGCGCACAAGCGCGGCATCACCGCGCCGATCGTCGGCATCTCGAAGCCGCATCATCTGGACGATGCGCTCGGCGCATTGGAACTGAAGCTGACGGACGACGAAATCGCGGCACTCGAAGGCCCGTACGTGCCGCACGCGGTGGCCGGTTTCAACTGAGTTCAACCGGCCGAAACCGGCGGGCGCCGGCGCCGTACGCGTCGCTTAGCGCGCGGCGGCGAGCATCGGGTACGTGAACAGCCCGAAGTGGATCACGTTCAGCCCCGCATGCGCGAGCGCGGATGCGAGCAGCCCGCCGCGCCGCCATGCCAGGCCGTAACCGATGCCGGCCACCGTGCCGAGCACGATCCACTGCCAGCCGGCGGCCGCGTGCGCGGCGCCGAACAGCAGCGCGCCGATCGCGAGCGCGACCCACGGCCCCCAGCCGAAGCGGCCGAGCACGCGGGTGAGCCCGCCTTGCACGTAGCCGCGGAACAGCGCTTCCTCGGCGAGCGTGACGAGCAGCACGTTGTTGACGAGCCACATCCAGCCCGACGCCGGCCATTTCGGCGCCCAGCCGACCATCCCGAATGCGAGCGCGCCGACGAGGCAGACGGCGGCCGTTGCGATGCACGCCACGGCACCGGTGCGCAGCGCGCGCGCTGGCGGGACGTCGGGCATGACCCACGGCAGCACCCACAGCAGCCACAGGCCGACCAGCGGCTTGTCGAAATTCAGGTACATCGTGAACGGCACGGCGTCCGGCGTGAAGCGCGTCGGCTCGATCACGCGCGGATTATGGAAGCCGGGAATCAGGTGCAGGCTCAGCGCGATCGCGAGCGCGGCAAACACGACGTGCGCGGCGATCCGCACCGCGAGCGGGCGGCTCGGGGCGACACCCCAGGCGGCGGCCACGAGCAGCGCGAGCGGCGCGAGCACGATCGGCGAGAGCTTGCCGACCGCCAGCGCGCCGGCATAGCCGAGCGCCGCGACGGCGATGCTCGGGCCGTGCAGCGGACGCAGCCACGCGAATGCGGCGGCGGCGAACAGGGCGAGGCAGATCGTGGCACACGGGAGAAGCGAAAGAGACATGAGGCGATGCATGGGTCGAACGAGACGCCGCGCATCATACCCCAGCGACCGTGACGTGCGGCCGGGCAGGCCGGCGCTCAGCGGCCGGCGATCTCGGTGACGCCGTCGCGGGTCGGTATGTCGACGCTGTTGCGCTCGCGCATCCGCCGCCGGTACCAGAAGGTCCACAGCAGCAGCGTGCCGAACACGGTGTAACCCATGATCGGCGACACGACGAGCACGCGCTCGACGGGCCACGCGACGACCATCCACAGGCGCAGCAGCATCTCCAGCGTCATGCATGCGCCCCACACGAAGGTCATCAGCCGGAGCATCTGGCGCAGCCCCGGCTGCTCGGCCCACACCGTCTCGAAACGCGCGGCGCCGCCGGCCATCTCGCGGGCGACCGTCGCGCGGGTGAGGTAGAAGATCAGCGGGCGATCGCGGAACAGCGACAGCAGGAACACCACGCCGATCGCGCCAGACGCGAGCGATTCGCGCATCAGCAGCGTGCGCGCGCTGCCGCCGAGCGCCATGCCGGCGATCGACAGCGCGATGCCGAGCAGCACGACGGCGGCCACCGCATCGACGCGGCGCGAGCGGATGAATTCGACGATGGACCAGACGATGGGCGGAATCGCGGACGCGTACAGCGCGCCGGTTTCGCCGAAATACGGATGCGCGACCCGGTAGGCGACCCAGGGCAGCACCAGGTTGACGAAGAGTTCGAGGATCAGGCCGGCTCGTCGTTTCACGGAAGCGGGCGCGCGGGTGGCGCGCGGGGCGGTGAGGTCGGTTTGAGTATATCGAAGTCGGACCCCGCGCGCCGCCCCCGACGCAGTTGTGCATGCACCGGATGCGGGCGGGCGGGCCGGGCGGACGGCGAGTCGTGCCTATGCTACCGAGGGGGCCGCTTGCGGCCGCCCGGCACCGCGTCCGGCCGTCACGCGGCTATCATCGCCCGATTGCCCGATTGCCCGATTGCCCGATTGCCCGATTGCCCGATTGCCCGATTGCCCGGTTGCTCGTTGCCCGGTCGCGCGTTCGTCAGGCCGTCGCGGGCTGGACGATGATCTTCACGTTCCGGTCCTTGTGGTTGACCAGCTCCTGGAAGCCGTGCGTGACGATATCGCCGAGCGTGATCCGCCCGGTGATCAGCGGCTGCACGTCGATGCGGCCGTCCGCGATGAAGCGGATCACGTCCGCGAATTCGCCGTTGTACGCCAGCGAGCCGATCACTTCCTTCTCGGTCGACACGATGTCGAAGAAGTTGAACGACGTCGGCTCCTCGAAGATGCCGACCATCACCGACTTGCCGGCCTTGCGGATCACGTCGATCGCGAGTTGCGCGGTGGCCGTGTGCCCGATGCACTCGAACGACACGTCGGCGCCGTAGCCGCCCGTCAGCGCCTTGATTTCCGCGATCGCGTCCGACGCCTTCGGATCGATCACGACCGTCGCGCCGACCTCCAGCGCCTTCTGCTTGCGCGCGGCCGACATTTCCAGCGCGATCACGCGCCCGGCGCCCGCGGCCTTCGCGCACATGATCGTGCACAGCCCGATCGTGCCCGCGCCGACCACGACGACGGTCTGGCCGACGATGTTGCCGGCCTTCTTCACCGCGTGCAGCCCGACCGCGAGCGGTTCGATCAGCGCGCCGGCCTCGGTCGGGAAGTTCTCGGGCAGCTTGTACAGCAGCTCGGCCGGCACGTTCACGTATTCGGCGAACGCGCCGTTGTTCATCAGCCCGGTGAACGCGAGGTTCTCGCAGATGTTGTACAGCCCATGCTTGCAATACCAGCAGGTGCCGCAATGCTGGCACGCGTCGGCCGTCACGCGGTCACCGAGGGCGAAACCCGACACGCCCGCGCCCAGCGCCGCGATTTCGCCGCTGAACTCGTGGCCGAGGATGCACTGGCCCTTCAGGCCCGTCAGCGGGTGCGGCGCGTCGACCGGGATGAACACGGGCCCGGCGACGTATTCGTGCAGGTCGGACCCGCAGATGCCGCACCAGTGCACGCGGATCTGGACCCAGCCGGCCGGCGGGTGCGCCGGAACGGGAACTTCTTCCACGCGGATGTCGTTGCGGCCATGCCAGACGGCGGCCTTCATGCTGGGTGCGGTGTTCGGTGCCGGTGTGCTCACGTTGCTGTCTCCGTCAGGTTGTCGTCGGACGCGCGGCAAGCAGCCGGTGCGTCCGTCGCGCGATTGCGCGAGCGATCGATATGCAGGAACGGGGCCAGCTTGAATCGGCGCTCGGGTGGCGAGCGGGGCGGGGAGAGGGTGTGCGGTGCAGCAGGTATGTCTTGCGTTGGCATCCGGCGATGTCGAGTGAATTGCTCGCGGAATTTGCTGCAATTGCGATGGCGGGTTCGCGTGAGACGCCGGGACATTCGTCTCAGCCGTTTGAGACGAAACGCGAGACGGATGGCTGGGCGGCGGGCGCCCTCGCATCTCGTTATGCCAACCCATTGTGCCGATCAGCGAAACGCATCGTTGCGCACATTCCGCTTTACTTGAAGTTAACTTCAATTTGTATCATCTGCGGCAGCCCGATCGCGCGCGGTGCGCGGCCCGTGTCAATTTCAACGGAATGTCGTCAAGCATGCCGAACTTCATCGAAAGCCTGATCTGCGAATACGTGTCGTATCACATGCTGGTAGCCGACGAGCGGGACGTCATGCCGTCGGCGAGCGACGATCGCGCATCGGTGCCGGAGCCTGTCGCGCCCGGTGTTTCACCGTTGCGGCCACAACTGTTCGTCACGGTCCTGGAGGCCGGCGACAACGGCTTGCTGGTGCGCTGGAGCGAAAGCGGGCGCTGTCATTACGGCGAGCAGCGCTGGCGCTTGCACGCCGCATCGCAGCCGGGCCGCTGCGCGATCTCGGGGCAGCCGATCGAGCCGGGCGAGCCGGTGTACCGGCCGGTGCGGCGGCCGGTGCCCGTCAACGGCGACGAGATGATCCACCCCGCGTCGGTGCCGGACGCAGCCGGCATCGTGCGTCACGTTGCGCCGGCCTGCGGCGAGGCGGCGGACCCGGTCGACGTCCTCGGCTGAACGCAGCCGGCTGCACATGCGCGTTACTTGAGATCCTTCCGGTACTGGATGAACCCCGCGTTGTTCGCGAGCTTGTCGTACAGCGCGCGGGCGACCGTATTGGTTTCGTGCGTGAGCCAGTACACGCGGCTCGCACCGGCTTCGCGAGCCCGCTCGTACACGGCCTCGATCAGCGCGCCGCCGGCGCCTTGCCCGCGCGCGTCGGCCGCCGTGAACAGGTCCTGCAGGTAGCAGTACGGCCCTTCGGTCCAGCACGAGCGGTGGTAGATCGCGTGCACGATACCGATCAACGCACCCGACGCGTCGAATGCGCCGAGCACGAACATCGGTTCGGCGGGATCCATCAGGCGCGCCCACGTCGTCGCGAACACGGCGTCGCTCAGCGCGGTGTCATAGAACTTCTGATAACCCTGCCACAGCGGGCGCCACGCGGCTTCGTCGGCGGCGACGAGCGGCCGGACCGTGACGCGCGTCGCGTCGTTCGCACGGCCGGCCGCGTCGCGGGCACGCGCCTGCGCGTGGCGGATCGCGACGAGCGACTCGCGCTGCGCGCCCCCGGCGTCGAAGTTCTCCGGCGCGAGCCAGGCTTCGAACGCGGCGCGCACGGCCGGCCATTCGCCGTCGACGATCGAGAACCAGGCGGTGTCGCGATTGCGTCCCTTGTAGATGATCGCCTGCCGGAACGTGCCTTCGTAACGGAAGCCGAGCCGGGCGGCGGCCTTGCGCGACGGCGCGTTCAGGTCGTCGCACTTCCATTCGTAGCGCCGGTAGCCGAGCGTGTCGAACGCATACTTCATCAGCAGGTACTGCGCTTCGGTCGAAATCGGCGTGCGCTTGAGCAGCGGCGAGAACGTGACGGAGCCGACCTCGATCACGCCGTTGGCCGGGTCGATGCGCATCAGCGCGAGCGTGCCGACCGCGCGGTTCGTCGCGCGGTCGATCACCGTGTAATGCAGCGGATCGGCGCTCGCCGCCGCGCCGCGCGCGTAGTCGCGGTAGCTCGACTCGTCGGCGTACGGACCGTGCGCGAGATAGGTCCAGTCGGCGCCGTCGGGCGCCTGCGCGTATGCGGCGTACAGGTCGGCGGCATGGCGGTCGGCATCGAGCGGTTCGAGGCGGCAGTAGCGGCCCTCGAGCACGATGCGCTCCGGGCGCGGGCGCGCGGACCAGTCGGGAACGGGGCGGCCGATCGGCTGCTGAAAGTCGTTGGTGAGCGTGGACAAGGTCGATCTCGCTTCGGTTGGCGGCCGGCGACATGCCGGCATGCAGACGATCGTAGTCCCGGCGAGGTACCATGAGAAGCGCCAGGCGACGGTGAATTTATGGTGCCACGGGGTGCCGCAGTGGCGCCATGTCGGTGTCCGCTACGGTGCCGTGATTGCGCCGCGATCGACGCGCCATGCATCGCGACCTCCCCGCCGCCATACGCTGATTTATGGCGCCACGGGGCGCCACGTTGGTGCGCGCGACGGCTCCGGGATTGCGCCACCGATCGCCCCGCCATGCCCCGAAACCTCCCCGCCGCCATACGCTGATTTATGGTGCCACGGGGGCGCCACGTTGGTGCCAGCGACGGCGCCGTGATAGCGCCACCGATCGCTGCGCCATGCCCCGAAACCTCCACGCCGCCATACGCTGATGACGACAACCCTTCCTTCCGGCACCGCGCCGGTAATGCCGCTCGACGCGCCGCTCGCGCGCACGGCCGGTGCGCCTTCGTTGCAGCGGCAATTGCTGCGACGCGTGCGCGACGCGATTCTCGGCGGCGCGATGCCGGCCGGCACGCGGCTGCCCGGCACGCGCGCGCTGGCCGAGACGCTCGGCGTGTCGCGCAACACGACGGCGGCCGTCTACGAGCAGCTCGTCGCCGAGGGCTTCCTGCAATCCGATCGTCGCGGCACGCGCGTGGTGGGCCTGTCGCGGCCGGCGGCGCCGCGCCGGCGGGCCGCGCCGCCGGTCGTCGCGCAGCGGCTCGGCCGGATGCGTCCGAGCCTGATCGGCACCGGCGAGTCGGACGCCTTTCTGCCGGGCGTGCCCGCGCTGTCGCATTTCCCGATCGATGCGTGGCGGCACGCGATCGACCGCGCGCTGCGCCGCGCCGGCCGCGACCTGCTCGCGTACGGCGACCCGCTCGGCGAGCGCGCGCTGCGCGAGTCGATCGCGCGCCATCTGGCCGTGACGCGCGGCGTGCGCTGCGATCCCGAGCAGATCGTGATCACCGAAGGCGCACAGGGCGCGATCGCGCTGTGCGCGCAGTTGCTGACGAATCCCGGCGATACCGTCTGGGTCGAGGAGCCCGGCTATCGCGGCGCGCGCACCGCGATGCAGGCGGCCGATCTCGATGTCGTGCCGATGCCGGTCGACGCGGAGGGGCTGCGCGCGGAAGACGCGGACTGGCGCGAACGGACGCCGCGGCTCGTCTACACGACGCCGTCGAACCAGTTTCCGACCGGCGCGGTGCTGTCGATCTCGCGCCGGCTCGCGCTGATCGACGCCGCGCGCCGGCATCGCGCGTGGATCATCGAGGACGACTACGACAGCGAGTTCCGTCACACGGGCGAGCCGATCGGCGCGTTGCAGGGGCTCGCGGCCGATTCGCCGGTCGTCTATCTCGGCTCGTTCAGCAAGACGATGTTTCCGGCGCTGCGGATCGGTTTTCTCGTGCTGCCCGACGCGCTGCTGGCGGCGGTGCGGCCGGCGCTGCCGGAGATGCTGCGCGGCGGCACGCGCCAGGTGCAGCTCGCGCTCGCCGATTTCATCGAGTCGGGGGAGTACGGGCGGCATCTCGGGCGGATGCGCCGGCTGTATCGCGACCGTCGGCGCGCGCTGCTCGCCGCGCTGGACGACGCGTTCACCGCGCCGCATCAGGTCGAGGGCGGGCCGTGCGGGCTGCATCTGGCGCTGCGGCTGCCGGCGCGCTATCGCGACCGCGCGATCGTCGAAGCGGCGCGCGAGCATGGGATCGGGCCGTTTCCGCTGTCGGGGTTTTCGCTCCACGCGACGTCGGCGGCCAACGGGCTCGTGCTCGGGTTCGGCAATACGTCGGCCGATGCGTTCGCGCCGATGCTGAGGACCTTGTCGGCGATCGCGCATCGGGTCGCGGGGGATTGAACGACTGCGGCGCGAGCAGCGGGTGGTCGGCCGGCACCACGGCCGCGTGATGCCACTGGAAGCAGGGCAGCGACACGCGTTCCTTGTAGTCGGCGATCGCCTCGGTCGCGATCGCGACAGGGTGCGGATTGCCGAACGGCAGATCGCGGAGTTGAGCCGCAAGCGGCCCGCGGGCGGTGTGCAGGCCCGCGCGTGACGTGACGCCGCTTACCGCACGCGTTCTGCGCGAATGATCCGGCGCGCGGCCACCAGGCTCAATGCGAGCAACACCGCGACATACGCGACCACCGCGCCCCACGCGCCGTGCTGCCAGACCGTGCCGCCGGCCGAGCCCAGTACGCTCGACCCGAGGTAATAGGCCAGCAGGTACAGCGACGCGGCGTGCCCCTTCGCCGATCCGGCAAGGTGCCCGACCCAGCCGCTCGCGACCGCATGGGCGACGAAGAAGCCGATCGTGATCAGCACGATCCCGACGATGATCGCGACGAGCGAATGCGACAGCGTCAGCGCGAGGCCGGCCGCGAACACGAGAATGCCGCTGACGAGGACGGGCGCGCGCCCAAGGCGATCGGCGAGGGCGCCCGCGCTCGACGACGACACCATCCCGAACAGATAGGCGCCGAAGATCAGCCCGCACGCGGTCGCGCTCAGGTTGAACGGCGCGGCCGTCAGCCGGAACCCGGCGTAGTTGTACACCGTCACGAACGAGCCCATCACGAGGAAGCCGATCGCGAACACGAGCGGAAGCCGCGCGTGATGGAGTTGCGCGTTCCATAGCCGCAAGTGATGGCGCAGCGTCAGGTCGGTTCGCTTCACGAAGCGCCGCGATTGCGGCAGCAGCATCACGAACGCGATCGCCGCGACGAGGTCGACCACGCCGATCGTCAGCATCGCGGTGCGCCACGAGAAATATTCTTCGAGCGCGCTCATCCCGATCCGCCCGATCATGCCGCCGAACGCGGTGCCCCCGACATAGAGCCCCATCGACAGCCCGAGCCCGTCGGGCGCGATTTCCTCGGCAAGATAGGCCATCGCCACGGCCGGGACGCCGCCGAGCGCGAAGCCCTCGAGCGCGCGCCAGATCAGCAGCAGGTTCCAGTTCGGCGAAATCGCCGCCAGCACGTTGAACAGCGCGGCAAGCGTCATCGACGCGAACATCAGCCCGCGTCGCCCGACGCGTTCGGACAGCGCGCCGGCGCACAGGATCGAGACCGCCAGCAGCCCGGTCGACAGCGACAACGACAGCGAGCTCGATGCCGCGCCGATATGGAATTCGCGCGCGAACGCGGGCAGCAACGGCTGCACGCAGTACAGCAGCGAGAAGGTGGAAAAGCCGGCCAGGAACAGCGCCAGCGCGATGCGCTTGTAGGCCGCGGAGCGCGGCGACACGCCCGCGGGCAGCGCATCGGGCGTGACATTCGGGATGCGGGTCGCGGCAGGCGGAATCGCAGGGGAAGACATGGTTTGCACCTGATTGTCCAGGGAATATCTCGAATTCTTGCGCACGCTCACACATATGTCCAATATATGAAAGAAACCGTAGCGATACGTTTTACGACTGACCTGGACGCGCACGTCGCGCTTCCCTCCACCCCGGGATCACCTCGCACATGGAACTTCGGCATCTCCGATACTTTCTGGCCGTGGCCGCCACGTCGAACTTCACGAAGGCCGCTGAAACGCTCGGCATGGGGCAGCCGCCGCTGAGCCAGCAGATCAAGGCGCTCGAGAGCGAACTCGGCGTGGAACTGTTCAAGCGGACCGCACGCGGCGCTGAACTCACCGTCGCCGGCGAGGTGTTCGCGGAAGAGGCGCGGCGCGTGCTCGACGATGCCGAGCGCGCGGCGCGGGCGGCAAAACGGGCCGCGCGGGGGGAAATCGGGCAGCTTCGCGTGGGTTTCACCGGCACGGCCGCTTTCAATTCGAAAGTGGCCGACCTGATTCGCCGCTTTCGCGAAGCGTTTCCGGACGCCGAGCTGACGTTGCAGGAGGCGACTTCCGGCGTGCTGCTCGAGGCGCTGGAGGCCGGGCGGCTCGATGTCGCGATCGTGCGCCCCGAGCGGCGTATCGCCGACACGTTGGTGGCGGCGGACTGGGACGAGGAAGCGATGTTCGTCGCGTTGCCGGTAGCGCATCGGCTCGCGCAGCGGCGCCGGATCGATCTGGCGGAACTGACCGACGAAGCGTTCGTGCAGGTGCCGCGCGAAGCCGGCAGCGCGCTGTTCGACGACATCGTGGCCGCGTGCAATGCCGCCGGGTTTCAACCGCGGATGGCGCAGCCCGCGCCGCAGATCACGTCGGCGGTGACGCTCGTCGCGGCCGGGCTCGGCGTGTCGATCGTGCCGAAGGCGATCACGCAGGTGCAGGTCGCGGGCGTCGTGTATCGGCCGGTCGCGGGCGATGGTTTGCGCGCGAGGCTCGCGATCGCGTCGCGACGCGATGATCCGTCCGCGGTGGTGCGCAATTTTCTGGCGCTTGCGTGGTAGCGCGGGACGGTGGTGCGGGATCTACCGCGGCCGCGCGTACTGCATGCAATGTGTGGTGAATATTCCGATTGACGAACCGCGAAACTTGCCCGGAACGAACGCCGGGGCGGTTTTGCCGCCATTCGACCGCCGGCATGCGGGTTTCCGAATCGTATATGGCCGACGCGGTGTGGACTATAAATGGATGCGTGTACCGGCGCCTGCCGGGCGTCCGCGTGTCTCGCGCGAGACGTCGCCGCGACTGCCGGGGGAGGTGCACCGTGGTTCGCCAGACGCTTGCCCGCGCCGTGCTTCGCACCGCGTTGATCGGGGGTGTATTCGCCGGCATTTTGTTGTCGTCGCCGCCCACCCGTGCCGGGACCGTCGCGACGCCCGCTCCACCGCCTGTCATGAAAAGCAGGCCCGCCACGCCCGCCACACGCGCTTACTCGATGCCGGTCGACTTTCCGGCGATTGTCGACCGCTACGGCCCGGCGGTCGTGACCATCATGACCACCGGGCCCGACCAGCAGCCCGGCGGCCCGGCCTTCGCGATCCTCGAATCCGACGATCCGCTCGCCGGGTTCTTCCGCCGCGGCGCGCAGCCGCCTGCGCCTCCGCCTCCGCTCATGCCCGGGCAGGGCCCGCAGGCGCCGTTGCCCGATACGTCGCCGCGCGCGATCGCGGGCAGCGGCTCGGGCTTCATCGTCAGCCCCGACGGGCTGATCCTGACGTCCGCGCATATCGTCGCCGACGCAACCGACGTCACGGTGCGACTGGCCGATCGTCGTGACCTGAAGGCGACCGTGCTGGCCGTCGATCCGCAGAGCGACGTCGCGGTGCTGCGCGTCGACGCGACGAAGCTGCCGTTCGTGCGCATCGGCGATTCGGCGCGGGTGCGCGCCGGCGAACCAGTGATGACGATCGGCGCGCCGGACGGCTCCGGTAATACGGTGACGGCCGGCATCGTCAGCGCGACCGCGCATCCGCTGCCGGACGGCAGCGCGTTTCCGTTCTTCCAGACCGACATCGCGGTGAATCCCGACAACTCGGGCGGCCCGGTGTTCAACCGCGCGGGCGAGGTGATCGGCATCGCGGTGCAGGTCTACACCGGCGCCGACCGCTACGCGAGCACGACGTTCGCGATCCCGATCGCGTTCGCCATGAAGGTGCGTGCGCAAGCGCAGGCGCAGATGCGCACCAACGCGCAGGCGCAGCGCATGTCGTCCGTGTCGTCGGGCAACGCGCTGGGCGTCGACGTACAGGATGTCGGCGCCGGGTTGGCCGCCGCGTTCGGTCTGCCGCGTCCGGTGGGCGCGCTCGTCAACGGCGTCGATCCCGGCTCGCCGGCCGCCGCGGCCGGCGTGAAGCCCGGCGACGTGATCGTGCAGTTCGGCGACAAGCCGATCGGCCAGGCTGCCGAGTTGAACGACCTGGCTGCCGCGTTGCCGCCTGGCGGCAAGGTGCCGCTGCGGCTGATCCGCAACCGCACGCCGATGCGGCTGACGGTCACGGGAGCGGCGGCCGGTGACGCAATCGACAACGCGACTTACAACGCGACCTACAACGCGCCCGCGACGGGCAGCGCAGGCCCGGTCGGTACGGCCGGCGCCGCCGGCGTGGCGATGGCCGCCGCACGGCCGGCCGATGGCGGCGATCGGCTCGGGCTGACGATGCATCCGCTGAGCGATGCCGAACGGCGTTCGACCGGGCTCGCGGTCGGGATGATGGTGGATGCGGTGCACGGGCCGGCCGCGCGCGCGGGCATCCGGCCGGGCGACGTCGTGCTCGAACTCAACGACACGCTGCTCGAAACGCCGGAAGACGTGCCGGCGCTCGAAGCGAGCGGCGGCGTGATCGCGGTGCTGATCCAGCGCGAGAACGCGCGCAAGTTCGTGTCGGTGCGAGCGCGGTAGGGCGTTGACGGGAGCGCGGGCGTGCGCCGTGTGCGCATGCAAAAACGCCCCCGGACGATTCGAGGGCGAGCATGGGATGCAGGCTGCTCTTGCGGCCCTGCCTTATGCGGGCGCGAGCCCTTACGGCTTCGCCCCCATCACGAACTCGAACGTCGCGACCCCATCGACGCCGCCCGTCACGCGATCGCCCGGCTGAATTGCGCCGACGCCCGCCGGCGTGCCGGTGAAGATGAGGTCGCCGGCCTTCAGCTCGACCGAGCGCGACACATACGCGATCACGTCCGGCACGGCCCAGATCATGTCGGCGAGATCGCCTTGCTGGCGCGTTTCGCCGTTCACCGCGAGCCAGATCCGCCCGCTTGCCGGATGGCCGGTGACGCTCGCCGAGCGCAGTGCGGTCACGGGGCCCGACGCGTCGAAGCCCTTCGCCCAGTCCCACGGCCGGCTCAGTTTCTTTGCGTCGGCCTGCAGGTCGCGGCGCGTGAGGTCGACGCCGACGCCGTAGCCCCACACGTGCGACAGCGCATCGGCCGGGTCGATCGATCGGCCGTCCTTGCCGATCGCGACGACCAGCTCGATTTCGTGATGCAGGTCGCTGGTCAGCGGCGGATACGGGACGGTGCCGCCGGCCGGGACGATCGCGTCGGCCGGCTTCATGAAGAAGAACGGCGGTTCGCGGTCGGGATCGGCGCCCATTTCGCGCGCGTGATCGGCGTAGTTGCGGCCGACGCAGAATACGCGGCGCACCGGAAAGCGCGCGGACGACTGATCGACTTCGACGGAAGGACGCTCGGAAGCGTCGATGACGTATGCGGACATCGGATGGCCTCGTTCGATGAAAAGACGGATGCCGCCGCCCGCGCAATGCGCCGCGGGCCGGCATGCACGGAACGATACCCGACGCATGCGCGCCCGGATGCGACGCAACTGCGTTTTAACCGGACAAATCTACGCGTCGCCGGCCGCCGGCGCCGCGTCGGCGTCCGGCAACGCGGCGTTGGCGTCCCGGTACGCCTTCGGCGACACGCCGACCCGCGCGCGGAAGCGCCGCGCGAAATACCCTTCGTCGCGGAAGCCGACCGAGCGCGCGATGTCCGCGATGCGGCGGCTCGTATGCGCGAGCAGCGATTGCGCGAGCGCGATCCGGCGCTCGGTCACGAGGTCGGTGAAGGTGCTGCCGGTTTCCTTGCGCACGAGGTGTGCGAGGTAGTTCGGCGACAGGAACGCGGCCTCGGCGGTGGCCGCGAGCGTCAGGTCCTCGCGGGTCAGGTTCGCGCGCACGTGGCGCAGCACGCGCGCGAGTGCGTCGCGTCGGCCCGCGCGCTGGGCGCCGCGCTGCGCGAGCTTGTCGAGCGCGCCCGCGTACTGCGTGCACACGAGCCCGATCAGCTGCAGCAGGTAGCCGCGCAGCAGCGTGGTCGAGCCGAAGGTGCGCACGCGGTCGGCGTCGAGCATGCAGAGCGCGAGGCGGCGCGCCTCGTCGAACGCGTCGCCGGTCAGGATGAAGTCGAGATGCTCCTGGAAGCGGAACGGCGTCAGCTCGGGAAAGCGGTGCGCGGGAACGTCCTCGAGATCGAGCGGATCGACGTCGAGATCGGCGCGCAGGAACGCCTGGCTGAAGTTGATCACGATGAAGTGCGCGCCGTCCGGATGCGGAATCAGGTGCTCGCGGTGCGGCAGCACGAACGCGAGCGCGCCGCGCGGAAATGGCCGCGTGACGCCGCCGATCCGCTGTTCGGTGTCGCCGCCGAGGTTGAACTGGATCTGGAAATACGCGTGACGGTGCGGCTCGGTGATCGCCTGGCGCGACGCCTGGTCGCGGATGTAGAAATCGAGCCGGTCGCTGCGTTCGGGCATCCCGTACAGGCGCGGCGGGGCGGTGGAGGGCATGAAGGATTCTGCTGTTCGTGACGCGGTTGAGCCGCGATGGTACAGCGAACCGCGCGAGGCCGGAATCCGGCGGTCGGTCCGCGCGGGCTGGTCGGATGGCGGGGCGCTCCGCGCGGCGACGGCGAATTACGTTGCCGGATGAAAGCCGAGATAGCGGCAGCGCGTGCCGGCCTCGTCGTTCGCGAGCCGGCTGGACGCGCCGACCGAGCGGAGCGTGTCGGCGGTCGCGGTGCGATTCGTCAGCAGCGTCCACGCCGGAGTCGCGCGATCGTCGGCCATCGCCGCCGCCGCCGTGTACGGATCGGCAAGCGCGTTCAGTTCGGACAGCAGCGTATCGGCGGGCGGCGCATGAATCGCGAAGCCTTCGTTCGCGACGGCCGCCGCATCGATGCCGAGCGCCGCGCACAGTCGCGCGCGCAGCGGCGCTTCCGCCGCCCTTGCTTCCCGCGAGCGCGCGATGTTCTCGTGCGTTTGCACATCGACGATCGTTCCGTGGCGGGCGAGCGGCACGTGCTGCCACGCGTCGGGCGGGCACTGCTTGCCGTCCGGCACCAGCGGCACGAACGGATTGACCTCGGCCGGGTAGATCCGGCACACCAGCGGGCGTTCGTCGTAGATGCCGCAGCGCAGGTCGTCGCGCAGATTCGGGCACGGCCCCGCATGGGATGCGGTGAGGATGGTGGTGACACGTATCGGCAACGTGCCGCTGAACGCGGGCGACGAACGTGCCCGCTTGTACGCGGCGAACGCGTCGTCGGCGGCCGGTTCGACGGGCCATGGCATCGCGTCGCACAGCAGTTCCACGCGGCCGCCGCGCCGCAGCCACGCAACGGCCTCGGCGACGGTCAGCGGAATGCGCAGGTCATGGCAGCAGCGGCCGCAGCCGGTGCATGAAAAGTCGATGTCGTGGTGATTCATGTCGATGGGAAGCGCGGTGCGAGCGGCTGCCGTCAGCCCGCCACCAGTGGCGCGACGCGCCGGCGCAGTTCGGGCACGACCTCGGCGTCGAACCACGGATGATGCTTGAACCACGCCTGGTTGCGCGGCGACGGATGCGGCAGCGGCAGCACGTCGGGGCCGTAGTCGCGCCACGCCTGCACGGTGTCGGTCAGCGTCGCCTTGCGCGTGTCGCGCAGGAAATGCCGCTGCGCGTACTGGCCGATCAGCAGCGTCAGCCGGATCGACGGCAGTTCGGCGAGCAGCCGGTCGATCCACAGTGGCGCGCATTCGGGGCGCGGCGGGTTGTCGCCGCTCGCGCCGCGGCCCGGATAGCAGAAGCCCATCGGCACGATCGCGAAGCGCGTCTCGTCGTAGAAGGTGTCGGCGTCGACGCCCAGCCAGTCGCGCAGCCGCTTGCCGCTCGCATCGTCCCACGGGATCCCGCTCGCATGGACGCGGGCCCCGGGCGCCTGCCCGACGATCAGGATGCGTGCGTCGCGATGGGCGCGCACGACCGGACGCGGGCCGAGCGGCAGGTCGGCTTCGCAGGCGCGGCACGCGCGGATTTCAGTGAGCAGCACGTCGAGCGGCGTGCGCGTTCGTTTCGGCATCGATTCTGAACGGGGACGGAAGGGGCGGCGCGGATATCACGGCGTCCGGGCGGCGCCGGCGCCTGTGCCGCTCGGCGCATCGCGTCAGGCGCTCCCGCATCGCGCGGCGTCGCGCGGTGCGTCGACCCTGCGGCCCTATGGCGCCGGCATCCTGCGAATCGGAAGGATCACTCGCCCGCTGAACCGCCTTCGGCGACCGCAGCATCATACAACGCCGTCTGCGCGATCGCTGCGGCGATCCCCGCGTCGTCGTGCTCGCCGTCGAGCATGCCCCAGCGCCGGTATTGCGACAGGAACCACTGGCCGTCGCGCGGATCCGGCCGGTTCACGGCGCCGCCGTCGTGGAAGCGGATCGGCAGCGGCGGCTGCGCGAACGGCCCCGCGCCGTAGTCGCCGAGCAGGCGCGGCGCGATCAGCCGGGCCGGCACGCCGAGCGCGTCGGGCGACGCGAGCCAGCCGGCCGCCTCGCGGCGGTGCGCGGGATCGTCCAGCCACGCGCACGCATCGACGAGCGTGCGGATCAGCGCGCGCGCCGTGGCCGGATACAGCGCGACGAATTCGCGGCGCGCGGCGAGCACCTTCTCCGGATGATCGGGCCAGATCTCGCTCGTGACGGCGACGGTCCGGCCCGCGCCGCAGGCCTCGGCCACCGCGTGCCACGGCTCGCCTGCGCAGAAGCCGTCGAGCTCGCCGCTCGCGAGCGCCGCGACCATCTCGGGCGGCGGAATCACGACGCTGCGCACGTCGCGCAGCGGATCGACGCCGTGCGACGCGAGCCAATGATTCAGCCACATCGCATGCGTGCCGGTCGGGAAGGTCTGCGCGAGCAGCGGCTTGCGGCCGAGCGTCGCGAGCGCCGCGCGCACGTCGCCGCTTTCGCGATACGCGTCGGCGAGGCCGCGCGCGAACGTGATCGCCTGGCCGTTGCGGTTCAGCACCATCAGCGCGGCCATGTCGGTCTGCGGGCCGCCGATGCCGAGCTGCAGCCCGCACACGAGCCCGTACAGCGCATGCGCGGCGTCGAGCTCGCCGGTCAGCAGCTTGTCGCGCACGGTGGCCCACGACGGCTGGCGGCTCAGTTCCAGCGTCAGGCCATGGCGTGCGCCGAGATTCAACTGCTGCGCGACGATCAGCGGGGCCGCGTCGCTCAGCGCGACGAACCCCAGACGAAGATGCGCGCGTTCCGGCGCGGCGGGAGGCGAAGATGTCATGGCATTCAAGAGTGGGATGACGCGTCGTACAGTTGCCGGGCGA
Source organism: Burkholderia sp. 567 (assembly GCF_040545115.1). Classification (NCBI taxonomy): domain Bacteria; kingdom Pseudomonadati; phylum Pseudomonadota; class Betaproteobacteria; order Burkholderiales; family Burkholderiaceae; genus Burkholderia; species Burkholderia sp. 567. Next base: position 379,749 of record NZ_JBEPLG010000006.1, read on the forward strand.
CGTCGACGATGCGCAGCCCCTGATCCATCGCGCGTTTGCGCAGGAACGCATACGCATCCTGTTCGGACAGCTTGCGCTGGTCCATCAGCAGGCGCTTCGCGCGGTCGATCAGCTTGCGCTCGGCGAGTTCGCGCTCGACGTCGGCGAGCCGGCGACGCAGCGCATCGTCGTGCGAGAAGCGCGCGAGCGCGACTTCGAGGATCGGCGCGAGACGCTCGGCCGACAGCCCTTCGACGAGATACGCGCTGACGCCCGCGCCGACCGCCGCGTGAATCAGGTCCTGATCGGCATCGTGGCTGAACATCAGCACGGGGCGCGGCGCCGTGGCGTGCATCACGGCGAGTTGCTCGAGCGTGTCGCGCGATGGCGAATCGGTATCGATGATCACGACGTCGGGGCGCTGCTCCTCGACGGCGGCGGGCAGGCGCGCGGGCGTCGCGACGTCGTTCAGCATTTCGTAGCCGAGGCGCGCGAGCGCGTCACCGAGTTCGCCGATCGGCTTGTCGGTGTCGGTGACGAGCAGCACGCGCAGGCGGAGGGGAGGAACAGGCGTACTCATGAGGCGAACGGCGGCGGCGAAATCGTGGTGCGATGCGCGGATCGGGCGCGGCGGCCTCGTGCGGAAACCGGGCCGCCGCAGCACGCGGCGGTCCGGCGGCCGGCGCCATCGGCACCGCTGTTTTCATGATAGGTGGGCGGCCGGTGCCGCGTGGCGTCGAACATGCTACGCGGCACGGGAGAACGCCGTCTCGATCGCGGTGCCCGCATCCGGCACGCGCTGCACGGCCGCTTCGCCGATTGCGCCGCCGACGAGGATCACCGCCGGGCTGCCGAGCCCGGCTGCGGCCACACCGCGTGCGAGGCCGCCGAGCGTGCCGGTCCAGCGGCGCTCGTGCGGCGTGCCGGCCCATTGCACGGCGGCGGCCGGCGTCGACGCGGGCAAGGCGGCGAGCAGGCCGGCCGCGATGCTGTCGACGCGGCTCATCCCCATGTAGATCGCGAGCGTCGTGCCGGTGGCCGCGAGCGCCGTCCAATTCGGCTCGCCGTGATCCTGGCGGTGCGCGGTGACGAACGTGACGCCCTGGCAGTGCTCGCGGTGCGTGAGCGAGATGCCGAGGCTCGCGGCGGCCGCGAATCCCGACGAGATGCCGTTGATGATGTCCACCGGAATCGCGGCGGCGCGCAGCGTCGCGAGTTCTTCGCCGGCGCGGCCGAACAGCAGCGCGTCGCCGCCCTTGACGCGCACGACGTGCGCGCCGCGCAGCGCGTAGCGGCGCATCAGTTTCTCGATGAACGCCTGCGGCGTGGAGCGGCAGCCGCCGCGCTTGCCGACGCGGATCACGCGTGCGTGCGGCGCGAGTTCGACGATGCCGGGCGCGACGAGAGCGTCGAGCAGCAGCACGTCGGCGGCCGCCAGCGCCTTCACGGCCTTCAGCGTGAGGAGATCGGGATCGCCGGGGCCGGCGCCCAGCAGCGTGACTTTGCCAGTCGTCATGTCGTGTTCCTGTACCGCGTGCGTGCGGCGGTCGAGAGCGTATCGGTGCGCGCGGCGGCGGCGGGCGGTCGAAGCGACCACGGCATCCGGCCGTGCCGTGCACGGGAGGGACGTCGTTGTCCGGTCTGCTGTACCTGCCTGCGACGGCGCGCCCGCATCGCGGGGGGCCGCCCACCGGCTCCGTTGCCGGTGTGTGCATTCGATTCAGCAATATCCGGGCCAGCCTGCGCGAACGACACGGCGCGCGTGCCGGCATGCGCGTCCCAATGGCTGCATCGGCGCCGCACACGCGTGCGGTCGAAGGGTCAGGGCGCACGCGATCACACATCGGCGTGCATCACGGCCCCGTCCGCGCGCACCGCGATGTCGCACGGCGACAGTGCTGCAGCGCACCACATCTGTGCCTCGATGCATTCCAACGAATCGCGCGCGGCGCGCCGCAAAGACGGGAGTGACGGGCGGCGAGCGTTGTGCGGCGGGGCTTTCGGCGCGATTCGGGCCGACATGGCACGGCGCTTGCGTTAGGTGGTCCGGGCGAATCAACGGCGATTCGTCCGCAGCACCGATTACTGAACGCGCCCGGCAACGGGCTTCTTCATGGGCAACGGCGTCCTACGCATCGGGTCTCTCGACGAGACCGGGTGCGCAGGACGCCGTTTTTCGTTTGGCGGATGACATGACCGACAAAGCTACCCGTATCGATCTCTTCTCGTTCCGCACCGCGCCGATGCGCGCATTCCACATGACGTGGATGGCGTTCTTCGTGTGCTTCTTCGCATGGTTCGCATGCGCGCCGCTGATGCCGCTGATCGCGCGCGAATTCCACCTCACCGCGGCGCAGGTCGCGAACATCAACATCGCCGCGGTGGCCGCGACGATCGCCGTGCGGCTGCTGGTCGGCCCGCTGTGCGACCGCTTCGGCCCGCGTCGCGTGTATGCCGGGCTGCTCGTGCTCGGCGCGATTCCCGTGTTCGCGGTGTCGTTCACGCACGACTATCTGTGGTTCCTGATCTGCCGCCTGGGCATCGGCGCGATCGGCGCCGGCTTCGTGATCACGCAGTACCACACGTCGGTGATGTTCGCGCCGAACGTGGTCGGCACCGCGAACGCGACGACGGCCGGCTGGGGCAACGCCGGTGCGGGCGCGACGCAGGCGATGATGCCGCTGCTCGTCGCGGCCGGCCTGATCCTCGGCTTCGGTGACAGCGCGTCGTGGCGCATCGCGCTGGTCGTGCCGGGCGTCGCGATGCTCGTGATGGCCTGGGCGTACTGGCGCTTCACGCAGGACTGCCCGCAAGGCGACTTCGTCGCGCTGCGCAAGCAGGGCGTGACGGTCGACAGCGGCAAGAAGGGCGGCTGGGCGAGCTTCTTCGCGGCGTGCGGCAACTATCGCGTGTGGATGCTGTTCGTCACCTACGGCGCGTGCTTCGGCGTCGAGGTGTTCATCCACAACATCGCCGCGCTGTACTACGTCGACCACTTCCATCTGTCGCTGAAGGATGCCGGCTTCGCGGTCGGCCTGTTCGGGATGCTCGCGCTGTTCGCCCGCGCGCTCGGCGGCTGGCTGTCGGACAAGATCGCCACGCGCCGCAGCCTCGACGTGCGCGCGGCGCTGCTGTGCGCGCTGATCATCGGCGAAGGGCTCGGGCTGATCTGGTTCTCGCATGCGCAAGGCATCGGCATGGCGCTCGTCGCGATGCTGACCTTCGGCCTCTTCACGCACATGGCCTGCGGCGCGACCTATGCGCTCGTGCCGTTCATCGACCGCAAGGCGCTCGGCGGCGTCGCGGGGATCATCGGCGCGGGCGGCAACGTCGGCGCGGTGGCCGCGTCGTTCCTGCTGAAGGGCGTCGGCGACGTGCAGCACACGCTGAGCCTGCTCGGGCTCGCCGTCACCGCGACCGCATTGTGCGCGATGGCCGTGCGCTTCAGCGAAGAACACAAGGCACGCGAGGCCGAGCTGCGCGATCGCGCGCTGGCCGCCGCGCAAGCCGCGAACTGATCGACCGAGGGAAACGCCATCATGAAACTCATCGTCATCGGCCACGGGATGGTCGGCCACAAGCTCCTCGAATGCGTCGCGGCGCAAGCCGGCACGGCGGATGCGCTGCAGGTCACGGTGCTCGGCGAGGAACCGCGCCCGGCGTACGACCGCGTGCACCTGTCGGAATTCTTCGCGGGCAAGTCGGCGGACGACCTGTCGCTCGTCGAGCCCGGCTTCTTCGAACGCCATCCGCGGTTCGACCTGCGCCTGAACGCGTGCGTCGCGTCGATCGACCGCGCCGCGCACACGGTCACGCTCGCGTCGGGCGAGACGCTCACGTACGACAAGCTGGTGCTCGCGACGGGCTCGCGTCCGTTCGTGCCGCCGGTGCCGGGCCGCGACCGCGCGGGCTGCTTCGTGTACCGGACGATCGAGGATCTCGAGGCGATGCAGGCGTGCGGCGCGCACGCGAAGCGTGGCGTGGTGATCGGCGGCGGGCTGCTCGGCCTCGAATGCGCGAAGGCGCTGCGCGACATGGGGCTCGAGACGCACGTCGTCGAATTCGCGCCGCGGCTGATGGCCGTGCAGGTCGACGACGGCGGCGGCCGGATGCTGCGCGCGAAGATCGAGGCGCTCGGCGTGACCGTGCATACGGGCAAGAACACGCTCGAGATCGTCGACGGTGAAGAAGGTACCCATCGGATGGCGTTCGCCGACGGCTCGCATCTCGACGCCGACATGATCGTGTTCTCGGCCGGCATCCGCGCGCGCGACGAACTGGCACGCGCGTGCGGTCTGGACATCGGCCCGCGCGGCGGCGTCGCGATCGACGACGCGTGCCGCACGAGCGACGCCGACATCTACGCGATCGGCGAATGCGCGGCCTGGAACGGGATGGTGTACGGCCTCGTCGCGCCGGGCTACGACATGGCGCGCGTGGTCGCGAAGCAGCTCGCGGGTGACGCCGACGAATCGGCCGCGGCCGCGTTCGCCGGTGCCGACATGAGCACGAAGCTCAAGCTGATGGGCGTCGACGTCGCCAGCATCGGCGACGCGCACGGCACGACGGCCGGCAGCCGCACCTACCAGTACGCGGACGAGCGTCGCCAGGTCTACAAGAAGCTGGTGGTGTCGGATTGCGGCAAGTTCCTGCACGGCGCGGTGATGGTCGGCGACGCGGCCGAATACGGCACGCTGCTGCAGATGATGCTGAACCGGATCGAGCTCCCCGAATCGCCGGAATTCCTGATCCTGCCGTCATCGGACGGCGCGGCGAAGCCCGCGATCGGCGTGGATGCGCTGCCGGAAGGCGCGCAGATCTGCTCGTGCAACAACGTGTCGAAGTCGCAGATCTGCGCGGCGGTGGGCGACGGCGCGACGAGCCTCGGCGCACTGAAGTCGTGCACGGGCGCGGGCACGTCGTGCGGCGGCTGCGTGCCGCTCGTCACGCAGATCATGAAGGCCGAGATGAAGAAGCAGGGCCTCGCGGTCAACAATCATCTGTGCGAGCACTTCCCGCATTCGCGCCAGGAGCTGTTCCACCTGATCCGCGTCGAGCGCATCACGACGTTCGACGAGCTGCTCGCGAAGCACGGTCGTGGCCTGGGCTGCGACGTGTGCAAGCCGGCCGTCGCGGGCATCCTCGCGTCGTGCTTCAACGAGTTCGTGCTGAAGAAGGAGCATGCGGGGCTGCAGGACTCGAACGACTACTACCTCGCGAACATCCAGCGCGACGGTACGTACTCGGTCGTGCCGCGCATGCCGGGCGGCGAGGTGACGCCGGAAGGGCTGATCGCGGTCGGCCAGGTCGCGCGCAAGTACGGCCTCTACACGAAGATCACGGGCGGCCAGCGCGTCGACCTGTTCGGCGCGCGCGTCGAGCAGCTGCCGTCGATCTGGGAAGAGCTGATCGCCGCCGGCTTCGAATCGGGCCATGCATACGGCAAGTCGGTGCGCACCGTGAAGTCGTGCGTCGGCTCGACGTGGTGCCGCTACGGCGTCGACGATTCGGTCGGCCTCGCGATCGACATCGAGAACCGCTACAAGGGCTTGCGCGCGCCGCACAAGATCAAGTTCGGCGTGTCGGGCTGCACGCGCGAGTGCGCGGAAGCGCAGGGCAAGGACATCGGGATCATCGCGACCGAGAAGGGCTGGAACCTGTACGTGTGCGGCAACGGCGGGATGAAGCCGCGCCACGCGGAACTGATCGCGTCCGACCTCGACCGTGCCACGCTGATCCGCTACATCGACCGCTTCCTGATGTTCTACGTGCGCACCGCCGACCGGCTGCAGCGCACCAGCGTGTGGCGCGACAACCTCGAAGGCGGGCTCGACTACCTGACCGACGTCGTCGTGCACGACAAGCTCGGCATCGCGGCCGAACTCGAGGCCGACATGCAGCACGTGGTCGACACCTACGAATGCGAATGGAAGAAGGCCGTCACCGATCCGGAAACGCGCAAGCGCTTCCGCCACTTCGTGAACAGCGACGCGCCCGACGCGAACATCGCCTTCGTCGAGACGCGCGGCCAGATCCGTCCCGCGACGCCCGACGAGCGCGTGGGCGGCAGGCCCGTGCGGATTCCGGTCGTCGCCGAAGCGGCCACGGAATCGGCAACTGAATCTGCAGCCGAATCGGCAACCGTTTGACCTTTACCGACACCCGCGTCTTTTCCAAGGAGCCCATCATGAACGATCGTCTTCCCCTGTCCTGGACCCGTGTGTGCCCGCTCGACGACATCGTGCCGAACACCGGCGTGTGCGCGCTCGTCAACGGCGAGCAGGTCGCGGTGTTTCACGTCGCGCATGCTGAAGCCGGCGGCGTGTTCGCGATCGACAACGTCGATCCGGTGTCGCAGGCGGCCGTGATGTCGCGCGGGCTGATCGGCAGCCTCGGCGAGCGCGTCGTGGTCGCGTCGCCGCTGTACAAGCAGCATTTCGACCTGCGTACCGGCGAATGCCTGGAAGCGCCCGAGAAGTCGGTGAGCGCGTATCCGTCGCGGGTCGAGGACGGGTTCGTGTGGATTGCCGCCTGAGCGCGCCGGAGCACGCATGAGCGCCACCCCCGTCAAGAGCGTGTGCCCGTACTGCGGCGTCGGCTGCGGAATGGTGCTGCACGTCGAGGATGGCGAGGTCGTCAAGGTGTCCGGCGACTCCGAGCATCCGACCAACTTCGGGCGGCTGTGCACGAAGGGCTCGTCCGCGCACGTCGCGTTGCGCCGCTCCGGGCGGCTCGATCGCGCGTTCGTGCGGCGCGCGCGGGAGGACGATCTGGTGCCGCTGCCGGCCCGCGACGCGATCGCCGAAACCGCGCGGCGGCTGCGCGCGGTGCTCGACACGCACGGGCCCGATGCGCTGTCGTTCTACGTGTCGGGGCAGATGTCGATCGAGGCGCAATACCTCGTGAACAAGCTCGCCAAGGGCTTCGTCGGCACCAACAACATCGAGTCGAACTCGCGCCTCTGCATGGCGAGCGCGAGCACCGGCTACAAGCAGTCGCTCGGCGCGGACGGCCCGCCCGGGTCGTACCAGGACTTCGATCGCGCGAACCTGTTCTTCGTGATCGGCGCGAACATGGCCGACTGCCACCCGATCCTGTTCCTGCGGATGATGGATCGCGTGAAGGCCGGCGCGAAGCTGATCGTCGTCGATCCGCGCCGCACCGGCACCGCCGACAAGGCCGACCTGTTCCTGCAGATCCGGCCGGGCACCGATCTCGCGCTGACCAACGGGCTGCTGCACCTGCTGCACGCGAACGGCCGCACCGATGCCGCGTTCATCGACGCGTACACCGAAGGCTGGGACGCGATGCCCGCGTTCCTCGCCGACTACACGCCTGAGCGCGTCGCCGAAATCACGGGGCTCGCCGAAGCCGACATCCGCACGGCCGCGCAATGGATCGGCGACGCGCAGGAATGGATGAGCTGCTGGACCATGGGGCTCAACCAGAGCACGCACGGCGTGTGGAACACCAACGCGATCTGCAACCTGCATCTCGCGACGGGCACGATCTGCCGCCCGGGCAGCGGGCCGTTCTCGCTGACCGGCCAGCCAAACGCGATGGGCGGCCGCGAGATGGGCTACATGGGCGCCGGCCTGCCAGGCCAGCGCTCGGTGCTGTCCGACGACGACCGGCGCTTCGTCGAGAACCTGTGGCGCGTGCCGGCCGGCACGCTGCGCAAGGAAACCGGCAACGGCACGGTCGACCTGTTCGAGCGGATGGCGGCGGGCGACATCAAGGCGTGCTGGATCGTCTGCACGAATCCGGTCGCGACCGTGCCGAACCGGCAGAACGTGATCGCGGGGCTGCAGGCCGCGGAGCTGGTGATCGCGCAGGACGCGTTCCTCGACACCGAGACCAACCGCTACGCGGACATCCTGCTGCCCGGCGCGCTGTGGGCCGAGGGCGACGGCGTGATGGTCAATTCCGAGCGCAACATGACGCTGATGCGCGCCGCGATTGCGCCGCCCGGCGACGCGCTGCCGGACTGGCGCATCGTCGCGGAGGTTGCGCGTGCGATGGGCTTCGGCGAGGCGTTCGACTATGCGTCGGCGGCCGACGTGTTCGACGAGATCGTGCGCTTTTCGAATCCGGCGACCGGCTACGACCTGCGCGGCGCGAGCCATGCGGCGCTGCGCGACGGCCCGGTGCAATGGCCGGTCGCGCCGGGCACCGCGCGCGAGCGGCACCCGATCCGCTACCTGAACGACGGCGTGAGCCAGACGCCGCGCGCGGCCGACAGCGGGCACGACGCGCCGCGCATCGCGTTCCCGACGCCGTCGGGCAAGGCGCGCTTCTTCGCGCGGCCGCACGTCGCGCCGGCCGAACTGCCGGACGACACGTTCCCGATCGTGCTGAACACCGGGCGGCTGCAGCATCAATGGCACACGATGACGAAGACGGGCAAGGTGCCGATGCTGAACAAGCTCAATCCGCGCCCGTTCGTCGAACTGCATCCGGACGACGCGGGCGCGCTCGGCATCGCGACGAAGGACAGCGTCGAGATCCGTTCGGCGCGCGGCCGCGCGGTGCTGCCGGCCGTCGTGACCGAGCGCGTGCAGCGCGGCAACTGCTTCGCGCCGATGCACTGGAACGACGTGTACGGCGACGACCTGTGCATCAACGCGGTGACGAACGACGCGATCGATCCAGAATCGCAGCAACCCGAACTGAAATATTGCGCGGTCGCGCTGACGCGCGTCGACACGGATGCGTTCGCGTCCGCCGACGACGACACGGCGCGGCCCGATGCCGCCGCGGCCGATGCCGATGCGCGGCCCGCGCCGGCGACGGTGCAGATCACGGCTTCACAGGAATCCGACATGGCAGACCTCGACACTTTCGCGGCGGCGCTCGGCGTGGCCGATCTCGCGCCGCCGCCGCTCACCGAGGCGGAACGCCTGTACGTGGCCGGCCTCGTCAGCGGGCTGAAGGCGAGCGCCGGCCGGCGCGAAGGCGGCGTGCCGGTGCTGCCGGCCGGCGCGCCGCTCGCGCCGCCGGTGCGGTTCTGGCTCGACGGGATGCTCGCGGGGCTGTTCAGCCGCGCGCTGCCCGCCCACCCGGCGGACGGTGCGGCGCCCGCGCTGCCGGCCGACGCCGCCGCGCCCGGCGGCGTGCGGATCGTGCGCACGCGTCCGAAGGTCGTGCTGCTGTGGGCGTCGCAGACGGGCAACATCGAATCGCTGACCGAGGACTACGCGACGCAGCTGATGAACGCGGGCTTCGAGATCCGCACTGCATGCATGTCCGACTATCCGGTCGCGTCGCTGGCCGGCGCGCAATACGTGCTGCTGATGACGAGTACGTTCGGCGACGGCGATGCGCCCGACAACGGCAGCGAGTTCTGGGATGCGCTGCAGGCCGACGGCGCGGCGCGCCTCGACGGCGTGCACTTCGCGGTGCTCGCGTTCGGCGATCGCAACTACGACCAGTTCTGCGGCCACGGCCGCCGGCTCGATGCACGGCTCGCGGAGCTGGGCGCGGCGCGCTTGTGCGCACGCGTCGATTGCGACGTCGAGTTCCAGCGCGATGCGGACCAGTGGCTCGAACGCGTGGTCGCCCGGATCAAGGACGCGGATGCGGCGCTGCACGCGGTGCCGTCCGCCGGATTGAGCGCGTCGGGGCTGCTGCCGACCAAGGCGCGTCCGGCGCCGTCGAAGCTCGTCGCGAACCTGCGGCTCAACCGGCCGGGCGCAGCCAAGGACACGCGCTACGTGTCGCTGTCGACCGAAGGAGCGAACCTCGAATATGAGGCCGGCGACGCGCTCGGCGTGTGGCCGACCAACTGCCCGGAGCTGGTCGACGAGTTGCTGTCGGTCACCGCGCTGAAGGCCGACGCGCCGGTGTCGATCGACGGCGTCGGCGACATGCGCCTGGGCGACGCGCTGGCGCGCCACTTCGACATCACGCGCCCGCACCCCGACACGCTCGCGTTCATTGCATCGCGCAGCGCGAACGGCGCGCTGAAGGCGCTGCTCGGCGACGATCGCAAGGCTGATCTGAAGCAATGGTTGTGGGGGCAACAGCTTGCGGACGTGTTGCACGAGTTTCCGGTCGAGCTGTCGGGCGCGGAGCTGGTCGCGATGCTGAAGCGGCTGCAGCCGCGGCTGTATTCGATCGCGTCGAGCCCGAGCGCGCACCCGGGCGAGATCCACCTGACGGTGTCGGCCGTGCGCTATCACAACGGCCGGCGCGCGCGCAAAGGCGTCGCGTCGACGTTCCTCGCCGATCGCGCGGACGACGGGCGCGTGCCGGTGTTCGTGCAGAAGTCCGCACATTTCCGGCCGCCGGTGAACGGCGACGTGCCGGTCGTGATGGTCGGGCCCGGCACGGGCGTCGCGCCGTTCCGCGGCTTCCTGCACGAGCGGCAGGCGCGCGGCGCGCGCGGACGCAACTGGCTGTTTTTCGGCGAGCAGCATGCGCAGACCGACTTCTACTACGGCGACGAGCTCGAAGCGATGCGCGACAGCGGCTTCCTGACGCGGCTCGATCTCGCGTTCTCGCGCGACCAGGCCGACAAGATCTACGTGCAGGACCGGATGCGCGAGCAGGGCGCCGAGCTGTACAAGTGGCTGGAGGAGGGCGCGCACTTCTACGTGTGCGGCGACGCCGCGCGGATGGCCAAGGACGTCGATACCGCGCTGAAGGCGGTCGTGGCCGAGCACGGCGGGATGTCGGACGAAGCCGCGAACGACTACGTCGCGCGGCTCGCGAAGGCGCGCCGCTACATGCGGGACGTGTACTGAGCGTATCGGCGGCACGGCCGGATCGTGCCGGCGCCACGGCCGGCCCTGCAACGATGCGCCGGACGGCGCATGATGGCGGCTTCACTCACGCAGCCCAGGAGTCGCGTCATGACGGCACGCCGGAATTTCCCGCTTCGAACCCTCGTGATGGCCGCATCGCTGGCCGCCGCCGCACTCGGCTGCGCGCCGGCTGTCGGCCAGACGTCGACCGTGCCGACCAGCACGGCTGCCGCGACGCCCGACAACGCGGTGCTGCTGACGGTCTTTCTCAAGCACGACCAGTCGCGCCCGCTCGCCGAGCTGAACGCGCAACTCGCGAAGCAGGGGTTCTACAAGGCGTTTCCGCCGCCGGGAGTCGAGGTGGTGAGCTGGACCGTGACGATGGGAATCGGGCAGATCGTCGTGCTGCGGTTGCCGGCGTCGCGCGTACGGGAGGTCAATCGCGTGCTGGAGGACACGGCGTGGGGCGCGTACCGGACGGAGTTCTATCCGACCTACGACTACAAGGCGATCGGGCTGGCGGAGCACGAGCGGGCGAAATGACGACGCGCCGCGATCCGTCCCCTTTCGCTGAAACCCGCGCGGGCTCGCGGTTTTTGCTCATTCGGGCGGGGCGGCCGGGAGAATTCTTCCCGAATGCGCGATTCGTCAGTCAACCGACGAAAAATCCCCGGCGGTTCCCGGTATGATGCGCACCGTGCGCATGATTTGATGCGCCATTGATGCACCCGCCGCGCCCAAACCGCCCGGTGCGAGACCGAAAGATTCTGTAATATAAATTCCGTATACTCGTCAGTTCTGATTCAGGCGCCCGTGCTTTGGACCTAAGCCGGCCGCCCTCGCACAACAACCAAGATTCGTCGCCGCCCGGCCGTCCCGCGCCGCGACAAGCTATGCACCGCCACTGAACAATCTATGTCTTCCCGCCACTCTGGTCCGCCCGGCCGCGCCGCGGCGGCGATCGCCCGTGTGTCGACGCTGATCCGCAACGAGCGCGTGCTGTCGCCGCTGCTCGCGCTCGGCATCGGCCTGCTGCTGATCGTGGTTTTCCAGCACCTGTCCGAATCCGTCGACTACCGGTCGGTGATCCGCCAGCTGCGCCACATGTCCGTCGGCGAATGGGGCGCATCGCTCGCCGCGACGGCCCTCAGCTATCTCGCGCTCGTCGCCCGCGATGCGGTCGGCTTGCGCTACGTCGCCGCGAAGGTGCCGCGCGCCGCGCTGTGGATCGGCTCGATCGCCGGCTCCGCGCTCGGCAATGCGACCGGCTTCGGCGCGCTCACGGGCGGCGCCGTGCGCGCGCGCGTGTACGGCGTGTCGGGCGTCACGCCCGCGCAGATCGGCCGGATGACGGTATTCACCAGCGGCACGCTCGCGCTCGCGCTGGTGCTGATGACGGCGGTCGGCATGGTCTGCGTGCCGCAGACGCTCGCCGCGATGCTGCATGTCGCGCCGGGCGTGCTCACGTGGAGCGGCGCCGCGCTGCTCGTGGTGCTGGCCGTCGTGGTCGCGCTGTGCGGCAACACCGCGCGTCCGGTCGTCACGCGCTTCAAATGGCTCGCGTTCGACGTGCCGGCACGGCGTGACCTCGTCGCGCAGGTCGTCTACGCAGTGCTCGACGTCGTGGCCGCCGGCCTGACGCTGTGGGTGTTGCTGCCGGTCGCGCCGGTCGGCTTCCCGACCTTCATCACGGTCTACGCGGCCGCGCTGCTGCTCGGGATGATCGGTCATACGCCGGGCGGGATCGGCGTATTCGAAGCCGCGATGGTGTTCACGCTGGGCCGCGAAGTGCCCGCGCACGCGATGGTCGCCGCGCTGATCGCGTATCGCGCGATCTACTTCGGCGTGCCGCTGGTGCTGTCGGCCGGCCTGCTGGCCGGCTTCGAGGGCCGCGCGCTGCGGGGCCGGCTCGTGTCGCGGCAGGCCGCACGCGTGTCGCAACTGGCGCCGCTGTTCCTGAGCCTCGTGACCTTCGCGGTCGGCGGGATGCTGGTGATCTCGAGCGCGACGCCCGCGTTCTGGTACAGGATCGCGATCCTGCGCAACATCGTGCCGCTGTGGGTGCTCGAAGGCTCGCAGGTGATCTGCAGCGTGCTGGGCGTCGCGCTGCTGTTCGTCGCGCGCGGGTTGCTGCGCCGGCTGGACGGCGCGTGGTGGATGACCTTCGCGCTGACGCTCGCTAGCCTCGCGCTGTCGCTGGCGAAGGGCCTCGCGTTCGTCGAGGCCGGCGTGCTCGGCACGCTGCTGGTGCTGCTGCTCGTCAGCCGCCGCCGCTTCAGCCGGCATTCGTCGCTGCTCGCCGAGCGCTTCACGGTGAGCTGGTTCGTGTCGGTGACGATGGTGCTGATCCTCGCGGTATGGGTGCTGTGCTTCGCGTTCCGCGATGTGCCGTACACGCGCGATCTGTGGTCGCATTTCTCGTTCGACGCACGCGCGCCGCGCGCGCTGCGCGCCACGCTCGCGTCCGGCGTGTTCGTCGCGCTGTTCGCGCTGTGGCAGCTGCTGCGCCCCGCGCCGGGCCGTTTCGTGAAGCCGGTCGCGCAGGACCTGCTCGACGCCGAGCAGATCATCCGTGCGCAGGAATGCAGCGATGCGGGCCTCGCGCTGATGGGCGACAAGTCGTTCCTGTTCTCCGAATCGCGCCGCGCGTTCCTGATGTACGCGAAAAACGGCCGCACCTGGGCCGCGCTGCACGATCCGGTCGGCCCGCGCGAGGAATGGCCGGCGCTGATCAGCAAGTTCATTGCGCTGGCGCATGCGCACAGCGGCCGCGCGGCGTTCTACCAGGTGCGCGCGAACGCGCTGCCGCTGTACCTCGACGCGGGGCTCACGCTGATGAAGCTCGGCGAGGAAGCGCACATCGCGCTCGACCGGTTCGACCTGAAGGGCTCGAATCGTTCGCACCTGCGCTACGCGCTGCGCCGCGGCGACAAGGACGCGCTGAGTGTCGAGGTGATCGCGCCGTGCGACGTGCCGGCCGCGCTGCCGGCGCTGCGCGACATCTCGGACGGCTGGCTCGACAGCCGCGACGCGCGCGAGAAGAGCTTCTCGGTGGCCGCGTTCCACGACGGCTATCTCGCGACGCAGTCCGTGATGCTGGTGCGCCAGGCCGACAAGCCGATCGCGTTCGTCACGTTCATGACGACCGACCTCAACACCGAGGCGACGGTCGGCGTGATGCGTCATCTGCCGGAAGCGTCGCCGTATGCGATGGAGTATCTGTTTACGCAGCTCGCGCTGCATCTGAAGGAAGCGGGGTTCCTCAAGCTGAGCCTGGGTATCGCGCCGTTCTCGGGGATGGGGGCGGCGAAGATGCCGTCGCCGTGGCACCGGTTCGGGCTGATGGTCTGGCGCTTCGGCGGCCGCTTCTACAACTTCCGTGGCTTGCGTGCATTCAAGAGCAAGTTCGAGCCGCACTGGGAGCCGCGCTATCTCGCGGCCTCGGGCTCGGTCGGCGTGTTCGTCACGCTCGCGGATCTGTCCCTGCTGGCTGGAGGTCGGCGCTCATGATGTTGAAGAAGGGTATCGCGCAGGCGGCAGTCGCCTGCGCGGGAATGATGCTGGCCGGCGCCGCGCTCGCGGCGCAGACGGCGGCGGCGAAACCGGAAACCGTGTCGGGCGGCCGCTACGGCCCCGTGACCGTGACGAAGCCGAGCGGTCCGCTGCGCGGCTTCGTCGTGCTGTTCTCGCGTGAGCGCGGCTGGGGTGCCGCCGATCAGCAGGCGGCCGACGCGCTCGCGAAAGCGGGTGCGATGACGGTCGGCGTGGATTCGGCGCGCTATGCGGCGAACCTCGCCGCGAAGCAGGAAACCTGTCACCACCTCGACGGCGACGCCGAGGCGGTCAGCCACCAGCTCGAACGCCTCGCGCAATCGGCGCGTTACTACACGCCGATCGTCGCGGGCGTGGGCCAGGGCGGCGCGATCGCGAAGCAGATCCTGGCGATGGCGCCGGAGAACACGATCGCCGGCGTCGTGTCGGTCCAGCCGGCGGCGAAGCTCGATGCGCGCTTCAAGCCGTGCCCGCCTGATCCGACGATCGTGCGCCGCGCGATGCCGGGCTTCGTCGAAACGGCCGCGGCCGGCGACACCGCGAAGCTCGTATCGCTCGTCACGTCGCACCTGCACGACACGAGCAGCAACGACGAGCTCGACGTGTCGGACCTGCCGCTCGTCGAGCTGCCGGCGAAGGGCGGCAGCGACCGCCTCGCGATCGTGATCTCGGGCGACGGCGGCTGGCGCGATCTCGACAAGACGATCGCCGAGGCGCTGCAGCGCGACGGCGTGTCGGTGGTCGGCATCGACAGCCTGCGCTACTTCTGGAGCGAGAAGCCGCCCGCACAGGTGAGCCGCGACCTGGCGCGCGTGATGCGCACGTACATGGCGCGCTGGCATGCGAACCGCGTGGCGCTGGTCGGCTACTCGTTCGGCGCGGACGTGATGCCGTTCGCGTACAACCGGCTGCCGGCCGACCTGCGTGACAAGGTCGCGGTGATGTCGCTGCTCGGCTTCGCGCCGGCCGCGGATTTCCAGATCCGCGTGACGGGCTGGCTCGGGATGCCGGCGAGCGACAAGGCGATGAAGGTCGCGCCGGAAATCGCGAAGGTGCCGCCGTCACTCGTGCAGTGCTTCTATGGCGCGGAAGAGCAGGACACGATGTGCCCGGCGCTCGCGAATACCGGCGCCGACGTGATCAAGACGGGGGGCGACCACCACTTCGGCCACGACTACATCGCGCTCGAGAAGAAGATCCTCGGCGCGTTCGGCAAGCCGGTGGCGGCGCGCTGAACGCCGGCGTCCGCTTCGCGGCGGGCGCGGTGCTTGCGGTTCATCGGACGGGCGGCCTGCATGGCTGCCCGTTTTTACTTTTCCGTTTCCTTTTCCGCTTGCGTCGCGGCGTCCTGCCGCGGTGTCGCCGTTCTCGCATCGCGCTGATAGAAGCCGGGAAACCGGTCGAGCTGCCGCCGCGCGGACGCGAGATCGGCATCGGCACCCAGCACCGCACTCGAAAACCCGGTGCGCTCCATCAGCAGCAACTGGTCGATCAGCACGTCGCCCGTCGCGCGCAGGTCGCCGGCGAAACCGAAGCGCTTGCGCAGCAGGTACGCCTGGCTGTACGCGCGGCCGTCGGTGAAGGACGGGAAATGCAGGTCGATGCGCGCGGCCTGCGCGATCCGTGCGGCGAGCGGCGGCAGTTCCTCGTCGTTGCCGATCGTCATGATCGTCAGGGCAGCGGTGCCGGACGCGTTTGCGTCGTCGGCGTGTTCGGCCGGCGTCAGCAGCCGGATGCGCGGGTTCGTGCTGGCGTGTTCGTCAGTCGGTTTCATGCGTGCTCCGCGTGGTGACGTGCGTCGTTCGCCGCAGCCTTGAAGGGTTCGGCGCCGATGCGGCGCACCGTGTCGATGAATCGCTCGCAGCGTCCGTCGGCGTCGAGCCGCGCGTCGAGATACACGTTGACGAGCGCATCCACGACATCGACGATCTCGTCCGCCGAGAACGACGGTCCGATCACCTTGCCCGGCCGGGCGGGGCCGCTCGCGCTCGAACCGTCCGAGCCGCCGAGCGTCACCTGGTACCACTCCGCGCCGTCCTTGTCGACGCCGAGGATGCCGATATGTCCGCTGTGATGATGGCCGCACGAGTTGATGCAGCCGCTGATGTGCAGGTCGATGTCGCCGACGTCGTGCAGCATGTCGAGATCCTGGAACCGTTCGGCGATCGCGTCGGCGATCGGGATCGAGCGCGCGTTCGCGAGCGCGCAGAAATCGCCGCCCGGGCACGCGATCATGTCGGTCAGGAGTCCGACGTTCGCGCTAGCCAGGCCGATCGCGCGCGCGTGTTCCCACAGCAGGAACAGGTCGTCGACGTGCACCCACGGCAGCACCACGTTCTGCGCATGCGTGACGCGCGCCTCGCCGGCCGAGAAGCGGTCGGCGAGCTCGGCGAGCGCGTCGAGCTGCTCGGGCGACGCGTCGCCGGGTGCCTGCAGGCGGCGCTTGAACGACAGCGTGACGATGCGCAGCGCGCGGTCGCGGTGCGCGGCGACATTGCGCGCGAGCCAGCGCGCGAACGCCGGATGGCGATTGGCGTGCGCGGTCATGCGCGCTTCGGCGGCGTCGAGGTCGAGCGTGCGCGACGTCAGCCGCGGCGGGACGAACGATGCCGCGATGCGGTCGAACTCGGCCTGCGGGATCGTGTGCGGGCCGCCGTCATGCTCGACGATCTGGCGGAACTCTTCCTCGACGTCGTCGATATAGCGCTGCCCCTCGCTCTTCACGAGGATCTTGATGCGCGCCTTGTACTTGTTGTCGCGCCGCCCGTAGCGGTTGTACACGCGGACGATCGCCTCGATGTAGTTCATCACGTGCTGCCACGGCAGGAACGCGCGCAGCAGCGTCGCGATCAGCGGCGTGCGGCCCATGCCGCCGCCGACGCTCACGCGAAAGCCGAGTTCGCCGGCGTCGTTGCGCACGAGCTTCAGCCCGACGTCGTGCCAGTCGGTCGCCGCACGATCCTCGGCGGCGCCGGTGATCGCGATCTTGAACTTGCGCGGCAGGAACGCGAATTCCGGATGCAGTGTCGTCCACTGGCGCATCGCCTCGGCGAACGGACGCGGGTCGGCGATCTCGTCCGGCGCGACGCCCGCGCGTTCGTCGCACGAAATGTTGCGGATGCAATTGCCGCTCGTCTGGATTCCGTGCATGTCGACGGTCGCGAGCAGGTCCATCACGTCGGCCGCCTTCGCGAGCGGAATCCAGTTGAACTGCACGTTGGTGCGGGTCGTGAAGTGCGCGTTGCCGGTCGGCAGGCGCAGCGTGCCGAGCAACGCCTGCGCGTCGCGGGCGGCGCGATAGGTGGCGTCGTCGGGCACGTCGTAGTCGCGTGCGATCCGCGCGAGCACGCGAAGCTGCGCGCTCGACAGTTCGCCGTACGGCACGGCGACGCGCAGCATCGGCGCATGGCGCTGCACGTACCAGCCGTTCTGCAGGCGCAACGGCCGGAACGCGTCCTCGCTCAGCGTGCCGTGCTGCCAGCGCTCGAGCTGGTCGCGGAACTGGGCGGCGCGGCTGTGCACGAGCGCCCGGTCGAAATCGGTATATCGGTACATGACGTGATACGCGAGATGAGCGGCGACGCAGGGGCGCCGCTCGGAAGGGGACGTTGCGACGGGTGTCGGGCAACCGGAGACAGCGTAGGGAACGCGGGGCGGCGGGACAAGCAGCAGATCGGGACGAAAAGGGCGCAGCAGATCGTGGCGCGCCGGCGAACGCCGGGCATGCGCGGCGCATGCCCGGGTGAGATTCAGGCTTGCGCGGGTGCGTCGACGATCAACGCCGGATCGAGTGCGCGGATGCGCTGGTCGATGAAGTAGCCGCCGCCTTCCTGGTAGCGCAGATACAGCCGGCCGCACGTCACGCAGCGGCTGACGTTGCAGCGGTTGTACGGGAAGTGGCGCGGCGCGATCGGCGCGTCGTCGGACGCGTAGCGCGTGCCGGCCGGATGGTATTCGTCGTAGGTCGGCTCGGGCTCGTCGGGCGGCGCGAGCGTCGCCACTGCGGCGAGTTGCGTGTCCGGCAACGACAGCGGCAGGCTCGTCCAGCCGGCCAGCGACGTCTTCGTGCAGGTGCACGGCTGCGTGACGCCGGTGGCTTCGGCCGCGAGCTTCAGCAGCGCGGCGGGATCGAGGTAGGGCAATGCGCTCATCAGATGGGACTCGAGTGAAGGAGCGAAGGGGCTCGCAATGTAACCCGGTTGCGCGACGGCTGCACGGCGGCGGTGCGCGTGCGGCTTGCGTGGGGCTTACCCGGCCTTGCGTACCGCCGGCTCGGCGACTAGCTCGCCGAGCACGCGGATCGCGCGTTCGATGTCGCGGCTCCACGGATGGCCGAAGTTCACGCGCACGCAGCGCTCGAAGCCGTGCGCGGCGGAGAACAGCGGTCCCGGTGCGAAGCTGATGCCGCGCGCGATCGCCTGGCGATGTAGTTCCATCGCGTCGATAGCGTCGGGAAACGACAGCCACAGGAAATATCCGCCGTCCGGCCGCACCCATTCCACGCCGGGCGGCAGCCAGCGCCGCAGCGCGTCGTCCATGCGGGCGAGCTGCGTCTGCAGCGCACCGCGCAGCTTGCGCAGGTGACGATCGTAGCCGCCATGCTCCAGGTAGTTCGCGATGCCGGCCTGCGCGGGAATGCTCGCCGACAGCGTGGTCATCAGCTTGAGCCGCTGCACCTTTTCCGCGAAACGGCCGGCCGCGGCCCAGCCGATCCGGTAGCCGGGCGCGAGCGTCTTCGAGAACGAACTGCAATGCATCACGAGGCCGTTCCGGTCGTAGGCGCGCGCGGGTAGCGGGTAGTCGGCGCCAAAATGCAGCTCGCCGTACACGTCGTCCTCGATCAGCGGCACCTCGCGCGCGGCCAGCATCTCCACGAGCGCGCGCTTCTTGTCGGCCGACAGCGTGACGCCGGTCGGATTCTGGAAATTGGTCATGAACCAGCACGCGCGGATGTCGTGTCGCTCGAGCGCGTTCGCGAGCGCGTCGAGATCGAGGCCCGTGTGCGGATCGACGGGAATCTCGACCGCACGCAGGTCGAGCCGCTCGATCGCCTGCAGCGCCGCATAGAAGCCGGGTGACTCGACCGCGACGATGTCGCCCGGCCGCGTGACGGCCATCAGGCACAGGTTCAGCGCTTCCAGCGCGCCGTTCGTGACGATGATCTCGTCGACGGGCTGCGCGATGCCGGTCGCCAGATAGCGTCGCGCGATCTGCTGGCGCAGCGCCTCGTTGCCGGGCGGCAGGTCGACGACGGTGCTCCACGGGCTGACGAGCCGCGTCGCCTGCGCGAGCGACTTCGCGAGGCGCTGCAGCGGAAACAGCTGCGGCGACGGAAATGCGGAGCCGAGCGGCACGATGCCCGGCTGCGTCGCGGCGTCGAGCACGGAGAACACGAGATCGCTGATGTCGACCTTGCGCGTCGCGCCGGCGCGGCTCGCGCGGCGTTTCGCGGGCGCGTTCGCGGCGGGGCTCGCGCCCGGCGCGACGTAATAACCGGAGCGCTCGCGTGCGCGGATCAACCCCCACTGTTCGAGCAGGTAGTACGCGCGAAACACCGTCGACTGGCTCACGCCATGTTGCGCGATGATCTGCCGCAGCGACGGCAGGCGCGTGCCGACCGCGAGGTTGCCGTTGCGGATTTCGTCGGCGATCGTGTGGGCGAGGGTTTCGTAGCGTTTCATCGGTGCGGACGGGAGCACGTGGCCGCCGTGCGCGAGGTCGGTGCGACGCTGCGCCGGCGGGGGGAGGTCATTGTCCGACGGGCGCTCCGAAAAGGAAAGCGCGACGGCGGCTGCCGGTCGTGCTTGCGTGGCGCTTCGTGTGCTTCCGCGTGCGGGTGTGTCGGGTGCGGGCGCGCCGATGATCACGACGATGTGGTCGGTGCGATCAACGCACTCGTGCGAGGACACCCGCATCGACTGCACCGAATGCGTGCGCAGTACATGCCGTTTGCCGCCCTCGTTGCAACTGCAACCGCCCGACAGCGTGTAACGACTTTCTCCTGATCATTCTTCATTCGCCGACACGGGATCGTTTGCGTGCGACGACACGCAATCGAACGCATGCATACAGGTCGTTCCTGCATGGGCGGACACGATATGCGTGCGGCTTGTTCCAATTGCGCGGCGATATTTTTTATGGTCTTGTTGCACGATCGCGCATCGACTCGAAAAAAGGAAAGTCGAATGCATACGGGGAATTCGGACGGGGACCGATTGGTCAGGGGAATCGGCGCGCATCGGCGTGCGCGCCGTGCCGTGTGCCGGTTGCTTGTCGTCTTGACGCTCGGCCTGCCGGGCCTGCCTGCGTGTGCCGCTTCTCCCGAGACCGTCGGCGACAACGTGCTGCGTGTGCTCGCGTGGCCCGGCTATGCGGACAGCGATGTCGTCAATGCATTTGAGACGCACTTTCATGTACGTGTCGAAGTGACGTTCGTCGATTCCGACGAAGCGTTGTGGACGCGGATGCACAGCGCATCGCCGCCGCCGTACGACGTGCTCGCGGCCAACACGGCCGAGATCCAGCGCTACGCACACGACGACCTGCTCACGCCGATCGACCTGTCGCAGATTCCGAACCGCCGGCGGCAACTACCGAATTTCCAGCAGCTCGCGACGATCGGCGGGCTCGTGCGCAATGGCTCGACCTACGCGATTCCGTTCACGTATTCGTCGATGGGGCTGATCTACGATCGCAAACAGGTGCCGACTCCGCCGCGCTCGATGCTCGAGCTCTGGAACCCGCGCTACCGCGGCAAGGTGCTCGACTTCAACAGCGCGCAGCATAATTTTTCGTTCGCCGCGCTCGCGCTCGGCTATGCCGATCCGTTTCACCTGTCGCCCGCGCAAACGCTCACCGTCGCGCACAAGCTGATCGACCTGCGACGCAACCTGCTCACGTATTACACGCTTCCCGAAGAAGCGACCGCGCTGTTCATCCGGCATCGCGCGGCGCTGATGTTCGGCAACTACGGCACGCAGCAGGTCGAGCAACTGCGTCGCGCCGGCGCGGATGTGGGCTACGTGATTCCGGACGAAGGCGCGCTCGCGTGGCTCGACTGCTGGGGCGTCACGCGCGGCGCCGAGCATCGCGAGCTCGCGTTCGCATGGATCAATTACATGCTCGAACCGGTGATCGGCGCGCTGCTGACCGAGCGTCAGGGGCTCGCGAATACGCTTGCGCCGCCACCCGGCCTCCAGACCGGCCACCAGCACCTCGTGTGGCTCCAGCCGGTCGAGGACATCGCGCGACGCGAGTCGCTGTGGAGCCGCATCGTGTCGGGCGACCGGCCGGCGTCGTTCGAAAAATGATCAGGCTCGGGCTCACGTCGAAGCTGTCGGTGCTGTTCGCATGCATCGGCGTGATCGCGTCCGGCACCACCGGCTACTACACGTACCGCGCGAACCGCACGATGCTCGTGCAGGAAGCGCAGCACAGCCTGCTGATGTCGACGCACTTGCTCGGACAGCGCTTCACGACCGCCCTGTCCGACGTGGCCGACGATGCGCTCGTGCTCGCGCAATTGCCGTCGTCGGCGCTCGTCGCCGGCGGCGACAGCGCCGATCGCGCGCCGCGCACGCGGCTCGAGCAGGTGTATCGCAGCTTCATGAGGAATCACCCCGAGTATCTGCAGATCCGGTTGATCGCGCGTGGCGACTACGGGCTCGAACGAATCCGTGTCGATCGCGACGCGCGCGGCATCGTCGTGCTGCCGGAGAATGCATTCCAGGAGAAGGGGCAGTTTTCCTACGTGATCGATACGCTCGCGACGGCGCCCGGTCATATCTACCTGTCGCCGATCGAAATCAATCACGAGACCGGTTCGCATGCGGCCGAAGGGTTGCCGATCCTGCGCGTGGGCACGCCGGTGGTCGATACGACCGGCCTGGTCGTCGGCGCGCTGGTGGTCGACATCGAATTGTCGCGCGTGTTCGACCGGCTCGAGCGCGATCTGCCGCAAGACTACGCGGTGTATCTCGCGAACGAGTGGGGCGATTTCATCGTGCATCCCGATCCGTCGCAGACGTTCGGCTTCGATCGCGGGCGGCGCGTGCTGATGCAGGACAGCTTTCCCGCCACGCGGCTGCTGTTCGTCGGCGCGCGCACGAACGTGACGCTCGACGGTCTCGCGCAGCCCGACGATGCGCCGGGCCAGATGTTCGCGTTCGTGCGCACGCCGTTCGGCAACAGCGAGGGCAACCGCTACGTCGTGCTCGGCATGGCGCGTCCACTCACGGACGTGCTGGCGCCGGCCGCGATTCTCGGCGAACGGATCATCCGGATGGTGCTGTTGCTGAGCGTGGCGGCGGTGATTCTCGCGATCCTGTTCGCGCGCGCGATCACGCGGCCGTTGCAGATGCTCGCGCGCGCGGCAACCCACGTATTCGACGATCCGGCCGCCGAACGGCTGCCCGTTGCACGGGCCGACGAGATCGGCGTGCTGGCGCGCTGTTTCGACAGCATGCGCGTCGAGATCCGCACGCAGGTCGCGATGCTGCGCGCGAAGCAGCTCGAGCTCACGCACCTCGCCGGTCACGATCCGCTGACCGGTCTGCCGAACCGCCTGTTGTTCATGGAGCATCTCGATGCCGCGATCCGGCATGCAGCCGCGGTGGGCGAGGGGCTGGCGGTGATGTTCGTCGATCTCGATCGATTCAAGCAGATCAACGACCAGCATGGACACGCGGCCGGCGATCGCACGCTCGTCGCGGTCGCGAAACGGCTGAGCCAGGTGCTGCGCAGCGGCGACATGGCCGCGCGGCTCGGCGGCGACGAATTCATCGTGCTGCTGTCGGACGTGCGAGCGCCGGCGGTGATCGGCGATATCGCGTCGCGGATCCAGATCGTGATGGCCGAGGAACTGGAGTTCGGCGACCGGCTGCTGGCCGTGGGGGCGAGCATCGGCGTCAGCGAATATCCGGCCGACGGCGCGTCCGCCGAGGAACTGCTGGTGAAGGCCGACGCGGCGATGTATGCGGCGAAGGCGTCCGCGCAGTGCGCGTGCGTGCGTTATCAGGAGCTGCTGGGTGGCGGTGTCGGTGGCGTCGATGCAGATGCGGCCGGCCGCATGGCGGCGGGCGGCAGCCGCTGACGGCAGGCGGTCGTGCGGGCAACCCAAACGCAACGAGCCCGTCGCGGAACGGGCTCGTTGTCGCCTGCGCGGACTGCGCGCGATACGCGCAGCGGCGGGCTTAGTGGCCGAAGTAGACCGAGTCGCGCGCGTTCTGCGGCTTGACTACCGGTGCGCCGCCCTGCACAACCGGGGCCGCTTGCGCGCCGTAGCCGCTGCCATCGGCGGCGCGAACACGTGCTTCGGCTGCCAGGAGGTCGTTCGGGTAGTGCGGGCTCGACTGGCTCGGCTTGTAGCCGGCCTTTTCGAGCTGGACGAGTTCGTTGCGCACTTGCGCGCGGGTGACGGTGCTTTGAGCGAATGCGCCGAACGAAGCGGACAGGGCGACAGCGGCAACGACTGCGGAAACGAGCGATTTCATGATGACCTCCGATGTTCTCTACTGACTTCGCTGTCGACACAATGTCTTAAGCGATTGATTACATCGTAGGCTTCGGAGGATGGACGGTAAACGCGGGTTGTAGCGAAAGATCCTTGCGGGCGCGGCAATAATTGCGGGAGAAATACGTTCCGTCCCTATTGCGTGTTGCAGGAATTGCAAACGACTCGGTGCAGAAGATGGGGAAGCGTTCTGCCGGGCAGGCGCGAACGTCTGGCGGCATGACGCCAGGAGCGGGGAGGACGAAGGCGTTGCCGGATCAGACGCCGTCGTCGTCGATTTCCTTGCGCTCGCGGCGTTCCTCGTTGCCGCGACGCGCGCGCAGGCGCTGGCGCGACAGGACCGCGATCACCTGCTGGGTCGGTGCACCGGACGGCAGCTCGTTGCGGATGCGATCGGGCACCATCGGCAGGCCCGCGCGCTGCCGGCGCAGTGCCTTCGCGATTGCCCGGCGGCATTCGTCCCCGTGGCAATCCCATTCATCGCGGATTCTCTGGCAATAACGGCATTGTTCCATCCGGACAGTCTAACGCGTCTTGCGGATCGCGGCAGAGGGCGCTAGCGGGCGGTAGCGGGCGGGGAGTGGACTCGCGGGCGCGACGCGGCCGAGCGCACCGGATCGGGTGCCGTGGGGCACGCTTTGCCGCGCCGACGCGACCCAGGGCGACCGCGTTTGACACGATCCGAGGCTGGATCTGGCCCGAGCGCGGTGCGGAGCATCGGCGGTGATCGCGGAACCGCGCGCCGTCGAACATTGTTAGCCTGCTTCAAACCAATTCATGACGCGTCACCCTATCATGTGAAAAATACATGACCTGAAACAAGGAGGCGAGATGATGCTCGCGCAATTGCAGGCGCTGGCGGCCGTGGTCGAACTCGGCTCGCTCACGGCCGCGGCCGACCGGCTCAGTCGCAGCCAGTCGGCGATCAGCCACGCGTTGACCGAACTGGAGGACCTCACCGAGGTCAAGCTGCTGTTGCGCGACCGCCAGCCGGTCGTCCTGACCGCCGCCGGCGAACGTCTGTGGCCATACGTGCAGAACGTCGTCCGGGAAGCGCAGGCGCTGCGCCAGCAGTTCGGCCTCGCGCGCGGCAAGCTCGAAGGGCGGCTGGTCGTCGCGTCGCTGCCGAGCGTATCGCTCGCGTTCGTCGTCCCCGCGCTCGAGGCGTTGAAAGCGGCGCACGAGGGCGTGACGGCGGTGCTGCTCGAAGGCACGGACGCAGAAGTCGAAGGGTGGATCGAGGACGGCACCGCCGACATCGGCGTGGTCGCCGGCACGAAGACCTTCGCGCACAATCTGCCGCTGCTCGACGAGGATTTCGTTGCGGTGGCGGCGGACGGCATGTTCGACGGCCGCAAGCGCGTGTCGGCGAAGCTGTTGTCCGCGATGCCGTTCATTTTCTCGAAGGCGGGGTGCGGGCCGGTCATCGCCGATTACTTCGTGCGCAACGGTGCGTCGCTTCGCGCGGCGTTCAACGTGGTCGAGATGCGGACCATCCTGTCGATGGCCGAGGCGGGAATGGGGGTGTCGATCGTCCCGAGCATCACGCTCACCTATACACGGTTCGGCGGCCGGGTGCTGGAGCTGTCGCCCAGGCTGCAACGTAGCGTGCGGCTCTCGTGGAACGCGACCGGCAATGCGGTCGCCGACGCATTCGTGAAGCTGGTCGACGCGCAACGCGCGAAGGCGGGAAAGGCGATTCAGGCACGGACGAAAAAGGGCAGCTAGCGCATCGGCAGGCAATGACGCGATGAAGCGCGCTCATGGGCGGCTTGCAGTTTATTCATGCCGGCAGCCATCGACATGCAATACATTGCTGCACACCGCCCTGACTTCATTGCGTCGTAGGAGACCACCGTGCCGGCCTTGCCCACCCTGATTGCTTTCGGACTCGTGTCGCTCGGCATGGTCCTGACGCCCGGCCCGAACATGATCTACCTGATTTCCCGTTCGATCTGCCAGGGTCGCCGCGCGGGGCTGGTATCGCTCGGCGGTGTGGCGCTCGGATTCGTGTTCTACATGTTCTGTGCGGCATTCGGCATCACCGCGCTGGTGATGACCGTGCCGTACGCGTATGACGCGCTGCGTTTTTGCGGCGCGCTGTACCTCGCGTATCTCGCGTGGCAGGCGCTCAAGCCGGGCGGCCGCTCGGCGTTTCAGGTCCGGCAATTGCCGCACGACAGCGACGCGAGGCTCTTCACGATGGGCTTCGTCACCAACCTCGCGAACCCGAAGATCGCGGTGATGTATCTGTCGCTGCTGCCGCAGTTCATTTCGCCGGGGCACGGCAGCGTGCTCGTGCAATCGCTGGCACTGGGCTGCGTGCAGATCGCGGTCAGCGTGTGCGTCAATGCGCTGATCGCGAGCATGGCCGGCTCGATCGCGGGGTTTCTTGCCGATCGGCCAGGCTGGGCACGCGGGCAGCGCTGGTTGATAGGGACCGTGTTGGCGGGACTGGCCGTGCGCATCGCGCTCGAGTCGCGAAGCTAGATCGCGGGGCGGCTTGCGGTGGATGGGGACCGGACAAGCGGATAGCGCGCTGCATCGCATGACAGAACTTTCCGCCGGCCGCCGCGCCATGACGCGCGGCGGCCGGCAGTCGCATCAGCGCTCGCCGCGCTTCTTGCTCAGCTCGATCGTCTCGAACAGCTCGTACTGCGCGCTCGGGTGCTGATCCGCGCCCGGTGCGTGGTAGTAGCGCATCGTGATCGTCGTGTGGCCGCCCGGCTTGCCCGGATCGTGATCGAACACCGCGATCCCGTAACCCGTGCCCGTATCGCGGCGCGCGGACCAGATCGCATCCTCCAGCGCATCGGCCGGCTTGCGCACGAGCGTGTTCGCCGCCGTGCCCGGCACCGGCCGGTTCGGCTTCGTGAAGACCTTGGCCTGCACATAGCCAGTCGCCGGGTTCGTGCCGTATACGTCGAGCGGCGCGCTGGTGCCGCCGCCGCCGAGGATCAGGTGGATCGTGCCGTGGCTCGTGTCGAACGTCGTGCGATCGGGGTCCGTCGATCCGACCGGACGCGGCTGTAGCGTCTCGACGACTTCGCCGGTCGACGCATCGACGCCCGCGCGGTGATTGCAGCCGCGCACCGGGTAGCTGCGCTCGTAGTCGTGATCGTGACCGCACAGCACGAGGTCGACGCCGTAACGGTCGAACAGCGGCAGCCACGCCTCGCGGATGCCCTTGTCCGAGCCGTTGCCCGTTTTCGATGAACTCAGCGCGTCCTGGTGCATCTGCACGACGATCCAGTCGATGTCGTCGTCGTGCGACGCGTGCCGCAGCGTATGTTCGAGCCAGCGCGTCTGCTCGCCGTTGCTGTAGCCGCGCACGTAGAACGACGTGCCCGGTTCGATCGGCGCGTGGCCGGTGCTCGCGGCCGGCACCAGCGGATCGGGCCCGCCGACGAAGGCGGCCGCGTCCTGGTACACGACATCGTCGGCGTCGAGCGAGATGAACAGCACCGAGCTCACGCGGAAGCTGTACCAGCGGCCCGGAAAGCGCGTGCCGTTCTCGGGCAGCGTATAGCGTGCGAGATACGAGTCGAGCCCCTGCGGGCCGTTGTGGAATTCGATCTCGTGATTGCCGGGGCACGGCATCCACGGGCGATTCGCGGCCGACGTCTGGTTGTTGTTGCCGAAGTCGCGCCACACTTCCGGCTGATGCGCGGGGTTCAGGTTCGCATAGCAGAGGTCGCCGTTCAGCAGGTGGAACAGCGGCTGGAACTGCTCGACGGCCTGCACCGCGAATCGGCTTTGCGGCGACGACAGCACCCACGCGCCGTTCGGCGTCGCGAGATCGCCGTAGCTCGTGAAGCGAAACGGGGCGCGCCCGCGCGGTGCGGTCGTGAAGGTTGCGGCAAACGGCTGCGCGGCGTTGCTGTCGTTGTCGGCCGTGAGTTCATAGCGGTAGCGCGTGTTCGGCTTCAGGCCATGCACGCGGGCGTGGTACGTGAACACGGTTGCGCCGTTCAGGCCGTCGGTGTAGAGGCGCTGAACCCCATGCACGGTGCGTGCCGGCTCGCCGTCGGTGACGATGCGTGCGCGCGGATTGGCGGCCGGCGCGAGCGACGCCCACGTGATCACAACTTCGGACGCCGGGTCGTTGCCCCACGTCAGGTGCACCTGCTCGGGTGTGCCGTCCGGGTTCGACGCGGCGGCACGCGCGGCCGCGAGCCCGCCCGCGGCGGTGGCGAGGCCGGAGACGCCGGCCAGTTTCAGGAAGCCGCGACGCGATACGGAAGCGGCCGGCTCGTTCGACTCGTTCGACTCGACGGGGAAGTTGTCCTGGTTCGACATGATCGTATTTTCGATGGATGACACGCGAAGTGCGGAACCGCCCGGTCGTGCGCGAGCGCGTCGGGGGCGTGGGCCGGAAACGAGCGGGATCCCGGTGACACGCATTGTCGAAGCGCAGTTTTGCCGGGTTGTGACAGGCGGTAATCACAGTACGGACACGATGCGGCGATGGGCGCGCGGCATTCGTTTCGTTCGTTGCCGGCGCGGCGGAAATTTATTTGCCGGTGTCGCGACGGATTTTGCCGAATGCGTCGTTTAACGCATGAACGGCCGCTTCCGGGTATGAACGGTCGATACATGATGCTTCGGAGTCTTGCATGAAACTTTCCATTTCATTACGGTTTGCCGCGGCATGCGCAGCCGCGCTGGCGACGTCCGCCGTATTCGCCCAGGCCGTCATCGTCGCGCCGGTCGCACCGCCGCCGCCGCGCGTCGAAGTGATGCCGGCGCCGCGTGCGGGCTACGTGTGGGATCAGGGCCACTGGCACTGGCGACATGGCCGCTACGTGTGGATTCCCGGGCACTGGCAAGGGGTGCGCGCCGGTTATCACTGGGTGCCCGGGCATTGGGTCGCGCGTGGCCCGAACTGGCGCTGGGTGCCCGGTCACTGGGCGTGATGCGCAGCGTGCCGCGCGGCGCGCAGCGCCCGTGTGGCGAGACTTCCACGTAACCTCATCCGTCGAGCCATGCCTTTTCGAACTCTCGTGATCCTGGCAGCCGCGGCCATCGTGCTGGCCGGCTGTGTCGTGGTGCCGGCGCGTCCGGTGTATTACCGGCCCGCGCCGGTCGTCGTATATTGATCGCGCCGGCCGGCGGGCGATCGACAGGATCGATATGCCGTTCGAACCGGATGTCGACGAAACCGCCCGGGCCGATCTCGGGCGCGTTGCCGAGGGGTCGTGCTGGCGCCGTCCGGTGCCGGCGCGACGCATGCAAGGAGAGCACGACGATGAGCTTCAGCCGGACGGCGGGGATACCCGCCCGCAGCAAGCGGCGTTCGCACGGCACGTTGCGGAGCGGCCTGCGTTGAGCGACGCCGATCCGGACGCGGAACTCGTCGCGCGGGTCGGCGCGCGCGACGCGTCGGCCGTGCGCGTGCTCGTCGCACGCAAGCTGCCGCGATTGCTCGCGCTCGCGACGCGCATGCTCGGCGACCGAAACGAAGCCGAAGACGTTGCGCAGGAAACCTTCCTGCGGATCTGGAATCAAGCGCCGCGCTGGCGGGACGGCGAAGCACGCTTCGACACGTGGCTGCATCGCGTCGTGCTGAACCTGTGCTACGACCGCTTGCGCGGACGGCGCGAGGAGCCGGTCGATATGCTGCCCGACGTGCCCGACACGCAACCCGAGCCGGCCGCGCAAGCGGAGTTGCGCTCGCGCGACGCGCGCGTGCGCCAGGCGCTCGCTGCGTTGCCGCCCCGGCAGCGGGAAGCGCTCGTGCTCCAGTACTATCAGGACATGTCGAATATTGAAGCGGCCAACCTGATGGGCATCACCGTCGATGCGCTGGAAAGCCTGCTCGCGCGCGCGAGGCGCAACCTGCGCGCGCAACTGGCCGGCGACCCACCTAGCGAGGACAAGCGATGACACCCGAACGATTCCGTACCATCGTCGCCGCGTACGGCTCGGATGCGCGGCGCTGGCCGCAAGACGAACGCGCGGCGGCCGAAGCGTGGGCGCAAGCGCATCCGCGCGATGCGCTCGCGGCGCTCGACGATGCCGCCGAGCTCGATGCATGGCTCATGCAGGATACGGTCGCGCCGCCCGCGTCGGCGCTCGTCGAACGCATCGTCGCGTCGGCGCCCGCGCCGCAACGTGCGCGGCGGCGAGGAAAAGTGTGGTGGTCGGGCGCGGCGTTCGCGGGCGTCGGGTTGGCCGGCGCGCTGGCGGGCGCGGTTGCCGTGTCGGTGCTGATGCTCGGTAGCGCGCCGATCGCGCAACACGAACCGGGCTACCTGACGACGACCTTCGGCGGCCCGAGCATCGACGGAGGCGACGAATGACCGAACGCGGCTGGAAAATCATTCTCGTCGGGTCCGTCGTGCTGAACGTGTTCATGCTCGGCGCGATTGGCGGCGGCGTGTATCAGTGGTTCTCGACACATCGCGAGGTGCATGCGGGCGGGATGCCTGGTCAACGGACGGCGTTGCGGTTCGCCGCGGACGAATTGTCCGATGCGCGTCGGCAGGAGTTTCAAGCGGCGCTGAAGGCGGCGCGCAAGGACGGCCGCGATTTCGCGCGGGAAGGGCGCGATGGGCGGACCACGGTGCTTGACTTGCTGGCCGCGCCGCAGCTCGATCGTCCGGCGATCGATGCGGCGCTCGATCGTACGCGAGCGGCGGACAGTGCGTTGCGCGGGCAGGTCGAGCGCAGCGTGGTCGATTTCGCGGCGACGTTGACGCCGGATGAGCGTGCGAAGTTCGTCGACGGATTGCGGCGGAGTGGGAACTGGCGGCTGCCGGCGAGGTTGCAGAAGAAGTAGGGGACGGTGGCGGGGCAGTGAGCGGCGTTGCGTGACGACGCTCCACGAGATACCCGTCTGAGGGATTATGATGACCCGATCGGTAGCAGCGGTCCGAGGGCATGCGAATTCCGGGGCGACCGATTTCGCCGGCCCGTCTTGGTTCAGGCCGGGTTTGCATAGCCTGTTCCGTCAGCCGGCCGGTGCCTCCCCGATATATCCACTGCAACGCGATGCGGCAAGCTCGAGGGCCGCGACAGGGGCGAACCATGAATCGAGTTGAAGACTTTATCGTGCGCACCATGTCGGCCGACGAGGTGGCCATGTCGGTCGAATGGGCGGCTGCAGAAGGGTGGAACCCCGGCTTGCACGACCCGCATTGTTTCAGGGAAGCGGACCCGGCCGGTTTTTTCGTCGGCGTCTGTCGTGGCGAGCCGGTCGCTTGCCTCGCCGCTATCGCCTATGACGAGCGCTTCGGCTTCATCGGTCTCTACATCGTGAAACCCGCGTTTCGCGGTCAAGGCTTCGGTTTGCGCATCTGGCAGCACGGCGTGCGTTACCTTGGAGACCGTAACATCGGTCTCGACGGTGTCGTTGCCCGGCAGGCGAGCTACGCGAAGTCCGGGTTCCGGCTCGCATATCGCAACATCCGCTATCAGGGGCGCGTCGACGGCATCGGGTGCGCGCATGTGGCGGCAGCGGCCGATGTACCGTTCGAGCAGTTGCTTGCCTACGATCGCCGGTGTTTCCCCGCAGCGCGCGAGCGTTTCGTCTCGGTCTGGATTGCTCAACCGGATGCCGTTGCGCTCGCAACGATCGATGGTGGCCGTGTCGCCGGCTACGGTGTCATACGCCGCTGCAAGGCGGGCTGCAAGATCGGCCCGCTCTTTGCCGATGATGCCGGGATCGCCACGGGGCTGTTTCGTGCGCTGGCGGCGCGGATGCCCGGCGAGGTAATCACGCTCGACGTGCCGGAAACGAATCCTGCGGCCGTTGCGCTGGCGGAACGGCACGGCATGTCGACCGTATTCGAGACCGCGCGGATGTATACGAAAGAAGTGCCCGCGATTGCGATCGATCGCGTGTTCGGCGTGACGTCGTTCGAGTTGGGGTGATAGCCGCGAACGTGCGTACGGCAGGGCAATCGTTTCGCCATCCATGACAAAAATTCAGCGCGCGACGACCCGACTGCCCGCCGGCGTTTGAAAGCCGATCGCAAGACGCACGCGCTGACACCCCAAAAAATATTTCTCACATCCCCCGACGGATTTCCCCCCGCCGCCCGTTAAACACGGGTACGCATTGCGAGAACCCCCGTCATGGGCCATCCGAACGACATCTCACCGGCCGCCATCGCGCTGAACCGCTTTGGTCTCGGCGCGCGGGCGGACGAAGCGCCGCCTGCGGATCCGAAGGCGGCGCTGATCGCTCAATTCGACCGTTACGACGCGCGGCCGGCCGCATGGGCCGCCGAACCCGACGCGGGCACGCTCGCGACGCGCTTCGCGAACACCCGCAACGCGATGACGAGCGACGCGATGACGAGCAACGACGCGGCAGCCAAGCGCGCGACCGCACAGTCGATCCGTCGCGACGGCTACGACGCGTATCGCAGTGCGGTCGCCGCACGGTTGAACAGCGCGCTCACCACGCCCGCGCCGTTCGTCGAGCGACTCGTGCATTTCTGGGCGAACCATTTCGCGGTGTCCGTCGACAAGGGGCAGGTCGCCGCGTACGCGGGCGCATTCGAGCGCGACGCGATCCGCCCGCACGTGCTCGGCCGCTTCGAGGACATGCTCGTCGCCGTCGAGCAGCATCCCGCGATGCAGCTGTTCCTCGACCAGGCACGCTCGGTCGGCCCCGACAGTCCGGCCGCGCTGCGCGCCGAAGCCCGTGATCCGGCGACGCGCCGTGGTCTCAACGAGAACCTCGCGCGCGAGATCATGGAGCTGCATACGCTCGGCGCACGGACCGGCTATACGCAAGCGGACGTGACGGAATTCGCGCGTGCGCTGACCGGCTGGAGCATCGCCGGCGCACGCGGCCTGCAGCCCGGCGATGCGGCGCCCGGCGCGTTCGTGTTTCGTCCGAAGCTGCACGAACCGGGCGCGCGCACGGTAATGGGCCGCACCTACGACCAGCCGGGCGAAGCGCAGGCGCGCGCGATCCTCGGCGACCTCGCACGTTCGCTGGCAACGGGCCGGCATGTCGCGTTCCAGCTCGCGCGCCATTTCGTCGCCGACAACCCGCCCCCTGCGCTCACCGACCGGCTCGCCCGCGCATTCGAGACGAGCGGTGGCGATTTGCCGACGGTCTATCGCGCGCTCGTCGATGCGCCGGATGCATGGTCGCCGGTCAATCGCAAGTTCAAGACGCCGTGGGAGTGGGCCGTGTCGTCGCTGCGCGGGCTCGGCTGGCGCGACGCGGGCGACCTGAAGGCCGCGCCGCTGCTCGCGCAACTCGGCCAGCCCGTGTGGCGGCCCGGGTCGCCGGCCGGCTACGACGACCTGGCCGCGAGCTGGGCCGCGCCCGACGCGCTTGTGCGACGCGTAGAAATCGCGCAGCGGCTCGCCGCACGCACGGGCGACCGGCTCGATCCACGCACGCTCGGCAACACGCTGCTGGCGGGCTCGCTGAGCGAGCCGACGGCGACTGCGCTGTCGCGCGCCGAAAGCGCGACCACGTCGCTCGCGCTGCTGCTCGTGTCACCCGATTTCCAACGGAGATGAACATGGCTCGATCCATTACCCGTCGGCATTTCCTGAGCATTGCCGCGGCCGGAGCCGGGGCGATGCTCGTCGCGCCGCGCATCGTGTTCGCGAACGTCGAAACCGACCGGCGCTTCGTGTTCGTGATCCAGCGCGGCGCGGCCGACGGGCTGAACATCGTCGTCCCGTATGCGGAGCCCGCGTATGCGTCGCTGCGCGGCCCGCTGGCGATCGATCCATCGACGGCGATACGCATCGACGGCACGTTCGCGCTGCATCCGTCGCTCGTGCAGACCGCACGGATGGTTCGCGACAAACAGGCGCTGTTCGTCCACGCGATTGCATTGCCGTATCGCGACCGCTCGCATTTCGATGGCCAGAACGTGCTCGAGACGGGCGGACGCGCGCCATACCAGGTGAAGGACGGCTGGCTGAACCGCCTCGCCGCGATGTTGCCGGCGACGCGCGAACGCGCGATCGCATTCGCGCCGACGGTGCCGCTCGCATTGCGCGGCGGCGTGCAGGCCGCGTCGTATGCGGCGTCCGGTTTGCCGGCCGCGCCGGACGATCTGCTCGCGCGCGTGTCGGCGCTTTACGAGGCCGACGCGCAGCTCGGGCCGCTGTGGCAGTCGGCGATGGCCGCGCGCGGGCTCGCCGGCGATGCGCATGCGCGTCAGGACCCGGCAGGCGTCGGCAAGCTCGCGGCGACGTTTCTTGCGCGCGACGACGGCCCGCGGATCGCGATGATCGAGACGGGCGGCTGGGACACGCACAGCGCGCAGAACGCGCGGCTCGCGAACCAGTTGAAGGCGCTCGACACGATGCTCGCCGCGTTGCGCGACGGACTCGGGCCCGTGTGGCAGCAGACCACGGTGCTGGTTGCGACCGAGTTCGGGCGGACGGCCGCCGCGAACGGCACGGGCGGCACCGATCACGGGCAGGCGTCGGTCGCGATGCTGGCGGGCGGGGCGGTCGCGGGCGGCCGCGTGATCGCCGACTGGCCCGGCTTGCGGCCGGGCGATCTGTACGAAGGGCGCGACCTGAAACCGACCGCGTCGCTCGACGCGCTGATCGCGGGCGCGGCCGCCGAAAGCCTGCGGCTCGATCCCGCCCGTACCGCGTCCACGCTGTTCGCGGAAAGCGGCACGACGCGGCCGATGACGGGCCTCATTCGCGCAACCGTGTGACGCGCGGCATGCGCGCGTTCGCATCCGCCAACCGATTACTTGACAGGGAGAATTGACGATGAAGATCCGATCCGTATCGCTTGCCGTACTGGTGAGCGCGAGCGCCGCGCTGATGTCCGCGTGCGTGGTCGAACCGGCGCGGCCGCCGCAGCCCGCGCCGGTCGTAGAGGTGGCGCCGCCGCAGCCCGCACCCGGCTATCGCTGGGCGAAGGGCCATTACCGCTGGGCCGGCAATCACTGGGCGTGGGTGCCTGGGCACTGGGTGGCCGTGTATTGAAGCGGGCGAAGCGTGCAAAGGGCGGGCCGTTCACGATCCGGGCCGGTGCTTTGCATCGGTTTCGCTGTGCCGCCAGTCGTCGTCCGCGTGCAGATACTGGCTCGTCGTCGGCGGCGATACGTGTCCGAGGTTGTCGCGAACCAGCCGCAGGTCGACACGGCAGTCGGCCCGGTGCGAGCCTGCGCTGAAGGCGCAGCGGGTACGATCCGCGTGGAAGGATGCGCGCGCATCATTGCGCGGCATCGTGGCGATCGCATCCTTGACCGCCAACCACAGCGGCGGGCCCGGATGGCGCGTGAGCACCCACGCGCAGGCCGTCGCATTCGGCGAAGATATCCTCCGAGGGGAAACAGGGTCTTCATGATCGTGCCACGCTCGTCGAAGATCTCAGTCGCCACGAGCATGCAGACGTGAGGGAGAGCCACACCGGCTGTAAGCCGTTTGTGAACTTTCCCGGCGCGGCGCTCGTCTAATCGGCCCGCCAACGCTTCCTGAGGACCTCCAGATGATTCGCAAGACCAGAACGCTGCTCGGTGCGGCCGTGCTTGCCGGCAGCACGCTGCTCGCCGGATGCCAGACCGACGCGGCCGCGACGGACCCGCGCGCGGCTCGCCCGGCGGACGGCCGTCCCGTGACCAGGACGGTTTATGTCGCGCCGCAGGCAGCGCGCTGCACGGGCGTCGCACCGATGGACTGCCTGCAGGTGCGCAGCAGCCCGGCCGAGCCGTGGAGCTTGTGGTACGTGGGGATCGAAGGCTTCGCGTACCAGCCCGGCTATCAATACGTGCTGGAGGTCGACGAGTACCGCGTCGCGCAGCCGCCGGCCGACGCTTCGTCGATCCGCTGGGTGCTCAAGCGTGTTGTCGAGCGGCGTCAGGTGAACTGACGGCCACGCCCATCCGCGTCGCCGCTTACGCCGACGCCCCCGGCGCAACCGGCCTAGGCGGCGCGGCAGTATCGATCCGCCGGAACACGACCGACGACAGCAGCGTGACCGAGCCCATGCAGACGAACGACAGCATGAAGCCGTTCGCCATCGAGCCCCAACGCGCGGCGAACAGGTTCACGAGCCCGCCGCCGATCGACACGCCGAGCCCCATCGCCAGCATCTGCATCATCGTGAACAGGCTGTTGCCGCTGCCGGCGTCGGCGTGCGACAGCCCCTTGAGCGTCACGGCGTTCATCGCGGCGAACTGCATCGAGTTCGCGGCGCCGAACACGATCAGCAACGCCATCTCCAGCGCCGGCGCGGGCCGCGCCGACACCAGCGCGAAGCCCGCGATCGCGCAGCCGACGATCCCCGTGTTCACGACCAGAAACGTCGCATAGCCGAAGCGTTTCGCGAGCGGCGCGATCCAGCGCTTCGCGATCACGCCGGCGATCGCGGCCGGCAGCATCATCATCCCCGACTGCAGCGGCGTATAGCCGAGCTGCACCTGCATCAGCAGCGGCAGCATGAACGGCACCGCGCTCGTGCCGATCCGGCACAACAGGTTGCCGAGCAGCCCCGAGCCGAAGTTCGGCTCGCGGAACAACCCGAGCCGGAACAGCGGCTGCGCGCGGCGCCGCGCGTGGGGCAGGTACGCGAGCGCACTCGCCACGCCGAGCACGGCGAGCCCGATCGCCCAGCCGGTGCGGTGCGCGGGCATCGGCGGATCGATCGCGAGCGACAGCGCGAGCATCGCGGCCGACAGCAGCGCACAGCCGACGAAGTCGAATGGCGGCGGCTGCGTCGCCTGGTCGTGCGGTAGAAAGCGCTGCACCGCGAGGAAGCCGACCACGCCGACCGGCACGTTGACGATGAACACCCAGTGCCAGGAAATCGCCTGTGTGAGCCAGCCGCCGAGCGTCGGCCCGACGATCGGGCCCAGCTGCCCGGCGATCGACACGAACGCGATCGCCGCGACGTACTGTTCGCCCGGCACGCGACGCAGCACCGCAAGCCGCCCGATCGGCAGCAGCATCGAGCCGCCGATGCCCTGCACGGCCCGCGCGACGACGAGCTGGCCGAGCGTGTGCGACGCGGCACAGCCGATCGACGCGAGCGAGAACACCAGGATGGCGAGCGAGAACACGCGGCGCGTGCCGAACCGGTCGGCGAGCCAGCCGGACGCCGGCGTGAGCATCGCCATCGTCAGCGTGTAGACGACCACGACCGGCTGCATCGCGAGCGGCGACGCATGCAGGCTTTGCGCGATCGACGGCAGCGCGGTGTTGACGATCGTCGTGTCGAGGGACTGCATGAAGAACGCGGCGGCGACGATCCACAGCAGCGCGGAATGTGAAGGTTCGCGGGACATGACGAAGTTGGAAGGGCGGCGACCGGCATGGCGACGTGGCACCGCCGGTCTACAAGCACTGGATGGTATCGATTCCGGTGGTTATCGGGAAGCTGCCTTATGGCATTGACTGTCATCGTAATCGCCGATGACAATGCGGGATGCTCAATCCCGTCTGGCTCAAGACGTTCGCGACCGTCACGAACTGCCGCAGCTTCACCGAAGCGGGCCGGCAGCTTGGGCTCAACCAGTCGAGCGTCAGCGAACACATCCGTCGTCTCGAAGAGAGCGTCGGCCGGCGGCTGTTCGTGCGCGACACCCATTCGATCGCGATGACGGCCGACGGCGAGGCGCTGCTCGTGCACGCGAACGTGATCCTGCAGGCGCTGAACCGCGCGGAATCGCAGTTTCGCAAGCCGAGGCTGCAGGGCCGCGTGCGGCTCGGCGCGTCGGACGATCTCGCGTTGGTCGCGCTGCCGGACGTGCTCGCGGCGTTTCGCACTGCGCACCCCGACGTCGCGCTGGAAATCACGACCGGCATGACGAGCCGGCTCTACGAACTGATGGATGCGGGCGCGCTCGACCTAATGATCGGCAAGCGGCGGCTCGGCGAGCGGCGCGGCACGCCGCTGTTGCGCGCGCGGCTCGAATGGGTCGCGCGGCCGGGCACCGTGGTCGACCTGGAGCGGCCGCTGCCGCTTGTGCTGGTGGCCGAGCCGAGCGTCACGCGCGCGGTCGTGCTGAACGCGCTCGCGGAAAAGGGGATCGGCTGGGAAGTCGTGTGTTCGAGCAGCAGCCAGCCGGGCTGCATCGCGGCCGCGCGGGCCGGGCTCGGGCTCACCGCGACGTCGCAGTATCTGTCGGCGCGCGGCCTGGCGACGCCGGTAAACGGCGACGGGCTGCCCGCGCTGCCCGACGTCGAATTCATCGCGCTCGCCGCGAAGCGGCTCAGCCAGCCGGCCGGCACGCTGCTCGAGCTGCTGGAAACCAGCGACCTGCGCGCCCCCGGCGCGGCCGATCAAGGCGTGTAGCGCACGGCGTTACCTGACAACTGCCGACAGTTAGCCGACCGCTGCCGATCGCACCGCATCCTCCCGGGCGCCCGCCGGCCGTGCCACGCGCCACGCATCGCCGCGTCCCCGCATCCCCGCGTCACGCCGCGCGTTTCTGCGAAATCACCAGCAGCGCGCCGTTCTTGTCCTCCAGCACCGCGCGGAATTCGTGCGGCCCGGCCTGCACCGGCACGCGAACCGACGCGCCGGCCTTCACGACCCGCGCCATCGCCGCGTAGAGGTCGTCTCCTTCATCCACGCGCAACGTGAGCGCCGCGCGCTCGACGATCTGCTCGTCGCCAGCCACCAGCGCGATCGTCAGCGGACCGCCGTCGAGCGCGCAGTAGCGGTCGCCGTCGCGGAATTTCACGTTCAGGCCTAGTCCATCGACGAACAACGGCAAGGCCGTGTCGATGTCGTCGACCGGGTACAGCAGCATCGATACCTTCATTCCCTCTCTCCGTTGTCGTGATGTATGCGGCGCACCGCACCGTCGTTCGATGCTAGCGCGCGGTGCCGGCCGCGACGCAGTCCGATCGGATGACGGTGAAACCCCTCTGTCCCCACGGTGGGGCCGTTACTCCAAACAGACGATGCCCGTGCGGCCCCGCGCGCCGACACTCCCATCCGTGGACCGTCGCTATTCGTCCGTACCGTGCGGGCCGCTGCACGAGCCCGACTCGTCCAACATACATGGAGACGCACGCAATGAAGTTTTCCCTCATCTACGAAGCCCAGACCACCGACGCATCGCGCGAGGGCGACCACCGGGTGTTCAAGGAGACGGTCGAACAGGCGCTGCTGGCCGAGCAGGTCGGCTTCGACACGATCTGGTGCGTGGAGCACACGTCGCTGACCAACTATGCGCACATGAGCGCGCCGGAAACCTTCCTTGCGTACCTGGCCGGGCGCACGACGCGCATCGGGCTCGGTCACGGCGTCGTGTGCCTGCCGCCGGCGATGAACCATCCGATCAAGGTTGCCGAGCGCGTCGCGCTGCTCGACATCCTGTCGGGCGGCCGCGTGCATTTCGGCGTCGGCAAGGGCGGCAGCCAGCAGGAGGCGGGCGCGTTCGGCTACGACCTCAACGAGCTGCAGCCGATGATCGACGAGTCGATGTACCTGGTGCCGAAGATGTTCGTACAAGACGAGATCGAGCACGACGGCCAGTACATCAAGATTCCGAAGCTGTTGCGCTCCGGCGCGCATGCCGACGCCGATGTACTGAACGACTGGGCGCGCAGCAACATGGCGAACTACAAGGTGCCGAGGCATTTCACGTTCGTCGAGCAATTGCCGATGAGCGCGGCCGGCAAGGTGCTGAAGTACCGGCTGCGCGTGGGTGCTGAAGCGGCGGGCTGAGCGCCGCCGCGTGTCGCCCCATCAATGGGAGGAATGCATGAACGACAACGGATTTCCGCAGGGGCGGCACTCGTATTCGGCGGCAGCGGCGGGATCGGGCGTGGCGGCCACCACGCATCGCGTGGACGTGACCGATCCCGCGCAGATTGACGCGGTGTTCGCAGCCGCGATCGCCGCGCGCGGCCGTGTACATTCCGTTGTGTGGGCGGCTGGCCCGTTCGTGAACCAGCGCCATATCGGCGACATGACGCACGACGACTGGCGGCGCGCGATCGAGGTCGAGACGGTGGGTTTCTTCAACGCGGTGAAGGCCGTGTTGCCGCATTTCCGCGCGTCGGGCGGCGGGTCGTTCGTGACGCTCGGTTCGGCCGGGCATGCGGGTGGACGGAGCCCGCTGGGGTGAGCGGGCTCGACGGCAGGGCGCTTCAGTTGTCTTGGGCACTGACATCGCCGGTTTGCGCAATCTTCGTCAGCACGCGTTTCTGGTATGCGTACCAGGAAGTCAAGCATGCTTTGTCACGACAATTTTTCTCGCGAAAATTCCATTGCTTTCGCGTTCGTTCGGCAAAAGCTACCTTGTCGGTGACAGCGTCCTTTGCCTGCTGATACGTTGCGGCAAGATCTCGGTCGTCGGCCGCAAGATCCGGATCGTGGCAGATAAGGAACTCCGGAATGGACTTCGCGTTGCCACAGTCGAAGCTCGTTTGCTGAAGCGGTGAATCGGCCACGTTGCTCGCCGGTTGGTTTG
This sequence comes from Burkholderia sp. 567, assembly GCF_040545115.1. Taxonomy (NCBI): domain Bacteria; kingdom Pseudomonadati; phylum Pseudomonadota; class Betaproteobacteria; order Burkholderiales; family Burkholderiaceae; genus Burkholderia; species Burkholderia sp. 567. The sequence goes on from NZ_JBEPLG010000006.1 coordinate 419,909, forward strand.
CGACCGGATCGACAGCCGGCGACGTTGATTGCGTCGGGGGCGGGGTGAGCACTGGTTGCTGCGCTTGATTCAATGTAGCGGTGCGTTGACCATACGGTGTCAACTGCCCGGACATCGCGTCTTCGATCATTGCGCCGATCAACGAGTTGGGCACAACCCTGATAGTTTCGGTTTTCAGAACCGAGTCGCCGGCCATCGTTTGCGATTTCGCAAAATTGCACGGAGCCTGGCACGTAATGCGATTCGATATGTTCGGATTGTCCTCATCAACCATAAGCAAAATATAACTTCCGTCTCGCAGACCAACGTAGCGCATCATCACAAGCGCTTTTGTCGCCTTTCCTGCACGTACGTCATCTTCGCTGAGTGCTGGCTCGTACCCGTACGTACCATCCTGGCTCATCGCGTAATTGTGAGACGGTGGCGGTGCCGTCGGCGCGGGTGCTGAGGAGGGCGGAAGTGACGTGGTAGCGTTGCTTGCTGTATTCGGACTTGCCGGTAACGGCTGCGCGCTGCTGTCGGAATGTTTCGAGTCGCAAGCTGCAACCACAGCTGCGGCGAGTAAAAGAAGTGCGATGCGCTTCACGATATCCCCGAGAGTTGATTGATCTTTTTTAATTGCTGACGATCGCCCAGACATCAAACACATTCCGCTTCGATTGCGATTGAGTCGCGGACCTGCCGGCATTCTGAATCAGCTTTGATCCTGGTTGGGCATTGTATCAAGGTCGGCTTGCCCGTATGTCGTTCGATAAAGCAGAAAATCAATGCGTCGCAATGGCGCCCACTCTGTGGAGAGCGTCGTCAATGAACTGCTGGGCGCCAGCATATGGGTCCCCCAGAGCATCGTGGTAACCGGGTGCGTTTGACGTGCAGGGCAGGATCAAACATCCAGATCGCCCGCGCGACCGGCGCAAGTCGCACGAATGAAACGCTTTTCGCGCGGCGAGTCGGGTTACGTCCTGGCTCACCGTTTCGATCTCGGTATGCCGACGACTCACCTGTGCGTGTCCGGCGTGCATTGCAGCGCCCGCTGCGCGAAACCGCCGGTCATCTGCACGGCGATGATGCATCGAAAACAGATGCGTTCCTGAAACATTTCCGTCGATTCCCCCACGCGTCACGCCGGCGAGGTGATGGTGACGCTTGTCCCGCGCGGGTTCGCGCGGTATGGCACACGCCTTGCGGTGAGCCCCGTGCCGCTCGTGACAACCGCGATTGATATTCACGATAAATCGCGGGAGCGGCACGCAACGACATCGAAACATCGGGGATCGGCTCCAGCCGCGGGATGGCGGCCCGACGTGTCGGACGCGCGCAGCGTCGTATCGGCGACACGAACGGGCACCGTACGCTCGATCCGTCAAACAGCAAGCTTGCTTGCAAGGTGTCGTGCCGGGGGACCCGCTGCGCGTGGCGGCATGCGCTGCTCGCGGCGGGTCGAGGCCCAAACGGTTCACTGGCCGCCGCGGCTGGGCCGCAGAAGAGCCAGATTCTGGTCTCCAGCGGCCTCGATGAATTGAATCGGAAGATGTCGCGGTATCGGTGGTATCCGGTCCTCCAGATCGGGATCTCGTATCGATTCTGAGCCGCGCACGTGTCACAGCGCGGCCGTGCTTTGCTCGCGTGCGGGTTCGACCGTCCTGCGGGCCGGGCGCGCATCGTTGCGCTTCGCGAGGAATGGGTGCTCGATGTAGCGGTAAGTCAGCAGCGCACAGAAGACGGCGACCAGTGCGCACGCAAACGACAGCGCCCAGATGCCGGAGTCGTCAACGGAATTGATCGGGAAAACGAACTTGTTGAACGCGCGGACGATCGCGTACACGATCGCCATGTGGAGCATGTAGATGCTGAAGCTGGCGGTGCCGAGCAGCGCGAGCGGTCGGGTTTCGAGCACACCATAGAACGTGTTCCCGCACGCCACGCACAGGAACACCGGGAGCAGCGGCAGCGCGCCCTCGATCGAGTAGCGTTCGGGCGGATACGGGGCGACGGCGAGAATCAGCAGCGCGACGGTGGCCGCCGATTTCGTGCCGAGCAGCGAGCGGATCGCGGGATGTCGCGATGCCTCGAACGCCAGCGCGCCGAACGCGAACAGCAGGGCCATCCCGCCGGGCGGCCCGAACAGCGCGGCGCAGAACGTGACGATCGCGAACGCGAGCAGCTTGCGCCACGCGCGCGTCGCGACGAACCACGCGAGAAACGGAATGGCGACGTAGAACCGCCATTCGTATGCGAGCGTCCACCAGACGCCGCTCAGATAGCCGGTGTGTTCCGCGCCGTTGACCGGAAAAGCACCGAACCAGCCGAGCGAAACGGCTTTGAGCAGATCGGCCAGCAACCGGATCGGCGCGTCGACGACATTGCCGGGAAACCAGTACAGCGTGCAGGCGACGATGACGATCGCGTAAAAGAGGTAGAGCGGGGCGACGCGCCGCACGCGCCCGACGAAGAAGCTCCGCACGTCGAACGTGCCCCTGCACGCGCGCTCCCAGAACAAAAACCCGGTGACCATGAAGAACAGCGCGACGGGAATCGTGCCGAGATTGCGCAGGAAGTCGGAGGGGGCGCCCCAGACGCCGGTCGACAGCAAGCCCTGGTTGCACGCGAAGTGATGGAAGACGACGGAGGTCGCCAGGATGCCGCGGAATCCGTCCAGGTTGGGATGGCGCATCGACAGCGATTTGTCGACGGCCGACCGGTAGAACGGTACGTGCCTCGCGACGAGCCACGCGATGATCGCGACGGCCGCAAGGCAGGCCGGGAAGTAGAGCTTGTCGGGAGTGGGGGAAAACAGGGTATCCAGAGAAGGGGTAATCAGGTCCACTGAAGGGCGTCTCGTGTCTTGGATCGCTTGGATCGGGATTTCAGGCACGGATGGTCCGCGTCGATGCAAGGTCTTCTGCGCGCGTGGTGCGGCGTTCGATCGCCGGTCTTGTGCGTCGATGGTATCAAACGGTCACGACGGCGTGCCGCATGGAGATGCAACATGATGTTTCGATGCGGCGGGTGTCATCGGGTACTTCACTGGAACAACAAGGCGCGGGGTGGGCGATGGAGACGATACGCGGGTCGGACGATCGCATCGTCGATGCGCGGCGTGTCGCAACGTATGCCGCAGCGGCGCTCGTGCTGCAATTGCTGTTCCTCGTCGTCTGGGCGGTCCGCTATTACGGGTTGCACGACCGGTCCGCGCCGATGGTCGGGTCGGACTTCGCGATATTCTGGGCGACGGCGCGGGTCGCGCTGGAGCACGGCCCGACGGCGATCTTCTCGCCGCAATGGATCCAGCCGATCGAGGCCGCGCTCCGGCCGTTCGATAATTTCGCGCCCTGGCCGTATCCGCCGACCTTCCTGCTCGTCGTTATCCCGTTCGGCCTGCTGCCGTTCGTGCCGGCTCTCGTGCTGTTCGGCGTACTGGCGATCGTTTGCTACGCGGCCGTCGTCGCGCGGCTGACGCGCCCGCTCGACGGTCAGTGGCGGATGGTGGTCGCCGCATTTCCGGGCTTCATCGGCGCCGCGCTCTCGATGCAGAACGCGTTCCTGACCGTCACGGCGGCCGCAGCGGCGTTGCTGCTGTTGCGATCGCGCCCGGTCATCGCCGGCGCCTGCATCGCGATCCTGGTCGTGAAGCCGCAATACGGCGTGCTGTTCCCGCTGGCGCTGATCTCCGGGCGGCACTGGAAAGCGCTGGTGTCGGCGGGCTTGTTCAGTGCCGCGATCGTCGCGACCTCGGTGGCTGTGTTTGGATTGCAGGCGTGGACCGCGTTTCTTGCGTTCCTGCCCGTCTTCAACCGCGGTGTGGTCGAGCACGGCGAGACGCTGTGGCGCGGCATGCCGTCGCTGGTCGGGGGCGCGCGGGCCGCTGGCCTGTCGGTCCAGTTCGCGTATGGCGTGCAGATGTGCGTCGCGGTGGCTGCCGCCGCGGCGGTCGTGTACGTCTGGACGCGGCGCGCGGCGCGCTTCGAACTGCGCGCGGCGGCACTGGCCGCGGCGACGCTGCTGGTGCAGCCGTACTACATGTATTACGACCTGCTGTGGCTGGTGTTGCCGCTGACCTTCCTGTTGCTCGACTGCCGGAACGTTCGGCCGAACCGGCTCGAATCGATCGTGCTGGCACTCGCGTGGATCGCGCCCGCCCAGGCATTCGCCGCGGTTATCGCCGGCACGATGTGGCCGGTGGCGGCCGCGGTCCTGATGGCGGTGCTCGCGATGGTCGTACGGCGCGCGTCGGATTCGACGCGGTTGCGCGCCTGACGACGCGCATCTGCGTCGGCCGCCCGCCGGTGCATGGCCATTCGGCCGTCTTTTTCATCGCGTCGATTCGGCTTACCGTGCACGACAGCAGTTCGACGCGTCGGGCCAGCGGCGCAGGGGCTTTCTGTTGCCCGTTGCCGCCGGCCCGCGCCGACTTCCGTCTTCCATCTGGTCGTCCCGATGATAGCAATGCTTGCAATTCACCGTCACGGCGCTATCATTGATAGCAATCTGGATGGAGGTACCTATGGCAAATCTTCTGGTGCGTAACGTGGATGACAGTATCGTTCAGAGCCTGCGCGAGCAGGCCGCGGCCAACGGCAGGAGCGCCGAGGCCGAACATCGGGCCATTCTGGCCGAGGCGCTCGGCCGGCCGAAGCGACGGACATTCGCGCAAGTGCTGATGAGCATGCCGGACGTCGGCGAAGACGCGGATTTCCAACGTGTTCAGGATTCCGGCGAGGTCAGGCGTGTTTTTGATTGATACGAACGTCATCAGCGAGATCAGAAAGGGCAAGCGAACCAACCGCGGCGTGCGCGCGTTCTTCAGGCAGGCGGAGGCCGACGCGAGCCCGCTTTACCTGTCGGTCGTGACGGTGGCCGAACTGCGGCGCGGCGTCGACCTGATCCGTCATCGCGGCGATCATCCGCAGGCGTCGGCGCTCGAGGCATGGATGGCGACGATCCTGTCCGGCTATGCGTCGAACATCCTGCCGGTCGATATCGAGACCGCCCAGATGTGGGGCCATTTGCGCGTGCCCGATCCGGCGCACGCCCTCGACCACCTGATCGCGGCCACCGCGCTGATCAACGATCTGACGGTCGTTACCCGCAATGTCGACGATTTCGCTCGCACCGGCGTCCGGCTGCTGAACCCATTCGATTGATCGAAGTCGCGCGCATCGCGGCAATCCGCCCAGCTTCCCGTCTTCTCCGTCGCGCATGGCCCGTCCCATCGGGCTTGCGCGGGGCGACCCGATTTCCACCAACTCCCCGCCATTTCCCCCTGCGCCTCTCGTCCCAACAGACGATGTGACGCCATCCGCGACCGGCCAGAATCCTTTCACGAATGACGCGGCCGACGTGCGGCCGTCGAGCGTCGCGCGCAAGGCATTCGAGATGACCATCCGCGACCGTGGGACGCCGCCGGCGCTGCATCACGTGTTCGAACCGCGGTAACGGCGGCGCGCGGCAAAAAAGGGGAGGGAATCGTTACTCCCTCCCGATTGCCGCAGAGGCCCGCCAGGCAAGGCGGACGCGGGGTCGCACATGTTCGCCGCATCGAAAAGAGCTTGACGGATCGGCCGGTACCGCGTAGTGTCCGAGACCGAAGTCTTCAAGAAGTTCGATTGCTCATCATTGGCCGCACTGCATATTGTGCGGCAGTCGTTGGTCTCTCCCTCTTTGATTCTTTCTGTGCCCGTTGCGGGCGCTGTTCTCAATCGTATTAAGGAAGTATTTGTGGATACCGGTACCGTCAAGTGGTTCAACGAAACCAAGGGCTTTGGTTTCATCTCCCCGGACAACGGCGGCGACGATCTGTTCGCCCATTTCTCTGAAATTCGCGGCACGGGCTTCAAGACCCTGGCCGAAGGTCAGAAGGTCAGCTACGAAGTGAAGCGTGGCCCGAAGGGCCTGCAAGCGTCGAACATCACGCCGCAGTAAGCCGTGTCGGCACCGGCCACCGAATGGCGGCCGCTGCCGGACGGAGCTCGCGCGGATGCCGGCCCAAGCCGGTGTCCTGCGCGTTCCGACGCACACGACCGATGCATCGCGGTATACACGATGCATCGGTCGTGTGCTTCCCTCATTCATCGCAGGTCCGTACGACGTGCGATTCAACGCCCTCGCGAAGCGCTTGCCGCGTCGCCAGCGGCCCATGCTGCAACCCGTAGGCCGTCGCCATGCCGCACGTGGCCCGGTCCCGACTTTGCGCGGTGCTGATTGCACCGCCGCCACTGACCGCCCGACCGCCGCAATGCGCCGGGCTCCGATTGCAAGATGGGCCCGTCGCCCGTCTGAACGAATTGAAACCCGGCATCCTGCCGGCGGCCGTCCCGTTGCGGGCCACGGCGCCGGTGAGCTCGCCGTGGCCGCGGTCATTTACCTTCTCTGGAGGAATTGGTTTGGCAAAAGAAGAACTGTTGGAACTGGACGGAATCGTCGACGAAGTGCTGCCGGACAGCAAATACCGTGTCACGCTGGAAAACGGCGTTGTGGTTGGCGCGTACGCGTCGGGCCGCATGCGCAAGAACCACATCCGCATTCTCGCGGGTGATCGTGTGACGCTGGAACTGTCGATGTACGACCTGACGAAGGGGCGCATCAACTTCCGTCACAAGGACGCGAACTCGACGCGTCCGCCGCGCAGCGGGCAACCGCGTCGCTAAGCAGTAACGGTCGGGCGCGCAACGCTGCTCCGATCGAAACCTGTCCGACCATCCCGTACGGTCGGACACACCGGATGGACGGCGTGATCAGCGCCGTTCGTCGGTCGCCGGCGGCGGTGCAGTGCCGCGGCGGCCAAGGTCCTCTTTTCCGGTCGCGCTGCGTGTACAGCGCTTGAGCGGCCGTGTCCCCGCAGGAACGCATCGATGCGCGTCGCGAAATGCGACCGCGCCGGCTTGCGCGTCAAGCCGCCCGCGGACCGCGACGATGCCGCCCGATGCCATCAAGCTACGCAGCTTACGCCGCCACCGCCCGCGCCCGAACCATCGTCAGCGCCGCATCCTCGATCATGTCCTCCTGCCCGCCGACGAGCCGTTGCCGGCCCAGTTCGACGAGAATGCCGCGCGCCGGGCTGGGCGCATCGCGCGCCGCAGTCGACGCCGGCTACGTACCGAACGACTACCAGGTCGGCCAGACCAGCAAGATCGTCGCGCCGCAGCTATACATCGCGGTCGGCATCTCGGGTGCGATTCAGCATCTGACCGGCATGAAGGATTCGAAGGTGATCGTCGCGATCAATAAGGATCCCGAAGCGTCGATCTTCAGCGTGGCCGATTACGGCCTCGTCGGCGATCTGTTCGCGCTCGTGCCCGAACGGTTGCGGTGCTCTGAGCGATGCCGCTGTTCGAATTCAACGGCACGTGCCCGCGCGTCGATCCGTCCGCGTACGTTCATCCGAGCGCGGTCGTGATCGGCGACGTGACGATCGGCGCGGGCTGCTACATCGGCCCGCATGCGAGCCTGCGCGGCGATTTCGGCGCGATCGTCGTCGATGACGGCAGCAACGTGCAGGACGGTTGCGTGCTGCATGTCGGCATCGGCGAGACGTGCCGGCTCGGCATGAACAGCCACATCGGCCACGGCGCGATCGTGCACGGCGCGACGCTGGAACTGGACACGATGATCGGGATGAACGCGGTCGTGATGGACGGCGCGACGATCGGCGCCGCGTACGCATTCGTGAAGGCCGGCTACGAGGTGCCGCGCGGCGTGCTGCTCGCGGGCGTGCCGGGGCGCGTGGTGCGGCGGCTGAGAGACGCGGAGATCGCGGCGAAGGCGAATGGCACGCGGGTCTATCAGCAACTCGCGGTGGATCGCCTGAAGACGCTCAGGCAGATCGACGACGCGTAAGCGGCGCGCATCGACGGCCGCATCGCTCAGGTCATGTCACGTCACGACCCACACGTGCCGAACGCCCGCGACAACCGCCCGAATCCGCTCCCCGTATTCGGGATCGACGATCAGCACGATCGTGTGAGGTTCGGACATCGATTTTCTCGGGGTTTATGCGGATGGTGATTCGCTATCGTGCATGCCGGTCATGACGTTCGCGCGGGATCGATTGCCTGATGCGGCGTCGTTGTCTTAAGATCGGCGTCAGATCAGCCTACCGCCTCCGGCGCCGAATGAAAACGACTATACCCCTGCGCGTCGCCGTCATCGCTTCGGCCTTCGCCGTCTATCACGTATTCATGCACGTCCAGTGGGTCGTCAGCGGTTGCATTGAATTCCTTCACGGCCGGCATTGCAGCTTCGAGAACAGTGCGAATTTCGAGGCAATGATGGACTTCGACCTGCTGGTGACCTGCGCGTGGGTCGCGGGCGCGGCGATGGCGTGGTTCTCCGTTGCACGCGCACCGAAGAAATCCAGTTAACCGCCGCGGCATCGCGCTGCCGCTCATTGCATGCGCGCCGGCGCCGGCCGGTCGTGCAGGAACGCGAGCGACAGCGCCGCGAAACCACAACTCGCGATGAGCATCAGCAACGCACCCTTGCCCGCGTGCACCATCACCCAGCCACCGACCGACGGAAAGCCGAACGTGCCGATGAAATACGACGCGACGAACCACGTGAGCACGCCGTGCTGTTGCGTGGCCGGGCAATCGTTGAGCGCCTGCGCCTGGATGACCGGGTACACGAGCCCGTAGCCGGCGCCGAGCAGCACCGCCGCGATCGACTGGAACGACGCGTGCGCGGACGCGCCGAACATCGCGAGCGCCCCGAGCAACATCGTCACGAGCAACCCTTTGGTCGCGATTTCCGGACGCGCCATTCGCACCCATTTGCCGAGCAGCCAGCGCGCGGTCACGACCGTCACCGTGTAAAGGCTGAAGAATGTGCCCGGGCGCGCTTGCGTGCCTTGCATGAACGACATCTGGAACGTCATCAGGCCCGAGAACACGCAGGTGCCGAGCGCGATCATCGCGATCGGCACGGCCGCGCGCGTGCGCGAGATGGCGCGAAGGTCGCGCACCCAGCGGCCGCCGGACGCGGCGGCGGGCGGGCGCGGGCACAGGCGGCCGAACGCCTCCAGCATCAGCGACGCGAGCGCGCACAGCGCGCCGACCGCGTAAAGCGTGTCGTCGATCGACCAGTGGAGCACCCGCATCGCATACGCGGCAAATGCCGGCGCTGCGCCGATGCCCGTCATCTGGAAGGTGGACGACCGGAAGAACCATACGTTTCGCGCAGCGCCGCTGGTGCGTTCGGCGAGCGACATCGGCGCGGCCAGATGAAACGCGCCCCAGCCGAAGCCGACCAGGAAGCCGGACAGCAAGTCGGCCGACGGCGCACGTCCGACGAGTGCGAAACCCACGATGCCGGCACCGATGCACAGCGACGACAACGCGGCGATTCGCGCGGCGCCGATCTGCCGCGAGAACCAGCCGACCACCGACAGGCCGGCGAAGGTGCCGACCGTCGCGGCGGCCAGGGCCGCGCCGGTATCGAGATCGCTGCCGCCGATCATGCGAAAACGCATCGACAGCAGGAACGTGGCGCCGTAGCCGCCCGCGGTAAGCAGGGTGCCGACGAGAAAGAGCAATGCACTATGAACGCGCATGACAGCCAACCGCGCGACGACGGTCGGGGAGTGGTCGATTGCGAGACAGTATGGACCAGGACCGATGCGGAATGCCCGCATTCGTGGCGATGCAACAAGGGCATCGGCTTTTGTCCGACATGGCCCGAACATGCTCGATTGCACGTGTCATTGCGCGCCGCGGGGACGCCGTTTTTACCGACATTCGACGCGCATCGCACTTATTTTGCTTTCCCCCGTGGGGTGCACTAGATTCGAAACGTTACGTATCGCCGACCGCGCGAGGTGAAGCCATGACGTCGTGGGAGATTCAGGGAACCGAACTAATGAACTGCAATTGCTCATACGGTTGTCCCTGCCAGTTCAATTCGCTGCCGACGCATGGCAACTGCGAAGCAATGGGTGCGATTTCGATCGACAGCGGTCACTACGGCGACGTGGTGCTCGACGGCGTGCGGATCGCGGTCGTGTTCCAGTGGCCCGGGCCGATTCACGAAGGCCACGGCCGCTGTCAGCCGATCGTCGACAATCGCGCAAGCCCCGCGCAATGCGAGGCCGTGCTGAAGATCATGACCGGTCAGGATACCGATCCATTCGCGACGATGTTCTCCGTGTTCGCGTCGACGCTCGAGCAGGCGTACGATCCGATCTTCGCGAAGATCGAGTTCGACGTCGATGTGGATGCGCGGCGCGGCCGGATCAGCGTCGACGGCGTGTTCGACATCGTCGGCGAGCCGATCCGCAATCCGGTGACGGGCGCCGAACATCGCGCACGGATCGACCTGCCGCACGGCTTCGAATACGAGCTGGCCGAGATCGGTTCGGGTACCGGCCGGTCGCACGGCAACATCGAGCTGGATCTCAAGGGCAGCTACGCGCAGTTCGCACGGCTGCATCTGAACAATCACGGGCTGATCCGGCATCGCGTCACGGCATGATCCCCGTCGACGATGTTCTCGGGCGCGAGCGCGTCGTCACGCTGCTCGGCTTGACCGCGCTCGCCGGCGCGTGCTGGGCCTACCTGTGGACGGGGGCCGGCACCGGCATGTCGGCGCTCGACATGACGGCGGTCGCACTGTTCCCGCATCGGCTCGCCGACGACATGGGCGCGATGGCCCCGTCGCTCGCGACCGTGATCCTGATGTGGTGGGTGATGATGATCGCGATGATGACGCCCGGCGCGGCACCGCTCGTGCTGCTGTACCGGCGCGTGCTGCGGCATCACGATCCGGCCGGCGCCGGATCGGCATTCACGTCGACGTTCCTGCTGGCCGGCTATCTTGCATCGTGGTTCGCGTTCTCGGTCGTCGCGGCCGGGCTGCAGATGCTGCTGCAACCTGCCGGCCTGATCTCCGGGATGATGCTGTGGTCGAAGAGCGCTGTGCTCTCCGCGATCGTTCTCGCGCTGGCCGGCATCTACCAGTTTTCGCCGCTGAAACAGGCTTGCTTGCGGCAATGCCGGTCACCGGTCCAGTTCCTCACGACGTACTGGCGGCCGGGCATCACGGGCAGCTTCCTGCTCGGCGTGCGCCACGGTGCGTATTGCGTGGGCTGTTGCTGGCTGCTGATGGCGCTGCTGTTCGTCGGCGGCGTGATGAACGTCGTATGGATCGTCGCGTTGTCGCTGTTCGTGCTGATTGAAAAGGTGCTGCCCGGCGGCGAGCGCATCGGCCGTGTGCTCGGCGTCGTGCTGATTGCGTGGGCGGTCGCGACGTTGCTGGTGTAGCGGCGCGCATTCGTCATTTGCCGCACCGGGGAGAATTTCGATGAAGGTCCGATGCATCGTCATCTCCGTTTTTGGCGCGATGGCCGTCGTGGCCACGCCGGTGCGCGCGGCCGGCAGCATGTCCGGCATGAGCATGGGCGACATGAAGATGTCCGCGTCGGATGCGGCGCTGACCGACGCCGAGGTGAAACGGATTGATGCCGCGCACGGCATGGTGACGTTGAAGCACGGCGCGCTGGAGAACGTCGGGATGGCGCCGATGACGATGGCGTTCAAGGCCGGCGACCCGGCGATGATCGATTCGCTGCACGTGGGCGACAAGGTCAAGGTAAGGGTCGAACGCGTGAACGGCACGCTTACGATCGTGACGCTTGTGAAACGGCCGTGATGCGCGTCCGGTGACAAGCGTCAGCCGCCGCTTCGCTCAACGACGATTCGTCACCGGAAATCGCGGTCCGGCTCGGCGAAGTTCAACTCGACGCCATTGCCGGCCGGGTCGGCGAAAAAGAGCTGGAGCTGCCTCGTGAGCGGCACGTATCTGCGCGAGTACCGGACTTGCGCATCGGTGAGGCGCCGTTCCATGTCGGCGGCGTTTTCACATGAAAACGCCATATGGTCGAATGTATTGACGACGTGCGATGGCCGTACCTCGCCGGGCCGCGCTTGCGACAGGTGAAGGATCGCCTGCGCCCCAGCGTAGAGCCAGTAGCCGGCGCTCTGGAACGGCGGACGATATCCCAGTTCGAGGCCGACGACGTTCACATAGAAATCGCGCAGCGTATCGAGCGTCGCCCGATCCGCGCGCAGGTTGTAATGATTGAGTCCGATCACTGACATGGCAGGTTGTCCGGTTCGTGCAAGGTGCGCATGGCACAGCATCGCGCGGCGCGGGGCATCGTGTCACCCCCGACTGCCTTTGCCCGCACCCGCCGGACGCGCCAGCCCGCGCGCCGGCAGCGGCGTCGACATTACAATCGACGTGCGCGTTTCGCCGTACAGGTTGATGCGCTCGATCAGTTGCTCGAGGTGCGCCATGCTGACCGCGACGAACCGCATCACGTAGGAATCCGCGCCCGTCACGTGATGGCACTCGACCACTTCGGGAATCGTCTCGAGCAGCTTCAGAAATTTCGCCTTCGCCGGCTGTGGCACCGTGATGCCGATCAGCGCGCTCACCGGGTACCCCGCCGCAGCCGGATTGACCCGCGCCGTGTAGCCGTCGATCACGCCGGCCGATTCGAGGCGCTTCACGCGCTCCGTCACCGCCGGCACCGACAGATGAACCTGGCGTGCCAGCTCCGTGTAGCTGATGCGGCCGTTGGCCTGCAGCAGCGCGAGTACCTTCCAGTCGAGTTCGTCCATCGCGGCGGAGTTTTTAAGGTGAAGCCGCTATTTTTCCTTAAAAACAGCCTTCAGCGGTGACCGGACTTTCCCTACGATGCGGTTGAAGCCACGGGAAATCGCGAGGAGCCGGCCATGCTGTTCATCAAGTCCGTCGTGATGGGATTGTCGATCGCGGTGCCGGTCGGCCCCATCGGGATGCTGTGCATCCAGCGCAGCCTGAGCCGAGGCTTTCACGCGGGATTCGCCACCGGCATCGGCGCCGCGTGCGCCGATGCGATCTACGGGCTGCTCGGCGCGCTGGGCGTCGCCGGCATCGTCACTGCGTTTCCGATGCTGACCGTCGCGTTGAAAATTGGCGGCGGCGCGTTCCTCGTGTGGCTGGCCTGGACCATCGCACGGCAGGCGCCGGCCGCATCGGCGGCACAGCGCGACTTGCCGCGCACGACGGTGCTGCGCGATTTCCTGACGACGTTCGGCCTGACGCTGTCGAATCCGATGACGATCCTGTCGTTCGTCGGGATTTTCGCGGCGCTCGGCCCGCTGACAGGCACGCATGACGTCGCGATGGGGCCGACGGTCGCGCTGATGGTCGCCGGCGTGTTCGTCGGTTCCGCGACGTGGTGGCTGTGCCTGAGCAGCGCGACCGCCGCGTTGCGCACGAAGATGCCGCTGACGTTCATGCACGGGCTGTCGCGCGTGTCGGCCATCGTGATCGCGGTGTTCGGCGCGATCCAGTTGATTGCGGGCGTACACGGCGTCGTGTGGTCCTGACGCGCACCGCGGTGCGATAGAACGCTCGAACCTGTCCGCTGCGACGCCCGCGACCGCCCCGATCAGAACGTATAGCTAACCTTGCCGAACGCAGTGCGGCCGAGCGTGTTGTAACCGTACGCGGTCACGTACTGACGGTCGAACAGGTTCGACAGCGTCGCCGACACCGTCAGGTGCGCATTGATCTTGTACGACGCGCGCAGGTTCACGGTCAGGTACGACGGCAGATACGTGGCGTTGGCCGGGTCGTCGAACGTCGTGCCGCCGTAGTTCAACGACGCGCCGGTGCTCAGTGCATGCAGGTGCAGTTCGTCCCACGTGTGGTCGATGCTCACGCTGACCGTCTGGCGCGGCCGGCGGCTGAGCCAGCTGTCGTTGGTTTCGTCCTGCGGATTGAGAATCCCCACCGCGATGCTCACCGGCGTCGTGCGGCCGAGCGTGCCCTTGTACGACAGGTCGATGCCGCGGATGTGCGCACGGCCGATGTTCATCGGTGAGAACGTCGCCGGGTTGTACGCGATCAGGTTGTTGACGCGCGTGTCGTAGATCGCGGCGCTGAACGTGCCGTACGCGGTGTTCGCGTCGAGCGCGGCTTCGACCGAATCGCTGCGCTCCGGATTCAGGTTCGGATTGCCGTAACCGGGGTAGTACAGGTCGTTGAACGACGGCAGGCGGAATGCATTGCCGTACGACACGCGCGCCGTATAGACCGGCGTGATCGCCCACGACAGCGCGGCGTTGCCGGTGTTCACGGCTTTCCCCGCGATGATCTCGTGACGGCCCGCGACGAACATCGTCACGCTGCCGAGCGTCGCCGACTGATGCAGCGAGAACGCGGAATCGTTGCGCGTGGGCACGCCGTCCGGCACGTCGACCGGCAGGAACGCCTGCTCGCGCGTGAAGTCGTATGCGACCTTCGTCTCGCCCGACAGCGGCAGGCCGAACAGGTGGAAGCCGTGCGTCTGATGGGTCAGCGACGTCGACGAACTGATGCGCTGCGAGTCGATCCGGTCAGTGCGGATGGCCGCGTCGCTCGCATACAGGAACTGGCGGTCGTTCGCATAACCAAACGATTGGTCGAACTGCGTGTCGGGCGTGATGTCGAGATGGAACGCGATGCCGGTCGTCAGCTGATGATCGAGTTCGCGGTTCGCATAGCCGGCGTTGTCGAAGGACAAATCGGAGCGGTGATACAGCGCGAACGTCGAGATCGACCAGTTATCGCGCGCGTAGCCGAGGCGCGCATCGAGATCCTGCGCGTGGTACGGATTGCGGCCGTCCTCGTGGTACGGCAGCACGGGCCGCGTCGCGTCGATGCCGGCCGTGTTGTACGAGTGCAGGCCGAGCGAGTAGGTGAGCCCGCCGAGTGCGGCCAGCGGCCCGGTCGACGGTACGGTGCCCGACGTGCGCAACTGCGTGTCGAAGGTCTTGTTCGAGCCGCCGCCGAACGACACGGTCGTCTGGTTGGGCTGGCCGGCGGCGCGGCGCGTGAACAGCTGCACGACGCCGCCCATCGCGTTCGCGCCGAACGACGCGGCGGCCGGCCCCGAAATCACTTCGACGCGCTCGAACGCTTCGGTCGGCAGGTCGGCCCACGGCGCGATGCCGGTGGTCGGCGAGCCGATCCGGATCCCGTCGATGAATACCGCGACCTGGCTGGCCGACGAGCCGCGGATGCTGACCGACGCGGACGAGCCAGGGCCGCCGGTCTGCGAGACGGTCACGCCCGGCAGCATCGCGAGGGCCTGGGTGATGCTCGGCTCGCTCGGCGACAGCCGGTCGAGATCGGCGCGCGTGAGCACCTGCGTCGTCGCATAGCGCTGGTCGAACGATTCGGGCAGGTGCCGCGTGTCGGTCACGGCGATCGTCGGCAGGTCGGTGCCGTCGGCGGGCGGGCGCGGCTGCGTGATTGTCGTATCGCCGGCGGCGTGGGCGATCGGGGAGAGCAGCGCGGTGGCGGCGGACGTGGCGAGAAGGTGGCGAAGATTCATGAGGCGGCGAGCGTGATCGTGTTGCAGGTACGGCGTGCGCGCGCGAAGACGCCGCGCATGACGGCGGCGCAACGGCGCGACGCTTCCGGCGTGGAAGCGGAGGCGGAAAGGTTGGACATCTGAAGGGTCCTGAGGTCGGGCCGTCCATGCAACGGAGCGACCGCCAAAGGCGGTGCTGGCGCATCGGGACACCCCGCCCGGTGCGGCTGCTTGGACCTCGGGTCGATGGCAGGTCTCCTGGCTCGCGGGTCGTCATTCGCGCCGGCCTTCCCGGTTTCCCAGTGGCGTGTGGTGGCGCGGATTCGCCGCTTACAGTTGCGGGGGCAGCCGCAGATTCGAGGCGCTGCCTCTCCTGCGTTCCCTTTTGATCCCGTTCCCGGGAACCATCAGCGCGCAAGCGTAATGGCGAGCGCTCCGGCGCGTCAATCGCCGGCGGCCGACGGGATGCGAAAAAACGTCAGTGTTCGCCGAATGCTTTCGAATTCCTTTCTTTTTTGGCGCAATCGAACCGCGTTCACGTCTGATGAAACGGAACGTCGGCGGCGCTGCAACCGCGCCCGAACCGGCTCGGCGCGATGCCTGTCCATCGCACGAACGCTCGTCGGAACGCTTCCTCGCCGCTGAACCCGAGATGCGCGGCGATCCGCCGTCGCTGCTCGCGCCGGGCCCGGTGCAGTCGGGCATCTTCAACGACCCGTTCGGTGCCGCGCACGACCGGCCCGAAGTGCAGGGCTTCGTCGATACGATGCGCGCGATGCTGAACGCGCACGGACTTACGCCCGACGCGTTCGCCGCGCGGGTGTTCGATGGCATTCGAGAAGGGCGTTACTGGCTGATTCCGCAACCGGAGACGATCGACTGCGCGCTGCAGCGGCGTACCGCGGACATCCTCGCCGCACGCGATCCGTCGCTGCCGTCGTTGTGATGTCGCTGTGGCGTCGTGGAGATTCAGTGATGCGGGCCGGCCGTCCGACGCGGCCGGCTCACGTTTTACATATGCGAGCCGGAGCGCGTGCGGCCGTTGGGATCGCCGCCGCGATCGGGCGGCGTATTGTTCTGATCGATCTTCGCGAGCACGAAGCGGGCGGGCGGCAGCGCGGCGGGCGAATGGTGGGTGGCCTGCGCGACAGGGCCTTGCGGCAATGCGGCGGGAAGGCTGGATGACGTAACGCCCGGTTGAGCGAACGCCGAAAGGGAGGCTGCCGCGAGGGCGGCGGCGACGATCGCGTGCGTGTTCATGACGACTCCTTCTTCACGACTGAATGCGGGACACCTAATCAGTCTAGGGCGCGAAACTTAACGCGCCGTGAAGAAGCGGCGGCACGCGGATGACAGGATATTCATCCACGCCATCCGCGCGCCACGACGGTCATGCGGAGGTGGACACCAGCGCGCAGAAGTTCTCGAGATCGACGTTGCCGCCGCTGATCACGATGCCGACGCGCTTGCCCTTCAGTTCGTCCTTCATCCGGCGCGCGGCCGCGAACGACAGGCAGCCGGTCGGCTCGACGACAATCTTCATACGGGTCGCGAAGAAACGCATGCAGTCGACCAGCTCGGCGTCGGTCGCGGTCAGGATGTCGTCGACGTCGCGCCGCAGGATCGGGAACGTCAGGTTGCCGAGGTGCTGCGTCTGCGCGCCGTCGGCGATCGTGCGCGGCGTGTCGATATGGACGATCGAGCCGGACCGGAACGACTGCTGGCCGTCGTTGCCGGCTTCCGGCTCGACGCCGTACAGCTTCGCGTGCGGCGACAGTGCGCGCGTCGCGAGCGCCGTGCCCGACAGCAGGCCACCGCCGCCGAGCGGCGTGAACACCGCGTCGAGCGGCCCGACCTCGTCGAACAGTTCCTTGGCCGCCGTGCCCTGGCCCGCGATCACGTCCGCATGGTCGTACGGCGGGACCAGCGTGAGCCTGTGTTTCTCAGCAAGCTCGCGGCCGATCTGCTCGCGGTCCTCGGTGTAACGGTCGTAGGTCACGACGTTGCCGCCGTAGCCGCGCGTCGCGGCCATCTTCGCGGCCGGCGCGTCCTGCGGCATCACGATCGTCGCCGGAATGCCGAGGATGCGCGCCGACAGCGCGATCGCCTGCGCATGGTTGCCGGACGAGAACGCGACGACGCCGTTGCGGCGCTGCGTCGCGTCGAAGCGCGACAGCGCGTTGAACGCGCCGCGGAACTTGAATGCGCCCATGCGCTGCAGGTTCTCGCACTTGAAGAACACCTGTGCGCCGAGCGCTTCGTCGATCGTGCGCGACGTCATCACGGGCGTGCGGTGCGCGTGGCCTTCGAGCCGTGCCGCAGCGGTTGCCACGTCGTCGTAGGTGGGGAGGGTCGGAGTGTTCATGAAGGTCGCTCGTCGGAAGGGTCGTTCAATGGGGCAGCAGGGCGCGCATCATTTCGCATCGTTGTAGACGGTGGCGCGCGACACGCCGAGGTGCTGCGACACGATTTCCATCGCGCGGCGCACCTCGAGGAAGCCGTCCGCCTTCAGCGCGTGCATCAGCTCGCGGCGCTGGTCGGTCTTCAGCTCGCGCGGCGTGGTTGCCAGACGCGTCGCGAACGCATCGATGCGCTGGCGGATCGCGTCCGCGCCGGCCGGGTCGAGCGTGTCGGCGACGGGTTCGCCTTCGGTGCTGCAGAACTGGTTCAGCATGCCCTGGAAGCCGCGGAACAGCGTGACGTCCGCGTTCAGACAAAGCGCGGCCACGTAGCGGCCGCTCGAATCCTTGATGCCGATCGACGTGCTTTTCGCGGTGCGGCCGTCGGCGAAGCGGTTCGCGTAGTTCGCGAGTACCTGCGGGTAGTCGTCGTCCTCGATGCGCGCGAGCCCGAGTTCGGTCGCCGGATCGCCGACCGCGCGGCCCGACAGGTTGTTGTGGATCGCGAGGATCGCGTGTTCCGGCGTGCGCAGGTCGTGCACGACGACCTCGGTGAACGGCGCGAACATCGCGCCGAGCCCTTCGGCGATGCGCAGCACCTGCTCGATCAGCGATGCCTGTTCCTGTTGCGGTCGGAGGCGCGGCGTGGTCATGCGTTGGCCTGCAGCGCGGGCGCGTTGGCGGCTTCCGGCCGCGTGATGTCGGCGAGCAGCGGGCGGGCGATCCGCACGTAGTCGGACGCGTCGAGCACGACCGAGCGGTCGAGGCGGCCCGCGTTGAACGCGATTTCGTCGTTGCGTTCGATCAGCGCCGGGTCGACGACGAGCGTCACGTTCGCGTCGAACACGAACGGCGGCACGGCGCCCATCACGCAGCGTGTGACCGTGGCCGCGAGTTCGGGCGGCGCGAGCGTCGCCTTGCGGCGGCCGAGCGCGTCGGCGACCTTGCGGAAATCGATCTTCAGATGGCCGGGGATCACCGCGAGCGCGGTGGCGTCGCCGCCGTCCTTGAACGCGCAGAGCATCGCCTTCGCGCCCTGTTCGGGACGCGTGCCGCGAATCGCGGCGATCACGTCGGATTTGCCTTCGGCCGGGTGCTCCATCACGCGGAACCGCGCGCCGGAGGTCGTCAGCAGCTCGCGCAGCGCGTCGAAAACGGGATAGTCGCTCATGTCGTTCCGGGCAGGAGGGGCGCGTCGGGCGCCGTCGATGGATTGTCCAAGTATAGACGTTTTGTCATGCGCGTGGCAAAAGCGCCGAAGCGCGGATCGCCCTGTCTGTCGTCGCACCAATTGCCGAAAGATCGTTTCATATCGCGGAACGCCGGTCGAATTTCCGGCGCGCGGCCGTCCCGCCGCTTGAAAACTTGTTTTGCATCGCAAAAACGCGCGCTTATCTCATTGAAAAACAAGAGAAATTTATATCTTATGTCTTATATAAGAGTTGCCCGAAAGCGAAGCGAGCAACGTTACTATTAAGTCCATGCAGTTCGCTTCGTCACACGGAGCGGGCACGCTGAACCCTTTACTCAAATGCGCTTCGTTCCCAGGAGATAGACATGTCCCAATATCAAGACGACATCAAGGCAGTGGCTGGTTTGAAGGAGAAGCAAGGCAGCGCGTGGGATGCCATCAATCCGGAATCGGCTGCCCGCATGCGTGCCCAGAACAAGTTCAAGACGGGCCTGGACATCGCCCGCTACACCGCCAAGATCATGCGCGCCGACATGGCCGCGTACGATGCGGACCCGACCAAGTACACGCAGTCGCTGGGTTGCTGGCACGGCTTCATCGGCCAGCAGAAGATGATCTCCATCAAGAAGCACTTCAACAGCACCGAACGCCGTTACCTGTACCTGTCGGGCTGGATGGTCGCCGCGCTGCGTTCGGAGTTCGGCCCGCTGCCGGACCAGTCGATGCACGAAAAGACCTCGGTCAGCGCGCTGATCCGCGAGCTGTACACGTTCCTGCGCCAGGCCGACGCCCGTGAGCTGGGCGGCCTGTTCCGCGAGCTGGATGCGGCCAAGGATGCGGCTGCCAAGGCCGCGATCCAGGAAAAGATCGACAACCACGTGACGCACGTCGTGCCGATCATCGCCGACATCGACGCAGGTTTCGGCAATGCCGAAGCAACGTACCTGCTGGCCAAGCAGTTCATCGAAGCGGGCGCGTGCTGCATCCAGATCGAGAACCAGGTGTCCGACGAGAAGCAGTGCGGCCACCAGGACGGCAAGGTCACGGTGCCGCACGAGGATTTCCTCGCGAAGATCCGCGCGATCCGCTACGCGTTCCTGGAACTGGGCGTGGACGACGGCATCATCGTCGCCCGTACCGACTCGCTCGGCGCCGGCCTGACCAAGCAGATCGCCGTGACCAACACGCCGGGCGACCTGGGCGACCAGTACAACGCGTTCCTCGACTGCGAAGAGTTGTCGGCCGACCAGCTCGGCAACGGTGACGTCGTGATCAAGCGCGACGGCAAGCTGCTGCGTCCGAAGCGCCTGCCGAGCAACCTGTTCCAGTTCCGCTCGGGCACGGGCGAAGCGCGTTGCGTGCTGGATTGCATCACGTCGCTGCAGAACGGCGCCGACCTGCTGTGGATCGAAACCGAAAAGCCGCATATCGCGCAGATCGGCGGCATGGTCAGCGAAATCCGCAAGGTGATCCCGAACGCGAAGCTGGTGTACAACAACAGCCCGTCGTTCAACTGGACGCTGAACTTCCGTCAGCAGGTGTATGACGCGATGCAGGCAGCGGGCAAGGACGTGTCGGCCTACGACCGCGCGCAGCTGATGAGCGTCGAGTACGACCAGACCGAGCTGGCCACGCTCGCCGACGAGAAGATCCGCACGTTCCAGGCCGATGCGTCGCGTGAAGCGGGCATCTTCCACCACCTGATCACGCTGCCGACGTACCACACGGCTGCGCTGTCGACCGACAACCTCGCGAAGGAATACTTCGGCGACCAGGGCATGCTCGGTTACGTGGCCGGCGTGCAGCGCAAGGAAATCCGCCAGGGCATCGCGTGCGTCAAGCACCAGAACATGTCCGGCTCGGATATCGGCGACGACCACAAGGAATACTTCAGCGGCGAAGCAGCGCTGAAGGCAGCGGGCAAGGACAACACGATGAACCAGTTCTCGTAATCGTCGTACCCGCGGCACGACGCCAACCCGTTCAGCGCGGGTTGGCGTTTTTTTATTCGCGCACCGCCTTCACGACGTACTGGCTCGTCGGCACCACGTCGATCTTGTCGAAATCGATGAAGCGTCCGCAGCTGTCCATCATCTGAGCGACGTTGCGCTGGAACTTCTCCTCGTCGCCGACCGCATCGAAGAACGCGTACGGATCGGTCATCGCCGCGGCGGGGAAGCACTCCTCGACGATCGCGTCGTAGCCGCGCGCCGCATGCGTGAGCGCGCGCACCATCCGGGCGGCGTGAACACGGCGATGTCGAACCCGACCGCCGCACCGCTCGACGAAGTCGACAAGCACTACACGCACGTGCCGCTGCAACGTGTCGGCTTGCCTGACGAAATCGCGCGCGCGACGCTGTTCCTCGCGAGCGACGAAGTGTCGTACTGCAACGGCGCCGAACTGGCCGTCGACAGTGGAATGGCGGCAGGCGCGTATTACCCCGGATTGCCGGGCGCGCCGCTTTGAGCGGTAGCGCACACAACGCGTTCGCGATGGATGTTTGTGTGCGCAACCTAATTCAGGGTTTGCCTGAGTAGCGAAAACGCCAATTCGGCCGCTGCCCGTTCGGGGGCAGCGCATGCGAACGCGTCGCGCCGATTTTTCCGCGTTCGCGAAACCCTTGCCGGACGGACGTTTCGAGCCGTTTCGTCCCCAAAGCGCATGGGCCGGCCCAATAAAATGGACCGGCCGGCAAGCGGCATGCCGACGCGTCGACACAATTGTTTCTTGTTGCAACGCAACGCCCGCCCAATAACGGCGATGGTATGCTGGCCGGCATGGAGTTGTACGGCAGGTTGCTTGCATGGCGAAACTCGCGTTCGCACGCTCATACGAGACATCACATTCTCTCGCCCGCATCGCGGCATCGACACGCGCTCCGCTCGCGCGTCCCGCCTTGCGCGTCGCTTCAACCTGCGCTCCGACCGCATTCCCCCATCTGGCGGGCTCGCCCCGCATCCACGATCCCCTTCCAATAATCTGGAGACATTTCCATGTCGCATAACAGCATGGCCGAAGCGACGCACAGCGCGCTGATCGCTCCCCCGGCATTCGTCAAGCATCGCAAACTGATCGAGTGGGTGTCGCGCATCGCGGCGCTCACGGAGCCGGAACGCGTCGTGTGGTGCGACGGCTCGCAGGAGGAATACGACGCGCTGTGCCAGGCGATGGTCGATCAGGGCACGCTCACGCGCCTGAACCCGGAGAAGCGGCCGAACTCGTATCTCGCGCAATCCGATCCGTCCGACGTCGCGCGCGTCGAGGATCGCACGTTCATCTGCACGCCGTCGCCCGACGACGTCGGCCCGACCAACAACTGGATCGCGCCGGAAGAAATGCGCGACACGCTGAACGGGTTGTTCCGCGGCTCGATGCGCGGCCGCACGCTGTATGTCGTGCCGTTCTCGATGGGCCCGCTCGGCTCGCCGATCGCGCATATCGGCGTCGAGCTGTCCGACAGCCCGTACGTGGTCGTGAACATGCGGATCATGACGCGCATGGGCCGCGAGGTTTATGACGTGCTCGGCGAGGACGGCGATTTCGTGCCGTGCGTGCACAGCGTCGGCCATCCGCTGGACGCGGGTCAGAAGGACGTTCGCTGGCCGTGCAATCCGGTCAAGTACATCGTGCATTTCCCCGAGACGCGCGAGATCTGGAGCTTCGGTTCCGGCTACGGCGGCAATGCCTTGCTCGGCAAGAAATGCTTTGCGCTGCGCATCGCGTCGACGATGGGCCGCGACCAGGGCTGGCTCGCCGAACACATGCTGATCCTTGGCGTGACGTCGCCGGCCGGCAAGAAGTATCACGTCGCGGCGGCGTTCCCGTCCGCGTGCGGCAAGACCAACTTCGCGATGCTGATTCCGCCGCAGGGCTTCGACGGCTGGAAGGTCACGACGATCGGCGACGACATCGCGTGGCTGAAGCCGGGCCGCGATGGCCGCCTGTACGCGATCAACCCGGAAGCCGGCTTCTTCGGCGTCGCGCCGGGCACCGGCGTGAAGACCAATCCGAACGCGATCTCGACGCTGAAGGAAAACGTGATCTTCACGAACGTCGCGCTGACGGAAGACGGCGACGTGTGGTGGGAAGGCCTGACCGACACGCCGCCCGCGAAGCTGACCGACTGGCAAGGCAACCAGTGGACGCCGGAAATCGGCAAGGAAACGGGCCGCAAGGCCGCGCATCCGAATTCGCGCTTCACGGCGCCCGCATCGCAATGCCCGTCGATCGACGCGGACTGGGAGAACCCGGCCGGCGTGCCGATCGACGCGTTCATCTTCGGCGGCCGTCGCTCGACCACCGTGCCGCTCGTAACCGAAGCGCGCGATTGGGTCGAAGGCGTGTACATGGCCGCGACGATGGGCTCGGAGACGACCGCCGCGGCCGTCGGCCAGCAAGGCATCGTGCGCCGCGACCCGTTCGCGATGCTGCCGTTCTGCGGCTACAACGTGAGCGATTATTTCGCGCACTGGCTGAAGATCGGCAAGCAGCTCGAAGGCGCGGGCGCGAAGCTGCCGAAGATCTACTGCGTGAACTGGTTCCGCAAGGACGCGAACGGCAAGTTCGTGTGGCCGGGTTTCGGCGAGAACATGCGCGTGCTGAAGTGGATGCTCGATCGCCTCGAAGGCAACGGCGGCGGCGGCGAACATGCGTTCGGCGTGTCGCCGGCCTATGACGACCTGCACTGGGAAGGGCTCGATTTCACGCGCGAGCAGTTCGAGGCGGTGACGTCGATGAACGCCGACGAATGGCGCGAGGAGCTGAAGCTGCACGCGGCGCTGTTCGACATGCTGAAGCTGCGCCTGCCGACCGAGCTGACCGACACGATGAAGAAGATCGAACAGCGCATCGGCGGCTGACGAGCCGCATCGACCACGACGTAGCGGCATATCGACGTCCCGCCGCCGGCATCCGACGCCGGCGGCGGGACGTCGTCGTTTGCGCCGCGTTTTCAGTTTGGCGTGTACGTTAAACGCGCTCTTACACGCCGCACTGCGCGACCACTTCATCGACCGCGCGCTGCACGTCGCCGCGCCGGTAGCGCAGCAGCGCGACATCGGCCGGGTCGGGCTCATACAGGCGCCGCCCGCGATCGCGCGGATCGGCATCGCGGCGGCCGGCGAGACATGGGAGGAAATCGAGCGCGACTGTCGCTGGCCGACGCGACCTTCTTCGGCCGGCAGGCCGGCCGTCACGCCGCGCGTTCGGCGAGCGAGGCGTTGCGTAGCGCCGCGTAGCACCGCAAGAAAAACGACGACGCCCCGGGCAACCGTGTTGCATCGGGGCGTCGTCGTCTCAGCGATGTCAGTGGATCGTCAGCCGAGATCGAGCGCGTTCGTCAGGTCGCCCGGCGGCGTGGCGCCGCGCGATGCGAACGCCTTGTCGCGCGCGGCGACGCCGTCGAGCGGCGCGAGCCCGTGCACGCGGCTGATGAAACGCAGGATCGAGTTCGTGTCGTACATCGTGTGATCGACGTAGCCCTTCTTCGCGAACGGCGAGATCACGAGCGCGGGAATGCGCGAGCCGGGGCCCCAGCGATCGCCCGCCGGCGGCGCGACGTGATCCCACCAGCCGCCGTTCTCGTCGTGCGTCATCACGATCACGGTGTTCGCCCATTGCGGGCTACGGCGGATGTGCTCGATCACGTTCGCGATGTGGCGATCGCCCGATTCGACGTCCGCATAGCCAGCGTGCATGTTCAGGTTGCCCTGCGGCTTGTAGAACGTGACGGCCGGCAGGCGGCCCGCGTCGATGTCGGCGATGAAGCGGTTGGTCGACGGCTCGTCGCCGACGCCGGCATCGCGCAGATGCTTGCGCCGCGCGTCGGTGCCCGGCGCGTAGTTCGCGAAGTAGTTGAACGGCTGGTGGTGGTACTGGAAATCGGGAACCATGCCCGTGTCGCGGTGCTCGAGCGCGTACTGCCACGCGCCGCTGTACCACGCCCAGTCGACGTTCTTTTCCGACAGGCGGTCGCCGATCGTCGCATGGCCTTGCGGCGGGATCACGCGATGGTCGGCCGGGTCCGCATACGCGGCGTTGCCCGGATCGGCCGGCGGCACGTAGCTTGGCTGATACGGCGGCGCCATCGTGTTGACGCCGTAGCCGTCGGGCGTCAGCGGGCCGTCGACCGCGAACTTCGGCGGGCCGTCGAGCGCGGACGCCGGCGAATCGGCGGCGAGCGTCAGCCGCGTGCCGGCCGGATCGTCGCCGTCGACCTTCGACAGCAGCTTGGCCGCGTGCGGATGCTTGTGCGCGTCCGGATAGATCGGCGGCTGCGCGGAAATCAGGAACATGTGATTCAGCCACGAGCCGCCGAAGGCCGCCATGAAGAAGTTATCGCACAGCGTGTATTGCCGCGCGAGGTTCCACAGCCGCAGCGTGTCGGCGGAATTGCGGTAATGGCCCATCACGAGGCCGCCCGAATCGGCCCACGCGGCGAACTGGTCGTTGCGGCCGCCCGCGATCTGCATCTGGTTCTGGTAGAAGCGGTGCCACAGGTCGCGCGTGATCACGCCGTTCGGCAGCGGCTTGCCTTGCGTATCGGCGATCCGGAACGGCGCGTTCGGCAGCTTGTCGATGTCGCGCTCGGCGATCGCGTAGCGCTTGCCGTCCACTTCCTGCGCCCGCGGCACGAGTCCGCCCCAGATCTTCGGCAGCACCGGCAGCGGCGTCTTGCCGTCGCGATCGAGCTGCCGCGCATCCTCGGGCCGCACCTCGCTCAGCGGATGGCGCACACCGGGGAAGTCGCCGTACAGGTTCGCGAAGCTGCGGTTCTCCGCATAGATCACGACGATGTGGCGCACCTGCCGGCGCAGCGCGTCGTCGATCCGCAGGTCGGCGGCGGAGCGCGGCGCGCTGCCCGGCGTCGTCTCGCAGCCGCCGAGCGCGACGCCCGCGCCGAGTGCGGCGAGGCCGCCGAGCATGCGGCGGCGGTCGGGATCAACGGGAAGGTCGTCGGGGCGATCGGGGGTGTCGTTCACGTCGTGTGCTCCTCGATGGGTGATTGTCGTTCGATGCGCGGCAGCGTCGCACGGGCTGGCCGCGACGCGGGACGGACGCAACAGCCGGCATCGCACCCGGGGGCGCTGCGCGGGGCGAGGTCAACTGTCATACAAATGTCACGAACGCGACTATAACGCGGCTTGCCGCGTGGGTGAAAGGCGTTTGCCGGACGATGCGAGACGCCTGCGCGCGAACTAGACTGGAATCACGGGCTGGGCGCTTCGGCGCGATGTCCGTGCGAGCGCTGCAACGTGGCGCGTTCGCGGTGTCTTTCATGCGACGAAACGAGGCGACGATGGCGCGGATGCGGTCCGTGAGCGCGTAGCTGCGGATACCGCGCGCCGACGGGGCGCGCGGGTACGCATTAAGCGCGCCGCACGGCGCGACCGGCCGGCCCGATGCCATGGACAAGAAATTCGACTACGCAGGATTACTGATCGCGGCGGGCTTCTTCGTGTTGTTCGCCGCGCAGTTGCTGATGCTGCGGCCCGAGACGACGATGATCGCGTACAGCGATTTCCATCGGCTCGTCGACGCGCGCCTCGTCGACGATCTCGAGATCGGCTCGACATCGATCGTGGGCACGCTGAAGATGCCGCAGGCCGGCGCGATGCTGCCCGCCTCCGAAGTCGCGGCCGTGAAGGCGGGCGGCACGCCGCCGCGCTTCGCCACCAACCGCGTGACCGACCCGCAGCTGATCGATGCCCTGAGCGCGGCCGGCATCCGTTTTCATGGCGCGTCCGACACCGGCTGGATCACGTCGCTCGCGTCGTGGCTGGTGCCGCTCGTGGCGTTCGTGTTCATCTGGAACCTGATGCTGCGCAAGCGCGGCGGGCTGCAGGACTTCACCGGGATGGGCAAGAGCCGCGCACGCGTGTACGTGCAGCAGGAAACCGGCATCACGTTCGATGACATCGCGGGCATCGACGAAGCGAAGGCCGAGTTGCAGCAGCTCGTCGCGTTCCTGCGCGACCCCGATCGCTACCAGCGGCTCGGCGGCAAGATCCCAAAGGGCGTGCTCGTCGTCGGCGCGCCCGGCACCGGCAAGACGCTGCTCGCGCGCGCGGTGGCCGGCGAGGCGGCCGTGCCGTTCTTCTCGATCAGCGGCTCGGCGTTCGTCGAGATGTTCGTCGGCGTGGGCGCTGCGCGCGTGCGCGACCTGTTCGAGCAGGCGCAGCAGAAGGCGCCGTGCATCGTGTTCGTCGACGAGCTCGATGCGCTCGGCAAGGTGCGCGGCGTCGGCCCGATGTCGGGCAACGACGAGCGCGAGCAGACGCTCAACCAGCTGCTCGTCGAGATGGACGGCTTCCAGGCCGGCACGGGCGTGATCATCATGGCTGCGACCAACCGGCCGGAGATTCTCGATCCGGCGCTGCTGCGCCCCGGCCGCTTCGACCGTCACATCGCGATCGATCGGCCCGACGTGAACGGGCGTCGCCAGATTCTCGGCGTGCATGTGAAGCGCGTGAAGCTCGCGGACGAAGTCGACCTCGGCGAACTCGCGTCGCGCACGCCGGGTTTCGTCGGCGCCGATCTCGCGAATGTCGTCAACGAGGCGGCGCTGCATGCGGCCGACCTCGGCAAGCCGGCGATCGGGATGGACGATTTCGACGAAGCGATCGATCGCGCGATGACGGGCCTCGAGCGCAAGAGCCGCGTGATGAACGCGCAGGAAAAGCTGACGATCGCGTATCACGAGGCCGGCCATGCACTCGTCGCGGAAAGCCGCGCGTATTGCGACCCGGTGAAGAAGGTGTCCATCATTCCGCGCGGCGTGGCCGCGCTCGGCTATACGCAGCAGGTGCCGACCGAGGATCGCTACGTTCTGCGGCGCAGCGAGCTGCTCGATCGGATCGATGCGCTGCTCGGCGGCCGCGTCGCGGAAGAACTCGTGTTCGGCGACGTGTCGACGGGTGCACAGAACGATCTCGAACGCGCGACCGCGATGGCGCGCCACATGGTCATGCAGTACGGGATGAGCGAGAAGATCGGGTTGATGAGTTTCGACGACGGCGAAGCGCGCAGCGGCATACCGGGCGCATGGCATGCGGGCGAGGGCCGCTGCAGCGAGCACACCG
This sequence comes from Burkholderia sp. 567, assembly GCF_040545115.1. Classification (NCBI taxonomy): domain Bacteria; kingdom Pseudomonadati; phylum Pseudomonadota; class Betaproteobacteria; order Burkholderiales; family Burkholderiaceae; genus Burkholderia; species Burkholderia sp. 567. Next base: position 447,920 of record NZ_JBEPLG010000006.1, read on the forward strand.
CGCGCGTGATCGACGACGAGGTGCATACGCTGCTGACGGATGCGCATGCGCGCGTCGCGGCGACGCTCGGTGCACGTCGCGACGCGCTCGAGCGGATCGCGCGACGGCTGCTTGCGTGCGAGGTGCTCGAGCGCGACGCGTTGCAGGCGCTGATCGACGGGCGCGAGGTGCCTGCGTCCGAGCCTTCCATGATCGATTGCGGGCCGTGCACGGGTGTGAATGCGCCGGGGCAGGCGTCGGCGGCCGAGCACGATTTCGTCGCCTGCGGGCCGCCGCGCGAACCGGAGCGTTGAAGCGCGAATGAACGCATTCCGATTTCGGTGGCAGTGCAGAAGGTGAGCGCTGCGGCGCTCGACCGCGACACGACCGGCGTGTGAACGTGCGTCAGGACGCGGTCGCGGCGGCGACTTCCGCGGCTTCGGTGAGCGCGTCGAGAAAGCGGGTGCGCCACCAGTGCACGTCGGTCTTGCGCACGATTGCCATCAGCGCGTCGTGACGCTGGCGGCGTTCCTCGATCGGCATCGTGAGCGCGCGCTGGATCGCCTGCGCGGTGCCTTGCGTGTCGTACGGATTCACGAGCAGTGCGGGCTTCAACTGCTCGGCCGCGCCCGCGAAACGCGACAGCACGAGCACGCCCGGATCGGCTTCGTCCTGGGCGGCGAGAAACTCCTTCGCAACCAGGTTCATCCCGTCGCGCAGCGGCGTGACGAGCGCGACGCGGCTCGCGCGATAGAGGCCCGGCAAGCGCTTGCGTGCGACCGTGCGGTGGATGTAGCGCATCGGCATCCATTCGAGTTCGCCGTAGTCGCCGTTGATCGCGCCGCACAGGCTGTCCATCTCGCGCCGCAGGTCGTCGTACGCGCCGAGATCCTCGCGGCTCGGCGCGGCGATCTGGATCAGCGTCGCGCGATCGCGGTTCTCCGGATACTGTTCGAGCAGCTGACGGAACGCATGCACGCGTTGCGGCAGCCCCTTCGTGTAGTCGAGCCGGTCGACGCCGACGAGCAGCTGGCGGCGCGAATACTCGTCGCGCATCCGCTCGAACATGTCGATTCCGTCGCGATTCTCCGCGAGCGCCGCGAATTCGTCGACGTTGATGCCGATCGGGAACGCGCCGGCCGACAGCGTGCGGCCGAACGCGTGCAGGCGGCCGTCCGGCAGCCGTGCGGCGCCGGCTTCCGCCTCGACGTAGTGCTCGAAGTGCAGCAGGTCCGATTCGGTCTGGAAGCCGACGAGGTCGTACGCGAACAGCGAGCGCATCAGCCACTCGTGCTCCGGAATCGCGGCCATGATCGGCGGCGGCGGCATCGGAATGTGCAGGAAGAAGCCGATCGGGTTCCTGCAGCCCATCGCGCGCAGCTCGGCGGCGAGCGGGATCAGCTGATAGTCGTGGACCCAGATGGTGTCGTCGGGGCGCAGCAGCGTGCTCAGCTTGCGCGCGAACAGCTGGTTCACGCGCCGGTAGCCGTCGGCGAAGCGCCGGTCGAACTGCGCGAGATCGAGCCGGTAGTGGAACACCGGCCACAGCACGTTGTTCGAGTAGCCGAGATAGTACGCGTCGTAATCCTGCGGATCGAGATCGATCGTCGCGAGCTGGATGCCGCCGACGTTCTGGATCTGCACGTCGTCGCCCTGGGCGGTACGTTCGTCTTCACCGCGCAGCCTGCCGCTCCACCCGAACCAGACGCCGCCTGATTCCTGCAGGCTGTCTTTCACGGCCACGGCCAGCCCGCCGGCCGCGGCTTTACGGGGATCTGCGATGCGATTGGATACGACGACGAGTCGGCTCACCAGCTCTCCTGCGAATAGTTTGGGAAGGTTCGTGCGGCCAGGGCGTGAAGCGGACGCCGCCATCGACGCGAGGCGCGATGGGGCCGCGATACGAACGGACGGGAATCAGGGGCACGCGATTCGCTGTCCGAACGTGGAGTGCTTTTTTAGGATACTCGTCATTCGGCTGATTTAAAAGTGCATGACCGAGATCAAGGCGGGCTCGCATCGGGCGCGATGGGCGTCAGTGCGTGCGTTGGGCGGGCGGGATCGAAAATTGCGCAGCGGGACAACGGCCGTCGCGCATCATGTCCGCCATGACGTGCGATCGCGTTACACGGTAGCCGCGTGCCAGTGCGACGCGCTGCCCGCCGCCTGCGTGCGCGCATGCGCCGACGCCGCAGCTTCGCCGGCCGGCATGCGGAACGCGGACACCGTCTGCGACAGCTCGCGGCCCTGCGTCTCGAGCGATTTCGACGCGGCCGCCGCCTGTTCGACGAGCGCCGCATTTTGCTGCGTTGTCGCATCCATCTGCGTGATGGTCAGATTCACCTGATCGATGCCGCGACTCTGTTCGGCCGATGCTGCCGCGATTTCACCCATGATGTCGGTGACGCGCGCGACGGCCTGCGTCACGTCCGACATCGTCTTGCCGGCTTCGCCCGCGAGCGCGGAACCGTTCTGGATCGTCTGCACCGATGCGCTGATCAGTTCCTTGATTTCCTTCGCGGCGGTCGACGAACGTTGCGCGAGGCTGCGCACCTCGCTCGCGACGACGGCGAAACCGCGCCCCTGTTCGCCCGCGCGCGCTGCTTCGACGGCCGCGTTCAACGCAAGGATGTTGGTCTGGAACGCGATGCCTTCGATGATCCCGGTGATGTCCGCGATCTTCGACGAGCGGTTGCCGATTTCCGTCATCGTGTCGACCACGCGGCCGACCACCGAGCTGCCGCGTAGCGCGACGTCCGATGCATTCGCGGCGAGCGTGCTCGCCTGCTGCGCATTCTCCGCGTTCAGGCGCACCGTCGACGTGAACTCTTCCATCGTCGCGGCGGTTTCCTGCAGCGATGCGGCCTGTTCCTCGGTACGCTGGCTCAGGTCGAGATTGCCCGACGCGATTTCGCCCACCGCGTGCGCGATGCTGTTCGACGAATCGCGCACGCGGCCGACGATGTCGATCAGACGCGTATTCATCGTACCCAGCGCGTCGAGCAGGTCGCGCGTCTCGTCGTTGCCGCTCACGCTGATGCGGCTGCCGAGATCGCCGTTGGCCACCGTGCGCGCGACGTCCACCGCCGCGACGATCGGCACCGTGATCTTGCGCGTCAGCCAAAGGCCGCCGCCAACGGCAATCGCGACCGCGATCACGGAGATGGCCAGCAGCAGGTTGCGCCCGGTCTCATAGCGATCCGCGAATGCCTGGGCGATCGCGATTTCGCGCTCGTGCGTATACGTTGCATACGCATCGGTCGCGCGAATCAGTTGCGCAAGCAACGGTCTGCAGCGATTGTCGATGTCGGCGATTGCGTCGTCCTTCTTGCCGGCCTGCGCGAGCCCGACGATATTCAGCGCGACGGGCCCGTAGCTCGCTTCGACGCGTGCGATCTCGGCGACCAGTTCGCGGGCGCGATCGGTCACGTCAGTCCCGTTCGCTATCAAGCCCTTCAGTTTCTCGAGATTGTCCTGCACGTCCTTGTGCGCCTGCTGCACTTCGGCGAGTTCCTGCTGGAGGTCGGACGGCGTGGTCACCAGCACCAGGTTGCGCGCGGCGATCGCGCGCCGGTCGACCGCCGTGCGGATTTGCGCGGTCAGGTTCGCGCGCGCGTTGATGCCGTTCATGTACCGGGAGAATTCGTCGTTCGTGTCGGACAGCGCTTTCAGCGCCATGCCGGACACGAGCACGACGACTGCGGCAAGCAATCCGAAGCCGCCAAGCAGTTTTGCCTTGATGGTTATATTCTGGCGATTTTCACGATTTGCCTCTGGGCGAGTGGGTGGCGAAGGGATTTTATTGTTCGCCCGAAATGGGCTCGTGCCGTCATTAACGGGTATGCCGGATGTTTCTTTACCCTTCCAAAACCCTGATTGCGGTTGTTTTCATCGCCGGAAGGCCATGATCGGAAAGAGTTTTTTGACTTTGCTCAAAAAAATGAATTGCCCGTAATTTTGGCGTTCACACGCGCAATTCGATACCGGCTATTCGGGAAAGTTAATAAAGCAGCGGGCAATTGAGAAAATCGAATCGGTGATTGTATTTTTGATTGGCCGGCGGATCGCGCATTTCTGTTTGCGCGGCCGCTCACGCGATTCGACCCTGTAAAGGGCGCATTGATTGCCGCCCCCCGGTCGAAAGGCCCGCGGCCGGTGCCGCGGGCCATCCGGCGATCAGAACGTCGTGCGCAACCCCGCCATCACGCTGCGTCCGCCCTGCGGGGCAAAGCCGCGCACGACCGACGTCGCATAGCGGATTTCCTGGTTCGTCAGGTTGTCGCCGCGCAGGTACGTGAGCCAGTGCGTCGCGCCGACGCGGAACTTGTACGTGAGCATCACGCCGAGCGACGTGTAGCCGTCCGTCGAAAAGTCGTTGTCGGGCACGCGGTGCTGCGACCACGCATGCGTGACCTGCGCGCGTGCGCCGAACGGGCCGTAACCGTAGTCGGCCGCGAGCGTCGCGCGCAGCGGCGCGATGCGCGGCAGCGGCTGGCCGGTGTCGACGTTGCGCGCATGCGTGTAGTCGGCAGTCAGTTCCAGGTCGACCGTATGGCCGCGCCGCGAGAACGCGCGCCACTTGCCGTCGAGTTCGACGCCGTAGAACTCGGCGCGCACGCCGCGATAGATCGCTTCGTTGAGCGAGCCATCGGCGCCGGGTGCGACCGGTTCGCCGTCGTCGTCCACGACGCGGCCCGTGTTGTACTCGGTCAGGTAGTTCGAGAAGCGGTTGTAGAACACCCCGACGCTGCCGCGGTTCGGGCCGCTCGCATAGCGCAGCGACAGGTCGGTCGACACGGCCTTTTCCTTCGACGCGTTCGGGTTGCCGATCAGGAACTGGCCGGTCGCGTCGTGCGGGCCGTTCGAGTACAGCTCGTAGAAGGTCGGCGCGCGTTCCGTGTAGGCGACGTTCGCCGCGACCGACCACACGGGCGTCAGCGAGAAGAGGGCGCCGGCCGATACGCTGCCGGCATTGAAGTCGCGCGGCTGCGCGCCCGCGAATTTCTCGACGCCGGCCGGATCGGGATCGACCTTCACGTGCTCGAAGCGCCCGCCGAGGCTCAGTTTCAGCGCCGGGTCGACCTGCCATTCCTCGAGGCCGAACAGCGCGACGCTGTTCGTGCGCGTGGACGGCACGAGCAGTTCATCGCCGAGCGCCGAGAACGTGTTCCGGCCGAACTGCACGCCGATCGCGCCTTCCAACGGGCCGATCTTGCGATGCCGCGCCTCGATGCGCGCTTCGTAGCCGCGGTTGCGGAAGGTGGTCGCCGTCTCGCCGTTGTCGACTTCCTTGTGGCGGTAGTCGGTGTACGCGAAGTCGAACTTCACTTTCGTGAACGGGCCGCTCAGATTGCGCACCTCGGACGCGAACGCGAGCCGTTCCTGGCGCATGCGCAGGCGCACGTCGTCCTCGGCGACGGAGCCGTAGTTCGATTCATAGCCGCTATACGACAGGCCCGCGAAACCGTCGGCCCACGTGTACGACGCGCCGGCGGCGCCGCCGTGCACGCGGCCGTCGCTGTTCGGTACGTTGCCGTACGGCTGCGGCGTGTCGGGGCCGTCGATCGCGCGTTGCGCGCCGCTGCGCGCATAGCCGGGAATCCGCAGCTTGCTGGCCTCGCGGTCGAATGCGTCGACATGGAACGCGAAGCGGCCGTTGCCGCCTTCGACCTGCGCGGCGCCCGCGCGCACCGAGTTCGCGCCGCCGTAGCGCGCATCCAGCGCACCCGTCACGCCTTCGATCGCCTCACGCGGAATCCGGTTGTCGATCGTGTTGACGACGCCGCCGACCGCGTTGCCGCCGTACAGCAGCGCGGCCGGTCCGCGCACGATCTCGACGCGCTCGATCGACAGCGGGTCCTGCGGCACCGCGTGGTCGTACGACAGCGACGATGCGTCGTAGGCGGCGACGCCGTTCTGCAGCAGCCGGATCCGGTCGCCGTCCATCCCGCGGATGATCGGACGGCCGACCATCGGGCCGTAGGTGGTGGTCGACACGCCGGGCAGGCCATTGAGCGTCTCGCCGAGCGAATCGGCCTGGCGGCGCGTCAGCGCGTCTCCGGACAGTTGCGCGGTCGGTGCGATCAACTGGGTGTCGCCCAGCGGGTTCGCGGTCACGAAGATCGGCGCGAGCGGCGTGGTTTGCGTCGGGGTTGGCGAGGCGGGCGTATCGGCGGCCTGGGCTTGTGCGACGGCGGCGAACAGCATCAGCGAAACGGGAGAGAGCGGGCGAAGCGGTAGACGAGGGAGGTCGCGCATGGTCGGTGAATCGGTTGGGATCGGTTGGTTCGGATTGGTCGGAAAGCGAGCCATGCGGGTTACGAATAGATACGATATATTGTTGCGTCGGCGGCGCGTAGTGGCCCCGCTATGACCCGTCCGGACATGACTCGGCCACCCGGATGGAACGGGTCCATCCAGGTACTTCAGGTGGACAAGATCGCGAGATGATATGTTATATCATCTCGAATTCCAAGCGAAACGACGGTATGCCGCAGGGTTTCCGACCAACGGCCGAAATGGCTGCGTAGGCAGAAGGCGCGTCGAACCGGCACCGACACCGGCCGTCCGCGCCGCATGTCCCGCGACGAATGCGCTCCCGTCGCGCGCGTTTCCCGCCCCGTTGATGCGTATCAAGGCGCTCCGGTTTCGAGTCCGGATACTGGCCGGATCATCGACCACCCAGGAGCGACTCGTGACACAAACCATGAAAGCGGCCGTGGTACACGCATTCGGCGAACCGTTGCGCATCGAGGAAGTGCCGGTCCCGACGCCGGGCGCGGGCCAGATCCTCGTCAACATCAAGGCCTCGGGCGTGTGCCACACCGACCTGCATGCCGCCGACGGCGACTGGCCCGTGAAGCCGACGCTGCCGTTCATTCCCGGACACGAAGGCGTGGGCATCGTCGCGGCGGTCGGGGCGGGCGTCACGCACGTACGCGAGGGCGACCGCGTCGGCGTGCCCTGGCTCTACACGGCATGCGGTCACTGCGAGTACTGCCACACCGGCTGGGAAACCCTTTGCCACGGGCAGCAGAACACCGGCTATTCGGTCAACGGCAGCTATGCCGAATACGTGCTGGCCGATCCCGACTACGTCGGCCATCTGCCGGCGCAGGTTGCGTTCGACGAGATCGCGCCGATCCTGTGCGCGGGCGTGACGGTCTACAAGGGCATCCGCGTCACCGACACGCGCCCGGGCCAGTGGCTCGCGATTTCGGGCATTGGCGGGCTCGGCCACGTGGCCGTGCAATACGCGCGCGCGATGGGCCTGCACGTCGCGGCGATCGACGTGTCACCGGCGAAGCTCGAACTCGCGCGCCAGCTTGGCGCAGAGCTGACGATCGATGCGTCGGTCGACGATCCGGCGAAGGTCATCCAGAAGGAGATCGGCGGGGCGCACGGCGTGCTGGTCACGGCCGTGTCGCGCAGCGCGTTCGCGCAGGCGCTCGGGATGGTGCGGCGCGGCGGCACGGTGGCGCTCAACGGCTTGCCGCCCGGCGATTTCCCGTTGCCGATCTTCTCGACCGTGCTGAACGGCATCACGGTGCGCGGCTCGATCGTCGGCACACGGCGCGACTTGCAGGAATCGCTCGATTTCGCGGCGGATGGCCTGGTGCGCGCGCATATCCATCGCGACCGGCTCGGCAACATCAACGACATATTCGCGCGGCTGCGCGAAGGCAGGATCGACGGTCGCGTCGTGCTGACCGACATGCACTGACGCGCGCTCGGGCACGCTGCCGCGACGCGGGGACGTCGCGGCAGCGCAGCTCACGCGCGCATCACGGCGCGAAGAACACGTCGGTGCGGTTCGTCAGGTTGCTGTTGGTCTGCACGAACAGCGGATGGAACGACGACGACGGCAGCACGTCGAGCCCCTGGTAATCGCCGATGAAGAAGCCCTCCGCGTTCGGCGCGAGCTTCATGTCGAACGGGCCGCCGACGCGCCGCTCGTCGGCGAACGTGGCGCCGTCGTCATGCGAGATCTTGCGCCAGAAGCCGGTCGGCAGCGTCGTCGTGTTGCCGGCCTGCAGATCGCGGAAGTCGTAGTAGGTCACCATCACCGAGCCCGCATTGTCGACGCGCACCGACGGATTGAACGCGGGGCGCCCGGTAGGCGTGTTCACCTGCAGCGGCGCACTCCAGGTCGCGCCGCCGTCCTTCGACGTCGAGAGCGCGATCTCGTCGTACTTGCCGCCGTTGAAGCGGCTGTCCTGCCAGACGACGTAGAGCTGCCCCGATGCGGGATCGATCGCGGGTTCCGGAATGATGTCGCCGGTGCGCACCGGTTCGCCGGTGTTCGGATCGGTCACGCCGACCGTCTGCAGTCCGGCGATCACCCGCGGTTGCGTCCAGGTCGCGCCGTCGTCGGTCGACTTGATGAACGCGACCTTGCCGGCGGCCTTGCCAAACGGCGGCTGGATCAGATCGAAGAAGTTGTACAGCGTGCCCGTTTTCGGATCGACGACGATCTGGTTGCCGATCGTCTGCTGACGCGCAGGCACGTGGACGATGACCCTCGCTTTGGTCCAGGTCTTGCCGCCGTCGACCGTCTTCGAGAACAGCGTCGGCCCGCGGTAGGCCGCCGTGTGAAGATTCGCGTACGGGTTGCCGTTCGGCAGCTCGAGGCGGTCCCACACGGCATAGGCGGTGCCGGCCTTCACCGGATTTGCAGTGACCGATTCCTTGTCGTTGAAGAACTGCGTCGTCGGCTCGTCGTTCGCGATCAGCACGGCCGGGCTGCTCCATGTCTGTCCGCCGTCGGTCGACACCGAAGCCCCGACCGCATTGCCGTTGTTCGACTGGTTGAACGAGATCGACACCGAGTATGCGGTGCCGTCCGGGCCGAACGACACCCACGGATCGGACGCGCGCTCGTACTTGAGCCCGCCCGGCGCACATGCGCTGAACGGCTGCGGCGTGCGCGCCCAGGTCGCGCCGCCGTCGAACGTGTAGCCGGCGACGAGCCCGTGGGCGCCGCCGTTCGACCAGCGGTCCTGCTGCCACACGGCGATCATGTTGGTCGGGTTCGCGGGATTGACCGAAAGCCACGGTTCGACCTCGGCGTTCACGTAGTTCGTGCCGGGGCCGCCGATGGTGCAGGCGGCGAATGGACTCGGGCCGGACACGACCACGGGTTCGGCGTGCGCCGCCGCGGCGGCGGCCATCGCCATCACGGCGGACAGGCGGGTGACAAGCGAGTGGGACACGATCGTGCGTCGCATGGACTACTCCTCGTTGACATGCGGCGGCGATGGCCGAGCACGGCACGACGACGCGACGCGCATCGGTGCGCAGCGACAAAGGGTGCCGTGCAACGCGTCGGGTCGGGTCGTTCAGGAAGCCGTTTCGGTCATCGCAATCCGCGTGTGCTGGATGCCGCCAGCACGTCGGTCAAGACTCCTCTTCGTTTTCATTGCTTGTCGGGTAGAGCCTGCAATGCGGACCCGACAGGAAGGCAGGTCGGTGCATACGGCGAATGCAGCAAAGTGGATTGCAATGTAGGCGATCCCCATGCGGCGCGGGAGGCAATTTTTTGTAACAGAGCGTAGCCGGAAAGCGTTGCCGAAGCGGCACGTCCGGAACGCAAAATTTGCCGCCGTATTGGTGCGGAAAACGAAGCGAAAATGCGAATCGCAATCGCTTTCGATCGCGGCGTGCGGGCCGTGACGATATCGATGTGGTGTGGTGTGGTGTGGCGTGACTGACGCAAGTGACGTGACGCGTGGTTCGCGCTGTTCAGCGCTCCGCTGGAAAACGGTCCTGCAATGCGTGCAGCCACCGCGCGACGACGTCGAGTTCCGCATCGGAAAACCCGTCGCACAGCTTGCCGTTCAACTCGCGCAACACCACGCGCGCACGCTTGAGCGCCGCGTGACCTTCATCGGTCAGGAACAGGCGCGTGGCGCGCCCGTCGTCCGAATCGGCATGACGCGCGAGCAGGCCGGCCTTCGCCATCCGATCGGCGAGGCCCGTCATCGCGGACGGCGCCAGTTGCAGCGCCGCGCCGACTTCACCGATCAGCGCACCATCCTGCTTCGCGAGGCAGAACAGCACGCCGGCCTGCGCGGCGCTGGCGCGCGAATCGGTTTCGGCCTTGCGGTCGACCCAGCGCTGCACGCGCCGCTGGCCGATGTTCAACAGGAAAAACAGTCGTCGGTCTTCGCTCAAGCTTGGTTCCCGGCAGCAATGGAAAGGGACGGGCGGCTCGCCTCGCGCGGCGCGTCGAGCGCCTGCGCGAGCCAGTCCGCCACCGCGGGCCACAGCACGGCGCCGGGCCGGCTGCGGAAGAAGCCCATGTGCCCGACCGGCCCGCTGCCCGCGGCGTGCGGATCGATCTGGCGGCGTTCGACGGCCGCGCGGGTCAGGTAGCTTACCAGCAGCTCGATCGCAGGCGGGTTCGCCCACGGATCGTCGTCGAAGCCGAGCGCGAGAATCGGCAACTGTTGCTTCGAGAAGCGCTCGGCCGCACCGAGCGTCGGATCGTCGAAGAAGTAGCGCGGCAGCGTGGTCCAGCGGCTCCATTCGCGGAACACGCCGGCGGGGAGATCCTCGCCGAGCCCGAGCCGCTTGCCCGGCACGTAGCCGAGCAGCGCGGACGCGAGCGGGCCGAGCACGCGCAGGATCAGCCGCACCTTCAGCCGCTCCGCCGCGCGGGAAATCAGCCGCGTGCTGCCCGCGTGCGCGGCGACGAGCACGGCCGCGCGCAGGTGCGCGGTGCCGGCCGACAACCCGATCGCATGGCCGCCGACGCTGTGCCCGACCGCCAGCAGCGGCAGCCCGTCGTATGTCGCGCGTGCCCACGCGATCGCGGCGCCGACGTCGAGCTCGACCCAGTCGCGCATGCGCGCCTGCAGCGCGCTCAGCCGCGCGGGCCGCGACGCGCCGATGCCGCGATAGTTGTAGGTCAGCGCCGCGAAGCCGCGCTCGGTCAGAAAGCGTGCGAAGCCCGCGTAGAGCCGCTCCGGCACGGCGGTTGCCGGATGGATCAACACCAGCGCGCGCGGCGGCGCGTCCGGCGACCACAGCGTGCCGCGCAGCGGGTAGCCGTCGGCGGCGAAAAACTCGATGGGTTCTGGCGTCATGGTCGTCCTCGTGTCGTGCAGGTATTTCGTATGCGAAATATAATGCGCGAATTATTTCGCGCGCGAAATATCTATCGAGGGATCATTCGAACGACTTCCCGGCGGGCTGAATGCGGGGCGAGTCGACATAGACCTACTTTCGGGAAGATGACCCGCTGGTACGGGCCGGTCATGCCATTCAACGCCGGAACGGAAAGGCCGCACGTTCCATAAACAATTTGCATCTTTGCAAAGCAGAATATTGCGTTTGTCTCATGAAGCGCATCGACGTATCTTCACCGGTTCCATCCTGTCCGCGGGCCGTCGGGCCACGCGGGCCCAAGGGCGCCGCCGTCGCGCGGCTGCCCGCCAACCTCCGGGGAGATCACGTTGTTGAGCCGAATCGTTACTGCGCTGCTGCTCGCGCTGGCCGCGCAGCCCGGCATCGCGAAAGACACCGTCACGCTGCGCGTCGGTGAACAGAACTACTTCAACATTCAGGCGTCGATGGAGGCGTCCGGCGTGTTGAAGGACCTGCCTTACACGATCGAGTGGAAGCACTTCCAGGCGGCCGCGCCCGTCGCCGAGAGCCTGAACGGCAACGCGATCGATATTGGCTTCCTCGGCGATTCCGCGCTGCTCACACTGGCCGCGCGCGGTGCGCCGGTGAAGGTCGTCGCGGTGTCGCGGCAGAGCCTCGACGGCGTCGCGATCCTCGTGCCGAAGCACTCGCCGGTGCGTACCGTCGCCGAGCTGCAGGGCAAGACCATCGCGGTCTGGCGCGGCGCGTGGAGCCAGCAGCTCGTGCTGCGTGCGCTCGAACACGCGGGCCTGCGCGCGGATTCCGTCAAGTACGCATACCTGATGCCGATCGATGCGACCAACGCGCTCGCGAACGGCTCGGTCGACGCCGTGTCGTTGTGGGAGCCGTTCGTCAGCACGCTCTCGCTGCGGCAGGGCGCACGGCCCGTGACGACCGCGCAGGGGCTGATGCCCGCACTCAGCTTCGTCGCCGCGAACGAGCAGGCGGCAACCGGCAAGCGGGCGGAGATCACCGATTTCCTGAAGCGCGTGGTCGCGGCACGCCAGTGGGTCGACAGTCATCCGCGCGAGTACGCGGACCTGTGGGCGAAGCGCGCGAAGCTCGAGCCGGACGTCGCGTACCGCTGGCTCGACAACGCGCACCAGCGGGTGGGGCCCGTCGACGACACGGCCGCGAAGGATGCGCAGAACACCGCCGATTTCCTGCACAAGGCCGGCGTGATTCCGGCCGCGTACGACACGGCGAAACTGCTCGACCGCTCGTATGCGGGCGCGTTCGCGGCGCCCGTGCAAAAGACGGCCGCCGCGCAGTGACGGCGCCGCCGAGCCCACCCATTCCGATTCCCCACCAGAAGGACAGCCCGACATGCCTGTCGACATCATCGGCATGATCACCGCGACGCCCGGCGCGGAGGTCGACGTACCGGGCGGCGCCGCCGTCCAGCCCGACTATGTGCGGCGCTTCGCGCAGGCGCACGAAGCCGCCGGCTTCGACCAGATCCTGGTCGGCCATTTCAGCAACGCGGCGGACGGCTTCATCGTCGCGTCGTTCGCGGCCGCCGCGACCGAGCGGATCCGCATCCTGCTCGCCCACCGGCCGGGTGTGATCGTGCCGTCGGCCGCCGCACGGCAGATCGCGACGCTCGATGTATTCAGCGGCGGCCGGCTCGCGCTGAACGTCGTGTCGGGCGGCGACGATGCCGACCTGCAGCGCGACGGCGATTTCGTGTCGCACGACGCGCGCTATCGCCGCACCGGCGAATATCTCGACGTGCTGAAACGCATCTGGCTCGCCGATGCGCCGGTCGATCACGACGGCGCGTTCTACCGGCTGCGCGGGGCGTCGCCTGTCGTGAAAAGCGCGCAGCGCCCGCACGTGCCGATCTATTTCGGCGGCTCGTCACCGGCCGCGCTGGCGGTGGCCGGGCAGCACGCGGACGTCTACATGACCTGGGGCGAGCCGCTCGCCGCGGTGCGCGAGCAGATCGCGCGCGTGCGGGCCGCCGCGGCGCCGTTCGGACGCGCGCCGCGCATCAGCGTGTCGTTCCGGCCGATCGTCGCAGGCACCGAAGCCGTCGCGTGGGAGAAGGCCGAGGCGATCCGCGCGCGTGTGCGGGCGGCGCGGATCGCGCACGGCCAGCCGATCGACGGCCACGCGCCGCAGAATGCCGGCTCGCAGCGGCTGATGGCCGCGGCCGCGCAGGGCGACGTGCTCGACGAGCGGTTGTGGATGGGCGTCGCGAACCTGACCGGCGCACGCTGGAATTCGACTGCGCTCGTCGGCACGCCCGAGCAGGTCGCGCGTGCGCTCGGTGCGTATTACCGGCTCGGCGTGTCGACGTTCCTGATACGCGGTTTCGATCCGCTCGACGATGCGCTGGCCTATGGGCGCGATCTGATTCCGGCGATTCATGCGCATATCGCGGAACTCGACCGCGAGGATGCGGCGGTGACGGCATAGCCGACGACGGCCGATGCTTCGTCTCGCCCCGGCATGTCGATCGCGGACCGCCGGGGCGATTTCATTTCCTGCATCGATGCATCGGCCCGTCGAATCAGAACGACGGCAACCCCGGCGGATTCGTCTGCGCGCGCGCGAGCGCCTCGCTCTGCAACCCCCAGCGCGCGAGCGCCTGCCCGTAGCGGCCGTTGTCGATCAGCGTGTTCGTCGCGAGCGTCAGGGCCGGCGCGAGTCCGCTGCCGCGACGCGTCGCGATCGCGACATCGGCATTCGCCGGCCAGCCCGCGTTGACGACGCCGACCCGGCGGATCTTGCCGTCGCGCGCGGCCTCGTACGCGAGCGACGCGTTCGGGTTCAGCTCGGCATCCGCGCGGCCCGACAGCAGCGCGACGCGCGCCGCCGCATCGTCGTCGAAATAGAGCAGCTCGGTCGCCTTCGCCCCTTGCGCGACATTGCGCCGGCTCCATTCGAGCAGGATGCGCTCCTGGCTCGTCCCCGCCCCCGTGATGATGCGCAAACCCGCGATGTCCTTCGGTTCGGCAATCCTCGCGATCGGGCTCGCGTTGCGCACGTAGAAGCCGTGCAGCCCGAGCCGGTAGGTGGTGAAGTCGTACTTCTCCTTGCGTTGCTCGGTCACGCCGACGTTCGAGATCACCGCATCGTACTTGCCGGACGTGAGCCCGAGCGGCCAGTCGGCCCACGCGATCGGCACCAGCCGCAGCGTGCGGCCCAGCGCATCCGCGACGAGCTGCGCATAGTCGGGATCGGCGCCCACCACGGTGCGCGCGTCGGTCGCGTAGGTCGACACCGGCGGCGCATGCGGCGAGATCGCCACCATGAACGCCCCGTCGCGCACCCAGCGGTAGTGGCTGGCCGCGCGAATCGCCGCATCGTCGCGCGACGCACGGATCCGGCCGCTCTGGCGCGGATCGAGGTCCGCCGTCGCAGTGGCTGCATTGGCCGCAGCGGCGGCATGCCAGCGCAGGCCGGTTGCGGCCGCAAGCGCGGCCGTCATGAACTGGCGTCGGTCGATCATCGTCGGTCGCCTCGCAGGTGGGAAGCGGCGTGCATCACAGCACCCGCGACAGGAACGCGCGCGTGCGCGGATGGGCCGGTGCGTCGAGCACGACGGCGGGCGGCCCCGACTCGACGACGCGGCCGCGCTCCATGAACAGCACGTTGTCCGCGACTTCGCGCGCGAAGCCGATCTCGTGCGTGACGATCAAGAGCGTGGTGCCCGAGCGTGCGAGTTCCTTGATCACGTCGAGCACTTCGTTGACCAGTTCGGGATCGAGCGCCGACGTCGGCTCGTCGAACAGCAGCACCTTCGGGCGCAATGCGAGCGCCCGCGCGATCGCGACGCGCTGCTGCTGGCCGCCGGACAACTGGCGCGGGTAGGCGTCGGCTTTATCCGCGAGGCCGACGCGCGCGAGCAGCGTGCGCGCGGTGCGCTCGGCGGCCTCGCGCGTGACGCCCGCGACGGCGACGGGCGCCTCGATCAGGTTCTCGAGCACGGTCAAGTGCGGAAACAGGTTGAAGTTCTGGAACACCATGCCGACCGCCGTGCGCCGCTTCAGCACGTCGCGCTCCTTCAGCTCGTGCAGCACGTCGCCGTCGCGCCGATAGCCGATCAGCTCGCCGTCGATATCGATGAAGCCGTCGTCGACGCGTTCGAGATGGTTGATCGTGCGCAGCAGCGTCGACTTGCCCGAACCGGACGGCCCGATGATCGCCGTCACGCTGCCGCGCGGCGCGACGAACGACACGTTGTCGAGCACGCGCTGCATGCCGAACTGCTTCGACACGTTGTGCACGGCGACTTCGCCGCCGGCGCTCGGCAGCGGAGCGGCCGCGTCGTCGCCGCGTGCCGTTGCGGCGACGGTCGCGTGGCGTGCCGCGGCGCGCCGCCACAGCGCACCGATGCGCGCCAGCACGAACGTCAGTGCCGACGGCGGCGGGTTGCGCAGCGCGCCGCGCGCGTAGTGGCGCTCGACCTGAACCTGGATCGCCGACAGCACGGTCAGGATGATCAGATACCAGACGGTCGCGACCATCAGCAGCGGAATCACTTCGAGATTGCGGCGATAGATCACCTGCACCGTATAGAACAGCTCGGGCATCGCTAGCACGTACACCATCGACGTGCCTTTCGCGAGCGAGATGAGGTCGTTGAACGCGGTCGGCAGGATCGCGCGCATCGCCTGCGGCAGCACGATCCGCGTGGTCTGGCGGCCGCGCGGCAGGCCGAGCGCCGCGGCTGCTTCGAGCTGCCCCTGGTCGACCGCGAGAATGCCGCCGCGGATCACCTCGGCGGAAAACGCCGCGTGGTTCAGCGTGAGGCCGAGCACGGCCGCGAGGAACGGGCTGATCAGGTCGGTGGTCGGCGTGTCGAACCACACGATGTCGGTGAACGGCACGCCGAGCCGCACGTGTTCGTACAGGTAGCCGAGGTTGTTGAGGATCAGCAGCAGCACGATCAGCGGAATCGACCGGAACAGCCACACGAAGGTCCACGCGCTCGCGGCGAGCAGGCGCGAACGCGACAGCCGCGCCAGCGCGACGAACGCGCCGAGCGCGAAACCGAATACCGCGCCGAGCAGCGTCAGCACCAGCGTGCGCGCGAGCCCGGACAGCACCGGCGGCGACAGAAACCATTCGGCGAATACCGGCCAGCCCCATTGCGGGTTGCCGAGGATCGAATGCAGCGCGAGCGCGATCAGCACGAGCGCGAGCACGGTGCCGGCCGTGCGCGAGCGGTGGCGGGCCGGCACGATGCGCAGGCGCGTGCCGGCGTCGCGGACGCGGGACGAAGGAAGCGGCGGCAGTGCGCCGCCGAGATGGGTCGTGTCGCTCATGTCGGTGAAGGTCCTCGATCGGGTCGGTCGGACGCGCCGCGCGTGACGGCGCGTCGGCGTCACGCGTGCGCTTCGGCCGCGTCGTCCTGTTTTTGCACCGCGCCGGGCGCCGCATGGCGGCTCGCCTTGCGCGGCAGGCCGAGGTGGTCGCGCAGCGTGCTGCCCGGCAGGTCGCGGCTGTAGCGGCCGCGTGCCTCGAGCACCGGAATCACGAGGTCGACGAAGTCGTCGACGCCCTGCGCCTGCACCGCGAAGCCGAGGATGAAGCCGTCGCCGGCGCCGGCGTCGTGCCAGCGGATCAGCTCGTCGGCGACATGCTCGGCCGTGCCGATGAAGTTCGGGCGCGGCGTCGCGACGGCGAGCGCCGTCTCGCGCAGGGTGAGCTGCTTGCGCTTCGCGTCGGCCTTGATCCGGTCGGTGGTCGAGCGAAAGCTGTTGCGGCCGATGTCGCCGAGTTCCGGGAACGGCGCGTCGAGCGCGTACTGCGTGAAATCGTGGTGATCGAAATAGCGGCCGAGATAGGCGAGCGCCTCGTCGATCGTCAGCAGGTCGCGGATCGCCTGGTATTTGTCTTCCGCCTCGGCGGCCGTGCGGCCGACGATCGGGCCGACGCCGGGGAAGATCTTCACGTCGCCGGGCTGCCGCCCGTGCTCGACTGCGCTCTGCTTCACGCGCCGCGTGAACGCGGCCGTTTCGTCGAGCGACGGCGAATGCGTGAACACGGCATCCGCATACTTGCCCGCGAGTCCGATGCCGGTGTCGGACGAGCCGGCCTGGAAGATCACCGGCTGCCCCTGCGGCGAGCGCTGGATGTTCAGCGGGCCCGCGACCTGGAAGAAGCGGCCGTGATGGTCGAGCGTATGGAGCTTGTCGCGATCGAAGAAGCGGCCGGTCGCGCGATCGCGCACGAACGCGTCGTCGTCCCAGCTGTCCCACAGCCCCTGCACGACCTCGAGGTATTCGTCGGCGATCTCGTAGCGCAACGCGTGCTCGGGATGCGCCTTGCCGAAATTCTTCGCGGTGCCTTCGAGCGGCGTCGTCACGACGTTCCAGCCCGCGCGCCCGCCGCTGATCGCGTCGAGCGACGCGAGCTGGCGCGCGACCGTGAACGGCTCGCTGTACGACGTCGAGATCGTGCCCGCGAGGCCGATCTTCTTCGTCGCGACCGCGAGCGCCGACAGCACGGTCAGCGGCTCGAAGCGGTTCAGGAAGTGCGGGATCGACTTCTCGTTGATGTAGAGGCCGTCCGCGACGAACGCGAACGCGATGCCGGCGGCTTCCGCCTTGCGCGCGATGCCGATCGCGAAGTCGAGGTTGATGCTCGCGTCCGGCGGATTGCTCGGGTGCCGCCATGCGTTCATGTGGCTGCCTGCGCCTTGCAGCATCAGGCCGAAGGGAATCGATCGTCGGGTCGTCATGGGGGCGTCACGCGTTCTGGTCGGGGTAAAGGGAACGTTCGGCCGAAAGGGCCGCCTGCACGGGCGTGATCGACTGCGCGCCGCCGAGCCATTCGGCCGACGCGAGGCGCGCCGCGTAATCGGTCACCGGCGAGTCGATCACGAACGCCTCGACGTCGAGCCGCCGGCTCAGCGCATCGAGCGCGCGATGCACGCGCTCGGGCGTATCGGCCAGCACGGTCGGGCGCAGCTCGTCGATCCGGTAGTCGGACGCGCCGCTTTGCCGCGCGAATTCCGCCGCGGCCTGCGCGCTCGCCAGGTTGAAGCTCTGGCCGCCGGCGAACTGCAGCCGGAAGATCTTCAGCGGCCCGATCAGCTGCTCGGCCTCGTCGCGGGTCGGCGCGGCGACCGCGTACAGCGCGACGAGCGCGCGCGTGCCGCCCGCGTCGCGATACGCGGTGAGCGAGCGCTCGAGGTTCGCGTCGTCGCCGTTGAAGTGCCCCGCGTAGCAGAAGCGCCAGCCGTGGCGCGCGGCGAGCGCGCCGCTCTCGGGTGAGCCGCCGAGCAGGATGCGCTCGGGCGCGTGCGGCGGCACCGGCAGCGCGACCGCACCGGCGAGCGGATGATCTTCGGCGACGCCCCAGCCGAGGAACGCGTCGAGCGCCGCGAGCTGGCCCGCGAAGTCGGGTTTGTTCGCCTTGTCGTGAAACCACTGCAGCGCGCGCGTGGTGAGCGGCAGCCCGCCGGGCGCCTTGCCGATGCCGAGATCGACGCGGCCCGGCCCGAGCGCGGCGAGCAGCCTGAACGACTCGGCGACCTTGAACGGGCTGTAGTGCTGCAGCATCACGCCGCCCGAGCCGACGCGAATGCGCGACGTGTGCGCGAGCAGGTGCGCGACCACGATTTCGGGCGCGGAACTCGCGAAGCCCGGCGCGCCGTGATGCTCGGCCACCCAGAAGCGCTCGTAGCCGAGCTGTTCCGCGCGCTGCGCGAGGGTCGTCGTGAAGCGCAGCGCGTCGGCGGCGGTCGTGCCGTCGGCGATCGGGCTTTTATCCAGCAATGAAAGCGAATAAGACATGGTGTTCGGCGTTCCTGCGCAACGCGTGGAAGGGGGCGCTCAGATCTTCGGCAAGCCCGGCGGATTGGTGCGCGACTGGTCGATCGCTTCCGATGCGAGGTTCCAGCGCTCCAGGATCTGCTGGTAGCGGCCGTTCTTGATCAGCCCGTTCAGCGCGACCGTCAGCGGATCGGCGAGCCCGCTGCCGCGGCGTGTCGCGATCGCGATGTCGGCCGTGCGCGGCCAGCCGCCGCTGATCGCGCCGACGAGCCGCGTCTTGCCTTGCTGCGCGCTCTGGTACGCGAGCACCGAGTTCACGCTGAACACGGCATCCGCGCGGCCCGCCTGCACGGCGACGATTCGCATCGCCTGGTCGTCGTAGTACTGGACCTGCACGGGCTTCAGGCCGTGCGCGACGTTCTCGCGGTCCCACGCGAGCAGGATCTTTTCCTGGTTGGTGCCGGCGTCGGTCACGATGCGCAGCCCCGCGACGTCCTTCGGCTCGCGGATCGCCTGGATCCTGCTGTCGTTGCGCACGTAGAAGCCCACCTGGTCCTTGCGGTAGGTCGAGAAATCGAACTTCTGCTTGCGCTCTTCGGTGACGGTGACGTTCGAGATCACCGCGTCGACTTTCCCCGATTCGAGCGCGAGCGGCCAGTCGGCCCACGCGAGCGGGACGATCTTCAGCTTGCGGCCGAGGCTGTCGGACACGAGCTGGCCGACGTCCGCGTCGAAGCCGATCACCGTGCGCGCGTCGGTCGCATACGAGCTGATCGGCGGCAGGCTCGGCGCGACGCCGATCGTCAGCGTGCCGGCTTCGGCGAACTTGAACGACGCGGGCACCGCGCGTTCGACGGCCGCATCGGCCGTGCCGCGCGGGCGACCGCGCTGCTCGGGGCTCAGGTCGAAGGTCGCGGCGGCCGCGGCGATCGCGGTGACGCCAATCAGCGCGGCGGCTAGTGTGCGTAGCGCGCGCGGCGTGAAGGGTACGGCTCGTGGCATGGATGCGTCCTGTCGTTGTCGTGTCGTTGTGTGTCGCGGGAAACGGAGTCGGATGAAGCGGCGGTTCAGCGCGGCAGCACCGGTTCGGGAAGCGGCGCCCACAGATCGGCGAGCGTCGACGTGCGCGACGGGTCGGCGAGATCCTTGCCGAAGCGCAGGTGGAAATACGCTTCGGGGTCGATCGACGAATCGAACAGACGCGTATAACCGGTGCGGTCGTACAGCGCCCACGCTTCGGGCTGGCGAAAGCCGGTGGTGAGGTACACGCGTCGATAACCCTGCTGCGCGGCGCGCCGCTCGAGGGCGTCGACGATCACGCGTGCGAGCCCCTGGCGGCGCAGGTCTGCGCGGGTCCAGATGCGCTTGAGTTCGGCCGTCTGCGCGTCGTAGCGCTTGAACGCGCCGCCGCCGATCGTTTCGCCGTCGCGCAGCAGCAGCACGAACGCGCCTTCGGGCGGCGCGAACTGCTCGGCCGGGTAGCGCGCGAGTTCGTCGCGGGCGGACGCGCGGCTGTCGGGGCGGTACGCGTCGTAGCGCGTCGCGTATTCGTCGATCAGCGCGTCGATCAGCGGCTGGGCGCGGACATCGAGCGGTGTCGTGTCGATGATGCGGTCGTTCGTGGCCATGGGCATCGCGAAGGGCGCGCGATGCGGACATTCCTGGCGGGGGCGGGGCACACGGCCCGTCCGGTCGGTTCCGTTATCGCGACGCGGTTGTCGTGATGACGGCGGCCGCTCGGTATCCTGCGAGACATCCGGCGTGCCGCCGCCGTTTGGAACACGTTAGCGGTGCGGCCGGCAAAGACGAACGAAGCAATTTCGATAAGGATTTCGCGGCGGAGGTCAGAAGGCTTGCAGCGGGAGTGGGGTGGAGCGAACGCGCGTCAGCGCGACGCCCCGCCGTCGCGGGGCGAGGGCCCGCGACGACGAAGTCAGGCTGCTGCCGCCTGATGAATCGAGTCGTGCCGATCGCCACCCAGGATATCGACAAGATCGGTCAGCATCCGCCCCAATTCACCCGTCATCAGCGTGAAATCCGAATCGAAGCGTTCATCGTCATTTTGCGCAGTGGGATCCGCCGCCTCCTTGATCACGTCGAGCGGCGTGACACGCTTGATCGTCAGCGACGGTGTCAGCACGAATGAGATTCGGTCATCCCAGGTCATCGCGAGGCGCGTGCATTGTTTGCCGGTTTCGATATGCCGGCGCATGTCGTTCGCTTCCAGCGCGTGGCCGACGTATCGCACCGTGGCGCCACCTTGGTCGCTCGAGCGCAACTCGGCGTCCTGGTCCACGGTGAAGCCGCCCGGCGCCTCGCCGGACAGCAGCCAGTCCGTCATCGCTGCCACCGGCGAACGGGCCACATGAACACCGGCGAGCGGCAACGGGTCGATCGATTTGATGAGCAGGCTGCGAACGTCGTCGGCAAGTGCCTGTGCAGCCGCATCGATGACGAGCCAGCCGTTCGCCGTATCGATCCACACGCGGGTATCGCGACGAATGCTGAACGCGCGCGGCAGCAGTTCGTCGGTAACCTGCTCCTTGAGTTCGCGCAGTTGTTTCCGGCCGACTTTGAAACCCTGCTGCTCCTCGACCTCAAGCGCACGCGCTTTGGTGACTTGATTGACGACCGATGCCGGGAGCAGCTTCTTTTCGGCACGAAACAGCAGCAGCATCTGCCGGTTGATCGAATACACGAGCGCGCCGTCGTCACGCGGCGAAGCCCATCCGACGCGCTGCATTTCGACGCTGCTGCCGGGCTGGAACGCGTGGGGCGCCAGCCATTTTTCCATCTGGTCGGGGGTCACGGCCCAAGGTGCCGGAAGACGGTGAAGCTGAAGATTCTTGAACCACATAGGAGTACGGGCAAAGCGCATCATTCTATCTGACGGTGACGGTTCCCGGCCAATTCCAATCGTTCGACAACGTCGCGAAGATCGCCGACGCAGAGCCGCTGCGCGAACTGGCGGGCCGTTCAACGTCCACATGTAGCATCGGAGCGGTGCCGGGCTGAAATCGACGAGAAAGAGCCAATTGATGGCGGTATCGAGATTGGCGACAATGAATGCCATTCCAACAGAGGGCAAAAAAATAATGATGAATTCCGGCGACGGCCTGACCAGTCCAGCGCGGCTCCTGCGACTCGCGTCATGGGCAATTGCGATCATCTTCGCGGTCTTTCTGAACATGCTCGGCGGTCTGGTGATCCGCGACATGGCGTTCGCGCCGAGCGGCGGTCCGCCCGTCATCGAGCAATTCGCCGATACTCAGGCAAAGGCGCGGCTGGACGTGGCGCGGCGCGGTCTGCAGGCGCAGCACGACGCGCTTGTCGAGAAGGCCGACACAATGGAAGTGGCGCGCGGCCGCGCCGCGAAGGAGTACGCGGCCGAGAAGGAAAGTTTCCGCAACTGGCTGGCAACCCGCTCGGTGACGGGAGACAGCGCGAGGAACCCGGACATTCTGGCCAGAACGCACAAGCTTGATACGCTCCAGGCCGTGGTGGTCAACTGGCAGCATCAGATCGATGCGATCGGCGACCAGCAACGGGCACTGAGCTCGCAGCAGACTCAAGTGGACACGCAAATCGCCGAAGCGAACGCGGCAGCCGAACGGCGCTTCGACGAGGCAACACGGCACTACGAGATGCAGGTGTTCGGCCTTCGGCTGGCGCTGACGTTACCGATACTGCTGGTTGCGATCTGGCTGTTCATCCGCTACCGCAAGGTGCGCTACTGGCCTTTCGTGTATGGTTTTGGCCTGTTTGCACTGAGCGCGTTTTTCATTGAGCTGGTTCCGTACCTGCCGAATTTCGGCGGCTATGTCCGGGTTCTGGTCGGCATTGCACTCACGATATTCGCCGGCCTTTACATGATGAAGGCATTTCAGCGCTATGCCGAACGCAAACGGCTCGAATTGCAGCAGGATCAGGGCGCACGCGCGCGCGCGATCGGATACGAAAAAGCCGTTCGGTCACTCGAAAAAAAGCGCTGCCCGTCATGCGACAAACAATGGAATCTCGGCGGCGACGATTCCACGTTCTGCGTACATTGCGGATTGCGGCTTTTCAATGTATGCGAATGCGGCGGCCGGAATTTCTTCTTCTTTCCGCATTGCCATCAATGCGGTGCTGCGCAGGGAAATGAGTTGCCACGGTCGTCCGGCTGACGGTCGGCCTATGCACTGGCGCCGGCGTACGTCGGCTGTGACGCATCCTTCGCGGGGGCTGGTTGCGCCAGTCGCGATCACGCGATGACGCGCGGCGGCGTCGACGCCTCCGCCAGCTGAAACAGGCAATCGCCACGCTGCACCTGCGCCGGCACGCGCTTGCACACCACTTCGCCGTCGCCCTTGAAGCGATACAGCACCGGTTCGCGCAGCGGCGTATCGGGGAAGTGCACCCACGCGGCCGGCTGTCCGGCCTTCACCTGGTCGCCGAGTTCGACGAGCGGTTCATACAGCCCGCGTTCGTACGCATAGACGAAGTGGCGATCGCCGTCGACGCGCAGAAAGCGCGTGACGGTCGGCGGCGCGTCGGGCACGAGCGCACCGTGGAGCAGGCCGATATGGCCGAGGTAGTGCAGCAGCCCGTGGCGGCCGAGCCGGATCAGCGACGGATCGGCCATGCCCGCACCGCCGAGTTCGGTGACGATCGAGATCGCGCCCTGCCGGCGCGCGGCCGAGGCCGAATGCACCGGGTTCGGCGCGTGCAGCAGCGCGTTCGGCAACCCGAACGCGACGAGCAGCCCGTTGAGCTTCTCAGCCTCGTCGTCGTCGAGCGGGTCGATCGCGAGCATGTTGCCGCCCTGGTACAGCAGCGAGCTGCCGCCCGAATGCAGGTCGACCAGATACTGCGCGCGCGACAGCAGCGCATGCTCGATGTAGTGGGCGATCATCTGCGTCGGCGTGCCGGTCGGGTCGCCGGGGAAGCTGCGGTTCAGGTTGCCCCCGTCGAGCGGCGACACGCGCTGGCCCGCGTCGGCCGCGGGGAAGTTCGCCATCGGCAGCAGGATCAGCTGCCCGCTGACCATCTCCGGGTCGATTTCGCGGATCAGCTGCGACACGATGATCTGGCCTTCGTACTCGTCGCCGTGATTGCCGGCCATCACGAGCGCGACCGGGCCGTCGCCGTTGCGGATCGACGCGATGGGGATCGGCAGCCAGCCGTACGCGGAGCGATGCACGGAATGCGGCAGGCGCAGGTAGCCCGCATGCTTGCCTTCCGCATCGAGATCGATTTCGCAGTGAATGGGATTGCGGTGTGACGAAGAGGAGGAGGTCATGGCGACATCGTTCGAAGAACGGGAGTCTGCCATCTTATCGGGAAACGGCCGTTGCGCGGCGCGACGCGGGGCAGGCGATGCCGCACAACGTCGACCGGCCTGCGCGCGAAGGCGCGACATACGCAACCGGAGCGGCCGCCCGCGATGTTGCAGCGCTGATACGCATGCCGGTGTATCAGTTGGCCGCCCGCGCACGCGGGGTTGCGCGTCAGCCCTTGCCGCGACAGGGCCGGCGCGCGTGCTCGCGTCAGCGACCCGACGTTTCAGCTTCGATACGGCCTTCTTCCCACAGCGCCCAGAAACGGCTACCGGCGCGATACGGATTCGCGCGCCGCGCCGCGTGATCGGTGATGCCTTGGCGAAATGCGCCGTATAGCGTCAGCGGCGGGCTGTCGACGCACGCGGCCTCACGGACGGCGGGCGGCCGGTGCTCGGAGACGAGCCGCCGGATCAGCGCGGCGCCGTCGATCACGTCCAGTGGATCGATCGTTTCCGCGCGGCTGATGACTTCGACGGTATTCATGTTGGGCTCCCCGACGTCGTATTTCACAGTCAAGAAGCAATAAGGGTGCCAGCGACGAAATGCCGCGCGCCGCAGCGCACCGCCGCGATCGTGCGGGCTTCTGCGGCGAAGGGGGCGCGCGGCGCGGGCCGATGTTACGGAACACGTCACGTGACATGCCCGCGCCTGGCGAAACACACGCGCACATGGGCCGGCCCATGCAACGCGTTTCGGAAATGAATCGCTGGAATGAACGGAGATGCGGAGACCCGCGACGCGCTTGCTCAGTTCGCGGTCGCGGGCGCCACGCGGCGGCTTCCCGCCGAATAGAAGCGGTAGATCCCCTTGCCGCCCGACTTCGCGTCGTATAGCGCGCTGTCGGCCTGCCGGATCAGTTCGTCGGGCGAGCCGTGTCCGTCGTCGAGCGCGATGCCGATGCTGATTCCGAGGCTGACGGTCGCGCCGATCGACAGCGTGTACGGCGCCGAAATCTGCCGGATGATGCGCGCGGCGAGGATCGAGCACGCCTGCATCGTCGTGTCGTCGATCGCGACGACGAACTCGTCGCCGCCGATGCGAGCCGCCAGCTCGCCGGGCGGCAGCGTCTTGCCGAGCCGCTCGGCGACCTGCGTGAGCACTTCGTCGCCGGCCTGGTGGCCGAACCGGTCGTTGATCGCCTTGAAGCCGTCGAGGTCGAGATACATGACGGCGAGTGCGGGGTTCGGCATGCGCGGCCGGTGCGCGAGCCTGCGCCTGAGCTCCGCATGCAGTTCGTGGCGGTTCGGCAAGCCCGTCAGCGCGTCGTGGCGCGCAAGGTGGCGGATGTGCTGCTCGGCGCGGCGGCGCGTGGTGACGTCCTCGACGATGACCACCGCGTTGCCGTCCGGGACGCGATGGCGCGTCAGTTCGAGCTGGCGACCGTCGGCGAGCGCGATGTCGAGCGGCACGGGTTCGTCGCGGTTCAGCCACACCGCGCACTGCGCGGCGAGGCCCGTCTGGCCGGGATCGGTCTCCGCGTTCGCGCCGAGCGCCGCGATCACGTCGGGCAGCGGGGTGTCCAGCATGATCTCGCGCGGCGAGCCGAACAGCTGCGCGGTGCGGCGGTTCGCGACGATCACGCGGCTCTCGCCGTCGATCATGCAGAGGCCGTGCGGCATGTAGGTGAGTGCGGCATCGAAGCGCGCGACGAGCTCGGCGTTGCGCTGGCGCGCGGCGATCAGCGCGACCAGCACGCGGTAATGGCGCTGCACGACCGTGCGCATCGCCGCGAGATAGATCACGAGCGGCGGCAGCAGCAGCCACGCATCGGGCCGGCGGGCCAGCAGCGCACCGACGCCGATCGGCAGCACGCCGAGCGTGACCTGCGTCATCGCGAGCCGCGGCAGCGCCGAATTGCGCGACGCGATCCCGCCGAACACGCCGCCCGCGACCATCACCGACAACGTGCCGAGCTCGGCATCGGACGCATCCACGCAGCCCATCACGCCGAGACCGAGCAACAAGCATGCGGCGAGCGACACGGGCGCATAGTGCCGCGCGAAGTATTCGGCGCGATCGTCGCCGGCGGCACGGCGTACCGCATACGCGCGTGCGATCGCGAGCCGCGCGGCGAGCAGGCCGACGTCGACGACGAGCCACACGAAACACCAGAGTTGTTGCAGACGGATCAGCGCGATCGCCGCGACGAACGCGCTGGCGACGCCGGACAGCGCCATCGGGCGCACGTCCTCGAACAGCGTGCCCAGCATCGACGGACGCAGTGCGGCCGTCACGCGGTGATTGCCGCTGGAGGGAGTGGCGAGAACGGCGTTCAGGAGGCGCGCCTTGACTGCCATGGCTCTTTTGACCTCGACACGATGCGACTCATCGCCGGGATGACCGGCGAGCCGGATGCGCACGACATTACCATGAAACACCGGCCGCGCGTGCCGTGCGGCGGGCGTCGGCGGGTAGTCGTAAACCACGCTTGCGGGCGCGTTGCGAATTCGGCGGCGCGCGGGCAGGTGTCGTTGCCGACGGGACGATGTCCGGCGACCGCCGCGACCGCGCGCCGCAGCCCGCCCGAATCTCGTTATAAGAAATTCAATAAGTAATTCATGCGAGAAATACTATAGGCGATATATCGAAAACAATGCCAGAATGCGCGCCGCTCCGAACGCCGCGACACCCGATCGCCGTACGAGCCGCATCAGGAGGTTCCCCCACATGCACAACCACGGCCTGTCACGGCGGGGTTTTTTGAAAGCCAGCGTGCTGGCGGGCGTCGCGGTCTACGTCGCGCCCATCGGCAGCCGCGCGTTCGCGGCGCTCTTCGAAGAAAAACTCCTCACCCCGGTCAAATGGGATAGCGTCACCGGCATCCCCCAATTCCGCATCGACGGCATCGCGAAGGTCACGGGCTCGAAAGTGTTCGCCCGCGACGTGCGCGCGGCCGACATGCCGCACTGGCCGCAGCAGCAGTCGCACGCGCTGATCCTGCGCGTCACGCAAGCCGATCGTCTCTACGAAGGCTTCGACCTGTCGCCGCTCGGCGACGAACTGAAGCCGGACCGCGTCGTCACCGCCGATGATCTCGCGCGCGACGGCGTCGCGTTCCCGGCGTTCTACGGCGACGACATGCTATTGCCGGCCGGCAAGACGCCCGCGTATCTCGGCCATGCGGTCGCGATCCTCATCTACCACGACTTCGCGCGCTTTCGCTTCGCGAAGAACGCGCTCAAATTCCGCGACGACGTGATCCGCTACGGCGCGGTCACGGGCCCGCTCGAGCGCGATCCGTGGGGCACGTTCCGCTACGTGCGGGTGGGCGGCAAGACGGCCTACGACGACGATGTCTACTCGAGCCTGAAGGACGCGCCGATCTTCCCGAGCATGATGCGCAAGCACCTGCCGGTCTGGCCGGACGGCAAGGAACACGGCAAGCTCGACGAGCAGGGGATGTTCCTGGCCGGCCAGATCGCCGCCGAACTCGATCGTCCGCCGGCCGACTGGCTCGTGTTCGAGCGCGAGTACAACACGCAGTCGGTCGATACCGCCGCGCTCGAACCCGACAACGCGAACTGCTGGTACGACGCGGCGACGCAGTCGATGCACCTCGTCGTGCCGACCCAGTCGCCGCTCGAAGTGGCGGAGAACGCGGCCGCGATGGTCGCGAAATGCCGCTTCCCGGTGAAGAAGCTGTTCGTGCATCCGTGCTACACGGTCGGCTACGGCTCGAAGGATCACTGCAACGTGCCGTTCTACGGCCTCGTCTGCGCGCTGTACGCGGACGGCCGGCCGGTGCGGTTCGCGAACGACCGCTACGAGCAGTTCCAGACGTCGCTGAAGCGTCACGCGTTCACGATGCATTACCGGATCGCGGTCGATCGCAAAACGGGCCTCCTGCAGTCGTTCAAGGGCGACTTCGAGGCGAACGGCGGCGGGCGCTCGAACTTCTCGCCGTCGGTCGCGATGGTCGGCGCGACGGCCGCGCAATCGATCTACTACTTCCCGAAGAGCGACCTCGCGGCGGTCGCGATCGCGTCGCGCGCCATCGACGCCGGCTCGGCCCGCGGCTACGGCACGCTGCAGAGCATGGCCGCGACCGAGATGGCCGTCGACGAAATCGCCGCGCAATTGAACCTCGACCCGATCGATTTCCGCCTGCGCAACGCGTTGCGCTCGGGGATGAAGAACACCCAGGGCGCGATTCCCGCCGGCGCGCTGCGCGTCGAGGAAGTGCTGGAACGCGCGAAGCAGCATCCGCTGTGGACGCGTCGTGCAGCGCGCAAGGCCGAATTCGAGGCCGCGAACCCCGGCAAGCGCTATGGCGTCGGCTTCGCGTGCGTGCAGAAGGATTTCGGCACGGGCGCCGAGGCATCGTTCGCGAAGGTCGAATTCGACGAGAACGGCAAGGTGTCGCTGCATCACACGGCCGCCGAGATCGGCACCGGGATGTCGACGTCGCAGGCCGTCGCGGTCGCGAAGTGGCTCGGCCGCCCGGCGACCGACGTGCGCGTCGCGCTGACCGAATGGCCGGACCTGCCGATCGAGACCAGCGGCGATCCGTATCTGATGTCGCAGGCCGACCAGGATCGCTTGAGCGCGAATCCACGCTGGTCGCCGAGCTATGCGTCGCCGTCGAGCGCGACGAACTCCGCGTACTACTTCACGCACAGCACGCGCGAAGCCGCGGGCGCGGTGTTCCGCTACGGGCTGTGGCCGGCCGCGATGTCGATCTGGACGCGCGGCCTCGGCGGCGGCCAGGCCGCGCCGTACACGATCCGCATCGAGGACGCGCGCTGGGTCGACGGCAAGCTGACCGCCGACGGCCTCGAGCCGCTGACTTTCGAGCAACTCGCGAAGCAGGCGCATGCGCTCGGCCTGCCGACCGGCGCCGTCGTGCACGTGTTCAACCGCTGGCAGTGGACCGACGCCGAGTTCGAAGTGGGCGGCATGGTCGATCGTCTGCCGGTCGACGGATTGTCGTTGCGCGTCGGCGCGCCGAAAACGGGCGACGCCGGCCCGCTGCCGGGCACCGCCGCGCCGGCCGGCGCAACCGCGATGCGCGGCACGCTGGCGCCGACCGCGAACGGCTACCGCGTGCTGGACCGCAAGCGCGTGTTCATTCCGCCGACGAGCCGCAATAACGCGGCCGTCACGTACTACACGGCGGTCGGCACGCTCGTCGAGCTGGCCGTGCACGAAGCGACCGGCAAGGTCGAGCTGCTCACGCATCACTCGATCATGGAGTGCGGCAACCAGATCTCGCCGCAGCTCGTGTCGGGCCAGTTGCAGGGCGGCCTCGCGATGGGCATCGGCCATGCGCTGCACGAGTCGCTGCCGCTTTACGAGGACGGCCCCGGCAACGGCACGTGGAACTTCAACCGTTATCAGCTGCCGCGCGCGACCGATGTCGCCGTGTGGTCGCAGACGGGCGACATCCTGCCGCCGCTGTCCGAGACCGATCCGCCGAAGGGCGTCGCCGAAGTGGTGATGATCCCCGTCGTCGGCGCGATCGTGAACGGCATCGCGCACGCGATCGGCCATCGTTTCACCGATTTGCCGGTGACCCCGCAAAAGATTCAGGAGGTGCTCGCATGACGACCGCCCTAACCGCGGCTTCGGCCGCGAGCGCCAGCGCGGCTGCGGCTGCTGCGACCGCTGCATCCGCGCCGAACGCGGCCTCGGCCGCGCCGGCATCCGCATCCGCCGCGTCCGCTGCCGCGCCGGCCGCCGTCGAGCGTCCGCTCGTCCGGTTCCAGCAGAAACCGCTGTCGGTGAACATCAACGGCAAGTCCGTCGGCCCGATGCAGGTGCCGGAAGGGCTGATGATGATCGAGTTCCTGCACGAGTACGCGGGCCTCACCGGTTCGCGGCTCGGCTGCGGGCAGGGCGTCTGCCACGCGTGCGTCGTGATCGTCGACCAGCCGGACGGCACGAGCGAGGAGATGCGCACCTGCATCACCGGCGCGCATTTCTTCCACGGCCGTTCGATCCGCACGATCGAGGGTCACGCGAAGCGCAACGACGCGGGCGAGGTGGTGGAGCTGTCGCCGATCCAGCAGAAGTTCCTCGAGCACTTCAGCTTCCAGTGCGGCTACTGCACGCCGGGCTTCGTCAATGCGGCGACGGTGCTGATCGAGCGCCTGAAGCGCGAGCCGATCGCGAAGGCCGACGTCGAGCGCACGATCACCGACGCGCTGAACGCGCATCTGTGCCGCTGCACGGGTTACGTGCGCTACTACGAAGCCGTGAAGGACGTGATCCTCACGACGCCGGGACTGGTGAAGGACGCCGCATGAAACGCACATTCGCTCATCGTGCCGTGCGGGCCGCACGCCTGCCCGCACTCGCGGCCGTCTGCGCGCTGCTGCTCGCCGCCTGCGGCGGCCATGACGCGCCGGTCTCGAGCGCGGCTTCCGGCGCGCCCGGCGCCGACCAAGTTGCGCGCGGCCGCTATCTCGTCAAGGCCGCGGACTGCGCCGCGTGCCACACCGCGAAGGACGGCGCGCCGTTCGCCGGCGGTGCGCCGCTCGAATCGCCGTTCGGCACGTTCTACGGCTCGAACATCACGCCCGACAAGGATCACGGGATCGGCAGCTGGAGCGCGGACGACTTCTACGCCGCGCTGCACGACGGCAAGGCGCCGGGCAAGCGGCTGTATCCGTCGATGCCGTACACGTCATACCGGCAGCTCACGCGCGCCGATAGCGACGCGATGTACGCGTACCTGAAGACGGTCAGGCCGGTCGCGCAGGAAAACCGCGCGCACGCACTCAAGTTCCCGTACAACCTGCGCTTCGGCATGGTGTTCTGGGACATGGTGTTCCTGAAGGACAGCCTGCCCGACGCGTCGAGCGGCCGGTCCGCCGACTGGCAGCGTGGCCGCTACCTGGCGGGCGCGCTCGGCCACTGCGCGGAATGCCACACGCCGCGCGCGTTCACCGGTCAGCTC
The DNA here is from genome assembly GCF_040545115.1 of Burkholderia sp. 567. Classification (NCBI taxonomy): domain Bacteria; kingdom Pseudomonadati; phylum Pseudomonadota; class Betaproteobacteria; order Burkholderiales; family Burkholderiaceae; genus Burkholderia; species Burkholderia sp. 567. The sequence goes on from NZ_JBEPLG010000006.1 coordinate 478,996, forward strand.
GACGACGCGAAGCCGTTCGCGGGCGCCGCGCTCGGCCGGGTGGCCGCGCCGGACATCACGCCGGCCGGCCTCGCCGCGCGCGGCTGGACGGGCGCCGACCTGCAGACGTTCTTCGGTGTCGGCATCGCGCCGCAAGGCTCGGCATTCGGCGAAATGTATCCGGTCGTGCATCTGAGCACGCAGACCATGACGAAGGACGACCTGCGCGCGCTGTCCGTGTACCTGCTCGGCGATACGCCGCCGGCGCCGCAGCCGGTGAAGCCGGTGTCGGCCGACGCCGCGCAGCTCGCGGCCGGCCGCTCGGTGTATCTCGCGGTGTGCGCGGGTTGTCACGGCTTGAACGGCGAAGGCAAGCCGCACGTGGCGGTGCCGATGAACGGCAATTCGACGCTGCGTCAGGGTGACTCGCGCAACCTGCTGGTCGCGATGCTCGACGGCATCGACGAGCAGAAGTTCGCCGGCTTCGAAAACCTGCAGCCGATGCCGGGTTTCGCGCATACGCTGAGCGACGACGAACTCGCGCAGCTCGCGAACTACCTGCGCGCGACGTGGGGCGGCCAGCCCGCGAACGTCACGCCGGCCGACGTGAAGGCCATGCGTCAGTAAGTCGTGCGGCGCAGCGGGGCGCCGCGCACGAGGCGGCCGGTTTCCGGTTGCGCTCGCGCGCGACGCTCCGCCCGTACCTGTTCGGCGGCGCTTCAGTAGCCGCCACCACCTCCGCCACCGCCACCTCCGCCACCTCCGCCGCCTCCGCTGCCGCCCGCACCGCCATACCGGCTCATGCCGGCTCCTTGCGATACGCCGCCGCCCGACGACGTACATCCCGCCGACAGCACCAGCATCAGCGCCGCGAGCAGTGCCGCGGCCAGTCTTGCCGATTTCATTTCACTCTCCTTGCACCGCGCAGGCCGCGCGGCCGCGCGGTTCGCATGAACCGGCGCCGCGCGAAGACGAAACGTTTCCGGCGCGCGGTTTATTCCATGCTTTTTGCGGATCGGCGCGGATCGGCGTGCGTCGCCTGCCGGTGCCGGATCGGCTGCCCGGCACGGCGGCTTGGTACACTCCGGCTCGCCGCCATTCCGATTCTCACGACAAAAACCATGAGCGCCACTCGCGAGCATCCGCCGCGCAAATCATCGAGCCCGTCCAATCCGGTCGTGTTCGGCTGTCTGGCATTTACCTTCGGCGCGCCGCTGGTCGCGGCGCTCGTGTGGCCAAGCGTGATGCTGGTTGCGTGGTCCGTGATCAACGGCCCGCACTGGGAGACGCTCACACTCTGCGCGGGCATGGTGCTGTTGATCTTGGGCGCGTCGTTCTTCCTGGGCTATTTCCTGCCGGCGACGCTCGCGGGCGGCATCATGGGCGCGATCGGCACGCGCATCCGGCGGCGCTGGTTCGTGCTGCTGGGCACGATCGTCGGCACCGGTCTGATGGTCGGCTATGTGCTGCTGCAGTCCTATCTGCTGAACGACGGCGAAATCGGCGGGATCAACGGGATCGCGATACTCGATTCGATTTTGACGTCGGCCGTGATGTCGCACTGGCTGCATCGACGGCTCGAACGCGCGCATTTGAGTTGAAGCGGTGCGCCAATGGGCGCGGTGCGTTCGACTGGCGACGGCCGGGACAATGGCGCGCATGAACCAGACGAACCGAGGTCGCACGGCAACGCGCAGCCGGGGCGCGCGGTGCGCCCCGGCGACTCGCCGCATGAAAGGCCAGGGGTGATGGGTGGCCGCGATGCCGCCGTCGCGGCGGCATCCGGTCAACGATAGACGAGATCGGCGCGGCGGTTCTGCGCCCACGAATCTTCGTCGTGGCCGAGCGCGACCGGCTTTTCCTTGCCGAGGCTGACCGCTTCGAGTTGCGTCGCCTGAACACCCAGCGTTTCGAGCGCGCTCATCACCGCTTGCGACCGGCGCTGACCGAGCGCGAGGTTGTATTCGGACGTGCCGCGCTCGTCGGTGTTGCCCTGGATCAGCACGCGGCGTGACGGGTGGTTGCGCAGGTAGTCGGCGTGCGACTGCAGCAGCGACTGGAATTCCGGCTTCACCGAGTACTGGTCGAAATCGAAATAGACGCTGCGCTTGGCGAGCGGGCTGTTCGGATTGTTCAGATCGTCGGTCGTCACCGTCGCGACCGCTTCGCTCGAGGGCGTCGGCGCCGTGCCGGCATTCTCGGGCGTTTTCGCCGCGTGGTGACAACCCGCCAGCAGGGCGAAAGCTGCCAGGACCGCAAACCGGTTCGTTTTGTTCATGGTGCGTCTCCTGCGGTTGACTGCGAGGAAAGCGTCGTGCGTGCCAAGCGGCAACGTCACGAATCCGACCGGGACGGCACGAAAAGTGCTGGCTCCCGTGCGCAATACGACGCGCTTTCGTAAGCCGGCGATGTGTCAAATGAAAGATTGTCTCGGCCGGAACGCCGAATTCACGGCGCCGCTGCAACTAGATTAGGAAAAATGTCACAGCGTGACCAGTTTCTCCGTCTATTTCACGCAACAACGCCGCAGGACGCATTCTGCTTGCGCGAGCGCTGCAAGTGCCGCGGGATCGGCTGCCAAACGTGATGCGCGATTTCGGTGCGCGCGCATCGAGCTTGGCCCGATCGTCAGAATTTGTGCCGCAACCCGAGCGCGACCACCAGCTGGTTGCTGTTGGCGGACGGCGTCATCGTCCAGACCGTCGCGTTGAACGCAGGGTTGCCGTTGCCGCCGCTCACGCTTTGATAGACGGCTTCGAGATACGCGTCCGTGCGGGGCGAGAACGCATAGCCGGCCTGCGTGACCACGTGGTTCCATTTCGGGCGCGTCTGGCCGGTGCGCGTGTCGAACCGGCCCATCGTGTACGTGTACGCGGCGGACAGACTGAACGCCGGCGTGACGAAGAAGCGGCCGTCGACCGTGAAATTGTCGAAGACCAGCGATTCGCCCTTCAGCGGCGTGATGCCGCCGCCCTGGAGCACGCCGCTCACGCCGTCGGTGGCCGAGTGCGACCACGCGGCGCCGACCGAATGCAGGCCGAACGCATAGCGGCCGGCCATGGCCCAGATCTGCTGGTTGCCGCCGGTGATCGTCGCCGAGCCGTCGACCGTGCTCAGCGCGCCGTCCGGGTTCGGCGCGTTGCGGTCGCGGCTGATCTTCAGGTAACCGGCGCCGAGCTTCAGCGGTCCGTTCGCATAGCCGAGCCCCGCGCTCCACACGGCGTTGTTCGAGAACGCGCCGGCCGTGTTCGAGAACCCGTACAGCGCGCCGAACGTCAGCCCGCGATACGTCGCGCTCGTGTACTTCACCGCGTGGTTGATGCGCAGATTGCGGTTCGAGTCGTCATTGTCGTACGGATGCACCGCGAGATTGCCGCCCCAGCCGGGGCCCGACGCGCCGAGCGGCGTCACGAAATCGAGGATCGGGTCGTACTGCCGGCCGAACGTGAGCGTGCCGGCCGTGCGCGAGCTCACGCCGACCCATGCCTGACGGCCGAACATGTCGACGCCTTTCTGCGACAGCTTGCCGTTCGTGCCGGAGAAGCCGTTTTCGAGCGCGAAGACCGCCGCCGTCCCGCCACCGAGATCCTCGCGGCCGCGCAGCCCCCAGCGCGATGCGTTCAATGCGCCGCTCGTCAGCGCGACACTGCCGCTGCCCGGCGAACCGGCGCCTTGCGTACGCTGATTGGTGGCATACGTGATCGACGTGTCGATCAGGCCGTACAGCGTGACGCTGCTCTGCGCGTGCGCGATGCACGGAATCAAGCCGGCGATGCAGGCAGCAATCGCGGTCGCTGGGAGTGCGACGGTGCGGTGGTGGCCGCGGCGGACGCCATGCGACGCGGCGGCGCGCGCGCGGGCACGCTGGCCGATTTGGTAGGAATACATAGGAGTTTTTATCGTTGGTCTCCGGCCCGATCGCCGGTGGGTCGCGCCGGCGCGCGGGCCGACGGATCGAGCGGCCATTATTGGAGATCGTGCGACCGTCGATTAAGGCGCTGCACAGGAAAGGTCCTCTGCGAGATCGAATGGAATCGCGACGTCGCGGCGCGGCCGGGTTGCGGCCAGCGCACGGGTCACAGGCGCGAATGCGTGTGCGTGTTAGCGACGAGCAAGCGGCAGCGCGGCGTCGGCGCCGCCGTGCCGATACGCGGCACGAACCGCGATCGCCCGCGCTTCGAGCGCGTCCGCGGAGAGCGCAGGCCGTAACCGGACGGCCACGCGCGGCAGCGACGCAAGCTGGTTGCGCAGGCAAACGATCGCGTCGCGGCATCGCGCGGATCATGGGTTACCGGTGGAACGCAGTATGTATTTATGACGCACGCCGACACAACCGGCAAATTTTTCCGCCGACGGCAATCATCGACCAAGCGGCGGCCATGCACCAGCGCGTTCGTAGCAAGCGTCTCCCCGCGCCGCCGCAACCGCCCCGGCGACTACGTAATGCGCGACTTTTTCACCCGCGAGCGTTCGGCACAATGGACCATTGCGCGTGGCTTGCCTGCCGCTGTGCCGGCCCGTCACGCATGCCGCGGGAGAACGGACATGGTGTTGATGGCAGTGGGCGGGGGCGGGCCGGTCAGCGTGCCGCAGCCGCCGAATGACGACGATCCGGCGCCGAAGAACGGGACCGGCGGCGCCCCGCCGGCCCAGACGGCGGAACAGCAGGCCCTCGCGGCCGCGCAGGCCGAGACGCAGCGCCTGCTCCAGCTCGCCCAGGCCGAGATGGCGGCGCTCAAGCGCCTGCACGACCAGGGCGCGTCCCAGGCCGATCTCGACAAGCAGGTGAAGAAGGCCGAAACCGCATGGGGCGCGGTGCAGGCGGCCGTCGAGAACCAGATGCGCGTCGCGGCCGAGGGCGGCGGCGACAAGGACAAGGCGATCGCCGGCGTGGCCTCGGATCTGCGCAATGCATCGCCGAAGGATCCCGTGCTCGGCTCGGTGCTCGACGACGCGCAGAAGGCGGTGTCGGCCGAATCGGCGCCCGAGCGGGCGACCAACGTGAAGGCGTTCCAGTTCGCGATGGCGTGGCAGAAGGAACAGGACGCGAACGCCGACGTGCAGCGGTACAACGCGTTGCCGGGCGGCATCCGGCGCGCGGATCCCGACATCGGCGCGCAACTGCGCGAGACCGCCAGCACCGCCGACACGAACGCGAACAACGCGTACACCGCGCTCACCACCTCGTTGCGCCACGAATACAGCACGTCGGCCGCGACACTGCGACTGGACAACGCGAAGGCCGATTACGCGGCGTGGCAGAAGGAGCCGGGCGGGCTGCGCCGCGCCGACGAGGCCGACATCACGCGCGAGCTGTCGCAGGCGCAGAACCAGTACGACAAGGTCGTGACGGGCGGCGACGACACCGCGCTGACCTACGTGACGGCCGACGAGCAGAAGCAGGTCGTCGCGTCGGTGAAGCAGAATCACGACGGCATGTGGTACACCGGCCTCGTCGACGCGCTCGGCGAGCAGAGCCAGCTCAAGCGCACGATTGCGACGATCAATCCCGACGATCCGTCGCTGTCGCCGCAGATGAAGCAGCTCGCGCAATCCGATCCGGTCACGTTCGCGCTGCTGCAGGACACCGGTGTGAGCGTCGATCCGAACGACCCGAAGCTGTCGACGCAGGAGAAGGCGCTCGCGCAGCAGAATCCGCTCGCGGAAGCGTTCGTGAAGATGACGGGTATCAAGGTCAACACGGACGGGCTGAGCGATGCGGAGGCGAAGGCGCTGAACGCGAAGATCGACCAGGCGGGCGGCGTGTTCGCGTATGCGATGGCGCAGGCTCAGGCGCAGAAGAACAATCCCGGTTATCAGAAGGTCCAGACGTTGCTCGCGGCGGCGCCCGAGGTGCGGCTCCAGTACACGCAGCAGCAGGTCACGCAACTGATGCAGGGCCCGGATAGCAATCCCGGCGCGGCGCTTCAGGTGCTGAAGACCAACATGAACGCGTCGTTCTCGCTGGACGAGCGCCAGACGCTGTGGACGCAGGCCGGCCAGCCGCATTTCAACGCGAGCTTCATCCACTCGCAGATCGATCCGCTGATGCAGAAGCCCGATTCGCAGGCGACGGATCAGGCGAGCATGCAGGCGCGTGCCGACGGCAGGATGAATGCCGACAAGGCCGGCAAGTGGATGCAGGACATCCTCGCCAATGCGCCGCCCGAATTCGCGGGCGTCGTGCTCGACACGGTCAAGAAGGATTTCGGCAACAAGTGGACGCAGTCGAACACGGGCACGCCGCAGCCCTACGGCGACGGCATCGAGTTCTACAAGGGGCTCAGCACGGCGGTCGGGCTCGCCGACCAGCAGCCGACCGAGAGCGGCGTGCCCGTGCAGCGCGAGGACGACGTCGCGAACTGGCTGCTCGACGACAAGGGCAACGCGAAGACGCTGATCTACACGCTGCGCGGCAGCGATACCGGCTACGGGTTCGACGGCGTGCGCCAGGCGCTGTCGTCGGGTGTCGATCCGGCGTTGTCGAAGTCGCTGCTGTCGAAGATGCAGAACGACGACCGGTTCCGCTCGGGTTTCGCGAACGACTTCCAGCTGCGTTACGACCAGGGCATCAAGAATGCCCAGAGCAAGCAGCAGAAGGAAACCGCCAACGCCAGCTACAAGCTGTTCCAGGCCGATCCTGACAAGCAGCTGAAGGCGTATTTCGACGACTTCCAGAAGAACTTCGGCGACAAGTCCTACACGTTCACGACCGGCTCCGACCAGATGACGAACTTCGTCGGCGCGGGGCTCGGGCTGCAGCCGGACGACCCCGGCGCCGTGCCGACCGACCGGAACGATGTGCCGTCGATGGCGCAGCTCGAGCAGCTGATCGTGAGCAACGGCCAGCTCCCGAACGGTACGGCCGTCAACAGCCGCTCGCTGTACGCGCAGAACTCGGCGACGACGCAGATGATCCAGGCCGTCGTCGACCAGATCCGCAAGGTCGGCGGCGATCATGCCGTGGTGTCGCTGGTGCCGATCTACTACGTGTCGAAGGGAACGGGTACCGCGCCGAGCGCACTGTTCAAGGTGCAGGTCGAAGGCCATCCGGACCAGTACAAGCTGATCGACGATCGCGGCTGGAAGTACGACACCGTCGACGACTACCAGCACAACAACGCGCTGTCGGACGACGGCAAGCTCTACGTGCCGAAGAGCCTGACGACCGATGGGGCGACCGGCGGTTACTCGCAGTACGAATCGATCGACGCGCACAAGACGGAGTGGTATCAGCACCTCGAACACTACGTCGAGATGGGCACCGGCATTCTCGCGGCGGCCGGTGGCGCCGTGCTGGTCGCGAGCGGCATCGGCGCGCCGGTCGGCGGCCTGCTGCTCGGCGCCGCGTGGACGGCGGTCGGTGCGGGCATGGCCGTCGGCGTGCCGGCCGCGATCGCCGACCTGAAGAACCTGAGCGATCACGGCCAGTCGACCAGCTTCGGCAACGCACAGGCGCGCGGCGACTGGATCAGCCTGATCGGCAGCGGCGCGGGTATCGCGGGCGGCGGGCTCGGCATCGCGGCGAAGTCGCTCGCGGAGGCCTCGTCGCTGCTGCGTACGACGGGACAGGTGTCGGATCTGCTCACGGTGGCTTCACGCGGCGAGGGCGTGACGGCCGACGTGGCCGGTCTCGGCCGCTTCGCGCAGGAAGCCGACGCGTTCCAGTCGCTCGCGCAGACGACGGGCCGCACGTCCGGCGTGCTCAACGTGTCGGGCGGCGTGGTCGGCGGCTACCAGATGCTCGACCAGGGTGCGTCGCTGGTGAAGAACTGGGACGCATTGTCCGAATCCGACCGCGCGCAGCAACTGCTGAACCTCGGCATCGGCGTCGCGCAGATGGGGCTCGGCTCGCACACGCTGATGGAGCGGCCGATCCGCGCGATCACGAAAACGCCCGCGCCGCCGACGATGCCGCGGCCGGTCGCGTTCGACGTCGCGAACGCGATGTTCGCCAACGGGCTGGCGAACCAGCGTCTCGCGGTCGGTGAGGTCGGCAACCCGTGGCAGCACGCGGAGGACCAGGCGCACACTTTCGGCGAACCGGCCGACGACGGCGGCACGGTCGCGCCGGCCGACAAGGGGTTGCGCGCGCGCTTCTCCGACTGGCTGCGCGCGCGCCGTACGCAGGGCACGCCGGACGACGACGCGATCACGTTGCGGCTCGCGCCCGACGGTGAACCGATCGACGGCGCGGCGACGCCGGCCGTCGCCGACGCACTGGCGGGCGAGGGAGCGTCGCCGACGGCCAAGGCCGGCGTGCCGGCCAACGGCGCACACCCCGCGTCGTGGGAGATTCCCGCGCGTATCGCGGCCGATCGCGCGATGCTGAGCGAAGTGCTCGTGCGGATCCTCCAGAGCGGCAATCGGCTGGAGGACGTCGAGTACTACGTGTATGCGCTGGAGGACGCCGAAGGCAACGTGCGCAACCCCGAGGAGGACGGGCTGCCCGCAACCAAAAAGGGCAACCTGCTCGACGACATGAACGCGGCGAAGGCGGACGGGCGGCGCGCGAAGGCGGCCGACGACGCCGCGGCGCGCGCGGCCGCCGCGCCGGACGAGGACGGCACGATCGGCGTGACGCGCTACACGACGTACCACGACGCGCTGATGGTCGGCGCCGACGGCGTCGCGGGTGGCCGCTACCGGATCGCGCTGGTCGATCAGCGCGCGCTCGCCGCGGACGGCACGGTGCCGCCCGAAGCGGTCGTCGGCCATGTCGGGCTGACCGACGCCGGCGATGCGTTCATGCTGTCGATGAACGATGCGTACGACCGCACGCTGCGCGTCGTGTACCCGCGCGGCTTCGATCCGCAGAAGCCGCTGATCCGCAGCGAGGACGGCCGGCGCGTCGACGTGATCAACGCGCCGTTCGGCATGAGCGAAACGCAGTGGGCCGCCTATCCGCGCCGCGAGGCCGACCTCGCGATCTATTCGAACAACGCGGGCCAGCCGGAGAACCGGCTGCCGCCGGGCGAGCGGCCGTTGATGCCGGTGCCGCCCGGTTACTTCGCCGTGTACGCGCACGCGTGGGCCGATGCATTCGCGAGCGCGACCGGCAAGGCGATGAGTGTGGAAGACATGGCCGAAATGGTGCGCCAGAGCGGCTGGGACGGCAAATCGCCGGTGATCCTCTATGCGTGCGGCGCCGGCTCGCGCGTGAGTCCGCTTGCGCAATTGCTCGCGAACGTGCTGGGCGTCGACGTGTACGGCGCAAGCGGCTTCGTCGCATGGCGTTCGCCGCGCTATCGCACCGACGGCAGTCCCGATTCCGGTTATACGAGCGGCATCCTGATCGAGCCCGGTGCGCCCGATCGGGACGGCGTGCCGGACCATTCGGTCAGCAGCGGACCGCGCACCTACCGGTTCTCGCCGGCGCTGGCGGTCATCGACCAGGGCGCGCATCCGGTCAACTGGAGCGGTGTCGCGCCGCGCCCGGTGTCGAATCAGTGGGGTGGCAGCGCCACCGCGGGCGACGTGCGGGTGCCGCTCGGCGTGTACGTGTGGCGCATGTTGACGAAACGCGGGTCGATCATCAATCCGCGCAGCGGCCGGTCCGCCAGCGCGCTCGAGATGACGCACGCGCTGGAGGATCTGGCGTGGAAGGGCTATACGCCGGGCACGCCGATCGCGCTGGATGGGCCGCGCAGCGGCGCCAACCCCGAGTTGCTGCAGGAGTTCGCGGACCTGATCCAGGCGCCGGTATTCGGCCGGCTGGGCGACGACGATACGGCCGGATGGTGGCGTGCGCTGCCCAACCCGAACCGCCGGCTCGCGCGCTTCCAGATCGAACCCGACGTGAACGGCAAGTTCTCGCCGGGCCGCGCGCAGCCGGTTCGCGTCAATCCGCTGGAACTGCGGCCCGTGCCGGGTTCGAGTGTCGTGAACCTGCTCGGCCACGCGAGCGCGCGGCAGTTCCTGAAGGTGTCGGGTTTCGATATCGTCGAATCGCACGGCACGAAGCCGAGCGACGTCAGCTGGGACAGCTCGATCGCCATCATGAATGGCAAGACGATCGCGCCGAAGGAGTTCGCGCGCAGGATGCTGGAGGATCCGGCCTATACGGAAGGCAACGGCGTGCTGCTGACCGGCTGCTATCTCGCTTCCGGCGGTTATTCGTTTGCGCAGGAGCTCGCGTATGAACTGCAGGCGCCGGTGATCGCGTCGATCTCGTCCAACTCGGTGCGCGGCACCGGTGCGCTTGAACTCTATCCGCTCGACGACGATATCGGCGTGCCGGCGCACGATCCCGACGTCGCGACGCGGCTCTATCTGCATGTGCCCGAGGCGCCCGACGCCAGCGACCCGCCGACGGTGTTCGCGCAGCGCGGCGGACCGCCGTCGCGCCCGCTCGCGCATGACGATGCGCCGGTCGAGCCGGTGCGTCCGATCGACACGCAGATCGATCCGAACGCGGACAGCGGGCGGCGCGGCGCCGGTGCGGCGCCGGGCGATGCCGGCCGGCGGGGCGTGACGCCCGGCGAGCCCGCGCATCCGCGGCTCGCGCCCGAGCCGGACGCGAGCGAACCGCCGGTCTACCAGCCGACCCCGCTCGTGGAGATCGAGCCGGGGCAGATCTTCACGGCGGACGAATGGGCCGCGCGCACCGAGCAGCTCGCCGAAGCCGAGGCCGACGATGGCCTGTCCGGGAAAACCGAGAAAATCTATCCGCCGACCAGCCGCGTCTATACGGACCGGAAGATCGCCAACGGTGGCGTGGTCACGACGACGGTCCATGGCAAGTCGGTGCTGCAGCCCGGGTTCGACGACGTGACGGGCGTGGACGCGACGCAGCATCCCGAATTCCTGCGCCCGGCCGACACGCTGCTGATGCCGCCCGACGATCCGCTGCATCCGATCGGCGCGCGCGGGCTGATGTCGCCGCCCGGTCATCACGTGGTGTTCGGACACGGGATGTCGGCCGACACGATGCTCGGCCCGGAAGGCCGGCCGCTCACGCCGGACGAGGTGGCCGAGCGCGTCGCGCCACATCTCGAGCCGGGGCAGGACGTCACGCTGTATTCGTGCTTCGGCGGATCGAACAAGCACGATCCACTGCGCGTGGCGCCGGGCCAGGTGCGGGCCGCGAGCACGACGTTCGCGGCGGCGCTGGCCCAGCGTCTGTCCGAGCTCACAGGGCGGCCGATATCGGTCTGGGCGCCGCCGGACATCCTGCTCGTGGAACGCGACGGTTCCGCCACCGTGCGTGGAACGCGACTGACGGGCCAGGTCGACAGGGATCGTCTGCCGATGCAAAGCTTCCGCGGCGACCCGGCACGCGCGGGCCGCCCGGCGCTGCCGGCCGGGCCGCACGCGGAACCGGCGCCGACGACCACCCGCACCGCGTCGCGCCCGATCGCCGATCCGCCGCCGCGTCCCACGGTGCCGCGCGTCGCCGATCCGACGTTTGCCGATCCCGACTACGACTTCACCGCGATTCCGGACGACACGTTCGAATCGGTCACGCTCGACCATCCGTTCCGCACCGCGCTGGCCGACCGGCCGGCCGTGATCGGTGACGCCGCCCGCGTCACGCAACCCGGCGGCACCGTGAGCCAGCACTGGCCGAGCTATTTCCTCGACGGCCCCGAACCGAGCCGCGTGATCGACGACGTGATGCAGGCGTTCGACGCGGCCGGGCTGACCGACCTGCGCGTCGAATTCGTGACGCGCGACGGCAGCATCGAACTCGGCAGCGGTACGGATTTCGGCGCGCTCGATCCCGAGGCGGGCTGGTTCCGGTTCGGCGGGAAGGTGCCGGACGCACCGGCGGCGGCCGCCACACACGCGCCGGGCCGCGCGGATGCCGATGCGCCGCTCGCGTTGCCGGAAGGCGCGCGGACGGTCGCGCACGACGAACTCGGGCACGCACTCGATGCCGCGCAAACCGGGCCGCGCAATCACGCATACGTGCCGACCGACGCGTTGCCGGACGGCACCGCGTTCGCACAGGGCGACCTGACGCCGCAGGAGCGCGTCGCGGCCAGCGCCACCGCGAACCTGGCTGCCGTCGACGCAGCCGCACCGACCGACGTCGTGCTGCTGTCGGCGCTTGGACACGATCCGGCGAGCGCGCTGCGCATCACCACGCCCGACGGCGGCGAGCTGGTCAAGCCGGCCGGCGTCGACATGTATGTCGTGCGAACCCGAGATCCGGCGACCGGCGACGTGTCGTACCAACTTGCCGGCGTCGATCGTTCGGGCTTGCCGGAAGGCTATACGGCCGTGCATGCCGGCGGAACGCGTGCGGTCGGCGCGGTCGATGGCAGCCCGACCTGGCCGATGATCGGGCCGGCAGGGCCGGGCAGCCGTCTCGCGAGCGCCGCGGGCGACCCGTCCGGCTCGACGCCTGCCGCCGTGCCCGGGCGTTCGGCCGTGCCAGCCACACCGGAAAGTAGCGCCGTGGCCGACACGCCGCAGGCGCGTGCCGCGTCATGGCTCGACACGCTCGGCCGCCGCACGCTCACGCGCGTCGATGGCCGGCATGCGCCGACGCTGGACGGGCTCGCTCGTCAGCTCGGCCCCAACGCGCATGTGCTGATCACGTCGCATGCCGAGCCGCCCGCCGGGAGTGACGAACATCCGGCACCGACATTCGTCGCGGTGCTCGAGACCGATGCAAACGGCGCACTCGGCCCGGTGCGGATGCTGAACGGCAAACGCGTACCGCACGCGCTGAACAAGGCGCTGGAGCACGCCGGCAGCGGCGGCAGACGCGCACGCGGCAAGTACGATTTCTACGTATCGCCGGTCGCGCACGACGAACTCGTGCAGTTCGGCGGCCCGTCGAAGATCGAGACGCCGGACGGCAAGACGTCGTGGCCGGTGACGACGTCGGGCCATCCCGTCGAGCAGACGCTCGCCGCCGACGTGTCGAAGCTGCAGGACGCGCCCGTCTTCAAGCGGCCGCGCCAGGCCGTGCGCGCGGTGTCCGGCGAGCAACGCTGGATTCACGTGGTCGACGACGAGACGGGCAAGGTGCTCGGCCATGCGGAACTCAACACGAACCACGAGTGGAAGTACTTCGAGAAGGCGTCGGTCGGCGATACCGAGATTCCCGAGCAGAATTTGCGCACGGTGTTCCGACGTCGCCGCCGGGGCGGCATTCCGGTCGGCCGGTCGCCGCGCCGCGGCATCCGCTTCGTCGTCAGCGACGTGACGCCGGCGACCGTCGAGCGCATCGGGGGATTCCGGCCGGCGAAGGAGGCACCCGCCGTCGAGAAGAAGCCGTTCCGCTCGGCCGGCGACCTGTTCCAGTCGATCGTGCCGGTGCGCCGGCCGCTCTCGCGCGCGGAAGAGGGTGACGACGCGAACGCCGCGAACGCCACGCCGCTGCCGCCGGTCGATCCGCACCTGTTGCCGTCGGACAAGTCCGCGCTCAACGCGGTCGACTTCAGCGGCAACAGCGTGTCGCACCTGCTGAGCGCGATCCGCAACGGCGCGCTCGACGGCGGCCGCCACGTGATCTACGTGTTCAGGACCGACGGGGCGGTGGCCGAGGCGCTCGGCGACCCGCTCGGCGTGATCGCCGAGCGCAACGGCGAGATGCGCTGGTTCGACAAGGTCCCGCAGGTCAACAACCTGCACCATCGGGGCGTGCCGCTCGACGAAATGCCAATCGGCAACGACCGCTTCGGAACGGACGTGCATTTCCTGCTCACGCAACTGTCGCCGCGCGAGTTCCTGAACAGCGCGCGGCCGACCCGCGTCGCCGCGCTCGAAGCGCGCGCGCAGGCGCTGCACGATCAATGGAAGGATGCGGAAGCGCGCAGCCTGAACTCGGCGCCGTTCCGCGCGCTCGCGGCCCGCACGCGGCACGGCTACAACGAGGTGCTCGGCGACCTGCGGCGCTTGCGGCGCAACGGCGCCGCGCCCGCGCCGCTGTCGATCGAACCGTATCAGCCGGGCTTGTCGTCGGCCACCGTCGTCCAGTTCGGCCTGCGCAACGGCGCGGCGAAGCCCGAGCAGTATTTCGCGACGCACGAGCAGATCGAGGCGTACAACACGCAAGCGCAGCGGCCGGGCAACGTGAACCTCGTGCTGAAGGGCGAGCCGCAGGCCGTGATGGTCGACGTGGGCATGTGGCGCACGCTGCTCAACAAGCTGTATGTCGCGCGCGACGTGTCGACGTCGGCGTCGCGCTTCCTGCCGGTGCCGGGCAAGCTGCGCGCGCACACGCGCAACCTGGGCGCGGCGACCGTCGCCGACAAGCGGATCCGGCAGATCTTCACGCGCTCGGACGACGCGTTGCAGGACCGCATGGTGCCGATGGCGCGCTCGTTCTCGCTGAGCGACGATCCGGCGCTGATGGGCGCGCTCGTCGAGCGGTACGGCGGCGTGATGCCGGTCGCCACGCTTGTGGTCGATCCGCATTCGCTCGCCGCGGTACTCGGCAAGGCGCACGATCCCGACTTCCTGCGCGCGGTGCGTGCGCTCGGCGACCAGAAGAACGCGGTGTTCGACGGTGCGAACGGGATGATCCATCCCGCGCGCGACTCGGACGGCACGGCGCTCGCGCTCGACGATCTCGCGCATCTGCATCGCTGGCTCGACGAGGCCGCGCGCACCGGCTTCGCGATCCGGCTCGAGACCGCGCCGTCGCGCGCGCTCGTGTCCGGCGCCGACTACCGGTTCCAGTCGGGCACCAACGACACGTATCACGACTACGTGCGGGTCATGAGCGCGCTCGAAAGCTGGTCGAACGCGCACCCGGATACGACGGCGCCGAACGTGATGGTCACGTTCCACGGCTGGGACGCGGTGCCGGAATCGGTGCCGGGCGGCGGCCACGAGAAGTTGCTGCGCGCGGTGCTCGAGCGCAAGGGGCTCGAATGGGTGCACATGGGGCTGTCGTACGGCACGCACGGCGCCGACTTCGTCGGCAACCAGGATCTCACCGGCGCGCTCGCGAAGCTGATCGTCGAAAACCGCAACCGGCCCGACATCATCAATCGCCTGCATGGCGCCGACGCGCTCACGCGCGTGTTCGAGCGCGTCGACCGGCAGACGCTCGCGAACCAGCATCAGCTGCTGTTCGCGGAAGTCGAGCGGATCGGCATCGCGGACGGGATGACGCCTGCCGAGGTGGCCGCGCTGCGCCAGAAGATCTATGAAGGCAACACGACCGTGTGGCTGAACCAGGCGCGCAAGGCGACGATCGAGCATGCGACGAGGCTGTGGGAGGCCGACGGCAACGCGCCGCGCACCAGGACGGACAAGGGCGCACGCACGTTCGGCGCGCGCTGGCTGGACGCGTACGGCGGCAACGTGCCCGACCGCGTGACGACCGGCACGCGGCCGTCCGCCGCCGACCCGCGCGAACATTGGGACGCGGTCGTGCGCGATCCGGTGCTGATCAACGACGGCACCAAGCCGATCGGTGCGAGCCGCCGTGAAGCGGCCCAGCTCGGGAAGATCGACATTCCCGATGACAAACGCGCGCAGGCAGAACTGCATGCGCTGAGGGTGCACGACGAACCGATCGGCGAGAACACACCGCCGCCTTCGGCACGGCGGATCGCCGGCGACATCAGCGCGGCCACGTTGACCGGCGGCGCCGGCGCGGGCGTCCTCGTCTGGGCCGGGCGAGAGTCGGTGCGCACCGCGACGAATTCGCTGTATGCGGGGCTGCGGGTCGGCCGGGTGTTCCAGGCGCTGCATCACGGCGCGGTGGCCAGCCTGAAGAACGGCGATCCGCGCGTGTTCGACCGCGTCGTCGACCGGCTCGTGCGCGGGCTGCAGGCGCAACTGAAGGCGAACGGCTTCGACGTGACCGCGCGCGGCACGCAGCTCGAGCAGATCGCGCACGAAGGCAAGGCGATGGCCGCGCAGCTTCGCGCACTGAACAACGACGGGATGCTGTCGTTCGACGACACCGTCGCGCATACGAAGGCGATCGCCGCCGACATGCTCGCGCAGATGCAGGGCGTGGTCGGCGGGACGTCGCTGAAGCTGCTGCACCACGGCAGCCCGCGGCATTCGATTGGGCGGATCGGTCGCGTGCTGGCGCTCGGCGGCTACGGTGGCTCGATCATGATGAATGCGAGCCGGGCGATCTGGCACGGCGACCTGCTCGCCGGCGGACAGGCGATCGGCGGCGCGTTCAGCGCCGTCTATACCGGCATCGTCTACAAGGGCAGCGTGCGCGGCGTGAACGCCGAGAACCGCAGTCAACTCGCGCGGATCGCGAGCGCGACCGGCGACTACCTGACGTCGGCGGTCAGTATCGCAACCGGGGCCCACACCGCGCTGACCGGGGATCCGATGACCGGCTCCCTGATCGCGACGTCCGGCGCGCTGCTCGGCGCCGGGCGGCTGCATTCGCATTTCCCGAATGCGACGCCGTGGATGGAGCGCTTGCCGACCGGCATCGCGCTGGCGCCGGTGGCAATCTTCGGGATCATGCAGGGGATCAACCTATACACGTCGGCGACCGCGCCGGACGACAAGCACAAGCCGCCGGGTTCGTCGCCGCAACCGTCGGGTTCGAATGCGGGGACACCGGCGCCGGGTGCATCGTTCGCGCCGTCGCCGGGCGCGACGAGTGCGCCGGCGCAGCCGAGTGCGTCCGCGGCACCGTCGCCGTCGGCATCGGCATCGGCATCGCCATCGGCATCGGCGACTTCAACGGCCGGCGCGCAGCCGTCGAGTGCGCCATCGCAACCGACGCAGGCCCCGACGAACTCGCCGAGCCCGACGCCGACACCGCTGACGGTCAACGTGGTGGCCGGCGATTCGTTGTGGACGATCGCCGAACGTCACGAAGGATCGTTGCTTGCCGCGGCCCACGTGCCGGCCGACGAGCAGCAGCGGATGTCCGACGGTCAGCGGATCAACGTCGCGCTCAACGAGATCCTGCAGCTCAACCGGAACCTGGCGGGCAATCCGGGCGAGATCGCGCCGGGGCAGCAGGTCATTGTCGGGTGAGCCCAGCGCGGCGAAGGCCGACCCGCGGTATCGGCGGGTCAGCCTTCGCGCTTGCGCTGTGGGAGCACCCAGAGCATGCGTCCCACGGCCTCGGCCTGATTGCGCGAATGGGTCTTTTCGTAGATCGCGCGCAACTGCGTGCGAATGGTCGTGAGCGCGACGCCGGTACTCGCCGCGCATTCGTCCGGCGTCTTGCCGCAGAGCAGTGCTTCCGCAACGGCCGCTTCGGCGCTCGACAAGCCGAACGCCTGTCGCAACTGTTGCGCGACGACGAGCGGCGCCGCGCTGCGTTGCCTGACCGTGATCAGCATCGTCGCGTCGCCGAAGGTCGCCTGTAGCGCCTGCCCCGACAATGGCGCGATGCCGAGAAAGATTTCATGCGCATCGCTCAGCGTGCTGGACAGTGCAAGGCTTTCGCTCTTGCGCGTCTTCGCGACGCGGGCCAGCGCCGCCTTCAGCGCATCGTTCTGCGGTGCCCCCGCGGCGCTGAGGCATCCGTGTTCGAGCTTCAGGCAGGTGGTCGCGCGCAGCATCGCTTCGGCCGCGCGGTTGACGAATACCACGTGCGAATGCCGGTCCAGCGCGAACACGGACAAGCCTAGCTCCTCCATCAGTTCGGCGCCGAGCATCGCATCGCGATGCAGTATGCGCGCGTCCTGCCACAGGTTGATCGAGCGTTGCAGATGTCCCGCCATGCTCGAGAGCGTCGCGCGTTCGTCGGACGAATAGGGCGGTCGGCCATTGGCGCGTAGCAAGCCGAGCAGAATGTCGTCGCTGCCTGGACGCGCGAGACGCACGCCCATCAGATAGCGAATGCCCGACGGAATCTGATAGTCCTGAAAGAACTCGCTGCGTTCGACGTCGCGCTCGCTCAGATGATCCTGGCAGCACACGAATTCGCCGAGCGGCGCATTTTCGACAAAACCGCGACGCGGGTCGAGCGCGCCATAGTACTGGTCGTAGAGGGCGACGAGGCCGTCCAGCTCCGCGCGCGGCGAATAGATCGAGAGCTTCGGCGCGTTGCGCGCGGCATCCCAGCTGAACATGTGAAAAACGTTTGCGCCGAGTGATTCGGATACCTGATGGAATATCTCGAGAAAACCATCTGGATGCAGCGCGGCCTCATAGAGGTCCCCGATTAGTTGGTCCCGTAACATGCGTGCCCCCCGGCGAATCGCGATTTTGGTCTTCGTATATGGCGTTTTTGTATGACGATATCCATTCGAATACCGAATTTTTTTCAGGCTAACACAGCTGAATTGCATTCAGGGTCGCATTGTTTCGCGATTTTCATTCACTTGAATGATGATCACAAAAAACGCCTTTGCGAGAATCCCCGTCGACCAGCGTGCATGCGCGGTGCGTATCGCACCTGACAACCAGAAGACTCTCGGGGAAAAGCAATGAAACTCAAACCTGTCGTGTCCGGTATTGCAGCGCTCGTGCTGTCAGCTTGCGGAGGCGGAGGCAGTTCGTCCTCGTCGCCTCCCGAACCTGCCGCGCAGACGGTCAGCGGTGTCGCGGCGGCTGGCGCGGCGATGCAGGGCGCGACCGTGAAACTGTTCGACGCGACCGGCAAATCGGTGGACTGTCCGGCCGATGCCGCGACCGGTGCGTTTCATTGCATCGTGACCGGCTTGACCGCGCCCTTCGCGTTGTCCGCCTATGGCAACGTCGCCGATTCGCAAGCGACCCTGATCGCGCTCAGCGCCACCGGCGGCACGCAGACGATCAACATCACGCCGGTCACGAACGCGATCGCTGCGACCATCGTCGGCGACAACCCGACGAAGTTGCTCGGAGACACCGGGCTGCTGCAAAGCAAGGTCACCGCTCAGGCCGTCGCCGGCACGGTGCAGGCCTATTCGGCGGTGCTGGCCGACCTGCTGGCCGCGACCGGCAACACCGGCGTCGACCTGATTTCCGGGCCGTTGACGGCCGGTGCACCGGGACTCGACCGACTGCTCGACCAGGTGAAGATCAACGTATTGCCGAACGGCGGCGTGCAGATCAGTTCGGTCGCGGGTGCGTCCAGCGATACGCCCGTGCAGCTCGAGCTCGCGCCCGGCGTCGCGCCGCAGGCCGGCGACAAGGCGAGCCTGCCGGCCGTCGCGACGATCGATGGCGTGACGATGACGAATCTGCCGAGCGCGAGCGCGCTGGCTGGATTGCAGAGCGCGCTTAACCAGTGCTTCGCCGGCTCGACCGGCGCCGCGCGCGCGGACGGCAAGGTGCCGGCGTGCGGGCTGATCTTCGTCGACGACGTCGCGTCGGGCGCGTTGAACACCGGCGTGCCCACGGCCTATCTGAACAACGGAATGTCGGTCGACCAGGAGTTCGGCGCACCGTCCGGCGGCGGCGCACCCGGCATCGTCGCCGACGATGCGATGAACAACGCGAGCTTCAGCCTGCCGGAAGTGATCCGCGTCGTCGCCGGCGATACGATGTGGGTGAAGATCGCGTGGACGCGCACCGACGGTATTCGCGACGGCATGCAGCAGCATGTGCAGCTCGCCGTCCGGGCGGCGAGTCTCGCGAGCGGCGATACGGGGTGGCGCGTGGTCGGCAATCAGCGCGCGGTTTTGAGCAAGGTGAACGCGAACGCGCAGAAGTGGGACTGGCTGAATTCGGCCAACCCGATGACGGGTACCAACGCGTTCATCGATTCGCTGAACCTGCAGGTAGGAACCGTCGATGCGGCGGGCGCCCCGGTGGACTTCGCGATCGTCAACGGCCCCGGGTTGCGCCATGGCGTGTTCCTGCAGCCGTCGAGCGGCACCTGCGATACGCTGAACATCCGCGCACAGATTGCGAGCGGGCAGACGCCGGCTCAGCTTGCCGCGCTGCCGAAGACTCCCCAGTGCCGCAACAATTACCGCCTGGCGGGCGCCGCACAGGATCCGGCCAACCAGGGCCTGTTTTCGTGGCCGGGCGATGCGCCGCGCAACAATACCGCATGGGCGAAGCCGCAATTGAGCGCCGCCGAGCTCGCCGACATCAAGCCGTTCAGCGCGTACACGATCGACGTTTACCAGAACGGCAACACTGCGACGCCGTTGCACTATACGGTCCGGCTGCGCACGCCGTCGCCGTTGCCCGATGCGTTGCGGCAGTACGCATGGCACGACGTCGCGCAGTCGACCCGCGACGCGCTGACGCCGGGCAGCGCCGGCACCTTTGCGGGCGGCACGACGTTCCCGTTGAGCTGGACGTCGAAAGCGGGGGTGCCGTTCGTCAAGCGGGGCAATGTGCAGATTCGCGCCACCGCGGCCGGGCAGCCGTCGCCGATGTTCGTCAACGGCTCCGCGCGCGCGTTGCCGGTGCAGCCGGGCGCCGCGATCAAGCTCGACGTGCCGGCTGATCAGGGCGCCGCGTTTCCGTCGGTGGCCGGCTGGACGGGGAGCACCGACTTCTCGTTCGTGAACCTGAGCTGGTCGGATACGGGCGACATGCTCTTCTCCGAATCGCTCGAATACGACCGGTGACGGGCATCTCGCCGGGTACACCCGGTGAGTAGTCGTCCGGCGGAACGGTTTGCCGTTCCGCCGGGTCGTTGTTGTTAGGGGGGGCGAGGGCGCGTGAATCGCCGCTTCGTCCGCGCCGATATCGTTGGGAAGCTGCGGCACGGGCAGGACGTCGCGCAACGTATGCGCGATTACTTCGGTCCTGCTCTTGGGACCGCGTCAGGCACAGGAAGATCGCGCAGCGGAGGATCCACACGAACTCGCGCGGCTTGCGATACGACCCGCACCGCGTGCCATCCCTGCAACCTCGCGGCACACAGTCAGCGCTCCGCTCGGATAGCGTGCGTGCCGCGCGGGGCGTTCTGCGTCGTCGAGCAATTGGCGCTGCCGACGCCATCGTTCCCCTCGTTCTTCTTCCATCTCTCCGACCGTAGCTGCGCGGATTCCGCCCCCTCCGTCGCGGCCACCGCTGCCTTCTTGACGCGCCGCTAGTTCTCGCCCATTTCGTCGCAGAACGACGAATTCAAAGGAAGGGCGGCAACTCCGAAGCACAGCCCGATGACTCACCTGAACCCGAATTGTTGAGCGGGGTGCCCAATCGGCGTTCGAGCGCAAACGTCACCGTCTCCCACCAAATTTATCCAACAACGCCATTCACGCGCGCGCCGCGCTCACGTCCAACTCAGTGCAGGCTCAATTCATCCAGGAGAAATCGATGACGACAATTTCCACCTCGGGCGGCGAATTCGAGTTCGCCGTGTATGCCCCTTACAACTCGAGCCCGGACGAACCCGTGGGCGGGCGCGTCAACGTGGGCGTCGATACGGCGCTCTGGTTCCGCGCCGACCGGGACAGCGACAACGTGCGGCTGGTCCAGTTGATCCGGCCGCAGGGACAGTGGATCAACGACCGCGAACGGGAGCGCGCAGCGAACGGCTGGTCGCTCGATTCCAACAGTGTGTCGCCCTGGTACGGCACCAATGATCTTGGCGAGCCCCGGCCAATCCGCGATGTGACGCCGCACATCACGCCGCAGTTGCGTGACTGGATCAAGCAGAGCGGCGTCCAGACCTTGTCAGGCGCGGGCTCGCGACGCGGCAAGGGCTACCAGCGCGCATGGATCGTCGATACGCCCCGGCACATGGCGGCGCGGGTGGGCGAACTGGTGCAGGTCCGGCTCGTGACGATCGCGGTGGATGTGCAGCACAGCGCCTATCTGGGCGGCGTGGAGTGGGGCTTCAATCTGTCGGAGGCGGGCGTGGTGACGGTGGCGTCCGCGAAGCTCGCGTTCAAGGTGAATCCGGCGGGCGATTATCTGCAGGCGCTCGACAACTGGAACCAGCAGGCCGGCAACACGCTGCTTGTGCTGCCAGCCTGAGCGGGACGCCTCGATTCGAGTGCAGAACATTTGCGCACTCGTCGAGCGTTATCGCGGCAAGCGCAGCGTGCTGGTGGCGTATTCGCTTGGCACTGGCAGCGCGGTGGTCGTTCGAATGGCTGGCCTCGCGCGGCCGGCTGCGCGCAGTGAATGCGGCGCTGATGCCCGGCACGCAGCTGGCGTTGCCGGGCTGGCGCTTGCATGTACCTGATGGACCGTGTCGCATCGCTTCGTTATCCTGACAAGGGCGAAGAGATTGGTCAATGTCAGCGGTATTCATCCAGACCGGCCTTGGGATCAGACGAGTGAAATTCCCCCGTCAACTCGCAGGTTGACGCCGGTAATGAAGCTGCCTTCGTCTCCCGCGAGGAACAGCGCGGCATTGGCAATTTCTTCAGCGCGCCCAAGTCGGCCAAACGGAATAGCGCCCGCCATGACGGCTTCAAAAGCAGGGCGATCCGTTGCCGTAATGCCAAGCTTGCCGAGGATCGGGGTGTCCGTCGGACCGGGACTGATGACATTCACGCGGATGCGACGTTCCTTGAACTCCAGAGCCCAGTTACGGGCGAAAGCTTCGAGCGCCGCCTTGCTTCCCGCATAGACGGCATGCCCGTCCAGCACCTTGCTGCTCGCGATCGAGCTGATCAGCACGATTGAACCGTTGTTGTTAAGTAGTGGTGCGATCTTCTGCACACCAAAAAAGGCTGCCCTGGTATTGGTTGCGAACTGTCTGTCATATTCTTCAACCGAGACTTGATCAGATGGCGTGATCACGTTCATACCGGCATTCGCTACGTAGATATCGGCCTTGCCGAAGCGCTCGGCTACGAGTGACGCAACACGTTCGTGTGTCGTGAGGTCGGAGAGGTCGCCGGTAACACCCGTGGCATTCTCACCGAGTCGTGCAACCGCTTCGTCCACGGCGCTGGCTCGGCGTCCGACGATAACGACACTGGCTCCCTCTTCGGTGAAACGTGAGGCGATGGCAAATCCGATACCGCTGTTTGCGCCGGTGACGACTGCAACCTTTCCTGCAAGCGTGTTCATGATGTAGTGGGTCAGAGTGGGTGCATCACAAAGGTGTTTGGACGGCGTTCGAACAGCAGCGTTGTTCACGTGACGTTTTCGAGCGGTTCCGCTGCAAATTGCGCACCGAACGGCGGGTAATCGACATAGCCCTTCAGGCCGCCACCGTAATACGTTGCTCGATCGGCGGTAGCGAGCGGCAATCCGGTTTTGAGTCGGTGCACGAGATCCGGATTGGCGATGAATGGCTGTCCGAATGCGGCGAGATCGATCAGACCATCATCAAGAAGTGCCTGCGCACGGTTGATCGTCATCCCTCCTGCGAGGATGATCGGCGTGTTGTCTGCCTCGCGCTTGATGCGCGACAGCAGTTCGATCGTGCGATCGTCCGACGCGGTGTCGTCTTTCGGCGCCACCGAGACGTTCGACTGATCCATCACGTGGATGTACGCGATGCGCCGCATGCCGAGCTCGAACGCAAGCGCGCCATAGGTATCGAGAATGCCCGGGTAGTGCGGCATATCGAATAGCTGCCCATACGGTGAAATCCGGATGCCTATCTTGCCGGTGCCGATACGTTCGGCAATGCCGTCAACGACTTCCAGCGCGAAGCGCAACTGATTTTCGCGCGTCGTCGCTGAATAGCGGTCAGTGCGATCGTTGACCAGCGGATTCAGAAACTGCTCGAACAGATATCCGTTGGCCGCGTGGATTTCCACGCCGTCGAATCCGGCCTCGATGGCGTTGGCCGCAGCCGAAACGAAATCCTCGACCACGCGTTCGACCTCCATTGTCGACAATGCGGACGGGGTTGACGTCGGGACGAACCCCGGCTTCCCGTTGTCGTCGTAAGCAAACACGATCGAGTCTTTTGCAAGCCGTGACGTGGCGCTGCGTGGCGCACCACCATCAGGCTGGAGGCTTGTGTGCGATACACGACCCACGTGCCACAGTTGCGCGAAAATCTTGCCGCCGACAGCATGAACCGAGTCCGTGGTTAGCCTCCACCCGGCTACCTGTTCGTCTGAATAGATGCTCGGATTGAAGAGATAGCCCTGGCCCTCGCGGGAGATAGGGCTTCCTTCGGTCACGATGAGGCCGGCGGTCGCGCGTTGCGCGTAATAGAGGGCGGTGCGTTCATCGGCAATATTGTTTGCCGCGCGGGATCGAGTCATCGGCGCCATGACGATGCGATTCGCGAGCGGAATGTCGTTGAGATCGAACGGCTTGAAAAGTTGAGTCATGTTTGTTTCCTTGTATGGCAACTTGGCCCTGCAGGTATGGTTCGAGTGCTTCGGTTCCGCCGATGTACCGGCCGTTGATGAACACGTGCGGCGCGGTCATGCTGCCCAATACCGCGCTCAGTACTTTTCCGCGGATTTTGTGATCGAGTGGTATGTCGACGTAATCCATCTCGCGGTCAAACAGCAATTGTTTTCGCCTTCGCGCAGTAAGGGCAGCCGACCTTGGAGAACACCACAATCTGGTCGGGACACAGCGCGTCGGGCGCCACATGGTTTAGTCACGCGCTGACCTTCACGGGGTTTCGACATGTCGAGTTTCATTAGCAGTCGGTGATCCGGCCGCGGAAAGGTCGCGTGTCGAGCGCGGAAGTCTGCGCGCCCGGTTGATTGTTGCTGGTGACCATTATCGAGTGCGACCGTTTCATGGTCGATGGAGTCACGGGGCAATACATTCGTGCGCGAAATGCACCAACGGCCCGACCAAGCGGAGTTTGCGACGCGACTCAGCGCGTCACTATCGGGGCGAATCTGGTTGTCGTTGTATTCGTCTCGACGTGAATCCACATTCCTGTACGTCGCGGATTGTTGTCGCCCAAGCAATATGGTGGGAACGTCCGTGGTCCTACTTATGTTTGCAGGTCGAGTCTAGAATCCGCGTCGATGATCGTTACATACGCTGTATCTCGAATGCGTCAATCCGGTCGTACGAAACGTCACACTGAACCTGTCTTAGGAGTGCGCCATGCGATTTGGTCTCTTTCTGCGATCGAGGATTTGCTCCACGATACTTTTCACAGTCGTGCCAGCAGTGGCTTTTGCCGATCCGCTTACTGTCAAGGTTGACGGCCTCGACCATGGTCAGTTTGCGAACGCGCAGGTCTACAACGGCTTTGGATGTCGTGGCGATAACGTCTCGCCTCAAGTCTCGTGGGCGCACGTTCCGCCTGGAACGAGAAGCATCGTCGTCACCATGTACGATCCTGATGCCCCGACCGGAGGGCTCGGATGGACGCATTGGGAAGTCGTCAATATTCCGCCTTCGGAAACGTCGATTCAGAAGGGTGCGTCAGGAGATGTGGGACGAATGCCGACGGGTGCGCTCGAGACGCTGACGGATTTTGGCGAATCCAAGTACGGCGGGCCATGCCCGCCGAAAGGTGAGTCGCATCGATATGTCGTGACGGTGTCTGCGCTGTCCATCCCGAGTGTCGACGTGAAATCGACATCGAGTCCAGCGGTCGTTGCATATCAGATGCATGGAAACATCCTTGGGCAGGCACGATATATCGCGACCTACCACCGATCGCTGAATTGACTGTCAGGCGCCGGTCGAGAGCGTATCTGATCAACACTCGACCGGGGAGCATTGTCCCCGCAGCAAGAAAGCATTGTCGGCCGCTCGACCGCCTGCAAGTGCAGGCAGTCGAGCGATACCTGCCCGTCATTCGCCCGGGCGACGCGTGACCTCGCAGCGACATACCACCACGCGATCTCCGGGCGTTCAACGCTCGCACACACGCGCGGTCAATTCACCCCGACCGCACTCCAGGCACGCGCGACCGTTGCGCTTTCAACCGAGTTCGCGCCATACAGGTCGTTCGTTGCCTGGATCGACGCACGCCGTGCGTTCGGGTAGCTCGAGTTGGCGTTCAGGTACACGGTCAGTGTCCGGTACCAGATCTTGCCGGCTTTCTCTCGGCCCAGGCCACTGAAGGTCGTGTCGCCGTTGCACACCAGCTGCGTCCTCGACAGGCCGGTATCGGTCGACGGTACCACCGGGCCTTCCGACAGCAGGTAGAAGAAGCGGTTGCCGACACCCGACGTGAAATGCGGATCGTGGCGCGGATTCGACCACGAGAAGCCACCGGACGGGTAGCAGCTGAACGACCGGCCGTCGAGATCCTGCTTGTACATCTTGCGCAGGCCGCCGCTCGTCACGCGCGCACCGATCACGTAATTGCCGGGATCGTTCGGGTTGTTCGCGTAGAACTTCACAAGCGTGCCGAAAATGTCGGACGTCGATTCGTTCAGGCCGCCCGCGTCGCCCGAATAGTTCAGGTTGGCGGTGGCCTCGGTCACGCCGTGACTCATCTCGTGCCCGGCGACGTCGACCGAAACGACGGGTTTCGGCAGACGGGTGCCTGGATCGCCGTCGCCGTACACCATCACGCGCGAAGACAGCCACGCGGCGTTCGCGCCGGTCGTGCCGCTGCCCGTGTTGAATACGACGTGAGCGTAGCTCCTCACGCCGCGGCCGTCGTTGAAGATGCCGTTGCGGTTGTGCGTCGTTCTGTAGTAGTCCCAAGTCAATGCGAGCCCGTAGTCGATGTCTGCGGCGACCGTCTGCCGGTCGGTCGTCGTGTTGTTGCCCCACACGTTCGTGCTGCTCGTGAAGATCGGCAGGTCGGTTGCTTGCTCGACGTCGTCCGAGCTCAGGCCGCGGCCATCGTAGACCGAGCCGCCGCCGCGGCTCGGATCGAGCATCCGGTAAGCGTTCGCGCCGGTCTGATCCGTCGTGAGCGACAGGTTGCCGTAGTACAGCGAGCGGCCGGTGCCGGTCGCGGCGGCGGTCTTGATCAGGTCCTGTGAGTCGAGCACGGTGCCGGTACGCGCATCGATGTAGTACAGCACGGCATCGCCGTGCGCATCGGTCGCGTTGCCATATACGCGCACCGCGTAGGCCAGTGTCGGCGCGACGTCGCGTGCGAACACGACGAGTTCCGCGTCATCGACGCGACGCACGTTCGAGTCGAAACGCGCGGCCGCGATGTGCTTGGCCGTGGCCGCGCCTACGTCGGGCGCGTTGCGTACCACCGAGCGGTTTCCGACCTTGCCGATCGTGCCGGCGAGATTGATCGGTGCGAGCTGGGTCTGGCTCGCCTGCTTCAACTGCCCGCGGTTCGAATGGACGACGACGTCACCGCCTATCACCGGCAGGCCCGCATGGAAGCGATCGAAGCGCACGTGCTCGGTGCCATCGGGATCGACGATCACGTCGCGTACCTGGAACTGATCTCCGTCCGTCGGCGCGCTTGCTTGCGGCCCCGCGAACTTCAACGTGCGTGCTGTGCCGCCGGTAGCCAGACTGAAGGCGGACGGATTCTGCTGGATCAGTTGCAGCGCCTTGTCGACCGCGGCCGACGGGTCACCGGCCTGGGCAAAAGCGCTGAGACTCGCGATGGTAATCGCGGCGATGGGCAGCAGACGAGACAATTTCTTCATGTAATCCCCCAGATTATGAATGGGTAATGTTCGAGGAATGAATCCAGTGAAGACGTTGATATAAGACATGTCGCGAACCGCAGAGGCATGCTAGGAGGTCGTTTTTATAATTACAAGATATTTTCAGATAGATTAATTTTTCATGTCGGAGTCGTTAATCAAGTCACGATTTGGTGAGGAATATGAAATGATTCGGTTGGCCGCTCCGGACGTGTCGGTGAAGTTGCATCGACGCAGCGTGATTTGAGAATGTTGCGATGCCCGAGGGCGAATTGCTGCGACGTGCGCACCCAGTCATGCTGCCCGGCGGCGCTCAGCAACGTGTGGTCACCGGCACGAGAAGATAAAACTGGCCACGCGAAATTACAAACAATTATGTCGATTATGAATTTAATCGAAAAAGCGGACTCCATTCCGTTGGTTTTAATATTTTCTAGCAATGATCTGGATTGTTATCTGCTTGAGTTTAAGATTATTTGGCTTTCGCTGCGCAGCGGGAATGCAATCAGACTAAGATGATTTGCAGCAAAGTCTATTGACTTCGATTTGTAAATAATTTAAATGGTTTCCGGCGTGAGCGGACGCTGTTTTTTATCGTGTCATGCCCGGATTCAGATCTCGTAGCGCCAGCTAAATACAGATGTCGCATGTCTCATCGGTCGTTCCGTCGTGCAGCGTTGAAGGAACAAGCCGGGAGCGGCAGGGCGCTTACGTTCGTCAGCGTGCCTTGGACCGCTCGTCCGAGTCTGCTCCTTGGCCAACCGAAAGCCGTGGCATTGCCACAGCTTCTCGCACGCCGGCGTCGGTCCGAAATCGGCGGATGATCGACGGCGCCCGGTCGGAGGCTCGTGGGTCCAGGCGACCGGTCGCCGGCTTCGATCGGTGTCCCGACACCCAACCCGCCGGACCATGTTCACGCAGTCGGGCGACCAGCCGGCGAACCTGCCGCGTCGTCAATTCCAGTCGTTCCGCCGCACGCGATGGCTTGAGCTTGCCGGCCGCCACGTCCTGAATGACCTTGAACCTGTCCAGCTCGCGCATCGTCATCGTGATCCGTACCGTTGCAGCCATTGCAGCCTCGGCGCGGGACACCCGGCGACAGGTCAGCTTACGCGGCACGAAGGCGGACAGTTCAAACCAGACCAGGTCACTGACCAATAAATAAAGAATTCCCCCGCAGCAAACAAATTCACCTATTTGGCAAACATAGGGGCGAGAGGCGTTTCCCATAATTCCGCAGACCTTACACGGGATTTCCACCCGTTACACGGGGTGCCGGTAAGGCAGGGGCTTTGATCGTAGCGGTAAAAAATGCGGCGGACGCTGCATATCCGAGGGGCGGTGCGCGAGCTTGTCTGAGGCGCGGCTACGAAGAGAGCAAAAGGAAACTCCCTTTTGTCCACTAGGGAAGTCAGAACGGAAAGCGCAATGAACAAGAGTCAATACAGGGTGGCCTCGAATCGAGGATTAGGTGTGCTAGCAAAGGCAGCCGAGGCGCGCGCCGTACACGGCGAGTCGGGGAAAGCGAATATGACGGCGGCTGGCATCCCGCTCAAATTGCGGGTTTCGCTGGCGGCGGTAACGGCGCTGATGCTGCTGCCTGTGGGGCGGGCATACGCAGATAACCTGGCCGTCGGTGGCCAGAACGGTGGTATCAACGAGACGATCGGCGGTGCTGCGGCGGCACCCCCGGCGACCACGGGGGGAACGTATCCCGCAGTTGCCGGTGCCGATGGTTCGAGCCAGAACACTGCAGTCGGCGTCTTTGTGTCGGCGCAGGGCGGGGCGGCAACGGCATTGGGCGATACGGTTACGGCAAATGGCCGGAATGCGACGGCGGTCGGCTCTAATTCCGTGGCAAACGGCACCAGAGCAGTAGCGTACGGCGGCGGGTCGAGCGCAGCGAATGGCGACTCGACTGCGATTGGTGCGCTGGCACATACTACTTCCGAGTTCTCAACGGCGGTCGGTACTAATAGTTCAGCCGCTGGCGGAACGGCGGTGGGTTTTCAGGCGAGCGCGAACGCGTCTGACGCGACGGCAATCGGTGTGGATTCTGTCGCATCCGGGATCGGTAGCGTTTCAATTTCCCGCGCACAGGCCACTGCCCAGAACGCGATTGCGATTGGCGAAAATGCTTCGGCAGCCGATGCAAATTCCGTGGCATTGGGCTCCGGCGCAGTGACGCGCGCGTTTACCACGGTCAGCAGCGCGACGCTGAACGGCGTCAACTACAGCGGCTTCGCGGGCACACCCGTCGGCGTGGTGAGCGTGGGCAGCGCAGGCGCCGAGCGTCAGATCGTGAACGTCGCCGCCGGTGAAATCAGCGCAACGAGTACGGACGCGGTCAACGGCTCGCAGCTTTTCGCCGTCGCAAGTCAAGTTTCCGTTCTCTCGAATAACCTTACGTCTCTCACAGCGAAGGTCGACACAATTTCCACTTCCGGTTCGAATGGCACGGTTGCAGACCAAACCGGCACCGCGGTAGGGAACAATTCGGTCGTGTCGGTCCCCAACGGGACCGCTGTGGGAAACGGCGCAAACGTTTCGGGTCAAGATGGCACGGCAATCGGAACCAACTCGACTGTTACGGCTGATCGCGCAACAGCCATTGGCTCGGGTTCCAAGGTGACAGGCACGAACGGAACCGCAATCGGTGATGGTTCGAACGTCACGGGCACGAATGGAACTGCAATTGGCGCGAACTCCCGAGTGACCGCGAACAATTCGGTTGCCCTGGGTGCGAATTCAATCGCAGACCGGGACAACACGGTTTCGGTTGGTGCGCCGGGTGCTGAGCGTCAGATTACCAACGTTGCGGACGGTACGGCTCCGACCGATGCCGTGAACGTACGCCAGTTCAACAGCGCAGTTAACAGCGTTCGGGACGACCTCCAAAAGTATCGCAAGGATTCGAACGCCGGTTCGGCTTCGGCCGTCGCGCTGTCGATGCTCCCGCAAGCACCCGCGCCCGGTAAGTCGGTCGTCGGCGTGGCGGTCGGCAATTATGCTGGTCAGACGGGTTTCGCTGTGGGCGTGTCGACGTATCTGCCTGGCGGTAGCTGGATTTTCAAAGGCGGTGGCTCGACAAACACGCGCGGTACGGTGGCTGTCGGGGGTAGCGCCGGGTATGTCTGGTAAGGGTCGGTCTACTGACAACTGCTTAGATAGTTAGTCGCACAGCCCGCCGTGGTGTACTTGCCACGGCGGGCATCGACGAATAGAGGTGCGCAATTCCGACCGTGATACAGCGAGGCTGGGCTTCGGCGGACGTTGCCAGCGCGGGATCCACAAACTAGCGTCCTTCATCAGCTTCCTGACCGTCTCCTTGGCCAGCCGAATGCCGTGACACTCCCAAAGCTTCTCGCAGGCCAGCGTCGGCCCGAAATCGGCGTAGCGGTCGCGGATGATCGACAGCGCCCGGTCCACAATTACCGCGTCCAGCCGGTTGTTGCTGGGCTTCGCATACCGTCCCGACACGAGGCCTTGAGGCCCGTGTTCCCGTAATCTGGCGACCAGCCGGCGAACCTGCCTGGTCGTCAACTCCAGCCGTTCCGCCGCACGCCATGGCTTGAGCTTGCCATCAGCTACGTCCTGAATGACCTTGAATCGGTCCAACTCGCGCATCGTCATCGTGATCCGTTCTGTCGCAGTCATCGAAGCTCCCAGCGCCGGACAACCGGCAGCCGGTCAGCTTACGATGGGTCGAAAAACGGACATCTGAACTTAGCCAAAAGCGGACATCTGAACTTAGCTACTACAATCTGCTGTCATACCCGGATTCAGATGTCGTAGCGCCAGCTAAATACAGATGTCGCATGTTTCATCGGTTTTCTGTCCGTCAGCGTTGAAGCGCCGAGCCTGAAGCAGCAGGGCGCTGACGCTCACCCACGGGCCTTGGCAGACCGCCGATTC
>NZ_JBEPLG010000007.1:0-474485 GCF_040545115.1 Burkholderia sp. 567
TTTGTGGGCCCGGGGGGGGGGGGGGGGGGGGGGGGGGGGGGCGGGGGGGGGGGGGGGGGGGGGCCCCCCCCCCCCCCCCGCCCCCGTCTGTGTCGCGCGTTATTTAGTCAAGCGGCGCGGAACGCAGGTCGCTCACCTGTTGCGGCGAGATCGGCGTACCGTTGTTGCCCCACGACATCCGGATATACGTGACGACTGCCGCAACTTCCTGGTTCGACAGCGACTGTGCGAACGGCGGCATCCCGTACGGACGGGGATTCTTGAACGTGCTCGGCGGGTAGCCACCGTTCAGCACCATGCGGATCGGGTTGACTGCCGATTCCATCACGATCGAATGGTTGCCCGCGAGCGGCGGATACGCGGGCGGCTTGCCTGCGCCGGTTTCGGCGTGGCAGGTCGCGCAATTGTCCGCGTAGATCTTCTTGCCCTGGTCGAACAGCGTGTTGCCGAACTGCTTCGACGGCTCGTACTGCATGTTCTTCGGCGCTTCAGCCTTCTGCGGGATCGACTTCAGGTACGTCGACATTGCGCGCGTATCTTCGTCGTTCATGTACTGGAGGCTGTTGTGCACGACGTCGGCCATCGGGCCGAACACCGCGCCCTTGTTCGACACGCCGGCCTGCAGCAGGTCGGACAGCTCCTGCACGTGCCAGTCGCCGAGGCCGAGTTCCTTGTCGTTCGTCAGCGACGGAGCATACCAGTTCTGCAGCGGGATCAGGCCGCCCGCGAAGGCTGCCGAGTTCACCGGGCCGCCCATCATGTTGATCGACGTGTGGCACATCGAGCAGTGGCCGAGGCCTTCGACGAGGTACGCGCCGCGGTTCCATTCGACCGACTTGGTCGGATCCGGCTTGTACTCGCCTTCCTTGAAGAACAGCGTGCGCCAGCCGATCAGCAGGTTACGGTTGTTGAATGGGAACTTGAGTTCGTGCGGACGGCTCGGCACCGAGACCGGCGGGACCGAACGCAGGTACGCGTAGATCGCGTCCGAATCGGCGCGCGTGACCTTCGTGTAGCTCGCGAACGGGAAGCCCGGGTAGAGCAGGCTGCCGTCCTTCGAACGACCGGTGTGCATCGCGCGGTAGAAGTCGTCCGACGTCCACTTGCCGATGCCGTCCTTGTCGTCCGGCGTGATGTTCGGCGTGTACATCGTGCCGAACGGCGTCGCCATCGGCAGGCCGCCCGCGAACGACTTGCCGCCGCGCACGGTGTGGCACGCGATACAGTCGCCGACGCGCGCGAGGTATTCGCCCTTCTTGATCAGCGCGGCCTGGTCGGCCGGCGTGGCCGCGACGGCGGCAGCGCCGTGCAGCGTGTCGTTGCCCGGCCACAGGACCGGCACGAGGGCGACTGCCGCGACGATCGCGACAGCCGAGAGTGCAAACAGGGACTTGCGTTTCATTGTGTCTGTCTCCCTTGCCTTATTGCGGTTCGCTGCCGCAGGCGAGCGGAGTCTTCATCGAACGCGCCGGGGCCGGCACGGGGTTGGCGGGCGCCGGTTGCGCGGCGAGCCACGCGGTCACGGCCGTGACGTCTTCATCCGACAGCTTCGACGCGATATCGTGCATGCAATCCGGTGCCTTCGCGTGGCGGTTGCCCGAGCGCCATGCGCCGAGCTGTGCGCTCAGGTAATCGGCGTGCAGGCCGACGAGGCCCGGGATCGCCGGCTGCATGCCGGTCAGCCCGGCGCCGTGGCAGGCGACGCAGGCCGGCAGCTTGCGCGACGGATCGCCTTGCGTGACGAGCTGCTTGCCGCGCGCGAGCGTGGCGGCCGGCAGCGTCGGCTTGGCCGGCGTCGGGTACGGCGGACGCTCGGCCGAGAAGTGCTCGGCGATCTCTTTCAGGTAATCGTCGTTCAGGTACGTCAGCAGGTAGTTCATCGGCGGGTACTTGCGCCGTCCGTCACGGAAGTTGACGAGCTGGTTGTACAGGTACTCGGCCGGCTTGCCGGCAAGACGCGGGAAATAATCGTTGTCGGTGCCCTGGCCGTGAACGCCGTGGCATGCGGTACAGCCGCGCACACGCTCGGCCATCGTATCGGGTGCCTTGAGCGGCGCCTGCTGGGCGTGCGCTTGCTCCGTGGGCTTGGTCTGCGCTTGAGCAGCGCTCATAAGGCCCGCGCCACCGATCAAGAGAACGGCGAGCAACGGACGGAAGAGGCGTCTTGAAGACACACGAGACTCCATGTTTATTCGTCGGGGACCTGTCCGGGCTACGATCGGCTCGGCGCATGGATGGCAGGGCAGCCGGGCTGCTGCGACGCGGCATTCTATCATCGATGGGTAATGACGGCTATTTGGCAAAAGGACATCGGTTCCTGTCTGTTTGCGACTTGCGACAATTTGCCGCGCGATATGTACGGATGATGTGAACCGGCGTGCGCTTTGACCATCGAAGACCGTACACTCGCGGGTCGCGCGGCGCCGCCTCCGCCGCAGATCCAGTCATTTCTCCCGTTTCCGGATTCATCGATGACGTTCCCTACCGTGCCGTTGCCGTCTCCCCGCTGTCGTTCCACTTGCCGCCGCGTCGCCGGCCGGCCGTTTCCGGGAGGGCGCGCGCAATGAGGATCGACAGCTTGTGGATCGGGCAGGTCGCGCTCGCGGCCTTGATGGACGCGACGTTCGCGATGGCGGTCGGCTCGGCGCTGCTCAAGGCGTGGCTCGGCAAGGACGGCGCGCGGCCGGTCGTCGCGCCGTCGCATCATGCATGGCTGCGCGCGCAACATTCGCTGGTCGCGGCGGCGCTGGCGCTCGTGCTCGCCGATCTCGGCTGGCTCGTGTATGAAGCCGCGTCGATGAGCGGCGCGGGGCTCGGCGGCGCGTTCGATGCGATTCCGACCATGCTGATGCAGACGCATGCGGGCTTTGCGTGGAGCGTCGCGTTCGCCGGCGCCGTGCTGCTCGCGATCGTCGCGCTGGCGAAGCCCGAGGGTCCGGTCGCGCATGCGGTGCTGTGGTTCGCGGTGATCGTGGTCGCGGCCGGCAAGGCGTCGCTCGGCCATGCGGCCGATACGGGCCCGCTGTCCGCGGCGGTCGGCGTGCAGACGCTGCACCTGCTCGCCACCGCGGTGTGGGGCGGCCTCGTGCTCGCGGCCGGCCTCGCGGTGCTGCCGGTGCTCGGTTCGTCGGTCGCGCGCGGCGCGCTGATCCGGATCGGCCAGCAACTGTCGCGAACCTCGGCGATCGCGGTCGTCTTCGTGCTCGGCACCGGCGTGCTCAATGCGCTGCGCGGGCTCGGCGGCTCGCTCGCGCCGCTCGACGGCAGCACGTGGGGGCGCGTGCTGTTGCTCAAGCTGCTGCTCGTCGCGCTCGCGCTCGTGCTCGGCGGGCTGAACCGCTTCTCCGCGCTGCCGCGCCTGCGCCGTACCGCGTCGACCGAAGACGCGCACACGTTCCGCAACATCCTGCATCTCGAAGCGCTGACGATGATCGCGGTGTTCGTCGCGGCCGCGGTGCTGTCGTTCTGCGTGCCGGGGTTCGCGGCGCTCGGCTGACGGCCGGTTCGGCGCGGGATGCCGTTCCCGCGTGAGCTGCGTGAGCCACATGAGCCGCATGCCGCGGATGTAAAAGCGGCCGCCTGTCGGGCGGCCGTCTCGGCCTGCGATGCGCGGCTGGTCCGCCGCGCAACGCACGTCATCTCATCTCACTTCACCTCCGCATCACCACTCGGCGACGCTGCCGTCCGCGTGGCGCCACACCGGATTGCGCCAGCGATGGCCCGTCTTCGCCATCTCGCGCACCTTCTCCTCGTTGACGTCGATGCCGAGCCCCGGGCCCTGCGGGATCGCGACGAAGCCGTCTTCGTAGCGGAACACCTCGGGGTTGCGCAGGTAGTCGAGCAGGTCGTTCCCCTGGTTGTAGTGGATGCCGAGGCTCTGTTCCTGGATGAACGCGTTGTAGCTGACCGCATCGAGTTGCAGGCACGCGGCCAGCGCGATCGGGCCGAGCGGGCAGTGCAGCGCGAGCGCGACGTCGTAGCTTTCCGCGAGCGTCGCGATCTTGCGGCACTCGGTGATGCCGCCCGCGTGCGATGCGTCGGGCTGGATGATGTCGACGTAGCCGCCCGCGAGAATGTGCTTGAAGTCCCAGCGCGAGTAGAGCCGCTCGCCGAGCGCGATCGGCGTGTTGGTCTGGTTCACGATGTCGCGCAGCGCCTCGGCGTTCTCCGACAGCACCGGCTCCTCGATGAACATCAGCTTGTACGGATCGAGCTCCTTCGCGAGCACCTTCGCCATCGGCTTGTGCACGCGGCCGTGGAAGTCGACGCCGATCCCGACGTGCGGGCCGACCGCGTCGCGCACCGCCGCGACGTTCGCGATCACCTGCTCGACCTTGTCGTAGGTATCGACGATCTGCAGCTCCTCGGAGCCGTTCATCTTCACGGCCTTGAAGCCGCGCTCGACCACCGCGCGTGCGTTGTTCGCGACATCGCTCGGCCGGTCGCCGCCGATCCACGAATACACCTTGATGCGATCGCGCACCTGGCCGCCGAGCAGCGCGTGCACCGGCACGCCGTGATGCTTGCCCTTGATGTCCCACAGCGCCTGGTCGACGCCCGCGATCGCGCTCATCATGATCGGACCGCCGCGGTAGAAGCCCGCGCGGTACATCACCTGCCAGTGATCCTCGATCAGCAGCGGATCCTTGCCGACCAGATAGTCGGCGAGTTCCTGCACGGCGGCTTCGACCGTGTGCGCGCGGCCCTCGACCACCGGCTCGCCCCAGCCGACGATGCCCTCGTCGGTTTCGATCTTGAGGAACAGCCAGCGCGGCGGGACGACGAAGGTTTCGAGGCGGATGATTTTCATGTCGCGAGTCTCCTGGGTTGCGCGGCGCGGACGTGCGGATGCGGCGCCGTCGAGTACGTGACGGTTATCCTAGCGTAGCGTGATAAAAAATAGTATTAATAGCACTATTGTGCAGATAGTGGACAGCCGCGGCGTGCCCGGCCAACGGAGAACGATCATTCAACGCGACCTGCATGGACAGACGTCCTTCCGCCTTGCGACAGCGATCCTGCGCGGCGACTATCCGCCCGAATCGCTGCTGCCGCGCGAGCCGGACCTGATGGAGATGTTCGGCGTGAGCCGCACGGTGCTGCGCGAGGCGCTGCGCACGCTGACGTCGAAGGGGCTGGTCGAATCGCGGCCGAAGGTCGGCACGCGCGTGCGGCCGCGCCGCGCATGGAACCTGCTCGATGCCGACCTGCTCGACTGGTATGCGCGGGTCGCGCCGCCGCTCGCGTTCGCGCTCAAGCTGCAGGAGATGCGCGAAATGATCGAGCCCCACGCGGCCGCGCTGGCCGCGCGTGCGCACGGGGCGGGCGCGTTCGACGCGATCGATGACGCGGTGCGCGCGATGGCCGCCGCGCGCAACGTCGACGAATGGGTGCGCGCGGACCTGCGCTTTCACCTGAGCGTGCTGGAGGCGGGCGGCAACGAGCTGCTGGTGCCGCTCGGCGCGCTGATCGACCGCACGCTCGAGGCGCAGCTGCACCTGAACGCGCGCCGGGCGCACGTGTTCAATGCGTCGCTCGCCGAGCATGCGGCCGTCGCCGACGCAATCGGCATGCGCGACGAGGACGGCGCGCGCCGTGCGATGGCGTCGCTGCTCGCGATCACGCGCGCGCGCATCGAGATGTCGTGACGGGAAGCGGCGCGCGATGCGGCGCCGTCAGGCGGCGTTCGCGCAGCCGCCCGGCTTGTGGATGCGCTCCGTCGACGCCGGATATTTCGCGAGCAGGCTCGCCGGCCGGCGCGGGCGAGCGACCAGGTCGCCGCCGCAGTTCGGGCAGCGGCCCTTCAGCACCTCGTCGGCGCAGGTCGCGCAGAATGTGCATTCAAACGTACAGATGCGGGCTTCCGCCGAATCGGGCGGCAGGTCCTTGTCGCAGCATTCGCAGCCGGGGCGCAGTTCGAGCATGACGGTTTTCCTTGGTTGGGACGGGTCGGGACGGGCGCCGCCGGACATTGCGTGCGGCGCATGTGCGCGCTACTGTACGCGCATGGATCGGTCCGGCCAACGGTGTCCCGCCCGGGCGCCGTCGTCGTGCACGGGCCGCACCAGGAGACGACCATGCTCTATCGCGGAAGCTGCCACTGCGGCGACGTGAAGTTCGAGGCGGAAGGTGACCTGCAGGGCGTGATGGCCTGCAACTGCTCGATCTGCCGGCGCAAGGGCGCGCTGATGTGGTTCGTGCCGCGTGACCACATGACGCTTCTCACGCCCGACGACAATCTGTCGACCTACATGTTCAACAAGCACGTGATCCGCCATCGCTTCTGCAAGCGCTGCGGGATTCACGCGTTCGGCGAGGGGACGCATCCGAACGGCACCGAGATGGCCGCGATCAACGTGCGATGCCTCGAGGATGTCGATATCGACGCGCTGCCCGTCACGCATTTCGACGGCCGCTCGGCCTGAGCGGCGCGTCGTCGCGTGAGCGCGCGGGCGGCGCTCAGGACGGCGAGACCGGCGCGGCCTGCGGCGTCGGCGTTTCCGCCTGCGGCGCGGGGCCCGCCGTGCGCGTGCCGGCTTCGACCGGGCGTTCGATCAGCGGCGCGAGCGCCGGCGCCATCGACTTCAGCAACTGCACGGCCATCGCGCTCGTGAAGTCGTAGCGCGCCGCGTACGGCTCGTGCGCGGTCGCCGTCAGCACGCCGAAGAAGCGGTCGCCAAGCACGAACACGAACGTGCCGCTGCGGTTGACCTTGCGCGACTCGATCAGCCGCGCGCCGCGTGCGTACACATTGAAGCGCTGGTCGCCCGTCCCGGTCTTGCCGTACACCGGGAGCGTCTTGCCGTCGGGCAGCGTGAAGCCGCCCGCGAGGCGCCGCGCGGTGCCGTGCTGCACGACGTCGCCCAGCAGCGTGCGCGCCACGTTGACGATCTCGGGCGACAGCAGCGGCTGCGGCTGCGCGGCCGCGCGCACGAAGCGCGTTTCGTACGGCGTGCCCTTCGCGAAGTCGAGGCGCGTAATCGTCTCGGTCGGCGCCTTCTGGCCGCCGTTCGCGATCAGGCCGATCAGTTTCGCGAGCGCGTCCGGCTGGTCGCCCGACGCGCCGATCGCGGCCGCGAACGACGGCGTGACTTCCTCGAACGGATAGCCGAGCGCGCGCCACGCCTTCGTGATTTCGCCATACGCGCGCAGCTCGACCATGTGGCGGATGCGCCGGTCCTGGGTCGCGTGGTAGCGGGTCTTGTACAGCCACGAGTACGTGTAGAAGCGCGCATCGCGGCTGTCGCGCTGGACGTCGGCGAGCGGCGCGTTCGGGTGGGCGCGCAGGTAATTGAGGGTCCACAGCGCGAGCGGGTGGACGCTCGCGATGTAGCCGCGATCGTTGAGGTTGAAGCGGTCGATCGCGTACTTCGCGTACAGCTCGGCGAGATCGTAGTCCGACATCGTCGCGGCCGGCGTGCCCTTCAGCTGCGCGCGCATGTGCGCGCTGAACCACGCGAGCGATTCGTTCGGCGCGACGCTGCGCAGCACCGTCGCGATCTTCGGCGGCGACTTGCGCACGTCCTGCAGCATCAGCGCGAGCGCGTCGTCGGGCGTCTTGCCCGCGTAGCGCGTGTAGTAGCGCTTCACGTACACCTTGCTTTCGCCGTCGACGAACTGCTCGAGGTAATGCTTGCGCTGCTCCGGATCGCCGAGCCACGACGTCGACGGGCCGGCCGCCTTCAGCATTTCGTAATGGACGATGTCGCGCATCAGCCGCACGAACACCAGGTTGACCGAATGCTCGAACGCCGTATGCAGCGTCAGGATGCGGCCGTTGTCCGACTTTTCGAAGTTCGAGAACACCTGCGCGCCGCCGCCCGTGTAGAACACGTCGGGGCTCGCCGAGTACTTGCGTTCGACCGCCGCATCGAGCATCGCCTGCAGCGAGCGGTCGCGCGTGTGCGACAGGTAGTCGAGCGCCCAGCGCGACAGCCCGTCGATCGGATCGGGCTTCACGTGCGCGAGTTGCGCGTTCGGCAGGTTGCCGTAGCGCGCGTGCAGCTCGGAGACGATCTGCAGGTAGGTGATCAGCGTGCGCAGCTTCGCGGTCGAGCCGAGGTTGATGCGGCCGCCGCGGTTCACGTCGAACGGCTGGTTCACGCTGTCGGTCTGCACGCGCAGCATGTTCGCGCCGTTGCGATGCTCGTACAGCGTGAAGCTGTACGTCAGATGAGACGGGTCGTCCTTCGGCGCGAGCATCTCGAAGCCGTACAGCCCGGCCGCCTGCGCGCCGTCGCGGGTCGACGCCCGCGCGAGCCGGTCGGCGACCGCCTGCTGCACACCGTTGTCGAGCGTGCTGGTGGCTTCCAGATCGAGCTGGTCGAGCTGGTACAGGTCGCTGATGCCGAGCGCCGAGAGCAGCGACGCGCGCGCGGACGACACGGCCTTGCGCGACACGAACGACTGCACGCGCGCGGCGGCCGGCGGCGCGGCGCGCTCGATCTGCGCGGCGAGCGCCGCATCGCGCAGCGCGGGAGAGATCACGCCGCCGTTCGACAGCAGCCGCAGATAGCTGTCGGTCAGCTTCTGCAGCGCCGGATAGCCGCGGTTCAGGAAATACGACGGCGCGCGCTGCGCGATGATCAGCGACAGCACCTCGCGGAACGCCTTGCCCTGTTCGTCGACGTTGTCGCCGGTGGTCGGCGCGGACAGGATGCGGTTCACGTCGTTGAAGTCGCGGCCGTACCACGCGGCGAGACCGTCGCCGATACCGTTGATTTCACCCACGTGCGGCCGCGCGGCGAGCGGCACCGAGTTCAGGTAGCGCACCAGGATCGTGCGGCGCGCGAGCATCGTCTGCGGGCCGTTCAGGTACGCGAGGATCGACGCGGACGCGATCTGGCGCAGCTTCTCCGGCGGCGTCGCGGTGCGGCCGTCGGGCGAATGGCGGAACTTCTCGATCTGCGTCGCGAGCGTGCTGCCGCCCGGGCGCGCCTGGTGATGGTTGACGACGTGCAGCGCCTGATCGGCGAGCGCGCGGCTGAAGCGGCCCCAGTCGATCGCCGGATTGCGGTTCGGCTGGTTCGGGTCGAGCAGGTAGCGATCCTCGATGAACATCAGCGAATCGGCGACCACCCGCGGCACCGTGTCGAAGTCGGCGTACACGCGCTGCGGGAACACGGTCGCGAACAGCGGCGAGCCGGTCGAGTCGAACAGCATCAGCCCGGCCTGATCTTTCTCTTCGTAAGGAAGGAACAGGCCGCGATCGGCGAGCGACAGCATCCGGTCGGAATCGCGCGCCTGCTTGCCGACGACGAAGCCGCGTGCGAGCAGGCGCTCCTGGAACGCGGGAATCATCGAATAACCGAGGCGCTCGTCGTACGGCCCGTTCGCGGGGAAACGGATGTGGTCGCTCGCGCCCGCCTCGACCGTGTAGCCGACGTCGCGCGTGAGTTCGGACAGGTAGTGCGCCTGCATGCGCGACGTCGCGATCTCGGTCATCACGAGCCGCACGAGGATCGCCACGGCGATCACCAGCGCGGCCAGCAACGACCACTTGACCCACGTCCAGACCGATGCACTACCGGTCATGCGCGGCAGGATGCGATTCAGTGGCCGATTCATGGCGGCGTCTCCCTGGAGGCACGGGCTCCGGCCGCACCTCATTAAGGATTAGTGTAGTCCTCAACGGCCGGCTGCCAAGAGCGGTTCACTACTGAGATGCAGCGGCGCAACAGGTGTGCCCGCACCGGGCGTGGGCGGCGATGCGGCCGCACGTGGCCCGGCTGGCGCGGGTGCGCGGCGGGCCGCGGGTTCGCCGACGGCGCCCGGCCTCGATGCAAAAAAGGTGCGCGATTGAACCCTTCTTTCACCTGACGAAATACTCGACCAGGTGATCGACGAAAAGCCGCGTCTTGCGCGGAAAGTGCCGCCGGCTCGGGTACGCGATATTCATCTCGAGTTCCTCGAGCCGATAGTCGGGCAGCAGCGCGAGCAGCCGTCCGTCGGCGAGATCCGCTTCGACGAGGAAGTCGGGCAGCACCGCGATACCCATGCCCGACAGCGCCCAGTTCCGGATCAGCCCGATGTTGTTCGACGATGCGGATTTGTTCGGCCGCACCGCGACGCGCGTCGGCTCGTGATCGAACGACAGGTATTCGCCCGCGAAGTCGGCATGGAACGTCAGGCACGAATGGGACGCGAGATCGTGCGGATGGACCGGTGCGCCGTGCGCTTCGACATACCGGGGCGCCGCACAGACGATCCGCTTGAGCCGCGTGAGCGGGCGCGTCACCAGCGTGTTGGTGCTGATGCGCTGCGACAGCAGCAGCCCGACGTCGAAGCCCTCGGATACGAGATCGACATGGCGGTCGACGATCGTGACTTCCGGCACGATGGCCGGATGCTGCGTCTTGAACGCATCGATCGCCGGGGCGAGCACGTGCATGCCGAACATGACCGGCGCGGCGATCTTCAGCGACCCGATCGGCTCGTGATGCATCGACGCGATCGTGTCCTCGACGCGGTCGATTTCCTCCACCACGTGGCGGATCTGCGCGAGATACAGATGACCGGCGTCGGTGAGCGACAGGCTGCGCGTCGTGCGGTTCAGCAGGCGTGCGCCGAGCCTGTCCTCGATG
Source organism: Burkholderia sp. 567 (assembly GCF_040545115.1). Taxonomy (NCBI): domain Bacteria; kingdom Pseudomonadati; phylum Pseudomonadota; class Betaproteobacteria; order Burkholderiales; family Burkholderiaceae; genus Burkholderia; species Burkholderia sp. 567. Next base: position 10,584 of record NZ_JBEPLG010000007.1, read on the forward strand.
CCCATGATGAGGCGGGTGGCCGACGAGTTGGAGATGTTCAGTTCCGTGGCTGCACGCGCGAAACTGTGAAGTTCGGCCACCTTGATGAATAGCCGCATTGGCAGGAGTTCGTCCATTTTTTTATCGGTAAATAGAATTGTTTGTTTAATTCTATCTGTCGATGCGTCGTATTTGAACGAACGACTCACGCGAATAAGTATTACGAAATGATGTGTTGATCAACCGCCGGAAGGGTCTCAAAATAACGGGTTCCGGGGCCGTTGCCTTGTTGAATCTTATCGGCAGGATTGGTCCTATATAAACCTTCTTCCTCGGTTTGTATTTAGTAATTGTACGAAATTAGACGTGATTTTTCTTATAAAGAAAATCGATATTCGTAGTGCGATTCGAATCGAATAGGACAGGTCACGATCGCCACAGCAGTTTCGCGGGATCGTACCGGCGCACGGCCTCGACGAAGCAGTGGATCAGGTAGTCGCATGCGACCGTGTTCAGCGCATCGCGCCGCGTGAGCACACCGGCCGACACGGTCGGAATCGTCTCCTTCACATCGATCGCGACCATCCGTTCGCGTATCCAGTCGATCTCCATGAAGAGCTGCGGCACGCACGACACGCTGTCGGTATGCACCGACAGCGCGAACGCCGCGCTGAACGACGTGCATTCGACGATCGGCTGCGGTGCCGCGTAGCCGTGCGCGACGAACACGTTCTGCAGCAGCCGGCCGATGCTTTCCGGCGACGTGTTGAGCACCCATTGCGCATCCTGCAGCTGCGCGAGCGACGTGCAGTGACGCAGCGGATTGCTCGCGCGCGTCATCAGGATCAGCGCGGATTCGATGAGCGGCCGGAACGTGAATTCGGGCGACAGCCGCGTCGCATCGACGATCGCGATCACGAAGTCGAGCGTGCCGTCGCGCAGGCGCGGCAGCGCCGTGTCGAGAAAGCCTTCGCGCACGTCGAGGCGGATCGTCGGCATGCGCTGACGGAACGCGTCGAGCGCGGCCGGCAGGAAGCCGAGCGACATCAGCGGCGTCAGCGCGCACGCGAGCGCGCCTTCCTTGCCGCCCGACAGATGGATCACGTCGTCGCGCGCGTGCTGGATCTCCGCGAGGATCAGCCGCGCGCGTGCATAGACGGCCTGGCCGAAGCGCGTGAGCTGCGCGCCGCGCGCGTTGCGCGTGACGAGCGGCACGCCGAGGTCCTGCTCGAGTTCGCGGATCGCCTTGGTGAGTGCGGGCTGGGACAGATGGATCGCACGCGCGGCGGCGCGCAGGCTCCCGTGTTCGGCGATGGCGGCAAGCGCCCGGAGCTGATGGTGTTTCACGGCGTGGCGGGGCGCGGCGGCAGTAGCGACGTTCGTATCCTACACCGCGATCGCGCGGGCAAAGCGCGCGATAACCAGGCGTTATCACGATCGAAAAATGTCGCTCCGGGCTGCGTATTTTGAATGCCTAGACTGCATGCGCAGGCCGTCGAACGGGCCGCGCAACAGACACGCACCACACACGCAACCGATACGCACAACCAGTACGGAGACAAACCTTCATGAAGGCGCCCCGAGCGGACAGCACGTTCGGCGGGCATGTCGGCACCGTTGCCGCATCCCCGTCCAATCGCCAGCTGATCGTCGCGATCACGATCGGCAACGGCCTCGAATTCTTCGATCTCACCGTGTTCAGCTTCTTCGCGGTGCTGCTTGGAAAACTGTTTTTCCCGGCCGCGTCCGCGCAGCAGCAATTGCTGATGTCGGTCGCGACGTTCGGCGTCGGCTTCATCGCGCGGCCGATCGGCGGCGTCGTGATCGGGCTGGTCGCCGACCGCTTCGGCCGCGTGCCGGCGATGAACCTCACGCTCGTCACGATGGCGATCGGCACCGGGATGATCGGCGTGATGCCGACCTACGCGCAGATCGGCGCCGCGGCGCCCGTGCTGGTCGTGCTCGCACGGCTGCTGCAGGGCTTCTCCGCCGGCGGGGAAGTCGGCGTATCGACGTCGCTGCTCGCCGAGCGTGCACCGCCCGGCGAACGCGGCTACTACACGAGCTGGCAATTCGCGAGCCAGGGCGCGGCGGCACTGGCCGGTTCGTTCGTCGGCTTCCTGCTGTCGTATTTCCTCGAACCGGCCGCGCTCGAATCGTGGGGCTGGCGCGTGCCGTTTCTCGCCGGCGTGCTGATCGCGCCGGTCGGCCTGTATCTGCGCGCGCGCTTCAATGCGCTCGAACAGCACGCGCCGGCCGCGGCCGCGCGGCGCTCGTCCGCGGTGCTCGGCACCGTGCTGCGGCGCGACGGCGGCGCCGTGCTGACCGCGCTCGGCCTCGTGGTCGGCGGCACCGCCGCGCACTTCATCGTCCTCTATTACATGTCGACGTATGCGATCCGCGTGCTGCACCTGTCGATGGATACCGCGCTGTGGTGCGGGATTCTCTCCGGGGCGGTGATGTTCGTCGCCGCGCCGATCGGCGGACGCCTGTCGGATCGGCTCGGCAGCAAGCGCGTCGCGCTGTGGACGCGCGTGGCGCTGACCGTGCTGATCCTGCCGGGCTTCTGGCTGATCGGCGCGGTGCCGTCGATCGCGACGATGTACGCGGTCGTGATGCTGCTCGCCGCGCTGCACTCGGTCAATGCAGGCGCGAACGGCGTGATCCTCGCGGAGCTGTTTCCGAAGAGCACGCGCGCGACCGCGCTGTCGATCGCGTATGCGGGCGGCGTGTCGATCTTCGGCGGCTTCGCGCAGTTCATCGTCACCTGGCTGATCGGGGCGACCGGCAATCCGGCCGCGCCGGCGTGGTACGTGATCGTCTGCGGCCTGCTGTCGCTCGTCGCGCTCGCGTTCGCGTCGGACCGAAGCGATCAGGATCACTGACAGACTGACTTCCATCTTCTTCGATCGATTCCATGACCACGACCGTTTCGTTTTCGCCGTCGCCGGCCGCGGCCGCCGCCGGCGATCTGTGCGACCTGCCCGCGCGCACCATGCTCGAATTGCTGAAGTCCCGGCAGATCAGCGCCTGCGAGCTGCTCGATGCGCATCTCAAGCGCATCGCGACGATCAACCCGCGCGTGAATGCGCTCGTCACTGTCGTCGATCCCGATGCGCTGCGCGCCCGCGCACGCGAGCTCGACACGCGCTGGGCGCGCGGCGAATGGCAGGGGCCGCTGCACGGGCTGCCGGTGTCGCAGAAGGATCTGACCGCGACGCGCGGCGTGCGCACGACCTTCGGTTCGACGCTGTTCGCCGAGCACGTCCCGCAGCACGACGCGCTGATCGTGCGGCGCTGTGCGAGCGCCGGCGCGCTGATGATCGGCAAGTCGAACACGCCGGAATTCGGCGCCGGCTCGCATACGTTCAACGACGTGTTCGGCGCGACGCGCAACCCGTGGGACCTGACGCGTTCCGCCGGCGGCAGCAGCGGCGCCGCGGCCGCGGCACTCGCGTGCGGGATGAATCCGCTCGCGTGCGGCAGCGACATGGGCGGTTCGCTGCGCAACCCGGCCGCGTGGAACAACGTCGTCGGGCTGCGGCCGTCGCCCGGGCGCGTGCCGCGCGCGCCGGACCTGAACGGTTGGGCGACGCTCGGCGTCGACGGGCCGATGGCGCGCGATGTCGCCGACACGGCGCTGCTGCTGTCCGCGATCGCCGGGCCGAGCGGCGAAACCGCGACCGAAATCGCGGAGCCGGGCGTACTCTTCGCGCAGCCGCTCGAACGCGATTTCCGCGGCACGCGCATCGCGATGTCGCGCGGTTTGCCCGGCGTGCCGGTCGATCCCGAGATCCGGCGTGCGGTCGATGCGCAGGCGCGCGTGTTCACGTCGCTCGGCTGCGAAGTCGAATTCGACGACCCCGATCTCGCCGAAGCCGAAGACCTGTTCCGGATCGAGCGCGCGTGGATGATCGGCACGCTAATCGACGGCTTCGACGAGCGGCAGCGCGCGGCGCTCAAACCCGAACTCCACGACGAATACCGGCTGCATCGTTCGCTCTCCGCCGCGGATCTCGGCCGCATGTTCGTGCGCAAGACGCGCCTGTTCGAGCAGATGCGCGCGTTCATGCAGCGCTACGCGTTCTACGTGCTGCCGACGACGCAGGTGATGCCGTTCGACGCCGCGCTGCGCGCGCCTGCCGATGTGCTCGGCGTCGAGAGCACGACCTACATCGACTGGATGCGCGTGTGCTGGCTGCTGTCGTCGACCGAGGCGCCGATCTTGTCGGTCCCGTGCGGATTCTCCGAGGCCGGCCTGCCGATCGGGATGCAGATTGTCGGCCGCCATCGCGACGACTGGGGCGTGCTGCAGTTCGGCCATGCGTACGAAGTCGCGTCCGGCCGACGCTGGACGCCGCCGCCCGTCGTTGCCGACGCACGGCGCTGACCGCCTTTCCCGACTGACCCCGACCGTTCCGGCTTGCACCGGAGCAGGCCGCGCGCCTGCGGGAGGCGTGCGCCCGTGTATCGCCATTCGACCCGCGCACTGGAGATCGTTCGATGAAGAAGAAGCTGTTGGCCGGCGCGGGTGTCGCGCTGATCGCGGGTGCGGCGCACGCCCAGAGCAGCGTCACGCTGTACGGGATTATCGATGAAGGGCTGACCTATGCGAGCAACATCGCGACGCCCGGCCCGAACGGCACGGTGAGCGGTAAGCCCGCGTTGCGAATGCTCGGCGGCGTGCAGCAGGCGAGCCGCTGGGGGCTGCGCGGCAGCGAGGATCTCGGCGGCGGGCTGGCCGCGGTCTTCACGCTCGAGAACGGCTTCGATCCGAGCAGCGGCAGGCTCGGTCAGGGCGGGCTGATGTTCGGCAAGAAGGCGTTCGTCGGGCTGTCGGGGCCATTCGGCACCGTCACGCTCGGGCGGCAGTACGACACCAACGTCGACATCCTCGGGCCGCTCGAGGCCGCCGCGCTGTTCGGCGGCTACATGGTCGCGCACCCCGGTGACCTCGACAACGTGAACAACGCGAACTCGACCAACAACGCGATCAAGTTCACCAGCAAAGACTACGGCGGGGCTCGGGTCGCGGCGATGTACGGGGTGGGCGGCATCGCGGGCGCGGCGACGCGCAACCAGGTGTGGTCGGCAACAGTTGCCTACACGCGCGGGCCGCTCGCGGTGGCGGCCGGCTATCTGAATGCGCGCAATCCGAACGTGTCGTTCTTCGGCACGACCGGCAGCCCCGCGCCGACCGTGGGCGGCGTGCCGGGCAGCAACATGCTGTCGCCGGTGTATTCCGGCTATGCATCCGCGCGCACGCTGCAGGTCGCGGCGGTGGGCGGCACCTATGCGATCGGCGCGATGACGCTCGGCGCGATGTATACGAACACGTCGTTCCGCCAGCTCGGCGACCTGTCCTCCGGACCGAACCCGGGCGGCGTGTCCGGCAACGCGGTGTTCAACAACGCGGAGGCGAGCGTGCGCTATCAGTTCATGACCTCGCTGTTCGGCGGCGTGGCGTACGACTACACGCGCGGCGGCGGCGTGAACGGCCGCGACGGCGCGACGTATCACCAGGTCGCGGCCGGGCTCGACTATTTCCTGTCGAAGCGCACCGACGTCTACGTGAGCGCCGTCTATCAGCGCGCATCGGGCACCGACTCGACGGGGCACCTGGCCGTCGCGGCGATCAACGGGCCCGGTGCGTCCGCGAACGATCGGCAGTTGCAGGCGCGCGTCGGCATGCGGCACAAGTTCTGATCCGCACGGGGGCGCTCGAGCGCGCGGTGATATCCTCGCGAAACGCCCGCGACCGACGGGCGGATACCGACTGCGCGTACGCGGCCCGACGCCGTGCCGCGCGGCATTTCCGAGGGAGAGCCGAACCATGAGCCGCAAATTCATTCTGAAGGGCGACACGACCGACCATGGCGGCGTCGTGCTCGACGGCATCGCCAATTCGTCGTTCGACGGCCGCGAGCTCGCCTATCTCGGCGCGACCGTGTTCTGCGCCGCGTGCAAGACGCAGGGCGTGATCGTGTCCGACGGCGGCGAGCGGACGATGACCGTGATGGGCAAGGTCGTCGCGCTCGAACACGACCTGTGCCAGTGCCTGTGCACGCCGCAGCCGAAGCTGATCCCGTCGCAGGGCACGGGCACTATCTCGGGCTGATGCCCGTCGAATCGGCGCGACGCGCGCCGCGGGCTGCGCGTCGTCAGACGCTGCCTTCGGTCTCGATCACCAGGATGCGCGCTTCGCCGAGCGGGTGCGCGACGTGTTCGGTGCCGATCGTCGCGTGGAATACGTCTCCCGTTTCGAGCACCGTCGCGTGCTCGATGCCTGCTTCCCGGTAGCGCATCTCGACACGGCCGTCGAGCACCGCGAACACTTCCTCTCTGTCGTTCACGTGCCACCGGTACGGCTGATCGGTCCAGTGCAGGCGGACCGTGATGCCGTTCAGGTTCGCGATGTCCAGCGCGCCCCAGGGGCGCTCGGCGGTGAACGCGGTGCTGCGGATGATATTCATCGATAGGTCCGTGAGTGGGGAGGCCGCGCAGGGCGGGCGGCGTGGTCGAATGCGCGGGATCAGCGCGCCATCGCACGCAAGGCCGCGTCGATCGTCTGCCTGCGCTTCTCCAGCCCTGCCGCTGAGCGCTCGGTCATGCGCTTCAGCACCGACGCGGGCGCGGTATCCGGCGAGCCGGCGTCGAACGGCGGCGCCGGCGCGTATTCGAGCGCGAGCTGGATCGACTGCGCCTCTTCGTCGCCCGCGAGTTCGGCGGCGATCGTCAATGCGAAGTCGATGCCGGCCGTCACGCCGCCGCCGGTGATCAGGTTGCCGTCGCGCACCACGCGTTCGCGCACCGGCACCGCACCGAGCGGTTCGAGCAGTTCGTGAAACGCCCAGTGCGTCGTCGCGCGGCGTCCGCGCAGCAGGCCGGCCACGCCGAGCAGCAGCGCGCCCGTGCACACCGACGTCACGTAGCGCGCGGTGGCCGCGCGCTGCTGCACGAACGCGACCGTTTCCGCATCGAGCAGCAGGTCGTTGATGCCGATGCCGCCCGGCACGCAGATCACGTCGAGCGGCGGGCAGTCGTCGAACGTGCAGGTCGGCGCGAGCGCGAGGCCGCCGCTCGACGCGACGGTGTCGCGCGATTTCCAGACCAGGTGGACAGCCGCGTCGGGCAGCGACGCGAGCACGTCGTGCGGGCCGGTGAGATCGAGTTGCTGGACGCCCGGAAACACGAGAAGGCCGATATGCAGGGTCATGCGAACACTCCGTAGGGAAGGGGGCGCCGCGACCGGCGCACGATGGACAGATCGATTCTAGGCGCGTAGTGTTTGGCGAAATTGCCATATCACCCACGTTTTAAGCCAATCGCCATGTCCACAGCGCCGCGCTCGATCCTGATTCTCGCGTTCCCCCGTGCGCAGCTGCTCGACGTGAGCGGGCCGCTGCAGGTGTTCGCGTCCGTCAACGAACTCGCCGAGGAACGTGGTCAGTCCGCGCCGTATGCGCCGCGCGTCGTCGCCGCCGAGGCCGGGCCGCTCGAGACGTCGTCCGGCCTCGTCGTGATGGCCGATTCGCTGCGCTCCGCGGGACGGCCGGATACGGTGATCGTGGCCGGCGGCAAGGGCGTGCGCGCCGCGTCGCAGGATGCGCGGATGGTGCGCTGGGTCCGCCAGCAGGCGCAGCGCGCGCGACGTGTCGCGTCGGTCTGCACCGGCGCGTTCCTGCTCGCCGAGGCCGGCCTGCTCGACGGGCGGCGTGCGGTCACGCACTGGGCGCGCTGCGACGAATTCGCGGCGCGCTACCCGAACGTGCGCGTCGAGCCCGATCCGATCTTCATCCGCGAAGGCGCGCTGTGGACGTCGGCCGGCGTGACGGCCGGCATCGATCTCGCGCTCGCGCTCGTCGAGGAGGATCTCGGGCGCGCGGTCGCGCTCGACGCCGCGCGCGAGCTCGTCGTGTTCCTGAAGCGTCCGGGCGGGCAGGCACAATTCAGCGCGATGCTGTCGATGCAGCGCACCGACGATCGTTTCGGCGAACTGCATGCATGGATCGCCGAGCACCTGACGGCCGACCTGTCGGTCCCGGCGCTCGCCGAGCGCGTCAGCATGAGCGAGCGCAGCTTCGTGCGCCACTACCGCGCGGGCACCGGCCGCACGCCCGCGCGCGCGGTCGAACAGATTCGCGTCGAGGCCGCGCAGCGTTTGCTCGGCGAAACCGCGTGGCCCGTCAAGCGGATCGCCACGCGGTGCGGCTTCGGTTCGGAAGAGACGCTGCGGCGCAGTTTCGTTCGCGTGCTCGGCGTGTCGCCGCAGGGCTATCGCGAGCGGTTCGCGCGGTAAGGGGCGGGCATGCCGCGGGCGGCCAGTGCGTGGCCGGCGCGCGGCAGCCGGGGGACGGAACGATCGCGACCCCGAACTGAACGAAAGCCGGTTACTTTCCAGTCCGAAGTGCGTCGACTATTCAGAAGTCGAGAACAATGGACGGGGGCTTGTGCCGTGCCCGTTGCGCGCTCTATTCTGTCCTGTTGGCGATTCGAAGGGGGCGCAGCATGGACCGCATCCAGGCAATGGAAGTTTTCACCCGCGTGGTCGACGCGAACAGCTTTACGCGCGCGGCCGACACGCTCGCGATGCCGCGCGCGTCGGTCACGACCATAATCCAGAATCTCGAGGCGCTGCTCGGCGTGCGGCTGATGCACCGGACAACGCGCCGGCTGTCGCTGACGCCGGAGGGCGCCGCGTACTACGAGCATTGCATGAAGATCATCTCGGAGATCGCGGAGGCCGACGCGAGTTTCCAGTCCGGCAACCGCAAGCCGAGCGGCGTGCTGCGCGTGCACATGCCGAGCTCGCTCGGGCGGCGCGTGGTGTTGCCGGCGCTGTCGATCTTCCGGCAGCGCTATCCGGACATCACGCTCGACCTTGGCTTGTCGGACCGCTACGTGGATCCGGTGGAGGAGGGCATCGACTGCATGATCCGGGTTGGGCCGCTCGAGGATTCGTCGATGGTCGCGCGGCGGATCGGGATGCTCAAGCGCGTGACCTGCGCGTCGCCCGACTATCTGGCGCGTCACGGCGAGCCCCAGGAGATCGCCGACCTGGCCGACCATCATGCGGTCAATTTCCGCGCGAGCCATGGCGCGCGGGCGATTCCGTGGGTGTTCATGATCGACGGCAAGCCGCTCGAGGTGCGGATGAACGGCAGTGTCACCGTCAACGATTCGGATGCGTACGTGACGTGCGGGCTCGAAGGGTTCGGGATGATCCAGCCGACGCTGTTCATGGTGCTGCCGAACCTGCGCGACGGCTCGCTGGTCGAGGTGCTGCCGGACTGCAACCCGAAGCCCAAGCCGATCTCGATCGTGTATCCGCACAACCGGCATCTGTCGCAGAAGGTGCGGGTGTTCGCGGACTGGCTCGCGGAGCTGTTCGAGTCGACGCCGGCGCTGGAGGGCGGGGAGAACTGGCGCGGGAAGGTATGTGCGGATTCTGTCGAGGAGCGCAGATCGGTGGTGGCGTAGCGCGGCGTGCGCGTGGCCTGAGGGACGGGCGACGCGCGATATCGCGTGTGTGCTGGATGAAGCCATGAAAAAAGCCGCTGTTCCTTGCGGAACAGCGGCTTTTCGCATTTGGTGGCGAATCAGGGATTCGAACCCCGGACCTGCGGATTATGATTCCGTCGCTCTAACCGACTGAGCTAATTCGCCGAAGACTTGAATTATGCAGATGTGCCGCCGGGCTGTCAACACCTTTTTCATCTTCCCCGAAAAAAGTTGCCGGCGGCCCGGGTTGCAGGCGGGGTGCCCCCCGCCTGCCCGACCTCATCAGTCCTGCGCGTAGATGTTCGAGTCCTTCGTCTCCTTGACGAACAGCAGACCGATCACGAACGTGCCCAGCGCGATCACGATCGGATACCAGAGGCCCGAATAGATGTTGCCCTTCGCCGCGACGATCGCGAACGCGGTCGCCGGCAGGAAGCCGCCGAACCAGCCGTTGCCGATGTGATACGGCAGTGACATCGACGTGTAGCGGATCCGCGTCGGGAACATCTCGACCAGCATCGCGGCGATCGGACCGTAGACCATCGTCACGTAGATCACGAGGATCGTCAGTATCACGATCGTCATCGGCCAGTTGAGCTGCGCCGGGTCGGCCTTGGCTGGATAGCCGGCGCCCTTCAGCGTCGACGCGAGCGTCTTGTCGAACGCCGCGCCCTGCGCCTTCGCATCGGGCGCCTTGCCGTCATAGGCCGGGATCACCGTGTCGCCCACCTTGATCTGGGCGGTCGAGCCTGCCGGCGCCGCGACGTTCTCGTAGTTCAGGCCGGCCTTCGCGAGCGCGCTCTTCACGATGTCGCACGAGCTCGTGAACTTCGACGTGCCCACCGGGTTGAACTGGAACGAGCAGGTGGCCGGATCGGCGATGACCGAGATCGGTGCCTTCTGCGTCGCGAGTTCGAGCTGCGGGTTTGCGTAGTGCGTGAGCGCCTTGAACAGCGGGAAGTAGGTGAGCGCCGCGATCAGGCAGCCGGCGAGGATGATCGGCTTGCGGCCGATGCGGTCCGACAGCGAGCCGAAGAACAGGAAGAACGGCGTGCCGATCAGGAGGGCGATCGCGATCAGGATGTTCGCGCTGGCACCGTCGACCTTCAGCGTCTGCGTGAGGAAGAACAGCGCGTAGAACTGGCCCGTGTACCAGACGACGGCCTGGCCGGCGGTCAGGCCGACGAGCGCGAGGATCACGATCTTCAGGTTCTTCCACTGGCCGAACGCTTCGGTCAGCGGCGCCTTCGACGTCTTGCCCTCGGCCTTGATGCGCAGGAACACCGGCGATTCGTTCAACTGCAACCGGATCCATACCGACACCGCGAGCAGCAGGATCGACGCGACGAACGGCACGCGCCAGCCCCAGCTGCCGAACGATTCCTCGCCGATGAGCGTGCGCACGCCGAGGATCACGAGCAGCGACAGGAACAGGCCGAGCGTCGCGGTCGTCTGGATCCACGCGGTGTAGAAGCCGCGCCGGTTCGCCGGCGCATGCTCGGCGACGTAGGTCGCCGCGCCGCCGTACTCGCCGCCGAGCGCGAGGCCCTGCAGCAGCCGCATCGCGATGAAGATCACGGGCGCCGCGATGCCGATCGTCGTGTAGCCGGGCAGGAAGCCGACCACGAAGGTCGAGATGCCCATGATCACGATCGTCACGAGGAACGTGTGCTTGCGGCCGACGAGGTCGCCGAGCCGGCCGAACACGATCGCGCCGAACGGCCGCACGGCGAAGCCGGCCGCGAAGCCGAGCAGTGTGAAGATGAAGGCGGCGGTCGGATTGACCCCGGAGAAGAAGCTCTTGCTGATGTAGGCCGCGAGTGACCCGGCCAGGTAAAAGTCGTACCACTCGAACACGGTGCCGAGCGACGACGCGAAGATCACCTTCTTTTCTTCGGCCGTCATCGGCGAGTGCGAAATTTGCCCGCCTAAGGTTGCCATGAATCGTCTCCAAGTCCCTTGATATAGATATGCGGCCGCCTTGGGTGGGCGGGCCTGTCGACGATTATTGGCACGGAAACTTACGGCGCACTGACTTGCGGGCACAAAACGACTGCGCGTTAACCCGCGCCGAATCGGCCGCTTCGCCCCTCGATCGGGTCGCAAACGGGCGGTAAAGCGCCGGTTTCGATGCGATCGCGGCGGGGTGCGCGGTGCGGGTGAGGTGAGGGCTCGCGCGTGTCAGGCTGGATCCGCGGCGGGCGCCGACAGCGGCAGGCTGATGCGCACGAGCGTGCCGGCAAGGCGCGGCGCCTGTTGATAGACATGATCGTCGAGCGTCAGCGTGCCGCCGTGCTGCGTCGCGATCTCGCGCACGATCGCGAGCCCGAGGCCGCTGCCGTCGCCTTCGCGGCCGAGGATCCGGTAGAAGCGCTCGACCACGCGGTCGCGTTCGGCGGCCGGGATGCCGGGCCCGGTGTCCTCGACTTCGAGATGCACGCGCCGCGTCGCCGGCTCGGCCCGCACGCGCACGGTGATGCGGCCACCTTCGGGCGTGTAGCGGATCGCGTTGTCGACCAGGTTGCCGAGCATCTCGCGCAGCATCACGGGATTGCCGTCGACGTCGAGCGGCGCATCGTCCTCCGGGCCTTCGTAACCGAGGTCCATGCGCTTCGCGAGCGCGGCCTGCACCCAGTCGCGCACCGTGCGGCGCGCCAGCGCGCCGATTTCGACCGGCTCGAAGGTCAGCCCGCTCGCGCGGTTCTCGGCGCGCGCGAGCGCGAGCAGTTGCGTGACGAGCCGCGCGGCCTGCTCGGAACTCGTCGCGATCTGTTCGAGCGAGCGCTGCACGTCGGGCGGCACGGGGTGGCGCAACGCGAATTCGGCCTGCGTGCGCAGCCCCGCGAGCGGCGTCTTCATCTGATGCGCGGCGTCGGCGATGAAGCGCTTTTGCAACGCCATGTTCTGCTCGAGCCGCGCGAGCAGGTCGTTGAACGACGTGACGAGCGGCTCGATCTCGGGCGGCGCGCGCTGCGCCTCGACCGGCGACAGGTCGTCGGGCCGCCGCCCGCGGATGTGCGCCTGCAGCGCGTTGAGCGGCGCGAGCCCGCGCGACAGCCCGAACCAGACGAGCAGGATCGCGAGCGGCAGGATCACGAACTGCGGCAGGATCACGCCCTTGATGATGTCGTTCGCGAGTGCGTTGCGCTTGTCGAGCGTCTCGCCGACCTGCACGAGCACGGGCACGGGCTGTGCGCCGCCCGGCTCCGGCAGTGCGACGGTCGTATACGCGACGCGCACGTCGTTGCCGCGCAAAAGGTCGTCGCGGAACACGACGACGCCCGGCGGCGGGCGGTCCTCGTCGCGCGGCAGCGGCATGTCGGCCTCGCCCGCGACCAGCTCGCCGCGCGTGCCGAGCACCTGGAAGTACACGCTGTCGACGTTGTCCGCGCGCAGGAAGTCGCGCGTCTGCTGCGGCAGCGTCAGCTCGGCGACGCCGTTGACCGGATGGATCTGCCGTGCGAGCACGTATGCGTTGGTCTCGAGCGCGCGGTCGAACGGGCCGTTCGCGATCGTCTTCGCGACGAGATAGGTGACGGCGATGCTCATCGGCCACAGCAGCAGCAGCGGCGCGAGCATCCAGTCGAGGATTTCGCCGAACAGCGAGCGCGGGCGCGGCGCCTCGGGCGCATCGGTTTCGTCGGGCGGCGCGAACGGGTTCTCGTAGCGCGCGTCGCGTGTGTCGTCGGCGGCCGACGCCGGCGCGCCGCTCGGGCGGCGGGAATGGGCCGGGGTGGCCATCGCGGGGCGCCCGGCTTCAGCGCAGCGGCGTGCCGGCCACCACGGGCTGGGGCGCTGCCGTATCGGTCGGCGCGGCGGGCGCGACCTTCTCGAGGCAATAGCCGAGGCCGCGCACGGTCGAGATCCGCACGCCGCTCGGTTCGATCTTCTTGCGCAGTCGGTGCACGTAGACTTCGATCGCGTTGTTGCTGACTTCCTCGCCCCATTCGCACAGGTGATCGACGAGCTGCTCCTTCGACACGAGCCGGCCGATCCGCTGCAGCAGCACCTCGAGCAGGCCGAGCTCGCGCGCGGAGAGATCGAGCACGTGATCGTTCGCATACGCGATGCGGCCGACCTGGTCGAACGCGAGCGAGCCGTGGCGCACGACGGTCGGGCCGCCGCCCGCGCCGCGCCGGGTCAGCGCGCGCACGCGCGCTTCCAGCTCGTTGAGCGCGAACGGCTTGGCCATGTAGTCGTCGGCGCCGAGGTCGAGCCCCTTCACGCGTTCGTCGACGCTGTCGGCGGCGGTCAGGATCAGCACGGGGAGGTTGGAATTGCGGGCGCGCAGGCGCTTGAGCACCTCGAGCCCGGACATTTTCGGCAGGCCGAGATCGAGGATCAGCAGGTCGAATGTCTGCATCGACAGCGCCGTATCGGCGTCGACGCCGCTCTTCACGTGGTCGACCGCATAGCCCGATTGGCGGAGTGACCGGGTGAGGCCGTCCGCGAGTATGCTGTCATCTTCGGCGATGAGAATTCGCATGGTGCTGACCGATGGCCGGCGGGCATTCGCGCCGGCGCGGCTGTCTCCGAAGTTATTCGTGTACAACGCTCTGCATTGCGGGCTTGCACAAAACACTGTTTTTTTATACAGTGTCTGCATTCATGGGCAGCGCTTGAAGTGGGCGCGCCTCTAACAGACGCTGCTCATCATAGCAAAGGACGATTCATGGAAGATAGCAAGAAGGGCTCCGGGATGACCGCCGAGAAGAGCAAGGCGCTGGCGGCCGCACTCGCACAGATCGAGAAGCAGTTCGGCAAGGGCTCGATCATGCGCATGGGCGACGGCGAAGTGGCCGAGAACATCCAGGTCGTGTCCACGGGCTCGCTCGGTCTCGATATCGCGCTCGGCGTCGGCGGCCTGCCGCGCGGCCGGGTCGTCGAGATCTACGGTCCGGAATCGTCGGGTAAAACCACGCTGACGCTCCAGGTCGTCGCCGAGCTGCAGAAGCTGGGCGGCACGGCGGCGTTCATCGACGCGGAGCACGCGCTGGACGTTCAATATGCAGCGAAGCTCGGCGTGAACGTGCCGGAACTGCTGATCTCGCAGCCGGACACCGGAGAGCAGGCGCTCGAAATCACCGACGCGCTGGTGCGCTCGGGCTCGATCGACATGATCGTCATCGACTCGGTCGCGGCGCTGGTGCCGAAGGCCGAAATCGAAGGCGAGATGGGCGATTCGCTGCCGGGCCTGCAGGCCCGCCTGATGTCGCAGGCGCTGCGCAAGCTGACGGGCACGATCAAGCGCACGAACTGCCTCGTGATCTTCATCAACCAGATCCGGATGAAGATCGGCGTGATGTTCGGCAACCCGGAAACCACGACGGGCGGCAACGCGCTGAAGTTCTATTCGTCGGTGCGTCTCGACATCCGCCGGATCGGCTCGATCAAGAAGAACGACGAGGTGATCGGCAACGAAACCCGCGTGAAGGTCGTCAAGAACAAGGTGTCGCCGCCGTTCCGCGAAGCGATCTTCGACATCCTGTATGGCGAAGGCATTTCGCGTCAGGGCGAGATCATCGATCTCGGCGTGCAGGCGAAGATCGTCGACAAGGCCGGTGCCTGGTACAGCTACAACGGCGAGAAGATCGGTCAGGGCAAGGACAACGCGCGTGAATTCCTGCGCGAGAATCCGGAAATCGCGCGCGAGATCGAGAACCGTATCCGCGAATCGCTCGGCGTGGTCACCATGCCGGAAGGTGCGGCTGCGGTCCACGACGAAGCCGAGGCGATGGACGAAGAAGAGTGATGGTCGGGCGCCGAGGTCAGGCAGGCAAGCCGGAGGAGAGCGACGCGCCCGCAACGGCGGGTCGCTCCGGCCGGCGAGCCGGATCCTCGGGTGCCGACCGGCCGGTCGCAGGCGGCAACGCCGCGAACCGCACCGCGACGAGGGCATCCGACGATGCCCTCGTTTCATTTGAGATTGCCGCGCCGGACGATCCGTTCGACGACGACGAATCGTTCGACGCGCACGACCGCTCCCGCCGCCGTGTTTCCGGTGTCAGCTTCCCCGGCGAGCGCGCAGCCGCTGCGGCGGCGCCGGCCAGGGAAGACGTCTATACGCGCAGCAGCCAGCATCCGCGCCGCACGCGCCGGGCGTCCGGCGCGTCTTCAAGCACATCATCAAGCACCTCTGCCGGCGACGATCCGGCCGCCGGCAAGCGCAAGTCGTCGAAACCGCCGCGTTCGTTGAAGGGCCGCGCGCTCGGCTATCTGTCCAGGCGCGAATACAGCCGTGCGGAACTCGCGCGCAAGCTTGGGCCGTACGTCGGCGAAGACGAATCCGTCGAGCCGGTGCTCGATGCGCTGGAAAAGGAAGGCTGGCTGTCCGACGCGCGCTTTGCCGAAAGCCTCGTGCATCGCCGTGCGTCGCGCGTCGGCGCCGCGCGCATCGTCAGCGAACTGAAGCGTCACGCGGTCGGCGACACGCTCGTCGAGGAAGTCAACGCGCAGTTGCGCGAGACCGAATGGACACGTGCGCAGGCCGTCTGGCGCAAGAAATTCGGTGCACTGCCGCAAACGCCGGCCGAGCGCGCGAAGCAGGCGCGCTTCCTTGCCGCACGCGGCTTCTCGAGCGGGATCATCGTGAAGTTGCTGAAGGTCGGCGACGATTTCCTGGTCGACGACTGACCGGCGCGTCACGCGCGCTGCGCGCGATTTTGCTGCAATGCAACCGTTTCCGGACAGGCGGGAATACCCGCCGTCGCGGCCGGCTGCCTCGAATACCCGATATGCTAAAATCCACGGGTTTTCCTCTTCGGCCTCAACCTCCAGCATGCCGCTATCCGAGCCCGTGCCCCGTCAGTTGCGACATCGACGCGCAATCCGAGCGGAAGCCTACGAGCGCGGCGACGGCTTGTGGGACATCGAAGCCTGCCTGACCGACCACAAGCCGCGCGATGTCGCGCTTGCGTCGGGCATCCGGCCCCAGGGCCTGCCGATCCACGAACTCTGGCTGCGCGTGACTATCGATCGTGATCTCAACGTCGTCGACGCCGAAGCGTCCTCGGAATGGGTTCCCTATCCCGGTCACTGTCAATCCGCCACTCCCGCCTATCGGGCCCTCATCGGGCTCAATCTCTTCCGCAATTTCCGCCGCAACGCGAACCGGCTGCTGGCCGGCGTCGCAGGCTGTTCCCATCTCACCGAACTGTGCGCCGTGCTGCCGACGGCAGCGATCCAGGCGTTCGCCGGCGATGTGTGGAACGTGCGCGAGGAAGGCGGCGAAGGGCCGGATCATGGCGGCGCGCACGACGACGCGCCTTTCCAGCTCGGCCGCTGCCGGGCGTTGCGGTTCGACGGCGAGGTCGTGCGGCAGTACTACCCGCGCTGGTATGGCGCGAGCCGGCCGGACGTGCCCGGTGAAGGCAGCACGAAGGAATGAACGGAAATCATTCGAAGAAGCGTCTTAAGCGACTTTTCATCCAACTCTCAGACTGAAGGGAATCACGCATGAAGATTCACGAGTACCAGGGTAAGGAAATCCTGCGGAAATTCGGAGTCGCGGTACCGCGCGGCAAGCCGGCGTTCTCGGTTGACGAGGCCGTCAAGGTGGCAGAAGAGCTCGGCGGCCCGGTGTGGGTCGTGAAGGCTCAGATTCACGCGGGTGGCCGTGGCAAGGGCGGCGGCGTGAAGGTGGCGAAGTCGATCGAGCAGGTTCGCGAATACGCGAACCAGATCCTCGGCATGCAGCTCGTCACGCACCAGACCGGTCCGGAAGGCCAGAAGGTCAACCGTCTGATGGTCGAAGAAGGCGCCGACATCAAGCAGGAACTGTATGTCAGCCTCGTCGTCGATCGCATCTCGCAAAAGATCGTTCTGATGGGTTCGAGCGAAGGCGGCATGGACATCGAAGAAGTCGCCGAAAAGCACCCGGAACTGATCCACAAGGTCATCGTCGAGCCGTCGACGGGCCTGCTCGACGCGCAGGCGGACGACCTGGCCGCGAAGATCGGCGTGCCGGCTGCTTCGATCCCGCAAGCGCGCGCGATCCTGCAAGGCCTGTACAAGGCATTCTGGGAAACCGACGCGTCGCTGGCTGAAATCAACCCGCTGAACGTCTCCGGCGACGGCAAGGTCATCGCACTCGACGCGAAGTTCAACTTCGACTCGAACGCGCTGTTCCGCCACCCGGAAATCGTCGCGTACCGCGACCTGGACGAAGAAGATCCGGCTGAAATCGAAGCGTCGAAGTTCGACCTCGCGTACATCTCGCTCGACGGCAACATCGGCTGCCTCGTGAACGGCGCAGGCCTCGCGATGGCGACGATGGACACCATCAAGCTGTTCGGCGGCGAGCCGGCGAACTTCCTGGACGTTGGCGGTGGCGCCACGACCGAGAAGGTCACGGAAGCGTTCAAGCTGATGCTGAAGAACCCGGACCTGAAGGCGATCCTCGTGAACATCTTCGGCGGCATCATGCGCTGCGACGTGATCGCGGAAGGCGTGATCGCCGGTTCGAAGGCCGTGAACCTGAACGTGCCGCTCGTCGTGCGCATGAAGGGCACGAACGAGGACCTCGGCAAGAAGATGCTGGCCGATTCGGGCCTGCCGATCATCTCGGCGGACAGCATGGAAGAGGCTGCGCAGAAGGTCGTCGCGGCTGCCGCAGGCAAGTAAGCGCGCGCTAATGAACACGCATGGCGGCGCGGTTTGCACGCGACGCCAATCGAACAGAGGTCAAAATACATGTCGATTCTGATCAACAAGGACACGAAGGTCATCACGCAGGGCATTACCGGCAAAACCGGTCAGTTCCATACGCGCGCCTGCCGTGAATACGCAAACGGCCGCGAAGCATTCGTCGCGGGCGTGAACCCGAAGAAGGCCGGCGAAGATTTCGAAGGCATTCCGATCTACGCGAGCGTCAAGGAAGCGAAGGCGGAAACCGGCGCGACCGTGTCGGTCATCTACGTTCCGCCGGCAGGCGCCGCCGCCGCGATCTGGGAAGCTGTCGAAGCCGACCTGGATCTCGCGATCTGCATCACGGAAGGCATCCCCGTCCGTGACATGATCGAAGTGAAGGACCGCATGCGTCGCGAAGGCCGCAAGACGCTGCTGCTCGGGCCGAACTGCCCGGGCACGATCACGCCGGACGAACTGAAGATCGGCATCATGCCGGGTCACATCCACCGCAAGGGCCGCATCGGCGTCGTGTCGCGTTCCGGCACGCTGACGTATGAAGCCGTTGCTCAGCTCACGGCACTGGGCCTCGGCCAGTCGTCGGCAGTCGGTATCGGCGGCGACCCGATCAACGGTCTGAAGCACATCGACGTGATGAAGATGTTCAACGACGATCCGGATACGGATGCGGTCGTGATGATCGGTGAAATTGGCGGTCCGGACGAAGCCAATGCCGCCGAGTGGATCAAGGACAACATGAAGAAGCCGGTCGTCGGCTTCATCGCGGGTGTCACGGCGCCTCCGGGCAAGCGCATGGGCCACGCCGGCGCGCTGATCTCGGGCGGTGCGGATACGGCCGAAGCGAAGCTGGAAATCATGGAAGCGTGCGGCATCACCGTCACGCGCAACCCGTCGGAAATGGGCCGTCTGCTGAAGAAGGCGCTGTAATTTCCGCGTGGTTCGTCCTGCAAAAAACGCCGGCTTAGCCGGCGTTTTTTGTTATGCTCGCGCAATGAATTTGTAAGCCCCGGGCATGCGCGACGCATGTGCCGGTAATGAACCGGGCCGCCCGTCACAGGGTCTTCGCCCCGCACCTATATCCACTCATGCTTGAATTCCTGACGTCGCTGCACTGGGGCGCCGTGCTCCAGATCGTCATCATCGACATCCTGCTCGGCGGCGACAACGCCGTCGTGATCGCGCTCGCGTGCCGCAACCTGCCGGCCAACCAGCGGCTGCGCGGCGTCGTGTGGGGCACGGCCGGCGCGATCCTGTTGCGGGTGGTGCTGATCGCATTCGCGGTCGCGCTGCTCGACGTGCCGTTCCTGAAGTTCGGCGGCGGCCTGCTGCTGCTGTGGATCGGCGTCAAGCTGATGGCGCCGGATGCCGACGCGCACGACAACGTGAAGCCGGCCGACCGGCTGTGGGACGCGGTGAAGACGATCGTGATCGCCGACGCCGTGATGAGCCTCGACAACGTGATCGCGATCGCAGGCGCGGCCGAGCAGGCCGATCCGTCGCACCGGTTGGCGCTGGTGATCTTCGGGCTCGTCGTCAGCGTGCCGATCATCGTGTGGGGCAGCACGCTGGTGCTGAAGCTGCTCGACCGGTTCCCGATCGTCGTCGCATTGGGCGCGGGGCTGCTCGGCTGGATCGCAGGCGGCCTGATGGTGCACGACCCGGTCGGCGATCGCTGGCCGGTGCTCGATACGCAGGCCGCGATCTACGGTGCGAGCATCGCCGGTGCACTGTTCGTCGTTGCCGCCGGATACGCGCTGCGGCGCCGCCGCAGCGGTCCGCATCCGCAGTGACGTTGGCCGTCCGGCCGACTGCCGGGCCCGCGGCCCACTGGCTACGATCGAAACGCCTGCCTGATTCGGCAGGCGTTTTTCGTTTCCGGAGCCAGTCATGTTCGAAGCCTTTTCAGTTTCCCTGTTCCGTCGCGTCGCCGCCGATCTGCGGCGCGCGCGCCGGCCCGTGCCGCGTTGGCGGCCGGCCGGCTTCACGCTGATCGAGTTGATGATCGTGCTCGCGATCGTCGGCGTGATCGCGGCCTATGCGATTCCCGCGTACCAGGATTACCTCGCGCGGTCGCGCGTCGGCGAGGGGCTCGCGCTCGCGTCGTCCGCGCGGCTCGCGGTTGCCGACAATGCCGCGAGCGGCGCAGGCCTCGACGGCGGCTACAGCCCGCCGGTCGCCACCCGGAACGTCGAATCCGTCCGGATCGACGGCGATACGGGCCAGATCACTGTGACGTTCACCACCCGCGTCGCCGCGGCCGGCGCGAATACGCTCGTGCTGGTGCCGTCCGCGCCGGACAAGGCCGATACGCCGACCGCACGGGTGCCGCTGAAAAAGGGCGCGATGCAGGCCGGCGCGATTGCGTGGGAGTGCTTTGCCGCCGGCAAGGCCGCGTCATCGCTGCCGGCGCCGGGCGCGGGCCCGTTGCCGGCGGAGGCGGCGACGTTGCCCGCGAAATACGCGCCGGCGGAATGCCGCGCATAGTGCAGGCGGCCCGCGGGCCGGTGCGTGGGCGTGCGCACGGCGCCGCGCACGCATTGCCGGCCTGCCGAGCCGGCCCGGCCGTATCGGGTGACGGGGCGGCGGGGCCGCACAGACGGGGGAAAGTTTTGTATAGTGCGCCGGTTGCTGACATCCGGTTCGCTCATGCCTTCTACTTTTTCCCGTTCGTTGCCGCTCGTTGCGCTGCCTGTCGCCCTGATCGTGCCGTACGCGATCACGAATCACACGTATCCGATCCCGACCTTCTATTCCGAATTTGCCGCGCTGGTGCTGTATCTGCTGGTGGGGCTCTCCGTCGTGCTGCTCGCGCGCACGGGCCGCCCGGCCGAACCGTTCGCCGCGCCGGCCGCGTTCGTCGCGCCACTCGGGTTCGCGGCGGTGCTGCTCGCGCAGGTCGCGCTGATGCCGCTGAAAGTGCCGTCGATGAACTGGCTGGCGCTCGGCTATCTGGCCGCCGCGCTGGTCGCGATGCAGGCCGGCTACACGCTCGCGCGCGAGGGGCTCGCCGAAGCCACCGCGCGAATGATGGCCGGCGCGCTGCTCGTCGGCGGCGTGTTCGCGGTCGCGAGCCAGGTCGTGCAGTTGTTCCATCTCGAAACCGCGGTGTCGCCGTTCGTCGTGGTCTACAACATCGCGGTCGATCGCCGTCCGTACGGCAACATGGCGCAGGCGAACCACCTGGCGACCTACATCGCCTTTGCGCTCGCGGGCGCGCTGTATCTGGTGCAGACGCGCCGGCTCGCGGTATGGGCCTGGTTCGCGCTGTCGGTCGTGCTGTCGGGCGGTCTCGCGCTGACGGTGTCGCGCGGCCCGTGGCTGCAGGTCGCGGTGATGGTCGTCGCGGGCTTCTGGATGGCATGGCTCGAATCGCGCCGTGCGCCCGGCAACCGCCGCGCCTGGCTGATACCGGCCGCGCTCGCGGTGGCGTTCGTCGGGGTGAACGTCGCGGTGCGCTGGGCCAACGTGCATTTCCACCTGGGGCTTGCCGAGTCGGCCGCCGAGCGGATGCGCGACGCGGGGCAGATCGCGCCGCGGCTCGCGCTGTGGAAGTACGGGCTTGCGATGTTCCGCGAGCATCCGCTGCTCGGCGTCGGCTGGGGCGAATTCCCGTCGCACCAGTTCGCGCTCGTGCGCACGCTCGGCGGTGTCGAGATCGCGAACAACTCGCACGACATCTTCATCGACCTGCTCGCGAAGTCCGGTCTGCTGGGTCTCGGCGTGCTGGTCGTCGCGCTCGTGACGTGGTTCGTGCGCGCGGTGCGTGCGCCGCAGTCGAGCACGCGCGTGTTCGGCCTCGCGCTGATCGGCATCCTGCTGATGCATGCGCTCGTCGAATATCCGCAGCAGTACATGTTCTTCCTGCTGCCGGCGATGTTCGTGATCGGCCTGCTCGACGTGAAGCCGCTGCGCCTCCTGCCGGGCCGCGCGGCGTTCGGGCTGTTCGCGGTGCTGGCGGTCGGCGGTGTGCTGGCGGCGGTACCCGTGCTGCGCGACTACCAGCGCGCGGAAGTGCTGTATTACGGCAGCGATCCGGCCGCGCAGTACCGCGATGCGCCGTCGCAGCTGTTCGGCGCGTGGGGCGATTACGGGGTGGCCACGCTGCTGACGATTTCGCCGGAGAACCTGCCGCTCAAGCTCGCCGCGCATGAGCGCGCGATCGCGCTGCTGCCGGGCGAGACGGTGCTGCGCCGCTATGCGGCACTGCAGGCGCTGGCCGGTCGGGAGGCCGATGCGCTCGATACGGTCGCGCGCCTGCATGTGTTCGCGAAGGAATTGAAGGACTGGCCGCAGCAGTTGGCGTTGCTGTACAAGCTGTGCGACCAGCAGCCGGCGCTGAAGGCGTTCAAGGCGGCCGTCGTCGCGAAGTACGGGGAAGTGCCGGCCGATGCGGACGAGGACGACTCCGACGACGATTCCGAGTGACGCCACGCTGAACACCGTGCCGACACCGCGCGGCGCCGGGCGGGGAATCCCGGGGCTGGCCGCATTGCGGTGAGGCGGGTGGGCGATGGCGGAGCGGGAAGGGGGCGGCGATTGCTTCCCCCGGGGAATGGATGCCGGCCGAATCCGGTGCGATTCGCGTCAACCATTGTCAAATCGCGGCCACGCGCAAGGCGGCGCGTGCACAATGCGGCAAAGCGTTCACGTGCGCGACCGCCCGCTGCGGGCCGCTGCCGCGAACGCCGCCCCGGATCTCCGGGAACCCGTCAAGCAGGATCGCGACCGCGCAGCCGTCGGTCGTGCGGCCGTAACGGCGCGCCGGTCCGATGGCCGCGGCGCAGGGCGATCTCCGCCGGCGCGGCGTTCGTCCGCAACAGTACTGAAGAACGATATTCGACCATGGCCCTTCGCTCGACCTTCCTGATCCTGCCTGCCGTCGCCGTGCTGTTTTCCGGCTGCGCGATGCTGTCGTCGTCGCAGGAAAGCAAGCTGACCTGCCACATTCCGCGCGCCGTCTATCCGGATAGCGCGAAGCCGCTCACGCGTCCGGTCACCGTGCTCGTGCGCGCGCTGATGACGACCGCGGGCGAAGCGCAGAACGTCACCGTGACGACGAGCAGCCGCAATGCGGCGGCGGATCGCGCGGCCGTCGACGCGATGACGCACGCGACCTGCGCGCAGACCGGCGCCACCGCGAATCCGTTCCTGCTCACGCAACCGTTCGTGTTCGAGCCGCGACGCGCGCAATGACGGGCGGCCGGGCACGCTGTATCGCGCCTGCCGCTTGCCGTCGATTCCTGTGAGGCGCCGCCGTGCCGCCGACGTTCAGTGCCGCGGCATCAGGTTCGCGCCGTGGCACGCCGGCTCGGCCGCCTTGCGCAGCCCGAGCATCGTGAACCCGTTGCGCTCCTGGCGGATCAGCGCGTAGCGTCGCGCAACCGTGTTGCCGTCCTTGCCCGTCAGATCCAGTTCGACCTGGAAGCGATCCTTGCTGTCCGAGCAGCCGCGTACCGGTCCATAGGCGAACCCGGTACCGGACACCTTGCTTTCCGCAATGAATCCCTGCCGCGCTTGCAGCGCCGCCGCAGCGGACGCGGGTTCGCTCCATGCGCGCGCGAGCGCATCGTCCACGCCCAGCCATTCGTCGACGAAATCGCGGCCGTTGACCGCGACCGGCTGCACGCGTTGCACGGAGTCGCCGTCGACGCGATAGCGGAAGATGCCCGGCCGTGTCATCACGTCGCTGTCGCGCGAGCCGACCGTCATGCGCAGCTCGAAGCCGTCGGGGCGCACCTTGAAGCGGATCGCGTCGTCGTCGAGCACGTAGCCGTGAGCCGTATGGAACAGCGTGCGTTGCGCGGCCGCGCCGTTGGCCGGCGCGACCACGTCGGCGCCGAACCGGCTCCAGCGCGACGAGCACCACGGCGTGCCGTGGACGACCGCCACCTGGCCGCCGGGCAAGGCGCCGAACCAGAAGCCGCCGCCGTAGGCGCCGCCAATGTCCTTGTAGTCGTCGGCCTGCCAGCGCAGCACGCGCCGCCAGCCGCCGTTTTCCCACGCATAGGCCGTGAGCAGGTTGTCGTCGCCGCACGCGATGTCGAAGCCGGCGCGTACGAAGAGGAGCGGGCGGGACGTGCCGTCGCGTTGGACGTCGACGTCCGGGTTGCGGCCGAATGCCGATTCGCCATTTTTCGGCTGGGCAGATTGGGTGGATTGGGCGGGTACGCCGAGCGTGGCCGCAAGCGTGCGTTTCAGCGCAGCCGGCTCGACGTGTTCGTCGCTGCACGCAAGCCGCGCGTCGATCGCGCCGACGAGCGCCTGCTTGTATGCGCGAAGCGCGTCGCGCAAGGGCGGCGAGACGTCGACGGTGCCACCGCCGTCGCCTTGCGGATTACGGACTTGCTGTACGCGGTGCTGCGCGTCGAGCGCCGCGCGTGCGGCGGTGTCGGCGGCGGGGCAAGGGCTGGCGGCGGAGGCGGTGGTGGGTATGGCGCAGGCGATGGAGAGTGCGAGTGTTACGCGGTTCAGCAAGTTTTTCATCGAAAGATTTTTTTTGTTCTTTTCTTCGTTCATCACGGCGAGCAGTTGGCCGGAGACCGAATCGGAATCGACGCCCGGCGCGCTGAACGGACGATTCTACCGATCCATCGTGGGGCGGATATAACTCAATGTCGCCACGACCAGGACGGCGAGGCTCACGACGAATCCTATCCGGCGAGTGTGTTTTTGCATGTCATTGGATACGCGGTCACCCCGAGACATGACCGACCCGGCAGGACCGGTATCCGACGGTTCTGGCACGCGTCGCGTCGCGATCGTGCGGCCGTGCCCCGCATTGCCCGGCCATTTCGGATCGGCCGCAGGCCGCGGAGCCGACGCCCGAATCGCGACGGGGGCCCCGCGGTAATCGCATCGGAACCGTCAGAACTGCCGCTTCTTGAGCGTATAGGCAACCAGCGAATACAGCGTGTTCGTCTGGGCGTTGAAATATCCGCCCTGAGTCGTCTTCTCTCTGCTCGAGTTCCAGGTCTTCCCCCCGTCGCTGCTGACGAACGTGAGATCGAGCGGTGTGCCGTTGCGGCTGGCGTCGGTTGCGTAGACGAGCAGCAACCCGTCCCGGCCGACGCTCAGGCTATCGAGCGTCAGCGTGTCGTCAAACGAATGCAATTGCCGCACCTGCTCGGGTGCGCCGTTCGTCCAGGTCGAAATGGCGCCGACGCGTTTTCCCTTGTCGGCGGGATTATCGAAATTGCGCGGTTCGCCGAGGCGCGACAGCGCGTAAAGCGCATAGTGATCCGACGCGGTCGGTGACGAGGACAGGCTGACGATCACTTGTTCGGGCAACACGGCGTCCAGGGCGAACCCGGATTGTTCCCAACCGAGCCGATAGACGACGCTTCCGGCGGAAGCATGCTCGGATTTCTCGACGTGGTATGCCACGCGCAAGGTACCGTCCGGGCCCAGGTCGATGCCGTCAAAGATGCGGCGGGGTTTGCCGGCGTCGGCGGCACCCGGCGGCAGTTCGATTTCCCGCCACGACTGACCGCCGTTGGACGTGCGCCACACGTGCGGGCCCCAACCGATCGCATAGCCGCGCTGCGGATCCAGAAACAGCAGGCGACCGATGTTCCGGTCTTCGGGCCACGCGAGCTGCACCCAGTCGCGTCCGCCGTTGGACGACTTCCAGAGCTTGGTCACTTGCGGCGTCAGCCCGTCGGCAGGCTGAGGCGACTTATAGTCCATCCAGCCGGTGCTGATGAATTCGACCGTCCAGTCCTTGGCGTGCCACCAGGCGGCGGTCTGGCCCACCTGCTTGAAATGGCGCGTCATGTCTCCGTTCACCGGGCCGCGCCAGAATTCGACCGACGTCCGGTTCAGCGTTTCGCGACTGTCGTTCATCCACGCTTCGGCCGGCTCGGCTTTTTCCTTGTCCTTCCATTCGGCATATGGCTTGAACGTGATTTCAGGATCGCTGATCTTCAGCGTGATCGCCTCGTTTCCCGATATCACGAAGTCGCCTCCGCCGTAAGGCTTGCTGTTCTTCATGAAAGTGTTGGAAACGACCTGCCAGTCATTCGACATATACGAGAACCCGACAATCAAAACAATGAGCACGACTGCCGCAGCCAGCGACAGCTTCAGGAATTTTTTCGTCATTTCATTTCGGCATCAGTTTTTCGAGTGCCTGTGCAACAGGGTCGATGACATGTTCGTTGACGGCATCACCGGCCTTTTTCGCATATTCCACGGTATTGTCGACGTACTGTTTGCCCACGCCGACACCGCTGTCGAATGCCTGGGAGAATGTCCTGAGATCCCCCCATTCCTGGGCGTTGGGTTGCTTCAGGATGTAATACATATCGACAGGCCCGAGCCCGGCCAGACCGCCGTCGAGATAGGCGAGAGGGTGGGTCTTGAACGCGTACGTCTTGAAGGTGTCGTCATCCAGTTCGAGCGCGTACTGCGGCACGTTCATCGCGCAGCTGCCGCTGTTTGGCTTCTTGCCCCTGATCGAAATGGTGTCGCCGCGCATGTTCTGCTGCAAACCCTGTTCCAGATAATGCTGCAGGAACCAGCGTGCGCTCGCAAGCCACGCTTTGCCCTTGTCGCTCAATTCCGGCAGCAGGTATTTGCCGTAATTCGAGCAGTAGTAGTAACCGTAGCTGACGTAATATCCCGGCGGCTTATGCCCGCACCCGATATGACGCATCATGAAATTGCCGTGGCGGGACCAGTCGGAATCGGTGCTTTCCGCTTGTATCAGGTTTTCCCGCCGATGCAGCAGTTCACGGGCAACTTTCGTGTCTTTCCACGGATCCCATGACGTCGCGAATTTCTTGACGGTCGCCCAGATACTCGACGTGCTGACTTTTTCGACCGTTTCCCAGTACTCGCCGTGCAGCGGCCGGTAGTAGTACGGGCACGTTCCGATAATGGAATCCGCCGCCGGCGTCACATGCTTGTCGCAGATGTTGATCTGCACCTTCGGCCGATCCTTGTACCCCGTCGGCGTCAGCATCCCCGCGCCGCTGCCCAGTACGTTGTTGTCCTGTTGTCCGTCAGCCATTCGATTTCCCTAGAAACTTGACGACGACGTCATGCGGCACATGGCTCTGCGTGAGCCCCGTCTCACCTGCCGCATTGGTGACGCCTTCCGAGAGCAGCTTGCCGTTCGAGAACATCTGGTACCGCGTGTTCGCAACCGGAATGTCGGTGCCGGCCCAGTGCGCGATGAACGCCTGATCGTAGTTGCCGGTCGAGTTCGGCAGGGTCGGCATCGTCTGCGACAGGTGCGTGGGGCCGCTGAACGCATGCTGCGCACCCTTGATGTCGATCTTGCCGGGTGCGTGCACTTCGATGTTGCCGTTCGCGATGCGGATGTACGCGCCGCCGGAGGTCAGCAGGATTTCCTTCGCCGCGGCGCCTTCGATCGACTCGGTGACCGCCATCAGCTTCAGCGCCTTCTGGGCGGTCAGCTCGATGTTGTCCGCGTGCGCCTGCACTTCGACCTTGCCCTTGCCGGCGAACAGCTTGATCCCGGAGTTCTGCGCGAACAGGCTGATCCGGTCGAGGACGCTCGCGATCAGCGACTTTCCGGCGGCCACGTGCGTGCTTTGCCCGCTGACGAGGTTGACGTGCTGGTCCGCGGCAAGCTGGACGGACTGTTGCGTGGACATCCCGATACCGGCCGGGCTGCCGAACAGCATCACGGGCTCCTTGAACGCGTTGGCCGTGCCGGTTCCGCCGCCGGCGGTCCTGCCGCCCGACGTGCCGCCGCTCACGCTGTTCTGCGTCGCGTCGGTGAACTGCTTCAGCGCCGAGTGGCCGGGGTCGAGCGACTCGGCCTGATGCTGGGCGCTGACATCCGACATGGCTTCCATCAGGCCTTCCGCACGGACGAGTTGCTGTTGCGTTTCCTGAACGTCGAGCGGCTGGCTTGCCGGCTGTTTCGGATGCGTGGTGACGTACAGGCCGCGGTTCGCGCGCACGGCACCGTATGCGTCGGAGCGCAGGTCGAAACCACTGCCGAGATAGCTGCCGCGGTTGTTGCCCGTGTGGTCGATCAGGTAGCCGAGATGCAGGTGCGCGTTGGTCTGGCTGCTGTACAGATGCACGCGGTTCTGCGAGGTCGCGTCGTCGAGCACGAGCTGGTTGTAGCCGGCGCCCGCGTATTCTTTCGACCGGTATCCGGACAGGATGCCGTTGCTGTGCCATTGCGGAGTGGTCGCGCCGTTGTAGACCTTGCCGACGATGATCGGGCGATCGCAGTCGCCGCCGAGGAAATCGACCAGCACCTCCTCGCCGCTACGGTGCGGGTGAACGGCCCCATAACCATTGCCCGAATCCGACGCGGTGGCACGCAGCCAGCACGACGCCTTTTCGTCGCCGTCGTTCAGGCGGTCCCAATGGAAGCGAACCTTGACCCGGTTGAGCTCGTCGGTGTGGACTTCCTCGCCTTTCGGTGCGACGACGATCGCCGATTGCAGGTGCATCGGCGGCTTCGCGTGCTCGAACGGGCTGCGAAACGGTACGGTCGTGCGCTGGGCTTCGACGCGGATCTGAAAGAAGCCTTCGCTGCCGTCGGGATGACGCACGCGCGACTGGCCCGTATCGGTTGCCAACACGATGCTGCCGACCTCGGCTTGCAAGCTATGCGGGAAAACCGCCTGTTCGTCCGCCACGGGCAGGTTGTTGACGATGACCCACGTCGTCTCGATCACGGCGAATTCGCGCTGCCCGGCATCGTCGTTGTCGTGTTCGGGGTGATCCGCCAGCTCGAAGGTCCGCCCGGCATCCATGCGCCGCACGCCGCCGACGCCATGAAAGCGTTTCGCGCGCGACTCCTGTTCCTCCATCCATATCTTCGACAGATGGTCACCGCGGGACTGTTCGGGATACGTGTACGCACCGGTGTATTCGTAGACCTCGAGCTGCGGCGGCAGATCACCCTGATTGGCGATCGTCGGCGTATGGGTCGCCTTCGGATTGGCCGCGCTCGGCGGCTGCTTGTAGTCGAACGTGCGTGTCGCGCGGGCGACGCTTCGCAGCGTGCGCGTGCCGGAGAACTGGACGAACGTGTCGGCCTCGTCACCCGTGCCCGCATGATGAAAGCGCACCGTTCGCGGCGACAGCGCCGGCAACGCGTCGACGCGGTCTACGACGACGAGCCGGTGCGACTTGCCGTCCTGGTCCTGTTCCCAGAAGCCATACAGGCCTTCGGATTCCATCAGGCGATGCACGAAATTCCAGTCATCCTCGTACTGCATGCCGAACGAGCGGAGCGGCAGCGGCTGGTGGAGCTTGAAGGTGAAGCGACCCTTGGCCTGCGGATGCTGGTTCAGCACGTCGGCAATGATGTCGTCCGCGGACTGGTCCTGCCAGATTCGCTGGTCGCGGCGAAACTTCAGGAAGTGCAGGAACGAAGCGAAGACGATCTGGTAGTGCGTGACGCCGCTGTCCGAGCCGAGCCGGCGGGCGCAATGCACGTAGCCGTGGTGAGGCGCATAAGACTGGTCGGCCTGCAGGATCCACAGCGTGACCGGCTGCGCGATCAGCTTCTTGAGCTCGAGGTTATCGGACACCGACACGGTATCGACCGTGAACTCGAAGTGACGCCCGAGCCGTGATCGGCCGATGACGCGATGCGGCAGCAGCACGTTGGGGCCGAGCGGCGTATCCAGTTTGACAAGGCGCTCGTGCTGAACCGGTCCGGCCAGCAATGCGCTTCTTAACATTTGCGAATTCATCACCCGTGCTCGCTTTTTATTGTGCTGGGTCGCACGCTCTCCCGTGCGGAATCCGGTAATTGTATGAGATAAACGGTCGGTATCCCGAATTTACCGGCCGACAGGGTGCCGACCGGTCAGCCGGCGGTGTCCTCGGCCTTCCAGTCCCCCGACTTCCCGCCACGCTTTTCTCTCACGCTCACCTCGGTGATCACCATTCCGCGATCGACCGCCTTGCACATGTCGTACACGGTCAGCAGCCCGACCTGCACGGCAGTCAGCGCTTCCATCTCGACACCGGTGCGCCCGAACGTCTCGACCTGCGCGACGCAGTGCACGCCCGGCAGCGCGTCGTCGAGTTCGAAGTCGACGGCCACGCGCGTCAGCGCGAGCGGATGACACAGCGGAATGAGGTCGGCGGTGCGCTTGGCGCCCTGGATCGCGGCGATGCGCGCGACGCCGAGCACGTCGCCTTTCTTCGCCTTGCCGTCGCGGATCAGCGCGAACGTCGCCGGCAGCATCCGGATCGTGCCGCGCGCGATCGCGATGCGTTGCGTTTCCTGCTTGCCGCCGACGTCGACCATGTGCGCATGGCCGGCGGCGTCGAAATGGGTAAGTCCTGACATGTCCTGCTCCGATCTCTTGTGTCGCGGCCGGTCGATCCACCGCGTCGGGCACCGTGCCGCAACCATCTGCAACGTTTCAACGGGCGCCTATCATAGCAGCGGCCTGCGCGACGCCGGGCGTGCAGACGGCGCATCCGCCGCAGCGAACAGTCGCGATCCCGCCGGTACAATGACCGGGATCTTCAGACCAAACGCCGCGATGCGCGCCCGGCGCGCGGGACGCGTCGCTTTCATCCTGCCATGCGTGTCAAACAGTTGCTTGCCGTGTTGCTGTCGACGGCGCTCGTGCTGCCGCCGAGCGGCCATGCACAGCGCCTGTCCGCGCTGCCGCTCGAGCCGGCGGCCGGCACTTCGCCGTCGATTTCCACGGTGCCGTCCGGCATCGCGACCGGCGTATTCGGCACCTACGGCGGCGCGGAAAGCCGGTTCTCCGGCGGCGACGGCGCGTCCGCGCCGGTCGCGAGCCTGCGCGCACCGCTGCGCGCGCTGGAACTCCCCGACCTCGGCGACGGCTCCGGCGGTTCGCTCACGCCGCAGGCCGAGCGCCGTCTCGGCGAGCGCGTGATGCGCGAGGTGCGGCGCGACCCGGATTACCTCGACGACTGGCTCGCGCGCGACTACCTGAACGCGATCGCGAAGCGGCTCGCGGCCGCGGCCGCGGCGCGCTACATCGGCGGCTACACGCCGGACTTCGAGCTGTTCCCGGTGCGCGATCCGCAGATCAACGCATTCTCGATGCCGGGCGGTTTCATCGGGATCAACAGCGGGCTGGTGGTCACGACGCAAACGGAATCCGAACTCGCATCGGTGGTCGGCCACGAGATGGGCCACGTGCTGCAGCGGCACATCGCGCGGATGATCGGCGCGAACGAGAAGACGGGCTACACCGCGCTCGCGACGATGCTGCTCGGGGTGCTGGCGGGCGTGCTCGCGCGCAGCGGCGATCTCGGCAGCGCGATCGCGATGGGCGGGCAGGCGTTTGCGGTCGACAACCAGCTGCGCTTCTCACGCTCGGCCGAGCGTGAGGCCGATCGCGTCGGTTTCCAACTGCTCGCGGGCGCCGGCTACGACCCGTACGGGATGCCGGGCTTCTTCGAGCGGCTCGAGCGCGCGTCGATGGGCGACGCGGGCGTGCCGGCCTATGCGCGCACGCACCCGCTGACGGGCGAACGGATCGCCGACATGGAGGATCGCGCGCGCCGCGCGCCGTACCGGCAGCCGCGCCAGTCGGCCGAATACGGCTTCGTGCGCGCGCGGCTGCGCATTCTGCAGAACCGTGCGCCGAACGACATCGCGGCCGAGGCGCGCCGGATGCAGCTCGAGATCGACGATCGCACGGCGCCGAACGTCGCGGCGAACGAGTACGGGATCGCGCTCGCGAACACGCTGCTCGGCCAGTACGATGCGGCCGACAAGGCGCTGGCGTCGGCCCGTGCCGCATTCGACGCGCGCGAGCGGCGCGCGGACGATCCGCAGACGAGTTCGCCGAGCCTCGACGTGCTCGCCGCCGACCTCGCCCGCCGCGCGGGCCGGACCGACGACGCGGTGCGGCTCGCGGCGCTCGCGCAGCGGCGCTGGCCGGCGTCGCACGCGGCGATCGTCGCGCACCTGCAGGCGCTGATCGCCGCGCGCCGCTTCGACGAAGCGCAGATGCTCGCACGCACGCAGGCGAAAGCGGACCCGGAGCAGCCGGACTGGTGGGACTATCTCGCGAAGGCGAGCGACGGCAAGGGCGACGTGCTCGCGCGGCGCCGTGCGCTCGCGGAGAAGCTGGCGCTCGACGGCGCGTGGCCGTCGGCGATTCGCCAGCTGAAGGAGGCGCGCGACGCGAAGGACGTGTCGTTCTACGATCAGTCGATCATCGGCGCGCGGCTGCTGGAATTCGAGGCGCGCTACAAGGAAGAGCGCGAGGACGAGAAGAACGGCCGCGGATAACGGCCGCGAGGCGGGCAGGGCGTGGGCGCTTCAGCTTGCGGCGCTGTCGTTGCCGTTGCCACCATCCAGCGCGTCGCACCGCGCCCGCTGCGCGGGGCTCGCGACGAAGCCGAACGTTGCGGGCACATCGGCACTCGACAGATTGCCGAGCGCCAGCGTGCGCCCGTCACGCCAGCGCAGCACGGGCGGCGTCGCGTCGAAATCCGCATGATCGGCGAACAGGCCGAGGTCGTGGTCGTGCAGCGCCGCGACGCGCGGCGGCGTGCCCGCCGCGCGGAACAGCACGCCGCCCGCATCGTCGAGCCATGCGGCGTCGGGCTCGAACGGCGCGCCGGTCTGGTCGGCCAGCGTGAGCTGCCCGTCGCGTTCGGCCAGGCGCACGACCCACGGTGTGTAGGCGAGCTCGACGTACACGCGCTGCGGCCCGTTCTGGAAGAACCACTGGCCGTGCGCGTCGCATTCGTAGTTGCGTCCGATGAACGCGTTGAGCGCCGCATGCCGGATCGGCGAGCCAAGCTCGCCGGCGGCCTGCGCGGCGTCGTCGCGCAGCCGCCACTCGCCGCGCCGGTCGAGCAGCAGCCAGCCGGTGCAGTCGGGTACGTTCGGCCATTTGGCGAGGGCCTGCCTGACGATGTCATCCATGGTCGACGAATTTCGAGCAATAGCCGAACACCCGCGCCGACAGCCAGTCGAGGCGGCCGGGGAACGGTCCGGTCATGAATCCCGCATGGCCGCCGTCCATGGGCTGATCGAGCTCGACGGCCGGCGACACGTCGGCTGCGCTCGGCAGCGCGGATTCCGGCAGAAACGGGTCGTTGCGGGCGTTGAGGATCAGCGTGGGCACGTCGATGGCCGGCAACAGCGGCCGCGTGGTGGCCTGGGTCCAGTAGTCGTCGGCGTCGGCGAAGCCGTGCAGCGGTGCGGTCACGACTTCGTCGAAGTCGCGCATCGTCACGGCGCGCAGCATCGCGTCGCGGTCGAACAGGCCCGGATACTGGTCGAGCTTCGCGAGCGCCTTGCGCTTGAGCGTCTTCAGGAAGCTGCGCGTATAGACCATCGCGAAGCCCTGCGACAGCGCGCGGCCGCCCGCATGCACGTCGATCGGCGTCGAGATCGCGGCGGCCGCGTGCACGATCGACGTGTCGCTGCGGTGCTCGCCGAGCCAGCGCAGCAGCACGTTGCCGCCGAGCGACACGCCGGCCGCGACGATCGGCCCGCGATGCTGCGCGGCGAGCCGCTGCAGGATCCAGTCGACTTCGGCGCTGTCGGCGAGATGGTAGAAGCGCGGCTGGCGGTTCAACTCGCCGCTGCAGCTGCGAAAGTGCGGGACGACCGCGTGCCAGCCCTTCGCGCGCGCGGCGGCCATCATCGCGAGCGCGTAGTGCGAGCCGGAACTGCCTTCGAGGCCGTGGAACAGCACGAACAGCGGTGCGTCGGGCGGCGGCGCGGCACTGTCGAGGTGCGCGACCCAGTCGAGATCGATGAAGTCGTGGTCGGGGGTTTCCCATCGCTCTCGTCGGTAGGCGACAGCCGGACGCCGTGCGAACAGCGCGGGCACGATGGTTTGCACATGGCTGTTCGGCAGCCAGCGCGGTGCGCGATAGCGCAATGAATCGTCGTCGGGGGCCGGGGCCCCGGTCAGCGGCGAGGTGGGCGGAGAAGCCGTACTCATGATCGCCCCGCTAATGCGTTGCTTCGTTGTTCGTCAGTGCAGCGGACCCTGCCCGTGACGGATCTTCGCGGCGAATTGTCCGGCCGCCTGTTCAGGAATCGGGCTCGCGTGGATATGCGCGATGCGCCACTCGCCGCGTTCGTGGATCATCACGTACGTCGCGAAAACCATGTCGGGTTCGGCCGTCAGGTCGGCCTGCTGATGCGCTTCGGCGATCGTATAGACGACGGTGCCGAGACTGTCGTAAACACGGATGTCGAGCGGTTCGATCGTGACCGGGCGCGTCGCGAGCCGGTTGGCCAGCCCGCTGCGGATCTGGTCGAGCCCGTGCAGATGCTCGCCGTCGGCCCAGACGCAGCTGGCGAAGTCCTCGTCGATCCACAACCCCAGCAGCGCGTCGAGATTGGCATCGGCGACGGCCTGGTAGTAGGCGTTCAGCGTATCGGCAGCGGCTTCGAACAGGCGGGCAAAACGTGGCATCGGGGTTATCTCTCGCGCGCGTCGCGCGCCGTATTCAGCACGGCGGCCCGGGTGGGGCCGCCTTGCACCGGTGAATCGGATTGCCCGGCGCGTCGTGCGACGCTGCCGGTCAGGGTCAGCGCTGCCCGACGAGCATGCCGCGCAAATCGCCGAATACCTGCTCGGGACCGAGTTCGCGCAGGCATTTCAGATGGCCGAGCGGGCACTCGCGTTCGAAGCAGGGACTGCATTCGAGATGAAGCCATTGTACCTTCGCCAGGTCCGACAGCGGAGGGGTGTGGCGCGGATCAGTCGATCCGTACAACGCGACGAGCGGCCGCCGCAGCGCGGCGGCGACGTGCATCAGCCCGGAATCGTTGGTCACGACCGCGTTCGCGCGCGCGATCAGCGCGCACGCCTCGGACAACGACGTCTGCCCGCACAGGTTGCGCACGTTCGGCGCGTGGTCGGCGATCGCCTGCGCGGCCGCGGCGTCCTTCTGCGAGCCGAGCGCGACGATCTGCGTATACGGGAAAGACTGATGGACGATCGTCGCGAGCGTCGCGAAGTGCTCGGGCGGCCAGCGCTTGGCCGGGCCGTATTCCGCGCCGGGGCAGAACACGACGAGCGGCTTGCGCGTATCGAGATTGAAACGCGCGGAGACGCGCGCCGTCTCGTTCAGGTCGGCGTCGAGGCGCGGCGGCGGCAGCATCTTCATCGACTCGGGCAGCTTCGCGCCCGGCGCATACGCGAGCGCCGCGTAGTGTGTCGTCATCGGCGGCCGCTCGGCCGATTTGTCGGGGTTCGCGTGCCGCACGTTGAGCAGGCCGTAGCGGTGCTCGCCCGTATAGCCAATCCGCAGCGGAATGTTCGCGAGCCACGGAATCACCGCGGATTTCAGCGAATTCGGCAGCACGTACGCCGCGTCGTAGCCGACGTCGCGCAGGTCGCTCGCGAGCTGCCAGCGGCGCAGCAGCTGCAGCTTGCCGTGCGCGAGGTCGGTCGCGTAGACATCGTGGATCTCGGGCATCCGCTCGAGCACCGGCGCGACCCAGGTGGGTGCGACGGCATCGATCACGATGCGGGGATGGATTTTTTTCAGCAGCGCAAAAAGCGGCTGCGCCATCAATGCGTCACCGATCCAATTCGGTGCGATAACCAGCGCTCGACGCATCAGGTCGACTTCCGATGTCGTAATGAAGCACGGCGCGCATGCACCGCGTTCGGGTTGTCAGAACAGGAAAAGGGCGGCGCGCCGGAGTTCCGGCTGCGCCGCCTCGCGTGCGGCGGGCCCGCGGGCCCGGTCGGGCTCAATGGCCCTTGACCACCTCGCCGTCGCGCAGCTTGTAGCGCGTGCCGCAGTACGGGCAGCGCGCCTCGCCGTGCGAGACGTCGATGAACACGCGCGGGTGCGCGCTCCAGCGCGCCATGGCCGGGTTCGGGCAGTAGGCGGGGAGATCCTTGGCCGTCAGTTCGACCAGCGGCATTTCCTTGATTTCACTCATGAGACTTTCTCTTATCACTCTGTGGTGGGGCGGTCGGTCGCGCGGCGCGCTCAGACCTTCGTCAGCCAGTGCGCGTACTTCGCGTTCTTGCCCGACACGATATCGAAAAACGCCGACTGGAGCTTTTCCGTCACGGGGCCGCGGGCGCCGCTGCCGATCGTACGGTTGTCGAGTTCGCGGATCGGCGTGACTTCGGCGGCCGTGCCCGTGAAGAACGCTTCGTCGGCCGTGTAGACCTCGTCGCGCGTGATGCGCTTCTCGATCACCTGGATGCCTGCGTCCCGCGCGAGCGTGATGATCGTGTCGCGCGTGATGCCGTCGAGGCACGACGACAGGTCGGGCGTGTACAGCTTGCCGTTGTTCACCAGGAAGAAGTTCTCGCCGGAGCCTTCCGACACGTAGCCGTCGACGTCGAGCAGCAGCGCTTCGTCGTAGCCGTCGGCGGTCGCTTCCTGGTTCGCGAGGATCGAGTTCACGTACCAGCCCGACGCCTTCGCGCGCACCATCGACACGTTCACGTGGTGGCGGGTGAACGACGACGTCTTCACGCGGATGCCCTTCGCGAGGCCTTCCTCGCCGAGGTACGCGCCCCACGGCCACGCGGCGATCGCGACGTGGATCGTGTTGCCCTTCGCGGACACGCCGAGCTTTTCCGAGCCGACCCAGATGATCGGGCGCAGGTAGCCCGACTCGAGCTTGTTCTCGCGCACGACGTCGAGCTGCGCGGCTTCGAGGGTTTCCCGGTCGAACGGCACGTCCATCTGGAAGATCTTCGCCGAATTCAGCAGACGTTTGGTGTGCTCGTGCAGGCGGAAGATCGCGGTGCTGCCGTCGGCCGTCCGGTACGCGCGCACGCCTTCGAAGACGCCCATGCCGTAGTGCAGCGTGTGGGTCAGGACGTGGATCGTGGCGTCGCGCCAGTCGATCAGCTTGCCGTCCATCCAGATCTTGCCGTCGCGGTCGGCCATTGACATGGGGTTCTCCTGTGAAGCAATTGGGTACAGCGGCTTGTGTGCAGCATTGAGCCGGAAAGACGCTTATTTTAGCGTCATTTGGTGTCGCGCCGGTCGGTCGGCGCAGGGCCGGCGCTATAATCGTCCGGTACCGATTCCAATAACGACGGGCCGTGCCGGCAGGAGACGCCGGAGCCCGCACGAACCGCCCGCCGCGGCCCGCTTTCCGATGCTCGCTCGATTGTCCGCCACCGACCGCTTCGCGCTGATCCAGGGCGCGCGCGACTATTCCCCGACACTGATGGCCATCCTCTCCTGGGGGCTCGTGACCGGTGTCGCGATGAGCAAGTCGGTGATGACGCTCGGGCAGGCGAGCGCGATGTCGATCCTCGTCTACGCGGGCTCGTCGCAGCTCGCGGTGCTGCCGCTCCTCGTCGCGAAGCTGCCGATCTGGACGATCCTGCTCACGGCCGCGATGGTCAACCTGCGCTTCGTGATCTTCAGCGCCGGGCTTGCTCCCCATTTTTCCTACCTGCCGCTGTGGCGGCGCCTCGCGATCGGCTATTTCAACGGCGACGTGATCTACCTGCTGTTCCAGAAACAGGCCTTCGCGTACGGCCACGTGCCGGGCAAGGAAGCCTACTTCTGGGGGATGGCGCTCGCGAGCTGGCTATCGTGGCAGGTGTCGTCGCTCGCCGGCATCCTGCTCGCGAGCGTCTTTCCCGCGAGCTGGGGGCTGGAGCTGGCCGGCACGCTCGCGCTGATCCCGATCATGGTGTCGGCGGTCGCGAACCGCTCGACGCTCGCCGCCGTCGCGGTCGCGGGCGTCGTGTCGCTGATCGCGTTCGACCTGCCGTACCGGCTCGCGCTGCCGATCGCGGTGCTGGCCGCGCTCGCGGCCGGCTGCACGGCCGATTTCTTCGTCGAACGCGCCGACTGGCGCCGCATCCGCACCGAAACCGTGCACGAGAAGGAAATCGAATGAGCGCGACGGACATCTGGATCGTGATCGTCGGGATGACGATCGTCACGGCCGTCACGCGCGCGCTGTTCCTGCTCGGCGGCGAACGCACCGTGCTGCCCGAGCGCGCGCAGCGCGCGCTGCGCTATGCGCCGGCCGCCGCGCTCGTCGCGGTCGTGCTGCCCGACGTGCTCGAAACGCCGGCCGGGCTATCGTTCGCGCTGTCCAATCATCCGTTCTACGCGGCGCTCGCTGGCCTCGGCTGGTTTTTGTGGCGGCGCAGCATGCTCGGCACCATCGTGATCGGGATGCTCGTCTTCACCGTGCTGCGCCTGATCTTCTGATGAATCGCCGCAGCGGCCGGCCGGGCATCGACCGCTTGCGGCTGTACATTGCTGCGTTGCAGCAATGTGTCGGCGGCCGCGTGCGATCCCAAATAGGCGGAATTCGCCGTCGCACGGGTCAGTCTGCCGGATGGATCGGCTAGAATGCCCGTTCAAGATTTTTTACCCGTGCGCGTCATGCGAACCGCCAGCCACGGCCGCATCCGGCGCCCTTTCGCGGCTGCCCGCGCACGTCCAGCGTGAACCCCCTTTCCCCATCCACTACTTCAATCTGTTCAACATGAGCCAAGTCAAGCGTCTTACCGACCTGATCGCCGCCGGCCAGCTCGCCGGCAAGCGGGTGTTCATCCGCGCCGACCTGAACGTCCCGCAGGACGATCACGGCAACATCACCGAAGACACGCGCGTGCGCGCGTCCGTGCCGGCCATCCAGGCCGCGCTCGACGCCGGCGCGGCCGTGATGGTCACGTCGCACCTCGGTCGTCCGACCGAAGGCGAATTCAAGCCCGAAGACTCGCTCGCGCCGGTCGCGAAGCGCCTCGCCGAACTGCTCGGCCGCGACGTGCCGCTGGTCGCGAACTGGGTCGAGAACGGCGTGAACGTCGCGCCGGGCCAGGTCGTGCTGCTCGAGAACTGCCGCGTGAACAAGGGCGAGAAGAAGAACTCGGACGAGCTCGCGCAGAAGATGGCGAAGCTCTGCGACGTGTACGTGAACGACGCGTTCGGCACCGCGCACCGCGCGGAAGCGACCACCCACGGGATCGCGAAGTACGCGCCGGTCGCGTGCGCGGGCCCGCTGCTGGCCGCCGAACTCGACGCGCTTGGCAAGGCGCTCGGCAACCCGGCCCGCCCGCTGGTGGCGATCGTCGCCGGTTCGAAGGTGTCGACCAAGCTGACCATTCTCAAGTCGCTCGCCGGCAAGGTCGACCAACTGATCGTCGGCGGCGGCATCGCGAACACGTTCATGCTCGCGGCCGGCCTGTCGATCGGCAAGTCGCTCGCGGAAGCCGATCTCGTCGCCGAGGCGAAGGCGATCATCGACGAAGCGCGCGAGCGCGGCGCGTCGGTGCCAATCCCGTCCGACGTCGTGACGGCCAAGGAATTCTCGCCGACGGCCGCGGCCACGGTGAAGCAGGTCGCCGACATCGAAGCGGACGACATGATCCTCGACATCGGCCCGGATACGGCCAAGGCGCTCGCGAGCCAGCTCGAGAAGGCCGGCACGATCGTGTGGAACGGTCCGGTCGGCGTGTTCGAGTTCGACCAGTTCGGCAACGGCACCAAGACGCTCGCCGAAGCGATCGCCAAATCGTCCGCGTTCTCGATCGCGGGCGGCGGCGACACGCTCGCGGCCATCGCGAAGTACGGCATCCACGACCAGGTCAGCTATATCTCGACCGGCGGCGGCGCCTTCCTCGAGTTCCTCGAAGGGAAGAAGCTGCCGGCGGTGGAAGTGCTCGAAACGCGGGCGGCCTGAGCGTGGCGGCGCGCGCAGGGGTGACCAGGGCCGCGCGCTCTGCTAAAGCGGAGCAGCCGGCCGGCGCGGGCAAGCGCAAACGCGCGCCCGCGCGGGCGAACTCAGCCCCGCGCGCACCGGCGGCCGCCGGCGACGCGGCCGTGCAGCACCACGAGATTCAGAACAAAGCGATGCCGGGCGCAAGCACCGGCACGCCCCCCGGAACGGCGGCCGCTGGGCCTGCCGATTCCGGCTCTCGCAGCGTTTCACCCAGCGCATCCACCTTGATCCAGATGAGGAGTTTCATGCAGCGCGCCACCAAGATAGTCGCCACGATCGGCCCGGCTTCCAGTTCGCCGGAGATTCTGCTGCAGATGATGCAGGCGGGCCTCGACGTCGTGCGGCTCAATTTTTCGCACGGTACGGCCGACGATCACCGCCAGCGCGCCGAGATGGTGCGAGAGGCCGCCCGCAAGGTCGGCCGCGAGATCGCGATCATGGCCGACCTCCAGGGCCCGAAGATCCGCGTCGGCAAGTTCGAGAACGGCAAGACCACGCTCGAGCCGGGCCAGGCCTTCATCCTCGACGCGGGCTGCGAGCTCGGCAACGACGAGCGCGTCGGCCTCGACTACAAGGAACTGCCGCGTGACCTGAAGCCGGGCGACCTGCTGCTGCTGAACGACGGCCTGATCGTGCTGACCGTCGAGCGCGTGCTCGGCGACGAGATCCACACGGTCGTCAAGGTGGGCGGCGAGCTGTCGAACAACAAGGGGATCAACCGGCAGGGCGGCGGGCTGTCGGCGCCCGCGCTGACCGCGAAGGACATGGAGGACATCCGCACGGCGATGTCGCTCGGCGCGGATCTCGTCGCGGTGTCGTTCCCGAAGAACGCGACCGACATGGAAATGGCGCGCCAGCTCGCGAATATCGCGGGCGCGCCTTACGGCATCAAGCCGAAGATGATCGCGAAGATCGAGCGCGCGGAGGCGATTCCGGCGCTGCAGAGCATCCTCGACGCATCCGACGGCATCATGGTCGCGCGTGGCGACCTCGCGGTGGAAGTCGGCAACGCGGCCGTGCCGGCGCTGCAGAAGCGGATGATCCGGATGGCGCGCGAGTCGAACAAGCTCGTGATCACCGCGACGCAGATGATGGAGTCGATGATCCTCGCGCCGGTGCCGACCCGCGCGGAAGTGTCGGACGTCGCGAATGCGGTGCTCGACGGCACCGATGCGGTGATGCTGTCGGCCGAGACGGCCGCCGGCAAGTACCCGGTCGTCACGATCGAGACGATGGCGGCCGTGTGCGTCGAGGCGGAAAAGTCCGAGCACGTCGAGCTGGACAAGGATTTCCTCGACCGCACGTTCACGCGGATCGACCAGTCGATCGCGATGGGCGCGCTGTTCACCGCCTATCACCTCGGTGCCAAGGCGATCATCGCGCTGACCGAATCGGGCGCGACCGCGCTGTGGATGTCGCGTCACTACACGCACGTGCCGATCTTCGCGCTGACGCCGCGCGTCGGCAGCGAGCGCACGATGGCGCTGTACCGCAACGTGACGCCGCTGCACGTCGACTTCAACAGCGACCGCGACTCGGCGCTGCAGGCGGCGCTCGAGATCGTCGTGAAGCAGGGCTACGTGCAGCACGGCGACATGGTCGTGCTGACCGTCGGCGAGCCGATGGGGCAGGCGGGCGGCACCAACACGCTGAAGATCGTGCGGGTCGGCGAGCATTACTGATCGCTAGGCGCCGGCGTGCGCCGGGCCGGTCTGCAGACCGGTCGCTCGAGCTGATGCGGCACCGTTTATCGACGAAAGCCGCGCGGGGTCCGATACCCCGCGCGGCTTTTTTTCTGTTTTTTGGCCGCATTGTGCCGTGCGAAGGTAACAAATTGCGAGC
This sequence comes from Burkholderia sp. 567, assembly GCF_040545115.1. NCBI lineage: Bacteria > Pseudomonadati > Pseudomonadota > Betaproteobacteria > Burkholderiales > Burkholderiaceae > Burkholderia > Burkholderia sp. 567. Next base: position 52,192 of record NZ_JBEPLG010000007.1, read on the forward strand.
AGGCGCCACCGGGCGGTCGGAATCGGAGGCGCTTCGCGATAAAATGCCGCTATTCGACGCTCAGCCGCGCCGTGCCCCCCGTTCGAACGGGAGCGAGCGCTGCGCCGGCGTCAGGGCGCACCGGTTTTCATTCCAAGGAGTTCCACAATGCCTCTCGTATCAATGCGTCAATTGCTGGACCACGCGGCAGAGCACGGTTACGGCCTGCCGGCCTTCAACGTGAACAACCTGGAGCAGGTCCAGGCGATCATGGCGGCGGCGGATCAGGTCGGCGCGCCCGTGATCATGCAGGCATCGGCCGGCGCGCGTAAGTACGCGGGCGAGCCGTTCCTGCGCCACCTGATCGAAGCGGCGGTCGAGTCGTATCCGCACATCCCGGTCGTGATGCACCAGGACCACGGCCAGTCGCCGGCAGTCTGCATGGGCGCGATCCGCAGCGGCTTCACCAGCGTGATGATGGACGGTTCGCTCGAAGCCGACGGCAAGACGGTCGCCTCGTACGAGTACAACGTCGACGTGTCGCGCAAGGTCGTCGAGATGGCGCACTCGATCGGCGTGACGGTCGAGGCCGAACTCGGCGTGCTCGGCTCGCTCGAGACGATGAAGGGCGACAAGGAAGACGGCCACGGCGCGGAAGGCACGATGACCCGCGAGCAGCTGCTGACCGATCCGGAGCAGGCGGCCGACTTCGTGAAGCTCACGCAGTGTGACGCGCTCGCGATCGCGATCGGCACGTCGCACGGTGCGTACAAGTTCTCGAAGAAGCCGACGGGCGACATCCTGTCGATCCAGCGCATCAAGGAAATCCACGCACGCATCCCGAACACGCACCTGGTGATGCACGGTTCGTCGTCGGTGCCGCAGGAGCTGCTGGAAGAAATCCGCCAGTTCGGCGGCGACATGAAGGAAACCTACGGCGTGCCGGTCGAGGAAATCCAGGAAGGCATCAAGCACGGCGTGCGCAAGATCAACATCGACACCGACCTGCGTCTCGCGATCACCGGTGCGATCCGCCGCTACCTGTTCGAGAACCCGGGCAAGTTCGATCCGCGCGACTACCTGAAGCCGGCGCGTGAAGCGGCGAAGAAGGTATGCGTCGATCGCTACCTCGCGTTCGGCTGCGAAGGCCAGGCCGCGAAGATCAAGCCGGTGTCGCTCGACAAGATCGCCGAACAGTACAAGTCCGGCGCGCTCGCGCAGGTCGTGCGCTGAGACTGTAGTACGATTGCCCCCGCCGAAAGGCTGGGGCCGGCTGCCCGCCGCCGGACTGATCCGGCCCCGGCAGCCGTTCCGTCCGGCCGAACGAGGGCCGGCCGGCAACTGGCGGGCACGATCGCCCGCCGGTTCGCCGACGCATTGCAAGACCGCCGTTCCCGCCTGCCGCGGGGAACGGCGTTTCCCTTTTTGTTTGGCTCCTTATCTGCGAAAAGACGATGTCTACCCTTTACGAATCCACGCTCCGCTCGCTGCCGCTCCTCGGTCGCGGCAAGGTCCGCGATAACTACGCGGTCGGCAACGACAAGCTCCTGATCGTCACGACCGATCGCCTGTCGGCATTCGACGTGATCATGGGCGAGCCGATTCCGAACAAGGGCCGCGTGCTGAACCAGATGGCGAACTTCTGGTTCGACAAGCTCGCGCACATCGTGCCGAACCACCTGACGGGCGACGCGCCGGAAGCGGTCGTCGCGGCCGACGAGGTCGAGCAGGTCAAGGGCCGCGGCGTGGTCGTCAAGCGCCTCGAGCCGATCATGATCGAAGCGGTCGTGCGCGGCTATCTGGCCGGCAGCGGCTGGAAGGAATACCAGGCGTCGGGCGCCGTGTGCGGCGTGCAGTTGCCGGAAGGCCTGCAGAACGCGCAGAAGCTGCCCGAGCCGATCTTCACGCCGGCCGCGAAGGCCGAGCTGGGCGAGCACGACGAGAACATCACGTTCGAGGAAACCGAGCGCCGCATCGGCACCGAGCTGGCCGCGACGATTCGCGACATCTCGATCCGCCTGTACAAGGAAGCGGCCGACTACGCGGCGACGCGCGGCATCATCATCGCCGACACGAAGTTCGAATTCGGCCTCGACAATCACGGCAAGCTGTACCTGATGGACGAAGTGCTGACGGCCGATTCGTCGCGCTTCTGGCCGGCCGACCAGTACCAGGTCGGCACCAACCCGCCGTCGTTCGACAAGCAGTTCGTGCGCGACTGGCTCGAGACGCAGCCGTGGGGCAAGACCGCGCCGGCGCCGGCGCTGCCGGCCGACGTCGTCGAGAAGACGGCCGCGAAGTACCAGGAAGCGCTCGAGCGCATCACCGGCCAGCCGCTCGCCTGAGCGAGCTTTGCATGGGACCCGAGTAAGCGCTGAAGCGCTTACTCGGGTCGACAAGGACATACGAAAATGAGTGAAGTCCAGACCGCCCACACGCACAGCGCGCCGCTCATCGGCGTGCTGATGGGCTCGAGTTCCGACTGGGACGTGATGAAGAACGCGGTCGCGATCCTGCAGGAATTCGGCGTACCGTACGAAGCGAAGGTCGTGTCCGCGCACCGGATGCCCGACGAGATGTTCGACTATGCGGAGAAGGCGCGCGAGCGCGGGCTGCGCGCGATCATCGCGGGCGCCGGCGGTGCCGCGCACCTGCCCGGCATGCTGGCCGCGAAAACCACGGTGCCGGTGCTCGGCGTGCCGGTCGCGAGCAAGTACCTGAAGGGCGTCGATTCGCTGCACTCGATCGTGCAGATGCCGAAGGGCGTGCCGGTCGCGACGTTCGCGATCGGCGAGGCCGGCGCCGCGAACGCCGCGCTGTTCGCGGTGTCGATCCTGTCCGGCACGTCGGCCGACTACGCGAACCGGCTTGCCGCGTTCCGCGTGCGCCAGAACGAAGCCGCGCACGCCATGGTGCTGCCGCCGCTGGCGTGACGGCGCACCGGCGGCCGCACCGTCATTCCGGCGGCCGCCTGACTTTCCTCACTGCGGCGGGCAGCGCCCGTCGCGACCGACCACTGACATGACCGCAACTCCTGATTCCGTTTCCCCGATCCTGCCCGGCGCGTGGCTGGGCATGGTCGGCGGCGGCCAGCTCGGCCGCATGTTCTGCTTTGCCGCCCAGTCGATGGGCTATCGCGTCGCCGTGCTCGATCCCGATCCGGCGAGCCCCGCCGGCGCGGTCGCCGACCGCCACCTGCGCGCGGCCTACGACGACGAAGCCGCGCTCGCCGAGCTGGCCGGGCTGTGCGAGGCCGTGTCGACGGAATTCGAGAACGTGCCGGCCGCGAGCCTCGACTTCCTCGCGCGCACGACGTTCGTCGCGCCGGCCGGCCGCTGCGTCGCGGTCGCGCAGGACCGGATCGCGGAGAAGCGTTTCATCGAGGCCTCCGGCGTGCCGGTCGCGCCGCACGTCGTGATCGAATCGGCGACGGCCCTGGCCGCGCTCGACGATGCCGCGCTCGACGCGGTGCTGCCGGGCATCCTCAAGACGGCGCGTCTCGGCTACGACGGCAAGGGCCAGGTGCGCGTGAGCACCGCGCGGGAAGCGCGCGATGCACATGCGGCGCTCGGCGGCGTGCCGTGCGTGCTCGAAAAGCGCCTGCCGCTGAAGTACGAAGTGTCCGCGCTGATCGCGCGCGGCGCGGACGGCCGCTCGGCCGCCTTCCCGCTCGCGCAGAACGTGCATCACAACGGCATCCTCGCGCTGACCATCGTGCCGGCGCCGGCCGCCGATGCCGCGCGTGTCGAAGAGGCGCAGCAGGCGGCCGTCCGGATCGCCGATACGCTCGGCTACGTCGGCGTGCTGTGCGTCGAATTCTTCGTGCTGGAAGACGGCTCGTTCGTCGCGAACGAAATGGCGCCGCGCCCGCACAACTCCGGCCACTACACGGTCGATGCGTGCGCAACGAGCCAGTTCGAGCAGCAGGTGCGCGCGATGACGCGCATGCCGCTCGGCAACCCGCGCCAGCATTCGCCGGCCGCGATGCTGAACATCCTCGGCGACGTGTGGTTCCCCAATGGTGCGGCGGCCGGGGCCGTCACGCCGCCGTGGGACACGGTCGCCGCGATGCCGGCCGCGCACCTGCACCTGTACGGCAAGGAAGAAGCGCGCGTCGGCCGCAAGATGGGCCACGTGAACTTCACGGCCGAGACGCGCGACGACGCCGTCGCCGCCGCCACCGCGTGTGCGCAGCTGCTGCGCGTGCCGCTCGACTGAGGCGCCAGCCGATGTCCATCGATCTCCCGAACTCCGTGACGCGCGCGCAGATCGACGCGGCCGCCGCGCTGCTCGACGCGGGGCAGCTCGTCGCGTTCCCGACCGAAACCGTGTACGGGCTCGGCGGCGACGCGGCGAATCCCGAAGCCGTCGCCCGCATCTACGCGGCGAAAGGGCGCCCGGCGAACCATCCGGTGATCGTGCATCTGCCGCCCGGCGGCGATCCGGGCTACTGGGCCGACGACCTGCCGGCCGATGCGCAGGCGCTGATCGATGCATTCTGGCCGGGCCCGCTCACGCTGATCCTGAAGCGCCATGCGCGCATTCCGGACGCCGTGAGCGGCGGGCAGGATTCGGTCGGCCTGCGCTGCCCGTCGCATCCGGTCGCGCAGGCGCTGCTGGCCGCGTTCAGCGCGCGGCGCGGCGGCCACGGCGGCGTCGCCGCGCCGTCCGCGAACCGCTTCGGCCATGTGAGCCCGACGACCGCTCAGCATGTGCGCGACGAATTCGGCGACACCGTGCACGTGCTCGACGGCGGCGCATCCGAAGTCGGCATCGAATCGACGATTCTCGACCTGTCGCGCGGTTTCCCGGCGCTGCTGCGTCCGGGCCACGTGACGCCGCGGCAGATCGCCGACGTGCTCGGCCGCGCGCCGCGCCTGCCCGACGGCGGCGACGCGACCGCGCCGCGCGCGTCCGGCACGCTGAAGGCGCATTACGCGCCGCGCACGCCGCTCGCGCTCATGCCGTTCGACGCGCTCGAGCCGCTGCTCGCGGCCGCGCAGACCGACGGCGAACGCGTCGCGCTCGTCGCACGCGCGTCGCGCGCGGGACGCTGGGCGCAGGCCGACGGCGTGCATTTCGTCGCGGCGCCGGAAGATCCGCAGGCGTATGCGCGCGACCTGTACGGGATGCTGCGCGCGCTCGATCGCGCGCAGGTCGCACGCATCCTCGTCGAGAAGCTGCCCGAGACCGTCGAGTGGATCGCGGTCAACGATCGTCTCGGTCGCGCGGCCGCGGCATTCGAAGCGCGCGACTGACGCGGCGTCGCGCATCCGATCCGGAATAAAAAACGCCCGACCGGCGAAAAACCGGTCGGGCGTTTGCGTTTCAGCGCGTGGCGGGCGGCTTACTTGCCGACGCCCGATGCCGCGATCTGCTTCTCGACGAATTGCGAGAACAGCAGGTGCAGGCGCGTCGTCGGGTGGACCGTGTCGGCGAACATGTAGGTCTGGTCCGCGTTCGCGACCGTGTAGGTCTGCGGCGAGCAGAACAGCGACGAGCCGAATGCGGTCGCGTTCGCGACGCCGTACTGGGTCGCCGCAGCGACCATCGCCTTCAGGTTGCAGCCGGTGTCGGTGTTCGACACCGCGAAGCCGTTCGCCTGGTAGTTGGCCGCGACGCCGTCCTGCCACGTGAACGTGTCGAGCAGCGCGTACTTGGTCTTGTCGACCTTCAGTGCGGCCAGCGTGCCGGCGAGCGTCTGGTTGAACAGCCCCGACAGTTGCGTGAACACGGCCTGCGTGCCGCCTTGCAGCGCGAGCGGCGTGCCGCCGATGTCCGGCACGTTCGACACGAATACGTGCGTCGCGCCTGCCGCGACGATCTGCTGGACGAGGCCGCCGAGCTGCTGCGCGGCCAGGCCGATCGCCTGCGCCGCCGCAAGCTGGGCGGCCGGCGTGTTGCCTTGCGCCTGCGCGACCTGCGCCTGGTAGAAGATGTCGTTCGCGCCGCCGTTGACCAGCACGATCTGCCCTGAGTTGAAGCTGCCGTGCTGCGTCAGGTACTGCTTGACCTGATCGGCGATCGGCGTCGTCGTGGCCTGCGCGTAGTCCGCGTTCGGCACGCTGGCGTCCGCATGGCCGATGCCCGGCTGCAGCGTCACGCGCGAGCCGCCCTGTGCATAGCCGAGGCCGCCGGTCGCCTGCAGCGGGATGCCGAAGCCGCCCTGGTTCGCGGGCTGCAGCGTGTCGCCGTAGTACTGCGCGACGTTCTGCGTCCACACCTGGCCGGGGTTGGTCGTGAAGCGGCCGCCGCCGAAGCCGAGCTTGATCTGCGAGTAGGTGCCGGCATCCGACAGGCTGTCGCCGAACGACACGATCTGCATCTTCACGCCGGACGGCGGCGTGATCGACGCGCTGTTGTTGTTGTCGTCACCGCCGCCGCACGCGGCGAGCAGCGCGAGCGCGGCGCCCGCGATCGCGACCTGCGCGGTGCGCAGCAGGCGTTGACGATGGCGGGAAGGTGCGTGTTGTTGTGATTGCATCGTTCTATCTCCTCGTAGATATGGCCTGATGTGTTTCTCATCTGCCGCGTGCCTGCCCGGTTCCGGGCTGCGCGGCGGCCGTTGGCTGAAACGGTTTATTGGTCACGCGCAGCCGCAAGCGGCACGGCGCGCGGATCCTGGTTCGCGGCCTCTGCAATCTGCGCATGATAAGCGCTCGCCCATTCGGGCGGGCCGAAAATCGCGCGCAGCTTGTTGCGCCAGCCGTCGATGCGCAACGCGTCGGCCGCCATCGACACCCACTCGTGGAACGTCGCGACGAGCGGGTTGTTCGAGCCGAGCGGCTCGACGATTCCATAGCGCGGCGGATCGTCGGGCGACTCCTCGACGTAGCTGCCGAACAGGCGATCCCAGATCACGAGCACACCTGCGTAATTGCGGTCGATGTAACGCGGGTTGCGTGCATGGTGCGCGCGATGGATCGACGGCGTGTTGAACACGTATTCGAGCCAGCCGAGCTTGCCGATCGCCTGCGTGTGCACGAAGAACTGGAACGCGAGGTTGATCAGCACGACGCCGACGATCTGCTGCGGCGGAAAGCCGACGAACGCGAGCGGCAGCCAGAACGCCCACATGCCCGCGACGGGATACATCAGGCTCTGCCGGAACGCGGTCGAGAAATTCATTCGCTCGGACGAGTGGTGCACGACGTGCGCGGCCCACAGCCAGCGCACGCGATGGCTCGCGCGATGGAACACGTAGTAGAGGAAGTCCTGGCCGATGAACAGCACCGCGAACGACAGCCAGCCGTCGTGCCACGTGAACAGCCGGAAATGTGCGTAGCAGTACGCATAAACGGGGATCACGAACAGCCACGCGAGCTTGTCGGTGCCCTGGTGCATCAGCGCGAGCGCCGCGTTGCACAGCGTGTCGCGCCACGCATAGACATGCTCGTGCGCACGCGTGCGGGCGAGGTGCCAGGCCTCCCACGCGATGCAGAGCAGGAAGACGGGCGCCAGCGCGAGCAGAAGCAATTCGACGTCGAATCGCATGGACGTGTCTCCTCCTTTCCCCTGCAAGCCGTGAGGCCGGGCCTTTGGCCCGTTCTAGATATCAGTCAGGCCAACAGCCTACGCAATCGCCACGCGCTAGGCGAGGGGGCAGCGTAGAGGGTTCCCTCTGAGGACAGGGTTTCTACGGAAAACCATGTGCAACGGGGCCGCGCGGTGCGGCCCCGTTTTGTGGCGCGATGCGCCGGCGGTGCGTGGGTGCGCCGCGTCGCGGCGCGCGCCGTGCCGTCAGTGCGCGCCCGCGTAGATCCATTCGAGCAGCGTGTCGTGCGCGGCGCGCGCGGCTTCCGCGTGATCGTCGTTGATGAAACTGACGACGACGTAGCTCTGGCCATCCGCGCCCGCGACGTAGCCCGCGATCGCGCGCACGTCGCGCAGCGTGCCCGTCTTGATGTGCGCATTGCCGAGCACGCCGGCGTTGGTCAGGCGGTTCTTCATCGTGCCGTCGATGCCGGCGACCGGCAGCGAATCGACGAACGCCTGCGCGACCGGGCTCGCGTTCGCGGCCTGCAGCAGCGCGGCGAGCGACAGCGCGCTCACGTGCTCGTCGCGCGACAGGCCCGAGCCGTTCTCGAGCGCGAGGTCGGGCATCGCGATCCCGCTCTTGCGCAGGAATGCCTGAATCGCGCGGCTCGACTGCTCGGGCGTCGCGGGCGGCTTGCCGGCGACCGCGCCGATCGTCAGGAACAGGTTGCGCGCCATCACGTTGTTGCTGAACTTGTTGATGTCGTAGACGATGCTGCCGAGCACCGGGCTGTGATGGACGGCGAGCGGGCGCGCGGTGGTGGGCACCTTGCCTTCGCTGACCGGGCCCGCGATCGTGCCGCCGTCCTGCTGCCACAGCGCGAGGAAGCCGCGCGCGAAGAACGTCGTGTGATCGAGGATCGCCAGATTGGTCGTGCGCGCGCCGCAGCGCAGCGGATAGTCGCCGGCGAACGACGCGGTCATGATCCCGCCGCCGGCCGTCAGCGTCGGACGCGCGGCCGCGGCAGCCGCGCCGCACGATCCGCTGCCTTCGTACAGCTGGTTGTCGATCGACAGATTGGCGAGCGGCGGCAGCACATCGACGGCAATCTTGCCGTCGTCGCCCGGCGTCACCGTAAACGACACGGCCTTGAACGCGTACAGCAGCGGATCGGGGCCGACGTTGTACGGTGCGCTCACGTCGTCGTCGAACGACGGCAGGTCGCGCGTCGACGCGGCGAAATAGCTCTTGTCGAGCACGAGGCCGCCGGCCACGCGCTTGACGCCCGCCTTGCGCAGCTTGTCGACGAGGTCGATCAGCTCCTCGGGCACGAGCTTCGGATCGCCGGTGCCCTTGATGTACAGGTTGCCTTGCAGCGTGCCGTCCGGATCGACCGGGCCGTCCGCATACGCGGTGGTGCGCCAGCGGAAGTCGGGGCCGAGGATCGACAGGCCCGAGAAGGTCGTGACGAGCTTCATCGTCGACGCCGGCAGCATCGGCCGGTTCGCGTTCCATTCGATCAGCGGCTCAGGATCGCCGACGCGCTCGACGACGACGCTCATCGCCGATGCCGGCACCTTCGCGCGCTGCAGCGCGACCAGCACGGACGCCGGCAGGCCGGCCGCGCGCGCGGCGGGCGACACGACGGCGGTCTTGCGCGCTTCCTTGTGAAGCTTCTTGCGGGCCTGCGCGGGAGGTGCGAACGCAAGGGCCGTGCAGGTGGCGACGACGGCGGCCGTACGCAGGCAGACGCGGGCGCAGACGCGGGCGCGGGGGGCGAACCGGGCGGAGAGATCGGAAATCGGCATGGGCGAATACGGGAAATGCAGGGGTTCGGGCAGGGCGCGCGGCGCGCCGGAGCGCACATTGTAGAGACAAGTGCGCACACGCTCCTTGCAATCCGCCTTTCTGTTGCATTGCAGGCGGCGCACGCGATTCGCGGCGCTACAATGGTCGCCATGTTGACTCGCCCCATGGGTTCCGGTTCCGATGCGGATTCTCCTCGTTGAAGACGATCGAATGATTGCCGAAGGCGTACGCAAGGCCTTGCGCGCCGACGGCTTCGCGGTCGACTGGGTGCAGGACGGCGACGCCGCGCTCACGGCGCTCGGCGGCGAGGCGTACGACCTGCTGCTGCTCGATCTCGGCCTGCCGAAGCGCGACGGCATCGACGTGCTGCGCACGCTGCGCGCGCGCGGGCTGTCGCTGCCGGTGCTGATCGTCACCGCGCGCGATGCGGTCGCCGATCGCGTGAAGGGGCTCGACGCGGGCGCCGACGACTACCTCGTCAAGCCGTTCGACCTCGACGAACTGGGCGCGCGGATGCGCGCGCTGATCCGCCGCCAGGCCGGGCGCAGCGAGTCGCTGATCCGCCACGGCGCGCTGACGCTCGATCCCGCGTCGCACCAGGTGACGCTCGACGGCGCGCCCGTCGCGCTGTCCGCGCGCGAGTTCGCGCTGCTCCAGGCGCTGCTGGCGCGGCCCGGCGCGGTGCTGTCGAAGAGCCAGCTCGAGGAGAAGATGTACGGCTGGGGCGAGGAGATCGGCAGCAACACGGTCGAGGTCTACATCCACGCGCTGCGCAAGAAGCTCGGTTCGGACCTGATCCGCAACGTGCGCGGGCTCGGCTACATGGTCGTCAAGGAAAGCTGACGCGTGAGGTCGATTCGTCATCAATTGCTGATCTGGCTGCTCGCGATCGTCGTCGCGGGCGTGGGCCTCGCGGGCTGGCTGATCTACCGGCAGGCGCTCGCCGAAGCGAACGAGCTGTTCGACTACCAGCTGCAGGAAATCGCCGCGGCGCTGCCGTCCGAGCCGTTCTCGCAGGTGTTCGGCTCGCGCACCAACGGCGACGAAGGCATCGTGATCCAGATCTGGAATCGCAACGGCGTGCTGATGTACTTCTCGCATCCGCGCGCGCCGATCGCGCCGCGCGCGGAACTCGGCTTCTCGACCGAGCGCACCGATCGCGGCGAATGGCGCGTGTACGGCGCGATCGTCGGCGACAACGTCGTGCAGCTCGCGCAGCCGCTGTCGGTGCGCAACCGGCTCGCCGCGAACGTCGCGCTGCGCACGCTGTGGCCGCTGATCGTGCTGCTGCCGTTCCTCGGCGCGGCGGTCTGGATGATCGTCGGGCGCGGGCTCGCGCCGCTCGCCCGCGTGACGCGCGCGGTCGAGGCGCGCCGGCCGGAAGCGCTCGATCCCTTGCACGATGCGGGCCTGCCGCTCGAGGTGCAGCCGCTCGTGCGCGCGCTGAACGGGCTGCTCGCGCGGCTGTCGGCGGCGCTCGACACGCAGAAGGCCTTCGTCGCCGATGCCGCGCACGAACTGCGCACGCCGCTCGCGGCCGTGCAGATCCAGGCGCAGCTCGTCGCCCGCGCGAAGGACGATACCTCGCGTCGCGAGGCGATTGCGGATCTCCAGGACGGCGTGTCGCGCGCCACGCGTCTCACCGAGCAACTGCTCGCGCTCGCGCGTGCCGAACCGGACGGCGCGACGATGCGCGAGCCGGTCGATCTGCAGGCGCTGCTCGTCGAATGCGTGGCCGCGCATGCGCCGCTCGCGCAGCGGCATCACATCGATCTCGGCTTCGAGGAGAGTTCCGCGGCGACCGTCGTCGCGGACGTCGGCGCGCTGCGCGTGATGTTCGGCAACCTGCTCGACAACGCGGTCAAGTACACGCCCGACGGCGGCCGCATCGACGTGTCGCTGACGCGCGACGCGGCCGGCCGTGCGTGCGTGCAGATCGGCGACAGCGGGCCCGGCATCCCGGCCGACGAGCGCGAGCGCGTGTTCGACCGCTTCTACCGCGACAGCTCCGCGCGGGCGCGCGCCGACGTGTCGGGCAGCGGGCTCGGGCTCGCGATCGTCAAGCGCGTGGCGGCGCAGCAGGGCGCGACGGTGTCGCTCGGCGACGCGGCCGCGGGCGGCCTGCTCGTGAGCGTCGTGTTCGGCGACGCCGAGATGCCGGCGCAGGCTTCCGAATCCGCATGATGCACGGCGCCGCGCAGGCGCCGGGCCGTGGGCGGCGCCGGCCCGTGGTCGGTGTAAACCGGGTCTAGGCCTCGCTCGAGGTCGATTAAGCCTCCTTTAAGTCAGGGTCGTTACGCTGCGTCCTAACAAAGAGGAGGTCCTACGATGAACACTCGATTCCTTGCGCGCGGCGCCGTCGCGGTCGCCGTGGCGGCTGCCCTGTCCGCCGGCTATGTCGCGGGCACCCGCCACGCCGATCCGCAGATCATCACGCCTGCGCAGGCCGCTGCGCTGATGCCGGCCGAGGCCGCGGCGAAGACAGGCATTCCCGATTTCTCCGGGCTCGTCGAAACCTACGGCCCGGCGGTCGTCAACATCAGCGCGAAGCACGTCGTGAAGCAGGTGTCGCGACGCGTGCAGCAGCCGCAACTGCCGATGGATCCGAGCGATCCGTTCTACCAGTTCTTCAAGCACTTCTACGGCCAGGTGCCGGGCATGGGCGGCGACGCGCAGCCGGACGACCAGCCGAGCGCGAGCCTCGGTTCGGGCTTCATCGTCAGCGCCGACGGGTACATCCTCACGAACGCGCACGTGATCGACGGCGCGAACGTCGTCACGGTCAAGCTGACCGACAAGCGCGAGTACAAGGCGAAGGTCGTCGGCTCCGACAAGCAGTCCGACGTCGCGGTGCTGAAGATCGACGCGAGCGGCCTGCCGACCGTGAAGATCGGCGACCCGGGCCAGAGCAAGGTCGGCCAGTGGGTCGTCGCGATCGGCTCGCCGTACGGCTTCGACAACACGGTCACGTCCGGCATCATCAGCGCGAAATCGCGCGCGCTGCCCGACGAGAACTACACGCCGTTCATCCAGACCGACGTGCCGGTGAACCCCGGCAACTCGGGCGGCCCGCTGTTCAACCTGCAGGGCGAGGTGATCGGCATCAACTCGATGATCTACTCGCAGACGGGCGGCTTCCAGGGCCTGTCGTTCGCGATCCCGATCAACGAGGCGATCAAGGTCAAGGACGAGCTCGTGAAGACGGGCCACGTGAGCCGCGGCCGCCTCGGCGTCGCCGTGCAGGGGCTGAACCAGACGCTCGCGAGCTCGTTCGGACTGCAGAAGCCGGACGGCGCGCTCGTCAGCTCGGTCGACCCGAACGGCCCGGCCGCGAAGGCCGGCCTGCAGCCGGGCGACGTGATCCTGGGGGTGAACGGTTCGCCGGTGGCCGACTCCACGTCGCTGCCCGCGCAGATCGCGAACCTGAAGCCGGGCTCGAAGGCCGACCTGCAGGTGTGGCGCGACAAGTCGAAGAAGACGATCAGCGTGACGCTCGGCGCGATGACCGACGCGAAGCTGGCGTCGAACGACGGCGGCCCGGTCGAGCAAGGGCGCCTCGGCGTCGCGGTGCGGCCGCTCACGCCGCAGGAGCGCAGCGCCACCAACCTGTCGCACGGGCTGATCGTGCAGCAGGCAGGCGGGCCGGCCGCGACCGCGGGCATCCAGCCCGGCGACGTGATTCTCGCGGTCAACGGCCGCCCGGTCACGAGCGCCGAGCAATTGCGCGAGGCGGTCAAGGGAGCGGGCAACAGTCTTGCTCTCCTGATTCAGCGCGATAATGCACAGATCTTCGTGCCGGTCGACCTGAGCTGACCGGCGGCCGTTGCGGGCCGGCTTCGCCGGCCCTCGCGGGCGCTGCCGGCGTTCGGCCCCGTGGTGCTGTGTTCCGACCCGAAAGGAGAGAGCCATGCAATATCTACGCAACGTGTCCCGAATTGCCGCCGCCGCGGCACTGGCCGCCGGCCTCGTCGGCGCCGCGCCCGGCGCCTACGCGCAATCGGAGGCCTCGGACGGCTTGCCCGCAGCGAGCCAGCAGGGCGATGTCAGCTACGTATCGGGCGGCATCGGCAAGGATCAATCGACGGCATTCGAGCGAAGCGAAGCGGCGTGGCCGCTGGCGCTGCGCTTCACCGGCCAGGGCGGCGAATTCCTGGCCGACGTCCATGTGCGGATCGTCGATGCCAAGGGCACCGAAGTGCTGAAGACGGACGCACGCGGGCCGTACATGCTCGTGAAAGTGCCGCCGGGCCGCTACACCGTTCACGCGTCGTACCAGGGCAGCGACGAATCGCGCGCGGTCACGGTCGGGGCGAAGGGCGGCGCGAAGGCCGCGTTCCGGTGGAATACGCAATAGCGGATTGCGCGGGCCCGGTCCGGTCGCGCAATCGGGTGCAGTTTCGCCCATAATGAGAGCCACGGCCCCTGTGCCGTGGCTTTTTCGTTTCCTGCACCCGGCTTGCCCGCCGGGGCCGCCGCCCGGAGAAGAAACGATGTCCGATGCCGCCGACCCTCGCCTAGAAATCGTGCCGAACCGCCATCGCGTGCGCGTGATCCATCGCGGGATCACGTACGCCGACTCGCAGGGCGCACTGACCGTGCGCGAAACGGGCCTGCCGGACATCCATTACCTGCCGCGCGGCGACGTCAACATGCACCGGCTCGTGAAGTCGAACGTCACGACGGCGTGTCCGCTGCGGGGCCAGGCCGTGTATTTCCACCTGCAGACCGAAGACGGCGTGATCGAGAACGCCGCGTGGAGTTACGAGGAACCGGGGGAGGCCGCGTCCGCGCTCGCGCACTACGTCGCCTTCGATGTCGCACGGGTCGACAATCTCATCGAGACGTCCTGAGACGGCGTGGGTTCATCGGGGGAGGCATCATGGAACTGACCGACACGTTACGCGTACCGCTCGCGCCGGCTGTCGTGCGGGAGGCGCTCGAGGATCTCGCGTTGCTGCGGGCGAGCTTCGATCATTGCGAATCGTTCGTGAAGCTCGCGCACGGCGAGTTCGCGCTGACGATCACGGTCCCGCTCGGCCCGCTGCGTGCGCGCTACGACGTGCGTGCGCATTCGGCGAGCGAACAGGGCGACGCGGAAGGGCAGCCGCGCCGCGTGCTGAACTTCAAGGCGCGGGCCGACGGCCTCGGCGCGCTGCGCGGGCAGGTCGAGCTCGTGCTGCTGCCGGACGACGACGAGGCCGCGACGCGCATCGAATACGTGGTGTGGGCGACGGCGAGCGGGCCGCTCGCCGAGCTGCCGGCGCGGCAGATCGAGAATGCGCTGCACGAGTGGACCGACGATTTCTTCCGCGAATTCTGCGCGGTCGTGCAGGCGAAGCACGGCCTCGTGCCGAACCGCGCGCGCTCGAGCCCGGCGCGTCGCCAGCATGTGTTCCTGCGGCCCGCGTCGCTGATGGCCGCGGCGAAGCGTCCGCTGCCGTCGCAGCTCGGCGGCGCGCTGAGCGGCCGCGCGGCGAGCGCCGTTCATCATCGCGAATCCGGCCCGCTGCCCGTCTGGGCGTGGGCGGCGATCATCGTGTTCGTCGCGTTGCTGCTGTATGCGGCGCGCTGGATCAACGGCGCGTGAGCGGCCGCGTCCGCTAGCAAGTTGCCCGGCCGAGCGCCGGCGGCGCGGCGCCCACGCTAGCGCCGCGCGTCGGGCCCGGCGCCGCGAAATTCCCTCCGATAGGCCGACGGCGACGTGCCGAGCGCGCCCGCGAAATGCTGGCGCAGCGACACGCTCGACCCATAGCCGGCAGCCTGCGCGATCGCGTCGATCGATTGTCCGGTGGTTTCCAGCAGATGCTGCGCACGCGTGAGCCGCTCGGCCTGCAGCCACGCGGTGACGGTCATGCCCGTCGCCTGGCGGAAGTGGCGCGTGAACGTGCGCCGGCTCATCAGCACGCGTTCGGCGAGCGAATCCACACTGTGCGCGACGTCGAGATGCGCGCGCACCCAGTCGAGCAGGCCGGCGAGCCGCGCGTCGCGCGGATGCGCGGCGACCGGCTGCGGCACGTACTGCGCCTGCCCGCCCTGGCGGTGCGGCGGGATCACGAGACGGCGCGCGATCTGGTTCGCGGCGTCCGAGCCGAAGCGCCGCCGCACCACGTGCAGGCAGCAGTCGAGCCCCGCGGCCGTGCCGGCCGACGTCATCAGGTTGCCGTCGTCGACGTACAGCACGTCGGGGTCGAGCTTCACACGCGGAAAGCGCTGCGCGAAGTCGTCGGCCCACGCCCAGTGCGTCGTGGCCGGGCGCCCGTCGAGCAGCCCGGCCGCGGCGAGCACGTACGCGCCGAGGCACAGGCCGACGACCTGCGCGCCGCGCGCGGCCGCCGCGCGTACCGCGGCGACCAGCACGTCCGGCGGCGCTTCGGCCGGATCGCGCCACGCCGGCACGATGACGATGTCCGCGTCGTCGAGTGCGTCGAGCCCGTGCGGCGCGGTGATCGTGAAGCCGCCCGTCGTCGACAGCGGGCCGCGCTCGGCCGAGCACACGCGGAACTCGAACGCGGGCGCCGCGGCCGCATCGCGCTCCTTGCCGAACACGACGGACGGCACCGACAGGTGGAACGGGCTGATGCCGTCGTACGCGATCACGGCGACGACGGTCGGGGCGGGGGCAACGGACGACGCAGCGGCGCGCATGACGGGCTCCGGAATGGCGATGGCCCGATTCTATCGAAGAATGGCTATCGGGCCACTGTCGGCAAGCGCGATGCGATCCGACAATGCATCGCATCGCGCTGCTGTCCGCCCCGTTCCGGAGCGGGGCGGCGCGGCCAAACCCGGAGCCTGCCATGTCGAACGCCGTATCGCCTTCCGCTTCCCGCCGTGCCCTGATCGTGATCGATGTCCAGAACGAATACGTGACGGGCAACCTGCCGATCGAGTATCCGCCCATCGACACATCGCTCGCGAACATCGGTCGCGCGATCGACGCCGCGCATGCGGCCGGCGTGCCCGTGATCGTCGTCCAGCACGTCGCGCCGGCAGGGGCGCCGATCTTCGCGCCCGGCACGGACGGCGTCGCGCTGCATCCGGTCGTCGCCGACCGCCCGCATGCGCACCTGATCGTGAAGGCGCAGGCCAGCGCGTTCGCCGGCACCGATCTCGCCGCGTGGCTCGACGCGCACGGCATCGACACGCTGGCGGTCGCCGGCTACATGACGCACAACTGCAACGCGGCGACGGTCTATCACGCGGCGCACGCGGGGCTCGCCGTCGAGTACCTGACGGACGCAACCGGCGCGTTGCCGTACGAGAACGAAGCGGGCGCGGCGAGCGCCGAGGAGATTCACCGCGCGTACACGGTGGTGTTCCAGTCGAATTTCGCGGCCGTGATGTCGACCGATGCATGGATCGCGGGGCTCGGCGGCGCGGCGATGCCGACGCGCGATTCGGTGGCCGCGTCGAACCGGCGGGCCCGCGCGCAACGCGCGAAGGCGGCCTGACCAGAGCGGGGGGAAAGTAGAGGAATCGCTCGGGCGGCGCGGCGCTGACTACCGCGCGCCTGGCCGGATCGCCCGGCCGCTGACGATGAAACGGTGCACGTCGCGCCGTCGGCTGGGGCGCCCGTCAGTCGCCCGTCTTCAGCATCGCCGGGCTGTAGCGCAGCATGTCGAAGCAGCCGTCGACGAGTTTTTCCGCATGCTGCTCGGCGTCGATTTCGTCGGGCAGCATCAGCATGTCGCGCACGAAACCGCTGACGAGCGTGTGCAGCATCAGCGTCGCGCGCCACGTGTCGAGCCGCTCGGGCAGCAGCTTGAGCCCAACGGCGACCGCGAGATCGGCATCGATCGCGTGCAGCGCCTCGCTCATCCCCGCGCGGTTGCGCTGCAGCAGCGGCTCCATGTCCGCGACGTATTCGCACTTCATGAACAGGATGCTGAACACGCGTCGCAACTGCGAGTCGCGCTGCACGCCGAGCAGGCACCAGATCAGAATCTTGCGAATCGTGTCGAGCGGATTGCCGCCGGGTGCGTCGTGCGGCATGCGCTTGAGCTCGTCGATCGGCAGGAACACGCGGTCGAACATCGCGTCGAACAGCTCGCTCTTGTTCGCGAAATGCCAGTAGATCGCGCCGCGCGTCACGCCGGCGTGCTGCGCGATGTCCGCGAGCGACGTGTGCGACACGCCCTTCTCGAAGAACACGTGCTCGGCGGCATCGAGAATGCGGTTGCGCGTCTCGAGCGCCTCCTCCTTGGTACGTCTGACCATGTGCAGGCCTGAATGGAACGATCGTAGGTGAATATAGGGTCTGCAACCCTCGTCGCCGTCTCCGGGAGCCGCTATGCTCTCGATTGGAAATAATTCGTAAGATTAGGCGGGTCGCGACGGGCGATCGGGCTTTTTACATACATTCGTGAATGTATATACAATACCACCCTACGATCGAATGACCCAAGTGGCAATCAGTTAATATCCCACTCTGCTGATTCCCGCCAAAGCACCATCCGCAGTTCGCGGCATCTCGTCGGCATGGAGGTCTCGTGCCGACTTGCTGTATCCAGCAGTCCCGTAATTCAGGTGTTCGATCTGCGCCGCGAGGCGCATCCGTGTTGCGCTCCCGCGGGGCGCTGCACTCATTCCATTGGTTACAAACAGAGGTCGCTCCATGCGCGTCGAACGGGTTCCATACCGCTTGATCACTGTCGCGGCAGCCGCGGTTTTCCTGGCTGCCTGCGGAAAAAAAGAATCGGCACCGCCGCCGCAAACGCCGGAAGTCGGTGTCGTCACCGTCCAGCCGCAAGCCGTGCCGGTCTTCACCGAACTGCCGGGCCGCACCAGCGCCTTCCTCGTCGCGCAAGTGCGCGCACGGGTCGACGGCATCGTGCTGCGCCGTGAATTCACCGAAGGCGGCGACGTCAAGGCCGGCCAGCGCCTCTACAAGATCGACCCGGCACCGTACATCGCTCAACTGAACAGCGCGAAGGCGACGCTCGCGAAGGCGCAGGCGAACCTCGTCACGCAGAACGCGCTCGTCGCGCGCTACAAGGTGCTGGTGGCCGCGAACGCGGTCAGCAAGCAGGAATACGACAACGCGGTGGCCACGCAAGGCCAGGCCGCGGCGGACGTCGCGGCCGGCAAGGCAGCGGTCGATACCGCGCAGATCAACCTCGGCTATACGGACGTCGTGTCGCCGATCACCGGCCGCGTCGGCATTTCGCAAGTCACGCCGGGCGCTTACGTGCAGGCGAGCCAGGCGACGCTGATGTCGACGGTGCAGCAGCTCGATCCGGTCTATGTCGACCTGACGCAGTCGAGCCTCGAGGGGCTGAAGCTGCGCCAGGACGTGCAGAGCGGCCGCCTGAAGACGAGCGGCCCGGGCGCGGCGAAGGTGTCGCTGATCCTGGAAGACGGCAAGACCTATTCCGATGCCGGCAAGCTGCAGTTCTCCGACGTGACGGTCGACCAGACGACGGGCTCGGTGACGATCCGCGCGGTGTTCCCGAACCCGGGCCGCGTGCTGCTGCCGGGGATGTTCGTGCGCGCACGGATCGAGGAAGGCGTGAACGAGAACGCGTTCCTGGTGCCGCAGATCGGCGTCACGCATGACGCGAAGGGCCAGCCGGTCGCATTGGTGGTGAACGCGGGCAACAAGGTCGAGCCGCGTCCGCTGAAGACGACCGGCATGCAAGGTCAGAACTGGATCGTCGAAGGCGGCCTGCAAGCGGGCGACCGCGTGATCGTGCAGGGCGTCGAGAAGGTTCGTCCGGGCGCGACGGTGAAGTCGGTCGCCGCGCAGTTGCCGGCCGCCGACGCCGCATCGGGTGCAGCCGCATCCGCCGCGCCGGCCGCTGCCGCTGCTGCCTCGGGCGCCGCTGCGTCGGGTGCTGGTGCGTCGGGCGCTGCCGCTTCGGGTACCGCCGCGTCGGGTGCCGCCGCCTCGGGCGCAGCGCCGGCGAGCGCCGCCGCCGCTTCGAGCGCGAAATAACAGGGAGCCTGTTTCATGGCAAAGTTTTTTATCGATCGCCCGATCTTCGCGTGGGTGATCGCCATCATCCTGATGCTGGCCGGGGTCGCGGCGATCTTCACGCTGCCGATCTCGCAGTATCCGACGATCGCGCCGCCATCGATCCAGATCACCGCGAACTACCCGGGCGCTTCCGCGAAGACCGTGGAAGACACGGTGACGCAGGTGATCGAGCAGCAGATGAGCGGTCTCGACAACTTCCTGTACATGTCGTCGACGAGTGACGACTCGGGCAACGCGACGATCACGCTGACCTTCGCGCCGGGCACCAACGCCGACATCGCGCAGGTCCAGGTGCAGAACAAGCTGTCGCTCGCGACGCCGGTTCTGCCGCAGGTCGTGCAGCAGCTCGGTCTGTCGGTGACGAAGTCGAGCAGCAGCTTCCTGCTGGTGCTCGCCTTCAACTCCGAAGACGGCAGCATGAACAAGTACGACCTCGCGAACTTCGTGGCGTCGCACGTGAAGGATCCGATCAGCCGGTTGAACGGCGTCGGTACCGTCACGCTGTTCGGCTCGCAGTATGCGATGCGGATCTGGCTCGACCCGACCCGCCTGACGAACTACGGCCTCACGCCGGTCGACGTGTCGAGCGCGATCGCCGCGCAGAACGTGCAGATCGCGGGCGGCCAGATCGGCGGCACGCCGGCCAAGCCGGGCACCGTGCTGCAGGCGACGATCACCGAATCGACGCTGCTGCAGACGCCCGAGCAGTTCGGCAACATCCTGCTGAAGGTCAACCAGGACGGCTCGCAGGTTCGCCTGAAGGACGTCTCGAAGATCGAGCTCGGCGGCGAAAACTACAACTTCGACACGAAGTACAACGGTCAGCCGACCGCGGCACTCGGTATCCAGCTCGCGACCAACGCGAACGCGCTCGCAACCGCGAAGGCCGTGCGCGCGAAGATCGACGAGCTCGCACCGTTCTTCCCGCACGGCCTCGTCGTGAAGTATCCGTACGACACGACGCCGTTCGTGAAGCTGTCGATCGAGGAAGTGGTCAAGACGCTGCTCGAAGGCATCGTGCTCGTGTTCCTCGTGATGTATCTGTTCCTGCAGAACCTGCGGGCGACGATCATCCCGACGATCGCGGTGCCGGTGGTGCTGCTCGGCACGTTCGCGATCATGTCGATGGTGGGCTTCTCGATCAACACGCTGTCGATGTTCGGCCTCGTGCTGGCAATCGGCCTGCTGGTGGACGATGCGATCGTGGTGGTGGAGAACGTCGAGCGCGTGATGGCGGAAGAGGGGCTGTCGCCGAAGGAGGCGACCCGCAAGGCGATGGGCCAGATCACCGGCGCACTCGTCGGCGTGGCGCTCGTGCTGTCCGCGGTGTTCGTGCCGGTCGCGTTCTCCGGCGGTTCGGTCGGCGCGATCTATCGTCAGTTCTCGCTGACGATCGTGTCGGCGATGGTGCTGTCGGTGCTGGTCGCGTTGATTCTGACGCCCGCACTGTGCGCGACGATCCTCAAGCCGATCCCGCAGGGCCATCACGAAGAGAAGAAGGGCTTCTTCGGCTGGTTCAACCGCACGTTCAACAACAGCCGCGAGAAGTACCACGTCGGCGTGCACCACGTGATCAAGCGCTCGGGTCGCTGGCTCATCATCTATCTGGTCGTGATCGTCGCGGTCGGGCTGCTGTTCGTGCGCCTGCCGAAGTCGTTCCTGCCCGATGAAGACCAGGGCCTGATGTTCGTGATCGTGCAGACGCCGTCGGGTTCGACGCAGGAAACGACCGCGCGCACGCTCGCGAACATTTCCGACTACCTGCTGAAGGACGAGAAGGAAATCGTCGAATCGGCGTTCACGGTCAACGGCTTCAGCTTCGCCGGCCGCGGCCAGAACTCCGGTCTGGTGTTCGTGCGACTGAAGGACTACTCGCAGCGTCAGCACGCGAATCAGAAGGTCCAGGCGCTGATCGGCCGGATGTTCGGCCGCTACGCGGGCTACAAGGACGCGATGGTGATCCCGTTCAACCCGCCGTCGATTCCGGAACTCGGCACGGCCGCCGGCTTCGACTTCGAGCTGACGGACAACGCCGGTCTCGGCCACAACGCGCTGATGGCCGCGCGTAACCAGCTGCTCGGGATGGCCGCGAAGGATCCGACGCTGCAGGGCGTGCGTCCGAACGGGCTGAACGATACGCCGCAGTACAAGGTCGACATCGATCGCGAGAAGGCGAACGCGCTCGGCGTCACGGCGGACGCGATCGACCAGACGTTCTCGATCGCGTGGGCGTCGAAGTACGTGAACAACTTCCTCGACACCGACGGGCGGATCAAGAAGGTGTACGTGCAGTCCGACGCGCCGTTCCGGATGACGCCGGAAGACCTGAACGTCTGGTACGTGCGCAACGGGTCGGGCGGGATGGTGCCGTTCGGTGCATTCGCGACCGGTCACTGGACGTACGGTTCGCCGAAGCTCGAGCGCTACAACGGCGTGTCGGCGATGGAAATCCAGGGTCAGGCCGCACCGGGCAAGTCGACCGGTCAGGCGATGACCGCGATGGAAGGGCTCGCGAAGAAGCTGCCGGTCGGTATCGGCTATTCGTGGACCGGCCTGTCGTTCCAGGAAATCCAGTCCGGCTCGCAGGCGCCGGTGCTGTACGCGATCTCGATCCTGGTCGTGTTCCTGTGTCTCGCGGCGCTGTATGAAAGCTGGTCGATCCCGTTCTCGGTGATCATGGTGGTGCCGCTCGGCGTCGTGGGCGCACTGCTTGCGGCGACGATGCGCGGCCTCGAGAACGACGTGTTCTTCCAGGTCGGCCTGTTGACCACGGTGGGCTTGTCCGCGAAGAACGCGATTCTGATCGTCGAGTTCGCGCGCGAACTGCAGATGACGGAGAAGATGGGGCCGATCGAGGCCGCGCTGGAAGCGGCGCGCCTGCGGCTGCGTCCGATCCTGATGACGTCGCTCGCGTTCATTCTCGGTGTGATGCCGCTCGCGATCAGTAACGGCGCGGGTTCGGCGAGCCAGCACGCGATCGGTACCGGCGTGATCGGCGGGATGATCACGGCGACGTTCCTCGCGATCTTCATGATCCCGATGTTCTTCGTGAAGATTCGCGCGATCTTCAGCGGCGAGAAGGAAGACGTCGACGAGGCGCTGCGCCTGGCTCAGGAGCATTCGCACCACGAAGAGAAGCCGGGCAACGGCGACGAAGGCAACAAGGGACAGTGATGATGCAAAAACACGCTTTGACTGCAATCGCGGTCGCGCTCCTTGCCACGGGCTGCACGATGGCGCCGCATTACAAGCGGCCCGACGCCCCCGTCGCGCAGGCGTACCCGGCCGACGGCGTCTATGCGACGCAGCCGGGTGCTGCCGGCGCGCGCAGCGCGAACGGCCAGGCGGCGACCGCCATCGGCTGGCGCGAATTCTTCGTCGATCCGCGCCTGCAGCGGCTGATCGAGATCGCGCTGAAGAACAACCGCGACCTGCGCGTCGCGGTGCTGAACATCGAGGCGGCGCGCGCGCAGTACCAGATCACGCGCGCCGGCCTGTTCCCGACGCTCGACGGCACGGGCACCGGCACTATCCAGCGCGTGCCGCAGGGCCTTTCGCAGACCGGTGCGCCGTACATCTCGCGCGCCTACAACGTCGGCCTGTCCGCGTCGTGGGAGCTCGACCTGTTCGGCCGCGTGCAGAGCCTGAAGGACCAGGCGCTCGCGCAGTACCTGTCGACGTCGTATGCACGGCAGGCCACCGAGATCTCGCTGGTGTCGCAGGTCGCGGATCAGTACCTGACGCTGCTGTCGACCGACGACCTGCTGAAGGTCACGGAAAACACGCTGAAGACCGCGCAGGCGTCGTACGACCTGACCAAGCTGCAGTTCGACAACGGCACGGGCTCCGAGCTCGAGCTGCGTCAGGCGCAGACGGTGGTCGAGCAGGCGCTGTCGAACCAGCAGGCGCAGGCGCGCGCGCGTGCGCAGGCATTGAATGCGCTGGTGCTGCTGATCGGCGAGCCGCTGCCGGACGATCTGCCCGCGGGCATGCTGCTCGACGCGCAGAACCTGCTGACGGACGTGCCGGCCGGCCTGCCGTCGGACCTGCTGACGCGTCGCCCCGACGTGATGCAGGCCGAGCAGACGCTGCTGGCCGCGAACGCGAACATCGGCGCGGCACGCGCGGCGTTCTTCCCGCGCATCTCGCTGACGGGCGCGTTCGGCACCGGGAGCCCCACGCTCGGCGGGCTGTTCAAGGCCGGCACGGCGGCGTGGTCGTTCGCGCCGCAGATCACGATGCCGATCTTCGAAGGTGGACAGAACATCGCGAACCTGAACCTCGCGAACGTGCAGAAGCGCATCGAGATTGCCAACTACGAGAAGGCGATCCAGTCGGCGTTCCGCGAAGTGTCGGACGGGCTGGCGGCACGCGGCACGTACGACCAGCAGATCGCCGCGCTCCAGCGCAACGAGCACGCGCAGCAGCGTCGTTTCGATCTGTCGGACCTGCGCTACAAGAACGGGGTCGACAGCTACCTGTCGGTGCTGACCGCGCAAACCGATCTGTACACCGCGCAGCAGACGCTGATCAACGCGCGTCTGGCCCGCTGGACGAACCTGGTCGACCTGTACCGCGCACTGGGCGGTGGGTGGATCCAGCAAGCCGGCGAGACGCCGCGCGCGCCGGACCAGACGGTCGACTACGACAAGGCGGCCGCACCGGCGCCTGCGTCGGCGGCGGCGACGAACGGGTAAGCACGACGGCGGGAAGGGGCGGGCGACCGCTCCGGTTCGCTGAAGTCGCGGTCCCCGGGATGCGACAACGCCACGGACGAAAGTCCGTGGCGTTTCTTTTTGGGCGGCCGGTTTGTCGCGACTGCGCATCGCCACCCCCGCTGCGGTCCTCCGCCGCAAAGCAAAACGCCACGGCTTGCCGTGGCGTTTTTCGTTTGCCGTGTCGCGCCGTGCGTCCGGCGCGGACCGATCAGTGATGCACGTCGGCCGGGCGCCCGTCGAAGTCATGTCCCGCGCGACGGATCTCGCACTTCGCATCCTTCTCGCCCTTCACGCCGTTGAACACGATGTTCAGGATCACGGCGGAGGCCGAAGCGAGCAGGATGCCGCTATGCAGGATCGGTGCGAGCGCGGGCGGCAGCTTCGAGAAGAAGTGCGGCGACACGACCGGCACGAGGCCCATGCCGACGCTCACCGCGACGATGAACAGGTTGTGCGTGTTGTTCACGAAGTCGACTTTCGACAGCACCTTGATGCCGTTGGCCGCCACCATCCCGAACATCACGATGCCCGCGCCGCCGAGCACGAACGGCGGCACCGACGCGACGACCTGCGCCATCTTCGGGAACAGGCCGAGCAGCACCAGGATCACGCCGCCCGTCGCGCAGACGTACCGGCTCTTCACGCCCGTCACGCCGATCAGGCCGACGTTCTGCGAGAACGACGTGTGCGGGAACGAGTTGAAGATGCCGCCGATCAGCGTGCCGAGGCCATCGACGCGCAGGCCGCGCACGAGGCGGTCCTGGTTGACCGGGCGATCGACCATGTCGCCGACCGCGAGGAACATGCCGGTCGATTCGATGAAGGTGACGAACATCACCGTGACCATCGTCGCGATCGACAGCGGGTCGAAATGCGGCATGCCGAAGTGGAACGGCATCACGAAGCCGACCCAAGGTGCGAGCGCCACGCCGTCGGTATTCACGCGGCCGACCGCAAACGCGATCACGAAGCCGGCGACGATGCCGAGCAGCACCGAGATGTTCGCGAGGAAGCCGCGGCCGAACTTGTTGATCAGCAGGATCAGCGTGAGCACGAGCAGCGACAGGCCGAGGTAGACGGGGCTGCCGTATTCAGGGTTGCCGACGCCGCCGGCGGCCCAGTTGATCCCGACTTCCATCAGCGACAGCCCGATCACCGCGATCACGGTGCCGACCACGACCGGCGGGAAGAACCGCAGCAGCTTGCCGATCGTCGGCGCGAGCACGATGCCGATGATGCCGGCCGCGATGGTCGAGCCGAAGATGTCGAGAATGCCGAGGCCGGGGTTGGTGCCGATCGCGATCATCGGGCCGACCGCGGCGAATGTGCAGCCCATGATGACGGGCAGGCGGATCCCGAAGATCCACAGGCCGAGCGTCTGGATCAGCGTGGCGATGCCGCACGAAAACAGATCGGCGCTGATCAGGAACGCGATCTGGTCTTTCGGCAGCTTCAGCGCGCCGCCGACGATAAGCGGCACGGCGACGGCGCCGGCGTACATGACGAGGACGTGCTGCAGACCAAGCGTTACAAGCTTGCCGGTCGGCAGCACCTCATCGCACGGATGGACCGTGTTCGATTGCATCTGTCTCACTCCATGATCTTGTTTTCGGGGTGGTACGAAGTTATGCGGAATGCACCATCGCAACAAGAGCACTGGGTTCTATTCCGCTCTTTGCAGGTTCGATATGCCGGTTCGGCATGCAACAGGGGGAAGATCATCGGGAAACACCGCTGGAGTGAGGTTCCCCGGTTTTATAGCCCTTCAAAATAGTGCGGGCCCCCATGTCAAATATCGTCGGCTTTATGGTGTGTATCGGCGCGCCGGCATAGTGGCAAAAACGACCCGCGAAAAATCGCGCCGGGTTAACCCGCGAGCGGCTGTTTTCACGCGCAAGATGCAGCCTCGTGAAGCCCGCTGCGCGCGGTCGCGTTTTCGCATTCCCGCAGCGGCAAAAGCGTCGCGCAAATCAGGGCCGCGCGTCGCGATCCCGCTATCATCGACATCCGTTTACTCGACTACGCCACCCAGCCATGCGCCTGCTCGGAATCGACCTCGGTACCGGCTCCGTCAAACTCGTCACGCTCGATGCCAACGGCATCGAGCGCGCGGTTGCGAGCGAACCCTATGCATTGTCTTCGCCGCAGCCCGGCTGGGCCGAAATCGCGCCCGACGTGTGGTGGCAGGCGCTCGTGCGCGCCGCGGCGCGGCTGCCGGCCGCCGAGCGCGAGCAGGTCGCCGCGATCGGCTTCTCCGGCCAGATGCATGGCGTCGTGCTGATCGACGCGGCCGGGCAGGCGGTGCGGCCCGCGTTGTTGTGGCCCGACACGCGCGCGGTGCGTGAAGCGGACGCGGCCGACTGGCCGGGCGCCGGTGTGCCCGTCGCCGGATTGCCCGTCGCCGGTTTGCCCGTCGCACCGAATCCCGTCGCGCCCGGCATGGCGGGCCCGCTGTTGCGCTGGCTGGCCGCACACGAACCGCAGGCGCTGCGGGCCGCGCGCCGGGCCGTGCAGCCGAAGGACTGGCTGCGCATCGCACTGGGCGGCGACGTCGCGGCCGATCCGAGCGATGCATGCGCGACCGCGCTCGCGACGCCGGACGGCGCTTGGGATACGGCGCTGATCGATTCGCTGGGCCTGTCGGCCGACCGCTTCGCACCGGTGCAGCCGTCGAGCGCGCGCTGCGGCGTGCTCGCCGAGACGGCCGCGGCGGCGCTCGGGCTGCCGGCCGGCGTGCCGCTGGCGACCGGGGCGGCCGATACCGCGTGCGCGGCGCTCGGCAGCGGGCTCGTCGCGGCCGGCGACGCGCTGCTGACCACCGGCAGCGGCGGTCAGATCGTCGTGCTCGCCGACCGCTTGCCGCCCGCGCGGCGCGGGCTGCATCGCTATCGCACGGCGGCCGGCGGCGGCTATTACACGATGGCCGCGATGCAGAACGTCGGCATTGCGCTCGAAGCGGTGCGCGGCTGGCTCGGCTATGACGGCTGGCCGGCGGCGTACGACGACGCGTTCGCGCAGCCGCCGTCCGAGCGGCTGTGCTTCCTGCCGTACCTGACGGGCGAGCGCTCGCCGTGGATGAATCCCGATGCGCGCGGCGGCTGGCTCGGACTCGGGCTCGGTGACACGCGCGGCGCGATGATGCGCGCCGCCTTCGAAGGCGTCGCGTTCGCGTTGCGCGCGGGGCTCGATGCGATCCGCGACGCGAACCCGGCCGATCCGGTGACGACGCTGCGCCTGGCCGGCGGCGGCTCGGTCGATCCGCGTTGGCGCCAGTTGCTCGCGGATGCGCTCGGCGCCTCGCTCGACGCGGTCGATTGCCCGAACGCCGCGACGCGGGGCGCCGCGCTGCTCGCGGGCGTCGCGATCGGGCACTGGCGCGAAGACGCGCTGCGCACGCTGGCGCCGGCTGCGTCGCCAGTCGCCGCGCCGCGCGACGATCGCGCGCTGGCCGCCCGCCATGCGCGTTTCGTCGATCTGTATGCGCGAACGGATGCGTGGTTCACGACCGGCGTTTAAACTCGGGCACTTGTCCTGTTGCGACGGCGGTGACGTATCGCGGCAAGCCGGCGACTGTTTCGCGCACGCGACGGGCGGCGGGATCGGGGATCATGCCGGGCACGGCTTCGCCGTGTCGCGCGGCACGGCTTGACCCATCACGCACGCGCTGTCGCCCGCGAAGCTCGACGACGGCTTCGACTCGATGAAGACGGGCGAATCGATTCGCCCGATCGTGCTGTATTGAACGGAAGGGAACCCCATGCTCGAACTCGTTTCTTCGCATGCTTGCCACGGTGGCGAGCAACGCTTCTATCGCCACGATTCGAAGGCCATCGGCCTGCCGATGAAGTTCTCGGTGTACCTGCCGCCGCAGGCGGCGCACGGCCGCGTGCCGGCGCTGTTCTACCTCGCGGGGCTCACGTGCACCGAGGAGACGTTCGCGATCAAGGGCGGCGCGCAGCAGTATGCGGCGCAGCACGGCCTCGCGCTGGTGATGCCCGATACGAGCCCGCGCGGGGCGGACGTGCCGGGCGAGTCCGATGCGTGGGATTTCGGCGTCGGCGCGGGCTTCTATGTCGACGCGACGCAAGCGCCGTGGTCGACGCATTACCGGATGGAGTCGTACGTGACGGGCGAACTGCGCGAACTCGTCGCGGCCGAGCTGCCGATCGACGGTGCGCGGCTCGGGATCTTCGGCCACTCGATGGGCGGGCACGGCGCGCTGACGCTCGCGCTGCGCCATCCCGACCTGTACCGCTCGGTGTCGGCGTTCGCGCCGATCGCCGCGCCGACGCGCTGCCCGTGGGGCGAGAAGGCATTCTCGGGCTACCTCGGCGCCGACCGCGACGCGTGGAAGCAGCATGACGCGAGCGAACTCGTCGCGCGTGCGGATGCGCCGAAGTTCGCGGACGGCATCCTCGTCGACCAGGGCCTCGCCGATCAGTTTCTCGCGAACCAGCTGAACCCCGACGTGTTCGAAGCCGCGTGCGCGAAGGCCGGCCAGCCGCTGACGCTGCGCCGACACGCGGGCTACGACCACGGCTACTACTTCATCTCGACGTTCATCGCCGATCACATCGCGCATCATGCGCGCGTGCTGGCGCGATGAACCGCGTACGAAAGCTGTAATCGCCGCGCGCGGCGCGCTCGCGTGAAGCATGAAAAAACGCCGGCTGCGCCGGCGTTTTTTCATTTGTGTCACTCGACGCTCAATGACGCCGCAACAGGCTCGCGCCGTAAACGAGCGCGGACAGCGCGGTAATCCAGAAGCTCGTCGGCCAGTCGGTGTGATACGCGAGTGTGATCCCGAGCCACGCTTCGAACAGCGCGAACAACGCGGCGAGCAGCACGCCGGTCGACAGCCGCGTCGACACATTCTGCGCAGCCGCGGCCGGCCCGACCAGCAGCGTGAACACCAGCAGCACGCCGACGATCTGCGTCGCCGCGGCCACCGCGAGCGCGCATACCGCGAGGAACAGCATCGACACCGTGCGCAGCGACACGCCCTTGGCTTCGGCCAGCTCGGGCTGCAGCGACGCAAACAGCAGCGGCCGCGCGATCAGTGCGAGCGCGACGAGGCTCACCGCGCCGATGCCGGCCAGCACCGCGAGCGTGTCGGGGCTGACCGCGAGCACGTTGCCGAACAGCAGCGCGGTGACCTGCGTCGCGAACGACGTGTAGAAGTGCAGGAACAGCAGCCCGAAGCCGAGCGCCCCCGACAGCACCACGCCGATCGCGACGTCGCGGCCCGCGAGCCGTTCGCCGAGCGCGCCCATCCCGATGCCGGCCGCGAGCGTGAAGCCGACCATCCCCCACATCGGCGAGATGCCGAGCAGCACCGCGCCGGTCGCGCCGGTGAAGCCGACGTGCGACAGCGCGTGGCCGGCGAAGGTTTGTCCGCGCAGCACCAGGAAGTAGCCGACGATGCCCGCGAGCACAGCGACGATCCCCGACGCGGCGAACGCGTTGATCATGAAGTCGTATTCAAACATCGTGCGAATGCCCGGGATGAGCGTGTCCGTGGTGGTGATGGCCGTGGCCGCCGCCACCGCCGTGCGAGTGGCCGTCGTCGTCCTCGTGTTCGTGATCGTGCTTCTCGACTTCGACGTCGCCCGACATCACGAAGATCTTGCCGTTCACGCGCATCACGTCGATCGGCGAACCGTAGAGTCGCGACAGCACCGGCTTGGTGATCACCTCGTCGACGGTGCCGAGCGCCGCGACGCCGTTGCCGAGATACAGCACGCGATCGAGCGCGTTCAGCAGCGGATTCAGTTCGTGCGCGGAAAACAGCACGGTGATGCCGAGCTCGCGCTGCACGTTGCGCACGAGCTCGACGACGCCGCGCTGATGGTTCGGGTCGAGGCTGATCAGCGGCTCGTCGAGCAGCAGCAGCTTCGGGCTGCCGAGCAGGCACTGCGCGAGCAGCAGCCGCTGGCGCTCGCCGCCCGACAGTTCCGACAGCGGTCGGCGCGCGAGCGCCGCGCCGCCGACGAGCTCGAGCACGCGCTCGACGTCGCGCCGCGTCGCCGCGTTCGGGTGCGGCAGCCCCCAGCGATGGCCGTCGGCGGCCATCGCGACGAAGTCGTAGCCGCGCATCCGGCGATTCGCGAGGCCGCTCCTGATCTGCGGCATGTAGCCGATCGACGCGTTGCCGCGCACGACCGGCACGCCGCCGACCGACAGCGTGCCGCCGGAGACGGGCACGAGACCGAGCACCGCGCGCATCAGCGTCGTCTTGCCCGCGCCGTTCGGCCCGAGCACGCCGACGAATTCGCCGGGTTCGATCGAGAAGCTGACGTCGCGCAGGATCGTGCGGCCGGCCAGTTCGAGCGTGACGCGATCGAGTGCGAGTGCGTGGGGAGTAGGGCTCATGTCGTTGCGTCGATCATTTCTTGCTGGCGGAAAGCGCGGCCGCAAGCGCGTCCAGCTGGCCGGCCATCCATTGCTGGAAGGTCTTGCCGGCCGGCTGCGTCTCGGTGACGCTCACGCTCGGCACGCCGCCGTCGCGCGCGACCTTCAGCAGGCGCTTGGTCATCGGCGCTTCGGCCTGGCTGTTGTAGATCAGCACGCGCACCTGCTTCTTGCGCAGGTCGTTCTCGAACGCGGCGACGTCCTGCGCGCTGGCTTCGGTGTCGTTCATCGTCGCGAGCTGGAAGCGCTGGTTGCGCATGTCGAGGCCGATCGCGTCGGACATGTAGCCGAACACGGGCTCCGTGGCCGTCACCGGCGCGCCCTTGTACTGCGCGCGCAGCGCGGCGACCTTGTCGTCGACCGGTTTCAGCGACGCGACGAACTTCTGCAGGTTCGCGTCGTAGTCGGCCTTGTTCGCCGGATCGGCACGGCCGAGCTCGGCCGCGATCGCGCGCGCGGCGGCCGGCATGGTCGCCGGGTCGTACCAGACGTGCGGATTGTCGCCGGCCTTCTTGCCGACGAGATCCGCGACGACGATCGTCGCGCGCTTCGCCTGCTTCGACGCGCCGAGCAGCTTGCTCATCCACGGATCGTAGTTCGCGCCGTTGTAGATCACGACCTGCGCATGCTGCAGCGCGCGCGCGGTCTTCGGGCTCGCTTCGAACAGGTGCGGATCCTGGTCGGGATTGCTGAGGATGCTGGTCACCGCGACATGGCGGCCGCCGATCTGCGATGCGACGTCGCCATAGAAATTCTCGGCGGCGACGACGTTGACGGTCGCGGCCTGCGCGAAGGCGGGCGCCACAAGCGACAGCGCGGCAGCCGAGGCGGCCAGCAGGCGAACCAGCGGCAGCGCGCGTCGTGGCGCGCGCTTCAGGGCAATGGACATGGAACTCCTCGTTGGAAGGGGGGGCGGCGCCGAGCGCCGCGCGGGGCGGCGTCAGCGGTGCGCGGGCTTGCCCTTGCAGTGCCCGCACAGGCCGTTCAGCTCGACGACCTGGTGATGGACTTCGAACCCGTGCGCGGGCGCGCTCGCGGACAGCTGCTTCGCGAGGTCGCTGCCCGGGATCTCGACGGTCTCGCCGCACGAATCGCAGATCAGGAACTGGCCTTCGTGCGGCACGCCGATCTCGCAGCACGCGAAGAACGCGTTCTTCGATTCGATCCGGTGGATGAAGCCGTGCTCGACGAGGAAATCCAGCGCGCGATAGACGGTCGTGGGCGGCACGCGGCCGCGCTGCGGCTCGAGCTCGGCGAGCAGGTCGTACGCGCCGATCGGCCGCTGCGCGGCCAGCACGCGTTCGTAGACCTGGCGGCGCAGCGGCGTCCACGCGAGCCCGTGCTCGGCGGCGAATGCGTCGGCCCGGGACAGCCGGGCGTCGATGGGCGATGAGGTGGCCATGGCGTGAAGCAGGCATGAAAAACGAAGTATGGCGATGATATAACGTATCTTCCTCCCGTGCAGCCCGAATTCCGTCCCGCGCATCCGCTCCGTCCCCTTCATCACTGTTTCAGCCGCGCCGCACCCGGTGCGCCGCGCCTTGCCGGACGCGGGTAACAAGCCGGTGCGGCGGTGCGCCTTGCCGCAGCGCATCATCGAAAGCCGCCGCGTCGCCTTGACAGCGCGAATCCCGTATCCGATCATTCGATCACTAACAGAGCAATTGATCGGTCGGCGAGCGTTCGCTCACCTCGTGACCTTCGAGCAGCAGAACGAACCGGAGACAACCAGTGAGACTGGAACAGAAGGTCGCGATCCTGACGGGCGCGGCAAGCGGCATCGGCGAGGCGGTCGCGCAACGCTATCTGGACGAAGGCGCGCGCTGCGTGCTGGTCGATGTGAAGCCGGCGAGCGGCTCGCTCGCACGATTGATCGAGGCGAGCCCCGGCCGCGCGGTGGCCGTCACCGCGGACGTCACGCGCCGCGACGACATCGAGCGGATCGTCGCCACCGCGGTCGAGCGCTTCGGCGGCGTCGACATCCTGTTCAACAACGCGGCGCTGTTCGACATGCGCCCGCTCCTCGACGAATCCTGGGACGTGTTCGACCGGCTGTTCTCGGTCAACGTGAAAGGGCTGTTCTTCCTGATGCAGGCCGTGGCGCAGCGGATGGTCGAGCAGGGCCGCGGCGGCAAGATCGTCAACATGTCGTCGCAGGCGGGGCGTCGCGGCGAGGCGCTCGTTTCGCACTACTGCGCGACCAAGGCCGCGGTGATCAGCTACACGCAGTCGGCCGCGCTCGCGCTCGCGCCGCACCGGATCAACGTGAACGGCATCGCGCCGGGCGTGGTCGACACGCCGATGTGGGAGCAGGTCGATGCGCTGTTCGCGCGCTACGAGCATCGTCCGCCCGGCGAGAAGAAGCGGCTCGTCGGCGAGGCCGTGCCGCTCGGCCGGATGGGCGTGCCGGGCGACCTGACGGGCGCCGCGCTGTTCCTCGCGTCGGCCGACGCCGACTACATCACCGCCCAGACGCTGAACGTCGACGGCGGCAACTGGATGAGCTGACGTGGCGATGCTCGCACGCGCAACTCCGGCAGGGTCGCTAAACGCGGCCGCCGCCGCACGAGGGCCCGCATGATGGCGGAGATCGTGGTCGCCGGCGAACTGCTGGCCGAATTCGTCGCCGCCGAGCGCGGCCAGGGTTTCGACACGCCGGGCCTGTTCGCGGGCCCGTTTCCGAGCGGCGCGCCGGCGATCTTCGCCGACCAGGCCGCGCGGCTCGGTGCGCGCGTCGCGTATGCGGGCTGCGTCGGCCGCGATGCGTTCGGCGACGCGATCGTCGCGCGGCTCGAGCGCGACGGCGTCGACGTCGCGCGCATCCGCCGCGTCGCCCGCCCGACCGGCACCGCGTTCGTCGCGTATCGCGACGACGGCTCGCGCAGCTTCGTCTTCAGCCTGTCCACCAGCGCGGCCGCGTGCGTCGACGCATCCGACGTCGACACCGCGATATTCGACGGCTGCCGCTACTTCCACGTGATGGGCTCGTCGCTGACGAGCGAATCGGCGATCGCGGCGGTGCAGCGCGGCGTGATCGAAGCGGCGCGCGTCGGCGCGAAGGTGTCGTTCGACCCGAACGTTCGGCCGGAGATGCTGAGCTTCCGGCCGATGCGCGCGGCACTCGACGCGATGCTCGCCGCGTGTCACCTGTTCCTGCCGAGCGAGGCCGACCTGCCGTTCTTCTGCGGGCCGCAGCCGGCCGAGCGTGCGATCGCCGGGCTGCTCGCGACGCATCCGCTGCTCGAGCGCGTCGTGCTCAAGCGCGGCGCGGCCGGCAGCACCGCATTCGATCGTGCGAGCCGCATCGACGCGCCGGCCTGGCCGGTCGACGAACTCGATCCGACCGGCGCCGGCGACTGCTTCGGCGGCACGCTGGTCGCGAGCCTCGTCGCGGGCCTGCCGATCGACGTCGCGCTGCGCCGCGCGAATGCGGCCGGTGCGATCGCCGTCACGCGGCGCGGTCCGATGGAGGGCAACAGCAGCGCGGCCGAGATCGATGGCTTCCTGACCGAACGAGGTGTCGCATGTCCGGCCTGACCTCCACCGCCGAACGCCCGCGCCACGCGCACGCCGACGCCGTGCTGCGGATGATCTTCGACGCGAATCGCGCGGATGCGCAGCGCGGCATCTATTCGATCTGCAGCGCGCACCGGCTCGTGCTGGAGGCCGCGTGCGAAGCCGCGCGCGCGGACGGCTCGCTGCTCCTGATCGAGGCGACCTGCAACCAGGTGAATCATCTCGGCGGCTACACGGGCATGACACCCGCCGATTTCCGGCGCGACGTCGATGCGATCGCGCAGCGCTGCGGGCTCGCGCCATCGGCGCTCGTGCTCGGCGGCGATCACCTCGGCCCGAACCCGTGGCGGCACCGCCGCGCGGCCGACGCGATGCGCGAAGCGACTGCGATGGTCGCCGCGTATGTCGAAGCCGGGTTCGAGAAGATCCACCTCGATGCGAGCATGGCGTGCGCGGACGATCCGCCGCGACTCGACGACCGGACGATCGCCGCGCGCGCGGCCGAGCTGTGCCGCGCGGCCGAAGACGCAGCGGCGCGCGCCGGCGTCGCGCCCGTCTACGTGATCGGCACCGAAGTGCCGACGCCGGGCGGCGAAGTGGCCGGCGATGCGGATGGCGATGGCGATGCGATCGCGCGAATCGCGGTCACGCGCAGCGACAGCATCGCCGCGACACTCGATGCGCACCGCGGCGCATTCGTGGCGGCCGGGCTCGACGATGCGTGGAACCGCGTGGTCGCGATCGTCGCGCAGCCGGGCGTCGACTTCGACGATCGCCACGTGCTCGACTACGACAGCGCGAAAGCCGCGTCGCTCGGCGCGAGCATCCTGCGCACGCCGCGCCTCGTGTTCGAAGCGCATTCGACCGACTACCAGACCGAAGACGCGCTCGCCGCGCTCGTTCGCGACCACTTCGCGGTGCTGAAGGTCGGCCCCGCGCTGACCTTCGCGCTGCGCGAGGCGCTGTTCGCGCTCACCTTCATCGAGGACGCGCTGATCGGCGACGTCGCGCAGCGCTCGCGCCTGCGCGACGTGGTCGACGCCGCGATGCGCGCGCAGCCCGAGCACTGGGCGCCGTACTACCGCGGCGACGAAACCGAGCAGCGACTCGCGCGCCAGTTCAGCTACAGCGACCGGATCCGCTACTACTGGCTGCAGCCGGCCGTCGCGGCGGCGGTCGAGCAGCTGTTCGACAACCTCGCGCGGCAGCCGGTGCCGGAGACGCTCGTCGCGCAGTGGCTGCCGGACGTGTATGCGGCGTGCCGCGCGGGCGGCCTCGCGAAGGAACCGCGCGCGTGGGTGCGCCACCGGATCCGCGAGGTGATCGCGCACTATGCGCGCGCTTGCGGCATGCAGCGGCCGGCGTGACGGGCGAGAAGGGAACGCAGCAACGCGACACACGCAATACGTAATCAGTAATACGCACGCAACACAATACGCAACACCGACGACAGTTCGAACAATCACAGGAGACATGCCATGCAACGAAAGATGCTCGATGCCGCCGCACGCTGCTTCGCCGGAGCCGCGCTCGCGACGGCCGCGTGCGCGGCGTCCGCCGGCACGCTGACGATCGCGACGCTGAACAACCCGGACATGATCGAGTTGAAGAAGCTGTCGCCGGCGTTCGAGAAGGCGAACCCCGACATCAAGCTGAACTGGGTGATCCTCGAGGAGAACGTGCTGCGCCAGCGCGCGACCACCGACATCACGACCGGCAGCGGCCAGTTCGACGTGATGGCGATCGGCACCTACGAGACGCCGCAGTGGGGCAAGCGCGGCTGGCTCGCGCCGATGACGGGGCTGCCCGCCGACTACGACCTGAACGATATCGTGAAGACCGCGCGCGACAGCCTGTCGTACAACGGCCAGCTGTATGCGCTGCCGTTCTACGTCGAGAGCTCGATGACGTTCTACCGCAAGGACCTGTTCGCGGCGAAGGGGCTCAAGATGCCCGACCAGCCGACCTACGACCAGATCGCCGAGTTCGCGGACAAGCTCACCGACAAGGCGAAGGGCACCTACGGGATCTGCCTGCGCGGCAAGGCCGGGTGGGGCGAGAACATGGCGTACGTGTCGACGGTCGTGAACACGTTCGGCGGGCGCTGGTTCGACGAGAACTGGAACGCGCAACTGACGTCGCCGGAATGGAAGAAGGCGATCGGCTTCTACGTGAACCTGCTGAAGAAGGACGGGCCGCCGGGAGCCAGCTCGAACGGCTTCAACGAGAACCTGACGCTGACCGCATCGGGCAAGTGCGCGATGTGGATCGACGCGACGGTCGCGGCCGGGATGCTCTATAACAAACAGCAGTCGCAGGTCGCCGACAAGATCGGTTTCGCCGCCGCGCCTGTGGCCGCCACGCCGAAGGGCTCGCACTGGCTGTGGGCGTGGGCGCTGGCCGTGCCGAAGACGTCGAAGCAGCAGGACGCCGCGCGCAAGTTCATCGCGTGGGCGACGTCCAGGCAGTACATCGAGATGGCCGGCAAGGACGAAGGCTGGGCGTCGGTGCCGCCGGGCACCCGCACGTCGACCTACCAGCGTCCCGAGTACAAGGCCGCCGCGCCGTTCTCGGATTTCGTGCTGAAGGCGATCGAGACGGCCGATCCGAACGATCCGTCGCTGAAGAAGGTGCCGTACACGGGCGTGCAGTACGTCGGGATTCCTGAATTCCAGTCGTTCGGCACGGTGGTCGGCCAGGCGATCGCGGGGGCGGTTGCCGGCCAGACGACGGTCGACCAGGCGCTCGCCGCCGGGCAGGCCGCCGCCGACCGCGCGGTCCGGCAGGCCGGCTACAAGAAGTAACGCGGCCCGCACCGTGCGCGCCGCCGCGCACGGTGCACGTGGCCGAAGCAATAACGCGGGCCGGCCGTTCGCGCCCGCGCCTCAACCGGAGGGACTCCGATCATGCGTCATTTGCGTCTTCCCCTGAGCCACGCGCCGTCGGTCGGCGATGCGTCGTCGCCGCCCGGCGCGCCGCGCCGCGCGCGCGGCGGCCCGAGCTGGCTCGTGTCGCCGTCCGTCGCCGTGCTGCTGCTGTGGATGTCGATTCCGCTCGCGATGACGATCTGGTATTCGTTCTCGCGCTACAACCTGCTGAACCCGGACGTGAAAGGCTTCGCCGGGCTCGACAACTACCGCTTCCTCGCGACCGATCCGTCGTTCCTGCCCGCAATCTGGCACACGCTCGTGCTGATCGGCGCGGTGCTCGCGATCACGGTGGTCGGCGGCGTGCTGATGGCCGTGCTGTTCGACCGCAAGTTCTACGGGCAGGGCATCGCGCGGCTGCTCGCGATCGCGCCGTTCTTCGTGATGCCGACGGTCGCCGCGCTGATCTGGAAGAACATGATCCTGCATCCGGTGTACGGGCTCGTCGCGAACGCGATGCGCGCGCTCGGGATGACGCCGGTCGACTGGTTCGCCGATTACCCGCTCACCGCCGTGATCATGATCGTCGCGTGGCAGTGGCTACCGTTCGCGTTCCTGATCCTGTTCACCGCGATCCAGTCGCTCGACCAGGAGCAGAAGGAAGCCGCCCGCATCGACGGCGCGGGCCCGATCGCGATGTTCTTCTACATCACGCTGCCGCACCTGAAGCGCGCGATCGCCGTGGTCGTGATGATGGAGACGATCTTCCTGCTGTCGATCTTCGCGGAGATCTACACGACGACGGGCGGCGGCCCAGGCAATGCGACGACCAACCTGTCGTACCTGATCTACGCGCTCGGCCTGCAGCAGTTCGACGTCGGCCTCGCGTCCGCGGGCGGGATCATCGCCGTCGTGGTCGCGAACGTCGTGTCGTTCTTCCTGGTGCGGATGCTCGCGCGCAACCTGAAAGGGGAGTACGAGAAATGAGCGACCTGACTCTGGAAGGCCGGCGCGCGCCGGCCGCATTCGACCTCGTGCGGCGCGCGCTGCCCGGCGCGCTGGCGTGGCTGATCGCGCTGCTGCTGTTCTTCCCGATCTTCTGGATGGCGATCACCGCGTTCAAGACCGAGCAGCAGGCCTACGCGTCGACGCTGTTCTTCGTGCCGACGTTCGACAGCTTCCGCGAGGTGTTCGCGCGCAGCAACTACTTCGGCTTCGCATGGAACTCGGTGCTGATCTCGGCGGGCGTCACGGCGATCTCGCTGCTGCTCGCGGTGCCGGCGGCCTACGCGATGGCGTTCTTCCCGAACCGCCGCACGCAGAAGGTGCTGCTGTGGATGCTGTCGACCAAGATGATGCCGTCGGTCGGCGTGCTCGTGCCGATCTACCTGCTGTGGAAGAACGCGGGGCTGCTCGATACCGTGTCGGGCCTCGTGATCGTGTACACGCTGATCAACCTGCCGATCGCGGTATGGATGACCTTCACGTACTTCAACGAGATTCCGAAGGACATTCTCGAAGCGGGGCGCATCGACGGCGCGTCGACGTGGCAGGAGATCGTCTACCTGCTGATGCCGATGGCGCTGCCGGGCCTCGCGTCCACCGCGCTGCTGCTCGTGATCCTGTCGTGGAACGAGGCGTTCTGGAGCATCAACCTGTCGAGCTCGAACGCCGCGCCGCTCACCGTGTTCATCGCGTCGTACTCGAGCCCCGAGGGCTTGTTCTGGGCGAAGCTGTCCGCGGCGTCCCTGCTCGCGGTCGCGCCGATCCTGATCGTCGGCTGGCTGTCGCAGAAGCAGCTCGTGCGCGGGCTCACGTTCGGGGCGGTCAAATGACGGCGGCCGGCGAAGGTGCGGCCGGCAAAGGCGTGGTCGGCCACGGGTTGAACGTGCTGATCTGCGATTGCGACGGCGTGCTGATCGACAGCGAGGCCGTCGCCGCCGACGTGATCGTGCGCGAGCTCGACGCGCGCTGGCCGGGCGTCGATGCGCGGCCGGCCGTGATGCCGCTGCTGGGGCTGCGCATCGAGCGCGTGCTGGCGGGCGCGAGCGAGGCCGTCGGGCGCACGCTGTCGGCCGACGACGTCGACGCGATCCGCCGCGCGGTCGAGGCGGCGGCCGTCAACGCGCCGGTGGTCGACGGGATCGAGGCGGCGCTCGCGGAGATCAGCCTGACGACAGCGTGCGCGAGCAACAGCTACCGCGCGTATGTCGAGACGGCGCTCGCGCGCACCGGCCTCGCGCGCTTCTTCGGCGACCGGCTGTTCTGCGCGGACGCCGTCGCACGGCCGAAGCCCGCACCCGACGTGTATCTCGCGGCCGCGCGCGCGCTCGGCGCGGTGCCCGCGCAATGCCTCGTCGTCGAGGACAGCGTGACGGGCATCACCGCGGCCGCCGCGGCCGGCATGACCGTGCTCGGCTTCGTCGGCGGCGGGCATGCGTCGGCCGCGCAGATCGACGCGCTGCGCGGGATCGGCGCGCGTCACGTATTCGACGACATGCACGAGCTGCCCGGCTACGTCGCGCGCTGGCAGGCGACGGGCGCGGTGCTGCCGGGTTAGCGCAACAGACCCTCACCACGAACGATTGCGCGCCGCGTCGAACGCGGCGCATCACGAACGAACGGAGACAGACCATGGCAAGCGTGCTCCTGCGCAACATCGCGAAGCGCTACGACGACACCGAAGTGCTGCGCAACGTGAACCTCGACATCGCCGACGGCGAATTCGTCGTGTTCGTCGGCCCGAGCGGGTGCGGCAAATCCACGCTGATGCGGATGATCGCCGGGCTCGAGGACATCTCGAGCGGCGAGCTGCTGATCGACGGCGCGAAGGTCAACGACGTGCCGAGCGCGAAGCGCGGCATCGCGATGGTGTTCCAGTCGTATGCGCTGTATCCGCACATGACGCTGTACGACAACATGGCGTTCGGCCTGAAGCTCGCCGGCGCGAAGAAGCCCGAGATCGACCAGGCGGTGAAGCAGGCCGCGAAGATCCTGCACATCGATCACCTGCTGGAGCGCAAGCCGAAGCAACTGTCGGGCGGCCAGCGGCAGCGCGTCGCGATCGGCCGCGCGATCACGCGCAAGCCGAAGGTGTTCCTGTTCGACGAGCCGTTGTCGAACCTCGATGCGGCGCTGCGCGTGAAGATGCGGCTGGAATTCGCGCGGCTGCACGACGAGCTGAAGACGACGATGATCTACGTGACGCACGACCAGGTCGAGGCGATGACGCTCGCCGACAAGATCGTCGTGCTGTCCGGCGGCGCGGTGCAGCAGGTCGGCACGCCCAACACGCTGTATCACGCGCCGGCGAACCAGTTCGTCGCGGGTTTCATCGGCTCGCCGAAGATGAACTTCCTGAAGGGCACGGCCGAGTCGGCCGATGCGACCGGCGTGCTGGTGCGCTTCGACAGCGGCGAGACGCAGCGCGTGGCGGTCGATGCGGCGGGGCTGCAGCCTGGCGCGGCCGTGACCGTCGGCGTGCGGCCCGAGCATTTACTGGTGGGCGCGGCGGGCACCGGTGTCGCCGCGCGGACGATGGCCGTCGAATCGCTCGGCGATGCCGCGTATCTGTATGCGGAGTCGGCGGTCGCGCCGGACGGGTTGATCGCGCGGATTCCGCCGCTCGACACGTACCGCACCGGCGAGGCGCTGCACGTGCATGCGCAGCCCGAGCATTGCCACCTGTTCGACGAGCAGGGTCAGGCGTTCCGGCGGCTGAGCGCGCACGCGAAGGCGGCGTAACGGCTTGCGCCGGTTACAGGCGCAGGTGCTCGGCCATGTGGTCGACGAATGCACGCAGCTTCGGCGTCGGATGGCGGCCTGATGGCCACAGCACGTAGAACGGCGTGCGGCTCACGATGTGTTCGGCGAGTACCGCACGCAGCGTGCCGTCGTCGAGCGCGTCGCGCACGAAGAATTCGGGCAGGCACGCGATGCCGAGCCCGCGCCGCGCGAAGCACAGACGCGTCTCCGCGCTGTTACTGACCATCGAGACCGGCACCGCCGGTGGCGTGCCCGAGCGCGACGCGCGCAGCGGCCAGATCTCGAGCTTGCCGCTGCTCGGGAAGCGGTAGTGCAGGCAGCGGTGCCGTGCGAGATCGGTCGGCGTGCGCGGCGTGCCGTGCCGTTCGAGATAGTCGGGCGACGCGACGAGGTGCTGGCGAAAATGGCCGAGCAGCCGCGACGACAGCCGCGAATCCGTCGGCTGGCCGGTGCGTAGCACCGCGTCGAAGCCTTCTTCGACGACGTCGACCAGGCGGTCGCTGAAATCGATGTCGAGTTCGATCTCCGGATACGCTGCCATGAAATCGGCGAGCAGCGGCAGCAGCAGCGTGCCGATCGTCGGCAGGCTCACGCGCAGGCGCCCGCGCGGCGCTTCGGC
Source organism: Burkholderia sp. 567 (assembly GCF_040545115.1). Lineage (NCBI taxonomy): Bacteria > Pseudomonadati > Pseudomonadota > Betaproteobacteria > Burkholderiales > Burkholderiaceae > Burkholderia > Burkholderia sp. 567. The sequence continues at coordinate 93,329 of NZ_JBEPLG010000007.1, forward strand.
GCTGTGCGTCAGTTCCTGCTCGGCCGCGTCGATCTCGGCGATCACGCGCCGGCATCGCTCCAGGAAACGCGTGCCTTCCGCGGTCAGCGTGATGCTGCGCGTGCTGCGGTGAAACAGCCGCACGTTCAGCCGGGCCTCGAGCCGCGCGATGCGCTTGCCGATCGCGGACGCCGACAGCCCGAGCGCGCGGCCGGCCGCGACGAAACTGCGCGTTTCCGCGACCTGGACGAACACGACGAAGCCGCCAAGATTTTCCATGCAGGTTCCCGATTGCGGACATCGATGTCCGGAGTGTCCGGAACTCTAACCCGGTTTTTCTTCTTGCGCCGGCTCCCTACGATGGGCGTTCCTTCACTGTTCGAGGTCACGCCATGTCATCCCTGCCTGTCACCGCCCACCGCGCAGAACCGGACGCCGCGCTGCCCGAGCGCCTCGACGCGGTGCTCGATCGCACGCTGGCCGACGCGCGCGTGGTCGGCGCGGTCGTGCTGGTCGCCCGCGACGGCGAACTGCGCTATGCGCGCGCGGCCGGCCTCGCCGATCGCGAGGCCGGCACGCCGATGCGGGAGGACACGCTGTTCCGGCTCGCGTCGGTGTCGAAGCCAATCGTGACGGCCGCCGCGATGCGGCTGGTCGCGGCGGGACGCATCGAACTCGACGAGCCGATCGCGCACTGGTTGCCCGCGTTCCGGCCGACGCTGCGTGACGGCACGTCCACCGACATCACGTTGCGTCATCTGCTGTCGCATACGGCCGGGCTCGGCTACCGCTTCCTCGAAGCCGACGCCGACGGCCCGTATGCGCGTGCCGGCGTGTCCGACGGGATGGATCGCGCGGACCTGTCGCTCGCGGAGAACGTGCGGCGCATCGCCGGCGTGCCGCTGCGGTTCGCGCCCGGCACGTCGTGGGACTACTCGCTTGCGATCGACGTGGTCGGCGCGCTGATCGAGGCGGTCGACGGCCGGCCGCTCGGCGAGGCCGTGGCCGCACTCGTCACGACGCCGCTCGGGATGACGGACACCGCGTTCTTCTCGCACGACGCCGCACGCTTCGCGACGCCGTACGTCAGTACGCCGGTCGCGCCGCGCCGGATGGCCGACGACGATCTCGCGCCGGTGTACGACGGCACGGTCGGCATCCGCTTCGCACCGGCGCGCGCGTTCGACGCGGCCGCGTGGCCGTCGGGCGGCGCGGGGATGGTCGGCACCGCACGCGACTGCATGACGCTGCTCGATACGTTGCGCACCGGCCGCGACGGCTGGCTCGAACGCCGCTGGATCGACGAGATGTCCCGCGTGCAGCCGGGGGCGAACGACTTGCCGGACGCGCCGGGATTCGGCTTCGGACTCGGCTTTTCGGTGCTGCGCGATCCGGCGGCCGCGCAGTCGCCGGAGTCGGTCGGCACGTGGCGCTGGGGCGGTGCGTACGGGCATGCGTGGTTCGTCGACCGCGCGGCCGGGCTGACGGTCGTCGCGCTGACCAATACGTTGTACGAAGGGATGCACGGGCGTGTCGTCACCGACGTGCGCGATGCGGTGTACGGCGTCGACGACCGGGGCGCGGCATGAGTGAGTGCGTATCCGTCTCCGACCGGGTTGCGGACCGCGCGTCCGACCCGTCCGCGCCGGTGCGCGAACGCCTGCCGGTCGCGAACCTGCTGGCGCTCGCCACCGCCGGTTTCATCACGATCCTCACCGAGGCGCTGCCGGCCGGCCTGCTGCCGTTGATGAGCGTCGACCTGCGCGTGACCGAGGCGCTGATCGGCCAGCTCGTGACCGTCTATGCACTCGGCTCGATCGTCGCAGCGATTCCACTCGTCGCCGCGACGCGCGCGATGCGCCGGCGCCGGCTGCTGCTCGCGGCGCTGGCCGGGTTCGTCGTGTCGAATGCGTTGACGGCCGCGTCGCCGTACTACGCGCTCACGCTCGCCGCGCGCTTCGTCGCGGGCATGTCGGCCGGGCTGCTGTGGGCGCTGCTGGCCGGCTATGCGAGCCGGATGGTCGACGCATCGCTGCGCGGCCGGGCGATCGCGGTCGCGATGCTCGGCGCGCCGGTCGCGATGTCGATCGGCATTCCGGCCGGCACCGCGCTCGGCGCGATGTTCGGCTGGCGTATTGCGTTCGCGGGCATCACGGTTGCGGCGCTCGCGCTGATCGGCTGGATCCGGCTGCGCGTGCCCGACTATCCCGGGCAGCCGGCCGGCGCGCGCGAGCCCGTGCTCGGCGTATTCGCGCTGCCCGGCGTGCGGCCGGTGCTGGTCGTGATGTTCGCGTACGTGCTCGCGCACAACATGCTGTACACCTACGTCGCGCCGTTCCTCGCGGGCGTGCGGATGGGCGCGCAGGTCGATGCGGTGCTGTTCGTGTTCGGCGTCGCGTCGCTGGTCGGCATCGCGTTGACGGGCGCATGGATCGGCGCCGCGCAGCGGCGGCTGACGCTCGCGAGCATCGCGCTGTTCGCGCTTGCGGCGGCGATGCTCGGCGCCGGGTCCGGGATGGCGATCGTCTATGCAGGCGTCGCGCTGTGGGGGCTCGCGTTCGGCGGCGCGCCGACGCTGTTCCAGACGGCCACCGCGAACGCGGCGGGCGATGCGGCCGATGTCGCGCAGTCGATGCTCGTGACGGTGTGGAACCTCGCGATCGCGGGCGGCGGCATCGTGGGCGGGATGCTGCTCGGCGCGACGGGCGCGGGGGTGATTCCGTGGGTGCTCGTCGCGCTGCTGGCGGCGGCGTGGCTCGGCGCGTGGCGCGCGCGCCGGCACGCGTTTCCGGCGCCGCGCGCGGCCGCGTGAGCGTTCGGCGCCGTCAGGCCGCCTTCGCGTCGAGTGCCGCGCGCGCGCAGGTCTCGTCGGTGACGAGCCCCGACAGCCAGCCGCCGCGCAGCGCGGCGATCACCGCGTCGCGCTTCTTCGGGCCGCCCGCGAACGCGATCGTCGGACGTTTCGGCGGCGCGTCGAGCGCGACGCTCGTCACGCGCGCGCTCGTCGACACGTCGACCAGCCTGCCCCGCGCATCGATCGGCACGCCGAGCAGCTCGGCCACCGCGCCGAGCGCGGTCATCTCGTCGCGTTCCTGTTCGGTGATGAAGCCGTCCTCGTAGAGCGGGCAGTGCGGGCCGATGTTGCCGATCCCGACGAACGCGACGTCGGCCTGCGCCGACAGCGCATCGACGATCCGGTACAGACGGTGATTGCACCATTGCGCGCGCTCGGCGTCGCTGTCGGCGAACAGCGGCGCGGGCAGCAGGAAGTGCTTGCTGCCCGTCTTCTCGGAGATGTACTGCGCGACGTCGTAGCGGTTCGACGAGCCGTCGGCCGCGATCGCGCCGACCATCGACACGAGCCGGTGCTGCGGCCGCTCGATCTGCGCGATCTGCGCGACCGCCGCCTTCAGCGTGCGGCCGCTGCTGACCGCGATCACCATCGGCCGCGTTTCGTTCAGGTAGCGCTCCATCACCTGGGCGCCCGCGACCGCGAGCTTGCGGTCGATCGCTTCGGGCGCGTCGGCATCGACCGGCACGACTTCGCACATCGCGAGCCCGTAGCGTTTCGACAGTTGCGCGCCGAGGTCGAGACAGTCGGCGAGCTGGTGATCGACGCGCACGCGGATCAGGTTCTTCTCGACCGCGAACGCGACGAGGCGCTGCGCGACCGGGCGCGACACCTGCAGCTTCTCGGCGATTTCATTCTGCGTGTCGCCCGCGACGTAGTAGAGCCACGCGGCACGCGTGGCGAGATCGAGTTTTTCTGAGGACTTGGACACGATAGCGGTTCGGTTCGGATCTGGGGGCCGCCCCCGCGGGCCGGCCGTCAGGGGCGCCGACGGCATCCACTGTAACGCATGCCGGGGCGCGGCCGACGGCCGCTGCGGCGCTTACGCGAGCCGCGCGCGCGACGGTTCGTAAAGCGGGCGCACGTGGCGATACAGCGCGCGGAACGCGTCGAGGCGCTCGCGCAGCAGCGCATGGCGCGCGGCGTCGGGCGTGTATTCGGCGCGCATCGGCGGCTTGGTCAGCACCACCTGCGGATCGCCGCCGACGGCGAGCCAGCCCAGCCGCGCCGCGCCGAGCGCCGCACCGGTTTCGCCGCCGCCGTGCTGGCGCGTGTGCACGTTCAGCGCATCGGCGATCAGCTGCGCCCAGAACGCGCTGCGCGCGCCGCCGCCGATCAGCGACAGCCGGTCGGTTTCGACGCCGGCCGTGTGCAGCGCGTCGAGGCCGTCCGCGAGGCCGAGCGTCACGCCTTCGAGCACCGCGTAGCCGAGATGCGCGCGTTCGGTCGCGTGCGTCATCCCGAAGAACACGCCCTGCGCATACGGATCGTTGTGCGGCGTGCGTTCGCCGGACAGGTAGGGCAGGAACAGCGGCGCGGTGGCGAGCGCGTCCGCGTCGAGCGCCTCGATTTCGGCGAGCAGCGCCGGCTCGTCGGTGCCCGTCAGCTTGCAGACCCAGCGCAGGCAGCTCGCGGCCGACAGCACGACGCTCATCAGCTGCCAGCGATCGGGAATCGCGTGACAGAACGCATGCACGGCCGATGCGGGATTCGGCATGAAGCGGTCGCCGACCACGCTCAGCACGCCCGACGTGCCGAGCGACACGAAGCCGTCGCCCGCGTGGATCGCGCCGATACCGAGCGCGCTCGTCGCGTTGTCGCCGCCGCCGCCCGCCACCACGACAGCCTCCGACAGCCCGAGCTCGCGCGCGACGTCCGCACGCAGCGTGCCGGACGGCGCGTTGCCTTCGACGATGCGCGGCATCTGCTCGCGCGTCATGTCGCACGCGGCGAGCAGCGCGTCGGACCAGTCGCGGCGCGCGACGTCGAGCCACAGCGTGCCGGCCGCGTCGGACGGATCGGACACCTTCGCGCCCGTGAGCCGGAAGCGCAGGTAGTCCTTCGGCATCAGCACGCACGCGGTCGCGGCGAACACGTCGGGTTCGTGCTTCGCGACCCACAGCAGTTTCGGCGCGGTGAAGCCGGGCATCGCGAGGTTGCCGGCCAGCGCGTGCAGATCGGGTGCGCGTTCGGTGAGCAGCGCGCATTCGTCGGCGCTGCGCATGTCGTTCCACAGGATCGCGGGGCGCAGCACGCGATCGTCGCGGCCGAGCAGCACCGCGCCGTGCATCTGGCCCGACAGGCCGATCCCGCGCACCTGCGCGAACGCCTGGGGGTGCCGTTCGCGCAGCGCCGCGAGCGCGGCGAGCGTGCCTTGCCACCAGTCGTCCGGATGCTGTTCAGCCCAGCGCGGGTGCGGCCGCGACACGCCGAACGGCGTGCCCGCGGTGCCGACCACGGTGCCGTCCGGGGCCAGCAGCAGCACCTTCACTTCCGAGGTGCCGAGGTCGATGCCGAGATACATGAGCGATCCGTTCCGTCAGTGAGGAGCCGCTACTTTAGCCGCACGCACGCGCGCATGCCAACGCAGGTTCGCCCGGATGCGCGGCAGCGTGCGAGCGCCGGCCGCCGGGAGAGGGCCGGAGGGCCGCGCCGCGCCTCAGCGCTGCGCGAGCCACCCGTCGACGCGCGCGAGCCCGGCGCGCAGCGCGTCGTACAGCGCGGCGTTGCCGGCGAGCGAGCCCCACAGCGCGCGGCTTGCGCACAGCGCGACGACCGGGTCGTCGGCTTCGACGATCGCCCGCGCGGTGCCGTCATCCATTACGCCGTCCTGGTACGCATACGGCAGCAGCCCGCGCGCCCAGCGTTCGAGAAAACGCAGGAACAGCGCCGGCAGCACCGCGGTGGCGACCGGCGCCGCGCCGCGCGCGAACGATTCGACGAGCGTCGGCGCGATGAAGCCGGGAATCTTCGAGAAGCCGTCGGCCGCGACGCGCTGGTTCGTGTCGAGCACGTACGGGTTGCCGAAGCGTTCGAGCACGACGTCGCGATAGCGTTCGAGGTCGAGCGGGCTCGGGCTGAGGCACGGGATCACGTCCTGCGTCACGTAGTCGTGCGCGAAGCGGCGGATCGCCGCGTCGTGCGTGCCCTCGTGGATGTACGTGTGGCCCGCGAGCGTGCCGGCCCACGCGATGCAGCTGTGCGTCGCATTGAGGATGCGGATCTTCGCTTCCTCGTACGGATGCACGTCGTCGACCAGTTCCGCGCCGGCCAGCTCCCAGCGCGGCCGGCCGGCCGCGAAGCGGTCCTCGATCACCCACTGGATGAACGATTCGCCCATCACCGGGCACGCGTCGTCGACGCCGGTGGCCGCGCGCACGCGTTCGCGCACGTCGTCGGTCGGGCGCGGCGTGATGCGGTCGACCATCGCGCTCGGCGTCGCGACGTTCGCATCGAACCACGCGAGCAGGCCGGCCTCGCCGCGCCGTTCGAGGAATTCGCGCATGCCCGCGCGAAAGCGCGCGCCGTTGTTGCGCAGGTTGTCGCAGCTCTGCAGCGTGAGCGGGCCCGCGCCGCGCGCCACGCGTTCGGCGAGCAGCGCCGCGAGCGCGCCGTACAGCGTCGTGCGCGCGCCCTGCAGGTCGGCCGCGAGATCGGCGTTCGCGATATCGAGCCGGTTGTGTTCGTCGAGGTAGTAGCCGCCTTCGGTGACGGTGAACGACACGATGCGGCATGCCGGGTCGGCGCCGGCGTCGATCAGCGCGGCGAGGTCGATCGACCACGGCAGCACGCGCGAGATCGCGCGGATCGTCTCGTACGCGCGCTCGCCTTGCGGCGTGACGGTCTCGAGCGTGTATGCGCCGTGCTGCGCGGCGAGCGCGTCCATCGTCGCGCGCATGTCGTCGCGGATGTTGCCGACGGTCAGCGACCAGCGCTCGCCGGCCGGCACGGCCGCATTCACGCGATGCAGATACCACGCCTGATGCGCGCGGTGAAACGAGCCTGCGCCGATGTGCAGCAGCACGGGCGTGCGGGCGGAGGGCGATTCGGTCATCCGGTGTCTCCTGTCGCGATCGGATCCCGGCCGGCCTGGCGGCAGCACCCGCGATCCGCGTCGTCGAATACGATCATTTGCTCGTCATGTGAGCGAATGATCGTATTCGGGCGAGCGAAAGTCAAGGCGGCGACGCGGCATTTCGATGGTGCGCTGCGGGGCGGCGGACGGGCAGTCAGCGTGCGTCGCGCGTCAGCGCGACGAGTTCGTCGAGCAGCTTGCCGGCCGGCCCCGGCAGGATCCCGTGGCGCCGGCGAAACGCGGTGAGCGTGCGCACCGCGACCACTTCGCGCACCGGCAGCGTATCGATCGTGCCGGCGCGCTGTTCGGCGCCGTACATCGGTTCGGCCATCCAGCTCAGGAAGCCCGCGTGCGCGACGAGACTCTTCAGCGTCGTGACCGAGCGCGTCTCGACCGCGATGTCGGGTAGCGCGAGCCCGTGCGCGTCGAAGGTCGCGCGCATGTGGTCGAACGGCGCGGTGCCGCGCGGCGGACTCGCCCAGCGCGCGTGCAGCGTGTCGGCGAGTGTGGGCGCGCGTCCGAGTGCGCGCAGCGGATGGTGCGGCGCCGCAACGATATGGCTGCGATCCTCCCAGCGGCACTCCGGAATCGCGACGATCTCGTCGGTGTCGGGCCCGTGCGCGGACAGCGCGAGATCGATCTCGTGCTTGTTCAGGCCATCCGCGAGCCGGTCCCACACGCCTTCGAGAATCTCGACGCGCAGGTTCGGCCAGCGGTCGAGCACGCGGCCGACCGCGACCGGCAGCACGAGGCTCGCGATGCTGCCCACCGTGCCGACCTTGATCGTGCCCTTCGCGAACCCGCGCATCGCATCGAGCTCCTCGCGTGCGTGCTCGGCCTCGTGCTGCAGCAGCGTCGCGTGCGGCAGCAGTGCCTCGCCGAACGCGGTCAGCTGCACGCCTTTCGAGTGGCGCTCGAACAGCGGCGCGCCGACCTGGTCCTCGAGCCGCTTCAGGATCCGGCTCAGCGCCGGCTGGGTCACATGCAGCGCGTCGGCCGCGCGGCCGAGGCTGCCGCACGTGACGATGGTCGTGAATGCACGCAATTGCCGGAGATCGAAAGTCATGCCGAATCGTAATGGCTTTTCTCAGAAAATACAGTATCCGAGAATGACTCGCGCTTCGATACTGTGGAAACCGCCAAGCCACCGAGGAGACGCCCGAGCATGTCCGGCACCCCGTCCCAATCCGCCGCCCCGATCACCGTCCGCGACGCGGTCATCGACCTGTTTCGCCAGTTCGGCATCGATCGCGTGTTCGGCAACCCCGGCTCGACCGAGCTGCCGATGTTCCGCGATTTCCCCGCCGACTTCCGCTACGTGCTCGGCCTGCAGGAGGCCGTGGTGGTCGGGATGGCGGACGGTCATGCGCAGGCCACCGGCAATGCGGCGGTGGTCAACCTGCATTCGGCGGCCGGCGTCGGCAACGCGATGGGCAACCTGTTCACCGCGTTCCGGAACCGCACGCCGCTGATCGTCACCGCCGGCCAGCAGGCCCGCGCGATCCTGCCGTTCGATCCGTTCCTCGGCGCGACCCAGGCCGCCGAGATGCCGAAGCCGTACGTGAAGTGGAGCATCGAGCCCGCGCGTGCGCAGGACGTGCCGGCCGCGATCGCGCGCGCGTACCGGATCGCGATGCAGGAGCCGCGCGGGCCGGTGTTCGTGTCGATCCCGGTGGACGACTGGGACCAGCCGGCCGAGCTGCTGCCGCGCCGCGACGTGAGCAGCGTCGTGCGGCCCGATCCCGACGCGCTCGCGCGGCTCGGCGACGCGCTCGATGCCGCGCGGCGTCCCGCGCTCGTGGTCGGCGCGGCCGTCGATCGGGCCGGTGCGTGGGACGACGTGGTGCGGCTGGCCGAGCGGCACCGCGCAAGCGTGTACGCCGCGCCGATGTCGGGGCGCTGCAGCTTCCCCGAGGACCATCCGCTGTTCGCCGGCTTCCTGCCCGCGATCCGCGAGAAGATCGTCGCGCGGCTCGACGGGCACGACCTCGTGTTCGCGTTCGGCGCGCCCGCGTTCACCTATCACGTCGAAGGTTTCGGCCCGCATGTGCCGCCGGGCGCCGCGCTTGTGCAACTCGTCGACGATCCGGGCATCGCCGCGTGGACGCCGTCGGGCGATGCGGTCGTCGGCAACCTGCGGCTCGCGGCGCGCGACCTGCTGGCCCGGCCGGCGCCGCCCGAGCGGCCGATGCCCGCGCCGCGGCCGCCGCGCCCGCGCGCCGAAGCGCCGGCCGCCGGCGAGCGGATGTCGGTGGCGTTCGCGCTGCAGACGCTCGCCGAGTTGCGCGACGCGCACGACATCGTCGTCGAGGAAGCGCCGAGCGCGCGGCCGGTGATGCAGACGCACCTGCCGTTCACGCGCAGCGGCACCTTCTACACGATGGACAGCGGCGGGCTCGGCTACGGGATGCCGGCCGCGGTCGGCGTCGCGCTCGCGCGGCCGGGGCGGCGCGTGATCGCGCTGATCGGCGACGGGTCGAGCCTCTATTCGATCCAGGCGTTGTGGAGCGCCGCGCAGCAGAAGCTGCCGATCACGTTCGTGATCCTGAACAATCGCCGCTACGCGGCGCTGCAGGAATTCGCGTCCGTGTTCGGTTTCGGTCCCGACGATCCGGTGCAGGGCACCGATCTGCCCGACCTGGATTTCGTCGCGCTCGCGCAAGGGATGGGATGCCGCGGCATCCGCGTCACCGATGCCGCACGCCTGCGCGACACGCTGACGGATGCGCTGCGGGCCGGTACGCCCGTCGTCGTCGACGTCGAGGTTGCCTGACGCGCAGCGCGCGTCGTTCCGGAGAATTCATGCAAACCGTATCGATGCTGATCGGCGGCCAACGCCGCCATTCGTCCAGCGGCGCGACCTTCGTGCGCCACAACCCGCTCGACGGCGAAGTCGCGTCGGCCGCGCCGGCGTGCACGGTCGACGATGCACGCGCGGCGGCCGACGCGGCCGCGCGCGCGTTTCCCGATTGGGCGGCGCTCGGCCCCGGCGCGCGGCGTGCGCTGCTGCTGAAGGCGGCCGCCGCGCTCGAAGCGAAGCACGAGCAGTTCGTCGCCGCGATGGCGGCCGAAACCGGCGCGTCGGCGTTGTGGGCCGGCTTCAACGTGAAGCTTGCCGCGAGCGGGCTCGTCGAGGCCGCGTCGCTGACCACGCAGATCGGCGGCGAGCTGATCCCGTCCGACGTGCCCGGTTCGCTCGCGATGGGCGTGCGGCAGCCGGCCGGCGTCGTGCTCGGCATCGCGCCGTGGAACGCGCCGGTGATCCTCGCGACGCGCGCGCTCGCGCTGCCGCTCGCGTGCGGCAACACGATCGTGCTCAAGGGCTCCGAATTGTGCCCGGTCACGCACGGGCTGGTGGTCGAGGCGCTGCAGGAGGCCGGGCTGCCGGCGGGTGTCGTGAACTTCGTGACGAACGCGCCGGAGGACGCGGGCGCGGTGGTCGACGCACTGATCGCGCATCCGGCCGTGCGCCGCGTGAATTTCACCGGATCGACACGCGTCGGGCGGATCATCGCCGAAGCGTGCGCGCGTCATCTGAAACCGTCGGTGCTCGAGCTCGGCGGCAAGGCGCCGTTCGTCGTACTCGACGATGCGGATCTCGACGCGGCGGTCGCGGCGGCCGCGTTCGGCGCGTTCGCGAATTCCGGGCAGATCTGCATGTCGACCGAGCGGATCATCGTCGACGCATCGATCGCCGACGCGTTCGTCGCGAAGCTCGCCGCCCGGGCCGCGTCGCTGCCGCTCGGCGACCCGCGCCACGGGCCCGTCGTGCTCGGCTCGCTGATCGACATGAAGGCCGTCGAGCGCTGCAACACGCTGATCGACGATGCGCTCGCGCACGGCGCGACGCTGCTGTGCGGCGGCCGGTCCGACACCACGCTGTTCCCGGCGACGCTGCTCGATCGCGTGACGCCCGCGATGCGGATCTACGCGGAGGAGTCGTTCGGGCCGGTGAAGGGCATCGTGCGGGTCGACGGCGAGGCGGCCGCGATCGACTGCGCAAACGACAACGCGTTCGGGCTGTCGTCGGCCGTGTTCAGCCGCGACGTCGCGCGCGCGATGCGCGTCGCGGCGCGCATCGAGTCGGGCATTTGCCACGTGAACGGCCCGACCGTGCACGACGAGGCGCAGATGCCGTTCGGCGGCGTGAAGGACAGCGGCTTCGGGCATTTCGGCGGCAAGGCCGGCATCGCCGCGTTCACGGACCTGCGCTGGATCACCGTGCAGACCACGCCGCGCCACTATCCGTTCTGAGAGGCGATCGACGATGAGGATTGCGATTCTGGGTGCCGGCGCGATGGGTTCGCTGTTCGGCGCGCGGCTGGCCGAGCACGGCGAAGCCGTGACGCTGATCGACGTGAACGACGCGCATCTCGATGCGATCCGCCGCGACGGGCTGCGCATCGACGACGATCGCGGCGAACGCCGCATCCGCACGCTGCAGGCCGTGCGGCCGGAAGCGGCGAATGCAGCGGCAGGCGCCGCGCCCGATGCCCCGTTCGACTTGCTGATCGTGTTCACGAAATCGCTGCACACATGCGCGGCACTCGAAGGCGTGCACGCATTGCTGACACCGCGGACATCCGTGCTGACGCTGCAGAACGGTCTCGGCAACGTCGAGACGCTGAACGCGTTCGTGCCGCTCGAGCGCATTCTGGTCGGCGTCACGACGTGGCCGGCCGACTTCGCGGGCGCCGGACACGTGCGCTCGCACGGTGCCGGCACGATCCGCATGATGACGGCGGACGGCGCGTCGCGCCCGTTCGCGGCGGCCGTGGCCGACACGCTGTCGCGCGCCGGGCTCGCGTGTTCGCTCGATCCGGACGTCTGGGCCGCGATCTGGGAGAAGGTCGCGTTCAATGCGGCGCTCAACACGCTGTGCGCGGCGACGGGCTGCACGGTCGACCAGCTCGGCCGCGATCCCGAAGGGCCGCGGCTCGCGCTCGCAATCGCCGCGGAGACGGCGGCCGTCGCGCGCGCGAAAGGCGTCGCCGTGGATGGCGAGCGGATCGCGCGCAATGTCGAGCATGCGATTGGCGAGCATCGCGGCCATCGGCCGTCGATGCTGCAGGACGTGCTCGCGGGCCGCCGCACGGAGATCGGCGCGATCAACGGTCAGGTCGTCGCGGCCGCGCGCGAGACGGGCGTCGCGGTGCCGCACGTCGAGACGCTGCTCGCGCTGGTCCGGTTGATCGACGCGCAGCTCGACTGAGCATCGGGCCGGCGGCCGGCTGGCGCCGCACGACGATACGCGCGCGCCGCGTGACGCGATGCCGCCGGACCGGCGCAGATTGAACAGGATGCCGGCGCCGATGCATCGACATCGACCGGCCGCGCAGCACGAGATCCGGGGCACGCGCAGCCGCGTCAGCCCGGGCAACAGGAGACGCCATGAAATTCATCGAATACCGTTGTGTTGCCGCGCGCCGTTCGCGCATCTTGCCGCCGCTGCGCGGCAGCCGGGAGGCCGCATGAGCACGCACGACGGAGTGCAGCCGCCGGCCGTCGACATCGGCGCGACGCTCGACGACGGGCCGTTCACGACGATGCAGCGTTGCGTGGTGCTGCTCGCCGCGCTCGCGATCGTGCTCGACGGCTTCGACGGCCAGTTGATCGGCTTCGCGATTCCGGTGCTGATCCGCGAATGGGGGATCACGCGCGGCGCATTCGCGCCGGCGGTGGCCGCCGGGCTGATCGGCATGGGCATCGGCAGCGCGTGCGCGGGGATCGTCGCGGATCGTTTCGGCCGCCGCCAGGCCGTGATCGGCAGCGTGTTCCTGTTCGGCGTCGCGACCTGCGCGATCGGCTTCGCGCCGGATGTCGCGACGATCGCGCTGCTGCGCTTCTGCGCGGGGCTCGGGATCGGCGGCGCGCTGCCGACCGCCACGACGATGACGGCCGAATACACGCCCGCGCGGCGCCGCACGATGATGGTGACGGCGACGATCGTCTGCGTGCCGCTCGGCGGCATGCTGGCCGGACTGTTCGCGCACGAGGTGCTGCCGCGCTATGGCTGGCGCGGACTGTTCTTCGCCGGCGGCGCGCTGCCGCTCGTGCTCGGTTTCGTGCTGATGCGCGCGCTGCCCGAATCGCCGCGCTATCTGGCGCGCCGCCCCGCGCGCTGGCCGGAACTCGGCGCGCTGCTCGCGCGCATGCAGCGGCCGGTCGCGCCGGGCACCGCGTTCACCGATCTGCGCGATGCGCGCGCACCCGGCGCGCGCGGCGGGTTCGGCGCCTTGTTCGCCGACAACCAGGCGCGCGACACGATCGCGCTGTGGTGCGCATTCTTCATGTGCCTGCTCGCCGTGTATGCGGCATTCAGCTGGCTGCCGACGATGCTGGCCGCGAGCGGGCTGAGCGTGTCGGTCGCGGGCTCGGGGTTGACCGCGTACAACCTCGGCGGCGTGATCGGCGCGCTGCTGTGCGCATGGGCGATCACGCATGCCGGTTCACGCTGGCCGCTCGCGCTGTGCAGCATCGGCGGCGTGGCGAGTGCGATATGGCTGATGGGTATCGATGCGGGACGCCACACGGGCTGGCTGATCGTCGGGCTCGGCCTGCACGGTTTGTTCGTCAACGCGGTGCAGTCGACGATGTATGCGCTCTGCGCGTACATCTATCCGACGGCGGTGCGTGCGACCGGCACCGCGAGCGCGCTCGCATTCGGCCGGCTCGGCGCGATCCTCAGCGCGTTCGCGGGCGCGATCGTGATCAGCGCGGGCGGCGCGACGGCGTACCTGACGATGCTGGCCATCGCGATGGGCGTGGTGTGCGTCGCACTGCTCGCGATGCGGCGTCACATTCCGCGGTTCGCGCGCGAACGGGCGTTGCCGCGCGACGGGGAGGAGCTGGCCCGCACGTCGTCGTGACGCGCGGGCGCATGCCGTGCGTTACAGCGTGGTGCGCACGTGCCAGAGCTCGGGGAACAGCACGACGTCGAGCATCTTGCGCAGATACGGCGCGCCGCTCGTGCCGCCGGTGCCCTGCTTGAAGCCGATGATGCGCTCGACGGTCGTCACGTGGCGGAAACGCCACTGGCGGAACGCATCCTCGAGATCGACGAGTTCCTCGGCCATCTCGTACAGCTCCCAGTGCTGCTGCGGGTGACGGTAGACCTCGAGCCACGCGGCCTCGACCGTTTCGTCGTGACGCATCGGCTGCGTCCAGTCGCGCTCGAGCCGCTCGGGCGCGATCGGGAAACCGCGCCGCGCGAGCAGGCGCACGACCTCGTCGTAGAACGACGGCGCCTCGAGCGTCGCGCGCACCTGTTCGAGGATGTCGGGCCGGTGCGCGTGCGGCTGCAGCATCTGCACGTTCTTGTTGCCGAGCAGGAATTCGAGCTGCCGGTACTGGTACGACTGGAAGCCCGACGACTGGCCGAGATACGGCCGCATCGCCGAATACTCGGACGGCGTCATCGTCGACAGCACGTTCCACGCCTGCACGAGCTGCTCGAGGATCCGCGACACGCGCGCGAGCATCTTGAACGCGGGCGGCAGCGCGTCGCCGCGCACCGCGTCGAGCGCGCCGCGCAGCTCGAACAGCGCGAGCTTCATCCACAGCTCGCTCGTCTGATGCTGGATGATGAACAGCATCTCGTTGTGATCGGGCGACAGCGGATGCTGCGCGTCGAGGATCGAATTCAGCGACAGATAGTCGCCGTAGCTCATCGACTTCGAGAAATCGAGCTGCGCGTCGTGCCAGCCGGCTTCGCCTGCCGCGTCGCCCGGCACGTGCGGCGCTTCATGAGCGGGTTGGGCCGCGCGTGCGCCCGAGAACGGGCAGCCCGCCGGCGCATTGTCGCCGGGTGGCTGCATATGACCAGAATTCACGACTCTCTCCAGATTTGAATGACGGGGGGCGCGGCGCGCGGCCTGCGCGCGCCGGTCGACGCCGATCAGGTCACCGCGCCGCGCTCGGCGAACTCGGGTGCCTTCCACGCATCGGTGGCCAGGATGTCGCGCAGCGTCTCGACGGCATCCCACACGTCGACGAAGCGCGTATAGAGCGGCGTGAAGCCGAAGCGCAGCACGTACGGCTCGCGGTAGTCGCCGATCACGCCGCGCGCGATCAGCGCCTGCATCACCTCGTAGCCGTGCGGATGCTCGAAGCTCGCCTGCGAGCCGCGCTGGTGATGCGCGCGCGGCGTGACGAGCTTCAGCGACAGGCCCGCGCAGCGCGCTTCGACGAGTGCGATGAACGCATCGGTGAGCGCGAGCGACTTGCGGCGGATCGCGTGCATGTCGGTCTGCAGGAACACGTCGAGCCCGCATTCGACCATCGACATCGACACGATCGGCTGCGTGCCGCACAGGAAGCGCGCGATGCCCGGATCGGGCGCGAAGCCCGGCTGCATCGCGAACGGTGCGCGGTGGCCCCACCAGCCCGACAGCGGCTGTGAGAAATGCGCGTGATGGCGCTGCGGCACCCACACGAACGCCGGCGAACCGGGGCCGCCGTTCAGGTACTTGTACGTGCAGCCGACCGCGCCATCCGCATGCGCGCCGTTCAGGTCGACCGGCACCGCGCCGGCCGAGTGCGCGAGATCCCACAGCATCAGCGCGCCCGCGTCGTGCACGAGCTGAGTGACGGCCGGCATGTCGTGCATGTAGCCGGTGCGGTAGTTCACGTGCGTGATCATCGCGACGGCCGTGTCCGCACCGAGCGCGTCGGGCAGGTCTGCCGGATCGTCGATCAGGCGCAGCTCGTAGCCGCCGCCGAGCTGCTCGATCAGCCCTTGCGCGATGTACAGGTCGGTCGGGAAGTTCGAGCGCTCCGACACGATCACACGGCGCTCCGGCGCGCGCGCGGCCTGGTGACGCAGCATCGCCGACAGCAGCTTGAACAGGTTGATCGAGATGGTGTCGGTCACGACGGTCTCGCCCGGTGCGCCGCCGATCAGC
This sequence comes from Burkholderia sp. 567, assembly GCF_040545115.1. Lineage (NCBI taxonomy): Bacteria > Pseudomonadati > Pseudomonadota > Betaproteobacteria > Burkholderiales > Burkholderiaceae > Burkholderia > Burkholderia sp. 567. The sequence goes on from NZ_JBEPLG010000007.1 coordinate 109,137, forward strand.
GTCGCGAGCTTGTCGCCGAGGCGGCGCGGCAGCGCGAACCACCCGGCGGTGTTCCAGCTGCGGATCAGGCCTTCGCCCCATTCGGCGCCGATCACCTGTTGCGCGCGGGTGGCCGATGCGCGCGGCTGTGCGCCGAGCGAGTTGCCGTCGAGATAGATCACGCCGTCGGGCAGCGCGAACTGGTCGCGCAGCGCGGCGAGCGGGTCGTCGCGGTCGAGGGCGAGCGCGTCTTCACGGGTCTTGATCATGATGTCGGGTCAGTGGGTCGGGTAATCAGGAGGAATGGCCGGGCAGCGCGCGCAGCACCGCACGCACGGGGCTTGCGTCGAGCGTCGTGAACTTCAGCGGCAGCGCGATCAGCTCGTAGTCGCCGGGCGGCACGTCGTCGAGCACGATCCCTTCGAGGATCGCCATCCGGTGTGCACGCACGCGATGATGCGCATCCATGGTCTTGGATTCCTGCGGGTCGAGCGACGGCGTGTCGATGCCGATCAGCTTCACGCCGCACGCGGCGAGCAGGTCGACGGTCTCGGGCGCGACCGCGCAGAAGCCGCTGTCCCATTGCTCGACGCTGGCGCGTGCATAGGTGCGCAGCAGCACGCGCGGCGGCACGCCGTCGAGCGCGGCCTCGATGTCGGCCGGGCGCACGACCGGCGCCGCGCCGATGCAGTGGATCACGCGGCACGGGCCGAGATAGGTATCGAGCGGCACCGCGCCGATCGGCGCGCCGTCGGCGTCATAGTGGAGCGGCGCGTCGCAGTGCGCGCCTGTATGCGGCGACAGCGTCAGGCGCGCGACGTTGACCGGCGAGCCGGCCTCCATCCGCCACACGCGTTCGACGGAAACGGGCGTATCGCCCGGCCACACGGGGGTGGCGGGGCTGACAGGCGGCGAGATGTCCCAGAGTGTGTCCATGGCATGACGAATCGGTGAATCGATCCTTCGAATGATAGGTGGACGCTCGCAGAAAGTGCTTGCGAAATAAACATGGACAATCCGCCGAATTGGCAGATAATTCGAATGAGAGGGAAAAGGGGGACCAAAAATGCATGCGATCACGCTCGATGCCACCGACTGCAGGATTCTGGCGGTACTGCAGGAGGAAGGCAGAATCAGCAATCTCGACCTGGCCGAACGCATCTCGCTTTCGCCGTCGGCTTGCTTACGCCGGATGCGCCTGCTCGAGGAGCAGGGCGTCATCGAACACTATCGCGCGTGCTTGAGCCGCGAGAAGCTCGGCTTCGAGCTCGAGGCGTTCGTGCAGGTGTCGATGCGCAACGAAGAGAATCAATGGCACGAGCGCTTCGCGGAAGCGCTGCGCGAATGGCCGGAGGTGGTCGGCGCGTTCGTCGTGACGGGCGAGAGCCACTATCTGCTGCGCGTGCTCGCGCACAACCTCAAGCACTATTCGGATTTCGTGCTGAACCGGCTCTACAAGGCGCCGGGCGTGATGGACATCCGTTCGAACATCGTGCTGCAGACGCTGAAGGACGAAGCGGGCGCGCCGGTCGGACTGGCGCGCACCGGGGCGATCAAAGCGGTGTGAGGCCGTGGAAGCCGCCGCCGTGGAACACGAGCGGCGGCGCCGCATCCGATACCGCGCGCACGCCGCAGCGTTCCACTTCGCCGACGAAGATCACGTGGTCGCCTTCATCGTAGCGGCTGCGGTTGTGGCATTCGAACCACGCGAGCGCACCGTCGAGCACCGGCATGCCCGAGTTGCCGGCCACGTGCGCGATCCCTTCGAAGCGGTCGCCCTTGTAGGTCGAGAAGCGCTTGCACAGGTCGATCTGCGATGCCGCGAGCACGTTCACCACGTAATGGCTGTTGCTGCGGAACACCGGCGTCGACGCCGATTTGTGCGCGAGGCTCCACAGCACGAGCGGCGGATCGAGCGACACCGAGTTGAACGAGCTTGCGGTGATGCCGATCAACTGCCCGGACGGCGCCTGCGTCGTGATGACGGTGACGCCCGTCGCGAACTGGCCGAGCGCCTGGCGGAATGCGGCCGAATCGAAGTCCGGCGGGTTGGCATGGTTCATCGGGCGGCCATCCGGAACGAAACGGACGGGCGCGGCGCGCGGCGGATGCAACGGGCGCGGCGGACGAAAGGCGACAAGGCCGGGGTGATCGGTTGGGAAGGGGTGCGCATGGTCGGATTTTAGCGGAATCGCGACCGCCGGGCCCGTGCGCACGGCGCATTGCGGCGTGAGCGTGAGGTGAACGTGAGGTAGCGAACACTGTCGCACGGTGCCGCGATCGACAGGGAACGGCCGTTCTGTCGCGTTTTACCGCGCGTGATCTGCGGCCGCGCCGTGCGGCGGTGCTAGCGCGCCGCCGCCAGCCCGAGCGACAGCGCGCCCGTCAGGATCAGGCTCGACGCCCACACCGCGTCGAGGTTGAACCAGCTCCGCGCGACGAACTTCAGCCCGAGATAGCGGTACACGAGCCACGCGAGCACGCCGCCCGCGCCGATCATCGCGGCTGCGTGCACGGCTGCGACCACGAGGGCCATCCCGAGATGCGCATCGACGAGCGTGGCCGCCGCGCGATGGCCGGCATCCCGGTCGAGCCCGCAGAGCCCGAGATAGATCGGCACCAGCATCAGTCCCGCGCCGTGCGCGAGCGCGATCGCGAACGACCACAACCCGAGCCGCGCGGGTGCGATCCGCGCAAGCGCGCGCGGATGGCGCCGCCGGATCAGCAGCACCGCGCCGAAGCCGATCACGAGCGCGCTCGCGCCGATCCGGATCGCCGACTGCCACGCGAGCAACGCGGCGAGCAGCCCGAACGGCAGCATCACCATGAAGACAGCCAGCGCATGGCCGAGCGCGAGATAGCCGAGCGCCGCGAGCAGCGCGCCGCCGCGGCGCGTCATCAGCGCGTTCGACACCGCGAGCGGCCAGCCCATCGCCGGATTGAGTCCGTGATAGACGCCGCTCGCGAGCACGGCCGCCCACAGCGCGAGCGGCGCGGAGAGGCTGGCGTTCAACGCTTGACCGACGGATAGCAGAACGAGTCCGTCGAGCAGTCGCCGCCCTCGAGCCGGATCTGGTGCGCGCGATAGCCGTCGGGGAACTCGACCCAGTAGTCGTCGGCGAGCGTCAGCCCGCCCTCCGGCCCCACATGCGCGAGCACCTGCGCGGCCGGCACGCCGTCCGGATAGAACTGGTCGTCCCACGTCGAGTAGAGCGAGTTGGTCCAGTACACGCGCCGGCCGTCGCGGCTGATCTCGACCATCTGCGGGCCGCCCGCGAACGCGCGGCCGTTCGTGTGCGGCGCGCGGCGCACGATGCCGCCGATGCGCACCGAGCCCGCGAGCACCGGGTGATGCGGATCCGACACGTCGTACTGGCGCATTTCGCCCGTGCCCCAGCACGACACGTACAGGAAGCGGTCGTCGAGCGACAGGTCGATGTCGGTCACGAGCGGCGGCACCGCGCCGAACCCCTGCAGCAGCGGCGGCAGCTCGTCGGCCGCGGCCGGCTCGGGCGGGATCGTCGCGGTCTTCTTCACATGGAACTGGCCGTCCTCGCGCCACCAGGTCCAGATCGACCCTTCCAGGTTGGTCGTATCGACCACGACGCCGACGAACCCGTATTCGCGCACCGGATCGTGCGCGGGCCGCACCTCCAGCGCCATCTGGTGCTGGGCGCCGAGATCGATCGTCTGCACGTTGCGCCGCGCGCGCAGGTCCCAGAAATGCAGCCGGTGCCCGTAGCGGTTCGCGAGCAGGTCTTCCGGCACGATGCCGTTCTCGAACTGCGGCGGCAGCGCCCATTCGCTCGACACCATGTAGTCGCGCGGCAGGTTCCACCAGAAGTCGTAATGCTTGTCCTGCGGGCCGCGGTCGATTTCCCAGCGGCCGAGCACGTCGAAGGTCTCGCAGTCCATGATGAAGATGCCGGGCGCGCCGTCGGTGCCGTCCTTGCCCGCGCCGCCGAGCGTGCTCACGTAGATGCCTTCGGGGCCGCAGTGGACCGTATGCGGTCGCGAATAGCCGGTCTTCGCGAAGATCTCGTCGGGTTCGATGATCTTGTGGATGCGTGCCTGCGTCGGGTGCGGCTTCGTGTCGATCACGTAGATCCGCGACGAGCGCAGGCCGGGGATGATCAGGAAGCGGCGCTCGAGAAACGCGTGGCCGGTCAGCGGCGACAGCGACGACGAACACGCATTCCAGCCGAAGTGGTGAAACTCGTCGCCGGTGTTCGGCATCGTCACCGTGTGCACGATCTTGCCGTAGGTCGAGGAACCGGGCTTCACGTCGATCACGGCGAGCGCGTCGGGTCTGGAAAAATCGGGGCTCAGCAACAATGTATAGGCGAACTCTTCCGCCGGCGCCTGCATCGCGAGTTCCGGCGAAGCGTGAAATGTCGGGTCAGGCCGCATGCTCATCGTAGTGCCTCTCTCGGTTGTATCGGATCACGGGCGCACGGCCGTTCGTTGCGGACGTGCGGGTCGAACAGTTGCGTGATGCGCATGCACCGGCGGCCGCACGCGTGGCAGGACGCACGGTGCGGTGCATCAGATCGGGACAGCGGGGAAACGCGGTGCACCGGCTCGCCGCGCAGGCGGCGCGACGGGCGCATGGCGGCGCAATGGTGCGATGGAAGTGCCGGCGCGCGGGGCACCGGTGGCAGGAACTGCAATCCGGACGACTTCTGTCGGGGCGTGCATAGCGATGTTCCGGCGGATGATGTTGGCATCGGGGCGGGCATGCATCGGACGCTGCGTGCAGCCGGGACGGTGTGCCGTCGCGGGCAAGCGTGCCTAAGTGTAGTCGAGAAACGCACCGCCGGTGGTGCGTGATACGCGCGCGTTTCTGCCTGATTCGCGCGCGAGTGAGATACTTGAACGCGTGCCGCTTCGCGCCGGGCAACCGGGCAGCGGCGATACGGACCGGCGGCGCCGGCGCGCGCTTGCGTGCGGTTGCCGTCATCAACGAGGTGATGATTTCATGGTGAACGAGATGCTTGAAACCGCGACCGTGGGTGGTGGGTGCTTCTGGTGCACGGAGGCCGTGTTTCTCGATGTCGACGGCGTGACGGCCGTCCAGTCGGGCTATGCGGGCGGCCATATGCGCAATCCCGGCTATCGCGACGTGTGCGAAGGCGATACCGGTCACGCGGAGGTCGTGAACGTGACGTTCGATCCGGCACGCATCGGTTATCGCGAGATCCTCGAGATCTTCTTCGCGACGCACGATCCGACCCAGCTGAACCGGCAGGGTAACGACGTCGGCACGCAGTACCGTTCGGTCGTGTTCACGCATTCGGACGAGCAGCGCGACATCGCGCTGGACGTGATCCGCGAACTGGAGCGCGAGCAGGTGTTCGGGCAGCCGATCGTCACGCAGGTCGTGCCGCTCGACGACAACTACTGGCCGGCTGAGGACTATCACCAGAACTATTACGCGCGCAATCCGGGGCAGGGCTACTGCTCGGTCGTGATCGGGCCGAAGCTCGCGAAATTCCGCCAGAAGTTCTCGCACCGGCTGAAGTCGCTGCGCGGCGCGTAATCGGCCGGCAAGCGCGCAGGCGGCGCCGCCAGACGGCCGCCGCCGAACCCTACGCCGCCTCGCTGCGCCACTGCGCGCACGCGGCGGCGATCTCGCGCGCGAGCGCGACGCACGACAGCGGCGCGGAGCCTTCCGCCTTGTTGTTGATCGTGATGATCACCGGCTGTCCGGCCAGCGCGTAGCGCGCGGCCAGCTCGGCGAGCGCCGCGCGCGTGGCCGGATCCTCGTCGACGAGCTTGTCGAACGGCTCGTACTTCGCCTTGGCCTGTTCGTACTTGAATCCGCCGTGCAGGCTCCAGCGCACGATCAGCGGGCCCGGCGCGTCGCCGTCGAGCAGCGCGAGCGCGGCCGCCTGGCGCAGCGGGTCGGGCATCCGCGCATGCAGGCCGACGCAGTAGCGCACGCCGAGCGCCGCGAGCGCGCGGATGAAGCGCGGCGTGAGCAGGCACGCGTCGCGGATCTCGATCGCGTAGCGCGTGCCGTCGGCGTCCGGCGGCAGCGGCGGTAGCGCCGCGAAGAACGCCGACAGCCGGTCGATCAGCGCGGCCGGTTCGACGAGCAGTTGATCGGGCATCGGCGAAAACTGGAACACCAGCACGCCGGCCTTTTTGCCGAGCCCTTCGATGCACGGCTCCACGAATTCCCGGGTGGCGAGCTGCGCGTCGAGAAAGGTCGGGTTCGGGCCGGACGGCTCGCCGCGCCGGCCGCGCACGACCGCGTCGGTGACGGATGCCGGCGCCTTCACGACGAAGCGGAAGTCGTCCGGTACCTGTTGTGCGTAGCGCAGGTAGTCGGCCACCGACAGCGGGCCGTAGAACGAGCGGTCGAGGCTCACGCTCTTCAGCAGCGGATGCGCGCCGTACGCTTCGAGGCCCTCGCGCGACAGCTTCGTCTGCGCGAAATCGCCGTCGTAGACGATGCCGTCCCAGCCGGGGAAATACCACGACGACGTGCCGAGCCGCACATTCGGCGGCAACGCGGCCGCCACGTCGGCGACTTCCGCGGAAACCGGTGCGGGCGGCACGCCGCGCTGGCGCCGGCCCTTCTTCGGCGGCGTGGCTGGCGGCAACGGGTCGTCCCACAGCAGGCCTGAGGCGGGAGGCGGTTCCGGTTCCTGATCGGAGGAAGGGCGGGGCGACGCACGGCCCGCGCGCGCAGGCGACTTTGCCGGTGGCGCGGCATCGTGCTCGCCAGGCGTCACGCGTTCGCCGGCACCGGGCGGGTGGTCATCGTCGAAGGGCGCAGCCGCCGCGCGTGCGTCGTCGGGCGGCGCGCCGAACAGGTCGAACTGCCCGTCGGCGTGCGACCCGTCCGCTTCGTCGCGCTGCTGTCGTTGCGGCGGCGTGTTGCGCCGCGTCCTGCCGTCACCCATGCGTGCCCAGCGTGAAGTGCCGCCTAGCGCGGCAGCGTGTGTTCGTACATATAGCGCCGCGACCACGGCAGCGTTTTCGCGCTGCGTCCGGCCTTGCGGCACACGATCTGGAAGATCGACACGTCGTCGTGCTCGAATGCATACGCGCAACCGGCGAGGTACACGCGCCAGATGCGGAATTTTTCGTCGTCGACGAGCGCGCGCGCTTGTTCCGCCTTCGTCTCGAAATTCTCGGTCCAGATCTCGAGCGTGCGCGCATAGTGCCGCCGCAGGCTTTCGACGTCAACCGCTTCGAGCCCGCCGCGCTGCGCCGCTTCGAGCGCGAGGCTGATGTGCGGCAGCTCGCCGTCCGGGAATACGTAGCGGTCGATGAATTCGCCGCCGCCGAGCGCGGTCTCGCCGCTTTCGGCGTCGGTCGACGTGATCCCGTGGTTCATCGCGATGCCGTCGTCGGTCAGCAGGTCATGCACGCGCGAGAAATAGAGCGGCAGATTCTTGCGGCCGACGTGCTCGAACATCCCGACGCTCGTGATGCGGTCGAACTGCCCGTCGATCTCGCGGTAGTCCTGCAGGCGGATCTCGATCTTGTCCTCGAGCCCGGCGGCCTTCACGCGCGCGGTCGCCAGATCGAACTGGTTCTGCGACAGCGTCACGCCCAGACAGGTCGCGCCGAATTTCTGCGCGGCGCGCAGCACGAGCGCGCCCCAGCCGCAGCCGATGTCGAGCAGCCGCTGGCCGGGCTCGAGCTGGATCTTGGTCAGGATATGGTCGATCTTCTTGATCTGCGCGGTGGCGAGATCCTCGTCGCCGTTCTCGAAGTACGCGCACGAGTACACCATGTTCTCGTCGAGCCACAGCTGGTAGAACTCGTTCGAGACGTCGTAGTGATACTGGATCGCCTTCCTGTCGCTGTTCTTCGTATGATTGAAGTAGCGCTTCACGCGCGCGAGCTTGCTGGCGCTGGTGACCGTGCTGCGCGCGAGCGAGTAGCTGATGTTGATGATGTCCGACAGCCTGCCCTCGATGTCGATCTTGCCCTTCACGTACGCCTCGCCGAGATTGTCGAGGCTCGGTTCGAGCAGCAGCGGCAACGCGGACGCGCTGTTGACCTTCAGCGTGACCTGCGGCGCGCTGAAGGTGCCGAAATCGAGTTGATCGCCGTTCCACAGCACGAGGCGCGCCGGTATGTTCGCCTTCGCCCGTACTTCGTCCGCCCACTGTGCCAGCTTCTTTTCCCAGAACATTTGGATTCTCCGTTTGTTCGTTGAATCGAATACAGCCAAGTATCTTGACCGGCGCCCGCTCCCCGCGAGGCGGGCGCCCTCATGCAACACGAGATACGACCGGCAGGCACCGGCGCCGCTGCCTTGCTTACGGCGACAGGCGCGAGATGGTCCAGCCCGGCGCCGCCGCGGCGTCGCGCGTGTAGAGCAGGCGATCGTGCAGCCGCGACGGGCGGCCCTGCCAGAATTCGATCGCGTCGGGCACGACGCGATAGCCGCCCCACTGCGGCGGGCGCGGCGGATTCTCGCCGTAGCGTTCGGCCACGGCCTTCTCGCGCGCTTCGAGCGTCGCACGGCTGTCGATCACGGCGCTCTGCTCGGACGCCCACGCACCGATGCGCGAGCCGAGCGGGCGCGATGCGAAATAGCGGTCGCTTTCGTCGGTGCTGGTTTTCTCGATCCGGCCTTCGATGCGCACCTGGCGCTCGAGCTCGATCCAGTAGAACAGCAGCGCCGCGTACGGATGGGCGGCGAGATCGCGGCCCTTGCGGCTTTCGTAATTGGTAAAGAAGACAAACCCGCGTTCGTCGACACCCTTGATGAGCACGATTCGGGCCGACGGCCGGCCGTTCTCGCCGACGGTGGCGAGCGTCATCGTGTTCGGCTCGGGAAGCTTGGCGGCGAGCGCCTCCTTGAACCAGCGATCGAACTGGGCGAAAGGGTCGGGGGCGACGTCGGCTTCATCGAGCGAAGCACGCGAATAGTTGATGCGAAGATCGGCGAGAGTTGTCATGTTATGCAAACGCTTCAATCCGGGGCCAGTATAGCGAACGCGCGAGAATCGTGCGTGCACAGTGGCGCGTGTAGGCGGCGAGTTCAGGCAAAATAGAGGGCTGTACGCTTACGTTTTCCTTTCTGCCATGTCCGCCCCCGACACTGCCCCGCCCAGTTCTTCTGATCTTACCCCGAGCCCGATAATCCAGCTTGACGTGGATCGCGAACGCCGTTTCGGCGGCATCGCGCGGTTGTACGGCGCCCCCGCGCTCGCCGCGTTCGAGCGCGCGCACGTCGCCGTGATCGGCATCGGCGGCGTCGGTTCGTGGACGGCCGAGGCGCTCGCACGCAGCGCGATCGGCACGCTGACGCTGATCGATCTCGACAACGTTGCGGAAAGCAACACGAACCGGCAGATCCACGCGCTCGACGGCAATTATGGCAAGCCGAAGGTCGATGCGATGGCCGAGCGGATCGCGCTGATCGATCCCGCGTGCCGCGTGAACCGGATCGAGGATTTCGTCGAACCCGACAACTTCGACGCGCTGCTCGGCGGCGGCTTCGACTACGTGATCGATGCGATCGACAGCGTGCGGACGAAGGTCGCGCTGATCGCGTGGTGCGTCGCGAAAGGGCAGCCGCTCGTCACGGTCGGCGGCGCGGGCGGGCAGCTCGACCCGACGCGCATCCGGATCGACGATCTCGCGCTGACGATCCAGGATCCGCTGCTGTCGAAGGTGCGCGCGCAGTTGCGCAAGCAGCACGGCTTTCCGCGCGGGCCGAAGGCGCGCTTCAAGGTCAGCGCCGTGTATTCGGACGAGCCGCTGATCTATCCGGAAGCAGCGGCTTGCGACATCGAGGATGGCGCGGAGCCGTCCACGGCCGCGCATGTCGCGGGGCTCAACTGTGCGGGATTCGGTTCGAGCGTGTGCGTGACCGCGAGCTTCGGTTTCGCGGCCGCCGCTCATGCGCTGCGGGCGCTCGCGGCGCGGGCCGCGGGCTGATCGGGAAATCGATCGACGCGCAGCAGCATGCTGTGATGCCGCGGCGCGGCAGATCCGCCGCGCGCGATGGCGCGGCAGCCGGGCCATTGCAGCCCGGCCGCCCGTTCGTCAGTTGAGCGCCATGCTCAGCTTGCGCCGCCACGCGGCGACGAGCTCGGGGCTGTCGCCCGCCATCTCGAACACCGACAGCATCGTGCGGCGGCCGAGGTCGTCGCCATACGCGCGGTCGCGCAACACGATTTCCAGCAACTGCTCGAGCGCGCCTTCGTACGCGCGTCGCGCGATCAGGCTCTGCGCAAGGTCGAAGCGTGCGTCGAGATCGGCGGGGTTCGCCGCGATACGCGCTTCGAGCGCGTCGGTCGGCGGCAGGTCGGCGGTCGCGTCGAGCGCATCGAAACGGGTCTTGATCGCCTGGTAGCGCGGATCGGCGCCCTGCACGGTCTGCGGCGACAGGCGCTCGGCCTCGGTGCGCGCGGCATCGACCTGGTTGTTCGCGAGCAGCAGTTCGATCAGGTCGAGCCGTGCATCGTCGAAACCGGGGTTCAGCGCGAGCGCCGCCTCGAGGTGGGTGAGCGCATCGTCGTAGCGTGACTCGGCGATCGCGTATTGCGCGGCGCGGCGTTCGGCTTCCTCGGGCGCCGGCAGCAGCCGGTCGAGGAACGCGCGCAACTGGCCTTCCGGCAGTACGCCGATGAACTGGTCGACCGGGCGCCCGTCGGCGAACGCGATCACGTGCGGGATGCTGCGCGTCTGGAAGTGCGCGGCGAGCTCCTGGTTCTCGTCGACGTTCACCTTCACGAGCTTCCAGCGGCCCTGGTAGTCGGCTTCGAGCTTTTCGAGCAGCGGACCGAGCGTCTTGCAGGGGCCGCACCACGGCGCCCAGAAGTCGACCAGCACGGGGGCGTCGAGCGACGCCTCGATGACGTCTTTCTCGAAAGTGGCAAGCGTGGTGTCCATGTCGTTCTCTTCCAGTCGAATGTCGTCAGGATGGGGGCGGCGCGTGCCTTTTTCAACGCGGCTTCGCTGCGGGCAGCGGAATCCACTCGGTTTCGCCGGGCACCTTGCCCATTTCCTGGTTCGTCCACGCTGCTTTCGCGCGCTCGATCGCGTCGCGGCTGCTGGCGACGAAATTCCATTCGATGAAGCGCTCGCCGTCGATCTTGTCGCCGCCCAGCAACATCGCGCGCGCGCCGTTGCCGCTCGCGAGCGTGACGGTCGCGCCCGGCGTGAGCACGGCCATCTGCTCGGCCGGCACCGGCGTGCCGTCGATCGTCAGGTCGCCGTCGACCACGTAGACCGCGCGCTCCTCGTGCGACGCGTCGAGTTCGAGGCGGCTGCCGGCCGCGAATTCGGCGGCGACGTACAGCGTGCGCGAGAACGTCGTGACGGGCGAGCGCAGGCCGAACGCGTCGCCGGCGATCACCGTCAGCGTCACGCCGTTTTCGTGGTGAGTGGGCAGCGTGTCGGCCGCATGGTGCTCGAACGACGGCTCGGTGGTTTCGTGGGCGAGGGGCAGCGCGACCCAGGTCTGGATCCCGTGCACCGTATGGCCGCTCGCGCGCTGCGCATCGGGCGTGCGCTCCGAGTGGACGATGCCGCGGCCGGCCGTCATCCAGTTCACGTCGCCCGGCACGATCTCCTGCCGCGAGCCGAGGCTGTCGCGGTGCAGGATCGCGCCGTCGAACAGGTAGGTGACGGTGGCGAGCCCGATATGGGGGTGCGGGCGCACGTCGAGCCCGGTGCCGGCCGGCAGCGCCGCCGGCCCCATGTGATCGAAGAAGATGAACGGGCCGACGAGGCGTGCGGCGAGTGCGGGCAGCGTGCGGCGCACCTGCAGGTTGCCGATGTCGCGAATGTGCGGCTTCAGCAAGGCTTTGATCGGTTCGGTCATGACAGGCCTCGTGGCGAACGGCGGGGATGCCGGTCATTGTACTGGCGGCGTGGCCCCGACGCGCGCACCGGGCGTGGCGCTGCGCCGGCCGCCGGTGCCGGCGGCAGTGGGCACGCGCGATGCGGCTTGCCAGGCGATGCGCGGCCACGCCGGCGGCCGATTCCCTGCGCGCGGCGCGGGTATCGGGCCGGGCGGCGAAACCCGGTAGACTGAGCCGCTTCGGAACCACCATTCAAAACGAGGAGACGCCGATGATGGCCCCGAAGGACTTGCTGCTCGCGCTGGTCGTGATCCTGGCGTGGGGCGTGAACTTCGTCGTGATCAAGGTCGGGTTGCACGGCATGCCGCCGATGCTGCTCGGCGCGCTGCGCTTCACGCTCGCGGCCGTGCCCGCGGTGTTCTTCGTCCGCCGGCCGCAGATTCCGTGGCGCATGCTGATCCTGTACGGCGCGACGATCCAGCTCGGCCAGTTCGTGTTCCTGTTCACCGGCATGTACGTCGGCATGCCGGCCGGTCTCGCGTCGCTCGTGCTGCAGTCGCAGGCGTTCTTCACGCTCGTGTTCGCGATGCTGTTCCTCGGCGAGCGGCTGCGCATGGAGAACCTGATCGGGCTCGCGATCGCCGCGGCCGGGCTCGCCGTGATCGCCGCGCAGGGCGGCCGCGCGATGACGCTCGCCGGCTTCCTGCTGACCATCTGCTCGGCCGCGATGTGGGCAATCGGCAATATCGTCACGAAGAAGGTCGGCCGGGCGAACCTCGTGTCGCTCGTCGTGTGGGCGAGCCTCGTGCCGCCCGTGCCGTTCTTCCTGCTGTCGCTGTGGTTCGAGGGGCCGCGGCGGATCGGGGCCGCGCTGGCCGGGCTGGACGGCGCGTCGATCTTCGCGGTCGTCTATCTCGCGTTCGTCGCGACGCTGCTCGGCTACGGCTTGTGGAGCCGCCTGATGTCGCGCTATCCGGCCGCGCAGGTCGCGCAGTTCTCGCTGCTGGTGCCGATCGTCGGGCTCGCGTCGTCGGCGCTGCTGCTCGACGAACACCTGACGCGCGCGCAGCTGGCGGGCGCCGCGCTCGTGATGGGCGGGCTCGCGGTGAACGTATTCGGCGGGAAGCTGGTGCGCCGCTTCGCGGCGTCGTGACGGGCCGGCACGCAGCGCGTGCCGGCGGTGGGGAAGACGAGGCGGCCGTGCGTCAGGCCATCCGGTTCTTCGCGAGCGGTGGGTTCGCGGCGAAGTAACGCTTGATGCCGCGGAAGATCGCGTCGGCCATCTGGTCGCGATAGCTTTCGTCGTTCAGCCGGCTCTCTTCCTCCGGGTTGCTGATGAACGCGGTCTCGACGAGGATCGACGGAATGTCGGGCGCCTTCAGCACCGCGAATCCGGCCTGCTCGACCGAACCCTTGTGCAGCTTGTTGATGCCGCCGACTTCCTTCAGCACGTAGCCGCCGTAGCGCAGCGAATCGCGGATCTGCGCGGTCGTCGACATGTCGAACAGCGCGCGGCTCACGGCCGCGTCCTGCGTCTTGATGTTGATGCCGCCGATCAGGTCCGACGAGTTTTCCTTGTTCGCCATCCAGCGTGCCGCGGCGCTCGTCGCGCCGTGATCGGACAGCGCGAACACCGACGAGCCGCGCGCGGACGGCGTCGTGAACGCATCCGCGTGGATCGACACGAACAGGTCGGCGCCGACGCGGCGCGCCTTCTGCACGCGCACGTTCAGCGGCACGAAGAAGTCGGCGTCGCGCGTCATCATCGCGCGCATGTTCGGCGCGCCGTCGATCTTCGCGCGCAGCTTCTTCGCGATGTCGAGCGCGATGTGCTTCTCGTACGTGCCGCCGCCGCCGATCGCGCCCGGATCCTCGCCGCCGTGGCCGGGATCGATCGCGACCGTCAGCAGGCGCATGGTGCCGCCCTTGCCGGATTTCGGCGCGGTGAACTTGTAGGTGTCGCCGTCGTCGTCGCTGTCGTCGCGGCGCGCGATGACGGGCGGCGGCTTGACGGCCGGCTTCGCGGGCGTGGAAGGCGTCGCGGCGGCCGGCGGCGTGCGCGGCGTGGCCGGCGTGTTCTGCGCGAAGCGCTGGAAGAACGCGTCGGTGTTGTCGCCCGCGGCGGGCGCCGACGGCGCGGCCGGGCCCGCGAGCGAGGTCGGCGGCTGCATCTGCTGCGCGCGCGCGGTGTCGTTGAGCGCCTGTTCCTTGCGTTCCGTCTGCGCGATCAGGTCGGACAGCGGATCGGGCGCGACGGCTGGATACAGGTCGAACACGAGCCGGTACTTGTAGGTGCCGACCGGCGGCAGCGTGAACACCTGCGGCTTCACCGAGCCTTTCAGGTCGAACACCATCCGCACGACGTGCGGCTGGTACTGGCCGACGCGCACCGACTGGATCTGCGGATCGTTCGGCGCGATCTTCGATACGAGGTCGCGCAGGGCCTGATCGAGATCGAGCCCGCTCAGGTCGACGACGAGCCGGTCGGGGCCCTGCAACAGCTGTTGGCTATTCTGCAGCGGCTGGTCCGATTCGATCGTGACGCGCGTGTAATCGCGCGCGGGCCACACGCGCACGCCGAGCACCGACGACGCGTGCGCGAGCCGCGGTGCGGCGAGCCCGAGCACCAGCGTCGACGCGCCCGCGCGCAGGATCTGGCGGCGGCGCCAGTTGTGCGTCGCGGTGGCCGCCGATTCGATCGAGCGGAACGGTTTGATCAACATCTTTCGAGACATGCCTTTCCTGAAGCGCTGAACGCCCTGACGGTGAGGGCGCGACCGTCGCCGTCCACGTCGAGCGAGAAAACCAGATCGGGCACGCCGAGCAGGGTGCCTGCCTGTTGCGGCCATTCGACGAGGCAGATCGCGCTGGAATTGAAATATTCGCGAAAGCCCGCGTCGGACCATTCGGCCGGATCGTTGAATCGATACAGATCGAAGTGATAGACCTCAAGTTCCCCATCGTCGCGTGCGAATGCATACGGTTCGACGAGCGTATAGGTCGGGCTGCGCACGCGTCCCGGGTGGCCGAGGCCGCGCAGGATCGCGCGCACGAGGGTTGTCTTGCCCGCGCCGAGGTCGCCGATCAGCTGGATCTGCAGCCCGTCGAACGCGTGCGCGCGGGCGAGTTCGCCGCGCGCCGCGTCGAGCGCGTGCGCGAAGCGGGTGCCGAAGGCCTCAGTCGCCGCTTCGTCGGCGAGTGCGATCACGCGCTCCGCGAGCGGGGCGGGCAGCGTGTCTGCATGAGGCGTATGGGACGTGGCTGGCATTCTCGTAAAATAGTGCGATGAACCGATTACCGGAACTCGCCGCATCCGACAAGCCTTCGACTCGTACCGAAGGCGCGGCGCCGTGCGCGCTCGATGATGCGACGTTGACTGCGCTCGCCACTCGCATCAAGGCGTGGGGGCGCGAATTGGGTTTCGGGGCGATAGGCATCAGCGATACCGATCTCTCGGATGCCGAAGCAGGCCTCGCCGCCTGGCTGGAAGCCGGGTACCACGGCGAAATGGATTATATGGCGAAACACGGGACGAAACGCGCGCGGCCGGCCGAACTTGTGGCCGGTACGCGACGCGTGATCTCCGCGCGGCTCGCCTATCTGCCGGCCCAGACGCTCGCGCCCGATGCGCCCGATGCATCCTCCGGCGCACTCGTGCCGCACGACTGGCGCGCCCGCGAGCGCGCGCGCCTGGACGATCCGCAGGCGGCCGTCGTGTCGATCTACGCACGCGGGCGCGACTATCACAAGGTGCTGCGCAACCGGCTGCAGACGCTCGCGGAGCGCATCGAGCGCGAGATCGGCGCGTTCGGCTACCGCGTGTTCACCGATTCGGCGCCGGTGCTCGAGGTCGAGCTCGCGCAGAAGGCCGGGGTCGGCTGGCGCGGCAAGCACACGCTGTTGCTGCAGCGCGACGCGGGTTCGCTGTTCTTCCTCGGCGAAATCTACGTCGACATTCCGCTGCCGATCGACGCGCAAACGGCGCCCGACGTCGCGCCCGAGACGCCCGGCGCGCACTGCGGCAGCTGCACGCGCTGCATCGATGCATGTCCGACCGGCGCGATCGTCGAGCCGTATCGCGTCGACGCGCGCCGCTGCATCTCGTATCTGACGATCGAACTGAAAGGCAGCATTCCGGAGCCGCTGAGGCCGATGATCGGCAACCGCGTGTACGGCTGCGACGACTGCCAGCTCGTGTGTCCGTGGAACAAGTTCGCGCAGGCCGCGCCCGTCGCCGATTTCGACGTGCGGCACGGGCTCGACCGCGCGACGCTCGTCGAGCTGTTCGGCTGGGATGCCGACACGTTCGATACGCGGATGCAGGGCAGCGCGATCCGGCGCATCGGCCATGAAAGCTGGCTGCGCAATCTCGCGGTCGGGCTCGGCAACGCATTGCGCGCGCCGGCCGACCGGCTCGCGCCCGAAGCGCGCGACGCGATCATCGCCGCGTTGCGCGCGCGCGCCGACGATCCGTCGCCGATCGTGCGCGAGCATGTCGAATGGGCGCTGCGTGCCGCATGAACGCGGCGTAAAGTAGCGTCGGCGCGCGGCGGCGGCGCGCGTTTCACCGGTGAGGAGAAGCTCATGTTCAACGCAGTCATCGACGCACCGTTCGGCAAGGTCGGCATCCGCACCGACGCCGCGGTGGTGCGCGAGATCGTCTATCTGCCCGAGTCGGTCAAGTCGGTCGAGCCGGACTCGCCGCTCGCGCGGCGCGCGGTCGAACAGATCGAACGCTATTTCGAGCGCGCATCGGCGCGCTTCGACCTGCCGCTCGCCGACGTCGGCAGCGCATTCCAGCATCGCGTATGGAACGTGATCAGCGACATCGCGCCGGGCACGGTGCTGACCTACGGCCAGGTCGCGAAGCGGATCGGCAGCGCGCCGCGCGCGGTCGGCCAGGCGTGCGGCGCGAACTATTTTCCGCTCGTGATTCCGTGCCATCGCGTGGTCGCGGCGGGCGGCCTCGGCGGCTTCGCGAACCACGACGACAATGGCTATTACCAGAAAGTAAAGCGCTGGCTGCTGGCGCACGAGGGCGTGCCGTACCGATGAGTGAACCGTTGCTTTCCCCCGACTCCGCGTCCGACACCGATACCCCTAGCGACGCGGCCGCCGCATCGCCCGCGCTGCTCGCGAGCCGCGCGTCGATCGACGTGTTCTGCGATGCGCTGTGGCTCGAACACGGGCTCGCGCGCAATACGCTCGATGCGTACCGGCGCGATCTGGTGCTGTTTTCGCAATGGCTGGCCGCGACCCACGACGTGCCGCTCGACTCGGCCGACGAAGCGATGTTGATCGGCTACATCGCCGCGCGCAGCGACGGCAAGGCGACGTCGTCGAACCGGCGCTTGTCGGTGTTCCGTCGCTATTACGGCTGGGCCGTGCGCGAGCGCCACGCGAGCGCGGACCCGACGCTGCGGATCACGTCGGCGAAGCAGGCCGTGCGGTTTCCGTCGACGCTGTCCGAGGCACAGGTCGAGGCGCTGCTCGGTGCACCCGACATCGGCACGCCGCTCGGCCTGCGCGATCGCACGATGCTCGAGCTGATGTACGCGAGCGGGCTGCGCGTGAGCGAGCTCGTCACGCTGAAGACCGTCGAGGTCGGGCTCAACGAGGGCGTCGTGCGCGTGATGGGCAAGGGCTCGAAGGAACGGCTCGTGCCGTTCGGCGAAGTCGCGCACGGCTGGATCGAGCGCTACCTGCGCGACGCGCGGCCGGCGCTGCTCGGCGCACGCGCGGCCGACGCGCTGTTCGTGACCGCGCGCGGCGACGGGATGACGCGCCAGCAGTTCTGGAACATCATCAAGCGCCACGCGCAGCAGGCCGATGTGCGCGCGCACCTGTCGCCGCATACGCTGCGGCACGCGTTCGCGACGCACCTGCTGAACCACGGCGCCGACCTGCGCGTCGTGCAGCTGCTGCTCGGCCACAGCGATATCTCGACCACGCAGATCTACACGCACGTCGCGCGCGAGCGGCTCAAGACGCTGCACGCGACGCACCATCCGCGCGGCTAGCGCGGTGCGTGCGCCGGCCGGTGCGCGGCATGCGGCCGGCGCCGCGCGTCAAGCGTCACGCGAGTTCGCGCAGCTTGTGCTTCAGCACCTTGCCCGTCGACGCGGCCGGCAGCGCATCGAGCACGCGAATCCGCGCAGGGCGCTTGTAAGGCGCGAGCCGTTGCGCGCACCACGCGTTGAGCGCGGCCTCGGTCGCGCTCGCGCCGGGCACCAGCTCGACGAACGCGAGCACTTCCTCGTTGCCCTCGACCGCGCGGCCCACGACGGCCGCCTGCACGACGTCCGGGTGCGCGTTCAGCACCTGTTCGACCTCGACCGGATACACGTTGAAGCCCGAGCGGATGATCAATTCCTTGCTGCGGCCCGCGATCGTCACCGAGCCGTCCGCTTCCTGGCGCGCGAGATCGCCGGTGCCGAGCCAGCCGTCGGGCGACACGGCCGCGCGCGTCGCATCCGCGTCGCGGTAGTAGCCGAGCATCACGTTCGGCCCGCGCACGCGGATTTCGCCCACTTCGCCCTGCGGCACGTCGGTGCCGTCCGGTGCGACGATCCGCATCTCCACGCCCGGGATCGGCACGCCGACCGAGCAGTCGGTACGCGGTGCGTCGAGCGGCGTCTGCGTGATCGTCGGGCTGCTCTCGGTCATCCCGTAGCCGTTGTGCAGCGGCACGCCGTACACGCGCTCGACGCGCGCCTTCAGGTCGGCGTCGAGCGGCGAGCCACCCGAATACGCGAAGCGCAGCCGCGGCGCGCGCCACGCGTGCGCGTGCGTGTGCAGATGCTCGAGCAGCTTCGCGTGCATCGCGGGCACGCCCTGGAAGATCGTCACGCCTTCGTCGGCGAGCGCGACGCGCACGGCCTCCGGCGAGAAGCGCGGCGCGAGCCGCAGCGTCGCGCCCGCGTACAGGCTGCCGAGGCAGACCGACGCGAGCCCGTACACGTGCGATACGGGCAGCACCGTATAGACGACGTCGTCGGGCGACACGCGGCGCAGCGTGCTCGACATCGCGGCGATGAACAGCAGGTTGCGATGCGACAGCATCACGCCTTTCGGCGTGCCCGTCGTGCCGGTCGTATAGATCAGCGCCGCGCATTGGGCGGCGCCGTCGGCCGCCACCGGTTCGCTGGGCGCGCTCGGGTCGACGCGGTGCGACCACGCGCCGATGTCGACCGGCAGCGCGTCGGCAGGCGTCGCGTCGTGGCGCGTCGCGTGTGCGCGCGCGTCGGGCGACGCTTCCGTGGCGAACGCGATCAGCTTCGGGCGCGCGTGCGCGGCGATCGCATCGAGCTCGCTGGCCGACAGCCGCGCGTTCGACACGAGCGCCCATGCGTCGACGCGGGCGACCGCGAACAGCAGCACGATCTGCGCGACGCTGTTTTCCGCGACGATCATCACGCGATCGCCGCCGCGCACGCCCAGGCGCGCGAGCCGCGCGGCAGCCGCCTCGACGGCGTGCGACAGCTCACCGTACGACAGGCGGCGCGCGTCCTCGATCAGCGCCGGATGCGCGGGCGCATGCGCGGCCCAGCGGGCAGGCACGTCGGCGATGCGGGCCGGCAACGCAGCGAGCAGTGCCGCGACGTCGGGCGGCGCGGATGAGCGGGCAGGCGAGGACATGGCGTCTCCAGAAGAAGGGCCGGGCGATGGCGCGGCAAGTTTTGCGAACGATCGTGCCATGACGGCGGGCGCGCCACAATCGGCCATTCGGGCAATGGCACTTCGCGAAGTCCGCAATGATGATGGAGGGGCGCGCCCGTCCGGGACTGCCCGTCGGGGACCAAAGGGCCGCGAGTATACCGCCGGCGCGCGGCAACCCGCCGCGAACCGGCCAAGGGGGCGATGGCGCGCGCCCCGCCGGTCGTTCGCCATTAAAATGCCGCGATGAGCAAATCCAGACACGTGTCCGAGACACCCGCGACCCAGCTGCTGCGCCGCCACGGCGTCGCATTCGGCGAGCATCCGTACGATTACGTCGAGCACGGTGGCACCGGCGAGTCGGCGCGCCAGCTCGGCGTCGACGAACACAGCGTCGTGAAGACGCTCGTGATGGAGGACGAGCATGCAAAGCCGCTGATCGTGCTGATGCACGGCGACCGCACGGTATCAACCAAGAACCTCGCGCGGCAGATCGGCGTGAAGCGCGTCGAGCCATGCAAGCCCGACGTCGCGAACCGCCATTCCGGCTACCTGGTCGGCGGCACGTCGCCGTTCGGCACGCGCAAGCCGATGCCCGTGTACGTCGAGTCGACCATCCTCGAATTGCCGACGATCTACCTGAACGGCGGCCGCCGCGGTTATCTCGTCAGCCTCGCGCCGGCGGTGCTCACGACGCTGCTCGGCGCGACGCCCGTGCAGTGCGCGAGCGTCGACTGAGGGTTTCACCTTCGTGGCAGGCCGTGCGCGTTCGGTAGAATGGGCGCCGTTTCGGCCGGTCGGCCCGCACGGCCGGCCGCCACGGCCTGCCAGCGGTTCGCCGCGACGGCGCCTGCCGCGCCCGGCCGCCCCTTCACCGATACGTTGAAAGAAGAGTTCTCCGCATGCAGATCCTGCTCGCCGCACTTGTTGCCTACCTGATCGGTTCGGTGTCGTTCGCCGTCGTCGTCAGCGCCGCGATGGGCCTGGCCGATCCCCGTTCGTACGGGTCGAAGAATCCCGGCGCGACCAACGTGCTGCGCAGCGGCAACAAGAAGGCCGCGATCCTGACGCTCGTCGGCGACGCGTTCAAGGGCTGGCTCGCCGTCTGGCTCGCGCGGCACTTCGGGTTGCCCGACGTCGCCGTGGCGTGGGTCGCGATCGCCGTGTTCCTTGGCCACCTGTATCCGGTGTTCTTCCGCTTCCAGGGCGGCAAGGGCGTCGCCACCGCGGCCGGCGTGCTGCTCGCGGTGCACCCGGTGCTCGGGCTCGCGACCGCGCTGACCTGGCTGATCGTCGCGTTCTTCTTCCGCTATTCGTCGCTCGCGGCGCTGGTGGCGGCCGTGTTCGCGCCGCTGTTCGACGTGTTCCTGTTCGGCACGAGCCACAACCCGGTCGCGTGGGCCGTGCTCGCGATGAGCGTGCTGCTCGTGTGGCGTCACCGCGGCAACATCTCGAAGCTGCTGGCAGGGCAGGAAAGCCGGATCGGCGACAAGAAGAAGGCGGCGGCCGACGGCGGCGCGCAGGACGGCGGGAAGCTCTGAGGAAGGGGTTGCTGCTGTCGCCGCCCGCCGGGGCATCGGGGCCCGGCGGCGCGGCGTGACCGGTCGACGGCGTCGATCAGTCGCGGAAGTTGTTGAAGTCGAGCGGGGTGTCGGTCACGTCCTTGCGCAGCATCGCGATCACGCTCTGCAGATCGTCGCGCTTCGTGCCGGTCACGCGCACCGCGTCGCCCTGGATGCTCGCCTGCACCTTGATCTTGCTGTCTTTCACGAGCCTGACGATTTTCTTCGCGAGGTCGCCCGTCACGCCCTTCTTCACGGTGACGATCTGCTTGACCTTGTCGCCGCCGATCTTCTCGACCTTGCCGTAGTCGAGGAAGCGCACGTCGACGTTGCGCTTCGCGAGCTTGTTGATCAGCACGTCCTTGACCTGGCCGAGCTTGAAATCGTCGTCGGCGAACAGCGTCAGCTCGCGCTCCTTCTGCTCGACACGTGCGTCGGAGCCCTTGAAGTCGAAGCGCGTCGAAATTTCCTTGTTCGACTGCTCGATGGCGTTCTTCACTTCGATCATGTTCGCTTCGGAAACGACGTCGAACGATGGCATGGCATTCTCCCTTGAGATGCAGGCGCCCGGCTTGCGCGCGGGCACTCGCTATAATTGCGGACTGTTTGCCATTTTACCGATGCCCCTGCGTTTGCCCAAGGCCGGCCTTATGCCGCCCGGCGGACGTGACCGCGAATGCCGATGCCACCTGACGATTCCGCCCTGTCGCTGCTCCCCGACCATCCGCTCGCCGCGCACAACACGTTCGGCATCGGCGCGACCGCGCGCTTTGCCGCCCGCGTCACGCATGCGGCGCAATTCGCGGCGCTGCATCGCGATCCGCGCGTCGCGCACCTGCCGCAACTCGTGCTCGGCGGCGGCAGCAACGTCGTGTTCACGCGCGATTTCGACGGCATCGTGCTGCTCGACGAGATCGCCGGGCGCCGCGTCGTGCGCGAGGACGACGACGCGTGGTGCGTCGAGGCCGGCGGCGGCGAGACTTGGCACGCATTCGTCGCGTGGACGCTCGAGCACGGCATGCCGGGCCTCGAGAATCTGGCGCTGATTCCGGGCACCGTCGGCGCCGCGCCGATCCAGAACATCGGCGCGTACGGCCTCGAGATGAAGACGTACTTCGACTCGCTGGTCGCCGTCGAACTCGCGACGGGGCGCAGCGAGCGCTTCGATGCCGCGCGCTGCGCGTTCGGCTATCGCGACAGCTTCTTCAAGCGGGAAGGGCGCGGCCGCTTCGCGATCGTCGCGGTGACGTTCAGGCTGCCCAAGCGCTGGACGCCGCGGCTCGGCTACGCGGATGTCACGCGCGAGCTCGACGCGCGCGGCATCGCGCCCGACGCGGCGACGCCGCGCGACGTGTTCGACGCGGTCGTCGCGATTCGCCGCGCGAAGCTGCCCGATCCGCTCGAGCTCGGCAACGCGGGCAGTTTCTTCAAGAATCCGGTGATCGACGCCGCACGGTTCGATGCGCTGCGCGCGCGCGTGCCGGACGTCGTGTCGTATCCGCAGCCGGGCGGGCAGGTGAAACTCGCGGCCGGCTGGCTGATCGACCGCTGCGGCTGGAAGGGGCGCACGCTCGGCGCGGCGGCCGTGCACGACCGTCAGGCGCTCGTGCTGGTCAATCGCGGCGGTGCGACGGGCGCCGACGTGCTCGCACTGGCGCGCGCGATCCAGGACGACGTGCACAAGCAGTTCGGCGTCGAGCTGGAACCCGAGCCGGTGTGCGTGTAACGCGGGCGTTCGACCCGCACCTTTCATGCGCTTTCGCCCGCGCAAACGAAAAAGCGCCGATCATCGATCGGCGCTTTTCTTTGCATGCCGCCGGATTCTGGCGGCGCGCGAGTGCTGCGTTCAGTGCTTCAGGCGGCCGAGCAGCAGGAACTCCATCAGCGCCTTCTGCACGTGCAGGCGGTTTTCCGCCTCGTCCCACACGACGCTCTGCGGGCCGTCGATCACGCCGGCCGTCACTTCCTCGCCGCGGTGCGCGGGCAGGCAGTGCATGAAGAGCGCGTCCGCGTTCGCGTGGCCCATCATTTCCTCGTCGACGCACCAGTCGGCAAACGCCTGCATGCGCGCTTCGTTCTCGGCCTCGAAGCCCATGCTCGTCCACACGTCGGTCGTCACGAGATCGGCGCCCTTGCATGCTTCGTTCGGATCGTCGAACACTTCGTAGAACGGCGCGCTGTCCGGCGACACGAGCTTCATGTCGAGCGCATAGCCCGGCGGCGTCGACAGGCGCAGCTTGAAGCCGAGGATCTGCGCGGCTTCGATCCACGTGTACAGCATGTTGTTCGCATCGCCCACCCACGCGACCGTCTTGCCGGCGATCGGGCCGCGGTGCTCGTAGTACGTGAAGATGTCGGCGAGCACCTGGCACGGGTGGTAATCGTTGGTCAGGCCGTTGATCACCGGCACGCGGGAGTTCTGCGCGAAGCGCGTGATCACGTCCTGCTCGAACGTGCGGATCATGATGATGTCGACCATTCGCGAGATGACCTGCGCGGAATCCTCGACGGGCTCGCCGCGGCCGAGCTGCGTGTCGCGCGTGCTCATGAACACCGCATGGCCGCCCAGCTGGAAGATGCCGGCTTCGAACGACAGCCGCGTGCGCGTCGAGCTCTTCTCGAAGATCATCGCGAGCGTGCGGTCGTGCAGCGGGTGATAGGTCTCGTAGTTCTTGAACTTGCGCTTCAGGATACCCGTGCGTTCGAGCACGTACTCGTAGTCTTCCAGCGAGAAATCCTTGAACTGCAGGTAGTGACGAATGGTTTTGGCGGTCATGAAACGAAATACGGCGGGTAGGAGCCGGCTGCGGAGCCGGACGCCGCAGCCGTCGGGTGTGGATAACTGCAAAGCAGCATAAAGGATTTTCTGTGCTTTGACGAGCCGCGCCACAAACCGGGGCGGCATCGTCGCGCACGCTGGAGCACGCCGGGAGAGGGGTGGCGAGACGACGCGCGATGGCGCGCTGCGGTATAATCCAAAAGTTTTCTCCAGCCCGGCAGGCAAGGCTTTTCGCGCTCTGCCGGACACAAGCCATGCGCTGCACACATCCGGTGCGGCGCGCCGGCGGCACGCATCGACGGCCTGTTTTCGGGATATCGAAGCGCGTGTGTCGTCCACTCCAGCTTTGTGTTCGCGTATCCAGGCGCCGTCGCCTGGACATCGCCGGGCCGTCACTTGGGTAACCACATGGCTGAAACCCCTCCGACCGAATTCTTCATCCAGGGCATCACGAAAGACGGGAAAAAGTTTCGCCCGAGCGACTGGTCGGAGCGTCTGGCCGGCGTGATGGCCTGCTTCGGGCCCGGCGCGAGCGGCCCGAACGCGCGCCTGAAATATTCGCTGTACGTGCGCCCGACGATGCTCGGCGACCTGAAATGCGTGATCCTCGATTCCCGGCTGCGCGACATCGAGCCGATGGCATTCGATTTCGTGCTGAATTTCGCGAAGGACAACAACCTCGTCGTCACCGAGGCGTGCGAGCTGCCGGACTACAACGAGAAGAAGTGAGATCGACGGGCGGGCGCGCATGGCGCGCGCGCGTCTGGTGGTCGTCCGGCGCGATGCGCGGACGACACGCAAAAAAGCCCGCCTAGGCGGGCTTTTTTGCGATCGCAGGAAACAGGAACGCCCGCCGAAGCGGGCGCACCAAATTTACGCTGCTGCCTGCAGGCCCTTGACGGCCGCGGCGAGGCGGCTCTTGCTGCGAGCGGCCTTGTTCTTGTGAACGATCTTCTTGTCGGCGATCGTGTCGATCGTCTTCACGGCAGCCTTGAACAGCTCGGCGGCCTTTGCCTGGTCGCCGGCTTCAACAGCCTTGCGAACCGACTTGATCGCGGTACGGAATTTCGAGCGCAGCGCCGAGTTGTGCGAATTTGCCTTCGCGGCTTGGCGGGCGCGCTTGCGTGCTTGTGCGGAGTTAGCCATGACGGTTCCTTATCCTGTCCTGTTTCCAGAGCTTGGAGCCTGACGGCCAAGCGCTGCTTTTCGATCCGTCCCCTGAGAACGATTGCCCAGGGGCGCATAAAAAACGGTGAGTTTAACCGAGGCCGAGACATGAAAACGACAGCTGCCGTGCATGTAACAGGCTCAGAAACCGGCAATTATAGCAACAAAATCAAGCGCGTGGCAAGTTCAACGTGACGCCCGCCGGGCGGGGCCGCCGGCGACGCAGGTCCTTTTCGGCATCCGTCCGTGCCGGGACACGCAACGTCCGTATAATAAGCGCCCCATGAATCTATTCCGAGCCCTGCTGACGGTCAGCGGCTTCACGCTGCTGTCGCGCGTGACCGGACTGGCCCGCGAGACGCTGATCGCCCGTGCGTTCGGCGCCAGTCAATACACCGACGCGTTCTACGTCGCCTTCCGTATTCCGAACCTGCTGCGCCGCCTGTCTGCCGAAGGCGCGTTCTCGCAGGCGTTCGTGCCGATCCTGGCCGAGTTCAAGAACCAGCAGGGGCACGATGCGACCAAGGCGCTCGTCGACGCGATGTCGACCGTCCTCGCGTGGGCGCTCGCCGTGCTGTCGGTCGTCGGGATCGCCGGCGCGTCGTGGGTCGTGTTCGCGGTTGCGTCCGGCCTGCGTACCGACGGACAGGCCTTCCCGCTCGCGGTCACGATGACGCAGATCATGTTCCCGTACATCGTGTTCATCTCGCTGACCACGCTCGCGTCCGGCGTGCTCAACACCTACAAGAGCTTCTCGCTGCCCGCGTTCGCGCCGGTGCTGCTCAACGTCGCGTTCATCGCGGCGGCCGTGTTCGTCGCGCCGCATCTGAAGGTGCCGGTGTACGCGCTCGCGTGGGCCGTCATCGTGGGCGGCGTGCTGCAGTTCCTCGTGCAACTGCCGGGGCTGAAGAAGATCGACATGGTGCCGCTGATCGGCATCAACCCGCTGCGCGCGCTGCGCCACCCGGGCGTGAAGCGCGTGCTCGCGAAGATGGTGCCCGCGACGTTCGCGGTGTCGGTCGCGCAGCTGTCGCTGATCATCAACACCAACATCGCGTCGCGGCTCGGGCAGGGCGCGGTGTCGTGGATCAACTACGCCGACCGCCTGATGGAGTTCCCGACGGCGCTGCTCGGCGTCGCGCTCGGCACGATCCTGCTGCCGAGCCTGTCGAAGGCGCACGTCGACGCCGATGCGAACGAGTATTCGTCGCTGCTCGACTGGGGGCTGCGCGTCACGTTCCTGCTCGCGGCGCCGAGCGCGCTCGCGCTGTTCTTCTTCGCGACGCCGCTCACCGCGACGCTGTTCAACTACGGCAAGTTCGACGCGCATACCGTCACGATGGTCGCCCGCGCGCTCGCGACCTACGGGATCGGCCTCGTCGGCATCATCCTGATCAAGATCCTCGCGCCGGGCTTCTATGCGAAGCAGGACATCAAGACGCCGGTGAAGATCGCGGTCGGCGTGCTGATCGTCACGCAGTTGTCGAACTACGTGTTCGTGCCGCTGATTGGTCATGCGGGCCTCACGCTGAGCATCGGCGTCGGCGCGTGCCTGAACTCGCTGCTGCTGTTCCTCGGGCTGCGCAAGCGCGGCATCTATCAGCCGTCGCCGGGCTGGCCGCGCTTCTTCGTGCAGCTCATCGGCGCGGCGCTCGTGCTCGCGGGCCTGATGCATTGGTGCGCGATCAGCTTCGACTGGACCGGCATGCGCGCGCAGCCGCTCGATCGCATTGCGTTAATGGCCGCGTGCCTCGTGCTGTTCGCTGCACTATATTTCGGTATGTTGTGGGTAATGGGCTTCAAATACGCTTACTTCAGAAGGCGCGCCAAGTGACGACCGCAATGACCCGCGTCCTCGACTACTTCAGCACGCTCGTGGCGGACGACGACAGCCTGCCCGTCACGGAGACCGCGCTGTCGCTCGCACAGGACGCCTATCCCGACCTCGACCTGCAGGGCACGCTGGCCGAACTCGACATGCTGGCCGCGCGGCTGCGCCGCCGGCTCGCCGACGATGCGAGCCTGAAGGAGCGCGTCGCGGCGCTCAACGAATTCTTCTTTCGCGAACTTGGCTTCGCGTGCAATCACAACGATTACTACGACCCCGATAACAGCCACCTGAACGCGGTGCTCAAGCGGCGGCGCGGGATTCCGATCTCGCTGTCGGTGCTGTACCTCGAGCTCGCCGAGCAGATCGGCGTGCCGGCGCGCGGCGTGTCATTCCCCGGCCATTTCCTGCTGCGCGTGACGCTGCCGGACGGCGACCTGATCATCGATCCGACCAACGGCCATTCGCTGTCCGAAGCCGAGATGGTCGAAATGCTCGAACCTTACGTCGCGCGGGCGGCGGGCGCGGTCGACAGCGCGTTGCGCGCATTGCTGCAGCCGGCCACGAGCCGCGAGATCATCGCGCGGATGCTGCGCAACCTGAAGACGATCTATCTGCAGACGGAACGCTGGCAGCGGCTGCTCGCGGTGCAGCAGCGGCTCGTGATCCTGCTGCCGGAGCACCTCGACGAGGTGCGCGACCGCGGCTTCGCGTATGCACGGCTCGACTACCTGCGCCCCGCGCTCGAGGACCTCGAGCAGTATCTCGGCGAGCGGCCCGATGCGGACGACGCAACCGTCGTCGAATCGCAGGTGACGGAATTGCGGCAGCGGATGCAGCGCGACGACGAGGACTGAGTCGCTGGCGCGGCCCGGCGTCGGGAGCCTTGAACAACAAAACGCCCGCATTGCGGGCGTTTTTGTTTGCAGTTGTTTGCATTTACTTCGGCTGCATCCGGATCGCGCCGTCGAGGCGGATCACTTCGCCGTTGAGCATCGGGTTCTCGACGATCTGGCGCACCAGCATCGCGTATTCGTCCGGTTTGCCGAGCCGCGGCGGGAACGGAACCATCGCGCCGAGCGCGTCCTGCACGTCCTTCGGCATGCCGAGCAGCATCGGCGTCTCGAACAGCCCCGGCGCGATCGTCATCACGCGGATGCCCTGGCGCGCGAGGTCGCGCGCGATCGGCAGCGTCATGCCCGCGACGCCGGCCTTCGACGCCGCGTACGCGGCCTGGCCGATCTGGCCGTCGTAGGCGGCGACCGACGCGGTGCTGACGATCACGCCGCGCTCGCCGCCGTCGTTCGGCGTGGTCGCGGCCATCGCGGCGGCCGCGAGCCGGATCATGTTGAAGGTGCCGACCAGGTTCACGTTGATCGTCTTCGCGAACACGTCGAGTGGATGCGCGCCGTCCTTGCCGACGGTTTTCGCGGCAGGCGCGATGCCCGCGCAGTTCACGAGGCCGCGCAGCGTGCCCGTGCGCGTCGCGGCGTCGACGGCCGCCTGCGCATCGGCCTCGCTCGACACGTCGCAGCGCACGAATATGCCGCCCAGTTCGTGCGCGAGCGCCGTGCCGCCCGCTTCATTGAGGTCGGCGAGCACGACCTTGCCGCCGGCCTGCGCGAGCATGCGCGCCGTGCCGGCGCCGAGGCCCGATGCGCCGCCCGTGATCAGAAAGACGTTGCCGCGAATCTCCATCACTGTCTCCTTGGTTGGGTCCGATGCCGGTCGGCACCTGCGTCCGGTCGATTGTACGGGGCGCCGCCGGGCGCAGGAGCGACCGGCACGCTCGTGCGAATCCAGGTCAGCCGAAGCGGATCAAGCAGACGAAAAAAAACCGCCCGGAAAGGGCGGCTTGCGGGTGCGCGACGCGGTGCTTACTTCAGTGCGTCAAACGCGCGCTCGCGGATTTCATCGACGGTGCCGAGACCCGAGATCTTGCGATACTGCGGGGCCTTCAGGCCGTTTTCCTCGCCGCGCTGCGCCCAGTCGCCGTAGTACGTGATCAGCGGCTTGGTCTGCGCTTCGTACACTTCGAGACGCTTCTTGACGGTTTCTTCCTTGTCGTCGTCGCGCTGGATCAGCGGTTCGCCCGTCACGTCGTCCTTGCCCTCGACCTTCGGCGGGTTGAACTTCACGTGGTACGTGCGGCCCGATGCCGGGTGCGTGCGGCGGCCGCTCATGCGCTCGACGATTTCCGAGAACGGAACGTCGATTTCGAGCACGTAGTCGATCGCGACGCCGGCGTCCTTCATCGCGTCAGCCTGCGCGATCGTGCGCGGGAAGCCGTCGAACAGGTAGCCGTTCGCGCAGTCGGCGTCCTTCAGGCGCTCCTTCACGAGGCCGATGATCAGCGCGTCCGGCACGAGCTTGCCGGCGTCCATGTAGGCCTTCGCCTCGACGCCGAGCGGCGAGCCGGCCTTGACGGCCGCGCGCAGCATGTCGCCCGTCGAGATTTGCGGGATGCCGAACTTTTCCTTGATGAAGTTTGCCTGGGTGCCCTTTCCCGCGCCGGGCGCGCCCAACAGGATCAAACGCATGGTGATATCTCCAGAATGTAGATTCGTATGGCGAGACGCGAAAGTGTCGGCGACAGCGTGCGCGGCGCTTGCCTGGCGCGCGGCGGACCGGTCTGACGCGGCGCGTCGGCTAAAAGCGACGCGCGGCTGCCGGGACAGGCCGTGGCGGGTCAAGCGAGAACGCGCGGGTCGCGGACGGCTCGCACAATCGCCCGATTATGCCACGGGTTATTTTGAACCCGGACGAAAAAGGGCCTGCACGCGTGCGAGATCGGCCGGCGTGTCGATGCCGGCTTCGGGCGCGTGCTCGGTAATCAGCACGGCGATGCGCTCGCCGTGCCACATCGCGCGAAGCTGTTCGAGCTGCTCCGCCTGCTCGACCGGCGCCTGCGCGAGCGACGGATACGTGCGCAGAAAGCGCGCGCGATACGCGTAGAGGCCGATGTGGCGATGGACCGGAAAGGCCGGTGCAGGCATGGCCGCGACGTCGGGCCAGTGCGGCTGATACGCGTCGCGGCTCCACGGAATCGGCGCGCGCGAGAAGTACATCGCGACGTTGCGCGCGTCGAGCGCGACCTTCACGACGTTCGGGTTGAACACGTCGGCCGCGTCGTGGATCGGGTGCGCGGCGGTCGCGATCGCGCAGTCCGGATGCGCGGCGAGGTGCGACGCTACGTCGCGCACGAGCACCGGGTCGATCAGCGGTTCGTCGCCCTGCACGTTGACGACGACGGTGTCGTCGCTCCATCCGAACGTCGCGGCGACTTCCGCGAGCCGGTCGGTGCCGGACGGATGGTCGGCGCGCGTCAGCACCGCTTCGAAACCGTGATCGCGTGCCGCGTCGAGCACGCTCTGCGCGTCGGACGCGACGAGCACCTGCTGCGCACCCGCTTCGCGCGCGCGCTCGGCGACGCGCACGACCATCGGCTTGCCGCCGAGATCGGCGAGCGGCTTGTTCGGCAGGCGCGTCGATGCGAGCCGGGCAGGAATGACGGCGATGAAGGGCTGCGGATGAGTCATCGGGGCTGGGCGGTGAGAAGGGCTGGGGCGGGCGACGCGTCGAAAGCAGGCCGCCCGGCAGGGTTCGGCATGCGGCCGCGGCGAACCGCGGCGGCCGTGTGCCGGTGCAGCGGTGCGGCGTTCAGCTGCCGGCCGGGCCGGCGGGGTCGACCGGCGTGCCTTCGACGGTCTGGCGTGCTTCGTCGACGAGCATCACGGGGATGCCGTCGCGGATCGGGTAGGCGAGCTTGTCCGCGTTGCAGATCAGCTCCTGCGCGGCGCGGTCATAGTGGAGCGGGCCTTTGCAGATAGGGCACACAAGGATTTCAAGCAGGCGAGCGTCCACGGAGTTTCTCCACAACGAGGGCAATGAGGCGAGGATCGAGCGCGGCTTCGACGGGGACGACCCACAGCCGAGCGTCGCGCCAGGAAGCGCCCAATTTTACTGCATCCTTCTCGGTGATCAGGATGGCGTCGACTGCGTCGTCGACGAACGGATTGTCGGCGAACGCGTAATGGTCGGGCAGCGCGCGCGTCGCCGGCGCGAGGCCGGCCGCGCGCAGCGTCGCGAAGAAGCGTTCCGGCGCGCCGATGCCGGCCGCGGCGAGCACGCGCTCGTGCGCGAACTGCGACAGCGGGCGGCGCAGCGCCGGCTGGTCGAGGTGCCACGCGGCGCCCGGCGTCAGCGCCAGCGCGTAGGTGTCGGGCCACGGCGGCAGCGCGCCGCTGTACGGATCGTTGACGAGCGTCGCGTCGCGGTGGCGCGACAGCGGTTCGCGCAGCGGGCCGGCCGGCAGCAGGAAGCCGTTGCCGCCGAGCCGGTGGTCGAACACGACGAGCTCGACCGTGCGCGCGAGGCGGTAGTGCTGCAGGCCGTCGTCGCTGACGATCACGTCGACGTCCGGATGCGCGGCGCGCAGCGCCTGGGCGGCCGCGACGCGGTCGGGACACACCCACACGGGCGCATCGGTGCGGCGGGCGATCAGCAGCGGTTCGTCGCCGGCGGCGCTCGCGCGCGACGCGGGCGTGACCGCGGTGGGTGTCTTCACGTTCGCGCCGTAGCCGCGCGACACGACGCCCGGCGTGAATCCGGCCGCGCGCAGCGCATCGACGAGCGCGATCACGGTCGGCGTCTTGCCGGTGCCGCCGACGGTCACGTTGCCGACCACGACGACGGGCACGCCGACGTCGACCGGTTGCTTCCAGCCCTGTGCGTAGGCGGTACGGCGCAGCGCCGCGCACAGGCCGAACACGCACGCGAACGGCGTGAGCGCCCACGCGAGCGCGCCGCGTCGCTGCCATTCGCGCGTAAGGCGCGCTTCGAGCCGCGCGAGCGGGCCGCCGGGCGCGCTCATCGGGCCGGGCGCGGCGTGTCGTGCGCCGCGGCGTGGGACGGATTCGTCAAGACGGATTCTCCGTTGCGCGGCGCATGCCGCAAGGTCTTCGGAAGGCGGCACTCTAGCGCGCCGCACGCGGGCGCGGCAAGCGCGGCCAGGCGACGCACCCGACGGGGTCGGATCGTCGCGCGCTGTGGATAACTCTGTGAAGAACTCCCCGCCTGTTCGCGCCAAACGCCCGCCGGGCGGACATCGAATCGGTCGAGAATGGATTCGTAAGGTTTAAAAATATATAAAAATCAACATGTTGCGGGCAATTGTCTGGATTTTTGTGCGGTTTTCAAGTGTTTTTGGCGGACGATTGCCAGCATGTGGACACATTTCGCGCATCGCGGCGCGCACGGTCCGCGCTGGACGTCGGGCGCGTGTCGGACTATCGTGTCGCCGCCAGCATTCATTCGACCGCCCATGCTTTCCGACTCTCCTTTTTCCGTTCCCGGCGCCACCCGCGGCGGCGACGAAGTGATTCCCGTTTCGGCGCTCAATCGCGCGATTTCGACGATGCTCGAGCGCTCGTTTCCGCTCCTGTGGATTTCGGGCGAAGTGTCGAATTTCACGCGCGCCGCGAGCGGTCACTGGTATTTCTCGATCAAGGACGGGCAGGCGCAGATGCGCTGCGTGATGTTTCGCGGTCGCGCGCAGTATGCGGAATTCACGCCGCGCGAGGGCGACCGGATCGAGGTGCGCGCGGTCGTCACGATGTACGAGCCGCGCGGCGAAGTGCAGCTCAATGTCGAGGCCGTGCGGCGCACCGGGCAAGGGCGGCTGTACGAGGCGTTCCTGCGGCTCAAGGCGCAGCTCGAGGCCGAAGGCCTGTTCGCGCCCGAGCGCAAGCGGCCGCTGCCGGCGCACCCGCGCGGGATCGGCATCGTCACGTCGCTGCAGGCCGCCGCGCTGCGCGACGTGCTGACCACGCTCGCGCGCCGCGCGCCGCACATCCCGGTGATCGTCTATCCGGCGCCCGTGCAGGGCGCGGGCTCGGCCGAGAAGCTCGTCGCGGCCGTGCAGGCCGCGAACGCGCGGCGCGAGGTCGACGTGCTGCTGGTCTGTCGCGGCGGCGGGTCGATCGAGGATCTGTGGTCGTTCAACGATGAAGCGCTCGCGCGCGCGATCGCCGCGAGCGAACTGCCGGTCGTCAGCGGCGTCGGCCACGAAACCGATTTCACGATCGCGGACTTCGCGGCCGACCTGCGTGCGCCGACGCCGACCGGCGCCGCCGAGCTCGCGAGTCCGCAGCGCGCGTTGCTGTTGCGCGAGGTCGCCGACCGCCAGCGCGCGCTCGCGCGCTGCCTGGAACGCGGGCTTGAGCAGCGTGCGCAGCAGCTCGACTGGCTCGCACGCCGGCTCGTCAGCCCGGCCGAACGGCTGCGCCGGCAGCGCACCCACGTCGAGCAACTGGCGGTGCGGCTCGCGTCGGCGGCGTCGCGGCCGGTGCGCGACGCGCGTGCGCGTTTCGCGCTCGCGCAGCTGCGCTGGCAGCGCGCGCGGCCCGATCCGACACAGGCGCGCCATGCGCTCGCGGGGCTGTCGCAGCGTCTCACCGTGGCGTTGCAGCGCCGTCACGAGCGCGACACCGCGCGGGTATCGGCCTGCGCGGCGCGGCTCGAGGTGCTGAGCCCGCAGCGCACGCTCGAGCGCGGCTACGCGGCGCTGATCGACGCGCAGACCGGCCGTGCGGTGCGTGCGCCGAGCGCGCTGAAGCCGCAGCGTCGCCTGACCGTGCATCTCGCCGAAGGCTCGGCCGACGTGTCGCTGGCCGACGTGCAGCCGCGGCTGACCGATTCGATCTGACGAGGACGGCGTAAGGGAAGCGAAGCTCGCGCGCCCGGCGTACCGGATCTCCCGGTCGCGCCGCGCGCGGGAACGGATGCTGCGCATCGTCGTCTCGTCCTGCCGGATGAAGCGCCAACGCCGATTTTCGGCATACCGCGGATAAATGCCCGTGAGTTTGCGGGGATATTCGGACTCGCCTACAATCGGACGCTCGGCAGCATCCAATACAGCCCCCCTACATACTCAACGAAGGAATCGCCATGGCTCATACGCTCCCGCCGCTCCCGTACGCTGAAGACGCACTCGCGCCGACCATCTCGAAAGAGACGATCGAGTACCACTACGGCAAGCATCACCAGGCTTATGTGACGAACCTGAACAATCTGATCCCCGGCACGGAATTCGAAAACCTGCCGCTGGAAGAGATCGTGAAGAAGTCGTCGGGCGGCATCTTCAACAACGCCGCGCAAATCTGGAACCACACGTTCTTCTGGAACAGCCTGTCGCCGAACGGCGGCGGCGCACCGTCGGGCGCGCTGGGCGACGCGATCAACGCGAAGTGGGGTTCGTACGACGCGTTCAAGGAAGCGTTCTCGAAGGCAGCGGTCGGCACGTTCGGTTCGGGCTGGGCATGGCTCGTGAAGAAGGCCGACGGTTCGCTCGACATCGTGTCGACGAGCAACGCCGCAACGCCGCTGACGACGGCCGACAAGGCGCTGCTGACGATCGACGTGTGGGAACACGCGTACTACATCGACTACCGCAACGCACGTCCGAAGTTCGTCGAAGCGTTCTGGAACATCGTGAACTGGGACTTCGCAGCGAAGAACTTCGCGTAAGTCCACGCGTCCTGCGCGCCTATGCGGCGCGCGGCACCGCAAAAAAAGCCCTCGTGACGAGGGCTTTTTGATTTTCGTCGGACGTGAATCGACACTCGACATTCGCCGGATCAGGCAATCACCCCCGCCAACCATCCGAGCGCCGCGCTTGCGATCACGACCGCCCACGGCGGCACGCGCCAGAACACCAGCGCGACGAACGCGACGAGTGCGGCCGCGAAATCGCCAGGCGACACGATCGTGTCGGTCCATACCGGGTGATAGAGCGCGGCGAGCAGCAGCCCGACGACGGCCGCGTTCACGCCCGCGAGCGCGGCCTGCATGCGGGTGCTGCGGCGCAGGCGTTCCCAGAACGGCGCGGTGCCGGCCACGAGCAGGAACGACGGCGCGAAGATCGACACGAGCGCGATCGTCCCGCCGAGCCAGCCGTTCGGCGCGTCGCGCAGCGAAGCACCGAGGAAGGCCGCGAATGTGAAGAGCGGCCCCGGCACGGCCTGCGCGACACCGTAGCCGGCCAGGAACGCCGAATCGCCGACCCAGCCCGGCGCGACGACGGCGGCCTGCAGCAGCGGCAGCACCACGTGGCCGCCGCCGAACACCAGCGCACCGGTACGGAAGAACGCGTCGACGACGGCGAGCGTGTTCGAATGGAACGCGCGGGCCGCGAACGGCAACACGACGATCAGCGCGGCTAACAGCGCGAGCCACAGCACGCCCGCGCGGTGCGACACATGCAGCGGCAACGGCTCGTGCGCCCCGCGCTCGGGCTGCGGCAACAGCACGAGACCGGCGATACCCGCCGCGACGATCACGGCAACCTGCAGCCACGCGGTCGGCACGAGCAGCGCGATGGAGGCCGCGATCGCCATCAGCGTGACGCGGCGCGCATCCGGGCACAGCGTGCGCGCCATGCCCCACACCGCCTGCGCGATCACCGCGACCGACACGATGCGCAGCCCGTGCAGCGCGCCGGCGGCGACCGGCATGCCCGTCGCATGCACGCCGAGCGCGAATAGCATCATCAGCAGCGCCGACGGCAACGTGAAGCCGAGCCACGCGGCGAACATCCCCGCATAGCCGGCGCGCGACAGTCCGATCGCCATCCCGACCTGGCTGCTCGCCGGCCCCGGCAGGAACTGGCACAGCCCGACGAGATCCGCATACGCACGCTCGGTCAGCCAGCCGCGCCGCGTGACGAACGTATCGCGGAAGTAGCCGAGATGCGCGACGGGGCCGCCGAACGACGTGAGGCCGAGCCGCAGGAACGCGACGAACACGGGCCAGGCGTGGCGGGACGGGGCGGTGACGGTCGACGTGTTCAAGCGCGGATCGGGGGAGGAGGGAACGAGCCGCCACGATAGCGCAATGCCATGACGGCGGGAATGCGATGTTGCGGCGCTTGCTGCGGTTGTTGCGGTTGTTGCGCTTGCGCGGCGGTGTCAGTCCGTGCTGCCGGGCAATCCGCTCGCGCGGCGCAGCGCGTCGACGTCGACGAGTTCGATCTCGCCGACGTGCAGCCGCACGACGCCCTCGGCCTGCAGCGCCTTCAGCAACTGGTTGGTGGTCTGCCGCGTCAGCGACAGCATCGCCGCAAGCTTTTCCTGCGACAGCCGGATATGCGTGCGGCCGGCGCTGATCCCGCCGTAGCCTTCGGCGATCATCAGCAGCCGCACGGCGAGCCGCTGCGCGGCCGGCATCACGCTCATCGATTCGACTCTCAGGAGGCTCAGCCGAAGCTTTTGCGCCATCAAGAGCGCGAACTGCCGCCAGTACTGGGGCGTCGTGTCGAGAATCGCGAGCAGCGCGGCCTGCGGGACGTGCAGCAGCAGCGTGTCTTCGAGCGCGATCGCATCGTGGGTGCGCGGCTGGCCGTCGAACAGCGCGATCTCGCCGAACCACATGACGGGTTCGGCGACCATCAGCAGCGCTTCCTTGCCCTGCGGATCCACCGCGCCTATGGTGAGGGAACCGGCCAGCACCGCATACAGCCCGCATGGCGGGTCGCCGCGGCGGAACAGCGCGTGGCCGGCCGGCAGGCGCCGCAGCGCGGCGCGGGCGAGCAGGTCGGCGCGCAACGCCGGCGGCAGCGCGGCGAACCACGGGTGCGCTTCGATCTGCGGCAGGTAAGGGGCGAGCGACGAGGGCATGGGCACGCGATGTCGGGTAGCTGACAGAGGTTCTCGGGCGTGACGCGCATCATAGCGCTCAATGATCGTTCAGGAGACACCATGAAGACGCTCGAGGACCACCTTTCCCAGTATGCGGCCTACCATCGCGACGCGCGCAACATCGCGACGCACCTGGTCGGTATTCCGATGATCGTGTTCGCGATCGCGGTGCTGCTGTCGCGGCCGGCGCTCGGCACGCTGGCAGGCGTCGCGCTGTCGCCCGCGCTGTTGCTCGCCGTGGTGTCCGTGGTGTTCTACCTGCGCCTCGACCTGCGCTTCGGCGTGGTGATGGCCGCGCTGTTCGCGCTCGGCCTGTGGGCCGCGCAGACGCTCGCGTTGCTGCCCACCACGCAGTGGCTTGCGATCGGCATCGGCGTGTTCGTGGTCGGCTGGATCGTGCAGTTCGTCGGGCACTGGTTCGAGGGGCGCAAGCCCGCGTTCGTCGACGATCTGGTCGGCCTGATCGTGGGGCCGCTGTTCGTCGTCGCCGAAGTCGCGTTCTTCGCGGGCCTGCGCGGCGACGTGCGCCGCGAAGTCGAGCGGCGCGCCGGGCCAGTCCACGGCGGCGCGCATTCGCATGTCTGACACGTCGGCCGCGCCCGTCTGCGTGTTCGGCGCGGGCGCGGTCGGCTGCTATCTCGGCGGCCGGCTCGCGGCGGCCGGTACGCCGGTGGCGCTCGTCGGCCGCGCCCGCATCGGCGACGCGATTCGGGCGAACGGACTGACCTTGACCGACTCGCGCGGCTATCGCGCGACGCTGGAGCCGGCCCGGGTCGCGTTCTCGACCGAGCCGGCCGCCGCGGCCGCCGCGCGGCTCGTGCTCGTCACGGTGAAGTCGGCCGCGACGCATGATGCCGCGGCGCAGCTCGCCGGCGTGCTGCGGCCCGGCACGGTCGTCGTCAGTTTCCAGAATGGCCTCTCCAACGCCGACGTGTTGCGCGATGCGCTGCCGCAGGCGACGGTGCTGGCCGGCATGGTGCCGTTCAACGTGATCGAGCGCGGGCCCGGCGCGTTTCACCAGGGGTCGACCGGCGCGCTCGCGGCCGATGCGTCGCCCGCGCTGCGGCCGTTCACCGGCGCGTTCGCGCGTGCCGGGCTGCCGCTCGCGCTGCACCGCGACATGCGCGCCGTGCAATGGGCGAAGCTGCTGCTGAACCTGAACAACGCGGTCAATGCGCTCGCGAACCTGCCGCTGCGCGACGAACTTTCGCAACGTGCATACCGGCGCTGCGTCGCGCTGGCGCAGCGCGAAGCGCTGCACGTGTTGTGCCGCGCCGCGATCCGGCCCGCGCGCCTCACGCCGTTGCCGGCCGCATGGATTCCCGCGGTGCTGGAGTTGCCCGATCCCGCGTTTCGCGCGCTGGGCGGCCGGATGCTCGCGATCGATCCGCTCGCGCGTTCGTCGATGTCCGACGATCTCGCCGCACGTCGGGCGACCGAAGTCGAATGGATCAACGGCGAGATCGTCCGGCTGGCCGCGCGCTTCGGCGCGCCGGCGCCGGTCAATGCGCGGCTGTGCGCACTCGTTCACGACGCGGAAACGGCGCCATCGCGGCCGGCTTGGCGCGGCGACGCGCTGTGGGCCGAACTGACGGCCGACGCGACCCGCGCGGGCGGCATGCGAGCGGCGTAGCGCCACGCGCGGCGCGCCATACCACGCGCGATGCGCAGCGGCTAAGATGCGGGATGCGTCGCCCGATCAGACGCGTACGCGGAGCAATCGCCATGGTGGATCGCCCGACTGTCGATGCCTACGAAGCCCATGCCGCGCAATACGCGCAGGACTGGCTCGACGAGGCCGCCCCCGACGACATGTATGCGCTGCTCGAGCAGGTTTTCTTGCCGGGGCCGACGGCCCATGTCGGCTGCGGCGCGGGGCGTGACACCGCGTGGCTCGCTTCGCAAGGATTCGACGTGCGCGGCTACGACGCGAGCGTCGCGCTCCTCGCCGAGGCGCGCTTGCGTTACCCGTCGCTGACGTTCGAATTGGCCGCGCTGCCGGCGCTCGCCGGCGTGCCGTCCGGCGCGTTCCGGAACGTACTGTGCGAAACGGTCGTGATGCACCTCGAACAGACCGATGCGGCCGCGGCGGCCGCACGGCTCGCCACATTGCTGATGCCCGGCGGCACGGTGTACCTGAGCTGGCGGGTGGCCGGCCACGGTGCGTTGCGCGACGAGCGCGGCCGCTTGTACACGCCGCTCGATTCGGCGCGCATGCGTGCGGCGCTCGGCGCCGGCATGCAGGTGATCGACGAGCATGAAGTCGTCAGCGCGTCGTCCGGCAAGCGCGTGCATCGGCTGATCGCGCGCCGGGCTGGCGATGTCAACGGCGCCGCATGAGCGCGGCGCGCATCTTCATTCGCGATTGAGCGCCGCTTCCCAGTTGATGTCCACGCACAGCACCTGCATGCCGGTCGCGACCGGCGCGGCGATCGATGCGGTCACGCACAGGTGCGCCTCGTTGATCGACAGGTACGGCGGCGTCAGATGCACGCGGCCCGGCGCGCGCATCGCATGGCTGAAGTACGGGCGGCGCTCCCAGCTCGCGCCTTCCGAATGCAGCAGCGGGCGGAAGCGTTTCGCCCGCTGCGAGACGCTGCCGCGCGCGAGCACGTTGTCGCCGATCTGGCGGCCCGATGCATCGAGCAGGAAGCAGCGCGCGGTTTCCGGCAAGCCGAGCACGGCGCCGGCGGCGTCGATCAGCGGCTCGCCCGCGGCGAGCTTCTGGCTCGCTTCCTCCAGCGCGGCGACGTACGGCGCGAGGCGTTCGGCCTGCGTGCGCTCGCGTTGCGCGACGCGCAGCCGCAACGCGGCTGACAGCGTGTCCATGCAGCCGGCGGCGGCCTGCGGCTGGACCGGATCGACGCTCGGCCCCGCGAAGTACTGCCCTTGCACGAAATCGACGTCGCATTCGAGCGCGATCAGCGCGTCGCG
Organism: Burkholderia sp. 567; assembly: GCF_040545115.1. Lineage (NCBI taxonomy): Bacteria > Pseudomonadati > Pseudomonadota > Betaproteobacteria > Burkholderiales > Burkholderiaceae > Burkholderia > Burkholderia sp. 567. Next base: position 148,520 of record NZ_JBEPLG010000007.1, read on the forward strand.
CTCGGTCGCGAGGCCGCCCATCAGCACGAGCTGGCCGGATTCGTGCAGCAGCGACACGAGCCCGGGCAGCACGCGTTCGAGATGCGAGTGCTCGCTCGCCTGCGCGAGGATGCCGCGATCGAGCGTGACGATGTCGGGATGCAGGTGCCACACGCGGTCGATGTTCGAATGCTTCGCGCCGAAGCCGCCGAGCGCGATCAGGAAGCCGGCCTTGCGCAACCCGTCGACGATCGCCGCATAGCGCGGCGTCTCGCCGCCCGCCTGTTCGGGCACCTCGAGCACCACGCGATGCGGCGGCAGGCCGAGCGCCTTCAGGTTCGCGAGCAGCGCGTCGCCGTAGACGGTGTCCATCAGCGCGGCCGGATGCAGGCTCAGGAAGAGCCATTCGTCGTGACTGTCGAACGCGTGGAAGTTGCCGAGATGCAGCGATTCGGCGAGCCGGCCGAGCTCGAGCAGGTCGCCGCGCCGCGCCGCCTGCGTGAATACTTCGTGCGACGCGACCTGGCGGCTTTCCTCGTCGTGCGCGCGCAGCGACGCGTGATAACCGATCGCGCGGCGGTGCGACACCGAGAAAACCGGCTGGAACACGCTGAACACGGTGTACGCGCCGTACAGCACGGTGCGCCGCTTTCCGTCGTCGCCGGCGACGGGGCGGGGCGGCTGGAAGCCGGGGGGATCGATGTCGATCATGCTCATGATGTCGGCCGAAGGGAGACTGCCAGTTTACCTACAGAATAGGCGAGCAAGAAGCATGCACGGCATCGTGCCCCGTGCGGCGGGCCGCCGCGGGCGCCGGCTGCCGCGCCGTGCAGCATGGTCGCACCGACATGGTGCGCGCCGCGCCGTCGTGGCGATCGCGGCGATCTCGACGGCGTGCGCCGGGCGTCACGCGCGTTCGGACGGGTCGGTCTTCTGCGCGCGGCCGCGGATTTCGGGGGCGAGCTGCGCGAAGATCCACGCCGACGCGGCCGTGATGATCCCGACGCAGATGAAGGTTGCATAGAACGCGGGCAGCGTATTGCTCGGCGTCACCGTGCGCAGCATTCCGGTGAAGGTCGCGAGCAGCGCACCGGCAACGGTGACGCCGAGGCTCATCGACAGCATCTGCACGAGCGAGAACAGGCTGTTGCCGCTGCTTGCGCCGCCGGTGCCGAGATCCTTCAGCGTCAGCGTGTTCATCGCGGTGAACTGCATCGAGTTGAAGCCGCCGAACAGCGCGAGGTGCACGACCTTCACCCAGACGGGCACCGTGTCGCGCATCAGCGCGAAGCTCGCCATCATCACGCCGACCATGATCGTGTTCACGAGCAGCACCTTGCGGTAGCCGTGCCGCGTGATCAGCTGCGTGATAATCCGCTTCGAGAACATCCCCGCCGCCGCGACCGGCAGCATCATCAGCCCGGCCTCGAACGCCGAATAGCCGAGGCTCACCTGCAGCAGCAGCGGGATCAGGTACGGCATCGCGCCGCTGCCGATCCGCGCGAACAGATTGCCGAGCAGGCCGACGCTGAACGTATGGATCTTGAACAGCTCGAGCGAGAAGATCGGCTGCGGCGCGCGCACCGCGTACAGTCCGTACGCGACGAAGCATGCGAGGCTCAGGATCAGCAGCACGAGCACGGCCGCGTGCTGCATGCCGAGATCGGCGAGCCCGTCGAGCGACAGCGAGATCGCGACCATCCCGATCGTCAGCAGCAGATAGCCCTTCAGGTCGAAGCGGCCGACGGCCGGATTGCGCGAGTCGGGCATCGAGTAGAAGGTCGCGATGCAGCCGGCGACGCCGACCGGCACGTTGATCAGGAAGATCCAGTGCCACGACGCGATCTTCACGAGCCAGCCGCCGAGCGTCGGCCCGATCAGCGGACCGATCAGCCCGGGAATCGCGACGAACGACAGCGCGCTCAGGTAGCGTTCGGCCGGGAACGTGCGCAGCACGGCGAGCCGCCCGACCGGCAGCAGCATCGCGCCGCCCACCCCCTGCACGACGCGGAATACGACGAGCTGCTGCAGCGTATGCGCGTTCGCGCACAGCAGCGAGCCTAGCGAGAACACCAGGATCGCGCTGAAGAACACGCGCCGCGTGCCGAACGTGTCCGCGAGCCAGCCGGAAACCGGAATCATCACCGCCATCGTCAGCGAGTACGCGATCACGACCGACTGCATCCGGAGCGGCGATTCGCCGAGACTCACGGCCATCGACGGCAGCGCCGTGTTGACGATCGTCGCATCGAGCGTCTGCATGAAGAAGCCCGTCGCGACGAGCCACAGCATCACGGTGAGGTTCTTTTCGCCGGGAGCGGCGGCGGGCGGGGGTTGGAACATGGGGGCGGACCGGGGGCGCGGGACAGCCGCCATTGTAGGCAAAGCCGCCGGAACACGCAGAATGGGGGGCCCCGCCAGCCGTCAGGACATGAAACCGGGCGTACCGGCATCGGGCGACCGGCAGCGGGCGTACCGGCATCGGGCGTACCGGCACCGGGCGGACGCCCGTCCGCCGGCGGACCGGTACAGTTCAGCCGAAAGTGTCTGCAGGCGTATCTGTCCGCGTGTCGTCGCCGTCCGGAATACTGGTGTCATCGAACCCACGCGACCCGGAGGCCGCCATGCGCGAACTGCGACTCTACGAGATGGACGGCAACGAGCCGGCCGCGCGGTGGCGGATCGTCGATCGCACCACGCTGCAGGTCGCGGACGGCGACCTGTGGGTGACGGTCGAGGGCCGGCCCGACGATCATTGGCTGCGCGCCGGCGAGTCGCTCTCGCTGCTGCCCGGCATGCGCGTGTGGATCAGCGCGGCGGCGGGCGGTGCGGTGTTCGCGTTCGGCCCGCAGGCGGCGCCGGCCGTGCACGCGACGCCGATCGCGTGGCGACGGTTTGCCGCATGGCGCGCCGGCCGCGCTCAGGCCGTCGCATCGCTGCCGACGTAGCGCGCGCGAGGCCGGATCAGCTTGCCATCCGCATACTGTTCGAGCGCATGCGCGATCCAGCCCGCGGTGCGGCCGGCCGCGAACAGCGTGAACGCGGCGCCGTCGGGCAGCGCAAGCGTGCGCTCCAGCACCGCGAGCGCGAAATCGATCGACGGGCGCAGGCCGGTCGCCGCTTCCACACGCGCGGCGAGCGCGCGAGCCATCTGGAGCGGTGCCCGGTCGGGGAGCGTCGCGTGCAGTGCGTCGAGCAGCGCACGGGCACGCGGATCGCCGTCGGGATAGAGCGGGTGCGCGAAGCCGGACAGCACCGTGCGGGCGCCGTCCGCGCGTTCGTCGTGCGCGACGCGCAGCGCGAGATAGCGGTCGAGGTCGGCGGCATGCGCCGCTTCATCGAGCAGGGCGCCCGCACGGAACGTCTCGCCGCCGTGGCGCGGGCCCGACAGCGCGGCGAGCCCGCCCGCGATCGCGCCGAACAGGTGGGTGCCGGTCGATGCGATGCAGCGCACCGCAAACGTCGACGGGTTCAGCTCGTGGTCGGCGCACAGCACGAGCGCGCGGCGCAGCAGGTCGACTTCGTCGCGTCGCCGGATCTGCCACGCGGCGGCGAGCTGCCGATGCACGGGCGCGTCGTTCGGCGTACTGCCGGCCAGCGCGGCCGCCGTCACGCGCAGCAGCAGCCTGGCCGCGTCGAACTGCGCGTCGCGCCCCTGCGCCCACAGGCGCGGCAGCGACGCGGCCGCGGCGGGGAGCAGCACCAGCGTGCGCTCGAGCGGCGCCAGATGCGCCCAGCGGCGCGCCCAGTCGTCCCACTGCGCGGCGTCGAAACCGGTCGACGCCGGCGATGCGGTGGCGAGCCGTGCGGGCGGACAATCCCACAACCGTGCGGCCGCTTCCTCGAGCGTCGCGTCGTTCGCCAGCGCGATCGCATCGGCGCCGCGGTAGTGCAGGCGGCCGTCGGCGATCTGCGTGATCCGCGATTCGAGCACGGGCACGCCCCAGTCGAGCGAGCGTTCGGCGACGCCGCCCGCGCGTTTGGCATCGGCGCGGCGGCGCGCGAGCAGACGCACCTCGTCCGCGTCGTAGCGGCGGCGCTTGCTCGCGCCATCGGGCAGCGAACGCAGCAGCCCGCGGCTCACATACGCATAAAGGGTGCTCATGCTGACACCGAGGATGCCGGCGGCTTCCGGCGCGCTGAGGGACGTCATGCGGATCGCTCCTGTCGGGGGCGCATGAAACGCGGCCCGGCTACAACTATTCGTTATGCATTGATTCGGGCAATCAAGATTGATCGCACCCGTCGCGAATTCTAGACTCGATTGAGTCTCCTCAACGGCCCGCTTTCACCATGACACCCGAACTCGCATTGACCCGATTGTGGCAACTCGCGCACGGCGCGCCTGACGCGCTGGCCCGCGCGGCCGTGACGGGGCAGGACCCGACGCTGCCGTCGACGTTCCACGTCGGCACGCTGGCCGCGGCGACCATCGCGGCAGCCGGGCTCGCTGCGGCCGACTGTCACCGGCTGCGCACGGGTGTCGCGCAGCGCGTCGACGTGTCGATGCGCGACGCGCTCGTCGCGTTCCGCAGTGAACGCTACCTGCGCGTGGACGATGGGCCGCCGCCGGAGCTGCGTCATCCGGTGACGGGCTTCTACGACACGCGCGACGGACGCTGGATCCAGCTGCACGCGAACTTTCCGCATCACCTGCACGGAATTCTCGACGTGCTCGGCTGCGGCCCACGGCGCGACGACGTTGCCGCGGCGATCCGCACATGGGACGGCGCGGCGCTCGATACCGCGCTGGCCGAGGCCGGCCTCTGCGCGGCATTGATCAGAACCCCTGACGAATGGGCTGCGCACGACCAGGCGCGCGCGCTCGCGTCGCTGCCGCTGTTCGAGATCGAGCGGATCGGCGATGCGCCCGTCGAGGCGATCGGACACGGCGAGCCCGACCAGCCGCTCGCGGGCGTGCGCGTGCTCGATCTCACGCGCATCATCGCAGGGCCGGTCGCGGGCCGCACGCTCGCGTCGCACGGCGCGCAAACGCTGCTCGTCAACGGCCCGCACCTGCCGAACATCGCGTCGCTCGTGATCGACAACGGGCGCGGCAAGCGCTCGACGTGGATCGACCTGCGCGAGCCGGCGGGCGTCGCCGCGCTGCGCGATCTCGCACGCGACGCCGACGTATTCCTGCAGGCCTATCGCCCGGGCGCGCTCGCGGCGCGCGGGTTCTCGCCGCAGGCGCTCGCGGAACTGCGGCCCGGCATCGTGTGCGTGTCGGTGTCCGCTTACGGACACGCGGGGCCGTGGTCGATGCGGCGCGGCTTCGACAGCCTCGTGCAGTCGGCGAGCGGCATCGCATGGAGCGAGCAGCACGCCGCGCACGCGGACGGCCCGCGCCATCTGCCGTGCCAGGCGCTCGATCATGCGACGGGTTATCTGGCGGCGTTCGGCGCGATGATCGCGCTCGCGCGCCGGGCGACGGAAGGGGGAAGCTGGCACGTGCGGTTGTCGCTCGCGCAGACGGGGCGCTGGCTGCAATCGTTCGGCGTGGTGCCGGACGGTCTGCACGCACCGGAGTTCACGCCTGACGACGTGCGCGACCGGATCGACCGGAGCGCGTCGCCGTTCGGCACGATCGATGCGGTGCGTCCGGCCGAACGCCTGTCGGCGACGCCGCCGCGCTTCGCTCGGCCGCCCGTCCCGCTCGGCACCGACGACGCGCGCTGGCTGTGAGCGCCGGCGGCGCCATGCCCGTTACTTGCGCAGCTCGACGACGAAGTCGTAGTAGTCGTTGCGGCAGTAGGTATCGGTGAGCTCGATCGCGCGCTGGTCGGCCGTATAGCCGATCCGCGTGATCAGCAGCAGCGCGTCGTGCGGCGCGATGCCCATCTGTTGCGCGATCTCGTCGGTCGCGTTGACTGCGCGGAAATGCTGCAGCGCGCGCACGATCGGCGTGCCGCGCGCCTCGAGATAGCTGTACAGCGAACCGCCGATCGCCTGCGGATCGGGAATCAGCGTGGCGGGGAATGTCGAGTTCTCGACGGCCATCACGATGCCGTCGGCGAGGCGCAGGCGCTTCAGCCGTGTAACGGATGCGGCCGGCGACAGCCCGAGCTGAATCACTTCGTCGCGGTTCGCCGGCTGGATTTCGCGCTCGAGCCATTGCGAGCTCGGCTTGAAGCCGCGGCGCTCGAGCATCTCGCTGAAGCTCGACAGCCGCGACAGCGGATCCTCGTAACGCGGCTGGATGAAGTTGCCGGCGCCTTGCGTGCGGCGGATCAGGCCCTGCTCGACGAGCAGCGCGATCGCCTTGCGCGCGGTGATGCGCGACACGCCGAGCGCTTCGGACAGCACACGCTCGGACGGTAGCGCCTCGCCGGCCGCCCAGCGATTGTCGTGGATCGCGTCGCCGAGCTTGCGGGCGAGCTGCAGATAGAGCGGCGTGTCGTTGTCGGGGTCGGGGCGCAGGTCCTGCCAGCGGTCGTCCGTGGGTGACTTCATGGAATGGGTATCGATCAGGTTGCCGGCCATTCTAAGTCATCATGCGGCGCCGTTATAGCCGGTTTTTGCCGTGTAATACGTGAAGGCCGCACCGATTGACTACACTGATGCGTCGTATTCGATGCTTCGGCCGCGGTGCGCGGCCACGAACCGCAGCGAGGAACGCATGACAGACACGATCGCCACGGTCGTCCTGCCGGACGGCGAGACGATTCCGAAGCTCGGCCTGGGCACTTGGGAAATGGGCGAGCGCCCCGCGCGCCGCGCGGACGAGATCGCCGCATTGCGCGAGGGTATCGCGCTCGGGATGACGCTGGTCGACACCGCCGAAATGTATGGCGACGGCGCGACCGAGGAACTCGTCGGCGACGCGCTGGCCGGCCTGCGCGACGACGTGTTCCTCGTCAGCAAGGTGTACCCGCATCATGCGAGCCGGCGCGGCGTCGTCGCCGCGTGCGAGGCGAGCCTCGAGCGTTTGCGTACCGATCGTCTCGACCTGTACCTGCTGCACTGGCGCGGTTCGGTGCCGCTCGAGGAGACGGTGGAGGGGTTCGAGGCGTTGCGGCGCGCGGGCAAGATCCGGCACTGGGGCGTCAGCAACTTCGATACGGCCGACATGGCCGAGCTCGTCGACGACGCGGGCGGCGGCGCGTGCGCGACCAACCAGATCCTCTACAACATCGCGCGGCGCGGTCCGGAATTCGACCTGCTGCCGTGGCTCGCCGACCACCGGATACCCGCGATGGCCTACAGCCCGGTCGATCACGGGCGGCTGCCGAAGCGCTCGCCGCTCGACGAGATCGCGCGGCAGCGGGGCGTGTCGGTGACGCGTGTCGCGCTTGCGTGGGTGCTCGCGCAACCGGGTTTGTTCGCGATTCCGAAGGCGTCGCGGATCGAGCACGTGCGCGACAATCGTGCGGCGCTCGACCTCGTGTTGAGCGATGACGAGCGCGCGCAGATCGACGGTTATTTCCGTCCGCCGCGCAGCAAGCGCGCGCTCGAAATGCTCTGACGGCACTGCTCAGGCGATGCGCCGGTCAGTGGCCATGGCCGCCGGCCGATCCACCGCCGCTGCCGCCGCCGCCGCCGCCACTGCCGTTGCCGTTGCCGACACCGTTGGCGCCGCCGCTGCCGGCGCCACCATTGCCGTTGCCATTACCGTTGCCACCGCCATTGCCGTGGCCACCGATTCCGTGACCGCCGGTGCTGCCGCCGCCGTTACCTTGGCCACCGCTGCCGCCGGCGCCGCCGCTGCCGCCGCTGCCACCGCTACCGCCGCTGCCGCCGCCGCCGCCGCTGCCGCTGCCGCCGCCGCTGCCGCCGCCGTTGCCGTGACCGCCGCTGCCGCCGCCGCCGCCGCCGCCGCCACCGCCACCGCCACCGCCACCGCCACCGCCACCGTTGCCGTGACCGCCGCCGCCGCCGCCGCCATTGCCGCCACCGTGACCGCCACCGCTGCCGCCGCCATTGCCGCCACCGTGACCGCCACCGCTGCCGCCGCCGTTGCCGCCGCCGTGACCGCCACCGTTGCCGCCGCCGTTGCCGCCGCCGTTGCCGCCGCCGTTGCCGCCGCCGTTGCCGCCACCGCTGCCGCCACCGCTGCCGCCGCCGTGACCGCCACCGCTGCCGCCGCCGCCGCCGCCGCCATTGCCGCCACCGCTGCCGCCGCCGTGACCGCCACCGTTGCCGCCGCCGTTGCCGCCGCCGTTGCCGCCACCGTTGCCGCCACCGTTGCCGCCACCGCTGCCGCCGCCGTGACCGCCGCCGTTGCCGCCACCGTTGCCGCCACCGTTGCCGCCACCGCTGCCGCCACCGCTGCCGCCGCCGTTGCCGCCGCCGTGACCGCCACCGCTGCCGCCGCCGTGACCGCCGCCGTTGCCGCCACCGTTACCTACGCCATTTCCACCACCATTGCCGCCACCGTCGCCATGACCACCACCGCCGTGACCACCATGACCACCCGAAGTGCCGCCACCCGAAGTGCCGCCACCCGAGGTACCGCCGCCCGAAGTGCCGCCACCCGAGGTACCGCCACCCGAAGTGCCGCCACCCGAGGTACCGCCACCCGAGGTACCGCCACCCGAGGTGCCGCCACCCGAGGTACCGCCACCCGAGGTACCGCCACCCGAAGTGCCGCCACCCGAAGTGCCGCCACCCGAAGTACCGCCACCCGAAGTGCCGCCACCCGAAGTACCGCCACCAGAAGTGCCGCCGCCAGAAGTGCCACTACCAGAAGTACCACCACCCGAAGCGCCGTTACCCGAAGTGCCGCCACCAGAAGACCCATCACCCTTACCTCCGTTGCCGGACGCAGTCCCGCCACTGCCCGTGCCATTCATACCGCCGGATGTTGATCCCGCGGAGCCACTGACCCCCGCGGGCCCGACCGCGCCGCTCCCGCCGCTTCCGCCATTACCCGGACTGCCACCGCCAGTGGTATTGCCGGCCCCGCTGCCTGCCGCGCCGCGGCCGGCATAGACGTGTACCGCGCATGCAGCCGGATTGGCGGCGCAGGACGCCGCGTCCTCGACCAGCATCATCACGGGGTCCGCGCCCGCAATCGCGTCGGGCGCGGCGCCGGGCGTCGCGTCCTGCGCACTGGCGTACGAACAGCAGCAAGCAAACGCGGCTGCGGCCAGCAGGGTGGTGTGAAAGCGCCGGCCCGCCGTGCGGGACAATTGTTTCGTTCTGCTCATCATTGATCTCCCCGATGGGCGCGATGCCTCGTCACGCGCGACCGTCAACGTGTGATGCAGGGGACCAGCAACGATGCAATGTCGTATCGGCGGCCGATGCGTGTCGCGCTTGCGCCCGAGGGCAGTCGCGAACACGGATCGGCACGCGGGCCCGCCGTGCGAATCCCTATCTGCGAGATTCGTGCCACCGGCCGGCTATGCCCGTGGCGCAAGGCGTGCACTTGCCGCCCGACAGCGCGTGAAACGCTGTCGGGCGCATTTTGTTTCTGGAATGAAACGTCTGACCAGATCAGCGCGCCGTTGGATCGGCAGCGCGCGGCCAGCGATGGCAGAGGATCGACGCGATCCAGCCGACGAGGAACAGCGCGACGATGCCATAGCCGATCGCGCCGAAGTGTTCGCCGAGCGTATCGAGCGCATCGCGTGCGGGGCCCGTCAGCGACAGTTTGTCGGCGAGCAGGCCGGCGGCCTCGATCCCGCCGACGGCCAGCGCGACGACCGCCGACAGCAGCGTGATGCTCGCGTTATAGAGCAGCTTGCGCTGCGGGTCGTCCATCGCCCAACCGTACGCGTGAATCATCAGCACATTGTCGGTCGAGTCGATCAGCGTCATGCCCGCCGCGAACAGCGCGGGAAACAGCATGACCGTATAAAGCGGCAGCGCGTGGCTTGCCTGCGCGGCCGCGATCGCGAGCAGCGCGATTTCGGTTGCAGTATCGAAACCGAGGCCGAACAGCACGCCGACCGGATACATGTGCCAGCTTTTCGACACGAACCGGAACAGCGGGCGCAGCAGCCGCGACACGAGGCCGCCCGCCCGATGCGTGTGCGCGCCGCCATGGGCATGGTCCGGCGCGCCGCGATAGCGCCGCCACACGCCGCGCAGGATCACCAGGTTCATGCATGCGAGCACGAGCAGGAACGTCGCGGACACCGCCGTGCCGATCGTGCCGCCAATCTCGCGGAATGCGTCGAAACGGTCGCGCAGCGCGAACGCGGTCAGCGCGATGCCGAGCGTCGCGGCAATCACGATCGTCGAGTGGCCGAGCGAGAAGAACAGGCCGACGGTCACCGGACGCTGGCCGTCCTGCATCAGCTTGCGCGTCGCGACGTCGATCGCGGCGATGTGATCGGCGTCGACCGCGTGACGCAGCCCGAGCCCGTACGCGATCGCCGCGGTGCCGAGCAGCAGCGGATGGTCGCGCAGCACCGCGAGCGCCCACAGCCAGACGGCGATGTTGGCGACGATCAGGCCCGCATACAGCGTCAGCAGGCGGCGCAGGGCAGGGGTGGGCGGCATGGGGAAGGTTCCATCGGACGAATCGCGATCCATTGTGGCATGTGCAAAAAATGCCTGGCGTGCCGATCGAAAACGTCGGCGGCCGCGCGCATCGGCGCGCTCGACGGACGAAAAAAAGCCCGTCCGGAACCGGACGGGCCTTCGGCTTGCCGTCGGGCGCACGCGCCCGGCGCTTACTTCACTTTCGCGTTGATCACGCCTTCCGATACGTTGGCCGGCGTTTCAGCGTACTGCTTGAACTCCATCGTGTACGTCGCACGGCCTTGCGTGGCCGAGCGCAGCGACGTCGAATAGCCGAACATCTCGGCAAGCGGCACTTCGGCGCGCACGAGCTTGCCGCCGCCGCCCGCGATGTCCTCCATCCCCTGCACGATGCCGCGCCGGCTCGACAGGTCGCCCATCACGTTGCCCATGAAATCCTCGGGCGTCTCGACCTCGACAGCCATCATCGGCTCGAGCAGCACGGGCTTCGCACGGCGCATCGCTTCCTTGAACGCCATCGAGCCGGCCATCCGGAACGCGTTTTCGTTCGAGTCGACGTCGTGGTACGAGCCGAACGTCAAGTGCACCTTCACGTCGACGACCGGGTAGCCGGCGAGCACGCCGCTCTTCAGCGTTTCGGTGATGCCCTTGTCGACGGCCGGGATGAACTCGCGCGGAATCACGCCGCCCTTGATCTCGTCGAGGAACTCGTAGCCCTTGCCGGGGTTCGGCTCGAGCGTGATCACCGCATGCCCGTACTGGCCGCGCCCGCCCGACTGCTTGACGAACTTGCCTTCGACGTCGGACGCCGTCGTGCGCACCGTTTCGCGATACGCGACCTGCGGCTTGCCGACCGTGGCCTCGACGCCGAACTCGCGCTTCATCCGGTCGACCAGGATTTCGAGGTGCAGCTCGCCCATCCCCGAGATGATCGTCTGGCCGGATTCCTCGTCGGTCTGCACGCGGAACGACGGATCCTCCTGCGCGAGACGGTTCAGCGCCAGGCCCATCTTCTCCTGGTCGGCCTTCGTCTTCGGCTCGACGGCCTGCGAGATCACCGGCTCCGGGAATTCCATCTTCTCGAGGATGATCGGCTTGGTCGGATCGCACAGCGTGTCGCCCGTCGTCGCTTCCTTCAGGCCGACCGCCGCCGCGATGTCGCCCGCGCGCACTTCCTTGATTTCCTTGCGCTCGTTCGCGTGCATCTGCAGGATCCGGCCGAGCCGCTCCTTCTTGTCCTTCGTCGCGTTCAGCACCGTGTCGCCCGAATTGACGACGCCCGAATACACGCGGAAGAAGATCAGCTGGCCGACGAACGGGTCGGTCATGATCTTGAACGCGAGCGACGAGAACGGCTCGTCGTCGCTCGGGTGGCGTTCCGCCGGTTTTTCCGGATCGGCGAAGTCGTGGCCGAGGATGGCCGGCACGTCGACCGGCGACGGCAGGTAATCGATCACCGCGTCGAGCATCGCCTGCACACCCTTGTTCTTGAACGCGCTGCCGCACAGCATCGGCACGATCTCGTTCGCGATCGTGCGCTGGCGCAGCGCGGCCTTGATCTCGTCCTCGGTCAGCGACTCATGGTCGTGCAGGTACTTCTCGAGCAGTTCCTCGCTGGCTTCCGCGGCAGCCTCGACCATCTTCCCGCGCCATTCGTGCGCGAGCTCGACGAGGTTCGCCGGGATCTCCTCGTAGGAAAACTTCACGCCCTGGCTTTCGTCGTCCCAGACGATCGCCTTCATCTTGACGAGATCGACGACGCCCTGGAAATGTTCTTCCGCGCCGATCGGAATCTGGATCGGCACCGCGACGCCCTTCAGGCGCTCGCCGATCTGGCGCTGCACGCGGAAGAAGTCCGCGCCGACGCGGTCCATCTTGTTGACGAACGCGATGCGCGGCACCTTGTACTTGTTCGCCTGGCGCCACACGGTTTCGGACTGCGGCTGCACGCCACCGACCGAGTCGTACACCATGCACGCGCCGTCGAGCACGCGCATCGAGCGTTCGACCTCGATGGTGAAGTCGACGTGCCCTGGGGTGTCGATGATGTTGATCCGGTGTTCCGGATAGTTGCCGGCCATGCCCTTCCAGAAGGCCGTGGTCGCGGCCGACGTGATCGTGATGCCGCGTTCCTGCTCCTGCTCCATCCAGTCCATCGTGGCCGCGCCATCGTGCACTTCGCCGATCTTGTGGCTCACGCCGGTGTAAAACAGGATGCGCTCGGTCGTCGTGGTCTTGCCGGCATCGATGTGAGCGCTGATCCCGATGTTGCGATAGCGCTCGATGGGGGTTTTGCGGGGCACGTGAACCTCCTGGTGGTTCGGATCGTAAGCGGGCCGGCTGGGCCGGTCCGGATTGGAACAAGCGAGATTTAAAGGATAGCGCTTGTCCGTGGCTTTTGCAGATGCGGCCAGCGTCGGCCGAATCAAGGCGGGCGCCGCCGGCGCGCGAAAAAAAAGCCGGCGCGCAACGGGCGGCCGGCTTCGGTCGATGCGCGGCGGGGCCGCGGCATTCGCCGTTACTGGGGCTTGGGCAGCCCGTCGAGCTTCATGCCCGGCTTGATGCCCTTCGCGGCGAACCAGCCCTTGCTCATTTCGAGCGCATAGACGCCGTTGTTGCGCGGGCAGTGATTGTCGGTCGTCTCGGCCCGCATCTCGTCGATGTCGGTGATCGTGCCGTCCGCGCGGATGAACGCGATCGACAGCGGAATCAGCGTGTTCTTCATCCAGAAGCAGTGCACGGCGTTCTCGTTGAACACGAACAGCATGCCTTCGTTCGGCCCGAGCTGCGACCGGTACATCAGCCCCTGTTCGCGGTCGGCGTCGTTCGCGGCGACGGCCGCGTCGATCACGTACATGCCGGCGCGCAGCTTCACGTGCGGGAACTCGCTCGGCTGCTTGGCGCCGGGCGGCATCTGCGCGTGGGCGGTGTGCACGCCGAGTGCGAGGACGGCGAGCGCGGCGGGGAACACGGCGGCGCGCGCAAGGCGGCCGAGCGACGAGCGCGGGGAGAATCGCACAGCAAGGCTCCTATCGGGAAAACGAGACCCGCATGGTACGCGAAGCGCGCGGGCGGGCACAAAAAGAAAAAGGCAGATCGCCTCGCGGTGATCTGCCTTTCAACGCCGTAAGAACGGCAAGACTGCGTGTTCTTGACTGCGTTATTACAACCAGCTTGCTTAGTTCGAAGCAGCTGCCGGCGCTTCGGCTTCGCTAGCTGCCTTCTTCGCTGCGTGGTGCTTCTTCTTTGCGTGGTGCTTCTTGGCCGTGTGCTTTGCCGGTGCCGAAGCAGCTGCCGGAGCAGCAGCCGAAGCAGCTTCCGGAGCCGAAGCTTGTGCGAAAGCAGCCGTTGCGAAGAGACCAGCGACCAGAGCGGCGATCAGTTTGTTCATGTTGTGTTCCTCAGCTTTAGTTAATTAACCAAATGACCCGGCATAGGAGTCATGTCGTCTAACGGTGCCATCCACCTTTCGGTTGACAGACGCTTCGAGAAATTTCTCATTGCGCTGCGGGCGCCGAATCGTATTCGAAGAAAACGTCGCTTTCGTGACGCAAACACGGAAATACCGGTTCGGCTGCCAATGCCGGATAGCTCAGGATGGCATCTGCGTGGTTTAACGCGCGATCTTCGCCGGCGGTTGACGAAAAAGATGACGAAAAAATCGAAAGTTGCCGCGCACTCACGCGTCGCGGGCAAAACCGTCCCACGGGGCGCGCGGCGGCAGCGCGATTGTTTCGCCCGGCGCAATGCCGAGCGCGAATATGTCCAGTGCGCCGATGCCCACGCGCACGAGACGCAACGTCGGGAAGCCGATCGCGGCCGTCATCCGGCGCACCTGCCGATTCTTGCCTTCGGTGATCGCCAGTTCGATCCACGTGGTCGGGATCGTGGCGCGGTAGCGGATCGGCGGGTTGCGCGGCCACAGCGCGTCGGGCGGCTCGATGAATTCGGCGCGGCACGGGCGCGTCACGTAGTCGCCGAGATCGACGCCGCGCGCGAGCGCCTTCAGGTCGGCCGGGCCCGGCGCGCCGTCGACCTGCGCCCAGTAGCGCTTGACGAGCTTGTGGCGCGGCTCCGCGATGCGCGCCTGCAGCGCGCCGTCGTCGGTGAGCAGCAGCAGGCCCTCGCTGTCCGCGTCGAGCCGGCCGGCCGGGTAGACGCCGGGCGTTTTTACCCAGTCGCCGAGCGACGGCCGCGTCTCGTGCGCGGAAAACTGGCAAATCGTGCCGAACGGCTTGTTGAGGGCGATCAGGGTCATGGCGGGGCGCCCGCGCGGCGGGCCGCGGGAAGGCGGGCCGGCGGTCTATGGCAAATGGCGGAATCTTAATGCATAATACGGAACGGCAAGTCATCTGTCTTATATAAGACATAAGGGAAGACTTGATACGCAGCGTCGCGCTTCGTGCCGCCGGCCCCGATTGGGGCGCTAGAATAGCGGCTCGCTGTTGCCGTCACGAAGGTGGCAAGGCCCACCTCGCCACGCGCGCAGTTTCGACCAGCATCACCTGCTCAGCCACGTCACTGGAGTCGATCATGCCGTATCAGCACATCAAGGTTCCGGAGGGCGGTGACAAGATCACCGTCAACAAGGACTACTCGCTCAACGTTTCCGATCAGCCGATCATTCCCTATATCGAAGGCGACGGTACGGGCTTCGATATCACGCCGGTCATGATCAAGGTCGTCGACGCGGCGGTGGCCCATGCCTACAAGGGCAAGCGCAAGATCCACTGGATGGAGATCTTCGCGGGCGAGAAGGCGACGAAGGTGTACGGTCCGGACGTGTGGCTGCCGGACGAAACGCTGCAGGTGCTGAAGGAATACGTGGTGTCGATCAAGGGGCCGCTCACGACCCCGGTCGGCGGCGGCATCCGTTCGCTGAACGTCGCGCTGCGCCAGGAACTCGACCTGTACGTGTGCCTGCGCCCGGTCCAGTATTTCAAGGGCGTGCCCTCGCCGGTGCGCGAGCCGCAAAAGATCGACATGGTGATCTTCCGCGAGAACTCGGAAGACATCTACGCGGGCATCGAATGGGCCGCGGGCTCCGAGCAGGCGAAGAAGGTGATCAAGTTCCTGCAGGACGAGATGGGCGTGAAGAAGATCCGCTTCCCGGAAACCTCGGGGATCGGCGTCAAGCCCGTGTCGACCGAAGGCACCGAGCGTCTCGTGCGCAAGGCGATCCAGTATGCGATCGACAACGATCGCAAGTCGGTCACGCTGGTGCATAAGGGCAACATCATGAAGTTCACGGAAGGCCTGTTCCGTGACGCCGGCTACGCGCTCGCGCAGAAGGAATTCGGCGGCGAGCTGATCGACGGCGGCCCGTGGATGCGCGTGAAGAACCCGAAGACGGGCAACGAGATCGTCATCAAGGATTCGATCGCCGATGCATTCCTGCAGCAGATCCTGCTGCGTCCGGCCGAATACGACGTGATCGCGACGCTGAACCTGAACGGCGACTACATCTCCGACGCACTGGCCGCGCAGGTCGGCGGCATCGGGATCGCGCCGGGCGCGAACCTGTCGGATTCGGTCGCGATGTTCGAGGCCACGCACGGCACGGCGCCGAAGTACGCGGGCAAGGATTACGTGAACCCCGGTTCGGAGATCCTGTCGGCGGAAATGATGCTGCGCCACCTCGGCTGGACGGAAGCGGCCGACACGATCATCGCCGCGATGGAAAAGTCGATCCTGCAGAAGCGCGTCACGTACGACTTCGCGCGCCTGATGGAAGGCGCGACGCAGGTGTCGTGCTCCGGCTTCGGCGAAGTGCTGATCGAGAACATGTAAGACCCCTTCCGGGTTGGGCCGGCGGATCGCC
This sequence comes from Burkholderia sp. 567, assembly GCF_040545115.1. NCBI lineage: Bacteria > Pseudomonadati > Pseudomonadota > Betaproteobacteria > Burkholderiales > Burkholderiaceae > Burkholderia > Burkholderia sp. 567. The sequence continues at coordinate 164,751 of NZ_JBEPLG010000007.1, forward strand.
GGCCGCCCCGGCGCCTACTGCCGGCGCCGGGGCGTTTCATGGATGGCAGGTTTGTTGGCAGGGCGGTCCGGCGTGCGGGCCGCGGCGCCGCACCGCGGCCCGCATGCCCTGCAAGGTAGAACATGACGGCCCTCGCAACACCACCGCCCGGCTGAGCCGGCGCGCCCCTTTCGCGACCCACCCGGTCGCTCCCCGCCGGTTACCACCGGCGTTCTCAGTCCAACATTCACGTAGCAACGCTTTGACCACCATGTCCACTTCGCCCAAGATCATCTACACCCTCACCGACGAAGCGCCCGCGCTCGCGACCTATTCGCTGCTGCCGATCGTCAAGGCCTTCACGCGCTCGTCCGGCGTCGCCGTCGAAACGCGCGACATCTCGCTCGCCGGCCGCATCATCGCGGCATTCGCCGACGTCCTGCCGCCGGAGCAGAAGGGTTCCGACGATCTGGCCGAACTGGGCCAGCTCACGTTGAAGCCGGAAGCGAACATCATCAAGCTGCCGAACATCAGCGCATCGGTGCCGCAGCTCAAGGCCGCGATCGCCGAACTGCAGGCGCAGGGCTACCCGCTGCCGGCGTATCCGGAAGATCCGACGACCGACGAAGAAAAGGCGGTCAAGGCCCGCTACGACAAGATCAAGGGCAGCGCGGTGAACCCGGTGCTGCGCGAGGGCAACTCGGATCGCCGCGCGCCGCTGTCGGTGAAGAACTACGCCCGCAAGCACCCGCACAAGATGGGCGCATGGAAGGCCACGTCGAAGGCGCACGTCGCGCACATGAGCGAAGGCGACTTCTACGGCAGCGAAAAGTCGGCGCTGATCGCCGCGGCCGGCAGCGTGAAGATCGAACTCACGACGACCGACGGCGTGAAGAAGGTGCTGAAGGAAAAGACGGCGGTGAAGGCCGATGAAATCATCGACGCATCGGTGATGAGCCGCAACGCGCTGCGCAGCTTCATCGAAGCGCAGATCGCCGACGCGAAGGCGCAGGACGTGCTGTTCTCGGTGCACCTGAAGGCGACCATGATGAAGGTCTCGGACCCGATCCTGTTCGGTCACTTCGTGTCGGTGTTCTACAGCGACGCGCTCACCAAGCACGCGGACGTGCTCGCGAAACTCGGCTTCAACCCGAACAACGGGATCGGCGACCTGTACGCGCGCCTGAAGGATCTGCCGGCCGACACGCGCGAAGCGATCGAAGCCGACGTCAAGGCTGAATACGCGGTGCGCCCGCGTCTCGCGATGGTCAACTCGGACAAGGGCATCACGAACCTGCACGTGCCGAGCGACGTGATCGTCGACGCATCGATGCCGGCGATGATCCGCGACTCGGGCGGCATGTGGGGCCCGGACGGCGAACTGTCCGACGCGAAGGCCGTGATTCCGGACCGCTGCTACGCGGGCGTCTACCAGGCCGTGATCGAAGATTGCAAGCAGCACGGCGCATTCGACCCGGTCACGATGGGCAGCGTGCCGAACGTCGGCCTGATGGCGCAGGCGGCCGAGGAATACGGTTCGCACGACAAGACGTTCCTGATCCCGGCCGATGGCGTCGTGCGCGTCACGGACGAAGCCGGCAACGTGCTGCTCGAGCATGCGGTCGAGTCGGGCGACATCTGGCGCATGTGCCAGACGAAGGACGCACCGGTGCAGGACTGGGTGAAGCTCGCGGTGAACCGTGCCCGCGCGACCGGCGCGCCGGCCGTGTTCTGGCTCGACCCGGCCCGTGCGCACGACGCGCAGATCATCGCGAAGGTCGAACGCTACCTGAAGGATCACGACACGAACGGCCTCGACATCCGCATCATGACGCCGGTCGACGCGACGCGTTTCTCGCTCGAGCGCATCCGCGCGGGCAAGGACACGATCTCGGTCACGGGCAACGTGCTGCGCGACTACTTGACCGACCTGTTCCCGATCATGGAACTCGGCACCAGCGCGAAGATGCTGTCGATCGTGCCGCTGATGGCCGGCGGCGGGATGTTCGAAACGGGCGCGGGCGGCTCGGCACCGAAGCACGTGCAGCAGTTCGTCGAGGAAGGCTTCCTGCGCTGGGATTCGCTCGGCGAATTCCTCGCGCTGGCCGCGTCGCTCGAACACCTCGGCCACGCTTACCAGAACCCGAAGGCGCTCGTGCTCGCGAAGACGCTCGACCAGGCGACCGGCAAGTTCCTGGACGAGAACAAGTCGCCCGCACGCAAGGTCGGCGGCCTCGACAACCGCGGCAGCCATTTCTACCTGTGCCTGTACTGGGCGCAGGCGCTGGCCGAGCAGACCGACGATGCCGCGCTGAAGGCGCAGTTCGAAGGCGTCGCGAAGTCGCTGGCCGACAGCGAAGCGCGCATCCTGGAAGAACTGTCGGCCGCGCAGGGCACCGCGCAGGCGATCGGCGGCTACTACCGTCCGAACGTCGAGCTGACGAGCCAGGCGATGCGCCCGAGCGCAACGCTGAACGCCATCGTCGACGCGGTCGCCTGACGCCGGGCGCGCCCACGCGCGCGTGACGGCAACGGCGGCGGGCTTCACGGCTCGCCGCTTCGCCGACAATAAAAACGCCCCGGTCGCCCGGGGCGTTTTTCGTTGCAGGCGTGCCATTCAGACGTGCACGATTTCCCATTCGCTGATTTCGGGCGGCACTTCGAGCGTGGCCGTATCGAGTTCGGTCGGTTGCTCGCAGTCGCCGCGGGAGATGTGGTCGGCGGCGACTTCCGGGCACGAGAACGCGCCGAGCAGAGCGTTGCCGAACGTCGCTTCCCAGCCGCCGTTACCCGGCAGGATGTAGAACGACCCGAGCGCTGAACCAAAGCGAAATCCCTTCATTTCCGTTCTCCCTTTCTGATTACAAGCGATTCTGTTGTGCCGCTCGCCGGTTGGGTTTCGTATCGACCGTGGTGGCGAAGCGTCGGTGCATGGAACCCAGTCTACGTCCGTGGCCGCGACCGATGGTGCGCGTAGAACGCTTTCTCGAAACAAAAATTCCTTTTTAAAAACAGCTATTTATTTTGTCCGTTTTGTATTGCGGAACGATTTTTGGCATCGCGAAACAGCGAATTTGTGCCGTGCACCACGAATTTTTATAACGCAGGGACTTGTTCCACATCGTGAAAAAACGAGGGGGTCCGTGCATCGAAGGTGGACGGCGTAACGCTGGCGGGATGAGCTGCGCGCGATTGGGTGGGGCGAACGCGGGCAGCGCTTGCGGTCGACCGGGCAGCCGGCACGAATGCAGTGGGGGCGTTGCGGCGTCGACCGATGATCGAAAACACCGCGCGAAGGGCGCCCGGGCCGTCAGGCCCAACCGCGCACTGCGGCGTATCGCCGCTCGCGCTGTGCCGCGGTGCTTCGGCCGCGACCCGCGGTTATGATGACGCGGGCATCAGGTTTCGCGTCGCGCATGGGCGCTTGCGCACCGGCCGGCGCGGGTGTCGCGACGGCCGCACGACGCAGCACGACGCAGCACGACGCAGCACGAATAACGAGGAACGATTGATGATACGGAGAACCTTCCTGTCGCATGCCATCGGTGTGGCGGCCGCATCGCTGTTTGCGCGCACCGCGTGGGCGCAGCATGCCGCACACGCGGGCATGGCCGGCATGGATCAGATGGACGACATGCCCGGCATGTCAGGGATGGCGGGCCACACGCAGCACGCGAAGCCGGCGCGGGCCGCGCTCGCGGCGGCCGATGCGCTGCCGGCCGGCGCGCCGCTCGCGTCGCTGCGCACGCTCGCGAACGAAAGTCGCGAGCCCGGCACGTTCCGCGCGACGCTGGTTGCGCAGCCGGTCGCGCGTCCGCTGCTGCACGGCGCGCGTCCGACGACGTTCTGGCAGTTCGGCGGGGGCACGCAGGGGCCGGTGGTCGGCCCGCTGATCGACGTACGCGAGGGCGATACGGTCGAAATCCGCTTCGTGAACAAGCTGCCGCAACCGTCGACGATCCACTGGCATGGCCTGCCGGTGCCGCCCGACCAGGACGGCAACCCGTCCGACCCGGTCGCGCCGGGTGCGTCGCACGTGTACCGCTTCACGCTGCCGAAGGGCAGTGCCGGCACCTACTGGTATCACCCGCATCCGCACATGATGACCGCCGAGCAGGTGTTCCGCGGGCTGGCTGGCCCGTTCGTCGTGCGTGCCGCCGACGACCCGCTCGCCGGCTGGCCCGAACGCAACCTGTTCGTGTCCGACCTGAAGCTTGCGCGCGACGGCACCATTGCGCCGAACGACATGATGGACTGGATGAACGGCCGCGAAGGCCAGTTCGTGCTGGTCAACGGTGCGCGCCGGCCGCGGATCGACGTTGCGAGCGACGAGCGCTGGCGCGTGTGGAACGCGTGCAGCGCACGCTACCTGCGCGTGGCGTTCGACGACGGCCGCGCGTTCGAGCATGCCGGCACGGACGGCGGGCTCTTCGATACGCCGCGCCGCGTGACGTCGCTGCTGCTCGCACCGGGCGAGCGCGCGGAACTGCTGGTGCGCGCGGGCGACCGCGCATCACGCGCGGTGCTGCAGGCGGCCGAATACGACCGCCGCAAGATGGCGATGTCGCACGACGACGGCCACGGCAGCCTGCCGCCCGATCCGGCGCTGCCGCTGGCGGACGTCGTGTTCGCACCGGCCGCCGCCCGTGCGCTGCCGGCGACGCTGCGCGCGGTGCCGGCGCTCGGCGAGCCGGTCGCGCACAAGGAAGTCGCGTTTGGCGAAGAGATGGACATGGACGCGATGATGAACGGCCCGACGCATGGCCGCCCGGCCGGGATGCGCTTCACGATCAACGGCGCGACCTATGCACCGCATCGCGCGACGTTGACGAGCCGCCGCGGCGACGTCGAGCGCTGGACGATCCGCAATGCAACCGACATGGATCACCCGTTCCATTTGCACGGCACGCAATTCCAGGTGATCGAGCGTGCATCGGACGGCACGCGCACGAGCGAACCGTTCCGCGCGTGGCGCGACACCGTGAACGTGCGCAGCGGCGAGACCGTGACGATTCTCGTTACGCAAGACATGCCCGGCGAGCGCATGTTCCACTGCCATATTCTCGAACACGAGGATCTCGGCATGATGGGCACGCTGAAGGTCGTGTAACGAGATCGATTATGTTTCACACGTATGACGGCATTCGATCTGCGTGTACGACAAGACAATACGTGTTCAATAATCGGGATTGAACGTAAAGGCCGGCCAATCGAATTAACGAATGGCCGGCCTGAAAAAAAGAAACCCGGCGCAATGCCGGGTTTCTTCGTCCAATATCCGGTGCCTTACGCGGCCTGGATGTTCGACGCTTGCTTGCCCTTCGGCCCTTGAACGACCTCGAAGCTCACCTTCTGGCCTTCCTTCAGGGTCTTGAAGCCCTGCATGTTGATGGCCGAGAAGTGCGCAAACAGATCCTCACCGCCCTCGTCGGGAGTGATGAAACCGAAGCCCTTCGCGTCGTTGAACCACTTAACGATACCAGTTGCCATTTTCCTACTTCCCCTGTCACACAGTCGCTGCTACTTACCACGAGCACGCTCGAAAAGCTAAACGACCGGAAAATACAGCCGTTCCCCCCTCACAAGCTCACCTTCGGCCTCATTCATTTCGCCAACCGGCAAATGAAAAAGAGTGCCAGCTTGATTGTTGGCGCTCTTTATTTGAGTGTCAAGGGGAATTTTTAGACGGTTAGAGGGCCGTTGTAAAGAACCCATTTTCAGGGTTTTTCCGGCTTTGCTTCGCAGCATGCCGCCAAGCGCGCGGACTTGAAAAGTCGCATAATCGGCTCATATACCAGGCTCGAGTGACACGCGATCGAGTCGTCCCGGCTTGTGGGATACTGGATGCGGATGCGACGGTCCGGTGCAGTCTCCACCTGACGGTTCGTGTTCCGCGCCACGCGTGAAAGCCGGCACCGCAGCCGGCTTTCGTATGGTGCGAAGACGATCGCATGTCGTCGGGAACCAGGGAGGGCGCCGGCCGGTCGGTCGGGTAATGGCAGGATTGCGGGCCTGTCCGAGTTGTTTAGAATGGGTGTATGGCGATTATCCCGGACAAGCAGGACAGCACCGTCCTGGAACGCAAGCAGCAGAAGCTCAAGCCGCCTTCGATGTACAAGGTGGTGCTGCTCAACGACGACTTCACGCCGATGGAGTTCGTCGTGATGGTCGTACAGGAGTATTTCAAGAAGGATCGCGAGACGGCCACGCAGATCATGCTGAAGGTCCATCGTGAAGGGCGAGGGGTATGTGGGGTCTATACGCGGGACATCGCGTCGACCAAGGTTGAGCAAGTCGTTACCCATGCGCGGCAGGCCGGGCATCCGCTGCAGTGCGTGATGGAGGAAGCATGATTGCCCAGGAATTGGAAGTCAGCCTGCACATGGCGTTCATGGAAGCACGCCAGGCGCGCCATGAGTTCATTACGGTCGAGCATCTGCTGCTGGCCCTGCTGGATAATCCGACGGCAGCCGAGGTGTTGCGCGCGTGTGCGGCCAACATCGAGGACTTGCGTCAGAACCTGCGCAATTTCATCCACGACAACACACCGACCGTCCCGGGTACCGACGATGTCGATACCCAGCCGACGCTCGGTTTCCAGCGCGTGATCCAGCGCGCGATCATGCACGTCCAGTCGACGTCGAACGGCAAGAAGGAAGTCACCGGCGCGAACGTGCTGGTCGCGATCTTCGGCGAGAAGGATTCGCACGCCGTCTACTACCTGCAGCAGCAGGGCGTCACGCGCCTGGACGTCGTGAACTTCATTTCGCACGGCATCGCGAAGACGAACGGCGGCGAAGCCGCGAAGTCGACCGACGCGAACGCGGAAAGCGAAGACGCGAACGCGCAGAAGGAAACGCCGCTCGCGCAGTTCACGCAGAACCTGAACCAGATGGCGAAGGACGGCCGCATCGATCCGCTGATCGGCCGCGAGCCGGAGGTCGAGCGCGTCGTGCAGGTGCTGTGCCGGCGCCGCAAGAACAATCCGCTGCTCGTGGGCGAAGCGGGCGTGGGCAAGACCGCGATCGCGGAAGGGCTCGCCTATCGCATCACGCGCGGCGAAGTGCCGGACATCCTCGCGAACGCGCAGGTGTATTCGCTCGACATGGGCGCGCTCCTCGCGGGCACCAAGTATCGCGGCGACTTCGAGCAGCGTCTGAAGACGGTGCTGAAGGAGCTGAAGGAGCGTCCGCACGCGATCCTGTTCATCGACGAGATCCACACGCTGATCGGCGCGGGCGCCGCATCGGGCGGCACGCTCGACGCGTCGAACCTGCTGAAGCCGGCGCTGTCGTCGGGCACGCTCAAGTGCATCGGCGCGACCACGTTCACCGAATATCGCGGCATCTTCGAGAAGGACGCGGCGCTGTCGCGGCGCTTCCAGAAGGTCGACGTGACGGAGCCGACCGTCGAGCAGACGGTCGCGATCCTGCGCGGGCTGAAGTCGCGCTTCGAGGAGCATCACGGCGTCAAGTATTCGTCGGGCGCACTGTCGGCCGCGGCCGAACTTTCGGCACGCTTCATCACCGATCGCCACCTGCCTGACAAGGCGATCGACGTGATCGACGAAGCGGGCGCCGCGCAGCGCATCCTGCCGAAGTCGAAGCAGAAGAAGACGATCGGCAAGAGCGAGATCGAGGAAATCATCTCGAAGATCGCGCGCGTGCCGGCGCAAAGCGTGTCGCAGGACGATCGCAGCAAGCTGCAGACGCTCGATCGCGACCTGAAGAGCGTCGTGTTCGGCCAGGATCCGGCGATCGACGCGCTCGCCGCATCGATCAAGATGGCGCGTGCGGGCCTCGGCAAGATGGACAAGCCGATCGGCTCGTTCCTGTTCTCCGGCCCGACGGGCGTCGGCAAGACCGAAGTGGCGCGCCAGCTCGCGTTCACGCTCGGCATCGAGCTGATCCGCTTCGACATGTCGGAATACATGGAGCGTCACGCGGTGAGCCGGCTGATCGGTGCGCCGCCGGGCTACGTCGGGTTCGACCAGGGCGGCCTCTTGACCGAAGCCGTCACGAAGAAGCCGCATTGCGTGCTGTTGCTCGACGAAATCGAGAAGGCGCATCCGGACATCTTCAACGTGCTGCTCCAGGTGATGGACCACGGCACGCTGACCGACAACAACGGCCGCAAGGCGGATTTCCGCAACGTCATCATCATCATGACGACGAACGCGGGCGCCGAGTCGATGCAGAAGGCGACGATCGGCTTCACGACGCGCCGCGAGACGGGCGACGAGATGACCGACATCAAGCGTCTGTTCACGCCGGAGTTCCGCAACCGCCTGGATTCGATCATCAGCTTCCGCTCGCTCGATGAGGAAATCATCATGCGCGTGGTCGACAAGTTCCTGATCCAGCTTGAGGAGCAGCTGCACGAGAAGAAGGTCGACGCGCTGTTCACCGACGCGTTGCGCAAGCATCTCGCGAAGCACGGCTTCGACCCGCTGATGGGCGCGCGGCCGATGCAGCGGCTGATCCAGGACACGATCCGTCGTGCGCTGGCCGACGAGCTGCTGTTCGGCAAGCTCGTCAACGGCGGGCACGTGACGGTCGACGTCGACGAAAACGACAAGGTGCAGTTGTCGTTCGACAAGCTGGCGAATCCGCCGCACAAGCCGAACGAAGAGACGGTCGAAGTCGAGTAAGCGATAATTCGTTGTTCATGCGAACGGCGCGGGAAGTTCTCCGCGCCGTTTCGTTTTATCTGGCGCCGGTGGCGCAATGGTGGGGCAGGGAGTAGCAACGCAGTGACACAACAACAACGGTCGTTCGACAACATCGTCGCGCGCGAACAAGGGTTGCGCCACGCGCTGACGTCGGGGCAGATGGCGATGATCGCGATCGGCGGCGCGATCGGCACGGGGCTGTTCCTCGGCAGCGGGTTCGCGATCGGGCTCGCCGGCCCGAGCGTGCTGGTCTCGTATGCGATCGGCGCGCTGATCGCGCTGCTGCTGATGGGCGCGCTCGCGGAAATGACGGTCGCGCATCCGACGGCCGGTTCGTTCGGCGCATACGCTGAGCACTACGTCGGCCCGCTCGCGGGCTTTCTCGTGCGCTATGCGTACTGGTTCGCGGTGGTGTTCGCGATCGGCACCGAGATCAGCGCGATCGCCGTGTTCATGAAGTACTGGTTCCCGGCCGTGCCCGGCTGGTACTGGGTGATCGGCTTCTCCGCGCTGCTGATCGCGGTGAACCTCGCGAGCGTCACGCTGTACGGGTCGGTCGAATACGCGTTTTCGTTGCTGAAGATCGCGGCGATCGTCGTGTTCATCGTGCTCGGCGCGTATCTCGTGTGGTCGGCGCCGGCGGCGTCGGGCATCGGCTTCGCGAACTACACCGCGCACGACGGCTTCATGCCGAAAGGGCCGTGGGGCACCTGGGTCGCGGTGATCGTCGCGATCTTCAGCTACATGAGCATCGAGGCGGTCGCGATCGCGGCCGGCGAGGCGCGCGATCCGCAGCATGCGGTCACGCGTGCGTTCCGTTCGACGGTGTTCCGGCTCGTGCTGTTCTACCTGCTGACGCTGTCGCTGATGCTCGCGATCGTGCCCTGGACGCAGGCCGGCACCGACGAGAGCCCGTTCGTGAAGGTGATGGCTGCCACGCACGTGCCGTATGCGGCCGGCGTGATCAACTTCGTGCTGCTGATCGCGGCGCTGTCGGCGATGAACAGCCAGCTCTACGTGACGACGCGGATGATGTTCAGCCTGTCGCGTGCGCGGCTCGCGCCGGCGGTGTTCGGCCGGCTCGGCAACAACGGCGTGCCGCGTGCGGCGCTGTGGATCTCGACGAGCGGCGTCGCGGTCGCGGCCGTGCTGGTCGCGCTGTCGCCCGACACCGCATTTACCGTGATGATGGCGATCGCGATGTTCGGCGCGCTGTTCACGTGGCTGATGATCTTCGTCACGCACCTGCGCTTTCGCGCGCGGTATCGCGGCCCGGCGCTCGCATTCCGGATGTGGGGCCACCCGTTCGGCAGTCTGCTCGGTGCGGGGCTCGTCGGCGCGGTCCTGCTCACGACCGCGTTCACGCGCGAATTCCGGATGACGATGGTGGTCGGCGTCGTGTTCGTCGTGCTGCTGACGCTCGCATACGCGATCCACTATCGGCACCAGCACGCGCGTTGAGGCGTGAGCGTACGCGGCGGGCGATGGCCTGCGCGGCGACGGTGAGGCGCGGCCGCCGGCTCGGGCCCGCGCGGATTGCACAGACGGCCGATCGGTGAATGGAAACGCAAAAAGCAAAGGGGGCCGCGAGGCCCCCGTTTCGCATCGCGCCGTTCAGTGACGGCCGGTGCTGCCGAAGCCGCCTTCGCCGCGCTCGCTTTGCGCGAAATCGTCGACGATGTTGAACTGCGCCTGCACGACCGGCACGATCACGAGCTGCGCGAGCCGCTCGAACGGGTTCAGCACGAATTCGGTCTGGCCGCGGTTCCACGTCGACACCATCAGCTGGCCCTGGTAGTCGGAATCGATCAGGCCGACGAGGTTGCCGAGCACGATCCCGTGCTTGTGGCCGAGGCCCGAGCGCGGCAGGATCAGCGCCGCATAGCCGGGATCCGCGAGATGAATCGCGAGGCCCGTCGGCACCAGCGTCGTTTCGCCCGGCTGCAGCGTGACGGGTGCGTCGAGGCACGCGCGCAGGTCGAGGCCCGCGCTGCCGGTGGTGGCGTAGGCGGGCATGTAGTCGCGCATGCGCGCGTCGAGAATCTTCAGGTCGAGTTTCATGCGGTCGTCGAATCGGTCGGGAAGGGCTCGGCGGCGCGTGCCGCCGGGCAATGGATCAGATCAGGTGATTGTCGGGCAGGCGCTTCGCGATTTCGGCGACGAGCGCGTGCGCGAGCTCGTCCTTCGGCGCGCGCGGCAGGCGCGTGAGCCCGGCTGCCTCGAACAGCACGACTTCGTTGTCGTCGCGGCCGAACGTCAGCGGGCCGAGGTTGCCGACCAGCAGCGGCACGTTCTTGCGCTTGCGCTTTTCGTCGCCATGCACGTCGAGGTCGCCGCTTTCGGCGGCGAACCCGACGCAGAACGGCGGATCGGGCAGCGCCGCGACCGACGCGAGGATGTCGGGGTTCTCGACGAACGCGAGCGCCGGCATCTTGCGATCGGCCGTCTTCTTCATCTTGTGCTCGGCCGGCTGGTCGACGCGCCAGTCGGCGACCGCGGCCACCGCGATGAAGATGTCCGCGTCGGTTACCGCCTGCATGACCGCGTCGTACATCTGCTGCGCGGTCTGCACGTCCTGGCGCGTCACGCCCCACGGCGTGTCGAGCGCGACCGGCCCCGCGACGAGATGCACGTCGGCGCCGGCCTGCTGCGCGGCGCGCGCGAGCGCGAAGCCCATCTTGCCGCTCGAGCGGTTCGTGAGGCCGCGCACCGGGTCGAGCGGCTCGAACGTCGGGCCGGCCGTGATCAGCACGCGACGGTGCGCGAGCACCTTCGGTGCGAAGTGCGCGACGATCGCTTCATAGATCGCGTCGGGCTCGAGCATGCGGCCGTCGCCGACTTCGCCGCAGGCCTGCGCGCCCGAATCGGGGCCGAGCACTGACACGCCGTCGGCGCGCAGTTGCGCGGCATTGCGTTGCGTGGCCGGGTTCTGCCACATCTGGCGGTTCATCGCGGGCACGACGAGCAGCGGACAGTCGCGCGCGACGCACAGCGTCGACAGCAGGTCGTCCGCGAATCCGTGCGCGAGCTTCGCGAGGAAATCCGTCGACGCGGGCGCGATCACGATCGCGTCGGCTTCGCGCGACAGGTCGATGTGCGCCATGTTGTTGTCGACGCGCGCATCCCACTGGCTCGTATAGACGGGCCGGCCGGACAGCGCCTGCATCGTGACGGGCGTGATGAACTGCGCGGCGGCTTCGGTCATCACGACCTGCACGGTCGCACCTGCCTTCGTCAGCAGCCGGGTGAGCTCGGCGATCTTGTAGCAGGCGATGCCGCCCGTCAGGCCGAGAACGAGATGTTTTCCAGCGAGTTCTGCGTGTGCCAACTCAGGCCTCCAAGGGTCAAACGGAACGGCCGGCGCGAAGCCGGCCGTCGACACCGAGTATGCGCGCTCAGCGCGAGCCGCGCACGCGACGCAGTTCGTCGTAGACCAGCAGCACCGCGCCGATCGTGATCGCGGAATCGGCGAGGTTGAACGCCGGGAAGTGCCAGCCGCCGACGTGGAAATCGAGAAAGTCGATCACGTGGCCGTAGACCAGCCGGTCGATCACGTTGCCGAGCGCGCCGCCGAGGATCAGCGCGAGCGACAGGCTGAACAGCCGCTGCTGGCCATGGCGGCGCAGCAGGAAGCAGATCACGAGCGTCGCGCCGATGCCGAGCGCGGTGAACGCCCAGCGCTGCCAGCCGCTCGCGGTCGACAGGAAGCCGAACGCGGCGCCGCGGTTGTACACCAGCACGAGGCTGAAGAACGACGTCAGCGCATGCTGCGCGCCGTACGCGAACGTTTTCAGGATCGCGATTTTCGACAGCTGGTCGAACAGGATCACGATCAGCGAAATGCCGAGCCAGGGCGCGAGCGCGCCGCTGGCCGGCTTCGACAGGGTTTTTGCCATGGTTAAGCCGCGCTCCGGATTTCGCCGTTTTCAAACAGGTTCGAGAAGCAGCGTCCGCACAGCGTCGGATGATCGGCGTGCGCGCCGACGTCCTCGCGGTAGTGCCAGCAGCGTTCGCACTTCTGGTACTTCGACGCCGCGACGTCGACGCTTTCCTGCGCCTCGTCGTCGACCTTCACGACCGTCGCCGCCGACGTGATCAGCACGAACTTGAGGTCGTCGCCGAGGCTCGTGAGCGCATCGTAGCGCGCGCCGCTCGCGTGCACGGCCACTTCGGCCTGCAGCGACGAACCGATGCGGTTCGCGGTGCGTGCTTCCTCGAGCGCCTTCGTCACGTTGCCGCGCACGTCGCGCAGCAGCGCCCACTTCTCGATCAGCGCGGCCGCGCCGGCCACTTCCGGATACGCGTAGTAGGTTTCGGTGAACACGGTGTCGCTGGCCGGCTGGAACACCTTCCACGCTTCTTCCGCGGTGAACGACAGGAACGGTGCGAGCACGCGCAGCAGCCCGTGCGTCAGGTGGTACAGCGCGGTCTGCGCGGAGCGGCGCGCGCGCGAATCGGCCGCGCTGGTGTACAGGCGGTCCTTCAGCACGTCGAGGTAGAAGCCGCCGAGATCTTCCGAGCAGTACGTCTGCAGCTTCGCGACGACCGGGTGGAACTCGTACTTCTCGTAGTGGCCGAGCAATTCCGTCTGCAGTTGCGCGGAGAACGCGACCGCATAACGGTCGATCTCGAGCCATTCGTCGACCGGCACCGCGTGCTGCGCGAAGTCGAAGTCCGACAGGTTCGCGAGCAGGAAGCGCAGCGTGTTGCGGATGCGGCGATAGCCTTCCGTCACACGCTTGAGGATTTCCTCGGAGATCGCGAGCTCGCCCGAATAGTCGGTCGACGCGATCCACAGGCGGATGATTTCCGCGCCGAGGCGGTTCGCGACTTCATGCGGGTCGACACCGTTGCCGAGCGACTTGCTCATCTTGCGGCCTTCGCCGTCGACCGTGAAGCCGTGCGTGAGCAGGCCCTTGTACGGCGCGCGGCCGTCGATCATCGACGCGGTCAGCAGCGACGAGTGGAACCAGCCGCGGTGCTGGTCCGAGCCTTCGAGGTATAGATCGGCCGGGAACTGCAGCTGATCCTTGTGCGAGCCGCGCAGCACGTGCCAGTGCGTCGTGCCCGAGTCGAACCACACGTCGAGCGTGTCGCGGTTCTTTTCGTACATGTTCGCGTCGTCGCCGATCAGCTCGCGCGGATCGAGCGACTGCCACGCCTCGATGCCCGACTGCTCGACGCGCTTCGCGACTTCCTCGAGCAGCTCGAGCGTGCGCGGGTGCAGCTCGCCGGTTTCCTTGTGCACGAAGAACGCCATCGGCACGCCCCACTGGCGCTGACGCGACAGTGTCCAGTCGGGACGGTTCGCGATCATGCTGAACAGGCGCTGCTTGCCCCACGACGGGTAGAACGCGGTTGCCTCGACGCCTTCGAGCGCCGCTTCGCGCAGCGTCTTGCCGTCGTCGCGCGGCGTCACGTCCATGCCGGCGAACCATTGCGACGTCGCGCGGTAGATGATCGGCGTCTTGTGGCGCCAGCAGTGCATGTAGCTGTGCGTGTACTTCTCGCTGCGCAGCAGCGAGCCGGCCGCGTTCAGCGCGTCGACGATCTTCGGGTTCGCGTCCCAGATCGACAGGCCGCCGAACAGCGGCAGCGATTCGATGTAGCGGCCGTCGCCCATCACCGGATTGATGAAGTCGGAATCGGTCATCCCGTGCGCCTTGCACGACATGAAGTCTTCGATGCCGTAGGCGGGCGACGAGTGCACGACGCCGGTACCCGTGTCGGTCGTCACGTAGTCGCCGAGGTAGACGGGCGCGGTGCGCTTGTAGCCCGGATGGGCCGACGCGAGCGGGTGGTGGAAGCGCAGGTTCGCGAGCTTCACGCCGGGCGCGGTCGCGACGACGCGGCCGGTCAGCTTGAAGTCGGCCATGCACGCGGCGACACGTTCTTCCGCGATGATCAGCAGCCCGCGCTCGGTGTCGACCAGCGCGTAGACGATTTCCGGATGGAGGTTCAGCGCCTGGTTGGCCGGGATCGTCCACGGCGTGGTGGTCCAGATCACGATGCCGCCCTCGGCGCGCGGCAGCGCCGGCAGGCCGAACGCCTGCGCGGTCTTTTCCGGCTCGGCGAACGCGAACATCACGTCGATCGTCGGGTCGGTGCGGTCCTTGTACTCGACTTCCGCCTCGGCGAGCGCCGAGCCGCAGTCGAAGCACCAGTTCACCGGCTTCAGCCCGCGGTACACGTAGCCCTTCTCGATGATCTTGCCGAGCGCGCGGATCTCTTCCGCCTCGTTCACGAAGTTCATCGTCTTGTACGGATTCGCCCAGTCGCCGAGCACGCCAAGGCGCTTGAAGCCGACCTTCTGCTTCTCGATCTGCTCGGTCGCATACGCGCGCGCCTTGCTCATCACTTCGGCCGCCGGCAGCGACTTGCCGAACTGCTTCTCGATCTGGATCTCGATCGGCATCCCGTGGCAATCCCAGCCCGGCACGTACGGTGCGTCGAAGCCGGCCATGTTGCGCGACTTGACGACGATGTCCTTCAGGATCTTGTTGACCGCGTGCCCGAGGTGGATGTCGCCGTTCGCATACGGCGGGCCGTCGTGCAGGATGAACTTCGGGCGGCCCTTGCTGGCCGCGCGGATCTTTTCGTAGATGCCGCGCTCTTCCCATTCCTTGACCCACTGCGGCTCGCGCTTGGGCAGGTCGCCGCGCATCGGGAACGGCGTGTCGAGCAGGTTGACCGGATACTTGGCCTGCGGTTTCGAATCGGCTTTCTTGTTGCTCATGATGGGATCGCTATCTAAATCGGTGGACGCTCGTGCGTCGTGAATCGGGGATGCGCGCGTGTGGGCGGCGCGAGGGCGCGGCGCATGGCGCCGCCGGCCGGATCAGCTAATTCGGTCGGTCGCCGACGTCGAGAAGCCGGTCGCGCGGCTGCCCGGCGCGCGGGCGCGCTCGACGAAGTACGCGCGCGCATTCGCGACGTCCAGGGCGATCGCGCGCGACAGCGCCTCGAGATCGTCGAACTTCGCCTCGTCGCGCAGCTTCTTCAGGAATTCGACGCGGATCAGCTTGCCGTACGCATCGCCGTGCCAGTCGAGCAGGTGGACTTCGAGCAGCACGCGGCCGGAATCGTCGACGGTCGGGCGCAGCCCGAGGCTCGCGACGCCCGGCAGCGGGGCAGGGCCCAGCCCGTGCACCTGCACGACGAAGATGCCCGCGAGCGCCGGCCGCTTGTGCGCGATCGGCAGGTTCAGGGTTGGGAAGCCGAGGTCGCGGCCGAGCTTCAGCCCGTGTGCGACGTGGCCGCTGATCGCGTAGCCATGGCCCAGCGCCTGCGCGGCCGCGTCGAGATCGCCCGCGGCGAGCGCGGCGCGCACGCCGGAGCTGGAGATGCGCGTGCCGTCGCTGCCGGAGACCGTGCCCATCTGCTCGACTTCGAAACCGTACTGTTCGCCGGCCGCCTTCAGCGTGTCGAAGGTGCCCGCGCGCTTCGCGCCGTAGCAGAAATCGTCGCCGACCATCATCCAGCGCGTGTGCAGCCCGCCGACCAGCGTGCGTTCGACGAACGCCTGCGGCGACTGGCTCGCGAACGTGTGGTTGAAGTGCTCGACGACGACGCGGTCGACCCCGTGCTCGCGCAGCGCTTCGAGCTTGTCGCGCAGCATCGCGATGCGAGGCGGCGCGCCGGCCGGATTGAAGAATTCGCGCGGGTGCGGCTCGAACGTCATCACGCACACGGGCAGGCCGCGCGCGTCCGCTGCCGCGCGCACGCGCGCGAGCAGGGCCTGGTGGCCGCGATGGACACCATCGAAGTTGCCGATCGTCAGCGCGCACGGCGCGCGGCTCTCGGCGTTGGGCAGGCCGCGGAAGACTTTCACGATAGCGGAAGCAGCGTCGGGGGAATGGGCGGTGGAATGCCGCAAAGCAGAAGATTATAAACGTTCGGGCGGCCCGGCGGCCGAGAAGGAGGGAAACGCGGGGGCGAATGGTAAAATTCGCGGATGAAAAAACTCGTGATCCTGATTTCCGGTCGCGGCAGCAACATGGAGGCCATCGTCCGCGCGTGCGCGCAGGAACGCTGGCCGGCCCAGGTCGCCGCCGTGATCGCCAACCGGCCTGACGCAGCCGGCCTGGTTTTTGCCGCGTCGCACGGGGTGGCGACCGCGGTGGTCGACCACCGGTCGTTCGACGGCCGCGACAGCTTCGACGCGGCGCTCGCCGCCGAGATCGACCGCTTCGCGCCCGATCTCGTCGTGCTCGCCGGCTTCATGCGTATCCTCACGCCCGATTTCGTCAGACGATATGAGGGCCGGCTGCTCAACATCCACCCGTCGCTGCTGCCGAGCTTCAAGGGTATCCACACGCACCAGCAGGCGCTGGATGCCGGCGTCGCGCTGCATGGCGCGAGCGTGCATTTCGTGATTCCCGAACTCGACAGCGGCGCCATCGTCGCGCAGGGCGCGGTGCCGGTGCGCGCGGGCGACGACGCGGCCGCGCTCGCGCGGCGCGTGCTGACGGTCGAGCACGTGCTGTATCCGCGTGCGGTGCGCTGGTTCGTCGAGGGGCGCCTGCGCCTCGAGAACGGCCGGGCAGTGGTGGCGCCAGAAGAGGCGCGCTGGATTTTCGCGGATCAACCGCATACCGAAACGAGCGAGGGCGTATGAAGCTGCACGGATTCCTGATTGGCCAGACCGAGACCTTGCTGGCGGAGGTGCTGAAGTTCACCGGCCCCGCCGACGCGACGACGAGCCGGTTCTTCCGCGCGCACCCGAAGCTGGGCCATGCCGAGCGCGGCGTGATCGCCGAGGCGGTGTTCGCGGTGCTGCGCCGCAAGATGGAGTTTTCGCACCTCGCCGAGAGCGGCACGGGCAGCCCCGCACGGCGCCTCACGCTGCTGGGCCTGATGCAGACGCTCGGCCGCAATGCGCTGAAGCCGTTCGTGTCCGACACCGAGGCCGCGTGGCTCGAGCACGTGTCGAAGATCGACCCGGCGAGCCTGCCGGTGCGCGTGCGCACGAACCTGCCGGACTGGATCTACCAGGCGCTGTCGGCCCGTTTCGACGCCGAGGAGCTCGCGCAGCTCGCCGCCGCGCTGAACTACCCGGCGCCGCTCGACCTGCGCGCCAACGCGCAGAAGGCGACGCGCGACCAGGTGATCGACGCGCTGCGCGCGGAGGGCATCGACGCGGGCGAGACGCCGTTCGCGCCGCAGGGCGTGCGCGTCGTCGGCAAGCCGGCGCTCACGCGCCTGCAGGTGTTCCAGGAAGGGCAGATCGAGGTGCAGGACGAGGGCAGCCAGCTGCTGTGCTCGCTGGTCGCGCCGCGCCGCGGTGAGATGATCGTCGATTTCTGCGCGGGCGCCGGCGGCAAGACGCTCGCGCTCGGCGCGATGATGCGCTCGACCGGGCGCCTTTACGCGTTCGACGTGTCGGAAAAGCGCCTGACCAAGCTCAAGCCGCGCCTCGCGCGCAGCGGGCTGTCGAACGTGAACCCGGTGCTGATCGACAGCGAGCACGATGCGAAGATCAAGCGGCTCGCCGGCAAGATCGACCGCGTGCTGGTCGACGCGCCGTGCAGCGGCCTCGGCACGCTGCGCCGCAATCCCGACCTGAAGTGGCGCCAGACGCGCACGTCGATCGAGGAGCTCACGCCGAAGCAGGCGTCGATCCTCGCGAGCGCCGCGCGTCTCGTGAAGAAGGGCGGCCGGCTCGTGTACGCGACCTGCAGCGTGCTCCACGCGGAGAACGAGGCGATCGTCGAGCAGTTCCTGGCCGACCATCCGGAGTTCGTGCTGGTGCCCGCGCAGCAGGTGCTGGCCGACCAGCGCATCGCGATCGAGACCGGCGACTACCTGTCGCTGTGGCCGCACCGCCACGCGACCGACGGCTTCTTCGCCGCGGTGCTCGAGCGGCGCGCGCAGTAACGGCGGCACGGACGGACGATGGAGAGTCTGCAAAGCCGCCTGCTGTCGCGCCGGCTGGCCTCGGTGATTCGCGATTTCCACCAGCCGGTGATGATCTGGCAGGCAGCGATCCTCGTCGGCGCGCTGTGTTTCGCGTGGCTGGCCGCGCGCTTCGTGCACGGCCGGATCGATGCGCGCCGCACGGCGTCCGGACGCGCGCCCGGCGCGGGCTCGGATAGCCTGAAGCGCGCGCTGTTCCCGTTGTTCGGCGGCATTTTCGTCGGCGTCGCGCAGCTCGCGTTCGAGCCGTTCATGTCGACGTCGCTGCTGTCGCTCGCGCTGGTGCCGCTGTTCGGCATCGGGCTGATCTACGTGCTGTTCTTCTTCGCGCGGCGCGTGTTCGCGCGCGACGGCCACACGCATGCGTGGCTGTCGATCGTCGAGAAGATCGTGTCGACACATCGTGTGGGCCGCGATGGTGCTGACCGTGCTCGGCATCCAGCGCGACGTGCTCGGCTGGCTCGACAGCGTGCAGTTCCGCGTGGCCAATGCGCATCTCACGCTGCTGTCGGTGATCTCCGGCGCGCTGTGGGTGTGCGTGACGCTGATGGTCGCGATGTGGCTCGGCTCGGTGCTCGAGGATCGCCTCGCGCGCGCGAGCACGCTCGATGCGAACCTGAAGGTCGTGCTGTCGCGGGTCGGCCGTGCGCTGCTGGTGTTCGCGGCGATCCTGATCGGGCTGTCGCTCGTCGGCATCGACGTGACGGTGCTCGGCGTGTTCGGCGGCGCGTTGGGCGTCGGCCTCGGCTTCGGCCTGCAGAAGGTCGCCAGCAATTACGTGTCGGGCTTCATCATCCTGCTCGATCGCTCGCTGCGGCTCGGCGACGCGATCAGCGTCGGCGGGCTGCAGGGCGTCGTCACGCAGATCCGCACGCGCTATACGGTCGTGCGCGGCCTCGACGGCAACGAGACGCTGATCCCGAACGAGAAGCTGATCACCGACGTCGTGCAGAACCAGTCGTCGTACCTGACGCGCGGCTACGCGAAGGTCGCCGTGCAGATCGCCTATACGAACGACGTCGAGCAGGCACTGGCGGTGCTGGCGGAAGCCGCGAAGGGCGTGCCGCGCGTGCTCGCGGAGCCGGCGCCGGCCCCGTACCTGGTCGGCTTCGGCGCGGACGGGATCGATCTGGAGCTCGGTTTCTGGATCGAGGATGCGGCGACGGGCACGTCGGGCGTGCGTTCGGCCGTGAACCGCAATATCTGGCGGCTGTTCGGCGAGCACGGGATCTCGATCCCGTTCCCGCAGCGCGAAGTGCGCGTGGTCGGCCTGCCGGACGGTCTAGCGGCGAGCGGCGTGGTGGCGAAGGGCTTGCCCGTGGCGGGCGTCGGGACGGTGGACGGGCAGGCGTCGGCGGCCTAAGTGGCCTCAGGCGGCCCAGGCGCGGCGCGTCGCCCCGAATCGGGTAAATCTGACCGGCCAGAACGGGATCGCGGGGCTTTCCGGGTCCGGAGATGGACTGTCCGCCTTGCGTCAACACAAGAAAATATTCATTTTTTACAAAGACTTGGAACGGTTGAAGTAAAATTCCAGTCTACACGCGGTATGCTTTCATTTTTATGACGTTGGCCGGCGCCGGCGTCGCTCTCACCACAGGTAACTGCCTTGTTGAATTCCCTGCTCGATTTTCTTTCCCACGGGCTCCTGCGTTTTTCGTGGTGGCAGGTCGCGCTGTTCGCGCTCGCCGTCACGCACGTCACGATCATCGGCGTGACGGTCTACCTGCATCGCTGCCAGGCGCACCGCGCGCTGGAGCTGCATCCGATCGCGAGCCACTTCTTCCGCATGTGGCTGTGGATGACGACCGGCATGCTGACCGGCCAGTGGGCCGCGATCCATCGCAAGCACCACGCGAAGTGCGAGACCGAGGAAGATCCGCACAGCCCGCAGACGCGCGGGATCTGGAAGGTGTTCCTCGAAGGCGCCGAGCTGTATCGCGCGGAAGCGAAGAACGAAGAAACGATGCGCAAGTTCAGCCACGGCACGCCGAACGACTGGATCGAGCGCAATCTGTACTCGAAGTACCCGATCCTCGGCGTGAGCCTGATGATGGTGCTCGACGTCGCGCTGTTCGGCGTGCTCGGCCTGACCGTGTGGGCCGTGCAGATGGTCTGGATTCCGTTCTGGGCCGCCGGTGTCGTGAACGGCTTCGGCCACTTCTGGGGCTACCGCAACTTCAACTCGGCCGATGCGAGCACGAACCTGTTCCCGTGGGGCATCGTGATCGGCGGCGAAGAACTGCACAACAACCACCACACGTTCGCGACGTCGGCGAAGCTGTCGAACAAGTGGTACGAGTTCGACATCGGCTGGATGTACATCCGCATCATGTCGGCATTCGGTCTCGCGAAGGTGAAGAAGGTTGCACCGACGCCGCGCCTGAACAAGCCGAAGACGGTGCTCGACCAGGAAACGCTGCAGGCCGTGTTGTCGAACCGCTACGAAGTGATGGCGAGCTACGGCAAGGCCGTCAAGCGTGCATACCGCCAGGAGCTCGCGCACCTGAAGGAGCTTGGTGCGAGCGACAAGTACCAGCTGATGCGCAGCGCGCGCAAGTGGTTCCACAAGGACGCCGACGGCCTCGACGAGCCGCAGAAGAAGCTGCTGCCGGAAATCTTCGCGAACAGCCAGAAGCTGCAGACGTACTTCCAGCTGCGCCAGGATCTGGCCGCGATCTGGGATCGCTCGACCGCGTCGCGCGAACAGCTGCTCGCGCAATTGCAGGATTGGTGCCATCGCGCAGAACAAAGCGGCATCAAGGCGCTGCAGGAATTCGCGACACGTCTGCGTCGCTACGCCTGATTCGAAATCGATTAGAATCTAAGGACGTCACAAACCCCGCGTTGGCGGGGTTTTTTCATTTGGGCCGCCGGTTTTTGATGGCCGATCGGCAGGGTGGATTGGTATGAGGCTTGGGGCAGTGGATTCGATGCCCCATGGGGCCATGAGTAAGCGCTAAAGCGCCAACTCTGGTCGACCGCGAAGCATGGGACCAGAGTAAGTGCTAAAGCACCAACTCTGGGTCGACCGCGAAGCATGGGACCAGAGTAAGTGCTAAAGCACTAACTCTGGTCGACAGGAGATATGGAGATGCAATCGACGATCAAACCCGTCGAGTACGACCGGCCCGTCGCAGCAGGGACCGTGTGCGGCGTGGGACAAGCATGGGCCAAGGTGCCCGACGCGCCGTCCCCCGAGGAGCGCGCTGCACTGAAGGCGCGCATCAAGGCGCTGCTCGCGCGGGAAAAGGCCGTGCTCGTCGCCCACTACTACGTGGATGCCGAGCTGCAGGAGCTGGCCGACGAAACAGGCGGCTGCGTCGCCGATTCGCTCGAAATGGCCCGCTTCGGCCGTGACCACGACGCGCAGACGCTCGTCGTCGCCGGCGTGCGCTTCATGGGCGAAACCGCGAAGATCCTGAGCCCCGGCAAACGCGTGCTGATGCCCGATCTCGATGCGACCTGCTCGCTCGATCTCGGCTGCCCGGCCGACGAATTCTCCGCGTTCTGCGACGCACATCCCGATCGCACAGTCGTCGTCTACGCGAACACCAGCGCCGCCGTTAAGGCGCGCGCAGACTGGATGGTCACGTCGTCGATCGGCCTCGAGATCGTCGCCGACCTGCACGCGCGGGGCGAGAAGATCATCTGGGCACCCGATCGCCATCTCGGCAGCTACATCCAGAAGAAAACCGGCGCGGACATGCTGCTGTGGCAGGGTTCGTGCCTCGTCCACGACGAATTCAAGGGCATCGAGCTCGACCTGCTGCGCGCCGAATATCCGGACGCCAAGGTGCTCGTGCACCCCGAGTCGCCGGAAAACGTCGTCGCGCAGGCGGACGTCGTCGGCTCGACCACGCAACTGATCGACGCAGCGGTGAAGCTCGACGCGACGCACTTCATCGTCGCGACCGATCTCGGCATCCTTCACAAGATGCAGCTCGCGGCGCCCGGCAAGACTTTCATTGCCGCGCCGACGGCCGGCAACAGCGCGACCTGCAAGAGCTGCGCGCATTGCCCGTGGATGGCGATGAACGGCCTCGCGAATCTCGCCGACGTGCTCGAGCGCGGTCACAACGAGATCTTCGTCGATCCCGCGATCGGCGTGCGTGCGCGTCTGCCGATCGACCGGATGCTCGATTTCGCAGCGGCGCACAAGAAGCGCGTGCAGGCGAGCGGCGATCTGCAGCGCGACCAGCAACTGTTCGCGAACGTGGGGGCTGCGTAATGAGCGACTCCCTAGCCCACATTCGTTCGCTGTCACCCGAAACTGGCGCTGCGGCGCTTACTCTGGTCCCAGGCGCGGCGCCTTCCGAGGGGAAGGCCGCGGTGCTTGAGAACGGCGCGCCGGAAGGCGCCGTTGCGACCGCAGTCTCCCCGCTGTTCGACGCCGTCCGCGCACAATACGGCGCGGCATTCGACGAAGCGATCGCGCGTAACGTGGCCGATGCGATCGCCGAAGACGTCGGCACCGGCGACCAGACCGGGCGGCTCGTGCCGGCCGGCGAGCGGCGCCGTGCGCGCATCATCGTGCGCGAGGAAGCGGTGCTGTGCGGCGTGCCATGGTTCGAGGCCGTCATCGCGCGGATCGATCCGTCGATCGTCGTGCATTGGCGCTATCGCGAAGGCGACCGGATGACGCCGGATTCGACCGTCTGCGAGCTCGAAGGGCCGGCGCGCGCACTGTTGACCGCCGAGCGCAACGGGCTGAATTTCCTGCAACTGCTGTCGGGCGTCGCGAGCGCGACGCGTCGTTACGTCGATCGCGTCGAAGGCACGCGCGCGAGGATCCTCGATACGCGCAAGACGCTGCCGGGCCTGCGGCTCGCGCAGAAGTACGCAGTGCGGGTCGGCGGCGGTGAGAACCAGCGTCTCGCGCTGTACGACGGCATCCTGATCAAGGAGAATCACATCGCCGCAGCCGGCGGCGTCGGCGAAGCCCTCGATGCGGCGTTCGCGCTCGATTCGGGCGTGCCGGTGCAGATCGAAGTCGAGACGCTCGCGCAGCTCGACACGGCGCTCGCGCATGGCGCGCAATCGGTGCTGCTCGACAACTTTACGCTCGACATGATGCGCGAAGCGGTGCGCGTCGCGGCCGGCAAGGCCGTGCTCGAAGTGTCGGGCGGCGTCAATTTCGATACGGTGCGCACGTTCGCGGAAACGGGCGTCGACCGCATCTCGATCGGCGCGCTGACGAAGGACGTGCGCGCGACCGACTATTCGATGCGGATCGTCGACTGACCTCGCGGCATGTCGTCTGACGAAAAAGGCCGTTGGCGTGCAAGCGCCAACGGCCTTTTTCTGTATGGCGACAGCTCCCGGAAGGGCGTAGCGGTCAGCGGCGCGAGCGCGGCGTGAGCACGCTCGGCAGTGCCTTCGGCAACGTGTGCGGCCAGTCGCGGCTGTAGTGCAGCCCGCGGCTTTCGCGGCGCGAGTAGGCGCTCTTCACAATCAGCGTCGCGACGTCGACGAGATTGCGCAGTTCGAGCAGGTCGCGCGTCACGCGGAAATTCGCGTAGTACTCGTGGATCTCGTCGCGCAGCAGCGACAAGCGGTGCTTCGCGCGTTCGAGACGCTTGTCGGTACGCACGATGCCGACGTAGTTCCACATCAGCCTGCGCAGCTCGTCCCAGTTGTGCGCCACGACGACTTCCTCGTCCGCATCCGACACGCGGCTTTCGTCCCATGCGGGCAGCGTGGCCGGCGTTTGGGCGTCGAAGCCGGCCGCCTCGATTGCCTCGGCCGCCGCGCGGCCGATCACGAGGCATTCGAGCAGCGAATTGCTCGCGAGCCGGTTCGCGCCGTGCAGCCCCGTGTACGACGTTTCGCCGACCGCATACAGGCCCGCGAGATCGGTGCGCCCCGCGAGGTCGGTGACGACGCCGCCGCACGTGTAGTGCGCGGCCGGCACGACCGGAATCGGCTGCCGGGCGATGTCGATGCCGAATTCGAGGCAGCGCGCGTGGATCGTCGGGAAGTGTTCGCGCAGGAACGCTTCCGGCTGATGGCTGATGTCGAGATACACGCAGTCGATGCCGCGCTTCTTGATCTCGAAGTCGATCGCGCGCGCGACGATGTCGCGCGGCGCGAGTTCCGCGCGCGGATCGTGCGCGGGCATGAAGCGCGTGCCGTCCGGCAGCTTCAGCAAGCCGCCTTCGCCGCGCACGGCTTCCGAGATCAGGAACGATTTCGCATACGGATGGAACAGGCAAGTCGGGTGGAACTGGATGAATTCCATGTTCGACACGCGGCAGCCCGCGCGCCACGCCATCGCGATGCCGTCGCCGGTCGCGGTGTCGGGGTTCGTGGTGTACAGGTAGACCTTGCCGGCGCCGCCGGTCGCGAGCACCGTGTGCGGCGCCTCGATCGTGATCGTGCGGTCGTTGTCGACGTCGAGCGCATACAGCCCGTGACAGCGGCGGCCGGGCAGGCCGAGCCGGTCCGACGTGATCAGGTCGATCGCATGGTGGTTTTCGAAGAACGTGATGTTCGGATGCTGGCGCGCGCGGTCGGACAGCGTCGCGAGCACCGCATGGCCGGTCGCGTCCGCCGCATGGATGATCCGGCGATGGCTGTGGCCGCCTTCGCGCGTCAGATGAAAGCCGAGTTCGGCCGCATCGTCCTTCGTGAACGGCACGCCTTGCGAGATCAGCCATTCGATCGCTTCGCGGCCGTGCTCGACGATGTAGCGCGTCGCGCCTTCGTCGCACAGCCCGCCGCCGGCGACCAGCGTGTCGTCGACGTGGTTCTGGATGCTGTCCGCCGAGTCGAGGACGGCCGCGATGCCGCCTTGCGCGTTATCGCTCGCCCCCTCCATCATCGAACGTTTCGCGATCAGCGCGACACGTCGCGTGCTGGCCAGGTTGAGTGCGACCGACAGCCCTGCCAGGCCGCTGCCGACGATCGCCACGTCGAATTTCATGCTGCATCTCCATCGTTACGCTTTAGACTTGTGCGTTCCGTCGGCTGTGGCCGCGGAAAGGGGAGAGCATACCGCGTCGGGCCCGCGCGCGTATGCGCAAAACAAAAAGCCCCGCATGTGCGGGGCTTTTTGGTCGCCGTCAGGCTACAGAAACCGGAGATTACTTGATCTTGGTTTCTTTGTATTCCACATGCTTGCGGACGACGGGATCGAACTTCTTGATCGCCATCTTTTCCGGCATGTTGCGCTTGTTCTTCGTGGTCGTGTAGAAGTGACCCGTACCAGCGGTCGACTCGAGCTTGATCTTGTCGCGTGCGCCTTTTGCCATGATTGTGCTCCTTGGGCTTAGGCTTCGCCGCGTGCGCGCAGGTCAGCGAGCACGGAATCGATGCCGTTCTTGTCGATCAGGCGCAGGCCGGCGTTCGAGACGCGCAGGCGCACCCAGCGGTTTTCGCTCTCTACCCAGAACCGGCGGTTTTGCAGGTTCGGCAGGAAGCGACGCTTGGTCTTGTTGTTGGCGTGGGAAACGTTGTTGCCGCTCATCGGCGCTTTCCCAGTTACTTGGCATACGCGTGCCATGAGAGCACTCCTAATACGCTAAATTCGGGGTTCGATCGCCGATGAAGGTTCCATCGTACCGCCACGTGATCCATGGCTGCACTCAGAACGCCGAAGCCCTTACAGACAAGGCCCTTCGATGGCTAGAACTGGTTGGAAAAAAGACAGACGATGATTCTAGCAGAAAAAGTTCAGAAAAATCAAACCCAATTTCGCTTCATCGTCGCGGCGCCCCAGGGCGGGTCGCCGGGCCACAGTCTACAGCCAACCGGCACGCGCGAACGAAAATGTATCGGCGGTGCCGACGACCACGTGATCGAGCAGCTTCGCGTCGATGAGCGCGAGCGCCTCGTGAAGCACGCGCGTCAGGCGCCGGTCTTCGGCGCTCGGCTGCACCGCGCCGGACGGGTGGTTGTGCGCGATGATCAGCGCCGCGGCATTCAGCACGAGCGCGCGCCGCACGATCTCGCGTGGATAGACGGCCATGCGCGTGAGCGAGCCGCGGGCGCTTTCTTCCACGTCGATGAGGCCGTGGCGGGCGTCGAGGTACAGCGTGACGAACACCTCGTGCGGACGCGTGCCGATCCTGAGCCGCAGATAATCCTCCACGGCGCCCGGCGAGTCGATCTGCAGCCGCTCGCGCGCTTTTTCGACCAGCGCGCGCCGCACGATCTCGGTCACGGCGATCAGCACCGCCGAGCGCGCCGTGCCGATGCCCGGGTGCGTGGCGAACACGTCCGGCTCCGCATCGAGCATGTCGCGCAGCGAGTCGCCGAACCGGGCGAGCAGCGCGCGGGCGCTGGCGAATACGTCGCGGCCGCCGCCGCCGGTGCCGAGCAGCAGCGCGATCAGCTCCGCGTCGGTCAGCGCGGCCGGCCCGCGTTCCAGCAACCGCTCGCGCGGCAGATGCGGCTTCCAGTTTCGCGGACGGCGCTTGCGCGGCCGGGCCGGCCCCGTGTGGCGGGCCGGAGCGGCCGGCGCATCGGCGGGGTCGCGACATTCGGTCGCCGGGGCGGCGAGACAAGGTGACAACATGAGCGAAACTCCATTGGCGGCGGGCGTGGATGCGACGTCGTCGCACTTTCAGCCTTGCGCGCTCAGGTGACTTACAATATTGGCTTTGCGCCGGGCCTTTCGGCCAGTTCGGGCGCCGACGAACACGAGTAATCCATGAGCCTCATCGATCTATCCGAAGTGAAGCCCGGTTCCCATGTCACGCTGCATTACCGGCTTGCACTTGCCGACGGCGCCGACATCGTCAATACCTTCTCCGACAAGCCCGCCACGCTGCTGCTCGGCGCGGGCCAACTGGCGCCCTCGCTGGAACAGATTCTGCTCGGGCTCCGGGTCGGCGACCATTCGACTTATCAGCTAACGCCCGAGCAGGCGTTCGGTCCCCGCAATCCCGACATGCTCCAGCGCGTGACGCTGTCGACGCTGCGTGAGAACGGGATGGTCGGCGACGATTTCACGCCGGGCGAGCTGATCGAGTTCAACGCGCCGGACGGCGGCCGCTATGCAGGGGTGCTGAAGGAAGTCAGCGAAACCTCGGCGCTGTTCGACTTCAATCATCCGCTCGCGGGCCAGGCGCTCACGTTCGAAGTGAAAATCATCGGAATCCTGTAATCATGAGTACCACCGATACGCTGTCCGGGCAGACCGTCGCCGCCGATGCCGAAATCCTGCTGGCCCAGCCGCGCGGCTTCTGCGCAGGGGTCGACCGCGCCATCGAGATCGTCGAGCGCGCGATCGCGATGCACGGTGCGCCCATCTATGTCCGTCACGAGATCGTCCACAACAAGTACGTGGTCGAGGATCTGAAGAAGAAAGGCGCGATCTTCGTCGAGGAACTCGAGGAAGTGCCGGCCGGCAACACCGTGATCTTCAGCGCGCACGGCGTGTCGAAGGCCGTGCGCGACGAGGCGGACGTGCGCGGGCTGCGCATTTACGACGCAACCTGCCCGCTCGTCACGAAGGTGCACGTCGAAGTGGCGAAGATGCGCCAGGACGGCGTCGACATCGTGATGATCGGCCACAAGGGCCATCCGGAAGTCGAGGGCACGATGGGGCAGGTCGAGCGCGGCATGCATCTCGTCGAAAGCGTGGAAGACGTCCAGAAGCTCGAGCTCGCCGATCCCGAGCGCATCGCGCTCGTCACGCAGACGACGCTATCCGTCGACGATGCGGCCGAGATCATCGGCGCGCTGAAGTCGAAGTACCCGAAGATCCGCGAGCCGAAGAAGCAGGACATCTGCTACGCGACGCAGAATCGTCAGGATGCGGTGAAGTTCATGGCGCCGCAGTGCGACGTCGTGATCGTCGTCGGCAGCCCGAACAGCTCGAATTCGAGCCGCCTGCGCGAAGTGGCCGAGAAGCGCGGCGTGGCCGCGTACATGGTCGACGCACCCGACCAGATCGATCCCGCGTGGGTCGCGGGCAAGCGCCGCATCGGCGTGACGGCCGGCGCATCGGCGCCCGAAGTGCTCGCCCAGGCCGTGATCGCGCGGTTGCGCGAGCTCGGCGTGCGCAACGTGCGCGCGCTCGACGGCATCGAGGAAAACGTGTCGTTTCCGCTGCCGCGCGGCCTGAATCTGCCGCCCGCCGTCTGATTGCCGCATCGCACCCGCGGTACTCCAAAAGCGCGCCTCCGGGCGCGCTTTTTTTGCGTCGTGAAAAACGACATCGCAACCATTATTCACATTAATAGTGCAACCCGGTTGCTATCCCCGCGCTTAACCGTCTCTCAAAATTGGTTGCAATGCAGGAAAACCCCATCGAATCAGGAATATTGGCGTCCTGTAAATGGAGTTACAATGCGCCCGTTTTCAAGCCGGAATGGCTTTGAAATCGGGTTTTGGGAAGGCGCGGGAGACCTATTCGATGCATGTGAAGTTGGCTTACGCCAGGTTCGTCGCCGCACCGGTTGCAATGCTTGCCGGTCGCAGCAAAAAGAGCGACGACAGGGCGGGTGGGGAGGCTGCGGCAGGCGCAGTACCGGCGGGCAGCGACGTGCACGCTGCCGGAACCGGTCGTGCGACGCCGGCGGCGTGCCGCATCGCGCAATCGGACGGTGACAAGGATAACGGGGCACGTTTGGCGATCGAGGATTTCAACGCGCAGGGCCCGAAGATCGGCATGCATTCGGCACGGCGGGCAGCATTCGCCGGCAGCGCTGCGGCCAACCGGGCGACGGGCACGCGGGTCGCCCGACAACGAGCCGCCGACCGTGATGCGGCGGCAGCAGGGCGCGTCATCCGACGGACGCCCGGGTTTCGGGGCAACACAGGCAGCGTGCAGATGTCGGTGATCCCCTTTCATTTCGATTCGACGAAACGGCATGTCGCCGCGACCCGCGGCGCGGCGGGCGGCGTGCTTCGTTTCACGAATTCCGATGCAGTCCTGACGAAAGTCGGGCACCACCTTCGCGAGGCCCGTTCTGGCGCCGCGCGGGCGGCAGCGGACGGCCGGCTTGCCAGACAGGCGCCGGCGTCCTGCATCGGAGCGCAAATCCCTGGCGGCAATGGCATGTGCGCCGTCAAGGTGGTCGAGCACGCGGGCGACGCGGCGCGGAACCTGATCTGCCCGGACGCGGGGTTCGCCCCGGCCCGGACGGAAAAAGGCGTGGACTTCGGGAAACCGGAGGCCGGCCGTTTCGGCACGCTGCCCTACGACTTCAAGGAGGCCAAGTACACCGTCCTCGATGTCGTGACGATTTAGCGACAGGACCCTCGATGGCACCGGAACAGTGCGGTGCCGTTTTTGTATCCGCTCCGGCGGCAGGTCCGGCCGTACAGGCTGGGCGGCGCGCGCCGGGACGATCCACCCTTACCGGTATCGACTAGTACCCGCAGTGTCGCCGAGAAGGCGCGATTCCTCGCTTACCCGCGGGGCGCAACGTCCTCCGGCAGCATGGGCCAAGGAGCTTTAAATGGATATTTTCGTCCAGCAGGTTCTCAACGGGCTGGTGCTCGGCAGTGTGTACGCCATCATCGCGTTGGGCTACACGATGGTGTACGGCATTCTCGGCATCATCAACTTCGCGCACGGCGACGTGCTGATGATCGGCGCGATGGTTGCGCTGTCGGCCATCACCGTGCTGCAGAACCACTTCCCCGGACTCGGCAACGTCGCGACGCTGACGATCGGCCTGGGCATTGCGGCGGTTGTCTGTGCGTTCGTCGGTTTCGCGATCGAGCGCGTCGCGTACCGGCCGCTGCGCCGCGCGCCGCGCCTCGCGCCGCTGATCACCGCGATCGGCGTGTCGATCCTGCTGCAGACGGCCGCGATGATAATCTGGTCGCGCAACCCGCTGCCGTTCCCGCAATTGCTGCCGACCGATCCGATCAACGTGATCAAGGCGACCGACACGACGCCCGGCGCCGTGATCTCGGTCACTGAAATCGTGATCATCGCGGTGGCGTTCATCGTGATGGGCGGCCTGCTGCTGCTCGTGCACAAGACCAAGCTCGGCCGCGCGATGCGCGCGATCGCCGAAAGCCCGAACACGGCCAGCCTGATGGGCGTGAACCCGAACTTCGTGATTTCCGCGACGTTCATGATCGGCTCTGCGCTCGCCGCGCTGGCCGGCGTGATGATCGCGTCCGAATACGGCAACGTGCACTTCTACATGGGCTTCATCCCCGGCATGAAGGCGTTCACGGCGGCGGTGCTCGGCGGTATCGGCAACCTCGGCGGCGCGATGGTGGGCGGCGTGCTGCTCGGCCTGATCGAGCAGCTCGGTGCCGGCTACATCGGCAACCTCACGGGCGGCGTATTCGGCAGTAACTACCAGGACGTGTTCGCCTTCATCGTGCTGATCATCGTGCTGGTGTTCCGTCCGTCGGGCCTGCTGGGCGAACGTGTCGCGGATCGCGCGTAACGGAAGGGGAGCAAACAACATGACATCCATTCAACCGATCGAATCCTCGACGTCGCTCGTCGAAGAACGCAACATCACCAAGACGGTCATCATCGGCCTCCTGACCGCGGTCTTCGTGATCGCGGCGCCGATCATCATCGGCTCGGCCGGCGGCAACTACTGGGTCCGCGTGCTCGACTTCGCGATGCTGTACGTGATGCTCGCGCTGGGTCTGAACGTGGTGGTCGGCTTCGCCGGCCTGCTCGACCTCGGCTACATCGCGTTCTACGCGGTGGGCGCGTACACGGCGGCATTGCTGAGCTCGCCGCACCTGACCTCGCAGTTCGAGTGGATCGCGGCGCTCGCGCCGAACGGGCTGCACATCCCGTTCCTGCTGATCGTGCCGATCGCGATGGCGCTGGCGGCCACCTTCGGGATCCTGCTCGGTGCGCCGACGCTGCGCCTGCGCGGCGACTACCTGGCGATCGTGACGCTCGGCTTCGGTGAAATCGTCCGGATCTTCATGAACAACCTCGACCGTCCGGTGAACATCACCAACGGCCCGAAGGGGATCACGGGCATCGATCCGGTGCACGTCGCCGGCTTCAACCTGTCGCAGACGCACTCGCTGTTCGGCTTCCAGCTGCCGTCGGTGTACATGTACTACTACCTGTTCGTGCTGTGCTCGCTGCTGGTGATCTGGATCTGTACGCGCCTGCAGCACTCGCGTATCGGCCGCGCGTGGGCGGCAATCCGCGAAGACGAGATCGCGGCGAAGGCGATGGGCATCAACACCCGTAACGTGAAACTGCTCGCGTTCGCGATGGGCGCATCGTTCGGCGGCCTGTCGGGCGCGATGTTCGGTTCGTTCCAGGGCTTCGTGTCGCCGGAATCGTTCACGTTCTGGGAGTCGATCGTCGTGCTGGCCTGCGTGGTGCTCGGCGGCATGGGCCACATCCCGGGCGTGATCCTGGGCGCAGTGCTGCTCGCGATCTTCCCGGAATTCCTGCGCTCGACGATGAGCCCGCTGCAGCACGCGCTGTTCGGTCATGACATCGTCGATACGGAAGTGATCCGTCAGGCGCTGTACGGCCTCGCGATGGTGATCATCATGCTGTACCGCTCGGAAGGCCTGTGGCCCGCGCCGAAGCATGAGGACAAGATCGCGAAACTGGCGAAGCGCGCCAGCAAGAAGCCGGTGCGCGCTTAATCGACGGACACAGGGGATACACACATGAGCGACAAGCAAATCCGACTGTCCGTGCAGGGCGTGAACAAGCGCTTCGGCGGGCTGCAGGCACTGTCCGACGTCGGCCTCGAGATCAAGGAAGGCGAGATCTACGGGCTGATCGGCCCGAACGGCGCCGGCAAGACGACGTTCTTCAACGTGATCACGGGCCTCTACACGCCGGACTCCGGCGAGTTCAAGCTCGATGGCACGGAATACAAGCCGACCGCGGTGCACCAGGTCGCGAAGACGGGCATCGCGCGCACGTTCCAGAACATCCGCCTGTTCGGCGGGATGACCGCACTCGAGAACGTGATGGTGGGCCGCCACGTGCGCACCAAGCACGGCCTGCTGGGCGCGGTGTTCCAGACGCCGGCCGAGCGCAAGGAAGAGCGCGAGATCAAGGAGCGTGCGATCGAGCTGCTCGAATACGTCGGCGTGCTGCAGTACGCCGACTACACGTCGCGCAACCTGTCGTACGGCCACCAGCGCCGTCTCGAGATCGCGCGCGCCCTTGCCACCGACCCGAAGCTGCTCGCGCTCGACGAGCCGGCGGCCGGGATGAATGCGACCGAGAAGGTCGAACTCACGCGCCTGCTCGACAAGATCCGTTCGGACGGCCGCACGATCCTGCTGATCGAGCACGACGTGAAGCTCGTGATGGGTCTGTGCAACCGGATGACGGTGCTCGATTACGGCAAGGTGATCGCCGAGGGTCTGCCGCAGGACGTGCAGAAGAATCCGAAGGTGATTGAGGCATATCTCGGCGCAGGGGTGCACTGATGGCAGCGGCAATGTTGAAAATCAAGGGCTTGCAGGTCAACTACGGCGGCATCCAGGCCGTCAAGGGTGTTGACATGGAAGTCCGTCAGGGCGAGCTCGTGACGCTGATCGGCGCGAACGGTGCAGGCAAGACCACGACGATGAAGGCGATCACGGGTCTGAAGCCGTATTCGGCGGGCGACATCGAGTACGACGGCAAGTCGATCAAGGGCGTGCCGTCGCATGAGCTCCTGAAGCGCGGCCTCGCGATGGTGCCGGAAGGCCGCGGGATCTTCGCGCGGATGTCGATCATCGAGAACATGCAGATGGGCGCGTACCTGCGCAACGACAACGAGCAGATCAAGAAGGACGTCGACCGGATGTTCGGCTTCTTTCCGCGTCTGAAGGAGCGTGCGACGCAGCTCGCGGGCACGCTGTCGGGCGGCGAGCAGCAGATGCTGGCGATGTCGCGCGCGATTCTGTCGAAGCCGAAGCTGCTGCTGCTCGACGAGCCGTCGATGGGCCTGTCGCCGATCATGGTCGAGAAGATCTTCGAAGTGGTGCGCGAGATCTCGAAGGAGGGCATCACGGTGCTGCTGGTCGAGCAGAACGCGCGCCTCGCGCTGCAGGCGGCCGACCGCGGCTACGTGATGGACTCGGGCACGGTCACGATGGAAGGCGATGCAAAGCAGATGCTCGACGATCCGAAGGTGCGGGCCGCGTATCTGGGTGAATGAGCGGGCCCGGGGCGGCGCGGCGGCGGATGCCGGCGTGTCGCGCCAGGGCTTTCGAAAGGCTGTCACGGGATCCCGTGACAGCCTTTTTTTCGTGCGGCGCGCCCGACGGCGAACTGTGCGCGCGGATGCGACTCCATTGATTCGATAGTGACACGGGCCATCTGCTACCGGCCGTCCGCTACCGCCCGTCGGCAAACCGACACGCGGGCCGCGTAGCATGGTCGATCCACCGGGACACGGAGAGCACGCATGAGTCTGGACTACGGTTTCGTGAAGGCGAAGGTGACGTCGGTGGCGAAGCTCAAGGGCTCGCCGCACGGCAGCGAGATCCAGTATCACATTCACCTGACGCTCGCGTTGCCGACGGGCGACTGGGACGTCGCGATCAACGTCGGCACCAACGACGCGGACGACCTTTTGAACTACAAGCTCGTCTACGATTTCCATCATCCGGTCACGGCGACGCTCGCGGCCGCGGCCGAAGGCTATACGGATCTCACCGGGCAAACGGCGCTGCCGGCGCTCGACTATCTGCGCAGCGACATCCTGAACGAGACGGGCGCATGGCGTGCGAGCGCCGTGATGGACGGCACCGAGAGCGCTGAGCCGATTCCGTCGCTGCTGCGGCTCGTCAACGCCGCGCAGTCGCAGGAGCTCGACGTCGTCGTGTTCGGCCGCACGTATGCGCAAGGCAACGGCATCCATGACACGCACATGAACCAGGGTTCGACGGGCTCGAACTACCTGCACCGCGCGGGCAACGACCACAACGATCACAACGACGTGTGGCAGGACGGCGCGTTGATCGTGCGCGTGAGCGACACGCAATGGGCCGCGTATTTCGCGGCGTTCGAGAAGCAGGCAGTGCCGACCGACGCGCTCGGCAATCCGCTGCCGGACGCGGGGCCGATCACGCGCTGACGACGGCGACTGCCGGCGTCGTCAGGCGGCCGGCAGCGTCTTGCCGAACGAGATGCGTTCCTCGACGCGATAGCCGAGCGCCGCATAAAAGCGGCACGCGTCGTCGTTGCCGGGCAGCACCTGCAGATTGATCTTCAGGCAGCCGCGCGCGGCGAGCGCGCGTTCCGCATGCGCGATCAGCGCGCGGCCGATGCCGAGTCGCCGCGCGTCGTTCGACACACCGAACGAGTAGAGCCAGCCGCGATGTCCGTCGAAACCCGCCATCAGCGTGCCGACCACCCGCGCGCCGCAGGTCGCGACGAAGAACAGCTCCGGCTGCGTCGCGAGCTTCAGCTCGATCGATCGCAGCGGATCGCGGTGCGGCGGCGCGCCGGCTTCGTCGTATTGCGGGAATGCGTCGCGCCAGACTGCCAGCACGGCATCGGTGTCGGCGCGTTCGAACGGGCGGATGGCAATAGCATCGGCGACAGTATCGGCGGCGGCATCCATCGCGGCAGTCTCCTTAGAGCGTGTCGAGGATCGACCGCAGCATCGCCATCATCTGGTCGATTTCCTCGGTCGTCACGGTCAGCGCGGGCATGAAGCGCAGCAGGTTCGGGCGCGCCGCGTTCAGCAGCAGGCCGTCGGGCTGCATGTCGCGCGCCTTCTCGACGATCTGCGGGCCGATGTCCTTGCCGAGCAGCAGCGCGCGCAGCAGCCCTTCGCCGCGTTCGCCCTCGAAGCCGCGCTCCTCCGACAGCTCGAGCAGCTTGCGCTTCAGGTATTCGCCGCGCGCCCGCACGCCTTCGAGGAAGCCGGGTGCGACGAGTTGCGAGATCACCGAATAGCCGGCCGCCGTCATCAGCGGGTTGCCGTTGTACGTGCCGCCCTGGTCGCCGGCCTCGAATACCGCGACGTCGGCCTTCGACAGCAGCGCCGCGAGCGGCACGCCGCTGCCGATACCCTTGCCGAGCGTCATGATGTCCGGCTCGATGTCGGACAGCTCGTACGCGAACAGCGTGCCCGCGCGGCCGCAGCCGCTCTGCACTTCGTCGACGATCAGCAGCAGGTTGTGCTGCTTCGTCAGCGCGCGCAGCTCGCGCATGAACTCGGGCGTCGCCGGAATCACGCCGCCTTCGCCCTGGATCGGCTCGAGCATCACCGCGACGGTCTTGTCGGTGATCAGCTTCTCGACCGAGTTGATGTTGTTCAGTTCGGCCTTCGGGAAGCCCGGCACCTGCGGCGCGTAGATGGTGTCCCAGCCCGGCTTGCCGCTGGCCGACATCGTCGCGAGCGTGCGGCCGTGGAAGCTGTGGTCGAACGTGATGATCTCGTACGCGCCGTTCCGGAACTTGCGGCCCCACTTGCGCGCGAGCTTGATCGCGCCTTCGTTGGCCTCGGCGCCGCTGTTCGTGAAGAACACCTTGTCGAATACGCTGTGCTGCGTGAGCAGCCCCGCGAGCTTCGCCATCGGCTCGTTGTAGAACGCCGGCGACGGGTTCAGCAGCTTTTCCGCCTGGGTCTTCAGCGCTTCGACGACGCCATCGTTGCAGTGCCCGAGGCTGTTGACGGCCCAACCCTGGATGAAGTCCAGATAGCGCTTGCCCGTGTGATCGTAGAGCCACGAACCCTTGCCGTGCGTAAACACGATGTCGGGGCGGTTCGTGATGTACATCAGCGAGTCGATCGGGTAATCGTTCAGGGGCATGGCAGCAGACTCCAGCGGGCGTTGAAAGGGAAACGGGCAATAAAAAAGCCACGGAAGGCCGTGGCTGGTGGATCGAACAGCTTGTGCGTAACCGGTGAAGCGGAGGAGGGTTACGCGCGAGTCCGTGACGAGCCGGCGGCATCCGGGCGGAGCGGCGAGCGGCGACGTCGGAGAGCGGACAGGAAGCGGTTCATGTGCGCAAGCATAAGGCATCCCGCGCCCCACTGTAAACCGCCGCGATGCCACGGATGTGACACGGCGGCGCGCAGCGGCAGGCGCGGGCGCGCCCGGTGCTCAGACCGGATGCGCGAGATCGGCGGCGCTCGTGAACGAGTCCGCGTAGAACTCGTCGGCCGGCAGCGCGTGGTGTTGCGTGAAGTCGCGCTGCGCGGATTCGACCATCACCGGCGCGCCGCATGCGTACACCTGGTAGCCCGACAGATCGGGCAGATCCTCGATCACCGCGCGGTGGACGAAGCCGGTGCGGCCGGTCCACTGGTCGGCGTCGTCCGGCTCGGACAGCACCGGCACGTACTTGAAGTTCGGGATCTCGCGCGCCCATTGCTCGGCGAGCTCGCCGAGGTAGATATCCTTCTTGCGGCGCGCGCCCCAGTAGAGCGTCATCGGGCGCGTGATGCCCGTGTGCTTCACGTGCTCGATGATCGCCTTGATCGGCGCGAAGCCGGTGCCCGACGCGAGCAGCACGATCGGCTTGTCGGAATCCTCGCGCAGGAAGAACGTGCCGAGCGGGCCTTCGAAGCGCAGGATGTCGCGCTCCTTCATCGCGCCGAACACGTGATCGGTGAACTTCCCGCCCGGCATGTGGCGGATGTGCAGCTCGACCGGGCCTTCCTCGTGCGGCGCGTTCGCCATCGAGTAGCTGCGGCGCGAGCCGTCCTTCAGGATGAACTCGACGTACTGGCCCGCGAGGTATTGCAGGCGCTCGTTGGCGGGCAACTGCAGCTTCACGACCATCACGTCATCCGCACGGCGCTCGAGCGCGGCGATCCGGCACGGCAGCTTCTTCACCTGCACGCCGTCGACGCCGGCGATTTCACGCACGTCGATCTCGAGGTCGCATTGCGCCTTCGAGCAGCACAGCAGCGCGAGGCCGCGCGTGCGCTCGTCGTTGGACAGCGCGGACGCGGCGTGCGGGCCCTGTTCGATCTGGCCCGACACGATCTGGCCCTTGCAGGAGCCGCACGCGCCATTCTTGCACCCGTACGGCAGATGGACGTTCTGGCGCAGCGCCGCCGCCAGCACGGTTTCGTCCGACTCGACCTGGAACTGCCGGCCGCTTTGCTTGAGAGTAACGTTGAATGCCATAGAACCAAATAGAACAAAATGTGGGGACCGTGCATGTCGCGCACGGCAGCTACAATGCAAACCCGTTGCGCGCCGCGCAACGGTGGCTACTGATTTCGCAACCAACATGATCGCGACTCGAATCCTGCGCCGCCCGCGCGCACTGATCGTCGGCTGCGGCGACGTCGGCCTGCGCTGCGTCGCGCAATGGCGCGCCGCGCGCCGCGACCTGCGCATCGTCGCGCTGACGAGCCATCCGGGCCGCTGCGACGAATTGCGCGCGGCAGGCGCGACGCCGATCGTCGGCGATCTCGATCGCCGCGCGACGCTCCGACGGATCGCCGGGCTCGCCCGCACGATCCTGCATCTGGCGCCGCCGCAGTCCGACGGCAGCGACGATCGCCGCACCCGTGCGCTGATCGCCGCATTGTCCGTGCCTGCGCGGCGACCAGCCGCACCGTCGGTGTCCGCGGTCGGCCGGCTTCGCACACTGCGCGCCGCGACCCGACAGGCCGGCGCGCCCGGTCGGGCAGCGCGTATTGTACCCGACGCCCTTCGCGCGCCGACGCTCGTCTACGCCAGCACGACGGGCGTCTACGGCGATTGCGGCGGGGCGCGAATCGACGAAACGCAGCCGCTGCGCCCCGCGAATCCGCGCGCGTTCCGGCGCGTGTCGGCCGAGCGTCAGTTGCGGGCGGCGACGGTACGCGGCGCGCTGTCCGCGCGCATCGTGCGCATTCCCGGCATCTACGCGGCGAACCGGCTGCCGCTCGCGCGGCTCGAGCGCGGCACGCCGGCGCTGGATGCGGCCGACGACGTCTACACGAATCACATCCACGCGGACGATCTCGCGACGATCCTGCGCCGCGCGGCCGTGCGCGGCAAGCCGGCGCGCGCCGTGCACGCGTCTGACGACAGCGAACTGCGAATGGGAGAGTATTTCGACCGGGTCGCGCGAGTGTTCGGCCTGCCGCCGCCGCCGCGCATCAGCCGCGCGAACGCCGAGCATCAGCTCGAGCCGACGCTGCTGTCATTCATGCGCGAATCCCGGCGCCTGTCCAATGCCCGGCTCAAGACCGAATTGTGCGTGACGTTGCGCTACCCGACCGTAGACGAATTCCTTCAAACGCTCGCGCCGCGCGGCGCGTCAGGTCAGCGCCGGTAGCGCCTCGATCAGCAGGAAGCACAGCAACGCGCCGATCAGCGCGCCGATCAGGTTCGGACTGTATTTGTGCTTCCTGTGCATCATGGCCAGCAGTCCGCCGATCACGATGGCGCCCACGATCGCGAACGCGATCATCACGTACGACAGTTCCAACGAATGATTGATGTTCATGATGTGTCTCCCCCTGCATCGCTGCTCGTACAGCTTGTGATTTCAGTATAGCGGGGGATCGTGCGGCCGAGATGCGGCCGGACACCGAACGGTCGTGCGGATTTTCCCTTAGAGGGTTTTGACGGGATCGCGCAGCGCTGACAGGTCGCTTTCCCCGAGCCAGCGCCACGCGCCGGGCGCGAGGTCCTCCGGCAGCGTGAAGCCGCCGATGCTTTCGCGGTGCAGCGCCTCGACGCGGTTGCTGGCCGCCGCGACCATGCGTTTCACCTGATGATATTTGCCTTCGAGGACGGTCAGCGCGAGCGCGTGCGTGTCGCGTGCGTGGGCGGCGACCGCCGCGATCGGCTTCGGCTCGCCGTGGAGCTGCACGCCGGCGCGCAGCGCGTTCAGCTGGGTGTCGTCGAGCGGGTGGCGCACGGTCGCGACGTAGGTCTTCGGCACCTTGCGCTTGGGCGACGTATAGGCGTGCACGAACTGGCCGTCGTCGGACAGCAGCAGCAGGCCCGTCGTGTCCTGGTCCAGACGGCCGACGCACTGCACGCCGCGTGCGACGAGCGGCGCGGGCAGCAGGCTGAACACGCTCGCGTGGTGTTGCGGGTCGCGCGAACACTCGTAGCCGGCCGGCTTGTTGAGCGCCAGATACGCGCGGGCGTGAAACGGCCAGGCGGTGTCGTCGACCGTGAATACGAGGCCGTCGGTGTCGAACGACGCGTCGGGGTCGGTCGCGCTCGCGCCCGCGACGGTGACGCGGCCCGATTCGATCAGGCCGCGGCACTGGCGGCGCGAGCCGAAGCCCTGCGTGTAGAGAATGCTTTCGAGATCCATAGCGCGCGCATTCTATCAAGCGGCGGGGCGGCACCGGCACGAAGGCGTTCGCACCGGGAAGCTCCCGGTGCTCTGTGCGCGGTCATTCTTCACGGAAAGTCATGCCATTCGATTCGCTGCTGTTGAGCCGGCAGGCCGGCGCCGCTAGCGTGTCGCGTCGGACAGATCGACCGGACGCCGTCAGTGCGGCAGCCCACCATTCCGGCCGAATGATTGGATCGTTTTTCTGGATAATTCATCCAGCCGTGCCCGGCTGACCGTCGCGTCGTGCGTGCCTACACTCGTAGCTTCATTCAACGCTGAAAGGAGTCAACCGTGGCCACTCACACGCTCGCAGACAAGGTCGTCCTGATCGCAGGCGGCGCCAAGAATCTCGGTGGCCTGATCGCCCGGGACCTGGCCGGCCACGGCGCGAAGGCGGTGGCGATTCACTACAACAGCGCGGCGTCGCAGGCGCAGGCCGAAGAGACGGCTGCCGCCGTGCGCGCGGCCGGCGCGCAAGCCGCGACGTTCCAGGCCGACCTGACGACGGCCGCCGCGGTAGAGAAGCTGTTCGACGACGCGAAGCAGCGCTTCGGCAAGATCGACATCGCGATCAATACCGTCGGCAAGGTGCTGAAGAAGCCGTTCACCGACATCTCCGAGGCCGAATACGACGAGATGTTCGCGGTGAACAGCAAGTCGGCGTTCTTCTTCATCAAGGAGGCGGGGCGGCACCTCGAGGATCACGGCAAGCTCGTCACGCTCGTGACGTCGCTGCTCGGCGCGTTCACGCCGTTCTACGCGGCCTACGAAGGGTCGAAGGCGCCGGTCGAGCACTTCACGCGCGCCGCGTCGAAGGAGTACGGCGCGCGCGGCATCTCGGTGACGGCGGTCGGGCCGGGGCCGATGGACACGCCGTTCTTCTATCCGGCCGAAGGCGCCGACGCGGTCGCGTATCACAAGACGGCGGCCGCGCTGTCGCCGTTCAGCAAGACGGGCCTCACCGACATCGAGGACGTCGTGCCGTTCATCCGTCATCTCGTGACCGACGGCTGGTGGATCACCGGCCAGACGATCCTGATCAACGGCGGCTATACGACCAAGTAACGGGCCGTGCCGGCGGGCGCCGCGTGCGCGCGGCGACCCGCAATGGACCGTTTGCATGGACAATGGACGGGCGCGCGGGCACGAAGCCGCGCGCCCGCTTTTCCTGTGCCGCCGGGCTCGGCCGCGCCATGCGGCGGGTGCCGGCGACGGTCGTCCGAACCTACGTTTTGCTCCGATGGACAAGCTGGACCAGGTCAGAATCTTCCTTCAGGTTGCCGAGATGGGCAGCTTCATCAAGGCCGCGCATGCGCTCGACGTGCCGCGCGCGACCGTGTCGGCCGCTGTCCAGCAACTCGAGGCGGCGCTCGGCACGCGCCTGTTGCACCGCACGACGCGGCAAGTCCAGCTGACTGCCGACGGCGCGCTGCTGCTCGAGCGCGGCCGGCGCCTGCTCGCGGAAGCCGACGAACTCGACCGGCTGTTCCGGCGTCGCGATCGCGACGTGGTCGGGCGGCTGAACGTCGATGCGCCGAGCCGGATCGCGCGCCGCGTGATCGCGCCGGCACTGCCGTCGCTGTTTCGCCGCCACCCGAAGCTACAGCTGTCGCTCGGCTCGACGGACCGCACGATCGATCTCGTGCAGGAGGGCGTCGACTGCGCGATCCGGGTCGGACGGCTCGCGGACAGCAGCCTCGTCGTGCGGCCGCTCGGGCAGTTCGTGCTGATCAACTGCGCGAGCCCCGACTACCTGCGCGAATGCGGCGTGCCCGAGCATCCCGATGCGCTCGCGCACGGACACTGGGCGATCGGCTATGCGTCGCCGACGACCGGACGCGAACTCGGCTGGGAATACTGCGCGGATGGCGCGCAGCACACGCTGGCGCTGCCGAGCCGCGTGATCGTCAACAACGCCGAAACCTATATCGCGAGCTGCATCGCCGGGATGGGGCTGATCCAGATTCCGCGCTTCGACGTCGCGCACCTGCTCGACAGCGGCGCGCTGGTCGACGTGATGCCCGGCCATCGCGCCGCGCCGATGGACGTATCGGCCGTGTATCCGCATCGCCGGCACCGGTCGCGGCGGCTCAATGCGTTCATCGAGTGGTTCGGGGAGTTGATGGCGGATGCGCTCAACGACACGGGCGCGCTCGCGCGCGGCGACTGAAAAGGGCGCCACGCTCGCGTGCGCCGACCGCGAGCGGCAGGTGTGAGCGGCCGTCGGCGGGTGTCGCGGCCGTGGCGTGCGGGTTCAGCCGGACCGCGCGGCGAACTGCCGGCTGCGCCCGGTGGCCCGCACCGCGTCGATCAGCGCGGCTGCCGCACCGTCGGGCTTCGACGCGAACGCATGAAAGCGCGCGGCCGGCAGCGTCGGCAGGCCGTCGTCGGGCCCGCATGCGCGCAGGCCGTCGCGCAGCTGGCTGCGCGCGAGCGCCGTGACCGCGAAGCCGGCGAGCGCGGCCGATACGCACCCGGCCATGCTGCCGCTTTCGAACAGCACGCGAAACGGCCGCAGCGCGGCGGCGAGCGCGGACACCGCGGCTTCCCGATACACGCACGGCTCCGGAAACAGCGCGAGCGGCACGTCGCCTTCGGCGTTAAGCGCCGTATCCGACGCGAACGCCCATATGAGCGGTTCTTCCCACAGCAGTTCGCCCGGTGCGTCGACCTGCCGGCATTGCTTGCCGAACACGACGTCGAGCCGGCCCAGCGCCTGCTCGCGCAACAGCGACGCGGTGATCCCGACCTTCAGCTCGATCGACGTGCGCGGATGGTGGTCGCGGAACGTGCGCAACACCTGCGGCAGCCACGTGCCCGCGAAGTCCTCCGATGCGCCGACGCGCAGCCGGCCGTGCGCGGGCGCGCCGCGCAGCCGGGCACGCACTTCGCGCTCCATGTCGACGATGTTGCGCGCGTACGCGTACAGCGTGTCGCCGGCCGGCGTGAGCGCGATACGGCGCGTGGTGCGCGCGAGCAGCACCGTGCCGGCCGCTTGCTCGAGCCGCTTGATGTGGCCGCTGACCGCGGACGGCGTCAGCGCGAGGCGCTCCGCAGCGGGCGCGAAGCCGCGGCTGTCGACGACTTCGAGGAAGGTGCGCAACAGCGCGATGTCGAGCGCGGTCGATGCGCGATCGATTGGCGGTTCCATGGGTCGATTCAACGCGATATTCAAAGAATGGATCATGATACGCCGCGAATCATGATGAGCGGCGGGTCTACCATCGACCTTCAGACGACCCACCGGAGTGCACGATGACCGCTTATCGATTCGCGACGACCGCGTCGCTCGAACTCGCCTATCTCGAATGGAATCCGCGCGCCGAACGCGTGGCCGTGTTGCTGCACGGCTGGCCGGACAGCCCGGTCGGCTGGGAGACGGTCGCGCAGGCGCTGGCTGTCCGCGGCTACCGCGTGCTCGCGCCCGCGCTGCGCGGTTTCGCGCC
Organism: Burkholderia sp. 567; assembly: GCF_040545115.1. Taxonomy (NCBI): domain Bacteria; kingdom Pseudomonadati; phylum Pseudomonadota; class Betaproteobacteria; order Burkholderiales; family Burkholderiaceae; genus Burkholderia; species Burkholderia sp. 567. The sequence goes on from NZ_JBEPLG010000007.1 coordinate 207,925, forward strand.
GACCCGTTTTCGCGATACGACGGTGCCGCGCAGCGGCCAGCTCGCGGCGCTCGGGCGCGACCTGCTGGAATTCGTCGACGTGCTCGGCCTCGAGCGGCCCGTGCTGGTTGGACACGACTGGGGCGCCCGCGCGGTCGCGAACGCGTGCGGGCTGCGCGACGGCGTCGCGTCGCACCTGGTGATGCTGGCGGTCGGTTATGGCACCAACGATCCCGCGCAGCCGCTGTCGCTGCAGCAGGCGCGCAATTACTGGTATCACTGGTTCATGGCGACGCCGCGCGGCGAGCAGGCGTTGCGCGACGACCGGCGCGCATTCGCGCGCCTGATGTGGGATACGTGGTCGCCGTCGGGCTGGTATCGCGATGCGGAATTCGACGCGGCTGCCACCGCGTTCGACGGGCCCGACTGGATCGACGTCGTGCTGCATTCGTACCGGCAGCGGTGGGGCTTCGCGCCCGGCACGCCAGCCTATGCGGACGACGACGCGCGACTGAACCCGGCGCCGCGGCTGTCGGTGCCGACGCTGGTGCTGCATGGCGGCGCGGATGCGTGCAACCACCCGGACAGCTCGGCCGGGCGCGAGCGGTTCTTCACGGGGCGCTACGCGCGACAGGTGCTGGACGGCGTGGGGCACTTTCCGCAGCGGGAGGCGCCGGCGGCGGTCGCGGAGGCAATCCTCGGGTTCTGCGAGCGAGACTGACGCGCGCCGGCCGGCCCGGCGCGCGGCGCGATCAGTTGCCGACGCGCGGTGTGAGCAGGTCGGCGAGTCCGATGTTGCGGAACATCTCGCGGCGAATGCGATCGCCAACACGGAACACTTCCTCCGCGCCGTCCTGCGACGGATCGACGAATACGCGGTACGGGCGCTTGCCTGACGGCGCGGCGACGATGTCGACGATCGCCGTCGCGACGGTGGCGGCATCGGCGTCCGCGGGCTCGAGTGCGGCGAGGCCTTGCAACGCCTGCTCGGCGACCCTCGCGTAGGGGCCGTTGTCGTACGCGGCCTGCACCGCCGTGGTGTGCGCGGTTCCTTCGGCGGTCAGCACATGCCGCCATTGGCGCGCAGGATCTGGCCGTTGACCCACGCGCCGTCGGGGCCGGCGAGGAACGCGACGACGCCGGCGATGTCCGCGGGCTGGCCCAGCCGCTCGAGCGGGTTCATCTTCGCCAGGCGATCGACCTGCTCGGGGCTCTTGCCCTCCAGGAACAGCTCGGTCGCGACCGGCCCCGGCGCGACGGCGTTCACGCTGATGCCGCGGCCGCGCATTTCCTGCGCGAGGACCTGCGTCAATCCCTCGACAGCGGCCTTGGTCGCGACGTACACGCCGTAGGTGGGCAGACGCACGCCCACCATCGTCGACGACAGGTTGACGATGCGGCCGCCGCTGCGCACGCGCTTTGCCGCCTCGCGGCTGACGTTGAAGGTGCCTTTGAGGTTGATCGCGACGGTCTGGTCGAACGTCGTGTCGTCGTAGTCGGCGATCGCCCCGAGCTTCATCACACCCGCGCTGTTGACGACCACGTCGATGCGCCCAAATGCCTGCTCGGCCGTATCGAACAGCGCGGCCACCGCCGCCGGGTCGGCGATGTCCGCCTGTACCGCGATGGCCTCGCCGCCGTCGGCGGCGATCGCGTCGACCACTTCGCGCGCGGGGCCGGCGCCGCCGGCGTAGTTCACGACGACCCGGAAGCCGTCCCGGGCGAGACGGCGAGCGATTTCCGCGCCGATGCCGCGCGACGAGCCCGTGACGAGGGCGACCTGTTTCGATGCGTTCATGTCCTGCTCCTTGGTTCGTGAGTGCCGGGCGATCCGGCGACAGGACTAATGTAGGCTTCCTCGGTCAATAAAAATAATGAATAATGATCAGATCAAGAATGACTAAAAGTATGTCTCATGGCATTCGACAGCAGGCTCCTCAGCGGCATCGGTGTGCTCTCGGCGGTGATCGAGGCCGGCACTTTTGCGCGCGCGGGCGAGGCGATGGGGTTGACGCAGTCGGCGGTGAGCCGTGCGGTCGCGCGGCTGGAAGAGCGCGTCGGCATCCGGATCTTCAACCGGACGGCGCGCGCGATCACGTTGACCGAGGAGGGGCGGCGCTTCTACGAGGCGGTCGCGCCGCTGCTGGCCGGCATCGAGGAGGCGGCGGTCGACGCCGGGCGTTCCCGGGCGCGCGTCAGGGGACGTCTGCGGGTCAACGTGGACGGCACCTTCGGCCACTACGTGCTGGCGCCGAGGATGGCCGAATTCCTCGACCGCTTCCCCGAGCTGTCCGTCGAGATCAGCGTGCGCGACCGAATGGGCGACCTCGTCGCCGACGGGTTCGACGTGGCGGTGCGTTTCGGCATTCCGGAGCCGTCGTCATACCGTGCGCGCCTGCTGCTGGAGACGCATGTGCTGACCTGCGCGTCGCCGGCTTATGTTGCGCGTCACGGCGAGCCGCGGCACCCGCGGGATCTCGCGGACGGGCACCGCTGCGTGCTGATTCGCGATCCGGTGACGGGCCGTCCGTACGGATGGGAATTCCATCGCGGCGACGAAGTGGTGCCGTTCGATGCCACCGGGCGGCTGACGGTCAACGATACGGGGACGCTGCTCGGCGCATGCGTTGGCGGTGAGGGCGTTGCGCAACTGCTGGAGCTCTATGCGAGGGACATCCTTGCGGAAGGGCGGCTGGTGCAGTTGCTGCCGGAATGGGCGGACGAGACATTCCCGCTCTACGCGTATCACCATGCGTCGAATCTCGTTTCCGCGAAGGTGCGCGTGTTTCTCGATTTCGTGCGGGAGCTGACGGGCTGAACGTGTACCGCGCAAGGCGGCCGGTCATTCGGTGCGATGCGGGATAGGGCGCCCCGCATGCGGCCCCGGCTCGTCTGGCACGGGTGGTGCGGTCAGCACGTCGCATCCGCCCAGCGCGAGGGCGAGCACCACCGTGAGCGCGCCGCGGCACAGCGCGGATGACATCGTGCGCATCGACATGGCCTGCCTCCGTGCCGCGCATTCATCACGATGCTTGGGCCTCGGAAACGGCGGCACACGTTGCGGCGCACGGCCGAAAAACAAAAAACCCGCGAAGCAGCGAGCTTGCGCGGGTTTCGAGTGCAGCGCATGACGCTGCGAAATGCTGGTGCCCAGGGCCGGAATCGAACCGGCACGCCTTGCGGCGGGGGATTTTGAGTCCCCTGCGTCTACCAATTTCACCACCTGGGCTTTTTGATTCTGGCCGCGCTGCAGTCGCGCGCGGCGAACGGCAGATTATGGCGGAAAACGGCTCGCCGGGCAAGCCGCCGGCGAACCGTTCGCGCGTTACTGGCTGAGATAGACGAACCGGCCCTGCTTGACGATTCCCATCACGCTTGCGCGCTGATCGAGCCCGACGTGATCCTTGTCGCTGGTATTGACCACGCCGTTCGGCACGACGAGCTCGTTCGCGCGTTCGAGTTCGCGTCGCAGCGCCGCGCGGAAGGCCGGCGTGCCGGGCTGCGCGGTTTTCAGCGCGCGGCCGACCGCGTCCGCCAGGCGCGGGTACACGCCGGCCGCGTCGCCCGCGAACTGCGTGACGGTGCCGGCGCCGTACTTCGCTTCGTACGCGTCGACGAACGCGAGCGCCGCCTTGCGCGCCGGATGATCGGCCGGCAGCGTGCGCGCGACGACCACCGGCTGCGTCGGGAACAGCGTCCCGTCGACGTCCTTGCCGCCGAGCTTGATGAACTCCGGCGTCGCGATCCCGTGCGTCTGATAGATCGCGCCCTTGTAGCCGCGCTCGATCAGCGTGCGTTGCGGCAGCACGGCCGGCGTGCCCGAGCCGGCGACCAGGATCGCATCGGGCTTCGCCGCGATTAGCTTCAGCGCCTGGCCGGTGACGCTCGCGTCGGTGCGGTTGAAGCGCTCGGTCGCGATCATGCGAATCTTGCGCACTTGCGCGAAGCGCGTGAATTCGTTCAGCCAGCTGTCGCCGTAGCTGTCCGCGAAGCCGATGAAGCCGACCGTCTTCACGCCGTGATTGGCCATGTAGCGCGTCATCACGTCGGCCATCGCTCTGTCGCTCTGTGCCATCTTGAACGCCCAGGTCCGCGCGCCTTCCTGCGGCTCGACGATCGCGCCGGAGCCGACCAGCGTGATCATCGGCGTCTGGGCGGCCGCCACCGCGTCGAGCGCCGCGAGCGCGGCCGGCGTGATGTTCGGCCCGACCACGACGTCGACGTGATCCTCGTCGACCAGCTTGCGGATGTTGCGCACGGCGGTGCCCGGGTCCGACGCGTCGTCGAGCACCGTCACCTGCACCGGCTGCCCGGCGATCGTCTTCGGCCACATCAGGATCGCGTTCTTGCTGGTGATGCCGATCGCGGCGGCCGGGCCGGTGGACGACAGGTCGACGCCGACCTTCAGGTCGGCATGCGCGGCCGTGCACGCGAGCGCGAGGGCGGCGCCGGCGGCGCGGCGCAACAGGGCGGGAAGCGTCATGCGGGAATCTCCGTCGGGCAACGAAAAGGGGCGCGATATGCGCCCCTGTGGTTATACACGTACACGTCGCTTCAAGAAAACGCCGGCCGCCCCAAGGTGTTCCTGATCCCCGCGGGGCGCAAGGCGCGAAGCGACCGGCCTTAGGGCGCTGATCAAAGCTCGTACGATTCGGCTTCGCCCTTGAGCGCCTGCTCGATCAGCTTGCGGTTCAGCGTCGGCGACAGCAGCTCGACGAGCGTATACACATAGCTGCGCAGATAGGCGCCCTGCTTGAGCGCGACGCGCGTCACGTTGCTGCCGAACAGGTGGCCGACCGGAATCAGCCGGAGGTTGCGGTCGCGCTCCGGGTTGAACGCGATGTCGGCCATGATCCCGACGCCGAGGCCGAGCTCGACATAGGTCTTGATCACGTCGGCGTCGATCGCCTCGAGCACGATGTCCGGCGCCAGCCCGCGCAGCGCGAACGCATGGTTGATCTTCTTGCGGCCCGCGAACGCATCGTCGTACGTGATCAGCGGGTATTGCGCGAGATCGTCCAGCGTGACCGGCTTGCGCTCGAGCAGCGGGTGGTCGGCCGGCACCACGGCCGCGTGATGCCACTGGAAGCAGGGCAGCGACACGAGTTCCTTGTAGTCGGCGATCGCCTCGGTCGCGATCGCGAGATCGGCCTGGTCGTGGATCACCATCTCGGCGACCTGCGTCGGGCTGCCCTGCAGGATCGACAGGTGCACCTTCGGGAAGCGCTTCTTGAACTCGGCGATCGCGGCCGGCAGCGAGTAGCGGGCCTGCGTGTGGGTGGCGGCGATCGTCAGGTTGCCCTGGTCCTGCGCCGCATAATCTTTTCCGACCCTTTTAAGGCTTTCGACTTCCTGCAGGATCCGCTCGACCGACGCGAGGATAATCCTGCCGGGCTCGGTGAGCGAGCGCACGCGCTTGCCGTGCCGCGTGAAGATTTCGACCCCGAGCTCGTCCTCGAGCTCGATGATCGCCTTCGAAACCCCGGGCTGCGACGTGTAGAGCGCCTTGGCGGCCTCGGTGAGGTTGAAATTCTGCCGGACGGCCTCGCGCACGAAGCGAAATTGGTGCAGGTTCATTTATAACCCTTCCGCATATCAACAGAATTTTTTAGTCGTTTGAAATATAAGGCGAGTTTATTACGATTCACCGGAGTTTTTCAAATATGGATATCTGTTTTCGTCATTAGCAATCCAGCCGGGCAGCGGAAGGCCGCCGGCGGTGGCGGCGGAACGGAGATCCGGGCGCGACGTGGCTAGGACGTCGCGCGGTCACCACGAAAACCCTGGGGTCCCCGAATGTATCAGTACGACCAGTACGACCAGACGATCGTCGACGAACGCGTCGCACAGTACCGCGATCAGGTGCGCCGCCGCCTGTCGGGCGAGCTGAGCGAAGACGAGTTCCGTCCGCTGCGCTTGCAGAACGGCCTGTACATGCAGCGCCACGCGTACATGCACCGCATCGCGATTCCGTACGGCAACCTGCGCAGCGACCAGCTCCGCATGCTGGCGCGCATCGCCCGCGAACACGACCGCGGCTACGGCCACTTCTCGACCCGCTCGAACATCCAGTTCAACTGGGTCGAGCTGGAAGACACGCCGGAGATCCTCGCGAAGCTGGCATCGGTGCAGATGCACGCGATCCAGACGTCGGGCAACTGCATCCGCAACATCACGGCCGACCAGTTCGCCGGCGTCGCGCAGGACGAGGAGATCGATCCGCGTCCGTGGGCCGAGATCCTGCGCCAGTGGTCGACGTTCCATCCCGAATTCGCATGGCTGCCGCGCAAGTTCAAGATCGCGGTGTCCGGCTCGAAGGACGACCGCGCGGCCGTGCAGATCCACGACCTCGGCGTGTACCTGAAGAAGAACGCGCAGGGCGAAGTGGTCGCGAGCATCCTCGCGGGCGGCGGCCTCGGCCGTACGCCGATCGTCGGCGCGGTGATCAAGGAAGACCTGCCGTGGCAGCACCTGCTCACCTACTGCGAAGCCGTGCTGCGCGTATACAACCGCTACGGCCGCCGCGACAACCTGTACAAGGCGCGGATCAAGATCCTCGTGAAGGCGCTGTCGCCCGCGAAGTTCGCGCAGCAGGTCGAGGAAGAGTGGCAGCACCTGAAGGACGGCCCGTCGACGCTCACGCAGGCCGAGCTCGACCGCGTGTCGCAGTCCTTCCTGCCGCCCGTCTACGAGAAGCTCGCCGACACCGACGCATCGTTCGAACAGCACCTGCTCGAGAACAAGGCGTTCGCGCGTTGGGTCGAGCGCAACGTCGCGCCGCACAAGGTGCCGGGCTATGCCGCCGTGACGCTGTCGCTGAAGGACCACCGCGTGGCCCCGGGCGACGCGACCGACGCGCAGATGGATCTGGTGGCCGACTGGGCCGACGCGTACTCGTTCGGCGAACTGCGCGTGTCGCACGAGCAGAACCTGATTCTCGCGAACGTGAAGAAGCGCGACCTGTTCGCGCTGTGGGAAAAGGCGAAGGCGGCCGGTTTCGCGACGCCGAACGTCGGCCTGCTGACCGACATCATCGCGTGCCCGGGCGGCGACTTCTGCTCGCTCGCGAACGCGAAGTCGATCCCGATCGCGCTGGCGATCCAGCAGCGTTTCGACGATCTGGACTACGTGTACGACCTCGGCGACCTGTCGCTGAATATTTCCGGTTGCATGAACTCGTGCGGTCATCATCACGTGGGCAACATCGGCATCCTCGGCGTCGACAAGGACGGTGCCGAGTGGTACCAGGTGTCGCTCGGCGGCGAGCAGGGCACGGGCCGCAACGGCGCGCGCCTCGGCCGCGTGATCGGGCCGTCGTTCTCGGCGGAAGAAGTGCCGGGCGTGATCGCGAAGCTGATCGACACGTTCGTCGAGGCGCGCATCGACGGCGAGCGCTTCATCGACACGTACGACCGCATCGGCATCGCGCCGTTCAAGGAGCGCGTGTATGCGGCGCGCCAGGCAGTGAACGCGTAACCAACCGGCTAGAAGGAATTTGCAGATGGCTTCGATTATCAAGAACCGCGCAGTGATCGACGACGCATGGCAGGTCGTGCGCGCGGCGGAAGACGGTGCGCTGCCCGCGGTCGACGCGTTGCCGGCTGGCAAGGTGCTGGTGCCGTTCACCCTGTGGCAGGCCGAGCGCGCGGCGCTCGTCGCCGCGAAGACGAAGGACGAACTCGGCGTGTGGCTCGCGCCCGACAGCGAGCCGGCCGATCTCGTGGCCGACTTCGGCGCGATCTCGCTGATCGCCGTCGAATTCCCGCGCTTCGCCGACGGCCGCGGCTACAGCATCGGCCGCCTGCTGCGCGAGCGCCACGGCTGGACCGGCGAGCTGCGCGCGATCGGTGACGTGCTGCGCGACCAGCTGCTGTACATGTCGCGCTGCGGCTTCGATGCGTTCGCGGTGCGTGCCGACAAGGACATCCACGACGCGCTGAACGCATTCGCCGAATTCACGCAGCGTTACCAGGGCGCGTTCGACGAGCCGGCGCCGCTGTTCCGCCGCCGCGCCGACGCAGCAACGCCCGACGTAGCGACGCCCGACACGAAGGTGAGCGCATGAGCACCGCGACCGCCGCCGCACTGACGCCGGAACTCGCCGCGAAGGTCGAGCGCCTCGATGCGCTGCTCGCGCAGATCGGCGCCCGGCACGAGAAGGTGAAGTTCGCGAGCAGCCTCGCCGCGGAAGACATGCTGCTCACGCACGCGATCCTGTCGAAGGGCGTGTCGATCGGAATTTTCTCGCTGAACACCGGCCGCCTGCATGCGGAAACGCTGGGCATGATCGACCGCGTGCGCGAGCGCTACGGCTACGAGATCGAGCAGTTTCACCCGCAGCAGGACGCGGTCGACCAGTACGTCGCCGAGCACGGCCTGAACGCGTTCTACGAAAGCGTCGAGCTGCGCAAGTCGTGCTGCCACATCCGCAAGGTCGAGCCGCTGAACCGTGCGCTGGCCGACGTCGGCGCGTGGGTCACGGGCCAGCGTCGCGAGCAGTCGGTCACGCGTGCGGAGCTGCACGAGGAAGAACAGGACGAAGCGCGCGGGATCGCGAAGTACAACCCGCTCGCCGACTGGACGGAAGCCGACGTGTGGGCGTACCTGAAGGCGTTCGACGTGCCGGTCAACCCGCTGCATGCGCGCGGCTACCCGAGCATCGGCTGCGAGCCGTGTACCCGCGCGATCCGTCCCGGCGAGGACAGCCGGGCGGGCCGCTGGTGGTGGGAGTCGCGCGACACGAAGGAATGCGGGCTGCACATCACGATCACGCCGATTCCCGCGAACGCCGAAGCCGGCGCCGCGCACTGACAGCCGACCAGAAACCGAATATTGCGCCGCCTGCGACAGCGGGCGGCACGAACCCAGAAGAGAAGGACTGAAATCATGAGCACGACGCTCGAGCAATCCGCCTTTGCCCCGCCCACCGGTGCCGACAACCGCATGGGCCACCTCGACTGGCTCGAAGCCGAGTCGATCCACATCCTGCGCGAGCTGGTCGCCGAGTGCAGCAAGCCGGCGCTGTTGTTCTCGGGCGGCAAGGATTCGGTCGTCGTGCTGCACCTCGCGCTGAAGGCCTTCGGCCTCGGCGCGAACCGCAAGACGACGCTGCCGTTCCCGCTCGTGCATATCGACACGGGCCACAACTACGAGGAAGTGATCGACTTCCGCGACCGCCGTGCGCAAGAGCTGGGCGCCGAGCTGGTGGTCGGCCACGTCGAGGATTCGATCAAGCGCGGCACGGTCGTGCTGCGCCGCGAAACCGATTCGCGCAACGCCGCGCAGGCCGTCACGCTGCTCGAGACGATCGAACAGCACGGCTACACCGCGCTGATCGGCGGCGCGCGCCGCGACGAAGAGAAGGCGCGTGCGAAGGAGCGGATCTTCTCGTTCCGCGACGAATTCGGCCAGTGGGATCCGAAGGCGCAGCGCCCGGAACTGTGGAGCCTGTACAACGCCCGCCTGCACAAGGGCGAGCACCTGCGCGTGTTCCCGATCTCCAACTGGACCGAACTCGACGTGTGGCAGTACATCGCCCGCGAGAACCTCGAACTGCCGTCGATCTACTACGCGCACGAGCGCGAGATCGTGCGCCGCAACGGGCTGCTCGTGCCTGTCACGCCGCTCACGCCGATGCGTGACGGCGAGACGAGCGAGATCGCGCAGGTGCGCTTCCGCACGGTCGGCGACATCAGCTGCACGTGCCCGGTGGCGAGCGATGCGGACGACGTCGAGAAGATCATCGCCGAGACGGCCGTGACCGAGATCACCGAACGCGGCGCGACCCGGATGGACGATCAGGCGTCCGAAGCCGCGATGGAACAGCGCAAGAAGCAAGGTTATTTCTGAAGCACACGAGGACATTCAAATCATGAGCATCATCGAGAACACCGAAGACCTCGGCGTGCTGCGCTTCATCACCGCAGGCAGCGTCGACGACGGCAAGAGCACGCTGATCGGCCGCCTGCTGTACGACAGCAAGGCCGTGCTGTCCGACCAGCTGTCCGCGCTGTCGCGCGCGAAGAACAAGCGCACCGTCGGCGACGAGCTCGACCTCGCGCTGCTGACGGACGGGCTCGAGGCCGAGCGCGAGCAGGGCATCACGATCGACGTCGCGTACCGCTATTTCGCGACCGCGAAGCGCAAGTTCATCATCGCCGACACGCCGGGCCACGAGCAGTACACGCGCAACATGGTGACGGGCGCATCGACCGCGCATGCGGCGATCATCCTGGTCGACGCGACGCGCGTGACGCTCGAGAACGGCGTCGCGCAACTGCTGCCGCAAACGAAGCGCCACAGCGCGATCGTGAAGCTGCTCGCGCTGCAGCACGTGATCGTCGCGATCAACAAGATGGACCTGGTCGACTACAGCGAAGCACGCTTCAACGAGATCCGCGACGCGTACGTCACGCTCGCGAAGCAGCTCGGCCTGACCGACGTGCGCTTCGTGCCGGTGTCGGCGCTGAAGGGCGACAACATCGTCGGCGCGAGCGAACGCATGCCGTGGTACGCGGGCGAGCCGCTGCTCGACGTGCTCGAGTCGCTGCCGGTCGAGACGCAGGCGCATGACGCGCTGCGCTTCCCGGTGCAGTGGGTCGCACGCCAGGACGGCAGCTCGGCCGACGATTTCCGCGGCTACATGGGCCGGATCGAATCGGGCGAGGTGAAGGTCGGCGACGAAATCGTCGTGCTGCCGTCGAACCGCACCGCGACGGTCGCCGAGATCGTTGCACCGGTGCCGGGCGGCACCGCATCCGTCGCGCACGCATTCGCGGGCCAGACGGTGACGATTCGTCTCGAGGAGGATGTCGACGTGTCGCGCGGCGACATGTTCGTCACGACCGCCGAGCCGGTCGAGCCGGCGAAGAAGCTCGAGGCCGACCTGTGCTGGTTCGACGAGACGCCGTTGTCGCCGCAGCGCAAGTACCTGCTGAAGCAGACCACGAGCACGGTGTTCGCGAAGATCGGCGCGGTCAAGGAGGTGCTCGACGTGCACACGCTGTCGCAAGCGACCGACCGCCAGGAACTGAAGATGAACGACATCGGCCGCGTCGCGCTGACGCTGCAGAAGCCGATCGTCTGCGACACGTACGATGCACATCCGGGCACGGGCGCATTCGTGCTCATCGACGAGGCGACGCACCACACGGTGGCCGCCGGCATGATCCGGGCGTTCTCGGCGTAACCGGCGTTGCGCGCCGCCCTCGTGGCGGCGCGGGCCGGCCGCCGTCCGCACGGGCAGAACCGAAGCGAAGCGACAAACATGGGCAAGGTGTATCTGATCGGAGCAGGGCCGGGCGCGGCGGACCTCATCACGGTGCGCGGCGCGCGGCTGCTCGAGCAAGCCGACGTCGTGCTGCACGACGCGCTCGTCGAGCCGGCGATGCTCGACTACGCGCCGAACGCGCGCAAGATCGCGGTCGGCAAGCGCTGCGGGCAGCGTTCGACCGCGCAGCACTTCATCAACAAGCAGATCGTCGACGCGGCGCGCGAGCATGCATGCGTCGTGCGGCTGAAGGGCGGCGACCCGATGCTGTTCGGTCGCGCCGAAGAGGAAATGCGTGCGCTCGAGGCGGCCGGCATCGACTACGAGGTCGTGCCGGGCATCACCGCGGCGCTGGCCGGCGCGGCGACGCTGAAGCGCTCGCTGACGTTGCGCGGCGTGTCGCGCAGCGTCGCGTTCGCGACGCACAGCCGCGCACCCGGCAGCGATGAGATTCGCGAGGCGGCGCGCGCCGATTCGATCGTCTACTACATGGGCCGCGACAGCGCGCCGGGAATCGCGCAGGAGCTGATCGACGCGGGCCGTGCGCCCGCGACGCCGGTGGCGATCGTCGAGGCGTGCAGCACCGCGCGCGAACGCACGCTGACGCTGACACTCGCGCAGATGGCGGCGGGCGACGCGCAGGCGTGGCTCGATCCGGCGGAGCCGAGCCTGTTGATGATCGGCGATGCATTCGCCGAACGCGTGCGACCCGCGAAAGCGGGCGATGCGTTGCGCAATGCGGCTTGAGTCGACGTAGCGGTTCCCAAGCGGCAGCCGCTCGGTTTCGCGGTGGGTGATTCGAATGAGCGCTGGCGGAAGCCGGCGCTTTTTCATTGGTGCCGTGGATCCGACTAGGGGCTACGCGTTGCGGTCGAGCTGGTCGATGCAGTAGCGTGCGATGGCATCGAGCACGCCGTCGTCTTCGCCGACCGCCGTCGCGCAACGGATCTCGACATTCGGATGGGCGGCCCGGCAGGCGTCGACGAGCTGCGGCAGGTCGCGACGGACATGGCCGCCCTGGCCGAAGAACACGGGCACCACGGTGATGCGCGTGCAGCCGGCCGCGACCTGCGCGGCGACGGCCGTGTCGAGCGAAGGCATCATCAGTTCGAGGAACGCGAGCGACACGCGCGGCGCCGGTGCGCCGCTGCCGCGCAGCCGCGCGGCCAGCCGCTCGAACGGCTCGGCCCAGCGCGGATCGCGTGCGCCGTGGCCGAACAGGACGATGCCGTGCGAACTCATGTCGAAGCCTCCGTCGTGACGGCGCTCAGTGCCGGTCGACCCACTTGAGCGCGAACAGGCCGAGCGCGAGATAGATGAGGCCCGGCGTCGCCGCGGTGAGCGGCGCGGGCCACGTGTTCAGCGTGCCGATGTGCGAGAACAGCGTGTTGAGCAGCTGGAAGCTCATGCCGAGCATGATGCCGCCGAACACCTTCACGCCGACCACGCCGGCGCGCGTATGCAGGTACGCGAACGGCAGCGACAGCACGAGCATCACGAACACCGCGAACGGGTAGAGCAGCTTGCGCCACAGCGCGATGTCGTAGCGCTGCGTGTCCTGCTGATTCTCGCGCAAGTGCTGGATGTACCGGAACAGGTTGATGAGCGACATCCGCTCCGGCGACACCAGCAGCACCGACAGGATCTGCGGGGTCAGATCCGAGCGCAGCCGGTATTCCGGCAGCGTGACCTGCTGCGACCGGTACACGGGGTTCAGCGCGTCGGCCGGTGCGCCGCTGATCGGCTTGATCGGCGTCAGTTCGGTTTCCGTCACGCCGGTGAGCAGCCAGTGGCCGGGCGGCTCGTAGCGGCCCGTCTGCGCGATCCGCACGTTCTGCAGCTGGAATTTCGAGTCGAACTCGTAGATGCGCACGTTGCTGATCGTCGAATCGGGCGAGAGGTTGCCGACGTTGACGAAGCGCGTGACCTGCTCGCCGTTCTCGCGGGCCGCGAGCGTGTCCTTCACCCACACGCCCGACTGGAAGTTCGACGACACCGACGCGCCGAGCGCCTGCAGCCGCACGCGTTCGGACAACTGGTCGGCGTACGGGCCGACGAATTCACCGATCAGGTAGGTGATGATCACGAGCGGAATGCCGATCTTCAGCAGCGAGCGCAGCGCCTGGTTGGTCGCGAGGCCCGACACGCGGAAGATCGTGAATTCCGAGTTCGCGGCCATTTGCGCGAACACGTAGATCGCGCTGATCAACGCGGCGACCGGGATGATCTCGTAGAAGCGCGACGGGGTTTGCAGCGCGACGCGCAGCACCGCGTAGCCGAACTTGTAGTTGCCGTGCCCGACCGAGTTCAGTTCGCTGATCAGGTCGAAGAAGAAGAACAGGCCCGAGAACGCGAACAGGATGAAGATGAACGTGACGTAGATCTGCCGCGCGAAGTATTTTTCATAGAGCCGCATCGATCATGCTCCCGAGCGGCCGAACAGCGCGCGTGTCAACAGCGGACGATTGCGCACGCGCAACCAGAAAATGAGCGCGACGATCGCCGCGACAACCACATGCAGGCCGACCAGGCCGACGCCGAACGACATCTTGCCCTGCTCGATCTGCGCCTGCACGACGTTCAGCAGGTTCGAGTAAGTCAGGTAGATCAGCACGGCCATCACGAGGTTGATCGTGCGGCTGCGGCGCGGGTTCTGGTACGACAGCGGGATGCCGAGCACCATCAGGTTGATCGCGATCAGCGGCAAGCCCGCGCGCCATGCGAATTCCGCGAGGTTGTCGCGCGTCGGGTTGCGCAGCAGGTCGGGCGTGGGCGTGCTGTTGGTGGTCGGCACGTTGGTGACCGGGGTGCTCGTGATCTTCACGCCGTAGCGCTGGAACTCCATGATCTTGAAGTTCGGCTGGCCGGGCGTGCCGTCGTAGCGGCGGCCATCCTCCAGCACGACGAAACGATCGCCGTCCTTCGTTTCCGTATGGCCCGTGTGCGATACGACGATATTGACCTTGCCGTTCTCGGTCGACGTGACGAACACGTTCTGCACCTTGCTCTGGTCAGGCGACATCTTCTCGATGAAGAACACGCGATGGTTCGACGCCGATTCGCGGAACTGGCCGGGCGCGAGCAGCGAGATCTCGTCGCGCTGCTGGAAGCGCGCCTTGATCATCTTGCTCTGCTGGTTCGACCACGGCCAGCCGACGAACGCGAAGAACGCGATCAGCAGGATGAGCGGCGTGGCGAACACGCCGATCGGCTTGATCAGGCGCGTGAGGCTGACGCCGGACGCGAGCCAGACCACCATTTCGGAGTCCCGGTACCACCGGGTCAGCACGAACAGGATCGACACGAACAGCGTGACGACGAGCATCACGGCGAGATAGCCGATCACGGTCAGGCCGATCAGCACGAGCACGTCCCGCGGATCGATTTCGCCGGACGCGGCATAGCCGACGATGCGGATCATCATCGTCGTGAGCATGATCGTGAGCAGCACCATGAACACGGCGCCAGCCGTATACGCAAGCTCGCGCTGGAGGGAGCGTTCGAAGATCATTCTTGATGAGAAGAGGGCGGGAGGCTGCGCACGCGTGGTGGAGCGCTCGCGCCGCCACGGGAAAAATAGCGGATAATTGCGGCTTTCATCCTTAGCCCAGATTTTATCCGAGGACAAGCGCGATGGACTTTAGCATAAAAGGCTGTGATTGGAGCAAAGGCGAGGCCAAGGGGTTCCTGACGGGGAAGTCCGATTGCATCGTGCTGGGCATCTTCGAGGCGCAAACCCTTTCGGGCGCGGCGCTCGACATCGACACGGCCACCAAGGGGCTGATCTCGCGCGTGGTGAAGGCCGGCGACATGGACGGCAAGCGCGGCAAGACGCTGTTCCTGCATGAAGTATCGGGCATCGGTGCGTCGCGCGTGCTGCTCGTCGGCCTCGGCAAGCAGGATGCTTTCAATCAGAAAGCCTACACCGACGCGGTGACGGCCGCATGGCGCGCGCTGCTGTCGACCAAGATCGTCCAGGTCACGTTCACGCTCGCGCAGCTGCCGGTCGACGAGCGCAGCTCCGACTGGGGCGTGCGCGCGGCGATTCTCGCGCTGCGCAACGAGACCTACCGCTTCACGCAGATGAAGAGCAAGCCGGAACCGGCGTCGCACACGCTCAAGCGCGTCGTGTTCAGCGTCGATCCGGTCGATGAAAAGGCGGCGAAGCTGGCGGTCAAGCAGGCCGTCGCGCTGGCGAACGGGATGGATCTCACGCGCGACCTGGGGAACCTGCCCGGCAACGTGTGCACGCCGACCTATCTCGGCAACACCGCGAAGAAGATCGCGAAGGATTGGGGTCTGAAGGCCGAGGTGCTCGGCCTGAAGCAGATCCAGGCGCTCAACATGGGGTCGTTCCTGTCGGTCGCGCGCGCGTCGGTCGAGCCGCCGCAGTTCATCGTGCTGCACTACCAGGGCGCCGCCGCGAAGGCCGCGCCGGTCGTGCTGGTCGGCAAAGGCATCACGTTCGACACGGGCGGCATCTCGCTGAAGCCGGGCGAGGCCATGGACGAGATGAAGTACGACATGTGCGGCGCCGGTTCGGTGCTCGGCACGATGCGTGCGGTCGCCGAAATGGGCCTGAAGATCAACGTCGTCGCGATCGTGCCGACCTGCGAGAACATGCCGGGCGGCAACGCGACGAAGCCGGGCGACATCGTCACCAGCATGAAGGGGCTGACGATCGAGGTGCTGAACACCGACGCCGAGGGCCGCCTGATCCTGTGCGACGCGCTGACCTATGCGGAGCGCTTCAAGCCGGCCGCGGTGATCGACGTGGCGACGCTGACGGGCGCGTGCGTGATCGCGCTCGGCGCCCACAACAGCGGCCTGTTCTCGAAGGACGACGCGCTGGCGGGCGAACTGCTCGACGCATCGCGCGAAGCGAACGATCCGGCGTGGCGCATGCCGCTCGACGACGAGTACCAGGATCAACTGAAGTCGAATTTCGCGGACATCGCGAACATCGGCGGGCGTCCGGCCGGTGCCGTGACGGCGGCGTGCTTCCTGTCGCGCTTCACCGACAGCTATCCGTGGGCGCACCTGGACATCGCCGGCACCGCCTGGAAGGGCGGCGCGGCGAAGGGCGCGACCGGCCGTCCGGTGCCGCTGCTCGCGCAGTTCCTGATCGACCGCGCCGGCCAGTGATGGCAGGTCTCACGACGATGCGGGTGCGCGGGCAATGACGCGAATCGATTTCCATTCGAACGTCGGCGATTCGCTCGCGTATGCATGCCGGCTGCTGCGCAAGGCCTATCAGGCCGGGCAGCCGGTCGTCGTGGTCGCGGAACCCGCGCGCCTGCGCGCGCTCGACGAGCGGCTCTGGACGTTCTCGCCGCTCGATTTCATCCCGCATTGCGGCGTCGACAGCGCGCACGCGGCCGGCACGCCGATCGTGCTGGCCGCCGATCTCGACCAGGCGCCGCATTATCATGTGCTGCTGAACCTCGGCGCGGCCGTGCCCGCGCAGTTCGCCCGCTTCGAGCGCCTGCTCGAGGTGGTCGGCAACGCGCCGGACGAGCTGGCCGCGGGCCGCGACCGCTATCGCTTCTACCGCGATCGCGGCTACGCGCTGAACAATTACAAGCAGGGCAGTTAGCCGCAACCGTCGACGGAGCCTTCCCGTGACACAAGCCGAATCCTCTTCGATCCCGACACTGACCGACGTGCTGGTGCCGGGCAAGCCGGTGCCGGCGCGTTCTGCCGTGGCCGATGTGCCGCCGCGCGACGATGCCGCCGTGCCGGAACACGCCGGAACCGACCCCGAAACCGTGGTGGTTGAGCCCGTGCCGACGCCGCATGTCCCGACCGTCGAACTGCCGGGCGACAGCGACGCACCGGCGCTACCGGGTGCCGCCGGGCGCGTCGTTGCGGAGGAAGCGGCCGGGATGCAGGCGCCGCTGCGCTCCGCGCTGGCCGCCGACGATGCGCAGCAGCCCGGCTTTGCCGCGGTGCCGGCGCAGGCCGACGAAGGGACGCTGCCGCACGGGGTCGCGCCGGCTGCCGACGGGCTGGCTACCGATCATCTCGCCGGCGCGGCGCAGCCGGACACGCATGCGGCCGCCGCGCTGACGCCTGAGGACGCGCACCATATCGCCGAGCGTCTGCGCAATCGGCTGACGAATTATCTGACCGGGGAAGGGCGCGAGGCCATCGAGGCCCGCTGCCGCGACGCGCTGCACGACCATACGGCGTGGCTGGTTGGCCAGATCACGCGCGAGGTGGCGCTGGCGCTCGAAACCGAAGTGATGGAGTGGGTCCGCGACGCGGTCGACGAAGAGATCGCCCGCCGCCGGACCGGTCGTTCAGGCTGAGTGCACGGTCGTTTCGTGCACGGGAACGCGAGTGCAGGTTCGCTCCCCGGCGATGACGATCTACGAGCCGGTCATGTCGATGAGAGCCGGGCGGTGCCCGTTCATCCGGATCAACGCAGCGACATCACCCACTGCGCGAGCGTGTGCGCCTCGGCGCTCGTCAGCTGCGTATTGGCGGGCATCGGCACGCTGCCCCATACCCCGATACTGCCCTTTACGATCGATTGCGCGAGGTAATCGACCGCGTCGGCGCGCGCCGCGTACTTGCCGGCGATGTCATGGAACGGCGGGCCCATCAGCGGCTTGTTGATCGCATGGCAGGCCACGCAGTTCTTGCGCTGCGCGAGCGCGAGCCCGTCGCCGGCCAGGTCGGCGTGCGCGGCCGCCGCGCTGCCGGTCAGCAGCGCCGCGAGCAGCGCGCGCAATATCGTCTGTTTCATGCGGTTCTCCGCCGGCGGGGACGGCCGGCTTCACGGTCCGCGCATTATAAAAGCAAAGGGGAAACGCGTTTTGCGCGTTTCCCGGGCGGCCGCTTGAAGTGGGGTCGCATGCCCCGTGCGCCGCATCAACCAGTGACGGCGCCCTCGTTCGCCGGGCGGGCGAGGGCCGCATACTTGGCCAGCACGCCGCGCGTGTAGCGCGGCGCCGGCTGCTTCCACGCGGCGCGGCGGCGCGCGAGCTCCGCGTCGTCGACGTTCAGCTGCAGCACCAGCCGGTGCGCATCGATCGTGATCGAATCGCCTTCCTGCACGAGTGCGATCGTGCCGCCGACGAACGCCTCGGGCGCGACGTGGCCGACAACCATCCCCCACGTGCCGCCCGAGAAGCGGCCGTCCGTGATGAAGCCGACCGATTCGCCGAGCCCCTTGCCGATGATCGCCGACGTCGGCGCGAGCATTTCCGGCATGCCGGGGCCGCCCTGCGGGCCGAGATAGCGCAGCACCAGCACGTCGCCCGCGCGGATCCGGTCGCCGAGGATCGCGTCCATCGCGCTTTGCTCGTCGTCGAACACGCGCGCCGGGCCCGTGATCACCGGGTTCTTCAGGCCCGTGATCTTCGCGACCGCGCCGTGTTCCGCGAGGTTGCCCTTCAGGATCGCGAGATGCCCTTCCTTGTACAGCGCGCGATCGATCGGGAAGATCACCTTCTGGTCCGCGCGCGGCACGCCCGGCACGTCCTTCAGTTCCTCGGCGATCGTGCGGCCGGTGATCGTCATGCAGTCGCCGTGCAGCAGCCCCGCATCGAGCAGGATGCGCAGCACCTGCGGGATGCCGCCTGCCTGGTGAAGATCGGTCGCGACGTACTGACCCGACGGCTTGAGGTCGCAGAGCACCGGCACGCGCTTGCGGATGCGCTCGAAGTCGTCGATCGTCCAGTCGATCTCGGCCGCGTGCGCGATCGCGAGATAGTGCAGCACCGCGTTGGTCGAGCCGCCGGTGGCCATGATCAGCGACACCGCGTTCTCGATCGATGCCTTCGTGATGATGTCGCGCGGCTTCAGGTCGCGCTTCACGGCCTCGACCAGCACGCGCGCCGATTCGGCGGCCGAATCGACCTTCTCCTGGTCGGGGTTCGCCATCGTCGACGAGTACAGCAGCGACATGCCGAGCGCCTCGAACGACGAACTCATCGTGTTCGCCGTGTACATCCCGCCGCACGACCCCGAGGTCGGGCACGCGTTCTTCTCGACCCCTTCGAAATCCTCCTGCGACATCCGGCCGGCGGTGAACTCGCCGACCGCCTCGAACGACGACACGATCGTCAGGTCGCGGCCTTTCCAGTGGCCGGGGCGGATCGTGCCGCCGTACACGTAGATACCCGGCACGTTCAGGCGCGCGAGCGCGATCATCCCGCCCGGCATGTTCTTGTCGCAGCCGCCGACCACCACCACGCCGTCCATCCACTGGCCCTGTACGCAGGTCTCGATGCAGTCGGCGATCACTTCGCGCGACACCAGCGAGTACTTCATCCCCTCGGTGCCCATCGACATGCCGTCCGAGATCGTCGGCGTGCCGAAGATCTGCGGGTTCGCATCGGCCGCCTTGATCGCCGCGACGGCCGCGTCCGACAGCCGCTGCAGGCCCGAGTTGCACGGCGTGATCGTCGAGTGGCCGTTCGCGATGCCGATCATCGGCTTGTCGAAATCGTCCTTCTGGTAGCCGAGGGCGTAATACATCGAGCGGTTCGGCGAACGGGCCACGCCTTGCGTGATGTGCTTCGAGCGACGGTTGTACGGCATGGGGGACTCCATCGTTGTGTGGCGGCGCTCGCGAACAGCGCGCCGGTTTGGATCGATCAAGAATGGAGTGTCCGGTTTGGGATGTCCAATATATTATTTGTCGCTTATTAAGTCGTTTTGCGAATGAGTGAAGCATGGCTGAGCCCACGCCCGACCTGCGCCAGTGGCGCTATTTCGTGACCGTTGCCGACGAGCGCCATTTCGGCCGCGCGGCCGAGCGCCTGTCGATGACGCAGCCGCCGCTGTCGCAGGCGATCCGGGCGCTCGAGGAGGCGCTCGGCGTCGCGCTGTTCGTGCGTACCAAGCGCTCGGTCGCGCTGACGGCGGTCGGCGCGGCGCTGCTGCCCGACGTGCGCCGGCTGCTCGCGTCGGCCGACGCGCTGCCGCCGCTCGCGCGGCGCCTCGCGCGCGGCGAAGCCGGCTCGCTGTCGCTCGCGTTCGTGTCGACCGCCGATTACGGGCTGCTGCCGTCGCTGCTGCGCGCGTTCGGCGCGCGCTATCCCCAGGTGCGGCTGCAGCTCGCGGAGGCGACGAGCGACGTGCAGATCGACGAACTCGTCGCGGGACGCATCGACGCGGGGCTCGTGATTCCGCCGGTGCCGCCGCGCCACGCGGCCGGGCTGTCGTACCTGCCGGTCGTGCGCGAACCGCTGGTGGTCGCGATGCCGGCGGCCGCGGCGCCCGATGGGCCCGAGGACGAGCCCGTGCATCTGGCCGACCTGGCCGCGCTGCCGCTCGTGATCTTCCCGCGTCGTTTGGCGCCCGGCTTTTATGACATCATTACGGGCTGCTACGGCGCGGCGGGGGAAACTCCGCACATCGGCCAGGAGGCGATCCAGATGCAGACGATCGTCAGCCTCGTGTCGGCCGGCATGGGCGTCGCACTGGTGCCGCAATCGCTGCGTAACCTGCGGCGCACCGGCGTGGTCTACCGGCCGCTCGCCGGCGATGCGCCGGTCGTCGAGACGGGCCTCGTGTGGCGCACGGGCGATGTCAGTCCCGTGCTCGCCGGCTTCATCGACGTCGTGCGCGCGCACGGTCTCGCCACGTGATGCGAACGATGGCGCGCCGGCGCCGTCCAATGCGCGGAGCGGCGCCGGTGCGAGCGCCGTACCGCATTCGAAAACTTCATCGCTAATCCATGATCATTCACCCGAATTTCGACCCCGTAGCGATCCATCTCGGGCCGCTGGCCGTGCGCTGGTACGGCCTCATGTATCTCGTCGGCTTCATCGCGGCGATCGTCGTCGGGCGGATCCGCCTGAAGCTGCCGCACGTCGCGGCGCAGGGCTGGACCGCGAAGGACATCGACGACATGATGTTCTACGGCGTGCTCGGCACCGTGCTCGGCGGCCGGCTCGGCTACGTGCTGTTCTACAAGGCCGACTTCTACTTCTCGCATCCGCTCGACGTGTTCAAGGTGTGGGAGGGCGGGATGTCGTTCCACGGCGGCTTCCTCGGCGTGACGCTCGCGATGGTGCTGTTCGCGTGGCAGCGCAAGCGCCACTGGCTGCAGGTCACCGATTTCGTCGCGCCGATGGTGCCGGCGGGGCTCGCGGCCGGGCGGCTCGGCAACTTCATCAACGGCGAGCTGTGGGGCCGCGTGACCGATCCGAATGCGCCGTGGGCGATGCTGTTCCCGGGCGCGATGCGCGACGACGCGGCGTGGCTGTCGAAGCATCCGGCGCTCGTCGAGAAGTGGCATCTCGCCGACGTGTTCATGCAGTACCAGATGCTGCCGCGCCATCCTTCGCAGCTCTACGAAATCGCGCTCGAAGGCATTGCGCTGTTCTTCGTGCTGTTCTTCTTCGCGCGCAAGCCGCGGCCGTTGGGTGCGGTGTCCGCGCTGTTCCTGATCGGCTACGGGCTCGCGCGCTTCACGGTCGAATTCGCGCGCGAACCGGACGACTTCCTCGGCCTGCTCGCGCTCGGCCTGTCGATGGGGCAGTGGCTGTCGCTGCCGATGATCCTCGCGGGCATCGCGCTGCTGGTGTGGGGCTACCGCCGACGCCCGGTGAATGCGGCTGCGTGATGGGGTTGCGTGATGTGATTGCGCCGTGCGCGTGCAGTGTGACGCGTGATGCTTGATGCGATGCCGATGCCGATGCCGATGCAGACGATCGGCATGCGCATCGATCGCAGGAGCGCAAACGAAAAAACGCCGGCCCCAGGGCCGGCGTTTTCGCATCGCCGAGTGTGGCGCGATGTGCGTTACTTCATCTGCACCGAGCCGTTGACCGTGACCGACACGGTCGCCTTGCCGCCTTCGACCGCGATCGGTGCGCTCATCTTCGCGTTGTCCATCGGCGCCGCGGCCATCGCCATCATGCGCGGATACGGCTGCACGTTGCGCCCGCCGCCGACGTTCACGTCGCGGATCGAGTAGCTGCCGTAGCCGAACGCCTTCGCGGCTTCGTCCGCGCGCGCCCGGAACGACTTGATCGCTTCGGTCGTGAGCTTCTGCTCGGCCGCGCGCTGCGCTTCGGGCGACAGCGAGAACTCGACGTTCGCGATCTGCATCTGGTTCGACAGCTGGCCCGCGAGCTTCGACGCCGCCGCGAAATCGCGCGATTCGAGCACGACTTCGGTACGGCCGCGCCATGCGGAGATCTTGCCGTCGCGATCGGTGCTCGGATACACCGAGAACGCACCGGTGTGTGCGGTGACGCCCGACACGCCCTTCGCCTGCGCGAGCGCGGCATCGGCGCGCTGGTTCAGCGCGGACGTGAGGCTGCCCGGGTCCTTCGCCTGCTGTTCGTAGAACAGCGTGATGTGGATGATGTCCTGCGGCACGTCGGCGCTGGCCTGCGACGACAGCGACAGCACGCCCGCCGGCTCCGGAAAGTGCGGGTTCGCGGTTTGCGCATGCGCGGCCGGCGACGCGAGCGTCAGCGCGACGGGCACGGCGGCGGCGAGGGCGAGCGACAGCGCGAGTGCGGTTTTCTTGGTCATTGTTGGACTCCTTGTGCGAGGGCGCGCACGCGGATCACGCGTGCGCGACGCGGGCGTGCCGCGCGACGAAAATACGGCCGTCGGCCAGATCGGGCGACAGCGGTTGCTTAGGCCGCGCGAACGCGCCGCGAGTTCCGTCGCGGTGGCGCGTGTTGACGGGATTTGACGTTTGGCTTGCGCGTGCCTGCTGCGCGCGCCTACTGCGTGCGCCTGCTGCGCGGGCCTACTTCATCAGCTTTTCGGTGATGAAGCGCCATTCGGCGCGCGTGACGGGCGTGATCGACAGCCGGTTGCCGCGTGCGAGCACGCGCATGTCGGCGAGTTCGTCGTGTTCGCGCAGCGCGGCGAGCGGCACGAGCGGCGACTTTTTCACGAAGCGCACGTCGACGAGCAGCCAGCGCGGTGCTTCCTGCGTCGACTTCGGATCGTAATACGGGCTTTTCGGATCGAACTGGGTGGGATCGGGGTAGGGCGTCGACGACACTTCGGCGAGGCCCGCGATGCCCGGCTCGGGGCAGCTCGAGTGATAGAACAGCACACCGTCGCCGATCTTCATCGTGTCGCGCATGAAATTGCGCGCCTGATAGTTGCGCACGCCGGTCCATGGCAGCGAGTGCTGCGGCGCGTGGGCGAGATCGTCGATGCTTGCTTCGTCCGGTTCGGACTTCATCAGCCAGTATTGCATGGATCGTGATCGATGCAGAAAGGGCGTGACGGTCTGGCTGCATACGCGTTCGGCATGCAGACAGACCTTGAAAAGGAAACGGCATCGGGAAGCCCCGATGCCGTTGAATAGGTCCCCACCTTGGCCGCTAGGCCGGCATCCTGAACCTGAGGTTCAGAATTGGTCGCAGTTAGCAGCACTTCGGGTACATCAGACAGAGTGACGCGCGCGCCCGTGCTACAAATTTCCGCAACCGTGCACATGGCATTGGTTCAAGGAATATATGACCTTGGCGAACCAGGCAGGGAAGCTGATTGAACTGTGTTTCGTTGCGCCAATTTGACCACCGTTGATCGCCGAGATCAAGGGGAATCGACGCATCGATCAAACGTTACTGCGTCTCGTGCTGTGCGAGCACCGCGCCGAGCTGTTCGTTCATCTGGTGCATTGTACGACGGATTTCTTCCGCCGGAAATGCTTCACCGTGCCGCACGCTCGTTTGCAGTCGCAGCAATTCGGATGCGAGTGACAGGGCGGCCATCACCGCGATGCGATCGGTGCCGCGCACCGAGCTGTTCGAGCGGATTTTCGACATTTCGGCATCGACGCGCGCGACGGCCTCGAGCAGCGCCGCTTCGGTCTCGGCCGAGCAGGCGAGCCGATAGGGCTGACCGAGAATCGAGACTTCGATCTGCTTGGTGCTCATGCATGTTCTCCGTGGCTGGCCGCGTCGTCGCTATCCGGGCGCGCCTGCGCATCCAGCAGATCGAGCTGGTTGTCGGCCTGCTCGGCGCTCTTCGTGCGCGGCAGCTTTTCGAGAATCGCGTTCAGTTTGACCTGAGCGTCGTCGATCTTTGCCGACAGCGTGTCGCGCTCCGCCGCGAGTGCATTGCGTTCGTCGCGCAGCTGCGCGAGTTCCGCGCGGACGGTGTCCGCTTCCGCGCGCATTTGCGCGACCTGCTCCTCGAGCGCGAGCCGTTCCGAGTGATAGCGCTTGTTCAGCGAGATCAGACGGCCAATATTTTGAGATAAAGTTTCGAGTTCGTTGAGCATCTGCTGCGTCCTCTAAAGACCCAGCATTTTAGCGCGGAATAACGCGCATTCCGACATCTGTAACGTTTCCAGTCGTAACACCCCCGCTTCTTGCCGCGAATATGCGCGTCCGACACGCTCCCCGCATGCGTCCGGGCGCTTTCTTGACGCTCGTGCGGCCCGCTCCTAAACTGGCGCCGCCTCGGTGCTCGCGCGTGCGTCGCGCGGTTAAACGGGAAGCAGGGCGCGTGCTCCGCACGGAGATCGCCAACCTGCGCTGCCCCCGCAACGGTAAGCGGCCGCGTCGCATGACGCAGGCCGGCTCGGGCGCGTTTCGCGTGCAGGTCGCACGCGGGCGCGGGCCACTGCGCGTGAAACGCGCGGGAAGGCGAGCCGGTACGCCGCCAGCCCGGATACCGGCCGAGGCGAGGAGCCTGCACGGCTTCATGACGCGCGGCCTGCGGGGAAGCGGGGCGCGCAGTGCTTCACGGGACTTGTCTTCGATGCTGACCCCAATCGTTCGCCGGGCGTTCGATGCGTGCCGCGGTGTGCCGCTTGCCGCCGTCGCGCGGGCTGCGGCGTACGCCGATCCGTCCGGAGCGGCGACGTCGCACGTCGCGCGTCACGCGGTGCCGCGATCCGTCGCGCGGCGTGCTGACGCACCGTTGTCGTCGGAAGTCGCCGTTGCCGAGCCGATCGTGCTCGACGGTGACGCGAGCGCCACGCCGGTCGACCCGATGGGGCGGCTTCCACTATATTGCGCAGAACGTCGGCCGCGCGAACGTGCGGCTCGACGGATCGCGGTCGTGTGCGCGGCCATCTGCGCGGTGGTGTCGCGGCGGCTCGACCGACGTGCGCCCAGCCGCCACGTCGCGCGTCGCGCGCGGCGAAACGCGGAATCGGGGGGCCGATCGCCGCACGCGGTATCGTGCGTCGATGGCGGTGAATTGCGTGTTCGGCGGCGCGTGGCGCCTGAGCCGTGCGCACAATGACTCGGGTGACACGCGGCGCCGCGACGAGGGTGTCGTCAATCTTGCCGCGCGCGATGACGACGCCTCGTGCACCGTATGAGCGCCGCGCGTGCCGCGTCGATCTGGGCCGCGCTCGTGGCCGTGGTCGCGCTGCTGTTCGGGGTCACCGGTCGTCCGTGCACGCATCAACAACCTGCTCAACAAGGATGACGAGCTTGCGTATGCCTACAACACGCCGCGGCGCGACGCCCGTACCGCGCATGGCCGGCAGCGGCGACAAGCGAAGGCTTCGTGCGTCGTGCACGATGGCGTGCCCCGCATGAGCGCCGCGCGTGCCGCGTCGATCTGGGCCGCGCTCGCGGCCGTGGTCGCGCTGCTATTCGTCGCGTCGCTGTCGATCGGCAGCGTGCCGATGTCGCCGTGGCAGGCGCTCGCGTCGCTCGTGCCGCACGGCGGCGACGCGCTGTTCGCCGACATCGTGCGCACGCTGCGGCTGCCGCGTGCGCTCGCGGGCTTCGCATGCGGCGCGCTGCTCGCGCTGGCCGGTGCGCTGCTGCAGGTGCTGCTGCGCAATCCGCTCGCGGAGCCATACGTGCTCGGCGTATCCGGCGGGGCGGCCGGTTTCGCGCTCGTCGCGATGATCGCGGGCGCCGCGTGGTGGCTCGTCGATGCGTCCGCGTTCGCCGGCGCGCTCGTGTCGGTCGCGCTCGTGCTGGGGCTGGCTCGCCGCGAGCTGGGGCGCGGCGATTCGCGTGATGCGTCGCCGCGGCTGCTGCTCACGGGTGTCGTGATCGCGGCCGGGTGGGGCGCGCTCGTCACGCTGCTGCTGTCGCTCGCGCCCGATGCGCGGCTGCGCGGCATCATCTTCTGGCTGACGGGCGATCTGAACGGCGTGACGGCGCCCTGGTTCGCATGGGGCGCGCTGCTGCTGGCCGCATGCGTCGCGCTGCCGGCCGCGCCCCAACTCAACGTGCTGTTGCGCGGCGACGCGACCGCGCTCGCGCTCGGCGTGCCGGTCGCGCGGCTGCGCATGCGGATCTACCTCGTCGCGTCGCTGGCCGCCGCGGCCGCGGTGACGACGGCCGGCACGATCGGT
Organism: Burkholderia sp. 567; assembly: GCF_040545115.1. Lineage (NCBI taxonomy): Bacteria > Pseudomonadati > Pseudomonadota > Betaproteobacteria > Burkholderiales > Burkholderiaceae > Burkholderia > Burkholderia sp. 567. The sequence goes on from NZ_JBEPLG010000007.1 coordinate 234,438, forward strand.
TTCGTCGGCCTCGTCGTGCCGCACGCGCTGCGGCTCGCATTCGGCAACGACCAGCGCATGCTGCTGCCCGCCGCGATGCTCGCGGGCGGTGGCGGCGTGATGGCGGCCGACCTGCTCGCGCGCACCGCGATCGCACCGGCGCAATTGCCGGTCGGCGTGATGACCGCGTTGATCGGCGTGCCGGTGTTCCTGTGGATGTTGCTGAGGAGACCGATGCGATGACGCACGCCGCACCGCACGCCGCCGGCGACATGACCTGCGCGGCGGTCGACCTGACGCTGAAGGCCGGCGAACGCACGCTGCTCGACGGCTTCACGCAGGCGTTCCGGCCCGGCGAGATCTGGTGCGTCGCGGGGCCGAACGGCGCAGGCAAGACGACGCTGCTCGCGACGCTCGCGGGCCTGCGGCAGCCGGCCGGCGGCCACGTCGAGATCGACCGCGTGCCACTCGCCGCGTGGCCGCCCGAACAGCTCGCACGGCGCCGCGCGCTGATGCCGCAGCAACTGCACGACGCGTTCAGCGCGACGGTATTCGACACGGTGCTGCTCAACCGCTTTCCGTATCTCGGTGGCTGGGGCTGGGAGCGCGACGGCGATCGCGCGGCCGCGCGCGATGCGCTCGCGACGTTCGGGCTGGGCGCGCTCGCGTCGCGCGATGTGCTGTCGCTGTCGGGCGGCGAGCGCCAGCGCGTCGCGCTGGCCGCGACGCTGTGCCAGGACGCGCCGCTGATGCTGCTCGACGAGCCGCTCGCCCATCTCGACCTGCATCACCAGATCGATGGCCTCACCGCGCTGTGCACATGGCTCGACGCGGGCCCGCGCACGGTGCTGTTCTCGTGTCACGACCTGAATCTCGCGCGGCGTTTCGCGACGCACGCGCTGTTGCTCGACGGCCGCGGCCATGCGTGGGCGGGCCCCGTGCACGACGTGCTGACGCCGGCGCGCGCGAGCGACGCGTTCGGCTACCCGCTCGTGCTGATTCGCGAGAACGGCCGCGACGCGCTGCTGCCCGCGTGGCCCGAGCGGCGATGAACTCCCTTCTTTCGATGCGCGGCGCCGGCCGTGCCAACGAGGCAAACCTTCCGATGACGAATCCGACCGACTTCCCGCCCGCGATCGCGCCGCTCGACGACGCGCTGCGCAAGCGCCTGCAGCATGTGATCGATCACAAGACCAAGCCGCCCGGCAGTCTCGGCCAGCTCGAGGCGATCGCGTTGCAGATCGGCCTGATCCAGCGCACCGAGCGGCCGCACGTGCAGCGTCCCGTGACGATCGTGTTCGCCGGCGACCACGGGATCGCGGCCGAGGGCGTGAGCCCGTATCCGCAGGCGGTCACCGCGCAGATGGTCGCGAACTTCCTGGCCGGCGGCGCGGCGATCAATGCGTTCTCGGGTGCCGCGCAGTGCGTGCTCGAAATCGTCGATGCGGGCGTCGCGTCGCCGCTGCCGGTATCCGACCGGCTCGTGTCGCTGCCGGTTGCGCGCGGCACGCGCAACTTCGCGGCCGAACCCGCGATGACGCGCGACGAGGCGGCGACGGCACTCGCGGCCGGTGCCGCGCGCGTGCGCCTGCACGCGTCGCTCGGCACGAACGTGATCGGCTTCGGTGAAATGGGAATCGCGAACACGTCGTCGGCCGCGTGCCTGATGAGCCGCCTGCTCGACGTGCCGATCGACGCGTGCGTGGGGCGCGGCACGGGCCTCGACGACCAGGGGCTCGCGCACAAGCGCGCGGTGCTCGGCCGCGCGCTCGTCCGGCATTCGCACGCGATCGCGCCGCTCGACGTGCTCGCGACGTTCGGCGGCTTCGAGATCGCGATGATGACGGGCGCGTATCTCGCGGCAGCGAGCGAGCGGATGACGATCCTCGTCGACGGCTTCATCGCGACGGCCGCGCTGCTCGTCGCCGAGCGCATCGCGCCCGGCGTGCGCGATTACTGCGTGTTCTCGCATGCGTCGCACGAGGCCGGCCACCGGCGCATGCTCGAGCATTTCGGCGCGAAGCCGCTGCTCGCGCTCGACCTGCGGCTCGGCGAAGGCACGGGCGCCGCGCTCGCGCTGCCGCTGGTGCGCGCGGCGGCCGCGTTCCTCACCGAGATGGCGAGCTTCGAATCCGCGGGCGTCGACAATCGTGACGCCTGAGCGCGCGCGCGGCGGCGTACGCGCCGAACTGCGCTACTTCTTCGTCGCGCTCGGCTATTTCACGCGCGTGCCGGTGCCGCGCGCGATCGGCTATGCGGCCGGCGATCTCGACCAGGCCGCGCGTTACTTCCCGCTGGTCGGCGCATGCGTCGGCGCGTGGGGCGCGCTCGTCTATCTCGCGGCGCTGCGCGTGCTGCCCGCGTCGATCGCGGTCGGCCTGTCGATGGCCGCGACGCTGCTCGCGACCGGCGCGTTCCACGAGGATGGCCTGGCCGACAGCTGCGATGCGTTCGGCGGCGGCTATACGCGCGAAGACGTGCTGCGGATCATGCACGACTCGCGCATCGGCACGTTCGGCGCGGCCGCGCTCGTGATCACGCTCGGCCTGAAATGGCAGGCGCTCGCGGCCATGCCGCCGCTGCGCGCCGCGTGGACGATGGTCGCCGCGCATGCGGCGAGCCGGGCGGCGGCCGTGAGCCTGCTGATGTCGCTCGACTACGTTCGGCCGGAGGGCAAGGCGAAGCCGGTCGCGCAGCGCATGGGCGCGCGCGCGGCATGGGTCGCGGCCGCATTCGGGCTGCCGTGGCTGTTGTGGCCGGACTGGCGCGCGGGCGTCGCAGCCTTCGTCGCGCTCGTGCTCGTGCGGGCATGGGTGGCCCGCTATTTCGTGAAGCGGATCGGCGGTTATACCGGCGACTGTCTCGGCCTCGCGCAGCAACTGGGTGAACTCGCGATCTATCTGGTGGTGCTCGGATGGATCTCGTCCTGATTCGCCATCCGGCCGTCGATGTCGAGCCGGGCGTTTGCTACGGACGCAGCGACGTGCCGCTCGCCGCGTCGGCCGACGCGGGCGCGCGGGCCGTGCGCGCGCGCCTGGCGGCGCTCGGGGCGCCGTTGCCAGAGCAGCTCTGGACGAGCCCGCTGATACGCTGCGCGTCGGTCGCCGAACGGCTCGCGCAGGCGTTGGGCGTGCCGCTGCGGCGCGACGCGGGCTGGCAGGAAATGGACTTCGGCGCGTGGGAACTGCAGCGTTGGGACGATATCGACCGCGCCGCGCTCGATGCGTGGGCGGCCGACCTGATGCATGCGTGCGCGCATGGCGGCGAAAGCGTTGCACGGTTCGCCGCGCGTGTCGCATGGACCGCGGACGCGGTCGCGCAGATCGACGCGCCGCAATGGGTAGTCACGCATGCAGGCGTGATTCGCGTGTTCGCCGCGCACGCGTTGCGCGTGCCGCTCGATACGCTGCTGTCGCGACCGGTGCCGACGGCCGGTGTCGTATGGTTGCGCGTGGATGATGCCGCGCGCACGTGGGAACTCGTCCACTGGGACGCGTAGGCGAAGCGCATGCTCGCGCTGAAGCGCACACGCGCAAGCGCTTCGAAGCTTGGAAATCAGCGCGCCGGCCGCCGCGCCCGCGCCGCGTCGAGATCCTCGCACAGCGCGGCCGCGCCTTGCGCGATTCGCGGTGACGGCCGGGTCAGCAGATCGCCGTCGATCGCGAACAGGTTGTTGCGTGCCACGGCCGTCAGCGCGGGCCATGCGCGCCAGCGCGCGAGGCTCGGCAGCGGCGCGTCCGAGCGCGTCGCGCCGGCGCTCGTCGTCACGATCGCTTCCGGATTGGCCGCCAGCACGGCCTCGTCGGTGACGCTCGGCGCGAGCGGCTTCAGCGCCGCAAACACGTTGCGTCCGCCGCACAGCGCAATGACTTCGTTGAACAGGTGCGCGCCGTTGAGCGTCGTCAGCGGCCGGTCCCATACCTGGAAGAACATCGTGACGGGTGCGCGCGCCGCGTAGCGTGCGCGCAGCGCCGCGATGTCGCGCGAGAACGATGCCGCGGCCGCGTCGGCGACTGGCGCCGTGCCGAGCAGCGTACCGAGCTGGCGCAGGGACGTCGCCACGTCGTCGAGATGTTTCGGTTCACTGAAGAACAGCGGGATGTGCAGTGCCCGCAGCGCATCGGTCTGCCGTTCCGCATTGCCGTGGCGCCAGACGACGATCAGGTCGGGCTTCAGCGCGGCGATCCGCTCGAGGTCGAGCGCCTTGTTGTCGCCGACGCGCGGCACGGCCTGCGCGGCGGGCGGATAGTCGCTGTACGTGACCGTGCCGACCAGCTTCGCGCCGCCGCCGGCCGCGTAGACCAGTTCGGTCGCATGCGGCGCGAGACTGATCACGCGCTGCGCCGGGGCGGGCAGCGTGACGGTATTGCCGGCATCGTCGCGGGCCGTGACGTCGGCGTGCGCGACCGGCGCGTGCGCGAGCGCGACCAGCGTCGCGAGCGGCGGCAGTCGGCGCAACAGGCCCAACAGACGAGCGTTCATGCGGATACCTGTTGCAGCATCGGGACGCACTCCGCAAGCGCGCCGGCGACGCGCCGCCATTCGGCTTCGCAGCCCGGCAGGCCGATGCGCACGCTCGACGGTTGCGCGAAGTACCGCGTCCAGATTCCGCGCGCGGCGAGCGCCGCATGCAGCGTGGCGGCGCGCGGGTCGTCGGTCCAGCTGAAGAGCGGTGTCGCGTGCACCGCGAAGCCGTGCGTGCGCAACAGCGTGGCGAGTCGTTCGCCGTCGGTCGCAAGCCGTTCGCGCGCGGCCGCCTGCCATGCGCGATCGGCGAACGCGGCGGTCACTGCATGACGCGCGGGGCCGCTGACGGTCCATGCGCCGAGCACGTCGCGCAGCGCGACGATCAGGTCGGGATGCGCGAGCACGAAGCCCGCGCGAATGCCGGCGAGCCCGAAGAACTTGCCGACCGAGCGCAGCACGACGAGACCCTGGCGATCGGTGTACTGCGCGAGCGAGGGCGTAGCGCCCGTATCCGCGAAGGCCTCGTCGACGATCAGCGTGCCGCCGCGTGCCGACAACTGCGCATGCCAGCCGAGCAGCCGCTCGACCGGCACGCATTCGGCGGTCGGATTATTCGGATTCCCGACGATGACGTGACGCACAGTTGCAGGCAACACGTTCGCGTCGATGTCGAGCGGCACGACGCGATGGCCGTGGCGCGCGAAGGCAGGCGCGTATTCGCCATACGCGAGTGCCGCGACGCCGGCGTCGCCGGTGGGCAACAGCGCGGGCAACGCGCGGATCGCGGCCTGGCTGCCGGCGACCGGCAGCACGTGCGCGGCATCGGGCGCGTGATAGTAGCCGGCCGCGCACGCGGCGAGCGCATCGCCGTCGTCGGGCAGCCGGCGCCAGGCGTCGGCCGGGACCGGCGGCACCGGATACCCGATCGGATTGATGCCGGTCGACAGGTCGAGCCAGTCGTCGTGCGGAATGCCGTGGCGGCGCGCGGCTTCGTGCAGGTTGCCGCCGTGCGGGATGCGTGCGTCAGACATGATGGGTAGCGAGGATGAGTGCGCCGCTCGCGACGAGCAGCGCGAGCCACAGCGCGAGCGTGCGCGTGACGAGCGACAGCGCGGCGACGACGTGCACGGCCGTCGCGGGCGCGCCGGTGCCGAGCGCGGGACGGTCTTCGATTTCGCCGTGATAGACGGCCGGGCCGCCGAGCTGCACGTTCAGGCTGCCGGCGCCGGCAGCCATCACGGGGCCCGCGTTCGGGCTGTCCCAGTGGCGTGCCTGCGTGCGCCAGCAGCGCCACGCGGCGGCCGTGTCGCCGAGCAACGCATAGCTCGCGGCGGTGAGGCGTGCGGGAACCCAGTTGAGCGCGTCGTCGAGGCGCGCGGCGGCCCAGCCGAAGGTCAGGAAGCGCGGCGTGCGGTACCCCCACATCGCGTCGAGCGTGTTCGCGAGCCGGAACAGCAGCGCGCCGGGGCCGCCCGCGACCACGAACCAGAACAGCGCGCCGAAGATCGCGTCGTTGCCGTTCTCGAGCGCCGATTCGACGGCCGCGCGCGACAGCGCGCCTTCGTCGGCTTCGCTGGTGTCGCGCGACACGATGCGCGCGGTCAGCGCGCGTGCGGCGTCGAGATCGTGCCGCAGCAGCGCGGCGGCGATCGGTGCGACGTGGTCGGCGAGGCTCTTCGCGCCGAGCGCGAACCACAGCAGCGCGACGTGCAGCGCGGCCGCGAGCGGCCAGGGCAGCACGGCCACGAGCCACGCGGCCACGGCCACCGGCGGCACCACCGCCGCGGCCCATGCGGCGACGCCGATCACGCGGCCGCGCCGGCCCGTGTTCAGCGCGGCTTCGATGCGGCCGGCGAGCCGGCCGAACGCGACGAGCGGATGCCAGCCGGCCGGTTCGCCGACGATGCGATCGACGATCGCGGCCGCGACCGCGAGCATCGCGACGACGGGCAGCGACAGCATCAGCATGACGGCGCTCCGGCCTTGAGCTCGAGCGGCAGCCCGGCCACCAACAGCGTCACGCGGGTCGCGAGCGCGGCGATGCGCTGGTTCAGGCGCCCGAGCTCGTCGACGTAGCGGCGCGTGACCGACCCGAGCGGCACGACGCCGAGCCCGATTTCATTGCTGACGACGATCACCTTCGCGCGTGCGTTGCGCAACGCGTGTTCGAGCCGCTCGACCTGCGCCGCGTACTGCGCGTCGTCGAGCGGTTCGCCGTCGAGCGGGCACAGCAGGTTCGTGAGCCACAGCGTCAGGCAGTCGACGAGCAGGCACGCGCGCGGATCGTCGAGCCGCGCGAGCGTGTCGGGAAGGTCGACGGGCGCGTCGGCGAAGCCCCAGTCGGCCGGCCGGCGCGCGCGGTGATGCGCGATGCGTTGTTCGAACTCTGCATCGGCGGTGCTCGCCGTCGCGGTCGCGATATAGGTGACGGAGCGGCCGCTGTCGGCGGCGAGACGCTCGGCGTGCGCGCTCTTGCCCGAACGCGCGCCGCCGAGGACGAAGGTGAGGTCGTGCGGAATCATCGCGTGATTGTAACGGCGCGCGCGCGGCGGCGCGGGCGATAATGCGGCCTTTGCTTCGCCACGACCTTGCACACGATGAACGCACCCGAAGCGCCGCCGCGCGGCACGTTGATGATCCAGGGCACGACGTCCGACGCGGGCAAGAGCACGCTCGTCGCGGGCCTGTGCCGCCTCGCGCGCCGCGCGGGCGCGCGCGTCGCGCCGTTCAAGCCGCAGAACATGGCGCTGAACAGCGCGGTGACGGCCGACGGCGGCGAGATCGGCCGCGCGCAGGCGCTGCAGGCGCTCGCCGCGGGCGTCGCGCCCCATACCGATTTCAATCCGGTGCTGCTGAAGCCGACGAGCGATCGCGGCGCGCAGGTGATCATTCACGGCAAGGCGCGCATGAACCTCGATGCGCGTGCGTACCACGACTACAAGCCGGTCGCGTTCGACGCGGTGCTCGAATCGTACGCGCGGCTGCGCGCCGGCTACGACACGGTGCTCGTCGAAGGCGCGGGCAGCCCGGCCGAGATCAACCTGCGCGAAGGCGACATCGCGAACATGGGCTTCGCCGAACGCGTGGATTGCCCGGTCGTGCTCGTGGCCGACATCGATCGCGGCGGCGTATTCGCGCACCTGGTCGGCACGCTCGCGTGCCTGTCGGACAGCGAGCGCGCGCGCGTGCGCGGTTTCGTCATCAACCGCTTTCGCGGCGACATCAAGCTGCTCGAACCGGGCCTCGACTGGCTGCGCGCGCAGACGGGCAAGCCGGTGTTCGGCGTGCTGCCGTACCTGCACGGGCTGCTGCTCGACGCCGAGGACATGCTGCCGTCGCAGGCGCGCAGCGCCGCCGCGCGCGGCGACGCCGGCGTGCTGCGCGTGGTGGTGCCCGCGCTGCCGCGGATCAGCAACCACACCGATTTCGATCCGCTGCGCGCGCATCCGCAGGTCGAGTTCACGTACTGGAAGAGCGGCCCGGTGCCGGACGCCGACCTGCTGATCCTGCCCGGCTCGAAGAGCGTGCAGCGCGATCTCGCGTGGCTGCGCGATGCGGGCTGGGACGCGGTGATCCGCCGGCACCTGCGCTATGGCGGCAAGGTGATCGGCATCTGCGGCGGGATGCAGATGCTCGGCCGCACGCTGGACGATCCGCTGGGCCTCGAGGGCGCGCCGGGCAGCGTGCCGGGGCTCGGGCTGCTCGACTTCGACACGACGCTGCAGCCGGACAAGACGCTGAAGAACGTGACCGGGCATCTCGCACTGCCCGGCGCGGCCGCCGTGCACGGCTACGAGATCCACATGGGCGACACGCGCGGGCCCGCGCTCGCGGCGCCCGCACTGGAACTGGCGGCGGGCGACGCACCGGGCGGCGTGCGCACGGACGGCGCGGTGTCGGCCGACGGGCAGATCCTCGCGACCTACGTGCACGGGCTATTCGACGCGCCTGACGCGTGCGCGGCACTGCTCGCGTGGGCCGGGCTCGACGGCGCGGAACGCATCGACTATCCGGCGCTGCGCGAAGCGTCGCTGGAGCGGCTGGCCGATTCGTTCGCCGAGCATCTCGACCTGCGCGCGCTGTACGCCGAATTCCGCTGACGCGCGGCGCGGTCGGCCTGGCATTTTGCGCAGGATCGCGTACAACTCACAGGTGGGCGGAGGTCCGCCCGAAGGAGCGCGACGATGAAGGCTCGATGGTGGTTGAGCGTGCTGCTCGCGGCGCTGCTGGGCTCGTCGGCGCTTGCGCACGCGTGCGACTCGTACACACCGGGCGGCGGTCCGACCGGCTCTGGCGACGCCGCACAAGGCAAGAGCGGCGGCTGACAGGCGTAGCCGAGACAGGACGACGCAGGGCATGATCGGTCATGCCCTTTTTTACGGTCCAATTCGTTCTCAGTGGGAATCAATTAAAGCGTTGGCGTGTGTTTATCGGCCGAATCGATTCGAATAGAGTGCAAGCCATTCTCAGCCACTTACGAAGGAATTCGCCATGAACCCCAATCGCCTCAACGATCTCGGCGCGACGCTGCTGCGTGTCGCACTCGGCGTGCTGTACCTCGCGCACGTCGCGCAGAAGGTGTTCGTCTTCACGCTGCCCGGCACCGCGCAGTTCTTCGCGTCGATCGGCCTGCCGGGCTGGCTCGCCTACGTGACGACGTTCGTCGAACTGGCTGGCGGCCTTGCGCTGCTGGCGGGCTTCCGCGTGCGCGTCGTCGCGCTCGTGCTGCTGCCGTTCATGCTCGGCGCGGTGTCCGCGCATCTGCCGAACGGCTGGAGCTTCGGGTCGCCGCACGGCGGCTGGGAATACCCGGCGTTCTGGGCCGTCACGCTGGCCGTGCAGGCGTTGCTGGGCGGCGGCGCGTTCGCGCTCGGCGCACCGCGCACCGCGACGCGCGCCGCATAAACGGGGCGGGCATCGGCGCGACCCGTTCCGGTGACCCCCCGTTTGCCGATATCATCGCTCCCTGTATCCGCAATCGAGCGGCGCCTGCGAGGCGGCAGGCGCCGCGCGGCTTTTTGGGGGAATTCATGACGGTCATCGTGGTGGCGAATCCGAAGGGCGGCGTGGGGAAAAGCACGCTGTCCACCAATCTTGCCGGCTATTTCGCGGCGCAGGGCGCATGGGTCGCGCTCGCCGATCTCGATCGGCAGCAGTCCGCGCATGCGTGGCTCGACCTGCGGCCGGCCGGCCTGCCGGCGATCGAGGCGTGGGCGCTCGATCCGGACGCGCCGTCGAAGCCGCCGCGCGGCCTCGAATATGCGGTGATCGACACGCCGGCCGGCCTGCACGGCAACCGGCTCAGCGTCGCGCTGCAGCTCGCCGACAAGGTGATCGTGCCGCTGCAGCCGTCGATGTTCGATATCCTCGCGACCCAGCAGTTTCTGGAGCGCCTCGCCGGCGAGAAGGCCGTGCGCAAGGGCAGCGTGGAGGTCGGGATCGTCGGGATGCGGGTCGACGCGCGCACGCGCTCGTCCGACCAGCTGCATCGTTTCGTCGAAGGGCTCGGGCTGCCGGTGCTCGGCTACGTGCGCGACACGCAGAACTACGTGCAGATCGCTGCGCACGGGCTGACGCTGTGGGACGTCGCGAAGAGCCGCGTCGAGAAGGATCTCGAGCAGTGGCGGCCGATCGTCGAATGGGCCGAGCGCCGCGCGCCGAAAGCGGAGAAGGTCGGCAAGGCGTCCTGACCGGGCTGGGCGAACCCGGGCGAACCCGGCCAACCCGGCCCAACCCGGCCCAACCCGGCCCAACCCGGCCCAACCCGGCCCAACCCGGCCCAACCCGGCCCAACCCGGCCCAACCCGGCCCAACCCCGCGGCGGCGAAGCGGCGAACCCGGTCGAATGAAGAAGGGCCTGATCCGGCATCGCGCCGGATCAGGCCCTTCGTACGTCTACGGCTGCACGATACCGGCAGCAACGGCGCGCGGGGCGCCGCGATACAACAAGCCAGCGTGCCGCGACACGCCGACCTCCGCCTGCCTCAGGTCCAGTTCTGCGTCGGCACGTGATCGCGGTGGCCCTTGATCTTGTTGCCTTCGTCGATGAACACCAGCTTCGGCTTCCAGCCGGCCTGCAGCTCGGCTTCGTCGACCATCGCGAACGCCGCGATGATCACGAGGTCGCCGAGTTGGGCGCGGCGCGCGGCCGAGCCGTTCAGCGAGATCATCCCGCTGCCGCGCTCGCCCTTGATCGCATACGTCGAGAAGCGCTCGCCGTTGTTGATGTTCCAGATGTCGATCCGTTCGTTTTCGACGAGGTTCGCCGCTTCGAGCAGGTCTTCGTCGATCGCGCACGAGCCTTCGTAATGCAGCTCGCAGTGCGTGACGGCCGCGCGGTGGATCTTCGATTTGAGCATGTGGCGCTGCATGGTATCTCCGTGATGCGTGAGAGGCGAGGGCGGGCGGCCCGTCAGATTTCCAGGTTGTCGATCAGGCGCGTCGCGCCGAGCTTCGCGGCCGCGAGCACGACGAGCGGCTCGCCGGCTTCGAGCTCGGCGGCGCTCGGCGCGATCAGGTTCGCGCGGCGGCGGATCGAGATGTAGTCGGGCGCCCAGCCGCGCTCGGCCAGGTGCGTGCGCGCGGTCTGCTCGAGCTTGCCGAGGTCGCGTTCGCCGCCGAGCACGCCGTCGCGCACGCGCTGCAGTGTTTTCGCGAGTTCGGGCGCCTCCTTGCGCTCGTCGGTCGTCAGATAGCGGTTGCGCGACGACAGCGCGAGGCCGTCCTCGTCGCGCACGGTCTCGGCCGCGATGATGTCGACCGGCAGCGCGAGCTGCTGGCACATCCGGCGCACGATCATCAGCTGCTGGTAGTCCTTCTTGCCGAACACGGCGACGCGCGGCTGCACGCAGGACATCAGCTTCGTGACGACTGTGCACACGCCGGCGAAGAAGCCGGGGCGGAACTCGCCCTCGAGGATCCCGCCGAGGTCGTCCGGCGGCAGCACGCGGTACTCCTGCGGCTCCGGATACATGTCGCGCTCGGTCGGCGCGAACAGCACGTAGACGTTTTCCTTCTGCAGCTTCTCGATGTCGTCCTGCAGCGTGCGCGGATATTTGTCGAAATCCTCGTTCGGGCCGAACTGCAGCCGGTTGACGAAGATGCTCGCCACGACCGGGTCGCCGTGCTGGCGCGCGAGGCGCATCAGCGACAGGTGACCTTCGTGCAGGTTGCCCATCGTCGGCACGAACGCCGTGCGGTTCTGGCCGCGCAACTGGTCGCGCAGTTCCTGGATCGAGCTGATGACTTTCATGATCGGGTAGCGGGTTCCTCGCGCATGCGCGCGTTGGCGCCGCAACAGCGGCGTCGGGGTCGAAGCGGAGAACGCCGGCGCGCGGGCGGCGCATCGGGCGTCGGCGGATTGTAGAGGATTTGGCCGCCGGGCGCATCGAAAAAAGTACGGTCGTTCACTTTTTAATCGGGCGTGCCGCGGGCCGGCCGCGCGGGCGGGCCCGGCGGCGCAATGCGGTGCGTGCAAGGATGTGGCGGTGCGCGCGGACGACCCGGGCGCGGCGGCCCGCGTTATGCGGGCAGGTAGGCGAGGCGCACGTAGATCGGCGCGAACGGTTCGGCCTGCGTGATCTCGAGCAGCGATTCGCGCGCGAGCTCGAGCATCGCGATGAAGTTCACGACGACGACCGGCACGCCGCGCGACGTGTCGAACAGGTCGGCGAACTCCATGAAGCGCGCATTCTGCAGCCGGCGCAGGATCAGGCTCATGTGTTCGCGCACCGACAGCTCCTCGCGGGAGATCTTGTGGTGCTGGACGAGCTTCGCGCGCTTGAGCACGTCGGCCCACGCGGCGCGCAGGTCGTTCGAATCGACGTCCGGGAAGCGCGGCGTGGTGCTCTGCTCGATGTAGACCTCGGCGCGCAGGAAGTCGCGGCCGAGCTGCGGCAGCTGGTCGAGGCGCTGCGCGGCAAGTTTCATCTGCTCGTACTCGAGCAGGCGGCGCACGAGCTCCGCGCGCGGATCCTCGGCTTCCTCGCCGGTGTCGGCCTTCTTGACCGGCAGCAGCATCCGCGACTTGATTTCGATCAGCATCGCGGCCATCAGCAGGTATTCGGCGGCCAGCTCGAGGTTCGACGTGCGGATCTGGTCGACATAACCGAGATATTGCGCGGTGACTTGCGCCATCGGGATGTCGAGCACGTTGAAGTTCTGCTTGCGGATCAGGTACAGCAGCAGGTCGAGCGGGCCTTCGAACGTCTCGAGGAAGATCTCGAGCGCATCGGGCGGGATGTAGAGATCCTGCGGCAGCTTGAAGAGCGGCTCGCCGTACAGGCGTGCGAACGCCGCGACGCCGTCGACCGTGTCGGGCGTCGAATCGGCGCCCGCGGGCGCGGCGATCGCGTCGTCCTGCCGGGCGGCGCTGGCCTCGTCGGCGGCGCTCACGTGCTTAGAAGTTCTGGTAGTAGACGTAGGACGTTTGCTTCACGCGCGATTCCTGCTGCTCGGCGCGCTCGTCGAGGTCGATCGGCTGCTTGTCCCACAGCAGGGAGCGGCCCTTGCGTTGCTCGGCTTCGAGCGTCGGCTTCTGTTGCTTGAGCTGATTCAGGAATTGCGTGACGTCGGACTGATACGGCATGGCTTGGCTTTCCGTTTCGGGGGGCGCACGATGCGCCGGATTCTCGATGGCGGGATTTTACCGCATCGCGGGGAACAGCCGGCGGCAATCGCGCGTCGAATCCGCTGGCCGGCGCGTGCGGCGTGACTGCCCACGCGTGACCGGCCGGTCACGCGCGTCGTTGCGCGCAAGCGTCAAAGCGGCGCCGGCGCGGGCACGGATGCCGCCCTGTGGTCAAATACGGGGCTTTCCACGAAACCATGACAACCGAGGGCGAGGTCATATTTGGCGGGTCAGGCGAACCAGCAAGCATATCCGGCGCATGAGGCGGCGCCGCGCGAACCGCGCGCGGCCCGGCACGCGGGTGATCGCGCGCGGCGCGGCGTCGGGGCTGCGGCCCGGGCCGCCGTCGTGGGCTGTCTCGCCGCGTGCGTCGTATTGCCGGCCTACGCGAAGTACGACGTCGACATCGACGCGCCGCGCTCGATCCGCAAGCTCCTGAAGGCCCATCTCGATATTGCGCGCTTCGCGAAGCGCGACGACATCAGCGACGACCAGTTCGACTTCCTCGTGACCGCCACGCCGCAGCAGGTTCGCGACCTGGCCGCGACGGCCGGCTATTTTTCGCCGGTCGTGCGCACCGACGTGCGCACGCGCGACGGCAAGCGCGACGTGCGCGTCGCCGTCGATCCGGGGCCGCAGACCGTCGTGTCGACGGTCGACCTGACGTTCAAGGGGCCCGTCGACACCGAGGATCCGAAGCAGGAGACCGCGACCCGCTTCGCGTTCTCGCTGAAGCCCGGCGATCCGTTCACGCAGTCCGGCTGGGACACCGCAAAGGGCGAGGCGCTCAAGCAATTGCAGTCGCGCCGCTACCTGGGCGCGAAGATCACGTCGTCGGAGGCGCGCATCGATCCGCGCACGCAGCGCGCGACGCTGGCCGTCGCGTTCGACAGCGGCCCGACATTTACGATTGGCAAGGTTGATGTCGACGGCGTGCGCCGCTATCCGGAGAAGATCGTCACGAACGTGAACCCGCTGTCCGAAGGCGAGATCTACGACGCGCGGCGGATCACCGAGCTGCAGCGGCAACTGCAGAACACGCCGTACTACGCGAGCGTCGCGATCGACGTCGGCGACGATACGTCGAAGCCCGCGCTCACGCCCGTGCACGTGAAGGTCAGCGAGTTCCCGTACAACAACATTCGCGGCGGCGTCGGCTATGCGACCGACACGGGCCCGCACGTGCAGGGCTCGTACACGTACCTCGACACGTTCGGCGCCGCGTGGCCGTTCACCGTGTCGGGCCGGGTCGACCAGATCCAGCAGTACGGCCAGGTGCAGCTGTCGATGCCGCCCGGCGAGAAAGGGTGGACCAACAGCGTGCTCGCGTCGTACACGAACACCAACGTGTCGGACACGCGCATCTACAGTGCGCGGATCGGTGCGCAGCGCACGCGCACCGGCCAGTTCATCGACTACGCGTACTCGCTGATGTACTACCAGGACCGGCTCGACCAGAACGGCGCGGGCCCGACCACGAGCCGCGCGCTGGTGCCGCAGTGGTCGTGGACGCGCCGCAACGTCGACGATCCGCTGTTCCCGCGCTCGGGCAACCTGATCCATGCGGAGGCCGGCTTCGCGATCAAGGGCGTGCTGACCGACCAGACCTTCATCCGCGGTTACGCGCGCGGCCAGCAGTACGTGCCGATCGGCAAGCGCGACCTGTTCGTGTTCCGCGCGGAGCTCGGCGGCGTGTTCACGAGCGGCAGCTCGACCGGCGTGCCGGCGTCGCTGCTGTTCCGCGCGGGCGGCTCGAACTCGGTGCGTGGCTACGGCTACCAGAGCATCGGCAACAGCGTCGCCGGCTCCGTGCTGCCGACCAAGTACCTGATGACGGGCACCGCCGAATACCAGCACTGGTTCAACCGCGACTGGGGCGCCGCGACGTTCTTCGACATCGGCACCGCGACCGATGCGTGGGGCGAGAAGGTGTTCTACCCGGGTGTCGGCGTCGGCGCGCGCTGGCGCAGCCCGGTCGGCCCGATCAACGTCGACGTCGCGTACGGGCTGCGCAACCACAGCGTGCGCCCGTACCTGACGCTCGGCATCGCTTTCTGACCTTATTGCCCGATCCACGACGAACCGCATGACGAAGGACCCGAACGACACGCCGCCGCCTCACGATCCGGATTCGCCCGAGCGCGCGCCCGACGCGCCGCCGCGCGCACCGCGCCGCGGGCGGGCGGTCCGGGTCGTCGCGTGGACGCTCGCGACGGTCGTGCTGCTCGTCGTGCTGGCGGTTGGGCTCGTGCTGGCCGCGGCGACGACCGAGCGCGGCACGCGGCTCGCCTGGCAGACGGCCGTGCGCGTGCTGGGCGCTCGGCTGACGGGCACGCTGGACGGCGGCGCGCTCGCGACCGGCGTGCGGCTGCGCGGCTTCGCGTGGACGAGCCCCGGCGGCGCCGGCACCGAAGTGCGGATCGACCGGCTCGAGGGCCGCTGGGCGCTGACCCGCGTGCCGTGGCGGCTGTCGGTCGCGTACCTGCGCGCGGGCACGATCGACGTGCGGATCGTGCCGGGGCCGTCGAAACCGGCCACGACACCGCAGGATCTGAGCCTGCCGCTGCAGGTGCGGATCGACGACCTGCGCGTCGATCACCTGGCGATCCACGAAGGCACCTCGACGACGCAGCTCGACCATCTCGCGCTGAACGGCCGCAGCGACGGCCGTCACCATGAACTCGCGCTCGACGGCGTCGACACGCCGTACGGCGCGCTCACCGCGCGCGCGAAGCTCGACGGCGTGAAGCCGTTCGCGCTGACGGGCAACGCGACCTACGTGGGCAAGCTCGCCGACGAAGCGGTCAACGCGAGCGCGAACGTATCGGGTTCGCTCGAGGCACTAGTTGCCGACGTCGCCGCGAGCGGGATGAAGCTGCACGGGCGCGCGCACGTCGAGGCCGCGCCGTTCGGCGCGGTGCCGCTCACACGGGCGTCGATCGCGTTCGAGCACGTGAACCCGCAGGCGATTTCGCCGGGCGCGCCGGCCGCCGATCTCGCGGTGCGCGCTGAGCTGGCGCCCGTGACCGCGCCGGCCGGCGCCGCACCGGCGAAGGGCTTCGCGGTCACGGGCCCCGTATCGATCGTCAACGCGAAGCCCGGCCTGCTCGGCGAGCATCTGCTGCCGGTCGTCGACGCACATGCGACCGTGAATCTCGACGCGCATGCGCAGCGGATCGACGGCCTCGCGCTGAAGCTGATCCGCGACGGCAGCGTGACCGGCGGCGGCACGCTGACGGGCGGCAAGGGCCGCTTCGACCTGCAGGTCGCGAATCTCGACCTCAATGCATTCATCGCGCAATTGCGGCCGATGCGCCTCGGCGGCCCGCTCGGCGTGACGCTCGCGGGCGACGTGACGACCGTCGACTTCAACCTGAACGATCCGAAGCTGGCGCTCGGCGCGCGTGCGAAGGTCGCGCTGACGGCGCAGCAGACGGTGCTGACCGATGCGCGCGTGACGGCTGGCAAGGGCCGGATCGACCTGACGGGCGTGTTCCGCCACGACGCGCATTCGAGCTACGACGCGAAGGCGACGCTGACGGCGTTCGATCCGCTGCTGCTCGCCGCGATGAATGCGCCGAGTGCGGCTGGCGGCAAGCCGGGTGCAAAAACGGCTGCAAAGCCGGCGAACGCGGCCAAAGCGACAACCAAGGCGCCGGTCAAGCACGGCGAGACGCGCGTCTCGGGCACGCTGACGGCCTCCGGCGCGTTTGCGCCGCAGGTGTCGACGAAGGCGACCTTCAAGCTCGGCGACAGCCTGTACGACGGCGTGCCGCTGACCGGCGCCGGCGTGGTGCAGCTGGCCGGCGCGCGGATCCTGCCGAGCAACGCGACCCTGTCGATCGCGGGCAACCACGTCGACCTGCGCGGCAGCTTCGGCGCCCCGGGCGACCGGCTGCGCTTCGTCGTCGATGCGCCGCAGCTCGACCGGCTCGGCTTCGGCATGCAGGGGCTCGTGCAGGCGCAGGGCGAGCTGACCGGAAGCTTCGCGCATCCGAACGTGATGGGCACCTACAAGGCCCAGCACGTCGTGGTCGGCTCGAACCGGATCGGCGCCGCGCAGGGCCGCGCCGACATCCGCGACGGCGCGCACGGCGCGCTCGTGTTCACGGCTGATGCGACCGACCTCGCGCTCGGCTCGCTGCAATTGAAATCGCTGCGCGCGAACCTCGACGGCACGCGCGCGAAGCACACGCTCGATGCGTCGGCGATGGGGATTGCCGACGGCCGCGTGATCAACCTGACGCTCGCGGCGAACGGCGGCGTGGTCGAGAACCGCGACGGGATGCGCTGGGACGGCACCGTCACGCGCCTCGCGAACCGCGGCACGCCGGCGCTCGCGCTGCAGGCGCCGCTCACCATATCGGCCGGTGCCGGCCGCGTGACGCTTGGCGCGACGCGGCTCACGCTCGAAGGCGCGTCGATCGACCTGAAGTCGTTCGTGTTCGATCGCGGCCAGATGCGCTCGGCAGGCTCCGTGCGCGATGCATCGGTCGCGCGTTTCTTCGAAGTCCGCCAGGCGCTGACGGGCCAGCGGCCGCCGGTGCGTACCGACGTCGTGCTCGATGCCGACTGGGACTTCTCGCTCGGCGCGAATGCGAGCGGCCACGTGCAGATGAAACGGCGCGGCGGCGACGTGACGATCGAGAGCGGCCGCGGCATCGCGTCGCTCGGGCTGACCGACCTGTCCGCGCGCGCGACCTTCGCACCCGGCAACCGGCTCAACGTGGTGGCGCTCGCGAAGGCGAACCGGATCGGCACGCTCGCCGCGAACGTCACCGTCCCGTTCGCGCTGCGCGACGGCGTGTTCGGCGTCGTCGACGATGGTCCGCTGTCGGGCCGCATCGACGCTGACATCCCGTCGCTGAAGGCGACCGGCAACCTGTTCGGGCCGAGCTACCTGCTCGGCGGGCGCGCGGCGCTGCACCTGACGGTCGCGGGCACGCCGGTGAAGCCGAACGTGTCGGGGAGCCTCACGGGCGACGACCTGTCCGCGACGCTGGTCGACCAGGGCGTGCAGCTGAAGGACGGCATCGTGCGCGTGAAGCTCGCGGAGAACCTCGTCGAATTCCAGCAGGTCGAGTTCCACGGCGGCGACGGCACGCTGCGCGCGATCGGCCGCGTGCGTCTCGACGGCGCGGCGCCCGATCTGACCGCGAGCATCGTCGCGGACAAGCTCGAGCTGTTCGCCGCGCCCGACCGCAAGCTGTCGCTGTCGGGCAAGGCGACCGTCGCGAACGACGGGCCGCGCGGCGCGCTGGCGATCAACGGCAAGTTCGTCGTCGACCGCGCGCTGTTCGACTTGCCGGAGGACGGCGCGCCGCATCTGTCCGACGACGTCGTGATCGTGCGCCCGGACGGCACGGTGCGCGGCGACGTGCAGACGGGCACCGCGGTCGCGAAGCCGCAGAAGGTCGACGAAAAGCCGGCGCCGTCGCTCGCGCCGCGCGCCAACATCGACATCGGCCTCGGCAACAACTTCCGCTTCCGGGGCCACGGCGCGGACCTCGGGCTGCGCGGCACGATCACCGTGATGAGCGCGCCGGGCGTGCCGCTGCGCGCGGTCGGCAACGTGCGCGTGACGGAGGGGTCGACCTATACGTCGTTCGGCCGGAAGCTCGCGGTCGAGAACGGTTTCTTCACGTTCAACGGCCCGGTGTCGAATCCGGGCATCAACATCCTCGCGATGCGGCGCAACCAGGAGGTCGAGGCCGGCGTGCAGGTCATCGGCACGATCCAGTCGCCGACGGTCAAGCTCGTGTCCGAGCCGAACGTCACCGACAACGAGAAGCTGTCGTGGCTGCTGTTCGGTCACGGCACCGACCAGGGCAACAACGTCGGCCAGCAGAACGCGATGACCGCCGCGCTTGCGCTGCTCGGCAGCGCGACCGGCAAGCGGGTCGCGCAGAGCATCGGTCTCGACGAATTCTCGATCGGCCGCAGCGATGTCGGCCTGACCGATGCGCAGGTCGTGCAGATCTCGAAGGCGATCAACGAGCGCTTCGTGCTCGGTTACGAGCAGGGGCTGCAATCGGCGAGCAACGCGTTCAAGGCGACCATCAACCTGACGCGCTTCTGGTCGGTGTCCGCGTATGGCGGCACGTTCCAGGGCGTCGACCTGAACTACACGCGGCGCTTCGATCGCTGGTTCAGCCAGCGGTGATCAAGGGGCGCAGTCCGGCCGCGCCATAAAAAAAGCCCCGCACATCTCGTGCGAGGCTTCCTTGCTCAGCCAGCGGCGTGTGCTGCTTACTTCACGCGCATGCCGGGCTTCGCGCCGCTGTGCGGCTCGAGGATGTAGAGGCCCGGTTCGGCCTTCTCGTCGGCCGCCGACGCGGCGAGCACCATCCCTTCGGACAGCCCGAACTTCATCTTGCGCGGCGCGAGGTTCGCGACCATCACCGTCAGCTTGCCGACGAGCTGCTCGGGCTGGTAAGCCGACTTGATGCCCGAGAACACGTTGCGGGTCTTTTCCTCGCCGATGTCGAGCGTGAGCTGCAGCAGCTTGTCCGAGCCTTCGACGGCCTGGCACGCGACGATCTTCGCGATGCGCAGGTCGACCTTCGCGAAATCGTCGATCGAGATCGGAGCGTCGTCGGCACCGTTCGCGGCAACCGCCTTCGCGTTCGCCTTGGCGTCCTTCGCATCCTTCGCGGCGTTGGCGGCGTTGGCGGCGGTCGCGCCCGCGGCAGCGGCGCCCGCCGCGTCGGCCTGCAGCGAATCGCGGTTCGCGGCGAGCAGCGCGTCGATCTGCTTCGGATCGACACGCGTCATCAGGTGCTGGTACGCCTTGATCGGCTGCGCCGACGACAGCGGCTTCGCGGCATCGGCCCACGCGAGCGGCGCGACGCCGAAGAACGCCTCGACCGCTTCGGCCACGCGCGGCATCACCGGCTTCAGCGCGAGCGACAGCAGGCGGAACGCCTCGAGGCTCACGCTGCAGGTTTCGTGCAGCGCGACCGCGTTGGCCGGATCCTTCGCGAGTTCCCACGGCTTCGCACCGTCGACGTACGCGTTCACTTCATCCGCGAGTTCCATCGTCTGGCGCAGCGCGCGGCTGTATTCGCGTCCTTCGTAGTGCGCGGCGATCGATGCAATCGCATCGCGCAGCTTCGCGACGAGCGGATGGTTCATCGCGCTGTCCTGCACGCGGCCGTCGAAACGCTTGATCAGGAAGCCGGCCGCGCGGCTCGCGATGTTCACGTACTTGCCGACGAGGTCGCTGTTCACGCGCGCCTGGAAGTCGTCGAGGTTCAGGTCAATGTCTTCCATCGTCGCGTTCAGCTTCGCGGCGAAGTAGTAGCGCAGCCATTCGGGGTTCAGGCCGGTGTCGATGTAGCTCTGCGCGGTGATGAAGGTGCCGCGCGACTTCGACATCTTCGCGCCGTCGACCGTCAGGAAGCCGTGCGCGAACACGTTGGTCGGCGTGCGATGGCCCGAGAACTCGAGCATCGCCGGCCAGAACAGCGTGTGGAAATACAGGATGTCCTTGCCGATGAAGTGATACTGCTCGGCCGTCGAACCCGCGCGGATCCACGCGTCGAAGTCGATGCCCTCGCGGTCGCACAGGTTCTTGAAGCTCGCGTAGTAACCGACCGGCGCGTCGAGCCACACGTAGAAGTACTTGCCGGGCGCGCCCGGGATCTCGAAGCCGAAGTACGGCGCGTCGCGCGAGATGTCCCAGTCGGCGAGCTTGGCTTCACCGGCGTCGCCGAGCCATTCGCGCATCTTGTTGGTGGCTTCGGGCTGCGCGAGGCCGCTGACCCATTCGCGCAGGAACGACTCGCAGCGCGGGTCGGACAGGCGGAAGAAGTAGTGCGTCGACGTCTTGCGCACCGGCGTCGCACCCGACACCACCGAATACGGGTTCAGCAGTTCGGTCGGCAGGTAGGTCGAGCCGCATACTTCGCAGTTGTCGCCGTACTGGTCCTTCGCGTGGCACTTCGGGCACTCGCCCTTGATGAAGCGGTCCGGCAGGAACATTTCCTTGACCGGGTCGTACGCCTGCTCGATCGCGCGCTCGGCGATCAGGCCGTTTTCCTTCAGCGCGAGATAAATGCTCTCGCTCAGCACGCGGTTCTCGTCCGAGTCGGTCGAGTAGAAGTTGTCGAACGACACGCCGAAGCTGTCGAAGTCGCGCTTGTGCTCGGTCCACACGCGGTCGATCAGCTGCTTCGGCGTGAGGCCTTCCTTCTCGGCGCGCAGCATGACCGGCGTGCCGTGCGTGTCGTCGGCGCCGATGTAGTAGACCTCGTGGCCGTGCATTCGCAGCGTCCGCACCCAGATGTCGGTCTGGATGTACTCGACCAGGTGGCCGATGTGGATCTGGCCGTTGGCATAGGGCAGTGCGGACGTAACGAGGATCTGGCGGCGGCCTTGCGGCGCCGTAGCCTGCACGGAAGTCAGGTCGGATGCGGACATAGGGTCTGTAGAAGAACGGCGAAAACGACGGAAACTGCGATTCTAGCAGGGGCGCGCGCCGGTCAGCCGGGGCGGGTGTTCGACAGGGGGCGCCGCGACGGGCGAGCGGGCGGGGGACGCGTGCCCGGCAGTGAAATGCTGCGGCGCAGCACACGATTTTCGGGCAAAAAAAACCGGGGCGGATACGGCCCCGGAGCAACAACGACAAGAGGAGAATGGTGACGGGCCGGCAGCGCCAGCCGCGTACCGTAAAGACAGACCGCAGGCCGCGACGGAAGTTCGAAATTTTTTTCGATTTGTTACGGATCCTGCTGGAAGCCTTGTGCGGCGGGGCTGTGCGCGTGGCGCGCGGCCCCGTCCCTCTCGTGGCGATGCTTACTGATGCTGCTGCGGCGCGCGCAGGTAGATCTCGACGCGGCGGTTTTGCGCACGGCCGGCTTCGGTCGCGTTGTCCGCGATCGGGTTCGACGGGCCCATGCCCTGGGCCGACAGACGGCCGCCCGCGACGCCGCGCTGCGCCAGCGCGTTCACGACGCTCTGCGCACGGTTCTGCGACAGCGTCTGGTTCAGCTGTGCCGAACCCGTGCTGTCCGTGTAGCCGATGACCGATCCCGTCAGTTGCGGGTTCTGGTTCAGCGTCGTCGCCAGGTCGTTCAGCAGCGGCGTGAAGGCCGGCGTGATCGCGTACTGGTTCGTCGCGAACGTCACCGAGCTCGGCACGTTCAGCTTCAGCGAGCCGTCCGGCTGCTCGGTCACTTGCGTGCCGGTCTGCGCTGCCGACGGTGCGAGCTTGTTCTTGATCGCCTGCCAGTTGTAGCCGGTCACGCCGCCGACCAGTGCGCCGACGCCTGCGCCGATCGCCGCGCCCTTGCCGCCACCGGCCAGCGCGCCGATGCCCGCGCCCAGCGCCGCACCGGTGCCGGTGCCGACGGCCGCGTTATTGCCTTGCTGCGTGGCGCAGCCTGCCAGCAATGCGCCGGCCAATGCGAAGACGGACAAGCGGGTCGCGATTTTCATGTTCATCTTGGATTCCTCTCTTTCTTGGTTGAACGAGTCGACAACGACGACAAACAACAGTGACGGCTCCCACCACGGGCGCCCGACAAAGGCGGGCGGGCCCGGGCTCGCGGCAGCCGCCGAGGCGGCTGCATGCCCTGTTCGCCAGCGTGGCTGTTCCGGACAGGTGATGCGTCAGCCTCTACAATATAGGCGGTTGGCGGCCGATTTGGCCCCATAGCATGCCGCACGCGAAGATTGCGCCGCCGCGCGCGTTCGCGCAATGGCGTGCAACAGATTCTTTCACTTTTCCCGATTTTCGCAGCGTAATTTGATATTTTTTGACGTTTGCGCGGGAGAAAAACGTTTTCACGGAGTTTCGATGAGCATTGACCGGGCACAAGTCGACGCCGCGCTGGCGGCGGTCGTCGACCCCAATACCGACCGTCCGTACGCGGCACACAAGGGCGTGCGCAACGTCGCGATCGACGGCGACGCCGTGGCGGTCGACGTGGTGCTCGGCTATCCCGCGCGCAGCCAGCACGATGACGTGCGCGCGCGCATCGCCGCTGCGCTGAAGGCCGTGCCGGGCGTGCGCGACGCCCGTGTCGCCGTGTCGCAGGAGATCGTCGCGCACACGGTGCAGCGTGGCGTGAAACTGCTGCCGAATGTGAAGAACATCGTCGCGGTCGCGTCGGGCAAGGGCGGCGTCGGCAAGAGCACGACGGCCGTCAACCTCGCGCTCGCGCTCGCCGCGGAAGGCGCATCGGTCGGCATCCTCGACGCCGACATCTACGGGCCGTCGCTGCCGACGATGCTCGGCATTCACGGCCAGCGCCCCGAGTCGCCGGACAACCAGTCGATGAACCCGCCCATCGGCCACGGGCTGCAGGCGAACTCGATCGGCTTCCTGATCGAGGAAGACAATCCGATGGTGTGGCGCGGCCCGATGGCGACGTCGGCGCTCGAGCAACTGCTGCGCCAGACCAACTGGCGCGAGCTCGACTACCTGATCGTCGACATGCCACCGGGCACCGGCGACATCCAGCTCACGCTCGCGCAGCGCGTGCCGGTGACGGGCGCCGTGATCGTGACGACGCCGCAGGACATCGCGCTGCTCGACGCGAAGAAGGGCCTCAAGATGTTCGAGAAGGTCGGCATTCCGATCCTCGGCATCGTCGAGAACATGAGCATCCACATCTGCTCGAACTGCGGCCACGAGGAGCACATCTTCGGCGCGGGCGGCGCCGAGCGGATGGCGCAGGAATACGGCGTGAACGTGCTCGGCAGCCTGCCGCTCGACATCGCGATCCGCGAGCGCGCCGACAGCGGCACGCCGACGGTTGCGGCCGAGCCGGACGGCGCGCTGGCGCGGCGCTACCGCGATATCGCGCGCGGCGTCGCGCTGGCGATCGCCGAGCGCGCGCGCGACATGACGTCGAAGTTCCCGTCGATCGTTGTTCAAAATACGTAAAACCCTTGCGGGGCGGGGGCTCACGCTGTTTACGGCGCCGCGAGGCGCGGTATCATGGCGACTTTTCCCGGGTCCCTTTACCCACCCGGCACGGCGGCCGCATCAACAGCCGCCAGCCGGCATGAGGATCGAATGAACCAACGACATCACGGCGTGCGCGCCGGCCGCGCGCGGCGCGCGCTGCTGGCCGCCGCCGCGCTGGGCCTGCTGGCCGGCTGTACCTCCTTTTCCTCGTCGCACGAAAAACGCGCCGACGCGCAGTTGCAGCCGACGGTCGGCTCGCAGGCGCGCGGCGCGGTGACGTTCGTCGAACGCCCGGACGGCGTCCAGGTCACGTACAACCTGGTCGGCCTGCCGCCGAACAGCGATCACGCGCTGCAGGTGCACGAGCGCGGCGACTGCAACGCGGGCGACGGCTCGAGCGCCGGCCCGGTGTTCGCGCCGGCCGCCGAGCGGCTGCGCGCGGGCGCGCGGGTCGCCGGCGATCTCGGCAATATCCATGCGGACGCGAACGGTGTCGCGGCCGGTTTTATCGTCGCGCCCGATCTGGCCCTCGATGGCGTGCGCTCCGCGATGAACCGCGCGGCGCTGGTGCACCGCGACCCGAGCGATCCGATCTTTTCGCAGCATGGCGCGGGCGCCGCGCTCGCGTGCGGCGTGATCCGTTGACGGCCGCCGCGTGCGCGAGCCGATGATCGCGTAAAATGTGCGCCTTTCCCGGCCGCCGCCTCGCGGGTACGGCCGTCACCGACTGTCACGCAGCGTTTCCAGGCGCCCCGATATGAAACGACCCCAACGCTCACTTTGTTCGCTGCCCTCCGACGGGGCGGTCAGCCTCTTTGGGACAGCCCGGCGGAGGCTCGCATGAGCATCAAGGCCGACAAGTGGATTCGGCGCATGGCCGAAGAACACAAGATGATCGAGCCGTTCGTGCCCGATCAGGTTCGCGCGTCCGAGGATGGCCGCCGGATCGTCAGCTACGGCACGTCGAGCTACGGCTACGACATCCGCTGCGCGGACGAATTCAAGATCTTCACCAACATCAATTCGACGATCGTCGATCCGAAGAACTTCGACGAGGGCTCGTTTGTCGATTTCAAGGGCGACGTGTGCATCATCCCGCCGAACTCGTTCGCGCTGGCCCGCACCGTCGAATATTTCCGCATCCCGCGCACCGTGCTGACGGTCTGCCTCGGCAAGTCGACGTACGCGCGCTGCGGGATCATCGTCAACGTGACGCCGTTCGAACCCGAGTGGGAAGGCTACGTCACGCTGGAATTCTCGAATACCACGCCGCTGCCGGCGAAGATCTACGCGAACGAAGGCGTCGCGCAGGTGCTGTTCTTCGAAAGCGACGAGGTGTGCGACGTGTCGTACGCCGATCGCGGCGGCAAGTATCAGGGTCAGCGTGGTGTCACGCTGCCGAAAACCTGATCTGGTTGCATATCGTCTCACCGGTTTCCGGGTGACCGCTGCGCGTGACGCGCCGCGGTCGTTCTTTTTGGAGAATCGCCCATGAAGTTTCGTTTTCCCGTCGTCATCATCGACGAAGATTTCCGCTCCGAGAACATCTCGGGCTCCGGCATCCGGGCGTTGGCCGAAGCGATCGAGAAGGAGGGCGTCGAAGTCCTCGGCCTCACGAGCTACGGCGATCTGACGTCGTTCGCGCAGCAGTCGAGCCGCGCGTCGTGCTTCATCCTGTCGATCGACGACGACGAACTCATGCTCGGCGAAACGGGCTCGGACGGCGAACTGCCCGAGCTGGCGACCGCGATCATCGAGCTGCGCGCGTTCGTCACCGAAGTGCGCCGCCGCAACGCGGACATTCCGATCTTCCTGTATGGCGAGACGCGCACGTCGCGCCATCTGCCGAACGACATCCTGCGCGAGCTGCACGGCTTCATCCACATGTTCGAGGACACGCCGGAGTTCGTCGCGCGCCACATCATCCGCGAGGCGAAGGTCTATCTCGACTCGCTCGCGCCGCCGTTCTTCAAGGAGCTGGTCAAGTACGCGGACGAAGGCTCGTACTCGTGGCACTGCCCGGGCCACTCGGGCGGCGTCGCGTTCCTGAAGAACCCGCTCGGCCAGATGTTCCACCAGTTCTTCGGCGAGAACATGCTGCGCGCGGACGTCTGCAATGCAGTCGACGAACTCGGCCAGCTGCTCGACCACACGGGCCCGGTCGCGGCGTCCGAGCGCAACGCGGCGCGCATCTTCAGCGCGGATCACCTGTTCTTCGTGACCAACGGCACGTCGACGTCGAACAAGATCGTCTGGCACGCGACGGTCGCGCCGGGCGACATCGTGCTGGTCGACCGCAACTGCCACAAGTCGATCCTGCACGCGATCACGATGACGGGCGCGATTCCGGTGTTCCTCACGCCGACGCGCAACCACTTCGGCATCATCGGGCCGATTCCGCGCGACGAATTCAAGCCGGAGAACATTCGCAAGAAGATCGAGGCGAACCCGTTCGCACGCGAAGCGCTGCGCGAGAACCCCGACCTCAAGCCGCGCATCCTGACGATCACGCAGAGCACGTACGACGGCGTCGTCTACAACGTCGAGATGATCAAGGATCTGCTCGGCGACCTGCTCGACACGCTGCACTTCGACGAAGCGTGGCTGCCGCACGCGACGTTCCACGACTTCTACCGCGACATGCACGCGATCGGCGACGGCCGTCCGCGCACGGGCGCGCTCGTGTTCGCGACGCACTCGACGCACAAGCTGCTCGCGGGCATCTCGCAGGCGTCGCAGATCGTCGTGCAGGATTCCGAGAACCGCACGTTCGACAAGCACCGCTTCAACGAGGCGTACCTGATGCACACGTCGACGAGCCCGCAGTACGCGATCATCGCGTCGTGCGACGTCGCGGCCGCGATGATGGAGCCGCCGGGCGGCACCGCGCTCGTCGAGGAATCGATCGCCGAGGCGATCGACTTCCGCCGCGCGATGCGCAAGGTCGACGCCGAATACGGCGACGACTGGTTCTTCAGCGTGTGGGGCCCGGACGACCTGTCGGAAGAAGGCATCGGTTCGCGCGAGGACTGGATGCTGAAGCCGAACGACCACTGGCACGGCTTCGGCCCGCTGGCGGAAGGCTTCAACATGCTCGACCCGATCAAGGCGACGATCATCACGCCGGGGCTCGACGTCGACGGCGAGTTCGGCGAGACGGGCATTCCGGCCGCGATCGTCACGAAGTACCTGGCCGAGCACGGGATCATCGTCGAGAAGACCGGCCTGTACTCGTTCTTCATCATGTTCACGATCGGCATCACGAAGGGCCGCTGGAACTCGATGGTGACCGAGCTGCAGCAGTTCAAGGACGACTACGACAACAACCAGCCGCTGTGGCGCGTGCTGCCGGAATTCGTCGCGCAGCATCCGCGCTACGAGCGCGTCGGCCTGCGCGACCTGTGCACGCAGATCCACGACGTGTACCGTGCGAACGACATCGCGCGCCTGACGACGGAGATGTACCTGTCGGACATGGAGCCGGCGCTGAAGCCGTCGGACGCGTTCGCGAAGCTCGCGCACCGCAAGATCGACCGCGTGCCGCTCGACGAGCTCGAAGGCCGCGTGACGAGCATCCTGCTGACGCCGTACCCGCCGGGCATTCCGCTGCTGATCCCGGGCGAGCGCTTCAACAAGACGATCGTGAACTACCTGCGGTTCGCGCGCGACTTCAACGAACGCTTCCCGGGGTTCCATACCGACATCCACGGCCTCGTCGCGGAAGAAATGAACGGTCGCGTCGAGTACTTCGTCGACTGCGTGCGCGACTGATGGCGGCGCAGGGACGAATCCGGACGATGCGTGCGGCGCTGGCCGCGCTCGTCGTCTGGGCCGCGTGGTCGGCAGGGCCGGCGGGGTTGAATGTCGCGCAGGCGGAAGTGGCGGCGGCCGACCCGATCGACGTCGCAATGCGGCAGTGTCTCGCGCGGCGCGACCGGTCGTCGACGGCCGGCCAGATCCAGTGCATGGGCGAGGCGCAGCAGCAGTGGCAGACGGTGATGGACCGCGCGTACCAGCGCCTGTCGGACGATGCGCCGGCCGACGTGAAGCGCGGCTGGCAGGACAGCCAGCGCCACTGGGTCACGTGGCGCAAGGATGAAATTCAGCTGCTGAAGGCCGTGTACGACACGACGCGCGGCACCGCATACGCGATGTCGAGCGCCGACATGCAGCTGCAGCCGGTGCGCGATCGCGCGCTCGCGCTGCGCGCGGCGGCCGACCGCTATGCGCCGCCGCCCGCCGCCGTGCCGGTGGCCGCGACGAGCGGTGCGCAGGGCGGCGTGAGCGCGGCGCCGGGCGCCGCCGCGGCAGCCGGCGCGAAGCCTGTGAACGTGCCGCGCGATCCGGCGATCGGCCGCGTGCGGCCGTGCGTGCAGGATGCCGCGTGCGAGCATGCGCTGTTCGATCTGAACCGCTATTACCAGAAGCTGCGTCGCAAGATGCCCGCGCATTCGGCCGCGACGCTCGTGCGCGCGCAACGCGCATGGGTCATGTTCCGCGATGCGACGGCGCCGCTCGTCGGCGAGGACGGGCGCGTCGACCTGATCGGCGCGCGCATCGCGACGATGAAGCGGCTGTCGGAGACGGCCGGCAACAAGTAGGCATCGCCGCGACGCCGGCATCCGGCGCGGCAACGCAAAACGGGCACCCGAGGGTGCCCGTTTGCATGTGGGGTGCCGCGTGCGGCGCTTACGCGGATTGCTGCGTGTCGAGGCCGCCGAACCACGACGGCACGAGCGCGAGCGCATCGTCGAGCGACGTGAGCACGTGCAGGCTCAGCGCGACGATCTCGGGTGTGGGCGCCTTCAGATCGGGCACGGTGACGACCGCTGCGCCGGCGCCGGCGGCCGACAGCGCGCCGAAGTCGCTGTCCTCGAACGCGACGCACGCGTGCGCCGGCACGCCGAGGCGCTCGGCCGCGAGCCGGTATACGGCCGGATCGGGCTTGCCGCGCGCGACTTCGTCGCCGCCCGCGATCGCGTGGAAGAACGGCAGCACGCCGACCGCGTCCAGCCGTGCACGGATCACGTCGCGCGCGGACGATGACGCGACCGCGCACGGAATGCCGGCCTGCGCGAGCGCCTCGAGCAGCGCGAGCGCGCCCGCTTTCAGCGGAAACTTCGGATGGGGTTCGGGTGCGGCGAGCTGTTCGCGCACGAGCAGGCGCACGGCGTCGAACGTGTTGGTGTCGCCGATCAGCCGCGCGAGGATTACCTGGCCTTCGGCGAACGAGCGCCCGACGATCTGCAGGTAGTCGATCTCGGTCAACGTGACGCCGTGCGCGGTCGACACGTCGATCCACGTGTTCATGATGGTCCGCTCGGAATCGACGAGCAGGCCGTCCATGTCGAAGAGCGCGGCGGAGAAGGTCATCGGCGGTATCCGGGAAGCGGGGCAGGCAACGGGCGGCGCGGCGGCCGCCCGAATGAAGGACGGACGCCGCAGGCGCCGTCAGTGGCGACGAGCTTACGTGCCGAGCGCGGCGCGGGCAGCCTTGACCGCCGCACGCACCTGGTCCGGCGCGGTGCCGCCCGCGTGGTCGCGGCTTGCGACCGAACCCTCGAGCGTCAGGTAGCCGAACACGTCGTCGCCGATCAGGTGCGCGACGTTCGGCAGTTCCTGCTTCATTTCGTCGAGCGTCAGGTCGGCGAGGTCGATCCCGCGGTCGTCGCAGATCCGCACCGCGTGCGCGACGGCTTCGTGCGCGTCGCGGAACGGCAGCCCGCGCTTCACGAGGTAGTCGGCGAGGTCGGTGGCGGTCGAGAAGCCCTGCAGCGCGGCCGCGCGCATCGCGTCCGGCTTCACGGTGATGCCCGCGACCATCTCGGCGAAGATCCGCAGCGTGTCGGCGACGGTGTCGACCGTGTCGAACAGCGGTTCCTTGTCTTCCTGGTTGTCCTTGTTGTACGCGAGCGGCTGGCCCTTCATCAGCGTGAGGAGCGCCATCAGGTGGCCGTTCACGCGGCCCGTCTTGCCGCGCGCGAGCTCGGGCACGTCCGGGTTCTTCTTCTGCGGCATGATCGAGCTGCCGGTGCAGAAGCGATCGGCGATGTCGATGAAGCCGACGCGCGGGCTCATCCACAG
Organism: Burkholderia sp. 567; assembly: GCF_040545115.1. Taxonomy (NCBI): domain Bacteria; kingdom Pseudomonadati; phylum Pseudomonadota; class Betaproteobacteria; order Burkholderiales; family Burkholderiaceae; genus Burkholderia; species Burkholderia sp. 567. Next base: position 264,512 of record NZ_JBEPLG010000007.1, read on the forward strand.
CACGAGTTCCTCGGAGAAACGCGACACGTGCGTCATCACGAGCGCGGATGCCGCCGTGAATTCGATCGCGAAGTCGCGATCCGACACCGCGTCGAGCGAGTTCGCGCAGATGCCGTCGAAGCCGAGCGTCTTCGCGACGGCGTGACGGTCGATCGGGTAGCTGGTGCCCGCGAGCGCGGCCGCGCCGAGCGGCAGGCGGTTCACGCGGGTGCGGCAATCGCACATGCGTTCCGCGTCGCGCGTGAACATCTCGACGTACGCGAGCAGGTGATGGCCGAACGTGACCGGCTGGGCGACCTGCAGGTGCGTGAAGCCCGGCATGATCGTGTCGGCGTTCTTTTCCGCGAGGTCGATCAGCGCGCCGCGCAGGTCGTTCAGCAGGCCGCCGATGCGGTCGATCTCGCCGCGCAGCCACAGACGGATGTCGGTCGCGACCTGATCGTTGCGCGAGCGGCCCGTGTGCAGGCGTTTGCCCGCGTCGCCGATCAGCGCGGTGAGGCGCGCCTCGATGTTCAGGTGGACGTCCTCGAGATCCAGCTGCCATTCGAATTCGCCGCGCTCGATCTCGCCCTTGATCTGCGTCATCCCGCGCTCGATCGCGGCGAGGTCGTCGGCGCTGATGATCTTCTGCGCCGCGAGCATGCTCGCGTGCGCGAGCGAGCCGGCGATGTCGACGAGCGCGAGGCGCTTGTCGAAAAACACCGACGACGTGTAGCGCTTGACCAGCTCCGACATCGGTTCCGAGAAGCGGGCCGACCAGGCCTCGCCCTTTTTGTGCAGTTGGGACGTCATGGCGATTCTTCGAAGGGGAGTTGGGCGGCGTGCGCCGCCGAGGGAATCCCGCAATTCTAACATTCGCGGGGCTGACGGCCGGCGCGCGCCGGCCGCGGATCACCGCGGGCCGCAGGTCAGCGGGCCGATCCGCGGCAGCGTGCCGTCGTCCGGGCGCCGGTACGCGAACGCGACCGCGCAATCGCGGCCGCCGCCGGTGATTTCCAGATGGTTGTTCGCGACGAGGCCGTCGACGAAGGTCAGGCCGTCGTAGCCGACGATCGTGCGCTGACCGGTTTCGACGTGGCGCACCTCGAGCCCGGGCGGCAGCGGCGTGCCGTCCGGCGCGCGCAGCGCGATCGACGCGGCGCTGTAGCGTGTCACCGCGAAGTGCGCGAGGACGCCGGAGCGCGCCTGCGGCACGACATCGAGCGTCGTGTCGGCGATCCGGGCGTCGGCGGGCAGCGCGGTGCCGTCGATCGCGACGCGATTGCTCTGGTACGCATTCAGGTCGGGCACGAGCAGATAGCCGGCCCGGTTCGTCTCGCCGATCATCCGGTTCTGGTGCAGCACGGGCACGCGCCCGGTGTCGGTCGAGACGAGCGCGAAGCCGTCGTCGACGCGGCGTGCCGTCATCAGCTGGCCGTTCATCAGCACGATCGCGCCCGTGACGTCGACCGACGCGTTGCGGTGCCCGTCGAACGACTGCGCGAGCAGCGTGACCTCGCCCGCGCGGCCGAGGTACTGCAGTTGCCCCTGCGCGTAGCGCATGCCTGCGTTGGCGCCGGCCTGCACGTTCCAGCCGAAGCCGCCGCCATAGTCGGGCGGCCGTGTCGCGCTCAGCGTGTAGGTCGAGTCGCCGTTCTGCCGCCCGGCGTTCAACGACACGGACGTGTTGCCGCCGAGCCCGATGCTCAGGCTCACGAAGAAGCCGCGCGTGTCGCGCTGCCGGAAGTCCTGGAAGCCGCTGAACGTGATCGAGGTCAGCCCGCCGAGATTGACCAGGTAGGCGACTGAGCCGATGCGCGACGCGGCGACGCCCGGATACTTGAGGCCGAGATAGCTGAACGACAGCGTCTGCCTGCGCAGGAACGGGAATGACACCGTGACGCGGTCGGTGGCGCGCGACACCGGCACGCCTTCGCGGCTGCCGAGGTCGCTGTAGTCGCCGAAGGCGCGCAGCGTCTGCGCATCGATGGAGAAGCGCGGCGTCACGTACTGGTAGCCGATGCCGGCCTGCACGCCCGTGCGGCCCGGCGCGCTGAGCGCCAGCGATGCGTTCGCCACGCCGCGTTCGCCCAGACGTGCGAGCGCGCCGGCGCCCGCGTTGTAGACGCCGGCCGTCGCTTCCGCGTGCGCCTCGACGGTCAGCCGCTCGCTGATGCCGTAGCGCAGCGAGCCGCTCGCGGCCGGCGTGCGCGCATAGTCGAACGAATCGATGCCATAGGCGCGGCGCAGGAACCCGGCTTCCGCCGAATAGCTGGCGAGGCCGGGGGCGAGCAGGCGCGTGTCGACGTACAGCGGAATGGACGTCGCGATCGAGCGGCCGAGCGCGTCGCGCGTGATGACGGTTGCGCTGCCCGCGCCGGTGATGCCGGGCACGCTGTTGATCACGAACGGCCCGCTCGCCACGTTGCCGCTGAACTGGCGCACGTTGTTCACGTACAGGTCGACGGAGGTCGGCACGACCGCGCTGCCGGACAGCGCGGGCACCGGAAACGTGACCAGATCGGGACGCAGGCCGAAATTGCTGCGCCACTGCACGCCGCCGATGCGCAGCGAGCGGGTCCACGACAACGACGACGAAATCGTGTCGCCGATCTGGGTCGTCGTGAGCGTGCCGGGGTTCGAATGACTCCACGACGTGTCGTAGCGCACGTAGCGGCGGCGGTCGTCGTACAGATACGCGACGCCGGTGCTGCTGAACACGCCGTACGGATCGAAATAGCGCGCCTCGCTCCAGACCGCGAGCGGCGCATGGGCGATGGTCTGTGCGTAGGCGTCGTAGTTCAGCACGAAGCCGCGGCCGGACGTGGCGGGCGGCGCGGCCGCGAGTGCGCGCGTATCGAACGTGTGCGGGATGCGCAGCGCGTCGGGCACGCGCAGGTCGAGCGTCTGCCGGCCCGCGTCGTAGTCGTAGCGCAGCCCGGCGAGCGTGTCGAGCGCGACGAGCGCGTTCGACGGCTCCTGCATGCGGTCGTTCGTCCGGTCGTTCGTCGCGATACCCAGGTCGTTCAGGTCGGCGGAGGCCGCGTACAGGCGTCCGTCGATTTGCTGGAACCGTGCGATCCGGTGCGTCGGTTCGCCATTGACCGATACGTCGAGAAACAGTGCGTCGGATGCGGGCGCGGGCGCCGGCGTGGGCATGGGCGCAGGCACCGGCACCGGCACCGGCATCGGCATCGGCATCGGCATCGGCATCGGCATCGGCATCGGCACCGGCGCAGGCACGGGCGCAGGCACGGACGTACGCACGGACGCAGGCACGGGCACCAGCGCCGGCGCAGCTGCAACCTGCGCCGGCGCCGGCGCCGTTTGCGCGCAGCCGGGGCCTGCATGCAGCGCCAGCGCCAATGCAAGCACCGCCGCAGCGGGCCGCGCGTATCGTGCGGGGCCGGCAGCCTGGAGGGCCATGCGCGTCGTCGGAACGGGCAACGTCGTGCGATCCTTCCGAGCCGGATCAGGGCGGTGTCAGCCGCGCTTCGACCGGCTGCGCGTTGACGGTCGCCTGGATCCTGACGAATGTCGCCGGGCCCGCATCCAGCTTGAGCGGCCAGCGCCGCGTGCTGCCCGCGAGCGCATAGCCGAGCAGGCCGCGCGTGACGTCATGCACAGTGCCGCGCGCGTCGATGAGCCGAACCGCGGAAATCTGCGCGCGTCGTCCACCGCGGTTGTCGACCGCAAGCCGTGTGCCCGCGCCGTCACGCTCGACGCGCCAGTCAAGTTTTGGCGACGCCGGTGCGCCATCGGGCTCGACGAATACGGGCACGGAATAGCGCAGCCGGATCGTGACGCCGTTCGCGACCGGCGTGCCGGGCGCGGGCAGTTCATCGATCAGCACGCGATAGCTTTCCTCGGCGGGCGCCGCGCCGCGGCCCGTGCGCACGAGCCGGATCAGCTGCTCGGCGTTCGCGCCGATCTGCAGCAGCGGCGGCGACGCGGCGAGCATGTCGGTCGGCGTCATCACGTCGTCACCGTTTTGCTGAGTCCAGCGATAGGTGCGGACCTGGCCGTAGATCGGCTGTCCGCCAGGATTGCTGAGCGTCATGCTCGCGGCGGCCGCCGACGGCGCCAGCTCGATCGTCACGGGCGTGATCTGCAGCGTGGCGGCGGATGCGGCCGCGCACGCCGACGCGACGCACAGCGCGGCCAATGCGCGCGGGAGCCATGCCATGGCGCGTCAGAAGTACACGGTGGCGGTGACGGAGGCCTGATAGGTGTCGGGCGTCGGCGTCGCTTGCGCGGGCACCTGGCCGTACACGTTCAGCACTTGCGCGGAACCCGTGCCGGTGCCGCCGACCGTGTCGGTGCCCTGCGTGTTGCCCCAGATCGTCGTGTGGCCGGAGTCCTGGTAGAGCTGATAGCCGACCGTCGTGCTGGTATTGCCGGTCGTCGTGCCACCCATCAGCCGGCTGGCGACCGTCGAGCCGGTTACCGTGCCGCCGTCGAGTCCGACGTTGTACGGCGTCGAGTTCGTGCAGGTGACGGAGACCGTGGTCTGCTGGTTGACTGCCGATGCGAGCACGCCGGCCGTGCCGAACGCGAGCGGGTTCGCGGCGATCGTGCAGTTGGCCTGGATCGTGAGCGTGACGGTGAATTGCGCGGTAGCGGTGCCGTTCGAATAGACTGCCGCAATGGCGACGGGTTGCAGCGCGGGCGCGAATGCGACGCTGGCCGCGAGCATGGCCGAAAGAACACGACGTCGGGAATCGTTCATTATGATTGTCTCCTGCCGTTCAAGGGGTCGTCCGGACGCGGAGTGCCTGCCGCGTGGTCTGTTGCCGGTCGCCGTAACCGCTCTGTCGTTGTTGGAAGACTACTCCACGGATTCAGGCGCGCGCAATCGAGAAAACGCCGACCGGAACACATTGTTTTGGGTTGCGAACCGATTGGCAGCGGCCGATTTGACATGGATCAAAACAGTGCGAACGATTGATGCGCAGCCGGATACGATGGGGCGCCGAACGGGCCGCAAGCCCGGTCGAGCGGACGAGCATGTTCGGGGGGAGCGCATGGCGGATGACGAATTCGACACGACGCGACGCTGGATCCGCGCGCTAGCGTGCGTGCTGCTGGCCGCGCTGCTCGGCATGCCGTGGATGCCGGCCCGGGCCGACACGTGTTCCGTGACGCCGCCGGCGCCGAGCTTCGGCTCGGTCAGCCCGATCACGCTGCAGGCTTATACGACGAACAGCACGATGACGGTCAGTTGCACGTGGGACGCACTGAGTCTGAACACCGGCGTGCTCGTTTGCGTGAACCTCGGCGGCACGAGCCCGCGCTACCTGACCAACGGGACGAACCAGATGCAGTACGACCTGTATCAGGACGCCGGCTATTTGCAGCCCTGGGGCGCCGTCAGTGCCGGCACGACGCCGATCTCCGTGTCGTTGACGAAACCTGTGCTCGGCACGACCGCGAGTACCAACGTGACCGTCTATGGCCGCATCGCGTCGAACCAGCCGACCGTGCCGACCGTGAACAATGCCAGCACCGTCTATACGCAAAGTTTCGCCGGCAACCAGGCCGCCTACAGCTTCAGTTTTTCGCTGCTCGGCGTGCAGCCCACGCCGTGCGTGTCGCAGTCGACGGCCGGCACGATGAGCTTTGCCGCCACTGCCACCGTCATCAACAACTGCATCATCAGCGCGACCGGCGTGGCGTTTCCGGCGGCGGGCGTGCTGACGTCGGCGCTGAGCGCGAGCGGCTCGATCAGTGCGCGGTGCACGAACGGCGATGCGTTCCAGATCGCGTTGAACGGCGGGGTCAGCGGCAGTGTCGTCGCACGCACGATGCAGCGCACGGGCGGCGGCTCGGTCAGCTATCAGCTCTATCAGGACAGCGGCCACACGCAGCCGTGGGGCGACGGCACCGGCGGCACGTCGATGGCGACGGGCACCGGCAGCGGGTTCGCGCAGGCGATCACCGTGTACGGCCGCGTCCCCGCGCAGGCGACGCCGGCGCCCGGCAACTACAGCGACACCATTACCGCGACGATCAGCTTCTGAGTCACTTCAATCGCGCACCAGCACGACGAGCTTCAGGTCCTCGCGGTGCGCGGGCTTCAGCGTGATCTGCTGGTACACGAGCCGGCCGTCGGCCGGATGGTCGAACTCGCGCAGGCCGCCTTCGCGCTCGAACACGTCCTGCGACGCCCAGTACTGTGCGAACGCGTCGCTGCCGGCCATCAGCGCGTCGATCAGCGCGCGGGTCGGCGCGTCGGCGAGGTGGCGGATCGAGTCGGCGCGGAATTCGGCCGCGAGCCGGCGCGCGCGGGTTTCCCAGTCGACGATCAGCGTGCGCGCGGCCGGCGCCATGAACGTGAAGCGCAGCAGGTTGCGGTCGTGCTCGCCGTCGAGCCAGCCCGTGAACAGCGCGGCGGCCGGCGCGTTCCACGCGAGGGCGTTCCATTGCCGGTCGAGCACGTAGGCGGGCGTGGCGATCGCGGCGACGGTCGCCGCGAGCGTCGGCGGCAGGTCGCCGGCCGCGACGTCGGGCTCGGCCGGATCGCGCTGCGCGGCCAGCTCGAACAGGTACGCGCGTTCGGCCTTCGACAACTGCAGCGCGACGGCGATCCGCGCGAGCGCGTCGGCCGACGCCGACACCGGGCGCCCCTGCTCGATCCACGTGTACCAGGTCGGACTGACGCCGCACAGCTGCGCGACTTCCTCGCGCCGCAGCCCCGGTGTGCGGCGGCGCGGGCCCGGCGGCAGGCCGACGGCCTGCGGCGACAGCCGTTCGCGGTGCGCGCGGATGAATTCGCCGAGCGCGCGGGCGGGCGTCGCGTCGAGCGGCGGGGTGGGGGCGGAGGACGGCTGGTTCATGCGGAAAACGGCTGAAACGACAAAAAAGGGCGCGGGATGCGCGGCGAAGATCGGGCCGGAAATCAGGCAGGTGTAACAAATACCAGAATAACCGCTTAACTTGTACTGGTACAAGCGCGGCCCTATTGTAGCGATTCGCGCGCTGACAGGCAGCGGGCGCCCCACCCAACGAAGGAGCGAACGATGAAACACCACGACCAGGTCGCCGACGCATTCGGCACGACGGCCGCCGCCTACCTGACGAGCACGGTCCACGCGACGGGCGCCGATCTGCAGGCGCTGGCGGACGCCGTGCGCGCGACGCCCGACGGCGCGGTGCTCGATCTCGGCTGCGGCGCGGGCCACGCGAGCTTCGCGGTCGCGCCGCACGTGCGCGACGTGGTCGCCTACGATCTCGCTGCGCCGATGCTCGCGACGGTCGACGCCGCCGCGCGCGAGCGCGGGCTCGCGAACATCCGCACGCAGCAGGGGCCGGCCGAGCGGCTGCCGTTCGACGCGGGCACCTTCGACTGGGTGGTCAGCCGGATGAGTGCGCACCACTGGCACGACGTGCGTGCGGCGCTCGCCGAGGTGCGCCGTGTGCTGAAGCCGGGCGGCCGCGTGCTGATGATCGACATCGCGGGCAACGACCATCCGCTGCTCGACACGTATCTGCAGGCGGCGGAAGTGCTGCGCGACGCATCGCACGTGCGCGACTACCGTGCCGACGAATGGGTCGCGATGTTCCGCGGCGCCGGTTTCGATGCACAGGTGCAAAGCCGCTGGCGCCTGCCGATCGATTTCGACACGTGGGTCGAGCGGATTCGCACGCCGGCCGACAGCGTCGCGGGCATCCGCGCGCTGTGGGCGCATGCGCCCGACGAGGTGCGCGGCTACTACGCGGTGCAGCCGGACGGATCGTTCGAGCACGATGCGTTGCTGATCGACGCGCGATGAATCGGCGGCACGGCGGCCGCGTCGTCGCCATCGTGCCGTAGCGCCGTCCGATGAAAAAAGCCGCGATACGCGTGACGCGCGTATCGCGGCTTTCGTATCGCGATGCCTGCGCGGCGCGGGGCGGACCCGCGCCGCGCGCGGATCAGCCCGTGTTGCGCAGGCCGGCCGCGATCCCGTTGATGGTCAGGTGAATCCCGCGGCGCAGCCGCGCGTTCGTGTCGCCCGCGCGGTGACGCTTGATCAGCTCGACTTGCAGGTGGTTCAGCGGATCGAGATACGGGAAGCGGTTCTTGATCGAGCGCGCGAGCAGCGGGTTGGTCGCGAGGCGGCCTTCGTGCCCGGTGATTTCCGCGAGCGCCTGCGACGTGCGCTCCCATTCCGCGACGATCCGCTCGAACACGTGCTTGCGCAGCTTGCGGTCGGCGACCAGCTGCGCATAGCGCGACGCAACCGCGAGATCGGTCTTCGCGAGCACCATGTCCATGTTCGACAGCAGGTTCGCGAAGAACGGCCAGGTCTTGTTCATCTTCTTGAGCAGCGTCAGGCGCTTGGTGCGTTCGGCCGCGTCCGGTGCGCCGTCGAGATACGCGCTCACCGCGCTGCCGAAGCCGTACCAGCCCGTCAGCAGCAGCCGGCACTGACCCCACGAGAAGCCCCACGGAATCGCGCGGAGATCCTCGATCTTGCGGTTCTTCGGATCCTGCAGCTTGCGCGAGGCCGGGCGGCTGCCGATGTTCAGCTCCGCGATCTCGGTGATCGGCGTCGACGAGAAGAAGTAGTCGGTGAAGCCGGGCGTTTCATAGACGAGCGCGCGGTACGACGCCATCGCGGCGTCCGACAGCGTCTGCATCGCGGCTTCGAACGCGGGCAGTTGCGCGGGCGCGTTCGACTGCGGCAGCAGCGATGCCTCGAGCGTCGCGGCGACCACCGTCTCGAGGTTGCGCCGGCCGATTTCGGGGTTCGCGAACTTGCTCGCGATCACCTCGCCCTGTTCGGTCAGGCGGATCTGGCCGTTCACGGTACCCGGCGGCTGCGACAGGATCGCCTGGTAGGTCGGGCCGCCCCCGCGGCCGACCGTGCCGCCGCGGCCATGGAACAGCCGCAGCGTGATCTTGCGTTCGCGGAACACGTCGACGAGCGCGAGTTCGGCGCGATACAGCTCCCAGTTCGACGTCAGGAAGCCGCCGTCCTTGTTGCTGTCCGAGTAGCCGAGCATCACCTCCTGCTCGGCGCCCTGATGCGCGATCAGCGCGTCGATGCCCGGCAGCGCGAAGTACTCGCGCATGATCCGCGCGGCGTCGCGCAGGTCGGGGATCGTCTCGAACAGCGGGATCACCATCAGGCCGTTCTTCGCATGGCTGCCGAGCGGGCCTTCGAGCAGCCCCGTTTCCTTCTGCAGCAGCAGCACCTCGACGAGGTCGCTGACGGTTTCCGTATGCGAGATGATGTAGTTGCGCACCGCGCGCGCGCCGAACTGCGCGCGCACCTCGCGGGCCTTCTCGAACACGCCGAGCTCGCTCTGCGCGAGCGCCGAGTATTCGAGGTACGGCGAGCGCAGCGGGCGCGGATCGGCGAGCGCGGCCAGCAGCACGCGCAGCTTGTCTTCCTCGGCGAGCGCCGCGTAGTCGGCTTCGACGCCGGCACGCGCGAACAGCTCGGCGACCACGGCTTCGTGGATGTCGGAGCTCTGGCGCAGGTCGATGCTCGCGAGATGGAAGCCGAACACTTCGGCCGCGCGCACCAGCGGCGTCAGGCGCGGCGCGGCAAGCGACGCGCCGTGGTGTTCTTCGAGCGAGGCGGTCAGCACCTTCAGGTCGGCGACGAACGCTTCGGAATCCGCGTACGGAATCGCGCGCACCGGCGGCGCGCCGCGGCCCGCGCTGCGCACCGGCACCGTGCCTTCGCCAAGCCGCACGCGCGCGCTGGCGGCGAGCCGCGTGTAGATGCCGATCAGCGCACGGCGATACGGTTCGTCGACGCGGTGCGGCGACTGGTCGGGGGAGGCTGCCGCGAGCGCCTTCACCGCGTCGTTCGCGCCGACCAGCAGATTTGACACCGACAGCTCGGCGCCGAGCTTGTGCACCTGCTCCAGATAATGTTCGAGGATCACCGCGGCCTGGCGGTTGATCGCTTCGTCGAGCGTCGGGCCGGTGACGTTCGGGTTGCCGTCGCGATCGCCGCCGATCCAGCTGCCCATCTGGAAGAACGCGGGCACGCGCGCCGGCAGGCCGTGCTCGGCGAGCGCGGCCTCGATGTCGCCGTACAGCGCGGGCAGCTCGTCGAGGAACGTCGCGCGGTAGTACGACAGCGCGTTCTCGATCTCGTCGCCGACCGTCAGGCGCGAGTCGCGCAGCATGCGGGTCTGCCACAGCGCGGTCACGCGCGCGCGCAGCATCGATTCGTTGTACGAGCGTTCGCGCGCGGTGAGCGGCTGGTCGCGTTCGGCGAGCAGCCGCGCGATATCGTGCTGCGCGTCGAGGATGCTCTTGCGCTGTACTTCGGTCGGGTGCGCGGTCAGCACCGGCACGATCAGCGCATCGTCGAAGAAGCGCTGCAGCAGGCGCTTCGACGCGTTGCCGGTCGTTTTCAGCTGTTCGAGCGCGTACGCGACCGTGCCGGGCTGCGGCGCGGAGCCGGCCAGCGCGTGGATGCGGCGGCGGCGGTTATGGTGGCGGTCTTCCGCGATGTTCGCGAGGTGCGAGAAATAGCTGAACGCGCGCACGACGCTCACCGTCTGCTCCGGCGTCAGCTTGCGCAGCTTCTTTTCCAGGGTTTGCGCGGCTTCGCTGTCGTCTTCGCGACGGAACTTCACCGCGGTCTGGCGGATCGTTTCGACGACGTCGAACACGGTGTCGCCTTCCTGTTCGCGCACCACGTCGCCGAGCAGGCGGCCGAGGAAGCGGATGTCCTCGAACAGCGGGCCGTCCTTGTCCTCGCGGGTGCGCACGCCGGGCTTCGCCGTGCGGGCGGCCGGGCCGGAAGCCTTGATTGCGCGTTTTGTCCGAGGTATCGGGTCTTTCGGTTTCGTTGCCGTTTTCGCACGGCCGTTCGCGGCGGTGGCGATGGTACCCGTCTGGGCATCGGAGGAGGGCAGGGCAGCATTGCGGCGCGTCGTACGCGCCGATCCGGAAGACTTCACGATGGGTTTCCTTGGGAAAGCTCGAGTCAAAAGGGACTGCGGGGACTGCGGAAACTACGGGAACTGCGGTCAAGCAACCAGCTACGTGCGGCACATCCGCGCATCGGTGTCGCCGCCCGCGCCGAAGCGCGGCGGGCGTGGGCTCCGGGCCCGGGCGGGCCGAAGCGTGCGTGCTACCATTGTTCGATCTTCCATCCCGTCCTTCGATGTTCCAGCAATGAATTCCGAGACTATTTCGGCACAAGCCCCTGCGACGCTGACGATTGCTTCGCGCGAGAGCCGCCTGGCGATGTGGCAAGCCGAACATGTGCGTGATGCGCTGCGCAAATTATATCCAGCTTGCGACGTGAAAATCCTCGGGATGACGACCCGTGGCGACCAGATTCTCGATCGTACGCTGTCGAAGGTCGGCGGCAAGGGCCTGTTCGTGAAGGAGCTGGAGAATGCGCTCGCCGACGGTCGCGCCGATCTGGCCGTGCATTCGCTGAAGGACGTGCCGATGGCGCTGCCCGACGGCTTCGCGCTCACCGCGATCATGGAGCGCGAGGATCCGCGCGATGCGTTCGTGTCGAACGACTACGCGTCGCTCGACGCGCTGCCGGCCGGCGCCGTCGTCGGCACGTCGAGCCTGCGTCGTGAAGCGATGCTGCGTGCGCGCTATCCGCACCTCGACGTGCTGCCGCTGCGCGGCAACCTCGACACGCGCCTGGCGAAGCTCGATCGCGGCGACTATGCGGCGATCATTCTCGCGGCCGCGGGCCTGAAGCGCCTCGGCCTCGAAGCGCGAATCCGTACACTGATCGACGTCGAGGACAGCCCGCCCGCCGCCGGCCAGGGCGCGCTCGGCATCGAAATCGCCGCGCACCGCACGGACGTCGCCGCATGGCTCGCGCCGCTGCACGACCCGCAGACCGCGCTCGCGGTCGAGGCCGAGCGGATGGTGTCGCGCGCACTCGGCGGCAGCTGCGAGGTGCCGCTCGCCGCGCACGCGGTGTGGCGCGCCGGCGAGCTGTACCTGACGGGCCGCGTGTCGACGACCGACGGCCAGCGCGTGCTGACGGCCGAGGAGTGCGGCGCGGTCATGACCGTGGCCGATGCGCTCGCGCTCGGCCGCGCGGTGTCCGACGAGCTCGAGGCGCAGGGCGCGCTCGACATCGTCAACGCACTGCTGGCCGCGTCGCAGGCCGGCAAGGGCGACGCCTGATGGCGGGCGGCGCGCGCGCGTTCACCGCCGTCCTGACACGTCCGGACGGCCAGTCGGCCGGACTCTCGGCCCAGCTGGCCGAGGCCGGCTGCGACGTGCTCGAATTCCCGCTGATCGACATCGCGCCGGTGGACGATCCGGCGCCGCTCGACGCCGCGTTCGCGGCGCTCAATCGTTACGCGCTGGTGATCTTCGTGTCGCCGAACGCGATCGACCGCGCGCTCGCGCAATACGGCGCGATCTGGCCGAATGCGCTGCCGGTCGGCGTCGTCGGCCCGGGCAGCGTCGCGGCGCTCGAGCGCCACGGGATCGCCACGCCCGCGCATCGCGTGATCGCGCCGCAGGCGCCCGCCGACGGCGGCGTGCCGCATTACGATTCGGAAAACCTGTTCGCGAGCATCGAGGCCGCGTTCGGCGGCGCGCAGGCGCTCGCCGGCAAGCACGTGCTGATCGTGCGCGGCGACGGCGGGCGCGAATGGCTCGCCGAGCGGCTGCGCGAAGCCGGCGCGAACGTCACGCTGGTCGCCGCGTACCGGCGCGTCGTGCCCGAGCCGCGCGTCGGCGCGTGGGAACGCGTGCATGCGCTGCTCGCCGGCGCACCGCACGCGTGGCTCGTCACGAGCTCCGAAGGCGTGCGCAACCTGCACGAACTCGCGCGCACCCATCTGAACGACGTCGAGATCGAAGCGCTGAAGCATGCGCCGCTCGTGACGCCGCACCCGCGCATCGAGCAGACCGCCCGCGCACTGGGTTTTGATAGGATTACGCTGACCGGCGCGGGCGATGAGCGCATCGTCCGCGCGTTTCGAACGATGGCCGACGAGGCCGTCCAACCGGCGACAGCCGCACCGGTGACTAAACGCATGACAGATACCAACGATTCCAAAAGCGTCGCTTCCCAGCCGGCCGCTGCATCCGCGCCGCCGTCCAGTCCCCCTTATCTCGCGCAATCGCCCGCGCGCCGCGGCAGCAGCGCGGCGCTGTGGTTCGTCGTCGTCGTGCTCGGCTGCGCCGCGGGCGTGGGCGCCTACGCGCTGAACCGCAAGGTCGACCGGCTCGACGCGACGTTCGTCGCGCGCCAGAAGGCGCTCGACGCGCAAACGGCCGAGACCCGCATGAAGACCGAGCAGGCGCTCGCGGGCACGCACCAGGTCGACACGCAGCTCGCGCAGCTCGACGGCAAGCTCGCCGATGCGCAGAGCGCACAGCAGGCGTTGCAGCAGCAGTACCAGGACCTGTCGCGCAACCGCGACGCGTGGATGCTGGAAGAAGTCGACCAGATGCTGTCGAGCGCGAGCCAGCAACTGCAGCTCACCGGCAACACGCAGCTCGCGCTGATCGCGCTGCAGAATGCCGACGCGCGCCTCGCGACGTCGCAGAGCGCGCAGGCCGTCACGGTGCGCAAGGCGCTCGCGCAGGACATCGAGAAGCTGAAGGCCGCACCGTCGGCCGACCTCACGGGCCTCGCGATCAAGCTCGACGACGCGATCGCGAAGATCGACGCGCTGCCGCTGTCGGGCGAGGCGATCGTTCAGCACGCGGCGCCGAAGGCCGCGCCGGCCGATGCCGCATCGTCGGTCGCGGCCGACACGCCGCGCTGGAAGGTGTGGTGGCATGACTTCTCGGCGGGCCTCGGCGAGCAACTGAAGGGCCTCGTGCAGGTGCGCCGGATCGACAATGCGGACGCGATGCTCGCGTCGCCCGACCAGGGCTACTTCGTGCGCGAGAACGTGAAGCTGCGCCTGCTCACCGCGCGGCTGTCGCTGCTCTCGCGCAACGACACCGCGATGAAGGCCGACCTGCATGCGGCGCAGGCGTCGCTCGGCAAGTATTTCGACCCGGCATCGAAGGACACGCAAACCGTCCAGGATCTGCTCCGGCAGGTCGACGGCGCATCGCTGACGGTCGCGGTGCCGAACCTGAACACGAGCCTGAACGCCGTTCAGCAGTTCAAGAGCCGGGGGTAACGATGACGCTTCGAGGAATCGTCTGGCTCGCGATCCTGTTCGGGATCGCCGCGGCCCTCGCCACCGTCGGCCGTTTCGACGCGGGGCAGGTGCTGCTCGTCTATCCGCCGTACCGGATCGACGTGTCGCTGAACCTGTTCGTGATCGGCATCGTCGTGCTGTTCATCGTCGTGTACGCGCTGCTGCGCATCGTGCGCAACATCTGGCGCATGCCGCAGCGGGTCGCCGCGTATCGTGCGCGTTCGCGTAACGAGAAGGCGCAGGCGTCGCTGCGCGATGCGATCGCGAACCTGTATGCGGGCCGCTTCTCGCGCGCCGAGAAGGCCGCGCGCGACGCGCTCGCGGTCGATGCGAACCAGGGCGCCGCGAGTCTCGTCGCGGCGACCGCCGCGCACCGGATGCACGAGTACACGCGCCGCGACGACTGGCTGTCGAAGGTCGACGCGCCCGAATGGCAGGACGCGAGGCTGCTCGCCGCGGCCGACATGCGCGCGGATGCACGCGATGCCGACGGCGCGCTCGCCGCGCTGGCCGACCTGCAGGCGGGCGGCAAGCGCATCCATGCGCAGCAGGTCGCGCTGCGCGCGCAGCAGCAGTTGAAGAACTGGGCCGAGGTGCTGAAGCTCGCGAAGGCGCTCGAGAAGCGCGAGGCGCTGCATCCGGCCGCGGCCGTGCGGCTGCGCCAGCAGGCGGCGGAGAACCTGCTGCGCGAACGCCGGCACGACCCGGACGCGCTGCTCGAGGTGTGGCAGTCGCTGTCGCCGCTTGAGCGTCAGTCGCCGCGCCTCGCCGATCTCGCGGCCGAACTGCTGGTGCCGCTCGAGCGTCGCCCCGAAGCGCGCCGTATCGTCGAGGAAGCGCTCGCGCACAACTGGGATGCGCGGCTGCTGCGTCGCTATCCGGATACGGCCGGCGCCGATGCGCTGCCGCTGATCCAGAAGGCCGAAGGGTGGAAGAAGGATCACCCGGACGATGCCGACCTGCTGTTCGCGCTCGGCCGTCTCTGCCAGCAGCAGCAGCTGTGGGGCAAGGCGCAGTCGTTCCTCGAGGCCGCGCTGAAGCAGGCCGACAACGAGGCGCTGAAAGTGCGTGCGCACCGCGCGCTCGCACGCCTGTTCGAGCATCTCGGCGAAACCGACAAGGCGGCGAAGCACTACCGCGAAAGCGCGCTCGCGATCACCGTGGTCTGACGCGGCGGCGGTCTTCTGCCGCGCGTGGAAATGCCCCGAACGCCGATTGGCCTTCGGGGCATTTTTTATTCGGCGCCGCGTTGCAGGGCGGCCCGGATGCCGTGGTTCGCGCGCTTTTGCGGCACGGCGGCCGCGAGCCCGCCGTGGAGCCGGTAGACGTCGTCGTACGGCGGACCGGCGCGGGGCGACCCGGTCGGCTTCATGCTCGCGTGCGAATGCGAGTGCGACGAGGTCACGCCCACCGCATCACTTGTCGACGAGCCGCTTCGGCACCGACAGCGCGAGCAACCCGCCGAGCACGAGGAACCCGGCGAGCATGTACATGCCCGCGTCGTTGGCGCCCGTCGCCTGCTTGAGCCAGCCCATCAGGTACGGGCTCAGGAAACCCGCGAGGTTGCCGATCGAGTTGATCATCGCGATGCCGGCCGCGGCCGCCGCGCCGCCGAGGAACGCCGTCGGCAGGCTCCAGAACAGCGGCAGCGTCGTCAGGATGCCCATCGTCGCGAGCGTGAGGCCGAGCATCGCGAGCGCCGTCTGGTGCGCCCAGATCACCGACAACACGAGCCCAAGCGCGCCGAACGCGGCCGGAATCGCCAGGTGCCAGCGTCGTTCGCGCCGCTTGTCCGCGCTGTGCGCGATCAGGATCATCGCGACCACCGCCGCCGCATACGGAATCGCCGACAGCAGGCCGATCATGAACGTGTCGACCACGCCGGTCGCCTTGATGATCGTCGGCAGCCAGAAGCCGACGCCGTACAGGCCCATCACGAACGAGAAGTAGATGAGCGCCATCAGCCACACGCGCGGGCTCGACATCACCGCGCCGATCGGCAGGTCCTGCTTGGTCGCTTCCTCCGCGTCGACGTTGCGCGCGAGCAGCGCCTTTTCGTCGTCGGTGAGCCATTTGGCCTTCGCGATCCGGTCGTCGAGCGCGAAGAACACGAGCACGCCGGCCAGCACCGACGGGATCCCTTCGAGCAGGAACAGCCATTGCCAGCCGTGCCAGCCGCTCACGCCGTTGAACGCCTTCAGGATGAAGCCGGAGATTGGTCCGCCGATCACGCCGGACAGCGCGACCGCGGTCATGAAGAAGGTCGTCATCCGGCCGCGCCGGTGCGCGGGATACCAGTAGGTGAGATACAGGATCACGCCGGGGAAGAAGCCGGCTTCCGCGACGCCGAGCAGGAAGCGCATCACGTAGAACATCGCGGGCGTCGTGACGAACATCGTCAGGATCGAGATCACGCCCCAGGTCGCCATGATGCGCGCGATCCACACGCGCGCGCCGACCTTGTGCAGGATGATGTTGCTCGGGACTTCGAACAGGAAGTAGCCGAAGAAGAAGATCCCGGCACCGAGCCCGTAGACGGTGTCGCTGAGATTCAGGTCGCTCGCCATCTGCAGCTTCGCGAAGCCGACGTTCACGCGGTCGAGATACGCGACCACGTAGCACAGCAGCAGGAGCGGCGTGAGCCGCCACGACACCTTGCGGTAGGTTGCTTCCTCGAATGCGCCGGACGAGCCCGGCAGCGACTGCATCGATGTAGCCATGTTGTCTCCTGTCCTTGTCTTGTCATGTGCCGGAGCCGGCGCGTCGGCGCCCGGTCCGGTGTGTTGCGAAGCAATGCCGATGCGTGGATGCACCCCTGCGCGGATGCGCGCGCCGATGCTGGCGCGGCGCAATCGCGGTCGTGCGGCTAGATGCAGCGCCCGCCGTCGACTTCGAGACAGACGCCGGTGATGAACTCGGCTTCGTCGGATGCGAGGTACAGTGCCGCGTTCGCGATGTCCTGCGGCGTCGAGAAGCGGCCGAGCGGAATCGTCGCGAGGAACCGGCGGCGATTCTCCGGCGTGTCCTCGCAGCCCATGAACTCGGTCATCAGGCCCGTCTCGCCAAGCACCGGGTTGATGCAGTTCACGCGGATCCGGTCGGCGCCAAGCTCGGCCGCGAGAGACTTGCTCGCGGTGATCATCGCGCCCTTCGTGCTGTTGTACCAGACGAGGCCCGGGCGCGGCCGCACGCCGGCCGTCGATGCGACGTTCACGAACACGCCGCCGCCCTGCGCGCGGAAATACGGCACCAGGGTCTGGACGCTCCAGAACAGGCTCTTCATGTTGACGGCGTACACGCGATCGAACTCGGCTTCCGTCACGTCGAGCACCGGCTTGTTGCGGTGCGTGGTGCCCGCGTTGTTCACGACGATCTGCACCGAATGGAAATCGTCGAGCGCGGCCTGCAGCAGCGCGCGCCAGTCGGCGTCCCTGGACACGTCGCCCGCGACCGCGATCGCCTTGCCGCCCGCCAGCGCGATCTCGCTCGCGACGCGCTCGGCCGCCGCGCCGTTCAGGTCGTTGACGACGACGTTCGCGCCTTCGCGCGCATAGGTCTTCGCGATGCCCTCGCCGAAGCCCGAGCCGCCGCCGGTGACGATGGCCGTCTTGCCGCTCAACCGCATGGTGTGTCTCCTCTGTTGGATGCGTGCGTGGTGTGTCGGTGCGCGGCCGATCGTTGCCGGCCGCGTGCTGCGGGTTCAGCCGTGCCGGATCGCGATCGTCTTCAGTGCGGTGAAGCCATACAGCGCCTCGAAGCCTTTCTCGCGGCCATGGCCCGAGTGGCCGACGCCGCCGAACGGCAGTTCGACGCCGCCGCCCGCACCGTAGTTGTTGATGAACACCTGACCGGCGCGCAGGCGCCGCGCGAGACGCAGCTGGCGCGCGCCGTCGCGTGTCCAGATGCCTGCGACGAGGCCGTACGGCGTGCCGTTCGCGAGCGCGACCGCTTCCTCCTCGTCGACGAAACGCATCGCGGCGAGCACCGGGCCGAACACTTCCTCCTGCGCGAGCCGGTGCGACGCCGGCACGTCGCGCAGCAGCGCGGGGGCCTGGTAGAAGCCGCTTTCGGGCGCATCGGCGACGACCTGGCCGTGCCCTGCCATCGGAATGCCGTCGTGCTGCGCGTCGGACAGGAAATCCCACACGCGCTGCTGCTGCTTCGCGTTGATCAGCGGGCCGCAGTCGAGATCCGCGCGGCTCGGGCCGACCCGCAGCGCGTTGAACGCGGTGGCGAGCCGATCGACGAGCGGCTCGTACACCGCATGCTCGATCAGCACGCGGCTGCCGGCCGAGCAGGTCTGCCCACCGTTCTGCACGATCGCCGACACGAGCACGGGCAGCGCCGCTTCGAGATCGGCGTCGGCGAACACGATCTGCGGCGACTTGCCGCCGAGCTCGAGCGTGACGGGCACGTGGTTCTCGGCGGCCATCTGCGTGACCAGCTTGCCGGTCGCGGGCGAGCCGGTGAACGAGATGTGGTCGATGCCGGGGTGGCGCGCGAGCGCGGCGCCCGCCTCATGGCCGTAGCCGGTGACGATGTTGAGCGCACCGGCCGGCAGCCCGGCTTCGGCGGCCAGCTCGGCGACGCGCAGCACCGACAGGCACGCATCCTCGGCCGGCTTCACGACGCACGCGTTGCCGGCCGCGAGCGCCGCGCCGACGCTGCGCCCGAAGATCTGCATCGGGTAGTTCCACGGCACGATGTGGCCGGTGACGCCGTGCGGCTCGCGCACGGTCAGCACCGTATAGCCGGCCTGATAGGGGAGGGTCTCGCCGTGCAGCTTGTCGGCGGCGCCCGCGTAGAACTCGAAATAGCGCACGAGCGCGGCGGCATCGGCACGCGCCTGCTTCAGCGGCTTGCCGGTGTCGCGCGCCTCGATCGTCGCGAGTTCCTCGAGATGGTCGGCGACGCGCGCCGACAGCCGCATCAGCACGCGGCCGCGCTCGGCGGCGCTCGCCGCGCCCCACGGGCCCACGAACGCTTCGCGGGCCGCGGCGACCGCGCGCTCGATGTCGGGGGCGGTGCCGCGCGCGATCGTCGCGAACGGCTGGCCGTCGGAGGGATCGACGACCGGGATTGTCTCCAGCTGCGCGGGCAACGTCCATTCGCCCGCGATGAAGTGCTTCGCTTCTTCCATGCCTGCTCCTCGGGTCCGATGCTTCGCGGCGACGGACGACGTCGCCCGTGGTTCGGTGGCCGGACATCCGGAACGATTATCGCGCCGATCGTCATCCGGACGCCACCGGTCGATTGGCTATAATGGCGCATTCCCTGCGGGGACGCCCGCGGCGGTGCAGCGCCCGCGGCGCCCCTGTCCCGAATTCCATCGACCAACAGAGAGCGCTATGAGCTTTAATCATGTTCCGGCCGGCAAGGACCTGCCGCACGATTTCAACGTGATCATCGAGATCCCCGCGCAAAGCGATCCGGTGAAGTACGAGGCGGACAAGGAACTGGGTCTCCTCGTCGTCGACCGCTTCATCGGTACCGGCATGCGTTACCCGGTGAACTACGGCTACATCCCGCAGACGCTGTCGGGCGACGGCGATCCGGTCGACGTGCTGGTGATCACGCCGTTCCCGCTGCTGGCCGGCTCGATCGTGCGTTCGCGCGTGCTCGGCATGCTGCAGATGACCGACGAGTCGGGCGTCGACGCGAAGCTGGTCGCCGTGCCGCACGACAAGGTCTGCCCGATGACGGCGAACCTGAAGTCGATCGACGACGTGCCCGAATACCTGAAGGACCAGATCAAGCACTTCTTCGAGCAGTACAAGGCGCTCGAGAAGGGCAAGTGGGTGAAGGTCGAAGGCTGGGCCGGCATCGACGCCGCGCACAAGGAAATCACCGACGGCGCCGCGAACTACAAGAAGTAAGCCCGTTGGCCGGCTTCGCGCCGGTTCGTTCGGAACGCAAACCGCGCGTGTCTCCTCAGGAGGCCGCGCGGTTTTGTTTTGTGCGCACGGTTTTCCGGCGGGCGGGCGCGGACGCCTGCGGGCGTGGGGTGGCCGGTGCCTGCTTCGTGCGTTTCGCGCGGGGCGGGGCAGCGGGTGACGTGGCCGCCTGGGTCGCTTCGGTCGCTTCGGCGGGCGTGGTCGGACGGCGCCGCGTCGGTGGGGAAGCGGCGTCTTCGCGTGCGTTCGCTGCCGGTTTGCCGACGGCGGCCGATGCCTTCCTTTTTGGCGACGCGGCTGAAGGCGGGCCGGCCTTCTTTACCGGCGTACCACGCAACGGCGTCTTTTTTGCGGCGGCGTCGCCGTCGGCTTTCGCCCGTTTCGCGTCCGGTGCGGCCCGATTCGATTGCGTCGACTTCGACGCTTGCTTGCCTTTCGCAGGCTTCGCCGTATCCAGCGTCTTCACCGCCTTCACCGTCTTCGCGGCCGCTGCAGGCCCGGCGACTTTCCCCGCCTTCGCCTTTTTCCCGGCAACCGGTTCGGTATCAGCCGCGTTCGCCGCATCGTCGAGGTCTTCCGCGCGCCCCTTCTTCGGCCCGCGCGCCATCGCCTTCGGCCCGGCCGCATCGTTGCGCCCGTCGAGCGCAACCACCGCCGGCAACACCGATTCGAGCGTGCGCAAGCCGGCCGCCAACTCGCGCTTTTTCGCGGGCGTGAGCCGCTTCACCCAGTATTCGGCGCGCGACGCGCTGGACCGGTCGGGCAGCGGAAACGCCGCGAGCACCGCGCGCGGCTTGCGCGAGCGTGTATAGCGCGCGCCCTTGCCGGACGCGTGTTCGTCGAAGCGCGCGGCGACATCGGTCGTGATGCCCGTGTAGACGCTGTCGTCCGCGCATTCGATCAGATACAGAAACCAGGACATGGCAGGGCGGCGGGATGCGAAGCCGCCAGTGTCTCAGAAAAAGCGTGCGTCAACGCCACCGGTCGCCGTGCCCGTCGCGAAAGCGGCTCGGCGCCGCGCCGAGTTCGCGCGTGAAGAAGCGCGTGAATGCGCTCGTCGAACGGAAGCCGACGCGCACGCCGATCTCGCCGATCGGCAACTGCGTATTGAGCAGCAGGTCGCGCGCCTCGCCGAGCCGCGCCTGCGCGACGAGCGCATGGAAACCGACCGCTTCGCGATTGAGCCGCCGGCGCAGCGTCCAGCGCGACATCGCGAAGCGCGTGCACACGTGCTGCATCAGCGTATCGGTCGGCACGTCGGTATCGTCGGAGGTACGCAGCCAGTCGCGCACGCATTGTTCGACCGACGCGCCGAACGTTGAGCATGCGCGCACGCGCTCGCGCGCGGCGTCGGCCGCATGACGCTGGATGCCGGCGAGCGGCGCGTTGTAGCGCTCGAACGGCGTGTCGAAGTGCGCGGAGCGCAGCACGATGCGGTTGTGCGCGGCCTCGAATGCCACCGGTGCGCCGAGCATGTCGCGCAGCGCGGCAACGGGCGCGAACGCGCGGCCGGCGAATTCGGCGTCGCCGATGCGCACGTGCGGATCGTACAGGCGCGCAAGCGCCGCGAGGATCGCGAGATTGGCGAACGCGCTGCCCGCGTGCCGGCCGTCTCCTTCGTTCACGTACTCGAGCGCGATCGCGTCGCCTCTCTCGTGTGCGAAGACCCAGTCGACGTTGCCGATCAGCTCGCGATAGCGCAGGTAGCCGTGCAGCGCGCCGCGCAGCGTCGCCGCGTTGCACGTGATGCCCGCGAGCTCGGGAAACGGCACGAGCCAAGGCACGACCTGCGGTGGCGGGCGATGCCACGACAGCGGCCAGCCGCTCGTCAGCTGCATCGCGGCCACGTGCCGGTCGCCGGCGATGCGGCGCGTGTCGTCGGCGAGCTCGGCCGGCCCGATGCCGAGCGTCTCGTAAAGCGCGGCGGGATCGATGCCGTTTGTGCGCGCGTCCTCGCACAGCCAGCGGTAGATCCGCACGGATACCGATTTCTGTCTCAACTCCATGTCTGCCCCCTGTCGTCATGCCGTTCGGGTTTGTCCCCGCTGCGAGAGGTCAACGCATGCTCCTGCCGGTCAAGCGTGGTGACCGGTCGATTTTTAGACTCGACGCTGGAGTTTGGCGACCAGTACAACAGATCGATTCTGGAGGATCAATGAAAATTTCGCTGTTCCGGTGTTCGACGATTGCGTCCGCATGTGCGCTCACGATGCTGCTCGCGTCATGCGGCGGCGACGACGTCCATGCGCCGGCCGACCCCGAGGCGGCGGCCGACCAGCGCGCGGCCGCACTCGTCGCGCAACTGACGACCGACGAGAAACTGCAGCTCGTGCACGGGACCGGCATGCCCGCGCTCAACTTCGGCGGCCCGTTTCCGGCCGACGCGTTGAACGGCGCAAGCTACATCCCGGGCGTGCCGCGGCTCGGCATTCCGGCGCTCAGCAGCGCCGATTCGGCGGGCGGCGTGAACGTGAAGAATGCGCGCGTGACCGCGCTGCCCGCGCCGGTCGCGCTCGCGGCGACCTGGGATCCGGCGCTCGCGGGCACCTACGGCACGCGCATCGCGCTCGAATTGCGCGCGCTCGGGTTCGCGGAAGGGCTCGGCGGCGGCGTGAACCTCGCGCGCGAGCCGCGCAACGGCCGCACCTTCGAATACATGGGCGAGGATCCGGTGCTCGCGGGCACGCTGAGCGCCGCGCGCACGCAGGCCACGCAGGCGCAGAAGGTGATCGCGACGATCAAGCATTTCGCGTTCAACGACCAGGAAACCAACCGGATGACGGTCGATTCGGTCGTCGACGAGCGGACCATGCGCGAGGCCGAACTGCTCGCGTTCGAGATCGGCGTGAAGGACGGCCAGCCGGGCAACGTGATGTGCTCGTACAACAAGCTGAACGGCGTGTATGCGTGCGAGAACCCGTATCTGCTGACGATCGTGCTGAAGAACGAGTGGGGCTTCAAGGGCGTCGTGCAGTCGGACTGGGGCGCGACGCATTCGACGGTCGCGGCCGTGCAGGCCGGGCTCGACGAGGAACAGCCCGGCGCGGCCGACGACGGCAACGCGCCGCTCGGCTCGTACTTCAATTCGAAGCTGCGCGCGGCGCTGCAGGCCGGCAGCGTGTCGGCCGCGCGGCTGAACGACATGGTGCAGCGCAAGCTGCGCACGCTGATCCGCATCGGCGTGATGGACGCGCCGCCGAAGCCGGGCGGCGCGATCGACGAAGCCGCCGGCAATGCCGACGCGCTCGCGATCGCCCGGCAAGCGGCGGTGCTGCTGAAGAACGCGGCCGCGCCGGGCGACACGCAGTCGGTGCTGCCGCTGGCCGCCGGCACGCTCAAGTCGGTCGTCGTGATCGGCGGGCACGCGAATGCGGGCGTGCTGTCGGGCGGCGGCTCGGGTGCGGTGCCGGCGATCGACGGCAACGCGGTGACGTCCTGTCAGCAACCGGCCGACATGCTGTTCGGCGGGTGCGCGACCTGGTACAAGTCCGCGCCGCTCGCGGCGATCCGCGCGAAGGCGCCGAACGCGTCGGTCAGCTATCTCGACGGGACCGACGCGAATGCGGCGGCCACCGCGGCCGCGCAGGCCGATGTCGCGATCGTGTTCGCCACGCAGTGGCAGACCGAAGGCCTCGACCTCGCGAGCCTGTCGCTGCCCGATGCGAAGGCCGACCCGTACAACCAGCAATACGACCAGAACGCGCTGATCGCCGCGGTCGCCGCGAAGGCGAAGCGTGTGATCGTCGTGCTCGAGAACGGCAGCCCCGTGCTGATGCCGTGGCTTGCCAACGTGCACGGCGTGCTCGACGCATGGTACCCGGGCGCGCAGGGCGGCCAGGCGATCGCCGACCTGCTGTTCGGCGACGCGAATCCGTCGGGCCGGCTGCCGTTGACGTTTCCGAAGCAGGAGGCCGATCTGCCGCAGCCGACGATCGACCCGTCGAATACGCAGAACGTCTATGCGGAAGGGCTCGCGTACGGCTATCGCTGGTTCGACGCGAAGGCGATCGAGCCGCTGTTTCCGTTCGGCTACGGGCTGTCGTACACGACGTATGCGTTGTCGGCGATGTCGGCGCGGGCGGATGCAGCGGGCAACGTGACGGTCGGCGTGACGGTGACGAACACGGGCACGCGTGCCGGTACGCACACGGTGCAAATCTATGCAGCGCTGCCCGCGTCGCTCGGCGAGCCGCCGAAGCGGCTCGTCGGCTGGACCCGGGTCGCGCTGCAGCCGGGCGAGGCGCGCACGGTCAGTGTCGCGGTGCCGGCGCAGCGCTTCGCGGTGTGGGATGCGAATGCGCACGCATGGCGGATCGGCGCGGGCAGCTACGGGCTGTCGGCGGCCGCGTCGTCGCGTGACCCGCAGGCGCTGTCGCAGACGGTGACGCTCGCCGCGCACTGAGCCGGCCGCGGTCGTGCGGCATGCGGCGAGGCCATGCGCGGCGTCGCCGCATGCCGGTATGCCGGGTGACGCTAGCCGGTGCGGTGCCGGAACGGATCGTGTTCGCGAAGTTCGTCGACGTACGCGTGGATATGCTCGGTCTCGCGTGCGAGAAAATGCGCGACCGCATCGGAGAACGCCGGATGCGCGAGCCAGTGCGCGGAATGCGTGACGGTCGGCAGGAAGCCGCGCGCGAGCTTGTGCTCGCCCTGCGCGCCGCCCTCGAACGTGTCGAGCCTGGCCTCGATGCAGAATTCGAGCAGCTGGTAGTACGCCGTTTCGAAATGCAGGCAGGGCACGTGCTCGAGCGCGCCCCAGTAGCGGCCGTACAGCGTGCCGCCGCCGTTCGCGCCGCGCCGGTAGACGGCGAGCGAGCTCGCGATCGGCCGGCCGTCGGCTTCGGCGATCACGAGCAGCAGGTTCTCCGGCATCGTCGCGCCGATCGCGCGGAAGAAGTCGAGATTCAGGTACGGGCTCGAGTAGTGTTCGCGGTAGGTCTGCCGGTAGCAGCGCGAGAAGAAGCGCCAGTCGGCATCGGTGATCCGGTCGCCGGTGAGCCGCCGGAACGTGACGCCGGCATCGTGCACCTTGCGCCGTTCGGCGCGGATGTTCTTGCGCTTCTTCTGCTCGAGCGTGCCGAGGAAGTCGTCGAAGTCGCGGTAGCCGTCGTTGAGCCAGTGGAACTGCACGCCTTCGCGCAGCATCATCCCCAGCGATTCGAGCAGCCGCGCTTCGTCGCCGGTCGGGAACAGCACGTGCAGCGACGACACGTCGCTCTGCTCGGCGAACGCGAGCAGCGTGGCCGCGAGCCGGCGGCGTGCGTCGTCGTCGGCCGCGAGCAGGCGCGTGCCTTGCACGGGCGTGAACGGCACCGCGCACAGCAGCTTCGGGTAATAGGACAGGCCGTTGCGCTGGTATGCGTCGGCCCATGCCCAGTCGAACACGTATTCGCCGTACGAATGCTGCTTCGCGTAGACGGGCGCGGCGGCCGCCAGCCGCCCCGTGCGTGGATCGGTCAGCGTGACGAAGTGCGGCGACCAGCCGGTGTCGTCGACCGCGCAGCGCGCGACGTGCAGCGCGTCGAGGAATTCGTGGCGCAGGAACGGCGTCGGCTGCGCGTCGCGTTCGAGCAGCGCATTCCATTCGTCGGCCGGCACTTCCGCGGGGGACGACAGGATGCCCGTGCGATAATCGATGCGTTCGTGTTTCAAGCGTGAATCCGTACTGTTGGATGCCGCCGGATGCGTGCCGCCATGGCCCGCGTCCGGGACGTTTTCGTCAGCCGTTCAGGGCGCGCCGCCGGGCTGCGCCGATCCCGTCATGAAGACCCGACTCGCTCTCGCCCAGATCAACGTCACCGTCGGCGATTTCGCCGGCAACGTCGCGCGGATCGTCGCGGCCGCCCGCGCCGCGCACAACGATGGTGCGCAGCTGATGGTCGCACCCGAACTCGCGCTGTCCGGCTATCCGCCGGAAGACCTGCTGCTGCGGCCCGCGTTCTACGCGGCGGCCGCTGCCGCGCTCGATACGCTCGCCGACGCGCTGCGTCCGTTCGACGGGCTCGCGGTGCTGGTCGGTCATCCGTTGCGCGGACTACCGGGCAGCGGTGCGGGCAGCGACCCGGGCGACGATGCACGCGCGCCAGCCGTCGATGGTAATGCAAACCGCCCGATCGAGCGCGGCGTGCCGCCGGCCGACACCTACAACGCGGTGTCGCTGATCGTCGGCGGCGAGATCGCCGGCACCTACCGCAAGCAGGATCTGCCGAACGCCGACGTGTTCGACGAGAAGCGCTATTTCGCGACCGACGCCGAGCCGCTCGTGTTCGAGCTGAACGGCGTCAAGTTCGGCGTGATCATCTGCGAGGACGCATGGCATGCGTCGGCCGCGCAGATCGCGAAGGCCGCCGGCGCGCAGGTGCTGCTGATCCCGAACGGTTCGCCGTACCACATGAACAAGGACGCGCTGCGCATCGACATCCTGCGCGCGCGCATTCGCGAGACCGGGCTGCCGATGGTGTACGTGAACCTCGTCGGCGGCCAGGACGAGCTCGTGTTCGACGGCGGCTCGTTCGTGCTCGACGCGCAGGGCGCGCTCGTCGCGAAGATGCCGCAGTTCGACGAAGGGCACGCGATCGTCGAATTCGACGGCGCGCGCCCGCTGCCCGGCGCGATCGCCCCCGCGCTGCCGGTCGACGCGCAGGTCTATCGCGCGCTCGTGACCGGCGTGCGCGACTACATCGGCAAGAACGGCTTTCCCGGCGTGCTGATCGGGCTGTCGGGCGGCGTCGATTCCGCGCTGGTGCTCGCGGTCGCATGCGACGCGCTCGGCCCCGAGCGCGTGCGCGCGGTGATGATGCCGTCGCGCTACACGGCCGACATCTCGACCACCGACGCGGCGGAGATGGCGCGGCGCGTGGGCGTGCGCTACGACGAGATCGCGATCGCGCCGATGTTCGACGCGTTCCGGGCGGCGCTCGCGGACGAATTCGCGGGCCGCGCGGAGGATGCGACGGAAGAGAACATCCAGGCGCGCATCCGCGGCACGCTGCTGATGGCGCTGTCGAACAAGTTCGGCTCGATCGTGCTGACGACCGGCAACAAGAGCGAGATGGCGGTCGGCTACTGCACGCTGTACGGCGACATGGCCGGCGGCTTCGCGGTGATCAAGGACATCGCGAAAACGCTGGTCTACCGGCTGTGCCGCTATCGCAACGCGACCGCCGACTACGGGCAGCGCGACGTGATCCCCGAGCGGATCCTCACGCGCGCGCCGTCGGCCGAGCTGCGCGAGAACCAGACGGACCAGGACAGCCTGCCGCCGTACGACGTGCTCGACGCGATCATGCGGATGTACATGGAGGAAGACCGTCCGCTCGCGGAGATCGTCGCGGCCGGTTATGCGGAGGCCGACGTCGCACGCGTGACGCGGCTCATCAAGATCAACGAATACAAGCGCCGCCAGGCGCCGATCGGCATTCGCGTCACGCATCGCGCGTTCGGGCGCGACTGGCGCTATCCGATCACGTCACGCTTTACCGAACGTCTCGACTGAGCGGTGCTGGGCCGTACGCGGCCGGCCGGCTTACAATCGGGATCGCGATTGTGCATCCAAACGAGCATTGAGGGACAACCATCATGAAACGCATCACCGCCATCATCAAGCCGTTCAAGCTGGACGAAGTCCGCGAAGCGCTCGCCGAAGTCGGCCTCACGGGGCTGACCGTGACGGAAGTGAAGGGCTTCGGCCGCCAGAAGGGTCACACCGAGCTGTATCGCGGTGCCGAATACGTCGTCGACTTCCTGCCGAAGATGAAGATCGAGGTGGTCGTCGCGGAAGCGCAGGTC
Source organism: Burkholderia sp. 567 (assembly GCF_040545115.1). Lineage (NCBI taxonomy): Bacteria > Pseudomonadati > Pseudomonadota > Betaproteobacteria > Burkholderiales > Burkholderiaceae > Burkholderia > Burkholderia sp. 567. The sequence goes on from NZ_JBEPLG010000007.1 coordinate 292,276, forward strand.
GACCAGGTGATCGACGCGGTGATCGGCGCGGCGCGCACGGGCAAGATCGGCGACGGCAAGATCTTCGTGTCGGACGTCGAGCGCGTGATCCGCATCCGCACCGGCGAAGAGAACGAAGCGGCGGTCTGAGCGCTGCATTCGGCCAATCAGGTCGATCGGCCCGCGGATCGCACGATCCCGGCCCGCCAATAAAAAACGGTGCGATACCCGGGTGGGTACCGCACCGATACGCGCCTCTCGCAGCAGCGTGGAAAGTGTTGTCGAATCGTTCTCTGGACGGCGCCTGATCAGAACAGGTGCTGGATGCCGGCGTAGACGCCGGTCTGGCTGCCGCCCGGATGCGGGTTGCCCGTCGATACCGCGGTGCCCGCACCGTTCGCGTTCAGGCCGAAGTTGGCCGTCGAGCTGTTGCGCACCGTCGCGACCTGCACGTCGAACAGCGTGCGCTTCGAGATGTTGTACGAGCCGCCGACCGTGTAGATGTTCGCGTTGCCGCCGCCGTGGTTCGCATTCACGTGGTACACGGCTGCGATCAGCGCGGCCGCCGGCGTGGCCTGCCACGTCACGCCGCCCCAGACCTGCTGGGTGCCGGTGATGCCGTTGTTGACGGCCGGGCCGCCGCTGCCGTCCGCGTGCGACGACTGATAAGCCGCTTGCAGCTTGAACTGGCCGAGGAACACGTTCAGGCCCGCGAAGTATTCACGCGAGTAGTTGAACACGTCGGAGAAGCGGCCGTTGCTGTCGCGCGTTTCGTCGTAGATGCCGCGCACCTGGAACAGCGAGTTGGTGTACGTGACCTGCGCACCGGCTGCACGGCCCGGCTGACCGGCCGTCGTGTTGCCGTTGAAGCTGGTCGAGTTCGAGAACGCGAACTGGCCGTAGAAGTCGAGGCCGTAGAACTGCGGCGACTGGTACGACACGTTGTTGCTGGTCTTGTTCCAGTTGCGGCCGCGCACGAGCGATGCCGACGACCAGCTCGACTGGCCCAGCGGATCGAAGTCCCACACGCCGTTCGCGATCGCGAGTTCGCGACCCAGCAGCAGCGTACCGTAGCGGTCGTTGGAGATGCCGACGGTCGCGAAACGATCCCAGATCGAGCCGCTCGTGCCGAGCCCGCCGTTCATCGTGTTGAACGCGCCTTCGAGGTGGAACAGGACCTTGTTGCCGCCGCCGATGTCCTCGCTACCCTTCAAGCCCCACAGGCTCGTGCCCCAGTCGCCGCTTTCCGCGCGCACTTGGTGGCCGTTCTGCAGGCCGTTCAGGTACTCAAGGCCGGCATCCAGGCGACCGTACAGCGTGACGCTGCTCTGCGCGTGCGCCGTAACCACCCCAGCAGCCATCAGCGCGGCCGCGACCAAAGCTTTCTTCATCATCTCCTCCATACCCTGTCAAAAAGTCAACCCAGACTGCACGAGATGCCCGGCGCGGCGAGCGTCGGGCAAAAGCGAAAAGCGGGATAACCAGGGAGACCTCGTGCAGGCCGGTAAGCGCGGCACGCGGGCAAGCGGACGGAAAAACCGTTGAGCGGTCCCGCGCGGCCGGGTCGGCTTGCGGGGTCTCCTTGTTGTGTCGTGAAGCTAAACTACATTTCACGAACTTCGTTTTGCTACTTTGGTTACTAATTTAGCAAAAATACAATTTTGTGGCGACCGAAATCGTTGTTTGACTAACACGTGTCGCCAATTTGCCATGCAACAGAGTGCGCGGCGGTCGCGCGGAGGCGCGCCGGTTGCCGTAAACCCTTGTCCGGCAAGGAAGACACGGATTCGGCGGTGTGGGGTCAAGGATTGCCACTATTGACGTTGCAGAGGCGCGGGCGTAAGCGTCGGAGCGGCGAAATTGGTAAGTATTTCGTAATAAATTCGGCATGGCCCAACGGCGCCGGGCCGCCTCTGCAATGGCTCTGACACTGGGGCCATCGACCGCGGACAAGCGCGCCCGGCTCAACCCTGCGCGGGTCGCGCATCGAGCAATTGCGCGCGGATCCATCGGTGCGCGTCGGTGCGTGCGTGCTTCGCGTGCGAGTAGACCTTCACCGTGTAGCGCGGGATCTCGAACGGCGCGGGGAAGATGCGGATCGGCGCCGCGTGGCGCAGCGCCTGCGCGGCGCGGTTCGGCACCGTCATCAGCAGCGTCGATTCCGCGATCGCGAACGGTGCGGCCAGCACGCTCGGCAGCTGCACGGCGACCTGCCGCGCGAGGCCGAGCCGGTCGAGCACGTAGTCGATGACGCCGCGCGACTCGTTCCACGGCGTGACGACCACGTGGCGTGCCGCGAGATACTGGTCCAGCGTCAGCCGCCGACGGATGTCCGGATGCGCGGCGCTCGCAATCACCACGTAGTCGTCCGAGAACCAGTCGAAATCCTCGATGCCCGGCGAGTCGGCGGTCGACTCCTCGTGATAACCGAGCGCGAAATCGATGCGGCCGGCCGCGAGCTCGTCGATCGAAATCTTGCGCTCGGAATGGACGACGCGAATCCGCAGCCGCGGCGCGACCCGCTCGATGCGCGCGAGCAAGGCCGGCAGCACGGCGAACGCCGTGTAGTCGCTCGCGGCGAACACGAACGTGCGGTCGCTTTGCGCGGGATCGAAGCGGCGCGCGCGGGCGAGCCCCTTCGACATCGTGTCGAGCGCGTCGCCGGCCCAGGTGGCGATGTCGTCGGCGCGCACGGTCGGCTGCATCTCGTTGCCGAGCCGCACGAACAGCGCGTCGCCGATCGCGTCGCGCAGCCGCGCGAGCGCGTGACTCAGCGCGGACGGGCTCATCGCGAGTTCGTGCGCGGCCGCGGCCACCGACCGGTGGCGGTACAGCGCGTCGAACGCGAGCAGCAGGTTCAGATCGAGACGGCGCAGATCGGGATGCATCATGTTCATGTCCGGATGAATAAACTGCACTTCCTGCAGTTGAGACGGGAACGTAGCATGGGGATCTGACCGCCGCCACGCATAGTTGCGCGGGCCGCGCCGCATTCCGTTTCCCGTCCGGGCCGAAGGAGGGCTCCAGCCGTGCAAATCGACATTCGTTGCGCCACCGTCGCCGACGTCCCGCAAATCCTGCGCTTCATCACCGAGCTGGCCATCTACGAGAAGGCGGAGCATGAAGTGGTCGCGACGCCCGCGTCGCTCGAGCGCAGCCTGTTCGGCGAAGGCTCGCCCGCGCGTGCGCTGATCTGCGAGGTCGACGGCGAGCCGGCCGGCTTCGCCGTGTATTTCTTCTCGTACTCGACGTGGCTCGGCCGCCAGGGGCTGTATCTCGAGGATCTGTACGTATCGCCGCGCTTTCGCGGCGCGGGCGCCGGGCTGCGGCTGCTGAAGGCGCTCGCGCGCATCGCCGTGGATACCGGCTGCGGGCGGTTCGAATGGAGCGTGCTCGACTGGAACGAGCCGGCGATCCGCTTCTACGAAAGCGTCGGCGCGGCGCCGCAGAGCGAATGGGTGCGCTACCGGCTCGCGGGCGATGCGCTGCGCGCGTTCGCGGACGGCGCGCCGGTGGACGCCGCGTAAACGCAAAGCGGGCGCCGCCCGGCGCCCGCTCGCGTGTCGTACCGCGCAGTGCGCGTTACTTGAGGCTGCCCGACAGGAACCCGCGCAGGCGTTCGCTCTTTGGATTCGCGAACACCTCGGACGGCACGCCTTCTTCCTCGACGCGCCCCTGGTGCAGGAACATCACGTGATTCGACACGTTGCGCGCGAAGCCCATCTCGTGCGTGACGACGATCATCGTGCGGCCTTCCTCGGCGAGCTTCTGCATCACCTTCAGCACTTCGCCGACGAGTTCCGGGTCGAGCGCCGACGTCGGCTCGTCGAACAGCATCACGTCCGGATGCATCGCGAGTGCGCGCGCGATCGCGACGCGCTGCTGCTGGCCGCCCGACAGGTGCGACGGATACTGCTTCTCGACGCGCGGCGCGAGGCCGACCTTCTCGAGATACGTGCGGGCGCGATCCTCGGCTTCCTTCTTCGGGATGCCGAGCACGTTGACAGGCGCTTCCATCACGTTCTCGATCACGTTCATGTGCGACCAGAGATTGAAGTGCTGGAACACCATCGACAGCTTGGTGCGCACGCGTTGCAGCTGCTTCGAATCGGCCGCGCGCAGCGCGCCCGTCTTGTCGGCGGTGGTGCGCACTTCCTCGCCGTCGACGACGATGCGGCCCGCGTTCGGTTGTTCGAGGAAGTTGATACAGCGCAGCATCGTGCTCTTGCCGGAACCGGACGAGCCGATCACGCTGATCACGTCGCCCGAGTTCGCCTTCAGCGACACGCCCTTGAGCACCTCGTTGTCGCCGTACCGCTTGTGCAGATCGTCGACGAAAAGTTTCTGAGTCTGGGAATTCATATAGTCCTGCGAAAACTTACTTGCCTTGCGGGCGCAGATACGCGAGCCAGCGACGCTCGGCCTGGCGGAACAGCCACACGAGCATGAACGAGATCACGAGATAGAGCAGCGCGGCGATGCCGAATGCATGGAACGACATGTAGGTCGCCGAGTTCACGTCGCGGGCGATTTTCAGGATGTCCGGCACGGTCGCGGTGAACGCGACGGTGGTCGCGTGCAGCATCAGGATCACTTCGTTGCTGTAGAGCGGCAGCGCGCGGCGCAGCGCGGACGGCAGGATCACGCGGCGATACATCGTGAAGGTGGACATCCCGTATGCGCGCGCGGCTTCGATCTCGCCGTACGAGGTCGCCTTGATCGCGCCCGCGAAGATCTCGGTGGTATACGCGCAGGTGTTCAGCGTGAACGCGAGCAGCGTGCAGCGCATCCCGTCGCGGAAGAACGAATCGAGCAGCGGCGTGCCGCGTATGAACTGCAGGCTGTAGAGGCCGGTGTAGCAGAGCAGCAGCTGCACGTAGAGCGGCGTGCCGCGGAACACGTACGTGTAGAGCCACACGGCGCCCGACAGCCACTTCCTCTTCGACACGCGGGCCACCGCGAGCGGCACCGACAGGCAGAAGCCCAGGCCGATCGACACGACGAGCAGCCACAGCGTGATCGCGACGCCGGTGATCCGGAAGCCGTCGGTATAGAGATAGTTGCGCCAGTATTCTTGGATGAGTTCGATCATAGGTCAGCCTTGCGGACACCGGTCGAGTAGCGCTTTTCGAGCCACATCAGCACGAAGTTCGAGATCGTCGTGATGGCGAGGTAGACCGCACCGGCGATCAGCGTGAAGAAGAAGAACCGCAGCGTGCCCTTGCCGGCGTCCTGCGACGCCTTGACGACGTCCGCGAGGCCGATGATCGACACCAGCGCGGTCGACTTCACGAGCACCTGCCAGTTGTTGCCGATGCCCGGCAGCGCGAAGCGCATCATCTGCGGGAACATGATCCGCGCGAACACCTGCCAGCTGGTCATCCCGTACGCGCTGCCGGCCTCGAGCTGGCCGCGCGGCACCGACAGGAACGCGCCGCGGAAGGTCTCGGTGAAGTACGCGCCGTAGATGAACCCGAGCACGAGCACGCCGGCGAGGAACGGGTCGATGTCGATCTGGTCCCAGCCGAGCGCGTCGGTCGCGGAGTTCAGCCAGATCTGCAGGCTGTAGAACAGCAGCAGCATCAGCACGAGATCGGGTACGCCGCGGATCAGCGTCGTGTAGACGGTGCCGATGCCGTTCGTCACGCGGTTGCGCGACAGCTTCGCGCCCGCGCCGAGCAGGCCCAGCAGGAACGACAACGCGAGCGACAGCACCGCCAGTTTGACGGTTTGCCAGGTGCCTGCGAGGATCAGCGGGCCGTAACCTTGTAGAAACATAGAGTGGTCCCTGGTGTGGTCCCTGAGGGCGCATGCGGTGCGCCGCGAAATACGCGCCCGCCAAGCTGCGCGGAACGCCCCGTGCGTATCATGACCGTCCGCCCCGGCAACGGTGCCGGGCCCGCCCGTCGCGCGAGCGGCGGGCAAGGGGGCGGGCGGCGCGTGGTTGACTGCCTGTACTGCCGGACGCGGGGCCGCCCCCGCATCCGCTTCCCGTCATTGTCGGCGCTCAGCGAGCCGAGTAGACGCTGAACGAGAAATACTTGTGCGACAGCCGGTCGTACGTGCCGTCCTTGTGCATGTCGGCCAGCGCCTTGTTGATCCTGAGCTTCAGGTCCGTGTCTTCCTTGCGCAGGCCGATCGCGGTGCCGTCGCCGATCGTCTTCGGATCCTTCACTTCCGGCCCGGCGAACGCGAAGCCCTTGCCGCGCGGCGTGCGCAGGAAGCCGTAGTCGGCCTGCAGTTCATCCTGCAGTGTCGCGTCGAGGCGGCCCGAGCCGAGATCGGCATAGACCTGGTCCTGGTTCTGGTAAGGAATGACCGTCACGCCCTGCGGTTCCCAGTACGCCTTCGCGTAGGTTTCCTGCGTCGAGCCCTGTTCGACGCCGACGTGCTTGCCCTTGAGCGACGCGACCGTCGGCAGCAGCGGCGAGCCGGCCTTCGCGATCATGCGTGCCGGTGCGTCGTACACCTTGTCGGAGAAGTCGATCTGCTCGCGGCGCTTGTCCGTGACGGTCAGCGACGACACGATGACGTCGTACTTCTTCGCCTTCAGCGCGGGGATGATCCCGTCGAGATCCTGCGCGACCCACACGCACTTCACGTTGATCCGCTTGCAGATTTCCTTGGTGAGATCGACGTCGAAACCGACGATCTCGCCGCTCGGCGCGGTCGACTCGAACGGCGGGTAGCTGGCATCGACACCGATCCGAACGGTCTTCCACTCCTTCGCGAAGGCGCTGCCCGCCACGAGGGCGAGGGCGGCGCACAGGGCGGCCTTCTTCATTTCCATCCTTTTGTCGCTCACTTCCGGGGGGCGCTCGCGGCCGGTCGGGCCGGGCGCCGCGGCGTATTCTAGACGGCCAAAATTCGTGTTTCGGCGCGCTGGCAACGGCGCTCGCCGGACGGGCGAACGCCAAAAGGGCGGTATTTTACCCGAACGCGATACCCGGAAAACGGCAATCCGGCGCGACCGATCGATTCTTCGAATCGGCTGTTGCGACAATCGTGGTATTTGCAACGAGTATTGCACCCATTGGATTCGTGAGCGCAACGATGCGGTGCGCGGGCGGCGGATTGTGGCCGGATGGGGGCGCGCCTACAGTACAGGTAAACCCGCAAAAGAATCGCCGCCTGCCGGAGTACCCCCATGTTCCAGATCCGCCGCGCCGCCGACCGTTGCCACACGCGTCAAGGCTGGCTTGAATCGAGCAGCAGCTTCCCGCTCGCCGGCCACGCCGGGGCCACGCATCCGCCGTTCGGCGCGCTGCGCTTGCTGAGCGAGGACCGGATCGCCCCCACGCGCGGCTTCGGAATGCAGCCGCGCCGGGATCTCGAGATCGTCACCTATGTGCTGGACGGCGCGCTCGCGCATCGCGACAGCCTCGGCAATGGCGCGATCGTGCGCGCCGGCGGCATCCAGCAGATGAGCGCCGGCACGGGACTCATGCACAGCGAAACCAATGCGTGGTGCGACCGGCCGCTGCATCTGCTGCAGATCTGGCTGCAGCCGGCCGAGCGGGGCGGACGGCCCGCCTATGCGCAGCGGCGTTTTGCCGACGACGAGAAGCGCGGCCGGCTGCGGCTCGTCGCGTCGCCCGACGGCGACGACGGCGCATTGTCGGTCCGTGCGGACGCGCGGATCTTCGCGGGGCTGATCGATGGCGACGAGGAGGCGGTTTTCGGCGTGCCGGCCGGGCGCAGCACCTACGTGCACGTGGCGCGCGGCGATGTGGAGGTCAACGGCCACGCGCTGGCCGAGGGCGACGGCGCGCGGATCGCCGGCGTGGACACCGTTGCGTTCGCCCGCGGCCGGGCGGCCGAGGTGCTGCTGTTCGACGTCGCCTGAAATGAAACGGGGGACGGGGCGCTGAGCGCCCGCGTCCCCCGCGGTGCCGCCCGGGAGGCGGCCTGCCGGCTTACTGCGCCGGCGCCGACGCGCCCTTGGCCGCGCGGTGCTGCTGCCAGCGTTCCTTCATCGTCTCGTGGCGCTGCTCCATCCGTGCGAACTGCTGCTTGAGCGCCGTGCTGACGGTGGTCTTCTGCTGGTCGTTCAGCCCGTTATAGAACGCGAGCCACGCGGCCGAGCTCTGCTCGCGCAGTTGCGCATTCTGCTGCTCGGCCTGCTGGCGGGCGGCGTGCATCGCGCTCAGGTCGAGGATCGGCTGGTTCTGCTGCGCCTTGAATTGCTCGCGCATCTGCTCGTGGCTCTTGCGCATCGCTTCATGGTTCTGCTTCATCGTGTTGACGGCCGTCTGCCACTGCTGTTCCTGCGACGCGTTGAGCTTCAACTGGTCGTGCAGCTTCATGACCACGCCGAACGGGCCGCCGTCATGGCCGCCGTGCATCTGGTGCATGCCGGGGCCGCCCGGCGGCGGCATGTCGTTGGGTTGCGCGGCATGCGCGGTGCCGAATGCGAGAGCGAGCACGGTGGCGGCCGCGATGGCCACGCGGGAAGTCTTCTTATACATTTCAGAAACTCCTTGTATCAAAGGGTCCGGCGATGCGGGTCGCGGTGATTCGTGTCCGCATCCGGTAAGACGCAGGTTAGCGGCGCGGGTCCCGGCCGGTGTTACGCGGGGTGGCCGGCGGGTTACGGCGCATTACAGTTCCCTTGCGCCGTAACCCGCAGTAACCCTTTCGTCCCTTTGTTTCGTTCTTCGATGCCGCACTCGCGCGGTAAACTTCAGCCATGACTACCCAGATCCTCATCGTCGACGACGACCAAGAACTCCGAGACCTGCTGCGCGACTATCTCGTGCGCCAGGGGATGGAAGTGTCCGTGCTGCACGACGCGGCGACGCTCGAGAAGCGCCTCGAGCGCGAGCGGCCCGACCTGATCGTGCTGGACCTGATGATGCCGGGCGTGGACGGCCTGACCGCGCTGCGCCAGTTGCGCGCGGCCGGCGACGACATCCCCGTGATCATGCTGACGGCGCGCGCGGACGACGTCGACCGCATCGTCGGGCTCGAACTCGGCGCGGACGACTATCTCGGCAAGCCGTTCAACCCGCGCGAACTGCTCGCGCGCGTGCAGGCCGTGCTGCGCCGCCGCCGCGCGACGCCGTCGGCCGCGGCGCCCGAGCAGCGCGAGCCGTTTGCGTTCGGCCGCTTCGTGCTCGACTTCCAGGCGCGCACGCTGTCGGTCGACGGCAAGCCGGCGACGCTGTCGAGCAGCGAATTCGCGCTGCTGAAGATCTTCGTGAACCATGCGCTGCGCACGCTCACGCGCGAGCGGCTGCTCGAGCTGCTGCACGGGCCCGAGTACGACGGCACCGACCGCGGCATCGACGTCCAGGTATGGCGCCTGCGCCGCATCCTGGAAACGGATCCGTCCGCGCCGCGCTTCATCCAGACGGTCCGCGGGCGCGGCTACGTGTTCGTGCCCGACGGCGAGGCCCATGCGCAAGCCCATTGATTCACTGTTCGGGCGGCTCGCGCTGCTGGTCATCGGCGTGCTGCTCCTGTCGCACTTCGCGTGGTTCTTCGCGATGCGCATCGAGCGCAACCAGATGCAGACGCGCTACGCGGTCGAGGAGGCCGCGTTCCTCGTCGACGCGGTGCGCCAGCACGTCGAGCGCACGCCCGATCAGCCGCTGCCGTCGCGCGTGCGGCTCGTGGCGCCGGACAGTCCCGACGTGCCGAAGGTGGCCGACACGAACCTGCCGGCGCCGCTCAAGCGCTTTCGCGACGACGTGAGCGAGCGGATGCCGCACGGCACCCAGGTCGAGGTCGGCGCGCCCGGTCATCCGCCGGTGCTGTGGGTCAAGGAGCCCACCGACCCTAACTGGATCGTGGTGCCGGTGCAGCCGCTGCGGCCGCCGCGCTCGCTCGACCGGATGCTGCTGTGGCTCGGCACGATCTTCTCGGCCGGCGTGATCGCCGCGCTGTTCGCGGCCTGGCAGCTGCAGCAGCCGCTGCGCTCGCTGGCGCGCGCGGTCGCGCGCTTCGGCCGCGGCCAGCCGGTGCCGCCGCTGCGCGAGCGCGGCCCGCGCGAGCTGCGCCAGCTCACGCGCGGCTTCAACCAGATGGTGGAACAGGTGTCGCAGGCCGACAGCGACCGCGCGGTGATGCTGGCCGGCGTCGCGCACGATCTGCGCACGCCGCTCGCGCGGATGCGCCTGCGCGCCGAAATGATGGACGACGCGCGGCTGCGCGACGGCGTCGTGCGCGACGTCGACTCGATGTCGCACATCGTCGACCAGTTCCTCGCGTTCGCGCACGGCGGCGCGGACCGCAGCGAGCCCGTGCCGGTCGACCAGACCTGCGAGCGGATCGCGCGCAGCTATCGCGCGGTCGCACCGAACGCGCCGCCGGTCCAGACGCGTCTCACGGCCGACGCGGGCTTCCGCCTGCCGACCGCGACGCTCGACCGGATCCTGTCGAACCTGCTGGACAATGCACATGCGTACGGCGCGCCGCCCGTGCTGGTCGAGACGGCGCGCACGCCGACGGGGTATGTACTGTCGGTCAGCGACAGCGGCGGCGGGATTGCGCCGCGCGATCTGGCGGCCGCGACGCGGCCGTTCGTGCGGCTCGACCCCGCGCGCGGCGGGAACGGCCACAGCGGGCTGGGGCTCGCGATCGTCGAACGGCTCGTGCTGAGGCAGGGCGGGACGTGCGAGATCGGTAACCGTCCCGACGGCGGCCTGCGCGTGGCGATGACGTTCCCGTTCGACGCGGTGCCGAAGGACGAACTTCACGCACAGGCTGCGTGAGAAGCGGCGCCTGCCGGGCAGGCGCCGCGCGGCATCATTCGCCGAACAGCGAGCCGAGCGTCTCGGCGGCGTTGCTGTCGATGGTGTTGTAGGTCACGCTCGTGGCCTCGAAGATATAGACGGTCGTATAGCGGCCGAGGCGCTCCAGGATTTCCTCCTGCAGTGATTCGGGCACGACGTTCATGTTCAGGTACCACGCCGTCGACGACAGCCGGGTCTGGAACGACCCGTATTCCTGCATCAGCTCGTAGAACGCCTCGGCGTCCTGATCGCGGCAGACGATCACCAAATTTCCTGCCATTCCCTTCCTCCAGCTGGTCGGTCAATCCCCGGGGCCGCGGGTCGGCACACCCCGGGGGCTAGCCCCGATCATACCTGCTTCGCCGCGATCGTCCGATGACGTCCGGCATGGTTTGCGCCCGTGTGCGGCTGGCGGGTTCCCGGCCGGCCCGGATCACGGCATAATTCGGGGCCTGCACGCCGGCCGCACGACTGCGGCCGGGCTGCACCGCCCCGCGCGCCCGCCGTCCGCCCGCGCGCCGGGCACGATCCACGCACCGCCCACGCGTCGCGCGGCGCCACACTGGCCCCGGACGGTTGTACCTGAAATACAGGTTGGTGTAGTGTCGTGCCGTCGCGGCCGCTCGCCGCGCCGGGGCGCAGCTTGCACGCACGGCGCGTCGCGCCGGCGTGAAATCGTGAATCCATCGAATTACCGCGTCGAATTACCGCGCCCGTGCGCTTTGCCATGAATCAACATCGTCTGCCGGCTTCGTTCGGCCTTACCGGGGAGGGCGCCTGATGGACGTCGGATTCTTCAATCCGAACCGGACCGCCAACGCGTCCGCGTGGCGCGTTCTGCCGAACCGGTGGGACTTCATCGCATTCCCGCTGATCATCTGCCTGATCGCGATGGCGGTCGTCGGCTTTCATGAAACGATGGCGCCGATCGGGACCCTTCAGACCCAGAAGATCTCGCTCGATCCGTCGAATCTGCCCGAATACGCGCTGCGCACGACGCTGCGGATGCTCGCCGCGATGGTCGCGTCGCTCGCGTTCACGCTGATCTACGGCACGCTCGCCGCGAAAAGCCGCCGGGCGGGGATGGTGCTGATCCCGATCCTCGACATCCTGCAGTCGGTGCCGGTGCTCGGCTTCATCTCCTTTACGGTCACGTTCTTCCTCGCGCTGTTCCCGAGCCGGGTGCTCGGCGCGGAGCTCGCGGCGATCTTCGCGATCTTCACGAGCCAGGCGTGGAACATGACGTTCAGCTTCTACCAGTCGCTGCGCACGGTCCCGCGCGATCTCGACGAAGTGTCGCGCGGCTTCCACCTGACGTCGTGGCAGCGCTTCTGGAAGCTCGAGGTGCCGTTCTCGATGCCCGGGCTGATCTGGAACATGATGATGTCGATGTCGGGCGGCTGGTTCTTCGTCGTCGCGTCGGAGGCGATCACCGTCGGCAACCAGACGATCACGCTGCCGGGCATCGGCGCGTATCTCGCGCAGGCGATCTCGGACAAGAACTTCGGCGCGATCGGCTGGGTCATCCTCACGATGACGGTCGTGATCCTCGCGTACGACCAGTTCCTGTTCCGCCCGCTGATCGCGTGGGCCGACAAGTTCCGGATGGAGAACACCGCGTCGGGCGATGCGCCGCAATCGTGGCTGCTCGACCTCGTGCGCCGCACGCGCCTGATCCATCAGCTGCTGGTGCCGGCCGGCTGGTTCTTCGCGAAGGCCGCGCGGATTCCGCTGCGCCTGCCGCTGTCGGGCGCGATGCGCTTCACGCTGCCGAAAGTCGAGAAGAAGGCGTCGCGCACGGTCGACATCGCGTGGTCGGGTTTCGTGCTGATCTGCACGGCCTATATCGTGTGGCGCGTCGTCAGCTTCGTCGCGACCGGCGTGACGATGGCCGACGTCGGCCACGTGCTGGTGCTCGGGCTCATCACGCTGCTGCGCGTGGTCGTGCTGATCACGATCGCGTCCGTGATCTGGGTGCCGATCGGCGTGCTGATCGGGCTGCGTCCGCGGCTCGCGGAGAAGCTGCAGCCGCTCGCGCAGTTCCTCGCCGCGTTCCCGGCGAACCTGCTGTTCCCGGTGTTCGTGATCGTGATCGCGCGCTTCCACCTGAACCCGGACATCTGGCTGTCGCCGCTGATCGTGCTCGGCACGCAGTGGTATATCCTGTTCAACGTGATTGCCGGCGCGACGTCCTATCCGAACGACTATCGCGAAGCGGCGACGAACTTCCGGATCCGCGGCTGGCAGTGGTGGCGCCAGGCGATCCTGCCCGGCATCTTCCCGTACTACGTGACCGGCGCGATCACCGCGTCGGGCGGCGCGTGGAACGCGAGCATCGTGTCGGAAGCGGTGCAGTGGGGCACGACCAAGATCGAGGCGCACGGCCTCGGCGCGTATATCGCGCAGACCACCGCCGCCGGCGACTTTCCGAAGATCATCCTGGGCATCGCCGTGATGTCCCTGTTCGTTACTCTGTTCAACCGCCTGCTGTGGCGCCCGCTGTATGCCTTCGCCGAAGCGAAGCTGCGGCTCGACTGAGACCGATTGAGAGCGAAACGCGATGCACAATCCGAATGCTGTAAACGCCCCCGTCCAGACGTCCCAGCCGCCGCGCCTCGGCGAGGAAATCCTGCGTGTCGATCACGTCTGCCGCGGCTTCAACAAGACGCAAGGCGAGCTGCTCGTGCTCGACGATGCGAACCTGTCGCTGCGCGAAGGCGAGATCGTCGGGCTGCTCGGCCGTTCGGGGTCGGGCAAGTCGACGCTGCTGCGGATCATCGCCGGGCTGATCGAGCCGACCGGCGGTGAAGTGACCTATCTCGGCAAGCCGCTGCGCGGGCCGGCCGAAGGCGTCGCGATGGTGTTCCAGACCTTCGCGCTGTTCCCGTGGCTGACCGTGCTGCAGAACGTGGAAGCCGGGCTGGAGGCGCTCGGCGTCGGCGCGCGCGAGCGGCGCGAACGCGCGCTCGCCGCGATCGACCTGATCGGTCTCGACGGCTTCGAGAACGCGTATCCGCGCGAGCTGTCGGGCGGCATGCGCCAGCGCGTGGGCTTCGCGCGCGCGCTCGTCGTCGATCCGACGATCCTGCTGATGGACGAGCCGTTTTCCGCGCTCGACGTGCTCACAGCCGAAACGCTGCGTACCGACCTGCTGGATCTTTGGACGCAAGGCCGGATGCCGATCAAGTCGGTGCTGATCGTTACGCACAACATCGAGGAAGCGGTGTTCATGTGCGACCGGATCCTCGTGCTGTCGTCGAACCCGGGCCGCGTGATCGCCGAGATCAAGGTGCCGTTCAAGCATCCGCGCAACCGGCTCGACCCGGCCTTCCGCAAGCTGGTCGACGACATCTACGCGAAGATGACCGCGCGCCAGACCGGCGAGGCGACGAAAAAGGGGCTGGAGCTCGGCAGCTGGCTGCCGCAGGTGTCGACCAACCTGATGGCCGGCCTGATCGAGACGCTTGCGATGGCGCCGTACCACGGCCGCGCGGACATGCCGGAAATCGCGCGCACGCTGCATCTGGAAGTGGACGACCTGTTCCCGATCGCCGAAGTGCTCCAGTACCTCGGTTTCGCCGACGTGCGGGAAGGGGACGTGTTCCTGACGCCGCCGGGGCGCGTGTTCGCGGAATTTGGCACGCAGGAGCGCAAGCTGATGTTCGCGGACCACCTGCTCAAGCACGTGCCGCTCGCCGCGCGCATCAAGAAGGTGCTGAACGAGCGCCCGGGCCATCGCGCGCCGCGCGTGCGCTTCGAGCAGGAGCTGGAGGATTTTCTGTCGGACGGCGCGGCCGAGGAAACGCTCGACGCGGTGATCGACTGGGGCCGTTACGGCGAGATCTTCTCGTACAACGACCAGACCGAAATCTTCAGTCTCGAGGACGTCGAGTCCTGAAGCCAACGGGCCGGGCCGTGCGGCCCGGCATCCGCCTGCGCGGCGCTGGGGTCACGCGCCGCGCGTCGCGTCGTTACTGCAAATTGCCCCACCGGTCGACGGCCGGTTCGGCCGACGCCCACTTCCAGTGCGTACCTTGCTGGCACGCATTCGCGAAATACCAGTCGGCCTTGTCGCCGTCCTTCACCGAGAACGCGAATTCCTTGCACAGCGCCAGCGCCGTCGAGTACGCACGCGTGACGCGCACCTCGCCTTCGCCGTTTTCCAGCGGCAGAGTGTTCTTCACCTTCCACGGCTTGACTTCGCCGACGGCCAGGCTGCCGGCCGCCTTCGCGATCGCGTCCTGCTGGTTCTGATGGAGCTGCTTCATCGTGCGGTTGACGGCTTCGTCCGTCGCCGCCTGCACGGCGATGCCGACACCGACGCCGACGGCCGGATTCGCGGTGACGAGGCCCGTTGCCGCGCCGGCCAGCGCGCCGCTCGCCGCGCCGACCGACCCGCAGCCCGACAGCGCGGCGCTGGCCGCGCACAGCGCGCCGATCGTCGCGATACGGATCGCGACGCTCATTGCAACGCGCCCCAGCGTTCGGTCGCAGGCTCCGCCGACGCCCATTTCCACACGGGGCCGTCGCGGCAGATCGTGGCGACGTAGAACGCCGACTGCGCGGCCTTGTCGGCCTTCGCGGGCGTGTCGACCGCGAACACGATTTCCTTGCAGTCGAGCGGACCGACGCTGATCATCCGGCTGACCGTCACGCGGCCCTGTTCGTCGTCCTCGATCGGGAACGAATGGTGCGTCGACCACGGCGCGACGCCGCCCACGTCGAGCGGAGCCGCTGCCTTCGCGATCTGTTCCTGCGTGTAACGATGTGCGACGCGCTGCGAGTACTGGACACCTGCCCGCGCGCCGGCCACGGCGCCGAGGCCGATGCCCGTCGCGACGGCGGCGTTGTTGGTGACCTTGGAGGCAATCGCGGCGCCCGCGATACCGGCGCCGGCGGTCGCGCCTTCGCTGTACAGCGAGTTGCAACCGGACAGCAGCGTGGCCGTGGCGAGCGCGGCCAGCGCGATGCGCGCCGTCATGGCCCGGCGCGGCGGTTCGAAACGTGTGTTCATCCCTGAGTGCAAGTCCTGTCTGGGTGAGCGGCGACGCATGCGCGCCCCCTTGCCGCGTCATTGTTTCGCAATTGTCATAGGAAAACTGCAAAGCTTTGACAAATCGCGGCGGGCGGCGCGCGCGCGTACGCGCCGCGTTATTGTCGGACAGACGATTGGAGAGGGGTCGAAACGTTACAAATTGAAGGTAATTGTTACCTTCGCCTGCGAGGAAGCGACCTAGACTGTTTTGTTATGGAATGTTTCTACGACGGCTCCGAGCCGCGCTGCCTATGAGACACCCAGCCATGCGCCGTTCGAAACGATCATCTCCCCGGCCGCCCGATGGGGGCGCCGAGCGTCAGCGTGCGCAGACCGATGCGCCGGCCGCACCGCCTGCCGCACCGCCTGCCGGCGCGCCCGGCGAGACGCCGGCCGACGGCGATCACAACCAGGGCGGCGCACGCCCGGAAGGGCTCGACTATCAACGCGACCTCGGCCAGGAGCAGGACGCTTGATCCTGTCGCCGTTGCATTCCGCCGCCGCATTTCATTGCGCTCTTTGTTGCATCGCTCACATCTGAATCGCCGCGCGACTGCCTCCGGGTCGTCGCGTCCGCCTTGGCGCGCGCCGCGCGCCAACCAATCGAATCGAGGAGGGGAAGCCGCATGAGCAGATTGATCGTGGTATCGAACCGTGTCGCCGCCGGCGAGGACACACGCCCGAGTGCAGGGGGGCTCGCGGTCGGCGTGATGGATGCGTTGAAGGACACCGGCGGTGTCTGGTTCGGCTGGAACGGCGAGATCGTCGGTACGCCCGACGCCGAACCCGCGATCCAGCGGGACGGCAACGTCACGTATGCGACGGTCGGGCTGACCCGGCGCGACTACGATCAGTACTACCGCGGCTTCTCGAACGCGACGCTGTGGCCGGTGTTCCACTACCGCAGCGATCTCACGCGCTTCGACCGGCAGGAGTACGCGGGCTATCTGCGCGTGAACGCGATGCTGGCGAAGCAGCTCGCCGCGCTGCTGCGGCCCGACGACCTGATCTGGGTGCACGACTATCACCTGCTGCCGTTCGCGCATTGCCTGCGCGAGCTCGGCGTGAAGAACCCGATCGGCTTCTTCCTGCACATTCCGTTTCCGTCGCCCGACATGCTGCGCGTCGTGCCGCCGCACGAGGAGCTGGTGAAGTTCATGTGCGCGTACGACATCGCGGGTTTCCAGACCGATGCCGACAAGCAGGCGTTCACCGACTACATCGAGCGGCGCGGCATCGGCGCGGCGAGCGACGACGGGATGCTGCATGCGCACGGCCGCGTCGTGAAGGTTGCCGCCTATCCGATCGGCGTGCATCCGGATGCGATCGCCGAGGCCGCCGTCCAGTACGGCTCGCGCAAGCCGGTGAAGATGCTGCGCGACGCGCTCGACGGCCGCAAGCTCGTGATGAGCGTCGATCGGCTCGACTATTCGAAGGGGCTCGTCGAGCGCTTCCAGTCGTTCGAGCGGATGCTCGCCAACGCGCCGGGCTGGCAGGGGCGCGTATCGCTCGTGCAGATCGCGCCGCCGACTCGTTCCGACGTGAAGACCTATCAGAACATTCGCGAAACGCTCGAAGGCGAGGCCGGCCGCATCAACGGCCGCTTCTCGCAACTCGACTGGACGCCGATCCAGTACCTGAACCGCAAATACGAGCGCAATCTGCTGATGGCGTTCTTCCGGATGTCGCAGGTCGGCTACGTGACGCCGCTGCGCGACGGGATGAATCTGGTCGCGAAGGAATACGTCGCGTCGCAGGACCCGGCCGATCCGGGCGTGCTCGTGCTGTCGGAGTTCGCCGGTGCGGCGGCCGAGCTGACCGGTGCGCTGCTCGTCAATCCGTACGACCTGTCGCAGATGGCCGACGCGCTCGAGCGCGCGCTGTCGATGCCGCTCGCGGAGCGCCAGGCGCGACATGAAGAGAACCTCGCGCGGCTGCGCGAGAACGACCTGTCGGTCTGGCGCGACACGTTCGTCGCCGACCTACGCAGCGTCGCGGCGGCCGCGTCGGTCACGCAGCGCGCGGGCCGGCGGGCCGCGCATGTCTGAGCGGGTGGAGGAGGGCTGCGCGGCGGACGAAGCGTCGGCCCGCTTCTTCGTCGTTACGGGCGGCCCGGGTTCGGGCAAGAGCACGTTGCTCGATGCGCTCGAACGCACCGGTTTCGCGCGCTCGCACGAGGCCGGGCGCGGCGTGATCCGCGACCAGATGGCGATCGACGGCCCGGCGCTGCCGTGGCGCGACCGGGCCGCGTTCGCCGAGCAGATGCTGAACTGGGAGATGCGTTCGTACCGTCTCGCGCACGATGCGCGCGGGCCCGTGTTTTTCGACCGCGGCGTGCCGGACGTGATCGGCTACCTGCGGCTGACGGGCCTCGCCGTGCCCGCGCATGCGGAGGCCGCGGCGCGGCGCTTTCGCTATCACCGGCGCGTGTTCATCGCGCCGCCGTGGCCCGAGATCTACACTCCGGACGCCGAACGGCGGCAGGATTTCGACGAGGCGGTGCGGACCTACGACGCGATGGTCGACTGCTATACGGCGTACGGGTATCGGCTGATCGAACTGCCGCGGGTGAGCGTGAAGGCGCGCGTGCGCTTCGTGATGGACGCGCTCGACGCCGCATGACGCGCGCACGCGGCGCGCGGCGGCGTCAGGTTGCCGCGTCCGGGCGTGGCGACGTGATGCGCAGCATGCTGACCACCGCGGCGATCGCCGCGAACCCCGTGGCGACATAGAGCGCGATCGTCGGACCATGGCCGGGCGCGAGCCCGAAAATCAGCGCGACGAGCGCGGCGCCGAGGGTCTGGCCGGTCAGGCGCGCCGTGCTCAGCATCCCGCCCGCGCCGCCGCTGCGCTCGCGCGGCGCCGACGACAGCATCGCGCGGTTGTTCGGCGACTGGAACAGCCCGAAGCCCGCGCCGCACAACGCCATCCGCCACACGATGTCGACCGTGCCCGGGTGCGCGCCGATCGTCGCGAGCGACAGCAGGCCGGCCGCGAACAGCGCAAGCCCGATTCCGCCGAGGATGCCGGCCGAGTAGCGGTCCGACAGCACGCCCGCGAGCGGCGCGGCGAACACGATCACGAGCGGCCACGGCGTCATGTAGAGGCCGGTTTCGACCTGCGAGAAACCAAGCGAATTCTGCAGCCAGAACGGCAGCGCGACGAATGCAAGCATCTGCGACGTGAACGACGCCATCGACGTATAGATCGACAGCGCGAACATCGGGATGCGCATCAGGTCGACCGGCAGCAGCGGCGCCGGCTGCGACAACTGGCGCTTCACGAAGAAGTAGCCGACGACGAACGCGACGGCCAGCTCCGCCGCGACGTAAGCGTGGCGTTCGCCGTGGCCGAGCCCGTCGACGGCGGTGATCAGCAGCCCGAACACGCACGCGTTCATCAGCGCGCTCGCGAAATCGTACGGCGCGTCGTGCAGCGGGTTGGCCGGCAGCGCGCGCACGCTGCCGAGTACCGCGGCGATGCCGATCGGCACGTTGACCGCGAACAGCCACGGCCACGACGCAAACGACAGGATCGCCGACGCGACCGTCGGCCCGATCGCCGACGACAGCGCGACCACCATCGCGTTGATCGACAGCCCGCGCCCGAGCATCGACGACGGGTAGATCATCCGCACCAGCGCCGCATTGACGCTCATGATGCCGGCTGCGCCGAACCCCTGGATCACACGCATCACGGCCAGCATCGGCAGCGAGCCGGCGAGCGCGCAGCCGAGCGACGCCGCGGTGAAGAGCGCCAGCCCCGCGATATAGATGCGGCGATAGCCGACGCGCTCGCCGAGCGACGCGAGCGGCAGCAGCGTGATCGTGACCGCGAGCTGATACGCGTTGACGATCCAGATCGATGCGGCATCGGACGCGTGCAGGTCGCGCGCGATCGTCGGCAGCGCGACGTTCGCGATCGCGCCGTCGAGCACGGCGAGCGTGATGCCCAGTGCGACGCAGACGATCGCCCAGTAGCGTTGCGGAAGCGGCAGGCCGGTATCGGCGTTCATGACGGGAGCGAAAGCGTGGTTGTCCGCGCGCCCGCGCGCCGGTTGTGTGCGCAACCATGCTCGCGGGTGGAGGCGGCGGTGAGTGGCCCGGCCGGCCTGGCGGCGCCGGCGCGGGACCGGTCGAGTGTATCACCGGGCCGCGTCGCGCGACGCCGACGCACGCGGGGCCGCCGGCCACCGGCCACCGGCCGGCGCGCGCATTCAGCCTTCGAAATCGAGGCCGCCGAGCCGCACGAGCGGGTCGGCCTGCGTGCGCGACGCGAGATCGATGTCGCGCGCGCTCTGCCACGCGCCCAGTTTCTTCGGCAGCGCGGCCAGGTAGTGCTCGAAGCGCTGCGGACCGTCCGGCTCCATCAGCCGCTCGATCTCGTCGGTGTCCCAGGTCAGCTCGAGGTTCAGCGGATGCACGAAGCCGCTCACGTGCTCGTGCGGCGCGCTGCGGATCCGCACGCGCGTCGGTTGCCCGTGGCCGCCGTACGGGGCGACGTCGGCCTGCACGTGATCGGCGAAGAAGGCGGCGATCGCCCGCGCAATGCGCGGCGCGAATTCGGTATCGAAACGGCGGGCGGTTTCGGGCTGCATGAACGCGTCTCCTGTGGGCCGAAAATCGTAGCACGGCCGTACCGCGTTCCGGTGTGCGTGATACCCGTAATGGCGCGTTACCACTTGCTGCATCTATTACGACCGCGTGCCGCCACAATGCATCGCATCCAGTACCACTTCGCGTGGGAGTCCATCATGAAAAAAATTGCCGCTGTATGTGTCCTCGCCGGTTCGCTCGCCGTGGCGGGCCCGGCGTCCGCGCATGGCCGCGACGGGGGCGCCGTCATCGGCGCGCTGATCGGCGGCGCGGTGCTCGGCGCGATCGTGACGTCCGCGATGAATCCGCCCGTCGCGTACCAGGCGCCCGTGTATCAGGCACCGGCCTATCAGCCGCCGACGTACTACCAGCCGGCCTACCAGCAGCCGGCTTATCCGAGCTATCAGCAGGCGCAGTACCAGGACGGCGGCCCGAACTATTGCTACGACCGCTATCAGCGCGCGTATGTGTGCGGCGCGCCCGTGTCGGGCGGCTATGCGCAGCCGGCCGGCTGGTGAGCGGGTGCATGACCGGGCTTGGCGCCGCATGATCGGTGTCGACTGAGTCGCCGATACGCAGGATGACAAAAGGAAAGGCCCTCGCGTGATGCGAGGGCCTTTGTCATGTCGGGGGAGCCGGTTTCGGCAGCTTTTTTATCCGTCACCCAGCGCCCATGCGGAACCGTGTGCGGATACAAACGGTTGCAATTGCAGCCGCTGGATCGGCCGAATCAGTGGCGATGGCCGCCGTCACCGCGTCCGCCGCCGCCTCCGCCTTCGTTCCAGTCGCCGCGGCGTCCGCCGCCGCGTCCCCAGCCGCCATGGTCACCGCGATCGCGATCCCAGCGGCGGTAGTCGCGATGGCCGCGATCCCAGTCGCGCCCGCCGCCGCCGCCGCCCCATATGTTGACCGTGCCATAGACCGGCGCCGCGCCGTAGGCCGGCCCGTACGCGTAGCCGGGATCGGAATAGTAGGGCTGGCCGTAGCCGTATCCGGCGTCCGGGCCGACGACGCAACCGGCCAGCAGCGTGGCGACGCCGGCGGCAGCAATGAGCTTCAGCATGATGTTCTCCGTGGGTTCTCCTATAAGTACCGCGCGCGGGGATTGGCGACTGTTTGCAATTGTGTCGTCAAATTACAGCCCCGTAAGGTCTTGCGACGAAAGTGTTAGCATCCGGGGCCTATTTTGTTTATCAGGAGCACATCGATGAAATTCGCGATCCGGGCCGTCCTGGTCGCCTTTTGCGTGACGACCGCCGCCGCCTGCGCGGCCGGGCCCGCATCGGCGCCCGCCGTGCCGGCCGAGTCGATCAAGATGTTCCCGCAGCCGGCGGCCGGCCAGCAGCGCGCGGTGATCGCGCTGCCCGCGCTCGAGAACGAAGGCGATGCGCGTGTCGAGCTGATGATCGGCAAGACGCTGCAGACCGACTGCAACCAGCAATGGTTCGGCGGCGAGCTGACCGCCGAGGACGTGAAGGGCTGGGGCTATACGTACTATCGGCTGACCGACGTGAAGGGGCCGGCGTCGACGCTGATGGCGTGCCCGGGCCAGGCGCCGCAACAGCGGTTCGTGCAGGTGCGCAGCGATGGCCAACTGCTGCGCTACAACAGCCGCCTGCCGCTCGTCGTGTACGTGCCGGACGGTTTCGACGTGCGCTACCGCGTGTGGCATGCGTCGAAGGACGTGCAGCACGCCGTTACGCAGTAAGTACCCGCGCGGCCATGCCGGGCGCTGGTCGCCGGCCGGCCGCGCGTGGTTTCGCGGGTTTCTTTCCGGGGCCCGCCGTCAGCCGGCGCGCGCGTCCGCGAGCGCCGGCCACGCGGCCAGCGCGGCTTGCGCGACCGCTTCCAGATCGCGACGGCTCGCGCCGTCGCGCGCCTGAATCGACATTCCCTGTTGCACCGTCACGTAGTAGCGCGCGATCGCGTCGAGATCCGCGTGCGCGGAAATCTCGCCCGCTGCAACGCCTTCGCCGAGCCGCGTGCGTAACGCGGCGACCGTCTGCTCGCGCATGGCGATCAGTGTTTGCCGGACCGTGTCCGAGCGCTCGGCCGGATGCAGCGCCGACAAGACGATCAGGCATCCGGCCGGCTTCGACCGGCGCGTGAACACGCGCGCGGTCTGCATCAGATAGTGCTCGATCGCGTCGTATGCGCTGCCGGCCTGTTCGACGCCGTCCCAGATCTCACGGCCTTCCGTTTCCCGATAGTGCTCGATCGCCTGCCGGAACAACGCCTCCTTGCTGCCGAACGCCGCGTACAGGCTCGGCGACGCAATGCCCATCGCGGCCGTCAGGTCCGTCATCGACGCACCCTCGTAGCCGAGGCGCCAGAACACCTCCATCGCGCGATCCAGCGCAGCTTCCTTGTCGAAGCTTCTCGGTCGGCCCCGTTCAGCCATGACATTCGTTCCTTCGTCGATATCTGTATCGATCGATAAAATAATTCAATTGACAGCGCCGCGCAACCTGCCACATTCTGTGTAGGTCGTTACATAAATGACCACAGGAGCTTTCATGAATCGACTTCAGGGCAAGCGTGCACTCGTCACGGGCGGCAGTCGCGGCATCGGTGCGGCCATTGCGAAACGGCTGGCGGCCGACGGCGCGGACGTCGCGATCACTTACGAGAAATCGGCGGAGCGGGCGCGGGCCGTCGTTGCCGACATCGAGGCGCTCGGCCGCCGGGCCGTCGCGATCCAGGCCGACAGCGCCGATCCGGTTGCCGTGCGTGGCGCGGTCGATCAAGCCGCGCAGACGCTCGGCGGTCTCGACATCCTCGTCAACAACGCGGGCATCTTCCGCGCGGGCGCGCTGGACGACCTCACGCTCGACGATATCGACGCGACGCTGAACGTGAACGTGCGCGCGGTGATCGTCGCGTCGCAGGCGGCCGCGCGGCATCTCGGGGAGGGCGGGCGCATCGTGTCGACCGGCAGTTGCCTCGCGACGCGCGTGCCCGATGCGGGGATGAGCCTCTATGCGGCGAGCAAGGCCGCGCTGATCGGCTGGACACAGGGGCTCGCGCGCGATCTCGGTGCGCGCGGCATCACGGTCAATATCGTGCATCCGGGGTCGACCGATACGGACATGAATCCGGCCGACGGTGAGCATGCCGGCGCGCAACGTTCGCGGATGGCGATTCCGCAGTACGGCAAGGCGGAGGACGTCGCGGCACTCGTCGCGTTCGTCGTCGGGCCGGAAGGGCGGTCGATTAACGGTACCGGGTTGACAATCGATGGTGGCGCGAATGCATAAGCGTAGAAGTGCGATGTAATTTGCTCGTGTGCGGCCGGTAATCGCTGCACCGATGCCGCGCGCGATCTCGCGGTCGCGCGCGCCTGAATCAGCCCAGACGTTCGCCTGATGAAGAAGGTTCGGGATTCTATGCAATGTCGGATGCGCGTCAGTTGCGATGAATCAAGGAGGATTGCGAACGGTGCTTCCGCACGGAATTCATTTACAAAGTGCGCTGGCGTACTTACGATGACGCCAATCTGGGCTAGCGGAACATCGTATGCGTACAGTCGATCAAGCGATGCTTGCCGCGCTCTGCCTTTGTCTCGCCGCATGCGGCGGTGATGACGACAACACTGCGGCGGCACCGCAGACCGTTGCGGGTACATCGACATCTGCCGGCGCCGCATCCGGCGCATCGACTTCATCGATTTCATCGACGAATTCCGGCCGCTCTGGCCCGACCTCAGGGGCGACCGGCGCCACTCCCGGCGCGCCGCTTCCGCCGTCCAGCGGCTCCAATCCAGTTCTCGTCGCCGATGTGACGGTCTCCCCGGCCGCCGACGGCCGTGATCAGGCCGACGCGTTGCAGAAAGCATTCGACAGCCTGCAGGCCGGCCAGCGCCTGGTGATCGCGCCGGGCCGCTACGTCGTCGGGCATTCGCTTGCCGTGAACGTGCCGCAGGCGGTGATCTCCGGATACGGGGCGACGCTCGCCGCCACGAATCCGGCCGACCAGACCATCGTGATGCGCAGCACCGGTTCGACGCTCGTCGGCGTGACGCTCGCCGGCACCGGCACGACGCGGCTCACGACGCCCGAGTCGACCAAGGTCGAGGTGACGGGCGCGGACGTTCAGGTGCTCGGCGTGACGATCCAAGGGGGCGCGAGCGCGGGGATTTTCGTGTTCGGCGGCAGCGGTATCGCGATCGTGGGCAACACGGTGCGTGCGACGCTGGCCGACGGCATCCATACGACCTACGGGTCGACCAACGTGCTGGTGCAGAACAATACGGTGACGGGCACCGGCGACGATCTGATCGCCGTGGTCAGTTATCTCGGCGACGGCCGGCTCAGCAGCAACGTGCTCATCGACCACAATTCGGTGTCGAGTAACGCGTGGGGGCGCGGCATTACCGTTGTCGGCGGGCAGGGCGTGACGATCTCGAACAATACGGTCGACGGCGTCGAGAAGGCGGCGGGTATCCTCGTCGCGCAGGAAGACAGCTGGAAGACTTATGGGTCATCGAACGTCGTCATCGCCGGCAATACCGTGACCAATATCCAGAACTCGAACGTGAACAACGGCCTGCAGCCGACGCAACAGGGCGCGATCGAGCTGGATACGTGGACGGGAACGGTGTCGGGCGTCGCGGTGACGGATAACCGCGTGTCGGGATCCGGCTATGCGGGGTTCCGGGCGTATGGGAACGTGTGTTCGTTCAGCGTGACGGGCAATACGTTTTCGTCGATCGCCGGGTTGCCGGTCGGGCTGTTGACGAACGGGTGCGCGGTGAGCCAGATCGTCGTCGATGCGAATCGGCTCGGGGATGGCAGTGTGCTGGCGCTACCGGCCGGCGCGTCGTCGACCGGGACGTTTGCGGTGACGGGGGCGAATGTGAGTTTGATGCCGAAGGTCAGGACGGGGTTGATGCGGTGAGGGCGGGGGACCGGCCGTGCTGGTACAGCGTGCAAATCAAAAAGCCCGCTTGCTTTCGCATAGCGGGCTTCGATGTTGGTTGCGGGGATAGGATTTGAACCTATGACCTTCGGGTTATGAGCCCGACGAGCTGCCAGACTGCTCCACCCCGCGGCGCGAAGTGTACATCGGACTGTTGCGGTGCGTCAAATGATCAGTGATACCCCCGCGTCTCCCATCAAAATCCGCTTGCTTACATTGCCTGGGTTCTCTCGGATATCCGAGTGTTACCTCGGGTCCGATCAAGTAACCCACCCATGTTTGCTGCCCTCCGGCGGTCGGATAACACTTTGGGCAACGGCCGAACGCTTGATCGAAAAACGCCGTGCGCAGTGCCCGAGCATTCCGAAGGGCGTCGGAAGGACGCGCGGGGAATCGGCGGTTGTTTCCACTGTTGGTCGCTGATGGAAGTCCGCAACAAAAAACCCCGCACAGCCAAGCGTGACGGGGTTCTTGTGACGAAGCTGGTGAAACTTTGGAGGCGCTCTGGTCCCCCCGACAGGAATCGAACCTGTATCTAGCGCTTAGGAGGCGCTTGTTCTATCCATTGAACTACGGGGAGAGCCGGGTCCGCGATATTGCGTGCGAAAAAACGCGACCGGGACGGCGATGTGGACAGCGCGCAGAGTATAGCAAACGCGCGGCGCATCGGCGGACGGAATGCGTGCCGGTGCGCCGCGCGCGTGCTCAAACCGAAATCAGAAATCCACGACGACGAAATCTTCCTTGCCCACGTCGCACAGCGGGCACCGCCAGTCGGCGGGAATGTCGGCGAAACGGGTGCCGGCGGGGATCCCCTCGTCGGGCAGGCCTTCCGCTTCGTTATAGACCCACCCGCAAATCAGGCAGACCCAGCTCTGGTATTCGATTACGTCGCTCATAGGGCGTTCGGGATGAAGAAAGTCGGTCATGCCGTCCGCGGCGCGGCCAACGGACGAAAGGCGCAATAGTACCGTAATTTCGCCGAACACCTGCGCAACGTCCTTTTAAACGTACGCATCGCGAACAACGCCCGACATCGCACGGGCCGGGCACGCAGTGTATGCTTCGTGAGCCTTTCAATCTGAAGGAGGAAACGATGCTCAACAAGAAATGGATCGCAGGTGCGGTATGTGTCGCGGCACTGGCCGTGTCGACGCTCGCGCGTGCCGAGGCGCGCGTGTTTTTCGTCGAGCCGAAGGATGGCGCGACGGTGTCGAGCCCCGTGCACGTGCAGTTCGGCCTCGAAGGGATGGCGCTCAAGCCGGCCGGCGACATGACGCCGGACACGGGCCACCATCACCTGCTGATCGACGGCAAGCCGGTGCCCAAGGGCGACGTGATTCCCGCCTCCGAACATTCGCTGCACTTCGGCAAGGCCCAGACCGAAACCGACGTGAAGCTGCCGCCCGGCAAGCACACGCTGACGCTGCAGCTCGGCGACGGCGCACACCGTTCGTATGGTCCCGAGCTGAGCTCGACGATCACGGTCAACGTGAAGTAATCGCACCTCCCGCGTGCGGGCGCCCGGCCGGGAAGCTGCGGCCGGATGCCCGCCGCGCCGGCCCCGCGGGGCGCCGAAGCGCGCCACGCCGGCGCCGTCCGCCGAGCGCACGCCTGCAGGCAGTCACAGCACGAAAAGCACCACGCACCGGCATAGTCCGTCCGGCCATCCCGGCGCCGGCCTCCGCCACCGGTACAATGGGCGCTTCCGATTTCTCTCTTCGCCGTCTCCCCATGTCGCTTTATTCCATTACCGGCGCGCAACTCGCGTTCGGTCACGTCGCGTTGCTCGATCACGCGGACTTCTCGCTGGAAGCCGGCGAGCGCGTCGGCCTGATCGGCCGCAACGGCGCGGGCAAGTCGTCGCTGCTGAAGATCGTCGCCGGGCTCGCGAAGCCCGATGACGGGCTGATCACGCGCCAGCAGGAGCTGGTGACCGTCTACGTGCCGCAGGAGCCTGAATTCGAACCCGGCGCGACGGTGTTCGAGGCCGTGGCATCGGGGCTCACGCACACGCGCGAAGTGCTCGAAGAATACGATTCGATCGCGCACCGCCTCGCCGAGACGCCCGAAGGCGCCGAGCACGATGCGCTGCTCGCGCGGATGAACGCGCTGCAGTCGTCGCTCGACATGCACGACGCGTGGAACTGGCGCACGCGCGTGTCGATGACGCTCGCGCAGATCGGCCTGACGGACGGCGACGCCAGCGTCGACGCGCTGTCGGGCGGGATGCAGAAGCGCGTCGCGCTGGCGCGCGCGCTGGTGCTGCAGCCCGACGTGCTGCTGCTCGACGAACCGACCAACCACCTCGACTTCGACGGCATCCGCTGGCTGGAAGAACTGCTGGTCTCGCAGCGCGCGGGCCTGCTGTTCATCACCCACGATCGCGCGTTCCTCGACCGCGTCGCGACACGCATCGTCGAGCTCGATCGCGGCGGGCTGCTGTCGTATCCGGGCAATTTCTCCGCGTACCAGACGCGCAAGGCGCAGCAGCTCGAAGTCGAGCGCGTGGAAAACGAGAAGTTCGACAAGCTGCTCGCGCAGGAAGAAGTGTGGATCCGCAAGGGCGTCGAGGCGCGGCGTACGCGCAGCGTCGGGCGCATCGCGCGGCTCGTGCAGATGCGCAACGAGCGCGCGGAGCGCCGCAATTCGCAGGGCAACGTGAGGCTCGACGTCGCGCAGGGCGAGAAGTCGGGCAAGATCGTCGCGGAACTGACGGACGTGACGAAGCGCTACGGCGATCGAACGGTGGTCGACACGTTCTCGACGTCGGTCATGCGCGGCGACAAGATCGGTTTCGTCGGCCCGAACGGCGCGGGCAAGACCACGCTGCTCAAGCTGATCCTCGGCGAGCTGAAGCCTGACACGGGCACGGTGCGCACGGGCACGAACCTGCAGGTCGCGTATTTCGACCAGATGCGCGCGCAGCTCGACCAGGACAAGAGCCTGGCCGATACGATCAGCCCCGGTAGCGAATGGGTCGAGATCGGCGGCGTGCGCAAGCACGTGATGAGCTATCTCGGCGACTTCCTGTTCGCGCCGGAACGCGCGCGCTCGCCGGTGAAGTCGCTGTCGGGCGGCGAGCGCAACCGGCTCCTGCTCGCGCGCCTGTTCGCGCGTCCGGCCAACGTGCTGGTGCTCGACGAACCGACCAACGATCTCGACATCCCGACACTCGAACTGCTCGAAGAGCTGCTGGCCGACTATGACGGCACGGTGCTGCTCGTCAGCCACGATCGCGCGTTCCTCGACAACGTCGTGACGTCGGTGATCGCGGCGGAGGGCGACGGCAAGTGGCGCGAATACGTCGGCGGCTTCACCGACTGGCAGATCCAGAGCGAGCGTTCGCAGCAGCTCGCGCAGCAGGAAGCGGCGAAGCGCGCGGTGAAGGAAGCGGCGCCGGTCAAGGAAGACCCGGCGAAAAGCGCGGCGGGCCGCAACGCGCAGCGCACGGTCAAGCTGTCGTTCAACGAGCAGCGCGAACTCGATGCGCTGCCGCAGAAGATCGCGGCGCTCGAGGAAGAACAGAAGACGATCGACGCGCAACTCGAGGACGGCGCGATCTTCGCGAAGGATCCGCAGGAAGGCACGCGCCTGACCGAGCGGTTCGCGGCGATCGACGACGAACTGCTCGCCGCGCTCGAGCGGTGGGAAACGCTCGAAGCGAAGCGCAAACCGGTCTGACGCACGGCGCGCGGCGCGTCGCTGGCCGGCGCGTCGTACGCCCGCCGCATGGCCGGCCGCACCGCGCGACGATCTTGCGATGGCGCGCCACGCGGAACCAGTAAAATACCGCGCGTCCCGGGTCGCGCAGCGCATGCCGCGCGCCCGCTTTCGAAGCAGTCCAAGCACAGCGTTGTTTCGATTCGCTTTTTTACGGAACTCAACGTTTTGTCCACGACGTTATCCACACCAGGTGTGGACAACGTCCCGATGAATGACGAAATTCAGCGCCTATGTCAACGAAGAAGCCCAGCGCGGCCTATAGCGAAGCATCGATCAAGGTGCTCAAGGGTCTCGAGCCGGTCAAGCAGCGGCCCGGCATGTACACCCGTACCGAAAATCCGCTGCACATCATTCAGGAAGTCATCGACAACGCGTCCGACGAGGCACTCGGCGGCTACGGCAAGCAGATCATCGTCACGCTGCACACCGACCAGTCGGTATCGGTCGAGGACGACGGCCGCGGCATCCCGTTCGGCATGCACCCCGAGGAAGGCGTGCCGGTCGTCGAGATCGTGTTCACGCGCCTGCACGCGGGCGGCAAGTTCGACAAGGCCGCCGGCGGCGCGTACACGTTCTCGGGCGGCCTGCACGGCGTCGGCGTGTCGGTGACGAACGCACTGGCGACGCGCCTCGACGTGACGGTCTGGCGCGACGGCAAGATCGCCGAACTCGGCTTCGCCGACGGCGATGTCGTCAAGCCGCTCACTACGCAAGGCGCGGGCCGCGGCGAGAAGAAATCCGGCACGCGCGTGCAGGTGTGGCCGAATCCGAAGTACTTCGATTCGCCGAACCTGCCGCTCGGCGAGCTGCAGCGCCTGCTGCGCTCGAAGGCCGTGCTGCTGCCGGGCGTCGAGGTCGTGCTCGTCAACGAGAAGACGGGCGAACGCCAGACCTGGAAATACGAGGACGGCCTGCGCGGCTACCTGCTCGACGAGATGAACGGCAGCGAGCTGCTGATTCCGCTGTTCGAAGGCGAGCGCTTCGCCGATGCGCGTTCGACCGACGAAACCTTCGCCGAAGGCGAGGGCGCGTCGTGGGTCGTCGCATGGAGCGAGGAAGGTTCGCTCGTGCGCGAGTCGTACGTGAACCTGATCCCGACGCCGGCCGGCGGCACGCACGAGTCGGGCCTGCGCGACGGTCTCTACCAGGCGGTGAAAAGCTTCGTCGAACTGCACAACCTGCAGCCGAAGGGCGTGAAACTGCTCGCGGAAGACGTGTTCGCGCGCGTGTCGTTCGTGCTGTCCGCGAAGGTGCTCGACCCGCAGTTTCAAGGGCAGATCAAGGAGCGCCTGAACAGCCGCGACGCGGTGAAGCTCGTGTCGTCGTTCTCGCGGCCGGCGCTCGAACTGTGGCTGAACCAGCACGTCGAGCACGGCAAGAAGCTCGCCGAACTCGTGATCAAGCAGGCGCAGGCGCGCACGCGCGCGGGCCAGAAGGTCGAGAAGCGCAAGAGCTCGGGCGTCGCGGTGCTGCCCGGCAAGCTGACCGATTGCGAGACGGAAGATATCGCGCGCAACGAACTGTTCCTCGTCGAGGGCGACTCGGCGGGCGGTTCCGCGAAGATGGGCCGCGACAAGGAATACCAGGCGATCCTGCCGCTGCGCGGCAAGGTGCTGAATACGTGGGAAACCGAGCGCGACCGCCTGTTCGCGAACAACGAGGTGCATGACATCTCGGTCGCGATCGGCGTCGATCCGCACAGCCCGGACGAAACCGTCGACCTGTCGAACCTGCGCTACGGCAAGATCTGCATCCTGTCGGACGCCGATGTCGACGGCTCGCACATCCAGGTGCTGCTGCTCACGCTGTTCTTCAAGCACTTCCCGCAGCTGATCGAACGCGGCCACGTGCATGTCGCGCGGCCGCCGCTGTTCCGCGTCGATGCGCCCGCGCGCGGCAAGAAGCCCGCGCAGAAGCTCTATGCGCTCGACGAAGGCGAACTCGAGGCGACGCTCGACAAGCTGCGCAAGGACGGCGTGCGTGAAACGCAATGGAGCATCAGCCGCTTCAAGGGGCTCGGCGAAATGAGCGCGGAGCAGCTGTGGGACACGACGATGAACCCCGACACGCGCCGCCTGATGCCGGTGAAGCTCGGCGAGCTCGACTACGAGTCGACCGTCGCGCGGATGACGATGCTGATGGGCAAGGGCGAGGCAGCCGCGCGGCGCGGTTGGCTCGAGGAAAAGGGCAACGACGTCGAAGCGGACATCTAACCCGCGCGGCCGGGCATGACGCCCGGCCCGGCCTCACGCCATTTACGAATACGGAATTCAGATGGACGACAATACTTCCGATCTCTTCGCCGGGTCCGACGCACCGGACGCCGATGCGCTGACGCTCGGCAATTACGCGGAGCAGGCGTACCTCAGCTACGCGGTCAGCGTCGTGAAGAGCCGCGCGCTGCCCGACGTGTGCGACGGCCAGAAGCCGGTGCAGCGCCGGATCCTGTTCGCGATGAACGAAATGGGCCTCGGCCCCGACGCGAAGCCGGTGAAGTCGGCGCGCGTGGTCGGCGACGTGCTCGGTAAATACCACCCGCACGGCGACCAGTCGGCATACGACGCGCTCGTGCGTCTCGCGCAGGATTTCTCGCTGCGCTATCCGCTGATCGACGGGCAGGGCAACTTCGGCTCGCGCGACGGCGACGGCGCGGCGGCGATGCGATACACCGAAGCGCGGCTCACGCCGATCTCGAAGCTGCTGCTCGACGAGATCGACCAGGGCACGGTCGACTTCATGCCGAACTACGACGGCTCGTTCGAGGAACCGAAGACGCTGCCGAGCCGCATGCCGTTCGTGCTGCTGAACGGCGCATCGGGCATCGCGGTCGGCCTCGCCACCGAAATCCCGTCGCACAACCTGCGCGAGGTCGCGGCGGCGGCGGTCGCATTGATCCGCAATCCGAAGCTCACGCACGCGGAGCTGATGAACCTGATCCCCGGCCCGGACTTCCCGGGCGGCGGCCAGATCATCTCGAGCGACACCGAGATCGCGGCGGCCTATGAAACCGGTCGCGGCAGCCTGAAGGTGCGCGCGCGCTGGAAGATCGAGGATCTCGCGCGCGGCCAGTGGCAACTCGTCGTCACCGAGCTGCCGCCGAGCACGTCGGGCCAGAAGGTGCTCGAGGAAATCGAGGAGCTGACCAACCCGAAGCTCAAGCTCGGCAAGAAGACGCTCACGCCCGAACAGCTCAACACGAAGAAGGCGATGCTCGACCTGCTCGACGCGGTGCGCGACGAGTCGGGCAAGGAAGCGGCGGTGCGGCTCGTGTTCGAGCCGAAGTCGCGCACGATCGACCAGACGGAATTCGTGAACACGCTGCTCGCGTACACGAGCCTCGAGTCGAACGCGACGCTGAACCTCGTGATGATCGGCGCCGACGGCCGGCCGGGCCAGAAGGGGCTGCTGACGATCCTCGACGAATGGGTGAAGTTCCGCCAGCTGACGATGACGCGCCGGTCCCGCCATCGTCTCGCGAAGGTCGACGACCGCATCCACATCCTCGAAGGGCGGATGATCGTCTTCCTGAACATCGACGAGGTGATTCGCATCATCCGCGAGGCGGACGAGCCGAAGGCCGCGCTAATGAGCGCGTTCGGCCTCACCGACCGCCAGGCGGAAGACATTCTCGAAATCCGGCTGCGTCAGCTCGCGCGGCTCGAGAAGATCAAGATCGAGAAGGAGCTCGAGACGCTGCGCGACGAGAAGGCGAAGCTCGAGGAGCTGCTCGCGAACGAAAGCGCGATGAAGCGGCTGATGATCAAGGAGATCGAGACCGACGCGAAGCAGTACGGCGACGATCGCCGCACGCTGATCCAGCAGGAAAAGCGCGCGACGTTCGAGGCGAAGGTGGTGGACGAGCCGGTGACGGTCGTCGTGTCGCAGAAGGGCTGGGTGCGCGCGCTGAAGGGTCACGGGCTCGACCCGGCCGGCTTCACGTTCAAGGCCGGCGACCACCTGTACGCGGCGTTCCAGTGCCGCACGCCCGACCGCCTGATCGCGTGGGGCAGCAGCGGCCGCGTGTACTCGGTCGACGTGTCGGTGCTGCCGGGCGGCCGCGGCGACGGCGTGCCGGTGACGTCGCTGATCGAGCTCGAATCGGGCTCGCACCTGATGCACTACTTCGCGGCGCCGGTCGACCAGCAACTGCTGCTTGCGTCGAGCAACGGGTTCGGCTTCCTCGCGAAGGTCGGCGACATGGTGAGCCGCGTGAAGGCCGGCAAGGCATTCATGACGATCGATGCGGGCGCGGTGCCCCTCGCGCCGATGCCGGTGCTGCCGAACGCGACGCAGGTCGCGTGCCTGTCGAGCGGCGGCCGGCTGCTGGTGTTCGGGATGGACGAGATGAAGACGCTGTCCGGCGGCGGCCGCGGCGTGATCCTGATGGCGCTCGACGACAAGGAAACGCTCGTGCAGGCGCTCGCGATCGACCCGGCCGGCGTCGTGCTGATCGGCACCGGGCGCGGCGGCAAGGCGCAGGACGAGACGCTGTCGTACGCGGGGCTCGCGCCGCACATCGGCAAGCGCGCACGCAAGGGCCGCACGCCGGAGACGAAGCTCAAGGTCGTCAACGAACTGCGTCCGCTGCTCGGCTGACGCCGCCTCCGCGCGCCGGCTCGACCGGCATCGCAGGCCGCACCTCCGCTTCGGCGGGCGTGCGGCCTGTTCTTTTGGGCGGCGTATTCAGGTAAGCGACAGTGGCGGCGTCACGCGGAATTTGCAAAATAGTGTGAAATGCCGCCCGGGGTCCGAACCGAGCGGCGGCCCGCCGGTCGAACGTCGCTCGAGACCGCGCATGACGCGGCTGTTCGTTGCACCCAACCCCTATCAGGATTGTCGCCATGTCCCACGCTGTTGCCGTCGCGCTGTTTCTTCACCTGCTGGCCGTCGCCGTGTGGGTGGGCGGGATGGTCTTCGCGAATTTCTGTCTGCGCCCGGCGCTGTCCGACCTGACGCCGCAGCTCCGGCTGCCGCTGATCGAAGGCGTGTTCGGCCGCTTCTTCAACTGGGTGTCGGGCTCGGTGATCGTGATCCTGCTGTCCGGCGGGTTCCTGCTGATGGCATTCGGCGGCGCGCACGCGACGTGGACGCTGCATGCGATGGCGGGGCTGGGCGTCGTGATGATGCTGATCTTCGGCCACATCCGCTTCGCGCTGTTCCCGCGTATCCGGCGCGCGGTGCAGGCGCAGAACTGGCCCGATGGCGCGCGTGCGGTGAACACGGTGCGCCTGCTCGTCGTCGTCAATCTCGTGCTCGGCGTCGTGACGATCGGCGCCGCCGTGCTGTCGCGCGGCTTCTGACCTCCGAGTCCGCGGCGCCGTTCGGCGCGCGCCGCCGGCGCGGTGCCGCGCACCGCTACGCGGCCAGCATCGCGTCGAGCAGCCACGCGCCGGCCGGGCCGAGCGGCCGGTTGCGCGACCACACCGCATCGACCCGCACGCGGCGCGGCCAGCCGCGCGAGTGCAGCTCGCACAGCCGGTCGCGCGCGAAGTGCTCGACCATCCAGCGCGGCAACTCGGCCCAGCCGAACCCCAGCACCGCCATCTCCAGCAGCATCAGATAGCTCGGCGCGAGCCAGCGCTGCGTGCCGACGACGATCCGGTCGTCGGCGCCGCGATCCTCCGGTTTCACGTAGGTGTTCAGGCGCAGCTCGCGCGCGTCGCGCAGCGCCGCATGCGGCACGTCGGCGTCGCCGTGGGCGGCCAGCGCGTGCGTGCGCCCGACGAACAGGCCGATCTCGGATTCCTCCGCCACCGTCGCCGCTCCGATATCGGGCGGGTAGACGGCGCGCGCGGCCATCAGCCCGAGCTGCGCGCGGCCCTGCTGGATCAGGTCGAGCACGTCCTCGTGCTCGGCGACCTGGCATTCGAGTTCGAGCGCCGGAAAACGCTGCTCGAGCGCCATCAAGGTTTCCTCGTAACGCTTCGACTGGTACGTATCGGACACGACGAGCGTGAGCCGCGCTTCCTCGCCCTGCGCGAGCCGCGCGGCGGTGCGGTCGATCGCCGCGCCGGCTTCCAGCGTCCGCTGCACCTGCGGCAGCAGCGCGCGGCCGGCATCGGTCAGCGTCGGCGTGCGCGTCGAGCGGTCGAACAGCTGCACGCCGAGATCGATCTCGAGGTTCGCGATCGCTTCGGACACCGTCGACTGCCGCTTGCCGAGCTTGCGCGCGGCGGCCGTGAACGAGCCGAGCAGCGCGGCTTCGGCGAAGGCGAGCAGGGCTTCGGGTGCGTGGCGCATGTGGCGGATCTCATCGCGTTGTATCGGTAAAACCGATGATATCAAACTGGCTTCATACGGTCGTGCCGATCAGAATGCCACACATGATCTGAGCAAACGAATCGGAGGGAAGCATGAAACAGATGAATACCACGGTGACGGAACGCCTCGTTCACGCGCTGACGTTCGAGCTGGTGGCGATCGCGCTGTGCGCGCCGATCGGCGCATGGCTGCTCGACATGCCGGTGTCGCACGTCGGCGTGCTGACGGTGATGGTGTCGCTGATCGCGATGGCCTGGAACATGACGTTCAACACGCTGTTCGACCGCTTCGAGCGGCGCGCCGGCCTCACGCGCACGCTGGGGATGCGGGTCGCGCATGCGGTCGCGTTCGAGTTCGGCCTCGTCGCGATGGTGGTGCCGGTCGCCGCGTGGTGGCTGGATGTGAGCCTCGTCGAGGCGCTGCTGCTCGACCTCGGCATCGTGCTGTTCTTCCTGCCTTACACGTTCTGCTTCAACCTCGCGTACGACGCGCTGCGGGCGCGCTGGGTCGCACGCCGCGTCGCGGTGCAGGCAGGCTGAGCGGCAAGCAGCGGGGGCTGCGGCGGTGACTGCAGCCAGCCGTCAATGCGCGACGGCCCACAGCCATGCGCCGCACGCGATCGCGACCGCACCGTAGACGGCATACACGGGCAGCTTGAAGCGCGCGAAGCACAGCATCGCAAAGGCGCCCGTGAGCCAATAGACGGGATCGGCCGGTTCGCGATGCAGGATCTTCACGACGGCGACGACCAGAAAGCCCGTCGTCGCCGCGCGCATCAGGTGCATCCCGTGCTCGAAGCGCGAGTGGCGCTTGAGCCGGAACAGATGGTTCTGCGCGAACACGACGAGACACCCCGACGGAATGAACAGCGCGGCGGTCGCGAGCAGCGCGCCGGTCCAGCCGTCGGTCAGGTAGCCGAGAAACGGCACGACGTTCAGCAGCGGGCCGGGCGACACGGGCGACAGCGCGAACGCGAGCGTGAAGTCGTGATCGGAAATGCCGGTCGCCGGCGAAACGAACAGCGTCTTGAGCACGGGCAGCGCGG
Source organism: Burkholderia sp. 567 (assembly GCF_040545115.1). Taxonomy (NCBI): domain Bacteria; kingdom Pseudomonadati; phylum Pseudomonadota; class Betaproteobacteria; order Burkholderiales; family Burkholderiaceae; genus Burkholderia; species Burkholderia sp. 567. The sequence goes on from NZ_JBEPLG010000007.1 coordinate 328,570, forward strand.
AGAAGCCGCCGCCGAACAGCGTCATCCCGGCGCCGGCGAGCCGCGGCCACAGCAGCGTCATCTGGTAGTCGCCGGACAGCGGCAGCGCGAACAGCGCGACGAGGATGGCGAGCAGCACGAGCAGGTTGCGGTCGCGCTTCGATAGCGTGAAGTCGACCGCGTCGTCTTGCGGCGGCCCGGTCAGCCAGCCGGCTGCAAACGCGGCGAAAAGAATCCCGACGAACGCGGCCGGACTATGCGCGAAAGCGAGCAGAATCGTCGACAGCGCGGCAATCAACTGTTCGAGCCGCGTGCGCGCGAGCGTACGCAACTGCTTGATCCACGTGACGCCGATCAGCGCGGCGAGCACCATCCCGAAGTGATTGATCAGCATCGGCGCGGCGAGCGAGCGCACGATCGGCGTGCGGTAGAAGATCGCGAACAGCGTCATCAGCAGGAAGAACGGCAGCACGCTCGCGATGCCGGCGATCCACGCGCCGATGCGGCCGTGCAGCGTCTGGCCGACCTGCACCGCGACATTGCAGCCGACCGGGCCCGGCACGAGCCATGCGAGGGCGATGAAATCGGCGAACACGTGCGGCTCGATGCGCTGCAACCGGTCGACGTAGTGGCGTTCGAGCTGCGCCATCATCGACAGCCCGCCCCACGATACGGCGGAAATGCCGGCGACGACCTTGAACAAGGTCCATAGGGAGGCCTGTGCCGGTTCGACACGTTCGGCCGCTTCGACTTCGACGGTTGTCATGACTATGCTGTTGGCGCTGGGCCTGGTCTCGCGCTTGAAATCGTGCCGGCGGCCCGCCGACACGGTGGCCCTCCCGATTGTCCGCCGCGCATCGTGACACTGCCATGCGCGAAAACGCTAGTAAATGGACTAAACAATCGGATCGGAAAACGAAACGATCGGGGGCCGCGCAACCAGTGCCGCGCAGATGGCGGGCTCAGGCGCCCGTGCTGCCGGTCGCGCGGTGGGTGAGGACGTCCGGCCGGGCGCCGCGCACGCCGAAGCGTGCGATCAGCGCGGGAATCGCGTCGGCCGGCACGGGGCGCGAGAACAGGAAGCCCTGCGCCTCGATCTCGCCGAGCGCGGACAGCCACGCGATCTGCTCCTCGGTCTCGGTGCCCTCGACGACGACCGTCAGGCCGAGCGAGCGCGCGAGATGCACGATCGACGACACCATCACGCACACGCTGCGATCGTTCGGGATGGCCTGCACGAACGAGCGGTCGACCTTCAGCGTGTCGACGGAGAAGCGGTGCAGGTACGACAGCGATGAATAGCCGGTGCCGAAATCGTCGAGCGCGATCCGGATGCCGAGCTTCTTCAGCGCGACGATCTTCTCGGACACGAGCTCCGGGTATTCCATCATCGCGGTCTCGGTGATCTCGATCTCGAGCCGGTTCGCGTCGATGCCGGTGTCCTGCAGCGCCTGGGAAATCGTCTCGATGAGGTCGCCGCGCCAGAACTGCACCGGCGAGATGTTGATCGCGAGCGTCAGCGTGTCGTGGCCGTCGTCGCGCCAGCGCGCGATCTGTTCGCACGCGGTGCGGATCACGAAGTCGCCGATCGGCACGATCAGACCCGTCGATTCGGCGATCGAAATGAATTCGTTCGCGGAGATGATCCCGTGCTCGGGGTGGTCCCAGCGCGCGAGCGCCTCGAAGCCGGTGATCGTGCGGTGCGTCAAGTCGATCTTCGGCTGGTAGGCGAGGAACAGCTGCCCTTCGGCGAGCGCGACGCGCAACTGCTGTTCCCAGCGCATCAGGTGGTCCGCGCGGTGCGACAGGTGCGGCGCGTAGAACTGATAGCAGTTCTTGCCGGCGTCCTTTGCGCTGTACATCGCGAGGTCGGCCTTCTTCAGCAGGTCGATCTCGCTTTCGTTCGCGACGCTGTGCAGCGCGATGCCGATGCTGGCGTGCAGCACGAACGAACTGCCGCGCACGTCGAACGGCTCGCCGAACATCCGGATGATCGCCTCCGCGAGCCGCACCGCGCGCCGTTCGATGTCGTCGCCCTTCATCACGACCACGAACTCGTCGCCGCCGATCCGCGCGAGCGAGCCTTCGTCGCCCACGGCATCCGACAGGCGCGACGCGGTCATCTGCAGCACGATGTCGCCGGCGTTGTGGCCGAGCGTGTCGTTGACGGTCTTGAAGTTGTCGAGGTCGATGAACAGCAGGCCGAGCCGCGACAGGCTGGCCGGCATTGACACGTCGTTGCGCAGCCCGCGCAGCGTCGCGTAGCGGTTCGCGAGGCCGGTGAGCAGGTCGTATTCGGCGAGCTGGGTCATCTCGCGCTCGCGCCCCAGCAGCTTGCCGATCAGCCCCGTCGCGACGCTGAAGAACGCGAGCATCGCGAGCGTGATGAAGCTCGTCATCAGCAGGTAGACGTTGCGCGTGTGGGAGTAGTCCGCGAATTCCTCGGTCTGCGACAGCCCGACCATCACCGCGAGCGGGTAGCCGTCGAGGTGGCGGTACGACACGATGCGCGTCACGCCGTCGATCGGGTCGATGATCGTGCCCGTCACGCGCTCGGCGATCGGGTATACGCCCGACGCGGAGAACGCACCCGGTGCGTTGCTGACCGAGCCGGTGCGCCGCGCGAGCACCGCGCCCGTGTCGGACACCACGGCGATCACGCCTTCCTTGCCGATCGCCGCGTTGTTGTAGAAATCGTTGGTGAAGTAGCTCGGGTCTTCCGACACCACGACGATGCCCGCGAAGCTGCCGTCCGGGTTGTTCAGGCGCCGCGTCATCTGCAGCGTCCAGTGGCTCGACACGCGGCCGAACACCGGCTTGCTGATGTACAGGCGGTCGTCGTTGTGCGCGAGATGGACCTTGAAGTGCTCGCGGTCCGACAGGTTGATCGGCTGCGGATGAATGTCGGCCGTGTTCGCGAACAGGATACCCTTCGCGTTCACGAGCGAGACCTGGATCAGCGTGTCGCTCGGCACGACGCCTTTTTCGACCGCGCTCGCGAGATTGAAGTGCGCGGGCGATTTCTCGAACTCGAACTTGACGAAGCGGGTGATCTGGTCGACCTGGTGGATCGCCTTGACGGTGTGCTGCTCGAGCGCGGACGACAGGATCGCCGCGGATGCCGCCGCTTCCTTGTACGCGCTGTCCTTTTCGACCGACAGTCGCGCGATGATCACCGCCCACAGCAGCGCAAGCGCCAGCATCCCGAGCAACGGGATCGCGAACAGCGCGCGCCGGCGCGATTTGCGCGGCGCGCGCAGCGGCCGGGTCGGCGGCGTGTGGTTGGACCGGGCGGAGCTCATTGAAGAAGGGCGGCGTCCTGCTCGCTTGCGCCATCCTCGTCGGGATGGCCGGCTATGGTTGGGGTCGCCCCGGCGTCTGTTCGTTCGCGGGATGCGCAACCATGGACAGACCCGCCGAAGCGACGGATTAGGCCCGATATTACTGGCTGGAACGTTTTTGCGATAGACGGGCAACCTCAGGGCGTCGGCCGGGCCATCGCACGTGGCGAAACGACGAAACGTCAGGCGGGCATCTGGAACGTGCCGTCCACGACCGTCACGACGTGGCCGCCGATCCAGATCGTTCCGTCGTCGTCATAGCGAACGGCAATGCGGCCGTCGCGGCCGATCGCCGTGCCCTGACGGGCCGTGTACGACGTGCCGGGGCGGCGCTGCTGGCGGCTCAGCAGCTCGGCCAGCGCGGCGTTCGCGCTGCCGGTGGCGGGATCCTCGCCGGTGCCGAAACCGTCGCCCGTCATCAGGCAGCGGATTTCGAACGTCGCGGGGCCGTCGTCGGGGTGCGACGCGTAGGCCGCGAGGCCGTGCGCGCCGTAGCGGTGGATGAGGGCGCCGAGCGCGGCCGGATCGGGCGCGAGGCCGATGCAGGCGTCGGCCGACGTGAGCCGCACGACGAGCCACGGCGCGCCGTTGTCGACCGCGCATGGTTCGGCGTCCGGATCGATCGCATTGCTGCGCAACGCGGCCGCCAGCACCGGATAGTCGGCCCGGTCGAGCGGCGTGAACCGTGCGGGCGGCGCGGCAAATGCCCAGCCGTCGGCCTGTTCGCGCAGTTCGACCTGCCCGACGCCGCATTGCTGGATCAGCACGCCCGGCGTGCGCGGTCGCGCGCCGCTTTCCAGGAACGCATGCGCGGTGCCGAGCGTCGGGTGGCCGGCGAACGGCAGTTCGCCGCCCGGCGTGAAGATCCGGACGCGGTAATCGGCCGCCGGATCGGTCGGCGTGCACACGAACGCCGTTTCCGACAGGTTCGTCCAGCGGGCGATCGCGAGCATGTCGTCGTCGCCGAGCGAATCGGCGTCGAACACGACCGCGAGCGGGTTGCCCTTGAACGGCACCGACGTGAAGACGTCGACCTGCTTGAAACGGACGCCGTGGCTAGTCATCGTGACGATCGCGTGACGTGAGTTACGCGACTTCGGCGATCAGCTCGATCTCGACGCATGCGCCGAGCGGAATCTGCGCGACGCCGAATGCCGAACGCGCATGCTTGCCCGCATCGCCGAACACTTCCGCGATCAGTTCCGACGCACCGTTCGTGACGACGTGCTGTTCGGTGAAGTCGAGCGTCGAGTTGACGAGGCTCATCAGCTTCACGATGCGCGTGACCTTGTTCAGGTCGCCGGTGTGCGCGTGCAGCGTCGCGAGCAGGTCGATCGCGATCGAGCGGGCGGCCGCCTTGCCGTCTTCCGTCTGCAGATCCGCGCCGAGCTTGCCGGCCCAGACCTTGCCGTCCTTTTTCGCGATGTGGCCCGACAGGTAGACCGTGTTGCCGCTTTGCGCGCTCATCACGTAGGCGGCGGCCGGTGCGCCGGCGGTCGGGAGCTCGATGCCGAGCGACTTCAGTTTGTCGTAGACGTTAGCCATGCGTTCGATTCCTCGTAGAGAGTCGTGACAGGAAAAAGCGGGATCAGAGGCGCTCGCGCAGCAGCTTGCCGAGCCGCGCGACGCCTTCCTCGATCTTCTCGGGCGGCACCGTCACGAACGACAGGCGCAGCGTGTTCTGTTGAGCATCGTCCGCGAAGAACGGCGCGCCCGGCACGAAGGCGACGTGGTTGTCCACGGCCGTGGCGAGCAGCTTCATGCTGTCGATCTGCGCGGGCAGGTTCACCCAGATGAACATCCCGCCTTCCGGACGGTTCCACGTGACGCCTTCCGGCATGTGCCGTGCGAGCGACGCGAGCATCGCTTCGCACTGCGCGCCGTACAGCTGGCGGATCGTCGGGATGTGCTCGTCGAGGAAGCCGTCCTTGATCACTTCGTGCGCGATGCGCTGCGTGAGCGTCGGCGTGTGCAGGTCGGTGGCCTGCTTGGCCTGCACGAGCTTGAAGTGGAGTTCTTCGGGGGCAATGATGTAGCCGATCCGCAGGCCGGGCGCGAGCACCTTCGAGAACGTGCCGAGGTGCACGATGTGGTCGGGCGCCATCGACAGCATCGTCGGCAGCGGCTCGCCCTGGTAGTTCAGCGCGCCGTACGGGTCGTCTTCCAGCACCGGGAACGGGCTCGACTGCGCGAACGCGGCGAGCGCGCGGCGGCGCTCGACGGGCAGGCGGCGGCCGGTCGGGTTCTGGAAGTTCGGCTGTGCGTACAGCAGGCGCGCGCCTTGGGTCAGCTCGGGCGTGAGGCCTTCGGGCAACAGGCCCTGCTCGTCGGTCGGCACCTGCACGTAGCGCGGCTCGTACAGCGAGAACGATTGCAGCGCGCCGAGGTAGGTCGGGGTTTCGACGAGGATCGGGCTGTTCGGATCGATCAGCGCCTTGCCGAGAAGGTCGAGTGCCTGCTGCGAGCCGGTCGTGATCAGTACCTGCGACACGCGCACGCTGTAGCGCTCGGCGATCCATTCGCGCAGCGGCAGGTAACCTTCGGTCGCGCTGTACTGGAGTGCGGCGGCGGGCGCGTCGCGCAGCACGCGGTCGGCCGCGGCGCGCATGCGTTCGGCCGGGAACGTCGCCGGAGCCGGCAGGCCGCCTGCGAACGAGATGACCTCGGGGCGTTCCGTGACCTTCAGGATCTCGCGGATCGCAGAGCTCGTCAGCTTGCGGGCGCGTTCGGAAAGCTGCCAATGCGGCGGATGCAGGTCGGTCGGATTCATAGTCTCCTCGTTCGGATATCGGGTCAGTCAAGAAAGGTCGATCAGGCAGATTGCGTCGACGCGGCCGGGTAGGCATGCGGGAGCGCAAGCGGGCCGTCGCGGCCGGGTGGGCAAAACCGTTCTGGCAAAACAAACATTATGGCGCACCTCATCAACCGGCGCGAGCAGCACGCGGGGCCGTGGCAACGGCCGAGCGCCGGCCGAGCATCACGGTGGCGATCACGGCGGCCGCGAACAGCCAGGTGGACGGCGTCACCGTCTCGCCGAACAGCAGCGCGGAGAAGGCGATCGTGAAGAAGATCTGCAGCAGCTGCACCTGGCCGACGCGCGCGATGCCGCCCATCGCGAGGCCCGCGTACCACGCGAAAAAGCCGATGAATTGCGAAAAAAGGGTCACGTAGCCGAATGCAAGCCACGTGCGCAACGCAAGCGGGGCCGGATGCACGACGTGCTGCGTCCATGCGAGCCAGCCGACCGGCAGCACGAGGAACGGCGCGGACACGACGAGCGCCCAGCAGATCACCTGCCAGCCGCCGATCTGACGCGCGAGCCGCGCGCCTTCCGCATAGCCGAGCGCGCCGATGCCGACCGCGACGAGCATCAGCGCGTCGCCGGCCTGCACGGTGCCGCCGCCGTCGCGCAGCGCGAACGCGATCACGAGCGCGCTGCCCGCCAGCGCGCTGGCCCAGAACGCCTTCGACGGGCGCTCGTGCGACAGCCACGCCGCGTACAGCGCGACGAACAGCGGCTGCAGGCCGTTGACGACCGCGCCGTGCGACGCCGGCACGGTTTTCATCGCCCACGCGGAGAACACCGGATACGCGATGATCACCCCGGCCGAGACGACGGCCAGGCTTTTCAGCTGCGCGCGGGTCGGCAGCCGTTCGCGGCGCCACCACAGCAGCAGGGCGGCCGGCACCGACGCGGCGAGCGCGCGGCCGAGCCCGTTGAGCAGCGGATTGAGTTCGGAGACGACGATACGCGTCATCGGCAGCGTCAGGCTGAAGATCATCACGCCGATGAGGCCGAGCAGCATGCCCCGGGTTTCGCGCGAATTCATCAGAATTTGCTCCGAGAAACCCCGCCATTTCCCCCAAGGGGACTTCCTTCGGGGCGGATGGCGGGAAGGAAAGGCGTGCTGTTGACAGGCAGCTTCTTCCACAGGTTAGGATCACCGGCATGATTCTTGTCTACCGCTACCGGGTGAAGTCGCTCAACGGACTGCTTAACAAGCAGAGCCGTGCGGTGAACTACGTCTGGAACTTCTGCAACGACACGCAGAAGCACGCGCTCAAGTGGAACAAGAGGTGGCCGACGGGTTTCGACTTGAATGTGCTTACCACCGGCAGCAGTAAGGAACTCGGCATCCACTCCGGCACGATCAACGCGACGTGCGAGCAATACGCGAAGTCGCGCAGCAAGAACCGACGCCCCTACCTGCGCTATCGCGGCAGGAAATCGCTGGGCTGGGTGCCGCTGAAGGGCCGCGACCTGAAGCGCGAGGGTGACGCGTTCCGTTTCGCCGGCAACACGTTTCGCGTGTTCAACAGCCGATCGCTTCCCGAAGGCAAGATCAAGGATGGAACCAGTTTCGCGCAGGATGCGAGGGGAAACTGGTTTCTCAACATCGTGATCGAGATGCCCGATGTGCAGGCCCGCCCAATCCGTTCCGGCGTCGGCATCGATCTCGGCCTGAAAGACTTCGCCACACTTTCGACCGGCGAGAAGCTGCCCAATGACCGATTCGGCCGACGCGCGGCGGAGAAGCTGGCGAAAGCGCAGCGAGCGCGAAAGCACAAGCGACATATCGCGAAGCTGCACGCCAAGGTCGCGAATGCCCGCGCCGATTTCCAGCATAAGCTCGCGCTCGATCTGGTGCGGCGTTTCGATTACCTCGCGGTCGGCAACGTGTCGGCCGCGAAGCTCGCCAGAACCAGGATGGCGAAGAGCGTCTACGACGCATCCTGGTCGTCCTTCCGAAACAAGCTCCGTTACAAGGCGATGGCGCACGGGGCCACGTTTGAGGAAGTCGACGAAAGCGGTTCTACCCAGTCCTGTTCGGCGTGCGGATCGAAAGACAGCACGACGCGGCCGAAAGGTATCGCGGGACTGCGAGTAAGAGAGTGGGCCTGCGATGGCTGTGGTGTCGTGCATGATCGTGATATCAACGCTGCGCTGAACATTCTCCGATGCGGACGTGCATCGCCAGGTGTGGGAATCACCTGCCTTTAGGCGGGTGAGGACGTCAAGTACTGGGTGTCTCCGTATTGCCGGGTTTGGCTGGGTTCGTGTAATCGAAGGGGCGGCCGGCGCTCAGCGCAGCGTACGTGCGCCTTGCGGCGTGTCGAATTCCGCGACGAGCGCGGGCGGCCCGTCGCCGGTTTCGACGTCGAGCAGATGGCCGGCGCCGAGCCAGTCGAGCTGCTCGCGAATCGTGTCCGCACGCGGGTGGACGCCCTTGAGCGACTTCAGCGCGACGCCGTTGTCCGGCAGCGATTCGGCCGGATGGCGCGGGCTGTCCCACTGGATCAGCGACGGCACGAGGCCGTCGCCCGCGCCTTGCCACGCGGGGAGCGCGCCGTCGTCGGGCACCGTGAGGCCCCAGCTCAGGTCGCCGCGCCGCATCGCGACGACCGGCGCGATGCGCGCCGGGTACTGGCTCTGCCACAGCGCGAGCTGGCGCGGGCGGTCGACGCGCGCGACCCAGTGCGCGAGGAACGGGCCCTGCGCGAGCCGAGCGTGCATCGCCGGGTCGTCGAGGCCGAACAGCCGTGCGCGCGGCGGCGTGGCGTCGTCGCCGGTGGCCGGTGCGTCGGGATCGATCGCGATCACTTCGAGGTACAGCCCGCCCCACGCGCCGAACAGCGCGTTATGGGTGCGCATCAGCGGATGGCGGCCGCCGCCGGCCGGTTCGATGCCGAGCGCGTCGGTGACGTGGCGCACGCCTTCGTCGAGCGTGCGCGCGGCGATCACGAGATGGTCGAGGGTCAGGGAACGGGCTGGCATGAACGTCGGTCGGGAAGCGAAAGTGTCATGGTGGGCGGACGGGGGCGCGACCGGCCGGTGCGCCGGGCCGCGCTGCGCCGTGCTGCACGCCGGGCGGTGCGGCACCGCGTGCGGGTGGGCCGGAACGGCGGCCGCACGTCGCCATTTGAGGTCAACTGTAATCGTCCGCACCGGCACAGTAACGGTACAATCGGCGCGATAGCCTTCGGTACAGTTGGAGTTGCCCGCCCGTGTCCACCGTCCCTCTCGCCCAGATCCCCGCGCCGCACGATACGGCCACGCTCACGCTCGTCGACCAGCTTGTCCAGTGGGCGCGGCGGCGCATCGACGAGCGCGTGTTCCGGCCCGGCATGCGCATGCCGTCGATCCGCAAGCTCGCGCTCGACAAGAGCGTGTCGCGTTTTACCGTCGTCGAGGCGTACGAGCGGCTCGTCGCGCAGGGGTATCTCGATTCGCGGCGCGGCTCCGGTTTCTACGTGCGCGAGCGCACGGCCGTCGGTCCGCAGCCGGTCGACAACGTGGCGCGCGTGGCGGAGGCCGCGCCCGTGCACAACACGATCGACGTCGTCTGGCTGCTGCGCAACATGCTGCACACCGCCAGCCCGGAAAAGGGGCCGGGTCTCGGCTACCTGCCGGGCCGCTGGCTCGACGGCGAGCTGATCACCGGCTCGCTGCGCGCGCTCGGGCGCCAGTCCGGCGCGCAGATGCTCGGCTTCGGCACGCCGCAGGGCTTTCTGCCGCTGCGCCAGCAATTGCAGACGCGGCTCGCGGAAGTCGAGATCGGCGCGAAGCCCGAGCAGCTCGTGATGGTGTCGGGCATCACGCAGGCGATCGACCTGATCTCGCGCATCTACGTGCAGCCGGGCGACGCGGTGATCGTCGGCGATCCCGCGTGGTTCCAGATGTTCGGCCGCTTCGCGTCGCAGGGCGCGCAGCTCGTCGGCATGCCGTATACACCCGACGGCCCCGATCTCGACGCGCTGGAAACGCTCGTGCAGATGTGGCGGCCGAAGATGCTCGTGATCAATTCGGTGCTGCAGAACCCGACCGGCACGTCGCTGTCGGCCGCGCAGGCGTTCCGGATTCTGAAGCTCGCGGAGGCGTACGACTTTCTCGTCGTCGAGGACGACGTGTACGGCGACCTGTGCCCGCCGAGCTACCCGGCGACGCGGCTCGCGAGCCTCGACCAGCTGAAGCGCGTGATCTACCTCGGCAGCTATTCGAAGACGCTCGCGGCGAATTTGCGGGTCGGCTATGTCGCCTGCGCGCCGGAGATCGCGAAGGCGATCACCGACCAGAAGATGCTGGTCGGGATGACGACGCCGGAGCTCAACGAGCGCGTGCTCTACAAGATCCTGACCGAAGGGCATTACCGGCGCCACGTCGAGCGCTTGCGCGCGCGGCTCGACGGCGTGCGCGACAAGACCGCGCGGATGCTCGAGCGCACCGGGCTGCGGCTATTCGCGATGCCGGCAGCCGGGATGTTCCTGTGGGCCGACACGGGCGTCGATTCGGACGCGCTCGCGGCCGCCGCGCACGAGGAAGGCTTCCTGCTGACGCCGGGCAGCCTGTTCTCGCCGCAGCAGTCGCCGTCGACGTGGACGCGCTTCAACGTCGCGAACTGCGGCGATCCGGCGCTGCCGGGCTTTCTCGCGCGCTATATCGAGTCGGCGGCGCGGCGCGCGTCGTGACGGGGCGCTACGCCGCCCCTTGAAATCCGGCAGCCCGGCCCCAGATACCCGCGCAAACCGCTTGCGCCAGGCGGTCGTCCTTGACGGGCCCTCCGGCATCGCGCGCCGGGCGCCCGCGTCACACCATTCAAGTTCAAGTAAGAGGAAACAGCATCCATGGCACACGAAACGATGAGCTTTCAGGCAGAGGTCAAGCAACTCCTCCACCTGATGATTCATTCGCTCTACAGCAACAAGGAAATCTTCCTGCGCGAACTGGTGTCGAACGCGTCCGACGCGGCCGACAAGCTGCGTTTCGAAGGACTCGCGGACAACGCGCTGTACGAGAACGATCCGAACCTGCGCATCCGCATCGGCTTCGACAAGGCCGCCCGCACGATCACGATCGACGACAACGGCATCGGCATGAGCCGCGACGAGGCGATCGCGAACCTCGGCACGATCGCGCGCTCGGGCACCAAGGAATTCTTCACGAAGCTGTCCGGCGACCAGCAGAAGGACGCGGCACTGATCGGCCAGTTCGGCGTCGGCTTCTACTCGGGCTTCATCGTCGCTGACAAAATCACCGTCGAGACGCGCCGCGCCGGCCTGCCGGCGAACGAAGCCGTGCGCTGGGAAAGCGCGGGTGAGGGCGACTTCACGATCGACGCGATCGAGCGCGCGCAGCGCGGCACGACGATCACGCTGCACCTGCGCGAAGGCGAGGACGAGCTGCTGTCGTCGCACCGCCTGAAGTCGATCATCCAGAAGTATTCCGATCACATCGCGCTGCCGATCCTGATGCAGAAGGAAGAGTGGGATCAGGAAAAGGGCGAGATGGTCCTGAAGGACGAGGACGAGACCGTCAACCAGGCGAGCGCGCTGTGGACGCGTTCGAAGAGCGACATCACCGACGAGCAGTACACGCAGTTCTACCAGCACGTTGCGCACGACCACCAGGATCCGCTCACGTGGACGCACAACCGCGTCGAGGGCCGCAGCGAATACACGCAGCTGCTGTTCGTGCCGGCGCACGCGCCGTTCGATCTGTGGAACCGCGACTACCGCGGCGGCCTGAAGCTGTACGTGAAGCGCGTGTTCATCATGGACGACGCCGAGCAGCTGCTGCCGCAATACCTGCGCTTCGTGAAGGGCGTGGTCGATTCGGCCGACCTGCCGCTGAACGTGTCGCGTGAAATCCTGCAGGAAAGCCGCGACGTGAAGGCGATCCGCGAAGGCGTTACGAAGCGCGCGCTGTCGATGCTCGAGGAACTCGCCAACGCGGAAGACGATGCCGGCAAGGAGAAGTACAAGACGTTCTGGAGCGCATTCGGCCAGGTGCTGAAGGAAGGCCTTGGCGAGGATCACGCGAACCGCGAGCGCATCGCGAAGCTGCTGCGCTTCGCGTCGACGCACGGCGACACCGATGCGCAGGACGTGTCGCTCGCCGACTACGTGTCGCGCATGAAGCCGGAGCAGAGCAAGATCTACTACGTGACCGCCGATACGTGGCAGGCCGCGAAGAACAGCCCGCATCTGGAAGTGTTCCGCAAGAAGGGCGTCGAGGTGCTGCTGCTGACCGATCGCGTCGACGAATGGATGCTGTCGTTCCTGCATGAATTCGACGGCAAGCCGCTCGCGAGCGTTGCCCGCGGCGATCTCGACCTCGGCGAGCTGAACGACGAGGAAAAGAAGGCGCAGGAGCAGGCCGGCGAGGCGATCAAGCCGGTCGTCGAGAAGATGAAGGAAGCGCTCGGCGACAAGGTGAAGGAAGTGCGCGTCACGTTCCGCCTGACCGATTCGCCGTCGTGCCTCGTCGCGGACGACAACGACATGAGCGGCTACCTGCAGCGGATGCTGAAGGCGGCCGGTCAGAACGCGCCGGCGATGCAGCCGATCCTTGAGATCAACCCGGAGCACGCGCTCGTGAAGCAGCTAAACGCCGACAGCGCCAATTTCGGCGACTGGTGCCATCTGCTGTTCGACCAGGCATTGCTGGCCGAAGGCGGGATGCTCGACGATCCGGCGAGCTTCGTGAAGCGGACCAACGCGCTGCTGCTGTCGCGCGCTGCGTGAGCAAGCGGATTCGATTCGACGGCGCACAGGCGGGCTGGCGCGCAACGCCCCGGCCCGGCTGCACGCTCGACCAGCGCGACTGGCTGACGCGCGGCGGTTCGCTGACCGCGCATCTCGCGCGGCTCGGCCGCGTGAGCGTGCGCGTGACGCGCGAGGCCGTCGACTGTCCGTGGTTCGACGAGCCTGACGCGCTCGACAGTGCGCCGCGCGCGCCAATGTGGGTGCGCGAGGTGATCCTGTCGGTCGACGGCACGCCGTACGTCGCCGCGCACAGCATCGCGCCGCTCGCGGCCAGCAAGGGGGTATGGCAGGCGATGCGGCGGTTGCGCACGCGGCCGCTCGCGGAGCTGCTGTACAGCGATCCGCAGGTCGAGCGCTCGGCGCTCGTCAGCCGGCGCGTGATCGCCGGTCATCCGCTGTATGCGCTCGCAAGCCATGCGTTGCTGGGGGCGCGGGCGCCGCATGCGTTCGTCGCGCGGCGTTCGGTGTTCCAGCGGCACGGCGAGCCGTTGATGGTCACCGAGTGCATGCTGCCCGCGCTGTGGCGCCATCTCGATGCGCATGGCGACGGGCCGCGCGGGGCAGTGTGATGTTGCAAGGTTTTCCGCCGGTCGTCGGGCCGAATACGCACACGATGATTCTCGGCAGCTTTCCGGGCGAGGCGTCGCTCGATGCCGCGCAGTACTACGCGCATCCGCGCAATCAGTTCTGGCGGTTGCTCGGTGCGGTGCTCGGCGAGCCCGGGCTGCACGAGCTTGTGTACGACGCGCGGCTCGAACGCGTGCTTTCGCACGGGATCGGCATCTGGGATGTCCTCGATGCATGCCATCGGCAAGGCAGTCTCGATTCTGCGATCCGGAATGCGAAGCCGAACGACTTTGCGTCGTTGCGCGAGCATGCGCCGTTGCTGAAGAAGGTGTGTTTCAACGGGAAGACGGCCGGGCGCTTTGCCGACGTGATCGGGCAGGCCGGGTATGAAACGCTGGTGCTGCCTTCGTCGAGCCCGGCGAATGCGATGCTGTCGTTCGAGCAGAAGCTGGAGCAGTGGCGGCATATTGCGCGCTGAGCGGCCAGCGCTGGCGACCACGCTCACGACCGGCACTGCGAAGTCGTCGGCAGGGTGTGATCGAGCGCAGCATGCATTTGCGCGCCTTGATGAAGATCAGCGTGGACGTTTCCGCTGCGCGCCTCGTAGTCACTCGTCCTTGCCCCATCTCCACCGGGGCTTCTCGCCCTTGATCCAGCAAACGGCGGTGAGCAGCGCGACCAACGCCACGATGCACGCGCTGTACGCAAGCGGCGATTGTTTCGGCGGCAGAAGCCATACAGTGACGCCAATCCCGATCGCGAACAGCAGCAACACCACCCAACCTTGCCACGCGACCGGCAAACCCCATCCCCATCCGTAGCGCTTGGCCGGAAACCAGATCTTTTTGTCGTTCGAGGTCATATGACGCCCTGTCGTGAGTGGTAGTCCAAGGATCGTCACCGTTCGGCACGTCCTGCGCTTGCCGTGCGGCCGACCCCCTCCCACCAATGCTATCCTCTCGTCCGCTCATCCGGCATCACCCAGCATCACCCTGCGAGATTCAATCATGTCCCGACTCATCAAGCGCGCGTCCGCCGAGGCGCGCGCGTTCAAGCAACGCAAGGCGTCCGCCTACAACGGCTCCGACAAGCTCCAGCCGCCGCGCATGAAGCGCCGCCCGGAAATCGACGAACACGACGACGTGCCCGTGCTCGAAGCGCCGCGCAAGCCGCGCTTCGCGCCCGTCACATTCTCGGAAGAGCGCGGCGTGCGCTTCCTGCACTTCGGCACCGAATGGGTGCAGGGCGCGATGCGGATCTCGAAGCCGCTGCACATCGAGCTCGAATACGCGCAGCAGATGATGGCGTGGCTGCTGTTCCTCGAAACGCCGGAACGGATCGTCCAGCTCGGGCTCGGCACCGGCGCGCTGACCAAGTTCTCGCACCGCTTCCTGCCGCACGCGAAGGTCGAGGCCGTCGAACTGAACCCGGCCGTGATCGTCGCGGCGCGCACGATGTTCGCGCTGCCGCCCGACGACGAACGCCTCGTCGTGCACGAAGCCGACGCATGGGATTTCGTCAACGATCCGGCCAACCGCGGCACGACGGGCGCGCTGCAAATCGACCTGTACGACGCGACCGCGCGCGGCCCGGTGCTCGACAGCGTCGCGTTCTACCGCGCGGTGCGCGGCTGCCTCGCCGACGCGGGCATCGCGACGATCAACCTGTTCGGCGACCATCCGAGCTTCGTGCGCAACATGAAGCACCTGAACGCGGCGTTCGACCATCGCGTGATCGCGCTGCCGGAAGTGCACGACGGCAACCGGATCGCGATCGCGTTCTCGGGCCCCGTGCTCGACGTGTCGTTCACGCAGCTGGAAGCACGCGCGAAGCTGATCGAGGACACGCTGAAGCTGCCCGCGCGCAAGTGGGTGAAAGCTTTGAAAGAAACGACCGGCGCACGCGAATCCTCGTTCGCGATCTGACGCTCATGCACCGGCCGCATCCCGGTGCAACCGCGCGACTGGGGGCGGATCACCTCGGGTTCGCCCCTGCTTGACCGCGTGCCCGCGGCTCCTATACTGGCGCGAAGCCAGGGGAGCCGCAGCCTACCCGTTTCGCCGCTCCTCCCGGCGCCGTACCCGCTCAACAAGATCGATAACCGGGAAACAAGAGGAGACGTCATGGCTCACGATGCCGACGCCAATCGGGCCGCCAAGCGCTGGCTCTGGCTGCTGGTGCTGCCGCTGATCGCGATGGTCTGGGTACCGTCGTACAGCAAGATCGAACCGCAATGGTTCGGCTTTCCGTTTTTCTACTGGTACCAGCTGCTGTGGGTCTTCATTAGCGCGGTGATTACCGCGTTCGTCTATTTCAAGACCAAGAACGCGTGGAAGGCGAGCGGCCCGCAGGGAGGTGCGCAATGAACCTCGGCGCAACCTTCGTCTTCGTGCTGCTGTTCATCGGCGTCACGATCATCGGTTTCCTGGCCGCGAACTGGCGGCGCGGCGATCTCGCCCATCTCGACGAGTGGGGCCTGGGCGGACGCCGCTTCGGCACGATCGTCACGTGGTTCCTGCTCGGCGGCGATCTCTACACGGCCTATACGTTCGTCGCGGTGCCCGCGCTGGTGTTCGGCGCCGGTGCGATGGGCTTCTTCGCGCTGCCCTATACGATCCTGATCTATCCGTTCGCGTTCGTCGTGTTCCCGAAGCTGTGGAGCATCGCGAAGCGCCACGGCTACGTGACGGCCGCCGACTTCGTGAACGCACGCTACGGCAGCCGGATGCTCGCGCTCGCGATCGCGGTGACGGGGATCCTCGCGACGATGCCGTACATCGCGCTGCAGCTCGTCGGCATCGAAGTCGTGATCGGCGCGCTCGGTTTCGACACGACCGGCTTCGTCGGCGACCTGCCGCTCATCATCGCGTTCGCGATCCTCGCCGCGTACACGTACACGTCGGGGCTGCGCGCGCCCGCGATGATCGCGATCGTGAAGGACGTGCTGATCTACATCACGATCGCGGCAGCCGTCATCGTGATTCCCGCGAAGCTCGGCGGCTTCGGGCACATCTTCGCGTCGGTGCCGCCGGCCAAGCTGCTGCTGAAGGCGCCCGACGCGACGAGCCTGAACGGCTACAGCGCGTACGCGACACTCGCGATCGGTTCCGCGCTCGCGCTGTTCCTGTATCCGCACTCGGTCACGGCGATCCTGTCGTCGTCGTCGGGCAACTCGATCCGCCGCAACATGGCGATGCTGCCCGCGTACTCGTTCGTGCTCGGCCTGCTCGCGCTGCTCGGCTACATGGCGCTCGCGGCGGGCGTGAAGGACATGCCGCAGTACGCGCCGTACTTCAAGGCGTTCGGCCCGAACTTCGCGGTGCCCGCGCTGTTCCTCGAGTATTTCCCGTCGTGGTTCGTCGGCGTCGCGTTCGCGGCGATCGGCATCGGCGCGCTGGTGCCGGCGGCGATCATGTCGATCGCGGCCTCGAACCTGTACACGCGCAACATCCACCGCGAGTTCGTGAACCGCAACATGACGCACGCGCAGGAGACGCACGTCGCGAAGCTCGTGTCGCTGATCGTGAAGGTCGGCGCGGTCGCGTTCATCCTCGGCTTGCCGCTGACGTATGCGATCCAGCTGCAGCTGCTCGGCGGAATCTGGATCATCCAGACGCTGCCGGCGATCGTGCTCGGCCTGTACACGCGCATGCTCGACCATCGCGGCCTGCTGGCCGGCTGGGCGGCAGGCATCGTGTGCGGCACGTGGATGGCGATCTCGCTGAAGCTGGCCGGATCGATCTTCACGATCCACCTGTTCGGTCTCGCGATTCCCGGCTACGCGGCCGTGTGGTCGCTGATCGTGAACCTGGTGGTGTCGGTGGCGGTGAGCGTGCTGGTGCGCGTGATGGGCATGACGCACGCGGAGGACCGCACGCGGCCGGAGGATTATCTCGACGTGGTCGAGAGCTGATACGGGCGGCGCGGCCGCGCGCCGCGCATCGCGCCGCAACAACGACGCCCGTCACTGCGAAGTGGCGGGCGTTTTCGCTGGCGTCAGCCCTGCGCGCGTTTCGCGAGATCCTCGCGCTGCGACAGATCTTCGACGTTGACCATCCAGTGCACGCCGAAACGATCCTTCGCCATCCCGAAGCCGAGCGCCCAGAACGTCTTGCCGAACGGCATGGTCACTTCGCCGCCGTCGGCGAGCGCATTGAACAGCTTCTGGCCTTCCTCGACCGTCGCCGGGTTCAGCGACAACGAATAACCGGCGTGCGTGCCGCCACCCGGCTGGCTGCAGTCGCCGTCCGAGCACATGATCGTCGAGTCGCCGATCGTGAAGCTCGCATGCATGACCTTGTCGGCCATTTCCGGCGTCATCGGGTAATCGGGATTGGGCGGCGCATCCTTGAAATGCATCTTGAACATCGTCTTCGCGCCGAGCGCCTTTTCGTAGAACTGAAGGGCTTCTTCCGCGCGGCCGTAGAACGTCAGGTACGGTTGGACTTGCATCGTTGTCTCCTGTTGACCGGGCTGGCATGTCGGGGCCGGCCCGGGTACTTCGAGGATTGACCGGGAAGAGCGCGTCGGGATGCGGCCGGCGCACTCGTGACGTGGATTGTAGTGCGCGCGCTTGACGATGGAACGAAAAATAAAACGGCCGCGAACACGAGGTTCGCGGCCGTTCGCGGCGCGTGCTGACGGCTGTTGTCAGCGTTGCTGACAGTTCAACTGACAGCAGTGATGCGCGGTGCGGATCAGCGCAGCGAGTCGATCAGCTTTTCGAGCTTCACCGCGTCGGCGGCGAACACGCGGATGCCTTCGGACAGCTTTTCCGTCGCCATCGCTTCGTCGTTCAGCTGGAAGCGGAACGAGGCCTCGTCGATCGCGACGCGCTCGGTCGGCTTGTCGAGCAGCGCGTCCGGCGACAGCTTGCGCTCGACCGTGTCGTTGCTGTCCTGCAGCTTCTGCAGCAAGTCGGGGCTGATCGTCAGCAGGTCGCAGCCCGCAAGCTCGGTGATCTGGCTCGTCGTGCGGAAGCTCGCGCCCATCACTTCGGTGTTGTAGCCGAACGTCTTGTAGTACGTGTAGATGCGGCGCACCGACTGCACGCCCGGATCGTTCGCGCCGCCGTTCTTCGCTTCATCCCAGTCGGCGCCGGCCTGCTTCTTGTACCAGTCGTAGATGCGGCCGACGAACGGCGAGATCAGCTGCGCGCCGGCTTCCGCGCTCGCGGCGGCCTGCACGAGCGAGAAAAGCAGGGTCATGTTGCACTTGATCCCTTCCTTCTGCAGCACTTCGGCCGCGCGGATGCCTTCCCACGTCGACGCGAGCTTGATCAGGATGCGCTCGCGGCCGATGCCGGCGTCTTCGTACAGCTTGATGAGTTCGCGACCCTTGTCGATCGAGCGCGGCGTGTCGAACGACAGGCGCGCGTCGACCTCGGTCGACACGCGGCCCGGGATCAGCTTCAGGATCTCGGTGCCGAATGCGATCAGCAGGCGGTCGATGATGAAATCGGCGGATTCGTCGCGGTGATCGCGGACGGTTTTCTCGAGGATCGGCTTGTACGCGTCCTTCTGGACGGCCTTCAGGATCAGCGACGGGTTCGTGGTCGCGTCCTGCGGCTTGTATTGCGCAAGCTGCTGGAAATCGCCCGTGTCGGCGACGACGGTCGTGTACTGCTTCAGCTGGTCGAGTGCGGTAGTCATGGCGATTCGGGAGGAGGGCGCGGGGCGCCGGGGTTCTCACGGGCCGCGCGAGCGCGGCGGCGAAGCGAAGCGGCGCCGGGCGCCGCCTCCGATTCATCATTTTAGGCCCGATTCGTGTCGCGGACGTTTTGGCGTGCCGTTTGCAGGGCGGGCCCCCGCCGTGGGGCGGCGCTACGCGGGGCGCCGTGCGTTCAGGATCACCTGCGTGACGATCCCCGCGACGAGCCCCCAGAACGCCGAGCCGATCGACAGCAGCGTGAGTCCCGACGCGGTGACCATGAACGTGACGAGCGCGGCCTCGCGCTGCTTCACGTCCTGCATCGCGTTCGCGAGCCCGCTCATGATCGAGCCGAACAGCGCGAGCGCGGCGACCGACACGACGAGCGCTTTCGGCAGCGCCGCGAACAGCGCGGCGATCGTCGCGCCGAAGATCCCGGCGATCAGGTAGAACGTGCCGCACCACACGGCGGCCGTGTAGCGCTTCGCGTGCTCCTCGTGCGCTTCGGGGCCGGTGCAGATCGCCGCGGTGATCGCCGCGAGGTTCACGCCGTGCGAGCCGAACGGCGCGAGGAGCAGCGATGCGAGGCCGGTGGTCGCGATCAGCGGCGACGACGGTGTCGCGTAGCCGTCCGCGCGCAGCACCGCGATGCCCGGCACGTTCTGCGATGCCATCGCGACGACGAACAGCGGAATGCCGATGCTGACGATCGACGCGAGCGAGAACGCGGGCATCGTGAACACGGGCTGCGCGAGCGCGATGTGGAAGCGGCTGAAGTCGAGCAGGCCGAGGCCGCCGGCCACCGCGGTGCCGACGATCAGCGTCGTGACGATCGCGTAGCGCGGCGCGAGCCGCTTGACGATCAGGTACGTGAAGAACATCGCGAGCACGAGCGCGGTCTGGAACTGCGCGGCGCGGAAGATCTCGATGCCGATCTCGAACAGGATGCCCGCGAGCAACGCGGCCGCGATTCCCGCCGGAATGCGCCGCATCAGCGTGTCGAACAGCCCGCTCACGCCGACCGCGGTCAGCAGCAGCGCGCACACGACGAACGCGCCGATCGCCTCGGGATACGGCACGCCGGGCAGCGACGCGATCAGCAGCGCGGCGCCGGGCGTCGACCAGGCGACCACAACGGGCGCGCGAAAGCGCAGCGACAGCCCGATCGTCGTCAGCGCCATGCCGATCGATAGCGCCCAGATCCACGACGAGATCTGCGCGTCGCTCAGGTGCGCGGCGCGACCGGCCTGGAACATCAGCACGAGCGAGCTCGTGTAGCCCGTCATCATCGCGACGAAGCCGGCGACGAGCGCGGAGACGGACGTATCGGTGAAAAAGCGGCGGCCGCCGGCGCGCGCTGCGCTCGCGGTGGGCGAAGGGTTCATGCTATCTCCGGGGGAGGGCCGCTCGGACGCGGCTTTCGTGTCTGCGGGTTGGGTTCGTTACTTGCTGAGCGCGCGCATCGCGGTTTCGAGGCCCGCGAGCGTGAGCGGATACATGCGCTGGCCGAGCAGGTCGCGGATCACCGCGACCGATTGCCGGTATTCCCATAGCCGCTCGGGCTCGGGGTTCAGCCATGCATGGTGGGGGAACTGGTCGGCGAGGCGGCGCAGCCAGACGGCGCCGGCTTCCGGGTTGTTGTATTCGACCGAGCCGCCGGGCTGCAGCACTTCGTACGGGCTCATCGTCGCGTCGCCGACGAAGATCAGCTTGTAGTCGGGCGTGAACTTGTGCAGCACGTCCCACGTCGCGGTGCGCTCCGAATGACGGCGGCGGTTGTTCTTCCACAGGTGGTCGTACACGCAGTTGTGGAAGTAGTAGAACTCTAGGTGCTTGAACTCGGCTTTCGCGGCCGAGAACAGCTCCTCGGTGCGCTTGATGTGGTCGTCCATCGAGCCGCCGACGTCGAGCAGCATCAGCACCTTCACGTTGTTGTGGCGCTCGGGCACCATCCGCAGGTCGAGCCAGCCGGCGTTCGCGGCCGTGCTGCGGATCGTGCCGGGCAGGTCGAGTTCCTCGGCCGCGCCTTCGCGCGCGAAGCGGCGCAGGCGCCGCAGCGCGACCTTGATGTTGCGCGTGCCGATCTCGACCGAATCGTCGTAGTCGCGGTACGCGCGCGCCTCCCACACCTTGACCGCCGTGCGGTTGCCGTTCGACGGGCCGCCGATGCGCATGCCCTCGGGGTTGTAGCCGCCGTGCCCGAACGGCGACGTGCCGCCCGTGCCGATCCACTTGTTGCCGCCTTCGTGGCGTTCCTTCTGCTCGTCGAGCAGTTCCTTCAGGCGCGCCATCAGCTTGTCGAGCCCGCCCATTGCCTCGATCTGCGCCTTTTCCTCCGGCGACAGCTCGCGTTCGAGACGCTGCTCGAGCCAGTCGAGTGGCAGGTCGAACGCTTCGGACGGCAACGCGGACACGCCGTGGAAATACGCGCCGAACGCCTGGTCGAACTTGTCGAAGTACTGCTCGTCCTTGACGAGCGTCATGCGCGCGAGGAAGTAGAACGCGTCGATCGACGGCGAGATCAGCCCGGCCTTCAGCGATTCGAGCAGCGTCAGGTATTCCTTCACCGAGACGGGCAGCTTGGCTGCGCGCAGCGCGTAGAAGAAATTGAGCAGCATGGCCGGGCCTTCGCGGGTGGGTTACCGGTTGTGCCGGTTCATGTAGACGAGCCGCTCGAGCAGGCTCAGATCCTGCTCGTTCTTCAGCAGTGCACCCGCGAGCGGCGGCACGATCTGCTTCGCGTCGACGCCGCGCAGCGCGTCGGCCGGGATGTTCTCGGCGAGCAGCAGCTTCAGCCAGTCGAGCAGCTCGGACGTCGACGGCTTCTTCTTCAGCCCCGAGACGGTGCGCAATTCGAAGAAGCTCTCGAGCGCCGCGCGCAGCAGCTCCTCGCGGATGTTCGGGAAGTGGACCGCGACGATCTTCTGCATCGTCGCCGCGTCGGGAAACTGGATGTAGTGGAAGAAGCAGCGGCGCAGGAACGCGTCGGGCAGCTCCTTCTCGTTGTTGGACGTGATGATCACG
Organism: Burkholderia sp. 567; assembly: GCF_040545115.1. Lineage (NCBI taxonomy): Bacteria > Pseudomonadati > Pseudomonadota > Betaproteobacteria > Burkholderiales > Burkholderiaceae > Burkholderia > Burkholderia sp. 567. The sequence continues at coordinate 350,673 of NZ_JBEPLG010000007.1, forward strand.
AGCGGGCGGTGCTTCGCGCGCACGGTCTCGCGCGTCTCGTACACGTGGAATTCCATCCGGTCGAGCTCGCGCAGCAGGTCGTTCGGGAATTCGATGTCGGCCTTGTCGATCTCGTCGATCAGCAGCACGCTCGGGCGCTCGGCGTCGAATGCCTGCCACAGCACGCCCTTCACGATGTAGTTCGAGATGTCCTTCACGCGCTCGTCGCCGAGCTGCGAGTCGCGCAGCCGCGATACTGCGTCGTATTCGTACAGGCCCTGCTGCGCTTTGGTCGTCGACTTGATGTGCCACTGCAGCAGCGGCATGTCGAGCGCGGCCGCCACTTCCTCGGCGAGCATCGTCTTGCCGGTGCCGGGCTCGCCCTTGATCAGCAGCGGGCGTTGCAGCGTCAGCGCGGCGTTGACCGCGAGTTTCAGGTCGTCGGTGGCGACGTAGTGCGAGGATCCTTCGAAACGCATGGTGGCGCTCTTCTTAATCGCAAAAAAACCCAGTATAAGTCAGAAGGGCTGTCCAGTCGGGCCGGGGGCGCGTATCGTTGCGGAGCTGCGGCGGGGCGGACCGGGCCGCCTGGTGGACGCGTTCCCCGCCGACGCGGTACAATCTGGCCGTTTTTTTTGGCCTGCGTGGCGATCCGATAAGCAAAACGGCGCGGGCCGTTGCCGCTTCGGCGCCAGTTTCCCCTCAAGCTAGGTTACAAGAGCTATGAACAAATTCGTCGGCAAACACGTCGTTGTCGCGGCGCTCGTGGCGCTCGCGGGCAGCGCGCAGGCGGCCGGTGTGGTCGGCAACCCGAAGGACGGGGCGGGCAAGGCCGCCATGTGCATCGGTTGCCACGGCATCCAGGATTACCGCGCGGCGTACCCGGAGGTCTACCGGGTGCCCGTCCTTGGCGGCCAGAACCAGCAATACCTCGAGAACGCGCTGAAGGCTTACCGCAAGAAGGATCGTCACTTCCCGTCGATGAACGCGATCGCCGGTTCGCTGACGGACCAGGACATCGCGGATCTGGCGGCCTACTACGCCGCCCAGAAGGCCGACACGAAGGACAATCCCTACAAGTAAAGCGCGCGCCGCCGATCTGACCGGCGGGACAGGAGCATTCATGAACAACGCATTCAAGACGGCGGCGGTTGCACTGGTGGCCGGCCTCGCGATCGGTACCGCGCACGCGGCGGACATCGCGAAGGGCAAGGAACTGGTCGAGTCGCACAACTGCGCGGCCTGCCACGGCGCGCAACTGAACAAGCCGATCAACGCCGAGTATCCGCGTCTCGCGGGCCAGCATGCCGATTACCTCGTGTGGTCGATGCGCCAGTACCAGATGGGGCTGACGAATCCGCTGCTCGGTCGCAACAACGCGATCATGCAGGCGCAGGTCCAGAACCTGTCGGTCAGCGACATGAAGGACATCGCGGCCTACATCGAGTCGCTGAAAGAGACCGATCTGGTCTTCAAGAAGTAAGAGAAGTAAGCGCGCCGGGCCTTGCCGGCCCGTGCAGCAGGAATACCCCGCCATGGCGGGGTATTTTTTTGTCCGCGGCGCTCAGTCGCGCGACGCGCGGCGCAGGATGCGCTGCAGGTACGCGTCGGTATCGGGCGGCGTGCCGGTGCGCTGCGCTTCCCAGATCGTCTCGCCGAGACATTCCATGATCATGTGCTGCGCTTCGTGCGTCGAGTCGAGCTTCGCGGCCAGCTTGTCGTGCGCGGCGCGGATGCCGGGCGGCTGGTCGATCGACAGCTGCTCGCTGATCGCGAGGTGCATCGACAGGTGCAGGAACGGGTTCGTGCGGCCTTCCTCGGGCGTGTAGTCGCGCGCGGTGGCGCCGTCGGCGTCAGCAAGGTCGGCGTGGTATTCGGGGTGCTCGACGATCCAGTCGGCTGCCATCGCTTCCAGCGGCGTCAGGATCTCGCCGGCGCGCTGCTTGCGCCAGGTCTCGGTGAAAAAGCGACGGACTTCGTCGCGACTCGGATTGAACATGGTGGGGAAACGTCGTGATTCGGGCGGCGTCATGCCGCGTCGCGCATTGTACGCCGGGTCGGCGCGCGGTGCTGGCGGCGGTGGGCGCGGGGGCGGGGCGCGATCGTCGCGGTCCGTGGGTGGCGTGGGCGGCATGGGCGGCGGGGGCTGCGTGGGCGGCAGCCAGCCTGCGCGGGCCGCGGCGCAACGGGTAAGCGCGGGCTAGGCTGCCGGCCGCCGCGCCGCTACACTCCGACGATTCCCGTCGTCGCGCTTGCCCGCTCAACCCGCTCACCATGTCCGCCACCGCCCGCTCATCGTCCCCCGCGCTGCAGGGCGCGCTCTATGTCGCGCTGTCCGCCGCCGCATTCGGCGCGATGGCGATCTTCGGCCGCTATGCGTATGCGGCCGGCGTCGACGTGCTCGGGCTGCTGATCGTGCGCTTCGCGATCGGCGGCGCGATTCTCGCCGCGATCGCCCGGCACCGCCGCGTCGCATGGCCGCGCGGCCGCACGCTCGTGCCGCTCGTGGCGATGGGCGCGCTCGGCTACGTCGGACAGTCGTTCTGCTATTTCAGCGCGCTCCAGCATGCGCAGGCGAGCCTCGTCGCCTTGCTGCTGTACCTGTATCCGGCCTTCGTCACGCTGCTGGCCGCGTGGTGGCTCGGCGAGCGCCTGACGCGCGCGAAGGCGGTCGCGCTCGTGCTCTGTGTCGCGGGCTCCGCGCTGATGGTCGGCGGCGGCCATGGCGAGCCGCTCGGCATCGCGCTCGCGCTGGCCTCCGCGGTGATCTATTCGCTGTACATCGTCGGCGGCACGAAGGCGACGCGCGGCGTCGATCCGCTCGCGACCACCGCGATCATCTGCCTGTCGGCGACCGCGACGCTCGTCGCGATCGCGATCGTGCGGACCGCGGCGTTCGGCGTGCCGCCGCGCTGGCCGGCGACCACCGCGGGCTGGGCGTCGATGCTCGCGATCGCGCTGGTGTCGACGGTCGCCGCGATGCTCGCGTTCTTCGCCGGGCTCGAGCGGCTCGGGGCCGCGCGTACGTCGATGCTGTCGACGCTCGAACCGGTCGTGACGGTCGCGCTCGCGGCGCTGCTGTTCGGCGAGGCGCTGTCGCCGCTGCAGTGGGCCGGCGGCGTCGCGATCCTCGCGGCCGTGCTGGCGCTCGTGCGCGCGGGCGGCGCGGCGGCTGACGACGCAACGGCGACGTCCAACGCATAGCAGGAAAGGGGAAAGCCGCCGGCGCGGCAATGGAGCCGGTCGGTTGCAACGCGCGCGGCCCGTCAGCCGCGGCTCGCGCTCAGTCGTTCGGCGGCGGCGTCTTCGGCCGGAATTCGCACAGCGGCTCGATCGCGCAGTGCCAGCATTCGGGCTTGCGGGCCTTGCACACATAGCGCCCGTGCAGGATCAGCCAGTGATGCGCGTCCTGCAGGAATTCCTTCGGCGTGAACTTCTCGAGCGCGGCCTCGACGGCCCGCACGTCCTTGCCGGGCGCGAGCCCCGTGCGGTTCGCGACGCGGAAGATATGCGTGTCGACCGCGATCGTCGGCTGGCCGAACGCGGTGTTCAGTACGACGTTCGCGGTCTTGCGCCCGACGCCCGGCAGGCTCTCGAGCGCTTCGCGATCGGCCGGCACCTCGCCGTCGTAGCGCTCGAGCAGGATGTTGCACGCGGCGACCACGTTCTTCGCCTTGGTGCGGTACAGGCCGATCGTCTTGATGTAGTCGGCGACGCCTTCTTCACCGAGCGCGACGATTTGTCGCGGGGTGTTCGCGACCGGAAACATCTTGCGCATCGCCTTGTTGACCGACACGTCGGTCGCCTGCGCGGACAGCATCACCGCGATCAGCAACTCGAACGGCGTCGTGTATTCGAGCTCGGTGGTCGGATGCGGATTGAGGCTTTGCAGCGTTTCGTAGATCGCGCGTCGTTTGGTGGCGTTCATGGACGGTTCTTGGGCGGCGCGGACGGACTGGCCCGGTCGTCGTTGTTGTCTGGATCGTCGTTGTCGCTTTCGTTGTCGTTTTCGTCGCCGGCTGCCGCGGCTTGCTCGTCGCGCTGCGTCTGCTGCTCGGCGAGCCGCTTGCGGCGGGCTTCGGCCGCGTCGATCTGCGCCTGCACGGCCGCGCTCACGCCTTCGGTGTTCTTGGGCCCGGTGCCTTGCTCGGACAGTTCTTCCTTCTTCTTGCGCGCGCGTTCGAGCGCGGCGGCGATGATCGCGCGTTTCTTCGCGTCGGCGTCGTCGGCCGGGGCAGCGCTCGGTGCGTCAGGCTGTTTGCCGGGCTCTGCCGCCTCCGGCGCCGCCTTGGCCGCACCGGCGCTGGCCGCGCGGCGGGCGGCGGCGCGCGCTTCGGCGGCCTCGCGTTCGCGGCGCTGGCGCGCGAGCCGGCGGTCGTGGCGCTCGCGCGCGGCGTCCGCCTGTTGCTGCGACCACGCGTCCCAGCCGGTGCGCTCGCCGGTCACGGGGACCATCGCGATGCAGTCGACCGGGCAGGGCGGCACGCACAGGTCGCAGCCCGTGCACAGCGATTCGACGATCGTGTGCATCTGTTTCGGTGCGCCGACGATCGCGTCGACCGGGCATGCCTGCATGCACAGCGTGCAGCCGATGCACAGGCTTTCGTCGATGAACGCGACCGCGCGCGGATGCTCGGTGCCGTTGACGGGGTTCAGCGGAATCACGGGCTTGCCGAGCAGGCTCGCGAGGCGCGCGATGCCTTCGGCGCCGCCGGGCGGGCACTGGTTGTAGTTCGCGTCGCCGGCGGCGATCGCGTCGGCGTACGGACGGCAGCCGTCATAGCCGCACTTCGTGCATTGCGTCTGGGGAAGCAGATCTTCGATGCGATCCGCGAGGGTCTTGGAATCAGTCACGGTGACAACGGGCGCTGTGGCGCCGAATGGCTCTCGGCCGCGTGTGGCGCGGCCGGAAAGGTTTGCCAAACCTTGATTATCGCCGATTTCCCGCATTGCGCTGGACGCCGTCTGTGCGCATAATCGAACCGCTTTTTTGCAGGGGCTCAGCAGGAGGGCGGCCGCACGTGGTGCGCCCGTTCCAGGGCGGCCGGCGCCGAGGCGGTGGGGGTGCCGGTCCGGATCACGCGGCTCACATAGCAAAACGCCACATGAATCAGCCAAAAATCAAAAGAGATCCTGAAGGTACGCGCCGTCGCATTTTGATGGCGGCAGCCGAAGAGTTCGCGAGTGGAGGGCTGTTCGGCGCACGCGTCGATCAGATCGCACGCCGGGCCGAAACCAACGAGCGCATGCTCTATTACTACTTCGGCAGCAAGGAGCAGCTGTTTACGGCCGTGCTCGAGCACGCGTTCTCCGCGCTGACCGAGGCGGAGCGCGTGCTGGATCTCGATGGCGTCGCACCCGTCGAAGCCGTCACGCGGCTCGCGCATTTCATCTGGGATTACTACCGCGATCATCCTGAGCTGCTGCGGCTCATCAACAACGAGAACCTGCACGAAGCGCGCTACCTGCACAAGTCGACGCGGATCCGCGAGATGATGTCGCCGATCGTCGCGAAGCTCGGCAACGTGTTGATGCGCGGCCAGAAGGCCGGGCTGTTCCGCGGCGACGTCGATCCGCTGCACTTCTACGTGACGCTGTCAGGGCTCGGCTACTACATCGTGTCGAACCGCTTCACGCTCGCGGCGACGCTCGGACGCGACTTCAGCGACGCCGACGAACGTGCGGAGATGGTCAGGATGAACACCGAGGTGCTGCTCGCGTATCTGCTGCGACGCTGAGCCGTGCGCCGATGCGCGGCCCGCTCGCGGCCGCCCGCTGCATAAGAAAACGCCGCCGTGCCCACAAGCCACGGCGGCGTTTTTGCGTCGGAATGCGGCGTGTCAGGCGGCCTTGCGCGCGCGAAGGGCTTTAGCCCGCGTGCTGCCCGCGCTTTTCGCGGCAGGCGCGGCCTTCGCGGCTGCCGTCCTGGCGGGAGCAACCGTCGCGGCCGGTGCCTTCGCGCGCACGCGTTTCGCGACGGTGGCGCGCGTCGTTTCGGGCTGCTTGCTGGACGGCACGGCGGAGAGCGTCGTCGTGACCGGCGCCTCGGCAGGCGTCTTCGCCATGCCGTTCTTCGGTTCCGGCGCATGCTCGCGGATGAAGTCGCGCAGTTGCGGGTAGATGATCGTGCGCCAGCGGCGGCCCGAGAAGATCCCGTAGTGACCGCACTTCTCCGCGGTCAGGCTGCGGCGATCGTCCTGCGGGATGCCCGTGCACAGCTCGTGCGCCACGTGCGTCTGGCCGCTGCCCGAGATGTCGTCGAGCTCGCCCTCGATCGTCATCAGCGCGGTGTGCTTGATGTCCTGCGGGCGCACGCGCTCGCCTTCGACATCCCACGTGCCTTCCGCGAGCCGGAATTCCTGGAACACGACGCGGATCGTCTCGAGGTAGTACTCGGCGGCCATGTCGAGCACCGCGTTGTATTCGTCGTAGAACTGGCGGTGCGCTTCGGCGTCTTCCTCGTCGCCGCGCAGCAGGCTCTGGTAGAAATCCCAGTGCGATTGCGCGTGGCGCTCCGGGTTCATCGCGACGAAGCCCGTGTGCTGCAGGAAGCCCGGATACACGTGGCGGCCTTCGCCCGGATAATTCGCGGGCACCGTGTGGATCACGTTGTTTTCGAACCACGAGGTCGAGTGCTGCGTCGCGAGCGAGTTCACCGAGGTCGGGCTGCGGCGCGCGTCGATCGGGCCGCCCATCATCGTCATCGTGAGCGGGGTGTCTTCGCCGCGGCTCGCCATCAGCGAGATCGCCGCGAGCACCGGCACCGTCGGCTGGCACACGGAGATCACGTGCAGGTTGCGCGCGCCGATGTGACGAATGAATTCCTGGATGTACGCGACGTAGTCGTGCAGGTGGAACGGGCCGACCTCGACCGGCACCATCCGCGCGTCGATCCAGTCGGTGATGTACACCTTGTGATCCTGCAGCAGCGTGCGCACGGTATCGCGCAGCAGCGTCGAATGGTGGCCCGACAGCGGCGCGCAGACCAGCACGACCGGCTCGTCCTTCAGTTGCGTGACGGCGTCGGCATCGTCCGAATAGCGCTTGAAGCGCAGCAGCCGGCAGAACGGCTTCTCGACGATCGTCTGCTCGACGATCGGGATGTTGTGGCCGTCCTTGACGATCTGGTGCAGGTTGAACTCGGGCTTTTCGTAATCCTTGCCGAGCCGGTACATCAGCTCGTAAGCAGCCGCCATCCGCGTCGCGCCGGGCATCAGCGAGAACGGGCTGGACGGATTGGCGAACGACTTGGAGGCGGCCTGGGCCCAGGCCGTGAGCGGGCTCAGCATGGCCCGCTGGAATTCGTGCAGTTGGTAAAGCATGCAGACTACTCCCGCTTGGGGGACGGTGCGCAGGGGCGGTGTGGTGCGTCGCGGCGTGCCGTGTGGGTCAGCGACCGGCCATATTGCAGTGCGGCCGGACAATCGAGTTGATCATATCGGACAACGATGAATGTTGCAATGCAACATTTCCCCGTTTTTTCATCAAATTTTTGCGAATTGACGATCTCTGAAGAAGCCGCGCCGCCGCCGGTCAGCGCCCCGTCGCCATGGCCGGGGCCGGGGCCGGGGCCGGCTGGCCCGCCGCGCGCGCCATTGCATCTTCGTGGTGCATGAGGTTCATCGCCGTATGCACCAGCGCCACGTGCGAAAACGCCTGCGGGAAATTGCCGACGAGCCGGCCTTCGACCGGATCGTATTCCTCGGCAAGCAGCCCGAGGTCGTTGGACAGCGCGAGCAGCCGGCTGAACAGCCGGTGCGCGTCGTCGATCCGGCCGAGCAGCGCGTAATTGTCGACCAGCCAGAAGCTGCATGCGAGAAACGTGCCTTCGCCGGGCGGCAGGCCGTCGTCGTATTCGGTCGTGCGGTAGCGCATCACGAGCCCGTCGTGCAGCAATTCCCGCTCGATCGCCTCGACCGTGCCGACGATGCGCGGGTCTTCCGGCGGCAAGAAACCGAGCAGCGGCATCAGCAGCACGCTCGCGTCGAGCTCGTCGCTGCCGTAGCTTTGTGCAAACGACTGCTTGCCTTCATGCCATGCGTTGTCGCATACATCAGCGTGGATCCGGTCGCGCAGCGCGCGCCAGCGGTCGAGCGAGCCGGGCAGCCGGAACATCTCCGCCGACTTGATCGCGCGGTCGAACGCGACCCACGCCATCACCTTCGAGAACGTGAAATGACGGCGTCCGCCGCGCGTTTCCCAGATGCCTTCATCCGGCTCCTGCCAGATCTTCTCGAGATGATCGAGCAGCGCGCATTGCACGGACCAGACCGTGTCGTCGGCCTGCAGGCCGCCCACGCGCGCGAGATGCAGCGCGGCCATGATCTCGCCGAACACGTCGAGCTGCAGCTGGTTGGCGGCGCCGTTGCCCACGCGCACCGGTTTCGAATCCTGATAGCCGGGCAGCCAGTCGAGCTCCATTTCCGGCAGCCGGCGCTCGCCGGCGATCCCGTACATGATCTGGATCTGCTCGGGCGAGCCGGCCATCACGCGGCCGAGCCACGTGCGCCACGCGCGCGCCTCGTCGTAGTAGCCGCCGCGCATCAGCGCGAGCAGCGTGATCGTCGCATCGCGCAGCCAGCAATAGCGATAGTCCCAGTTGCGGTTGCCGCCGATCTTCTCGGGCAGCGACGTGGTGGGCGCCGCGACGATGCCGCCGGTCGGCTCGTATGCGAGCGCCTTCAGCGTGATCAGCGAGCGGCGCACGGCGGCCGCGTAGCGGCCCTGTACCTGGCAGCGCCCCGACCATTCGAGCCAGTAGTTCTCGGTGCGCGCGAGCATCGACAGCGGATCGCGCGCGGGCGGCAGCCGCAGGTGGGACGCCGCGTAGCCAAGCGAGAACGGGATGCGCTCGTCGGCGCTCACCGTGAATTCGGCGAGCGTGTGCAGGTTCTTGCCGGTGAGTTCGACCGGCGTGCGCAGCACGACCGTATCGGGTCCGGCGATTGCTTTCACCCCGTTCTCGCGTGACAGCTGCGTGACCCACGGGATCGAGAAACCGTAGTCGAAGCGCAACACCAGCTCCATGCGCATCTTCATCGTGCCGTGCCGGCCGACGACGATCCGCACGAGTTCCGACCAGCCATTGCCGGGCGGCATGAAGTCGATCACGGTCACGGCGCCGTCGGCGCTTTCGTAGTCGGTTTCGAGAATCAGCGTGTCGCCGCGGTAGCGGCGTGACGTGTGCGTGATCGCGGCGTCGGCGGCCGGCGCGAGCAGCCAGCGGCCGTGCTCGGGCGTGCCGACCAGCGCCGCGAAACAGGCACCCGAATCGAAGCGGGGCCAGCACAGCCAGTCGACGGAGCCGTCTTTCGAAATCAGCGCGGCGGTGTGTCCGTCGCCGACGAGGGCGTAGTCTTCGATCAAGGCGGGCATGGGCAAGCGGTCCTTGGGTTATTCGAGTTCACAATGCAGGCTGCGGCGCCCGGGCTTCACGTGTCGGCGTCGCGCCCCGTATACTCGGCCGGGCGGCGGAGCGCAGGAACGGCCGGCGTTTCGTCCTATCTCAACACTTGAAGCGACTCGATGCAAGGAGGATTCAATGCCCAACCGTTTACGCGAGCATGACGCACGCGCTTCGACACGAGGGTTCCCGCTTAGGCTCGCTCACTGGATGAAAGGTTTCGCGCTCGTGCTTTCCTTGTCCGCGACCTCCAGCTTTGCACAACAATCGCCGGCACCGGCCGACGGCGCCTTCCACCTGCTCGTCGGCACCTATACGGGGCGCGGCAGCGACGGCATCTATGTGTACCGCTTCGATACGAAAACGGGCAGCGTCGCGCCCGTGTCGTCGGCGAAGACGGTAAATCCGTCCTATCTGTTGCCAAGCCGCGACGGTCGCACCGTCTACGCGGTCAACGAACTGCCCGGCGACAACGGACCGGCCACGCAGCGCGGCGGCATCAGCGCGTTCGGCTTCGATCCGAAAACGGGTGCGCTCACATTCATCGACCGCGTGTCGTCGGAAGGGAACGACCCGTGCTATCTCGCGCTGTCGCCGGACGGCAAGTACCTCGTCACGGCGAACTACTCGGTCGCGGCCGATCCGGGCGGCAGCTTCGCGGTGTTCCCGACCCGCGACGGCGGCTCGGTCGGTCCGGCCGTGCTGACCGTGCACCACGAAGGCACGGGGCCCGTGAAGGGCCGCCAGGACGGCGCGCACGTGCACTCGACGGTGTTCTCGCCCGATGGCCGCTACCTGTTCGTGCAGGATCTCGGCGCGGACAAGCTCTACGGCTACCGCTACACGGTGGACGGCAGCCGCGGGCTGATCAGCCCGACCGACACGCGCTACACGCCCGTGAAGACCGGCTCCGGCCCGCGTCACATGGTGTTCGGCGCCGACGGCCGGTTCGCATACGTGACGAGCGAACTCAATGCATCGGTCGAGGTGTTCGGCTACCACGACGGCAAGCTGACGCCGGTTCAGACGCTGCGGATGACGGTGCCGGGCTTCAAGGGCAAGGTCGGCGGCGGCGCGATCCATCTGTCGCCGGACGGCCGCTTCCTGTACGTGACCAACCGCGGCGACGTGAACGAGATCGTGATCTACGCGGTGAACCAGACGGATGGACGACTGAAGACCGTCGGCCGTCAGTCGAGCCTCGGCAAGACGCCGCGTGAATTCCTGATCGATCCGACTGGCAAATGGCTGATCGTCGGCAACCAGGACAGCGACACGTTCTACGTGTTCAGCCGCGATGTCGAAACGGGGCAGCTCGGCGCGAATCCGCAGAAGGTGGCGCTCGGCAGCCCGGTCGACTTCAAGCTGGTGCCGGTGGCGCAGTAAATGCACGAAGGGCGCTGCCGAGGCAGCGCCCTTTCCGTGTCGGGCGGCCGCTTGCGCGGGGCGCCCATATCGATCGTCGGCGGCCATGCGGCCGCCATGCTCAGTCGGCCGCGGCCGGCACGAGCACCTCGCGGCTGCCGTTGATACCCATCGCCGACACGAGTCCGGCCGCTTCCATCTGCTCGACGAGGCGCGCGGCGCGGTTGTAGCCGATGCGCAGCTGACGCTGCACCGACGAGATCGACGCGCGCCGCGTGCGCACGACGAACGCGACCGCTTCGTCGTACAGCGGATCGGCTTCCGCATCCGGCGCGTCGCCGAACAGGTCCTGCGTCGCACCGTCGGCGGCGGGGCCGTCGAGAATCCCTTCCTCGTACTGCGGCTCGCCGAACTGCTTCAGGTATTCGACGATCCGATGCACTTCCTCGTCGGCGACGAACGCGCCGTGCACGCGCTGCGGGTAGCCGGTGCCCGGCGGCAGGAACAGCATGTCGCCCTGGCCGAGCAGCGATTCGGCGCCCATCTGGTCGAGGATCGTGCGCGAGTCGATCTTCGACGACACCTGGAACGCGACGCGCGTCGGAATGTTGGCCTTGATGAGGCCGGTGATCACGTCGACGGACGGGCGCTGCGTCGCGAGGATCAGGTGGATGCCGGCCGCGCGCGCCTTTTGCGCGAGACGGGCGATCAGCTCCTCGATCTTCTTGCCGGCGACCATCATCAGGTCGGCCAGCTCGTCGATCACGACGACGATCAGCGGCAGCTTCGACAGCGGCTCGGGATCTTCGGGCGTCAGCGAGAACGGGTTGCCGATCTTCTTTTCCTTCGCTTCCGCGTCGCGGATCTTCTGGTTGAAGCCCGCGAGGTTGCGCACGCCGACGGCCGACATCAGCCGGTAGCGCTTCTCCATTTCGCCGACGCACCAGTTCAGCGCGTTCGCCGCGAGCTTCATGTCCGTGACGACCGGCGCGAGCAGGTGCGGGATGCCTTCGTAGACCGACAGCTCGAGCATCTTCGGGTCGATCATGATCAGCCGCACGTCCTCGGGCGTCGCCTTGTACAGCAGCGACAGGATCATCGCGTTGATCGCGACCGACTTGCCGGAGCCCGTCGTGCCGGCGACCAGCATGTGCGGCGCCTTCGCGAGATCGGTGACGACCGGGTGGCCGGTGATGTCCTTGCCCATCGCGATCGTCAGCTGCGACGTCGAATGCTGGTACTGGCGCGATTCGAGGATCTCCGACAGGCGGATCATCTGGCGTTTCGCGTTCGGCAGTTCGAGGCCCATGCAGGTCTTGCCGGGAATCGTCTCGACGACGCGGATCGACGTGAGGCCGAGGCCGCGCGACAGGTCCTTCATCAGGCCGACGATCTGGCTGCCGCGCACGCCGAGTGCGGGTTCGATCTCGAAGCGCGTGATCACCGGGCCCGCCGATGCGCCGACCACCGTCACCGGCACCTTGAACTCCTGCAGGCGCTGTTCGATCACCTGGGCCGTCTGCGCGAGATGTTCCTCGGTGATCGGTTCGACGTCGAAGGACGCGGGCTCGAGAAGATCGAGCGTCGGCAGTTCGACGTTGAACGACGCGGGCGCGTGGAATTCGAATGCGTTCGGACGCGGCGGGCGTTCGGGTGCGGCGGGCGCGTCGGGGGCCGGGGTGCCCGGTTCCGCGAGTGCGGCGGGTTCGGCTGCAGGCTGCAGGGTGGCCGCGGGAAGCGTTGCGGTCGGGAGCGGCGCGGTCGTGGCGGTCGGGATCGCGGTGCCGGTCGTTGTGGGCGTTGCGCCGGCGCCGGGCATCGCCCAGCTCGATGGCGCGGCAGCAGGAGCCGGCGCGGCGGTGAACGGCTGGGGCTGCGGCGCCGGGGTGGGCGCGATCGGTGGCGTCGGTGTCGACGCGTCGATGGAGGCGGCGCCCGGAACGGAGACGATCGGCGATGCCGACGCCGACGGGTTCGCGGAAGTCGGGGGCGTGGCCGGTGCCGTCGCGGTGGGAGTTGTTGCGGCGACGGAGGCAAGCGCGCCGCTCGTCGAAACTGGCGTGCCGCCGAATGCGGCGGGCGAAGCGGCCGCGATCGGGGTCATCGGGGCGAGTGCGCTGGAAGACGATGCCGGGAAGGTGGTAACGGCAGCGGCAGCGGCGGGCGCGGTGCCGCCGGTTGCCGTCTGCGCTGCGGCAGGCGACATGGACGGTTGACCGACCGCCGAAGCATCGGGCATGCGGCTCGACGGTGCTGCTGAAGGCGTGGCCGACGCGCTCGACGTCGCGGTAAATGCGCTACCCGACGCGGCGGCAGGCGACACCGGCGTGCTTGCCGCCGGTTGCGAGGCGGCTGCGTTGAAGGACGCGCCGGTCGATGCAGGTGCCGAGGAGGCCGTCACGGTCGATGCAGTTTGCGAGGACGCCGTCACGGTCGGCGCTGTCGCAGCAGGTTGCGCGGCGGGCATGCCCGAGGCGCCCGTCGAGGAGGTCGCGGTCGCAGAGGTCGCGGGGGGCGCAGAGGTCGCGGGGGGCGCAGAGGTCGCGGGGGGCGCAGAGGTCGCAGAGGTCGCAGAGGTCGCAGAGGGCGCAGAGGGCGCAGAGGGCGCAGAGGGCGCGGCCGCTGCGAACGGTGCGGATACGGAAGACGGCGCCGTGGTCGGGCCGGAAGCGCCCACTGCGGACGCCGCGACCGATGCGGCGGATGCGGCGGATGCGGCGGATGCGGCGGATGCGGCCGGTTGCGACAGCGAACCGGAGGCCGTGTTCGTCATGCCGGCAAACGAAGGCGTGGCGGCGAGCGGCGTGCTGTTCGACGTGTTCGCCGGTGCCGGCGCTGCGGAACCGGGGGTGGTGCCGATGTGCGACGGCGTGCCAGCTACCGGGGTCGTCTGCGCGGCGACGAAGGGTTCAGCGGACAGCGGTTTCGACCACGACGTGGGCGCAGCGGAATCGACGGACGCGGGTTCAGCGCTTGCAAAGGTCGACGCAGAAGACGCAGATGCTGACGCAGGCGTCGCGCGTTGCGTGTCTGCGGACAAGGGCGCGGTTTCGCCAGTATGTTTTTCCGGAGCCTTCCAGACCGTTCCCGTAACGGTGTCGGCCAGTGTGGTATTCGACGCGGCAAAGGGCGCCGTCGTCGCTGCCGCGACGGGCATTGCGTCGGCGGTCTGACGCATCGGCGTTGCCGCGATCGACGAAGCGGGGAGGGGAGTGCCCGGCGCGACCTGCTGGACGGACTTCACGTCGTCCAGGGTTGCGTGTGTGTGTTGTTTCGCCTCGACCGATACGCCGGTATCGGCAGGAGGCGCGGATTGCGGCTGGAACTGGCCGACGATCCCGGCGGCCGTGGCCGCGTCCTTTGCCTCGACGCGGTGACCCGTATCGCTTGCCGTCGGTGTGACGGCGGCCGCAGGCGCTTCGGCAGCCGCGTGTGCCGCCAACGGCTCACGCGTGGCAGACAGCGGCGCAGCAATCGGACTCTGCTGTGATTCGCCGAGTCCGGAAACCGGTGAGCTGACGATGTCTTCCCACGGAGCAAAGTCGATCGGCGCATCGAATGCCGGCGCGGCAGGGACATCGACACCGACACCGTGCGGATGCTCGCTGTCCGCATGACGCGTCGGCGCGTCGGTCTCGACGGCGGAATCCGACATGGCATATCGCGCGGCGTCACTGAACGTCGAGGTGCCGGTATCAATAACATCAACCGCATCAACAGCAGGCGCGCGCACGGTCGGCTCGGCCGGCATGAACGCATCCAGCACGATCGGTGCGTTATCGTCGTATGCCGACGCAGCTTCGTGCGCATCCGGACGGCCTGCGTCGTGAGGTGCGAACTGACGCACATCCTGAACGACGCCAGCCGGTACGGCCGTCGATGTCGTCGATGCGGTCGATGCGGTCGATGCAGCCGCGGCCGCACTGCCCGCGGCAGCAACCGTGCCGGCCACGGTTGCCGCGGTAGCTGCAGCGGCCGTCGCCGGCGACGCATCGGTCGGACTCACGCCATCCAGCGCCGCCCACTGCGCGGTGCTGGCTTCGATGGAGCGCAGCGTGTCGTGAACGCTCGGCGCGGGCGTGATCGGCTCCGCGGGCTGTTGCACCCAAGCATAGAGCGGCGCGCGTGCCGGCGCCGGTGGCGCGGGGCGGCGGCGCGCAGCATCCTGCGACTGGCCGCCGGCACCGGCGCCGGCTCCCGTCACCGGTCGCGCCGGTGTGCGCGGCGGCGGCGCGCCAACCGGACGCGGCGTGACCGCGGTGCGCGGTGCGGCCGGCTGCTTCAGCGCAGCCGTGGCCGGTCGCGCGGCGGTCGGTTGCGGCCGAACGGGCTCGAACCCGGCCGGCAGCGGAGCCGGACTGGGGCGCGGGACTTGTGCGTTCGCGGCGGCGCGCGCGAGGCTGGCGGTGCTGCCGGTCGTCGGGGGCGGCATGGCGCTCGCCGTGCCGGGTGCGGGCGGTGCCGGCATCCGGCTGGCCGGCGTCGGCTTCAGCCAGCCCGACGGCGCGACCGGCTCCGCGAGCGGACGCGGCGCTGGCTTGCTGCGCGGCTTCGGCCGGGCCTGCGGATCGGGTTTCCACACCGTCGGGCGCGAATACCGGCCGTTCTGCCGCGGCGCCATCGAGTTGACGGTATGGGCGGTCGTCGGCTGCACGAGGTCGTCGTCGCGGTGCAGCGCGCTGCGCGGCAGATCGGCGACGCCGCGCACATCGTCGTCGTCGACGTCGCGCGCGAGCTTGACGCCGAACGACGTGTCGACCCACGCGGCGAACTGCCGCCAGCCGATGCCGGACAGCCACGGCAGGCCCGCGAAGAACAGCACGACCATCGCGACCGGCGTGCCGATCGGGCCGAGCACGTGCGCGAAGCCGTTCGAGAACGCGTGGCCGAGCGCGTTCGTGTCGGGGCCCGACAACGGGCTCGTCAGTGCGCAGCTCGCGACGAACACGGCCGCGAAGCCCAGCCACAGGCGAATCGAGCCGCGGCCGGCGAGGCCGCCGCCACCGGGCAGCATCGCCTGAACGAGACGCCAGAACAGAAGGAGGAACCAGACGGCGGAGATGCCGAACCAGCCGAAGACAACCGTGTGCATGCTTTGATGAAACAGGAAGAGGGCGGGGAGCGCGGTGCGCGACCCGCCGAGTTTAACCGGCCGACGAACAGGACTCTAATGCAGCATGAAGGCAGCGGTGCGCTTCCACGCCGCGGGACGGATGCGTCCGGGTTCCGCGCGTGGTGAAGGCGGCCGGCCGGCCTTCGCCCGCGCGCTGCATCAGGGGCTCCGGCGCGTGAAGGTCAGCGTCGCGCCGGCTTCGGTCACGATCTGCAGTTGCTGCGGCTCGCGCATCTGCACGCCGGTCTTTGCGATGTGCGCGAGCGCATCGAGGTACGCGTGCTCGAGCTGGCCGCCGAGCGCGTTTGGGCACGCCATGCGCGTGCCGGCGAGCGGCCCGAAGCTCAGCAGACCGTTCTTCAGCGCATAGGTGCCCATGTAACGGTTGCAGCCCGAAAAGCCGCTGGCGCGCCGGATGCCCGATTCGGTGGACAGCGCGAGCTTGATCGGCTCGCCGTTGTCGCCGTGCGGAATCGTGCGCGACGTGCCGTCGGCGTTCAGCCAGCTCGTGAGCTCCCAGCTCGTGTCGTCGAGCAGCTGGACGGCGGCCGGGTTGTACGGGTCGGGTGCGGGGGCGGCGGAATCGGGGTGGGTCGGCATCGCGCAGGCGGCGAGAAGCGTGGCAAGCGTCAACGCGCAGAGCGACGCGCGCAACGGGCGAAGCAGACCGGTGCGAGCGCGTGCGGCGGCGGACAAGTGGGACATGAGCCTCGTTCCTCATCGGATTCTGAACAAGGCGTAAGAGTAACGCACCCGCCCCGCGCGAGGCGAGCCGACACTTCGCGCGTGAAAACGTTCGCATCCCGCCTGAGGGCCGCGCGCGGCGGGGCAGCGGCGCGACGGCGCGACGAAAGCGGCCAAACCGGCGCCGGTGCGCGTGTTAACATCGAAGCCGTTTTCGTCCTCCAACAGAACCAGCGGGAAATCACATGCAGATCGGTCAGCGGCTCGGTACGCCGCTTTCTCCCTCGGCCACGCGCGTCATGCTGCTCGGCGCGGGCGAACTCGGCAAGGAAGTCATCATCGCGTTGCAGCGGCTCGGCGTCGAAGTCGTCGCGGTCGACCGCTATCCGGACGCGCCCGGCCACCAGGTCGCGCATCGCGCGCACGTGATCGACATGACCGACGCCGCCGCGCTGCGCGCGGTCGTCGAGGCCGAGCGTCCGCACCTGATCGTGCCGGAGATCGAGGCGATCGCGACCGACGCGCTCGCCGCGATCGAGGCAGCCGGCCTGGCCGAGGTGATCCCCACCGCGCGCGCGACGCAGCTCACGATGAACCGCGAAGGCATCCGCCGGCTCGCGGCCGAGGAGCTCGGGCTCGCGACGTCGCCGTACGCGTTCGCGGAATCGTTCGACGCATTCAGCGCGGCCGTCGCGAAGATCGGCATGCCGTGCGTCGTGAAGCCCGTGATGTCGTCGTCGGGCAAGGGGCAGTCGGTCGTGCGGACCGAAGCCGACGTGAAGCCCGCGTGGGACTACGCGATGGCGGGCGGCCGCGTGAACCACGGCCGCGTGATCGTCGAGGGCTTCATCGATTTCGAATACGAGATCACGCAGCTGACCGTGCGCGCGATCGACCCGGCGACGCTCGAGACGCGCACCTACTTCTGCGAGCCGGTCGGCCACGTGCAGGTGGCGGGCGACTACGTCGAATCGTGGCAGCCGCAGCCGATGAGCGCGCTCGCGCTGGAAAGGTCGCGCGAGATTGCGCACAAGGTGACCGAGGCGCTCGGCGGGCGCGGATTGTTCGGCGTCGAGCTGTTCGTGCGCGGCGACGACGTCTGGTTCTCCGAGGTGAGCCCGCGGCCGCACGACACCGGCCTCGTCACGCTCGCGTCGCAGCGTCAGTCGGAGTTCGAGCTGCACGCTCGTGCGATTCTCGGGCTGCCGGTCGATCCGACGCTCGGTTCGCCGGCCGCGTCGGCGGTGATCTACGGCGGGCTCGACGAGCGCGGCATCGCGTTCGAGGGCGTGCGCGACGCGCTGGCCGTGCCGGGCGCCGACCTGCGCCTGTTCGGCAAACCGGAAAGCTTTGCGAAGCGGCGCATGGGCGTCGCCCTCGCGACCGGCGCGAGCGTCGACGAAGCCCGCGAACGCGCGAAGCGCGCCGCGGCGGCCGTGCGACCCGTGTCGGCACGCTGACGAGACGAGGCGCGCGCGATGACATCGACACGGCGGTGGATCGGACGAATCGGCAGGCTGGGCGCCGCGCTGGCGCTGGTCGCGAGTCTCGCGGGGTGCGGCGTCGCGGCCGCACCGTGCCGGATCGCATCGGCAGGGCTGAAGATCGTGCCGCTCGTCGGCCATGTCGCGGCCGCGCCGACCGACGCGTGCGCCGACGTCATCGATCCCTGAGCGGCCGAACCCTCGTCCTCCTCTCGGCCCCTTGATCAATCGCCAACGATAACCGTGCGTTCCGCGAGGGCGCGCTTCCACCCGTCTCGTGAAAGGATCTGCATGATTCGCCAAACCTTCGTCGCGCTCGCGCTGGTCGGCTCCGCCGTCTCCGTCGCGCATGCTGCGCAACTGACCGTCGAGGAAATCGACGCCGATGCGCGCGAGCAGACCGTCTATCAGTGCGCGAACGTGAAGCAGCCGGTACGCGTGTCGTACTGGCGCGCGGCCAACGGCCAGAGCTTCGCGCTGGTGCCGGTCAACGGGCAGCAGTTGTTGTTCGTGGACACCGTATCGGCGTCGGGCGCGCGTTACCAGGCCGGGCGCTATACGTGGTGGACGAAGGGCAGGGAAGGGACGCTGCGCGACGAGATCGCCGACCAGAATGCGGCACCGCTGCTGGGCGACTGCAGGCAGGTCGAGAAGAAGAAAAAGAAGAAGGGCTGAGAGCCGGACGCAATTGGGTACGCGATGCGGGTGAGCGGATCGCGCTGCGACCGGCTCGCCCGGCTCGGCCGCCCGGGGCGCTTCCTCAACCGGACGGCAGATCGGGCGGCCCCCGGGGCCTCGCCGGCTGCACGGTGATTTTCCCGATCAATACGCCTGCGATCCGGCCCCGAATGGCAACCATCGGCCGCTCGGGATAGCCCGATCTCCCGCCACATCGGCCGCGGCCAGCCTCCCGGCGCACGCCGCGAACCGCCACCCAAGGCCGTTCTCGGTGTTGTCACGGACAGATGGCCGGGCAGTGCTACAATACGGCCCTTTCCGCCGGCATTCGCGCCGAACGGAGTCCGCACGGCCTGTGGTGCCCGTTGTTCGAATCGAACCGGTCCCGAGCGCCAGAGCGGCGCCGCGCGGCGCGCCGCGGCTCCGTCTACTTCCGAATTGTGATGAGCGCAGGCCCGGCGGGCCTGACGCACGATGTCCCCGCCGCGCCTTTTGAGCGAAACGCCACCATGTCCGATTCTGTCGCCAAGCCAGTCGACGCAACCTTCGATCAATTCGGCCTTGCCGCCGATATCCTGAAAGCCATTGCGGAGCAGGGTTATACGACGCCGACGCCGATCCAGGCGCAGGCCATTCCGGTCGTGCTCGCCGGCCGCGACGTCATGGGCGCCGCGCAAACGGGTACCGGCAAGACCGCGAGCTTCTCGCTGCCGATCATCCAGCGGCTGCTGCCGCAGGCCAGCACGAGCGCGTCCCCGGCGCGCCACCCGGTGCGCGCGCTGATCCTCACGCCGACCCGCGAGCTCGCCGACCAGGTCGCCGCGAACGTGCACGCGTATGCGAAGCACACGTCGCTGCGCAGCGCGGTCGTGTTCGGCGGCGTCGACATGAATCCGCAGATGGCCGAGCTGCGCCGCGGCGTCGAGATCCTGATCGCGACGCCGGGCCGCCTGCTCGACCACGTGCAGCAAAAGACGGCGAACCTCGGTCAGGTCCAGATCCTCGTGCTCGACGAAGCCGACCGGATGCTCGACATGGGCTTCCTGCCCGACCTGCAGCGCATCCTGAACCTGCTGCCGAAGGAGCGCCAGACGCTGCTGTTCTCGGCCACCTTCTCGCCCGAAATCAAGAAGCTCGCATCGACCTACCTGCGCAACCCGCAGACGATCGAGGTCGCGCGCAGCAACTCGACCAACGCGAACGTCACGCAGATCGTCTACGACGTCGCCGAAGGCGACAAGCACGGGGCCGTCGTGCAGCTGTTGCGCGATCGCGGGCTCAAGCAGGTGCTCGTGTTCTGCAACAGCAAGATCGGCGCGAGCCGGCTGGCGCGCAATCTCGAGCGCGACGGCGTGGTCGCGTCGGCGATCCACGGCGACAAGTCGCAGCTCGAGCGGATGCAGGCGCTCGACGCGTTCAAGCGCGGCGAGATCGAGGCGCTGGTCGCGACCGACGTGGCCGCGCGCGGTCTCGACATCGCCGAACTGCCGGCCGTGATCAACTTCGACCTGCCGTTCAACGCGGAAGACTACGTGCACCGGATCGGCCGCACGGGCCGCGCGGGCGCGACGGGCGATGCGCTGTCGCTGTGCAGCCCGAACGAGCGCAAGCAGCTGGCCGATATCGAAAAGCTGATCAAGCGTCCGCTCGAGGTGCAGACGCTCGCGCTCGACAAGCCGTCGCGTCATCGTCACGACGAGCGCGGCGGCGAGCGTGCCGGGGAGCGCAGCGGCGAACGCGGTGGTGAACGCGGCGGCCGTCGCGAGCGCGACGAGCATCGCGGTGCGTCGGCGCGTCGTTCGGGTGGGTCCGAGCGTAGCGGCCATCATCGTCGCCACGAGGCGCCGGTCGACGATTTCTTCCTGAAGCCGTACGAACCGTCGATGCCGGCGACGCAGCCGGAAGAGACGCAGTCCGCGCAGCAGCACGAGAAGAAGGGGCCGAAGCGTCAGGTCGCCGCGCTGCTCGGCGGCTTCGGGATGCCACGCAAGCCGTCGGCGTAAGCGGGCGGTTCAAGCAGTTGGTGCGGCGCGCGAGCGCTGCCGCGGAAACGGGTGCATGCGATGAGCATGTGCCCGTTTTTTATTGGGCGAGCGGATTGCGGGGAGGTGGGGGCCGTGACGTGCCGCGCGGGGCGGGCGTAGTCCGGGTGACGCTCCGGTGCGTTGTGGTCAGCGGGCGTGCTGCCTCGTGCCACCGGATTCGGCGCTGCCGGATGCAGGAACACGGTCGGCACGGACCGGTGTCCCGCGCCCGATTCAATCGGCGCGCTGTCCGAAGCGACGCGCCCACGCGTCGGTCGCGGCCGCGTAGAACGCATCCATCGTATCGCCTGCTGGATCGCCGTCGACCGCCAGGCCGAGATGTGCGGCGGCGGCCCGCAGCGCCGGCAGCGGATCGTCGCGTTCGAGCGCGATCGCGCCCGTCTGCTTGCTGAGCTTTTCGCCGTTCGCGTCGACGACGACGGGCACGTGCAGATAGGCGGGTGTCGGCACGCCGAGACAGCGCTGCAGGTAGATCTGGCGCGCGGTCGAATCGAGGAGGTCGGCGCCCCGCACGACGTGCGTGATACCCGCGTCGGCATCGTCGACCACGACCGCGAGCTGATACGCCCATTGGCCGTCCGCGCGCTTCAGCACGAAATCGCCGACTTCGGTCGCGAGGTTCTGCGTTTGCGTGTGCTGCCAGCGGTCGTCGAACGTGACGATCGCATCGTCGCCGTCCGGCACGCGCAGCCGCCACGCGCGCGCGGGCTTGCCGTGCAGGCCGGTGCGGCAGGTGCCCGGGTACGCGAGCGTCGTGTGGCGCTCATGCGCGGCGCGCAGCGAATCGGCGATTTCCTTGCGTGTGCAGCCGCACGGATAGACGCGCCCCGCGGCGACGAGCCGTTCGAGCGCGGCCGCATACTCGGCGTCGCGCGTGCTTTGCCACACGGGCGGCTCGTCGGGCGTCATGCCGAAATGCGCGAGCGTCGCGAGGATGTCGTCGGCGGCGCCGGGCACCGTGCGCGGGCCATCGATGTCCTCGATGCGCACGAGCCACGCGCCGCCGTGCGCGCGCGCATCGAGCCAGCTCGCGAGCGCACCGACCAGCGAGCCGAAATGCAGCGGGCCGGTGGGCGACGGCGCGAAGCGGCCGCGATAGCCGTTCATCGGAGCACGGCGCAACGCGCGCTTACGCGGCGCTGGCTGCCTGCGCGCAGGCCGGGCACGACTTGCCGGGCACGTAGCTCGGCGATTGTTGCGCTTCCGGCGTGACGACCGCGCGGCACGCGAAGCACGTGACGTTCTCGGTCGGCTGCAGTTGCGGGTTCAGCGCGGTGCGGTAGTCGAACACGAAGCAGTCGCCGTGATAGTGCGCGCCGCCGACTTCCTCGAAATACTTCAGGATCCCGCCCTCGAGCTGGTACACGTTGTCGATGCCGATTTCCTTCATGTGGATCGCCGCCTTCTCGCAACGGATCCCGCCGGTGCAGAACGACACGACCGTCCTGCCCTCGAGATCGGCGCGGTTCGCGTCGATCACTTCAGGGAACTCGCTGAACTTGTCGATCCGGTAGTCGAGCGCGCCGTCGAACGTGCCGACGTCCACTTCGAACGCATTGCGCGTGTCGAGCATCACGACCGGGCGGCCGGCGTCGTCGTGGCCGCGGTCGAGCCACGCCTTCAGCGTGCGTGCATCGACCGACGGCGCGCGGCCGAGCTCGGGCTTGATCGCGGGCTTCTTCATCGTGATGATCTCGCGCTTCAGGCGCACGAGCATCCGGCGGAACGGCTGCGAGTCGGACAGGCTCTCCTTGAACTGCAGCGTCGCGAACTTGCCTTCGAACAGCGGATCGTGGCGGATGTAGTCGATGAACGCGTCGGTCGCTTCGCGCGGGCCGGCGATGAACAGGTTGATGCCTTCCGGCGCGAGCAGGATCGTGCCGCGCAGGCCGAGTTCGTTGCAGCGGGCGGTGACGAGGGGGCGCCATTGCTCGGTCGCGTCGATCGACACGAAGTGGTAGGCGGCGAGGTTGACGATGGTCATGATGGTCCGACGGGAAACGGCCGCGGCCGTGCGCCGGGGCGCACGGCGGCCCCGCAAAAAAGGGTGCGAAGCCGGGGCGAAGATTCGAAAACCCGTATTATCCCGCAAACTGCGCATGCGCCGGCACCCGACCGTTCGGCCAGCATCGCATGCATCGGCCGAACGGCCGGGCGAGGGGATTTTTTGGGCAGCCTGCGCGACGACGCGGCTACAATAACGCCCATGTCAGATCCTCGCTTCGTCCATCTTCGCGTTCACTCCGAATTCTCGATTGCCGACGGCATCGTGCGTCTCGACGACATCGTCAAGGCGGCGGCCGCGGACGGCCAGGGTGCGCTCGCCCTCACCGATCTCGGCAACGCATTCGGCCTCGTCCGTTTCTACCAGGAAGCCCGCGGCAAGGGCATCAAGCCGATCGCCGGCTGCGACGTCTGGATCACCAATCCGGACGATCGCGACAAACCGTCGCGCCTGCTGCTGCTGGTGAAGGACAAGGTCGGTTACCTGAACCTGTGCGAGCTGCTGTCGAAGGCATGGCTCACGAACCAGTACCGCGGCCGCGCGGAGCTCGACGCGAGCTGGCTCGACGGCGAGCTGTCGCAAGGGCTGCTGGCGCTGTCGGGCGCGCAGCAGGGCGATATCGGGCTCGCGTTCGCGGCTGGTAACGAGGAAGCCGCGCGCCGTCATGCCGAGCGCTGGGCGAAGGTGTTCCCGGGCGGTTTCTACATCGAGCTGCAGCGTTACGGCCAGCCGGGCGCCGAGGCGTACATCCAGCAGGCCGCGACGCTCGCCGCGTCGCTCGGTCTGCCGGTCGTCGCGACGCATCCGACGCAGTTCATGACCGACGACGATTTCACCGCGCACGAAGCGCGCGTGTGCATCTCGGAAGGCGACATGCTCGCGAATCCGCGGCGCCAGAAGCGCTTCACGACCGATCAGTACTTCCGCACGCAGGACGAGATGGTCGCGCTGTTCGCCGATCTCCCCTCGGCGGTCGCGAACACGATCGAGATCGCGAAGCGCTGCAACCTGAAGCTCGAGCTCGGCAAGCCGAAGCTGCCGCTGTTCCCGACGCCGGACGGCATGTCGCTCGACGATTACCTGGTCCAGCTGTCGAAGGAGGGGCTCGAGAAGCGCCTCGAACAGCTGTTTCCGGATACGGCCGAGCGTGACGCGCAGCGCGACACGTACTACAAGCGGCTCGAATTCGAGTGCGGGACCATCACGAAGATGGGCTTCCCGGGCTACTTCCTGATCGTTGCCGACTTCATCAACTGGGCGAAGAACAACGGCGTGCCGGTCGGCCCGGGCCGCGGCTCGGGCGCCGGCTCGCTGGTCGCGTACGCGCTCGGCATCACCGATCTGGATCCGCTGCGCTACAACCTGCTGTTCGAGCGATTCCTGAATCCGGAACGCGTGTCGATGCCCGACTTCGACATCGACTTCTGCCAGCACGGCCGCGATCGCGTGATCCAGTACGTGAAGGAAAAATACGGCGCGGACGCCGTGTCGCAGATCGCCACCTTCGGCACGATGGCCGCGAAGGCGGCCGTGCGCGACATCGGCCGCGTGCTCGATCTCGGCTACATGTTCACCGACGGCATCGCGAAGCTGATCCCGTTCAAGCCGGGCAAGCACGTGACGATCGCCGACGCGATGAAGGAAGAGCCGCAACTGCAGGAGCGCTACGACCACGAGGACGAAGTGCACCAGCTGCTCGACCTCGCGCAGCGCGTCGAGGGGCTGACGCGTAACGTCGGGATGCACGCGGGCGGCGTGCTGATCGCGCCCGGCAAGCTGACCGATTTCTGCCCGCTGTACACGCAGGGCGACGACGGCGGCGTCGTCAGCCAGTACGACAAGGACGACGTCGAAGCCGTCGGCCTCGTGAAGTTCGACTTTCTGGGTCTCACGACACTGACGATCCTCGACTGGGCTGAGCGCTACATCCGCCGCCTCGATGCGTCGAAGGCCGACTGGTCGCTCGCGCAGGTGCCGCTCGACGATCCCGCGTCGTTCCAGATCCTGAAGAAGGCCAACACGGTCGCGGTGTTCCAGCTGGAAAGCCGCGGGATGCAGGGCATGCTGAAGGACGCGCAGCCCGACCGCTTCGAGGACATCATCGCGCTCGTGTCGTTGTACCGTCCGGGCCCGATGGACCTGATCCCGAGCTTTTGCGCACGCAAGCACGGCCGCGAGAAGGTCGAGTATCCGGATCCGCGCGTCGAGCCCGTCCTGAAAGAGACCTACGGCATCATGGTCTATCAGGAGCAGGTGATGCAGATGGCGCAGATCATCGGCGGCTACTCGCTCGGCGGCGCCGACTTGCTGCGTCGCGCGATGGGCAAGAAGAAGCCCGAGGAGATGGTCAAGCATCGCGAGATCTTCGCCGAGGGTGCGGCGAAGAACGGCCTCACGCGCGAGAAGTCCGACGAGATCTTCGACTTGATGGAGAAGTTCGCGGGCTATGGCTTCAACAAGTCGCACGCGGCGGCCTATGCATTGCTCGCGTATTACACCGCGTGGCTGAAGGCGCACCATCCGGCCGAATTCATGGCGGCCAACATGACGCTCGCGATGGACGACACCGACAAGGTGAAGATCCTGTTCGACGATTGCATCGTGAACAATCTCGTCGTGCTGCCGCCGGACATCAACCAGTCGCATTACCGCTTCGAGCCGGTCGGCGAAGCAGACGGCAAGCGCTCGCGCACGATCCGCTACGGCCTCGGCGCGGTAAAGGGCAGCGGCCAGAACGCGATCGAGGAAATCCTGCGCGCGCGCGAGGAAAAGCCGTTCACCGACCTGTTCGACTTCTGCGAGCGGATCGACCGGCGCGTCGTCAATCGCCGCACGGTCGAGGCGCTGATCCGCGCCGGCGCATTCGATTCGCTGAACGCGAACCGCGCGCAGATGCTCGCGTCGGTGCCGCTCGCGATGGAAGCGGCCGAGCAGGCCGCGGCGAACGCGATGCAGGCCGGCCTGTTCGACATGGGCGCCGAGTCGCCGCACGCGCATGCGCTCGTCGACGAACCCGCGTGGGACGACAAGCGCCGCCTGCAGGAAGAGAAGGGCGCGCTCGGCTTCTACCTGTCCGGCCACCTGTTCGACGCGTATCGCGACGAAGTACGCCGGTTCGTGAGGCAGAAGATCGGCGATCTGAAGGAGGGGCGCGACAAGCTCGTCGCGGGCATCATCGCGTCGCTGCGCACGCAGATGACCCAGCGCGGCAAGATGCTGATCGCGTTGCTCGACGACGGTTCGGGCCAGTGCGAGATCACGATCTTCAACGAGCAGTTCGAGGCGAACAAGGCGCTGTTCAAGGAAGACGAACTGCTGATCGTGCAGGGGCAGGCGCGCAACGACGCATTCACCGGCGGTTTGCGCTTCACGGCCGACACGGTGATGGATCTCGAGCGTGCGCGCAGCCGCTACGCGCAGGCGGTGCGGCTCACGATGAACGGCAATGCGGATGCGACGGCGCTGCGCCGCGTGCTCGAACCGCACGTGTCCAAGGACGATTCGGCGGCCGCGCCCGCGTTCGACGCGCCCGTGCCGCGTGGCGGCGGGCGCGACGGCGGCCGTCGTCCGCAGGCGCCGCTGCCGAACGGGCTCGCGGTGCAGGTTCACTACAGCAACGCGCGCGCGCAGGGCGAAATGCGTCTTGGCGACGCGTGGCGCGTGAAGCCGAGCGACACGCTGCTCGCGGAGCTGCGCGCGACGTTCGACGGCAGCGTCGTCGAAATCACGTACTGAACGCGGCCCGCCGGACGGTCGGTGCTTGCGCGGCCCGTCGCATCGCCTTCGTGCGGTGTGGCGGGCCATTTTCATTTTGGCGGGTGCTTGGGGCTGTCATCCGGACGCTATACAATCCGTCGCGCGCGATGCAGATTCGCCGCCGGCCGTGGTCCGTCCACCGGCTGGCATGCGGCCACGCGCTTGAAAACGGGGGCGGTTGCGCGCCGCACACGATGCGGCGCGGTGCCGTGAGCGACCACGCGAGAAGGCCGGCACGGCACTGGACGTCAGGATGCCGGTCGGTGCGCGACGATAAGAAATCGACAGTTACGCGATAACAATGGCCAACGAGACATCGAAGCGGCGGATCCTCGTGATCCGGATTGATTTCCTGGGCGACATGCTGTGCACGACCGCTTTCCTCGGCGCGCTGAAACGCCGCTGGCCGGACGCGGAACTGCACGTGGTCGCGAACCGCTACAACGCGAGCGCGCTGGACGGCAACCCGGACGTGCATGCGGTCCATACGTATGTGTACAGCCGTCAGTGCGAGCGCAACGACCGCCCCGGACGGATGCGCGCGTTCTTCGACCGGCTGCGGCTCGTGCGACGGCTGCGCCGTTTGCGGTTCGACCTCGTGGTCGTGCCGAACGGCGGCATGCATCGCAGCAGCATCCAGTTGGCGCGACAGCTCGGCGTGAAGGATTGCCGCTGGCACGATGCCGATTCCGAATTCGACGATCGCAAGCCCGCACACGTCGCGTCGCGGCCGATGTGCCATGAAGCGCTGTCGGGATTCCGGCTCGTGCCTGAACTCGGCCGTACCGATCTCGACGGTCTCGCGCTGTCCGTCCATCCGGACCGCGCGCTGCAGGACACCTGGTATCGGCTGCTCGGGCCGCGCGCGAAGCCGCGCGTCGGGCTGTTCGTCTCGAACAAGGCGGTGGAGCGGCGCTGGCCGGCCGAGCGATGGTGCGATCTCGGCCGGCGGCTCGCGCCGTTCGCCGACGTGATCGTGTTCCGCGATCCCGCGGTGTCGGCCGGCGCCGGCGCCGACGGCGACGCGTGGCGGGACGTGAACGCGCGGCATGTCGCGCCGTCGTCTGTGGCCGAACTCGTGGCCGCCGCGAGTCTGCTCGACGCGATCGTGTCGGCGGACAGCGCGCCCGTGCATCTCGCGTCGGCGCTCGGCGTGCCAGTGGCCGCGCTGTTCGAGGACCGTCCCGAGAAATACCGGCGCTGGCATCCGCTCGGCGTGCCGCACATGATCCTGCGGGCCGGCGCGACGGTCGATGCGATCGGCATCGACGCGGTAGAGCGCGCGGTGCTGCATCTGTTGGAGAAGGCAGGGCAGCCCGACGACGTGACGGGCGGCGCGCTGCCGCTTCCGGACGTCACGCTAGTCCTGCCTGAGGTCGGTGTGATCGTTTCGTAGCGCGCCCGGCCGGCGCTGACACGGGGGCAGGCTAGCGGCACGAAACGGGGAGCAAACGGGCGAAACGGGACGCGGTGGTCGCAGGTCCCGCTGCGCGCGGCCCGCCACCCGACGCCACGCCTGCCGCCGCAAAATCCTGTACATTGCGAGCCTTGTCCAGCCTGCTAGACGGAACGATCGTCGTGTCCCTGTTTTCTTCCGCCCGCCCGCCCAGAACCATCCTCGTCGCCGCACCGCGCCGCATCGGCGACGTGCTGCTGACGACGCCGCTCGTGCGTTCGCTGAAGGCGCGCTGGCCCGACGCGCAGATCGACATGCTGGTGTTTCGCGGCACCGAAGGCGTGCTGGAGCACAACCCCGACGTGCGGCGCGTGATCGTCGTCGCGCATCGCGCCGGGTTCCGGGAGCGGCTGCGCGACGCGCTGTCGATGTGGCGCCGCTACGATCTCGCGTGCGCGGCACTGAGCTCCGACCGGCCGCGCTTCTATAGCTGGTTCGCCGGCCGCAAGCGCGTCGGCCTCGTCGATCCGAACCGTGTCACGTGGCTTACGCGGATGATGCTGAACGGCATCGCGATCAATCACCACGAGTCCGCGCATACGGTCGTCAGCACGCTCGCGCTCGCGCCGGTGATCGGCATCGAGCCGGTGTCCGAGGTCGTTGCGCCCGGGATCGGCGACGATCCCGCGCGGCGCGCGCGTTTCGACGCGTGGCTCGCGGAGTCGCCGGCCATTCGCGACGGCAAGCCGCTCGTCGTGCTGCATCCGTACCCGATGTTTCGCTACAAGCAATGGCGGCTCGAAGGCTGGATCGAGATGATCGAATGGCTGCGCGCGCAGGGCTTCGCGATCGCGCTGTCGGGCGGCCCGGCCGATCGCGAGCGCGAGTACGCGGAGCAGGTCGCGGCCGGGGCCGGCGGCGACGTGCTGAACCTGGTGGGCCGCCTTACGTTCGGCGAAAGCGCGGAACTCGTGCGGCGCGCGCGGCTGTTCATCGGGCCCGATACGGGCGCGACGCACGTCGCGGCCGCGACGGGCGTCGACACGATCGCGCTGTTCGGTCCGTCCGACCCGGTGCGCTGGGGGCCGTGGCCGCAGCACTGGCCGCCGACCGAAAACCCGTGGGCGCTGCGCGGCTCCGCGCGGCACGGCAACGTGTGGCTGCTGCAGGGTGAGGGCGATTGCGTGCCGTGCCGGCAGGAGGGCTGCGAGCGCCATGTGGACAGTCACAGCGACTGCCTCGTCAATCTCGGCACGCAGCGTGTGAAGATGGCGGCGGCCGAGATGCTCGGGCTGAATCCGCCGGACGCCACCGACGCGGTCATCGACACGTCGCGGCTGCATCGCGCGCGCTCGGACTGACGCGCGAGCCCTGAGCATTTCCCGATTTGAAAGGCGGAGCGTGGCACCGCGGCGCCACGCGTCGAAGGCGTGCGGCCACGCATCCGGCAGCGGCGCGCGCCGCCATTGAAGACGAGCCGAGGGCGGGCGGCAACATGCGCCGCCCACCAGCCCCGCGCGTGGCGCGTTACGCGCTGCGCCGGATCGCCGACGTCTCGCGCGGCAGCGCTTCGCCGCGCTCGGCGCAGCCGAGCAGGATGCCGGCGAGCAGCACCAGTAGGTGGCCTTCGGCGAAATCGAGCAGCAGCGAATTCGCGAGGCTGCCGATCGCGAAGATTGCGAGCCATCCGAGCAGCAGGTGCTGCGAACGCGGGTCGAGCGCGCGGCTGCCGCGTGCGATCTGCACGATCAGGTTCACGAACAGCAGGACCCCGAGCGTGCCGAGCTGCACGGCCATCAGCAGATATTCGTTATGCGGGTTCGACGTGAGCTGGCCTTCGGCGGCCGTCTTGCCCGCCGTGAGCTTCTCGAACTCGAATTCGAGACCGCCCGCGCCGTAGCCGATCACGGGGCGCATGCGATACAGCTCGAGCCCCTTCTTGTACCACTCGAGACGCAGCCCGGTCGACGTGGCCGCATCGGTCTGCCGATACTGCTGCACTTCCGTCACGACCTTCACGAGGCGGCCGTTGTGCATCGTGCACGCGGCAGCGACCAGCGCGACGCCGGCCAGCACCAGCGTTCCGGCGGCGAGGGTTGCGCGCAGTGCCGACTGGCGGCGCAGCAGCAACACGAAACGCACCGCGACGACGAGGATCAGCAGCAGCGCGATGACCTGCCCGGTGCGCCCCTGCAGCATCACGAACACGTTGATCAACGACCAGGCGGCGACGGCGCCATACGCGGCGCGCGACAGCGCGGTGCGGGCCGACAGCGCGAGGTCGGCGGCCTGATAGAACAGCAGCGCGCCGAACATGCCGGCCGCGATGTGGTTCTTGAACACCCACGCGCGCGACAGCGGCAGGTCGCTCGCATGCGCGGGCCCGATCGCGGTCAGGCCGAGATAGTTGGTGGTCGACAGCAACAGGATCACGCACAGCGTGCCGAACCACGCGCGCCGCACGATCGGCGCCCAGTTCGAATGGCGGAACGCGAGCACCGCAAACGGCAGCAGCAGCAGCTTGTCGTACTTGCCGATCCAGTTCCACGCCTTCGGGTGCGGCGCGACGGTATAGGTGATGCTCGCGGTCAGCGCCGCGAGAATCAGGAGCGCGGCGAGCGACGCCGGGTCGGTGACGAACGAGCGCAGGTCGCGCCAGAATTCGGGGGAGATCACGAGCGCGGCCGCGAACAGCCCGCAGAACACGTTGGTCAGCGCGGTCGAGATGGGCACCATGCAGAGCGCGATGACG
Source organism: Burkholderia sp. 567 (assembly GCF_040545115.1). Lineage (NCBI taxonomy): Bacteria > Pseudomonadati > Pseudomonadota > Betaproteobacteria > Burkholderiales > Burkholderiaceae > Burkholderia > Burkholderia sp. 567. The sequence goes on from NZ_JBEPLG010000007.1 coordinate 381,333, forward strand.
GCGAAGGCGCGGGCGGCGGTCAGGCGCCGCGTGGCGGGAGCGGAAAACGAAAGCATCGGAACCTGTCGAATGGACGAATGCGGCATGCGGGCACCGTGCTGCGCGCCGCGCGTCCCGCGGCGGCAGTGCCCGGGACGAAGCGCGCAGTATACGCGAAGCGGCGCGCGTTTCCGTGAGGTTTCCGGGGCCGGATCAGCTGAACGCGCGCTTGATCCGCGAGCGCAGCAACGCGCGCTTGAGGCGCCCGTCGACAGTCGGCGTGTCGAGCACGATGCGCGAGCCGGCCGGCTCGCCGCGATGCAGGTAATAGCGGTCGAACGTGGCCTGCGTCATGCCCCATTTGTTGAGGAACTGGCGGCGGCCGTCGTTCTTGACGATCTTGCCGGTGCTCTTCTGCTGGAAGTGATAGACGAGGCTGTCGCCGACGCCGAGGAAGATCCGGCAGCCGGCGTCCCAGAATTTCATCGAGAAGTCGTTGTCGCTGCTCATGCCCGGCGACAGCTCGCTGCTGTAGCCGCCGATGCGGTTCCACCAGTCGCGGTGCACGAGCGTCGGCGGCCAGGTCGAGCCGAGCCAGTCCGCACGCACGAGCCGCGGCGTGGCCGCGACGAGGCCGGCCGCGTCGAACTGTTCGGCGTCGCGGCCGAAATTACTGACGACGACGCACGGGTTGCGCGTGTCGACCGGCTCGACCATCGTGCCGGACAGCATGAACAGGTCGGTCGGCATCTGCTCGATGCGCCGCACGAGCGCCGCATCCCAGCCGGGGCAGCAGTACATGTCGTCGTTCATGTAGACGACGTAGTCGCGCGTCGCGCGCGCGGCGGCCAGGTTCACCGCGTGGCAGATGCCGATGTTGGTCGGCGACGCGGTGTGCTCGATGCCTTCGCCGCGCACCCAGTCGAGCGTGCCGTCCGAGCCGTCGTTCACGTGCACGATGATCTGGTGGTCGTACGCCGAATGACGGCGCAGGCTGTCGACGACGAGCTTGAGGTACGGCAGGTTGTTCCAGGTCGGGATGATGATGGAGAACATGGCGGTCGAATTCGGTGGTCGTCGTGTCGGCGGCGCGTGGTGCGGCGCCGCGCTTGGGGCGCGCATCGCATGCGGGCAGCCCGGCATTGTAACGCCGGGCCGGCCGCATGCTGGTGGCCTCGGGGTGGGGCGGGGCGGCCCGCGCTCAGCGGGCCGGCTCGTGGCCGAGCTTCAGGAACCGGTAGTACACCGTTTCCGCGTTGAACACGGCGATCATGAAGCCCGCGCGTCCGTCGAGAAACCCGCGCCGCAGCACGTAGGTCCGCACGAACGCCCATGCGCCGCGCGCGAGCGCCTTGCCGAAGCCGCCGCGCTGGCCGGCCGCGCGGCGCTGGCGCGCGCCAGCCGTCGAATACGCATCGAGCTTGCGCACGACGGTTTCGAAATCCTCGTACGAATAGTGCATCAGCTTGCCTGGCAGCCGCTGCGCGGGCGTGTCGAACACGAGCCGCTCATGCACCAGATCGTCGGAGAAGCGTGCGACGCCGCGCCGGAACAGGCGCGGCACCCAGTCGGGATACCAGCCGCTGTGGTGGATCCACTGGCCGCAGAAGCTCGACAGCCGGTCGAGCGCGTAGACTTGCGCGGCCGGCGCGCGGATGGCCGCACGGATCGACTGCGCGAGTTCGGGGCTGACCACCTCGTCGGTGTCGAGCGACAGGATCCAGTCGGTGTCGAGCGCGGCGAGCGCGCGGTTCTTCTGCGGGCCGAAGCCCGGCCAGTCGCGCTCGACGATCACGCGCGCGCCGTGTGCACGGGCGATCGCGACGGTATCGTCGCTGCTGCCGCCGTCGATCACGACGACGTCGTCGGCGAAGTTCAGCGCGTCGAGGCACTGCGCGAGCCGCGCGGCCGCGTTGAGGGCGATGAGGGCGACGCCGAGGGTGGGTTCTGCCATGAAATCGTCGAAAAGGCGGAGAAAACGGTGAGCGGCAGTATACCCGCGCACCGGCCGGCGGCCGCTTCGGCAACGGCCGTGCCGGCGCGGGCGGTACAGCTATAATGTTGGGCCTTTTTCGGCAACCGCCGGACTGGGCGAATCCCGGGCAGCCATGCCCCGGGCGCCGCGTCGCGGCTCAAGAAGGATTGCCTTGGAAACCCAGAACACTCTTCGCAAACCGATGGACGGCACGGGCACGTCGCCGTTCACGGTTCTCAAGCGCCTGTGGCCGTACATCCGGCCGCTGATCGGCATCGTGGTGCTCGCCGTCGTCACGATGGGCGTCGTCGCGGCCACCGAAGCCGGGATTCCGGCGCTGCTCAAGCCGCTGCTCGACCATGGCTTCGGCTCGCACGGCAGCGACCGCGCGAAATGGTACGTGCCGATGGCCGTGATCGGCCTCGCGCTCGTGCGCGGCGTGTCGCAGTACACATCGAATTACCTGCTCAACTACGTATCGAACCGCATCCTGCTGCAGCTGCGGCTCGAAATGTTCCAGCGGATGCTGCACACGGGCGCGTCGTTCTTCCAGCGCGAGACGGCGAGCACGGTGATCAACGCGATCGTGTTCGAGGTCAACCAGATCCTGGCGGTGCTGACCGGCGTGATGGTCACGCTCGTGCGCGACTCGCTGACCGTGATGTTCCTGCTCGGCTACCTGTTCTACCTGAACTGGCGGCTCACGCTGATCGTCGCGGTGATCCTGCCGGGCATCGGCTGGCTCGTCAGCAAGATCAACCGCCGCCTGCGCCGCCTGAATCGCGAGCACCAGACGCTGACCAACGAGCTGTCGTACATCGTCGAGGAGACGGTCGGCGGCTACAAGGTCGTCAAGGTGCACAACGGTGAGACGTACGAGATGGACCGCTTCACCGCGATGAGCAAGCGCCTGCGCGGCTACGCGATGCGCATGACGATCTCGGGCGGCCTCGCGCAGCCGCTGACGCAGTTCCTCGCGTCGATCGCGCTCGCGGTCGTGATCACGATCGCGGTCGTGCAGTCGACCAACGATCAGACGACGGTCGGCGGCTTCGTCGCGTTCGTCACGTCGATGCTGCTGGTGATTTCGCCGCTCAAGCACCTGATCGACGTGAACCAGCCGCTGCAGCGGGGGATGACGGCCGCCGAGCTGATCTTCGGGCTGATCGACGAGCCGGGCGAGCCGCAGGGCGGCGGCCGTGCGCTGCCGCACGCGCGCGGCGAGATCGAGTTCCGCGGCGTGTCGTTCGACTACGGCGCATCCGAGCGGCCGACGCTCGACCGCATTTCGTTCAAGGTCGCGCCGGGCGAGATGATCGCGCTCGCGGGGCCGTCGGGCAGCGGCAAGACGACCCTCGTGAACCTGCTGCCGCGCTTCTTCGACCCCACGGGCGGCGCGATCCTGGTCGACGGCGTGCCGGTGGCCGACTACGACCTCCACGCGCTGCGCGGCCAGATGGCGATGGTCAGCCAGGACGTCGTGCTGTTCAACGACACGATCGCCGCGAACGTCGCGTACGGCCAGACGCCCGATCGCGCACGCGTGCAGGCGGCACTCGAGGCCGCGAACCTGGCCGACGCGGTCGCCGCGATGCCCGACGGGCTCGACACGCTGGTCGGCGGCAACGGGATGCGTCTGTCGGGCGGCCAGCGGCAGCGGCTCGCGATTGCGCGCGCGATCTACAAGGACGCGCCGATCCTGATCCTCGACGAGGCGACCTCCGCGCTCGATTCGGAGTCTGAGCGCCACGTGCAGGCCGCGCTCGAGCGGCTGATGGAAGGGCGCACGACGCTCGTGATCGCGCACCGGCTGTCGACGATCGAGCGTGCGGACCGGATCCTCGTGCTCGAAGCCGGCAAGATCGTCGAAGAGGGCAGCCACGAAGAATTGCTGCGCCACGGCGGGCTGTACGCGCACCTCCACCGGATCCAGTACCAGCAGCAGGCGGCGTGACGCCGGGGCATGCCGCCGGGTCATGCCGGTGTGCTAGTCTTGATCGGGCAGGCACCGTTGTTTCCGGTTCGACGTGACAACTCGGAGGGAAGAACAATGAAGAAGATGCACGGAACGATGCTGGCCGCGCTGATCGTGGCGGGTTTCGCGGCACCCGCAGCCATGGCGCAGGGTCATGGCAACGACGACAACCACGGCAATCATGGGATGCACCGCGGGCATGGCCCGAAGCACATGCCGCCCGGCCAGATGCGCCACGAGGACGACGTGCCGCCGCGCTGGGCCGACCAGCCGCATCGCGAGTGGCACAAGGGCGACCGGCTTCCCGGCGAATTCCGCGATCGCCAGTACGTGGTCGAGGACTGGCGCGGCTATCACCTGAGTGCGCCGCCGCGCGGCTATCAGTGGGTCGGCGTCGGCGGCGACTACCTGCTCGTGCAGATCGGTTCGGGCATCGTGCTGCGGGTCGGTCCGTAACGTTTCTTTCCGATCGTTCATCCGGCTGCCGGGCGCGTTGCCCGGCGCCGCGTCACTTTGCCGCCGCCCGGCGGAACCAGCGTCGCTCGATCAGCGACATCGCCCAGCACACGGCCAGCGCGCACACGGTGCCGAGCGCCACTTCCCCGAGCCGCATCAGCGGAATGTCCCATAGCGGGCCGTTGCCCGGAAACAGCAGCACGATCGTCGCGGTCACGCCGCCGAGCCGCGCGGCGCTGCCGACGTTCAGGCACCAGCAGCTGACGATCGTGAGCGCGACCGCGAGCGCATAGGCGACGAGGCGGTCCCCGCCGAGCGCCGCGCCCGCGAAGCCGAGCAGGCCGCCGATCATCGCGCCGATGAACTGGTCGCGCGACAGCGACATCGTGTCCGAGTAGTTGTGCTGCGTGACGGCGATCGCGGTGACCGCCGCCCACACGGCCTGTTCGGTGTGCAGCGCGCGGCCGATCGTGTACGCGAGGCACGCGCCGCACACCGCCTGCAGCGCCATCAGCGCACCCTGCGTGAGCCGTTCGCCGAAGGTCAGCCCCTTGAACAGATCGAAGATCGACTGCTGGATCTGCTGGCGGGCTTCGTTGAGTGTCCTGATCGTATCCATCGTGTCGTGCCGGGAAGCGGGGCGTCAGTGCGCCTGTTCGGGCGACGCGTCGGCCGGCTCGCCGGCGGTCACGTCGCCGTTGTCGACGCGCGTTTCGGGCATCGCAAGCCACACCAGCAGCGCCGCGAGCGCGCCGGCCGCGGCGAGCCCGAAGAAGCTGGTCGTGTTGCCGAAGTGATCGGCGACATAGCCGGCCACGGCCGTGCTGAGCGTCGCGCCGATGCCGGCCGCAAGTCCAAATAGCCCGATGCACAGGTTGTAGCGGCCCTTGCCGCCCGCGACGTCGGCCGCGATCAGCGGCAGCATCACGCCGAACACGGCCGCGCTGATGCCGTCGAGCATCTGCACCGGCACGAGCAGGTACGGGCTGCTCACGCCGGCGAACAGCAGCGCGCGCACCGGCAGCGCGGAGAAGCCGAGCAGCAGGATCGGCCGTCGACCCCAGCGTTGCGACGAGCGGCCGACCCACGGCGACAGCATCGCGACGATCGCCTGCGGCACGATGATGCACGCGGCGATCACGAGCTGCACGTTCTCGCCCATCCCGGCCGTGACTTCGCCGGCCGCGAGGTTGAGCATCGCCGCATTCGACAGGTGGAACAGCACGACGCACGACGCGAAGATCAGCATCCGGCGATCGCGCAGCAGCTCGAGCAGCGTCTCGCGGTGCTCGCCTTCGTCGTGATCGTCGGGCTTCGACGACTGCGGAATCACTTCATGCGTCGGCTGGATCATCGCGAGCGCGAACAGCGCGGGCAACGCCAGCACGGCGGTCAGCCAGAACACCGCGCGCGCGGAGAAATACTCGCCGGTGAGCCCCATCAGGCCCGCCGCGACCGCGCTGCCGATCGACGCCCAGCGCGCGTTGCGGCCGAGCCGGTCGCCGAGATCGGCGCGGCCTACCAGCGAGAACGAGATCGCGGCCATCGCCGGCACGAGCATGCAGCTCGCGAAGCCGTGGAACACTTCGGCCGCGATCACCGGCACGATCGTCGGGCTCGACGCGAGCAGCACCGCGGACAGGATGATGGCCACGATCGCCCAGGCGGCCGCGCCTTTCTTGTTCTTCAGCGCGTCGACGGCGGCGCCGCCCGGCACCTGGCTGACCATTGCGCTGATCGTGCCGATCGACAGCACCATGCCGATCTCGCCCTGCGTCCACTTGTGCGACGCGAGGTAGGACGCGATGAACGGACCGAACCCGGTTTGAACGTTTGCAACGAAAAAGTTGAGCCAGTCGAGGGACCGCAGACTACGTACGGTGACGGAATGCTTGATCGTCATCGGGTCGCACTCGCAGAGGAAGCCTGCGCCGGTGCCGGGGCAACGGGCGGGTAAATCGCGACGATCGGCTTGTCGGCCGCGTAGGGCGGCGCCGCCTTGATCTGTGCGTCGTTGAGATCGAGCTGCGGGCGCAGCGCCTTGTCACGCGTGACGAAGCGCAGCGCGCCCCAGCTCGCGGCGATCGAACGGCGGTCGGTATTGACGAGGCCGCCGAGGTCGAGCACGACGGCCTGCGGCTGCGCGGCGCGGTCGATCAGCACGTCGACGACGCGGCCGATCTTCGTGCCGTTCGGGCGCTCGACGTCGCTGTCGAGCAGCGGCAACCGCGTGGCGGGCGACGCCGCGGCCGAACCCGACAGCGGCACGGCCTTGGGCCTCGCGGCAGGCGGCAGGTCGCCCGACGGCACGTCGAGCACGATCGGCTCCTGCTTGCCGCCCGGCGTGAAGCGGAACACGTTCCACGGGAAGATGACCTTGCGGTCGCCGATGCCCATGAAGCCCTGCAGGTTGACGATCATCTCGCGCGGCTTGCCGCTCGTGTCGATCACCATGTCGACCGCGCGGCCGATCACCTTGCCGTTGCGGCGCGCGACTTCGCTGTCGAGCAGCGCATGGATCTGGGTGCGGTCGAGCGGGCGGGTCGCGACGAGCGGGGGCGGCGGCGGAGGCGGCGGGGCCGGCGGTTCGGCACGTTGCACCGGCTTCGGCCGCGGCACCTCGCGGTGCGGCTTTTTCGGCGCTTCCGGTTCCTCCGGGTGCGTCGGCGCGGGCACGGGCGGCATCGTCAGCGGCTCGCCGGCGGTTTCCCTGACGGGCTCGATGAGCGCCTCGCTGATCGGCGCGGGCGGATTCTGGGTCGGCAGCAAGCTGCAGCCGGACAGCAGCGCGGCGGCGGCGAGCACCAGGAAGACCGTCGAGGACGGGAACGACATTCGGGATGCGGGAAACGGGAGTCCGCCGCTCATTGACACTCACTCCATGGGTCGGGGGCCGGGCCTGCAGGCGCGGCTGGCGATGGATGGCGGGTGCGGGCGGCGCACCTCGCGAGGTGAGAGTTTAACGTGTCTTCCTTTCAGGACCGATTTCTGCGCAGGATCGGGCGCGCAATGGCGGGGAAAGGGTAGCGATCGATTGCCGGGCGGGCGGCATCGGACGCATAAGGGGCCATAACGCACGCGGCGCCCGACCGTTGACGACGGTACGGGCGCCGCAGGGGCTACCGGCGTGACGTTACTTTTTGACCAGCGTGCCAAGCGTCGTCGTGACCGGCGCGAGCAGGCCGCCGCCGGTATTCGACAGCACGCCGGTGCCGCTGCCGCCCGTCAGGCCGCCGACCGCCGACGTGAGCGTGCCGGCCGGTTTGCTGCCGCTCGTCGTGCCGCCGAGTGCGCCGGTCGACAGGAGCCCCGTCACCGGTGCGAGCGGATTCGTCGCGGCCGCGCCGCCGCCGAGCAGCGCGGTGCCCGCGGTGGCGACCGTATTGCCGGTCGCGGTCACGACGTTGCCGACGCCGGTCGTGACCGGATTGTTGCCCGTCTTCGCGATCGTCGTGCCGGCGTTCGCGACGCCGTTGCCGACGGTCGTGACGAGGTTCGTCAGCGGCGCGCCGAGCGGCGTGCTGGCGGCGGCCGTCTGCGTGAGCGAGCCGACCGTCGTCGTGATCGGCGTGATCGCCGAGCTGGCCGCGCCCGTCACTTGTGCTACCGGGCCGGTCGACAACTGCGTGCCGAGCGTCGCGCCGCCGCCCGCGATCGTGTTGCCGAGCATCGTCACCGCACCCCCGACAGGCGACGTGACGGGCGCAAGCGGCGCCAGTGCGGAACCGCTGGCCCCCAGGCTCGACACGACCCCGCCCGTCGCGGCGACGGCCAGGCCGAGATCCGTGACCACGCCGCCCGTGCTCGCGACCGTCGTGCCGACCGGATTCGACGACGCGCCGAGCTGGCCGAGGCCCGAGCCGAGGCCGGTGCCGAGCGTCGTGACGGCCGCGCCGACATCCTGCACGACCGCGCCGAGCCCCTGCGTGGTGGCGGGGTTCGTGCCGGGCAGCGTTTGGGACCCGATCGCCGTGCCGACGCCCGAGATGGCGCCGCCGCCGGCCGTCACGATGTTGCTCGACGCCGCGAGCGTCTGGCCGACGCCGTTGGCCGACGTGCCGCTTGCACCGTTGCCGGTGCTGCCGGTGTTGCCGGTACTGCCGGTCGATGCCGACGTGCCGCTCGTGCCGTTGCCGGTGCCGCCGGTCGACGCCGTCGTGTCGCCGGACCCCGACCCGGAGCCGCCGGTGCCCTTGCTCAGCGAGCCGGAGCCGCCGCACGCGGCCAGCGACATCAGCGCCGCAACGCCTGCCGCGATCATGATCATTCGGAGTCCTGCTTGATGGGTGGTGGGCGCGTTCATGTCTTCCTCGTCTCGATTATGGAAATGGATCAGGCGGCCTTCGTGTGCGCCGGCGTGCGGTCGCTGCGGAAGTGAAGCGGCGCGCGCGTCGTTGTTGTCTCCCTGATTGACCTGTCGCCGTGTCGCGTCTTCGCCTGAGTCGGAATCCGGAGCGCTTGCAGGACGAGTCGTTTGCATTCTTTCGTCTTGCTTGCCGATCGTGCCGGAAATCACCGGATTCGTACGATCAGAGTAGGACCGTCTGCGCGAGCCGTCTTTTAACGATCGTTAAATTGAAGTAAGCGTCCGATTCACTGCCGGAATCGGGGTAATCACGATCGACACGGGGCGCGTCGTGTGATGGGTAGGCGAGAAGCAGGGAGGAAGGGGAGACGTGCGGGTGAAGCGGCGGCGCCGGCCCGGTCCGCCCTGACGGGGGCCGGCGCGGGCGCCGCGCGACGGGTGAAGCAAGCGGAGCGTCAGGCGTGCGGATACCACGCGTCGCTGAATTCGCTGACCTGGACGTCGGTCAGCTCCGGCCGTGCGGCCAGCCATGCACGCACGCTCTCGCGGTCGGCGTCGGTGGTCGTGCCGCGCGGCGCGCCGGAGATCACGTATGCGCCGATTCCTTCGTCGGCGGACGCGACGGTGAGCAGCCCGTTCGCTTCGACGAAATCGATGAACGAATCGATCAGCTGGCCGCGCTCGAGATCGGACAGCTCGTTGCGGTATTGCGCGGTCGCGTTGAACGCGAGTTCCTGGAATTCGGCGATGTGGAGTTTCTTGCGCTGGCGGCGGTTGTGGCGTTGGCTCATGGTGTGTGATGTACGTGAAAAGAAAAAGGGCGGCGGCGGGCGCTGGCGCGGCATGCGCAAGCGGCCCGGGCGGCCGCATCGGGGCGCCGCGCGGCAAAGCCGGCGGCGGGCAGGCAGGAGGTTACATCAGCACGATATCGTACTGCTCCTGGCTCAGGTTCGACTCGACCTGCAGCGACACCGGCTTGCCGATGAAGTCGATCAGCATCGCGAGATGCTGCGACTCCTCGTCGAGGAACAGGTCGATCACCTGCTGCGCGGCGATCACGCGGAATTCGCGCGGATTGAACTGGCGCGACTCGCGCAGGATCTCGCGCAGGATGTCGTAGCACACGGTGCGCGACGTCTTCACCTGGCCCTTGCCCTGGCAGGTCGGGCACGGCTCGCACAGCACGTGCGCGAGCGATTCGCGCGTGCGCTTGCGCGTCATCTCGACGAGCCCGAGCTGCGAGAAGCCGTTGACCGTCACGCGCGTGCGGTCGCGCGACAGCGCCTTCTTCAGCTCCGACAGCACCGCGTCGCGATGCTCGGCGTTCTCCATGTCGATGAAGTCGATGATGATGATCCCGCCGAGATTGCGCAGCCGCAATTGCCGCGCGATCGTGTGCGCGGCCTCGAGGTTGGTCTTGAAGATCGTGTCGTCGAAGTTGCGTGCGCCGACGTAGCCGCCGGTGTTCACGTCGATCGTCGTCATCGCCTCGGTCTGGTCGATCATCAGGTAGCCGCCCGACTTCAGGTCGACGCGGCGCGACAGCGCGCGCTGGATCTCCGTCTCGATGTTGTACAGGTCGAACAGCGGCCGCTCGCCGGTGTAGTGATGCAGCTTCGGACTCACCGCCGGCGTGAACTCGTCCGCGAATTCCGCGAGGCGCTGGTACGTCTCGCGCGAATCGACCTGGATCCGCGTCGTGTCGTCGTTCGAGAAATCGCGCAGCACGCGCTGCGCGAGGTCGAGATCCTGGTACAGCAGGCTCGTCGCCGGCAGCCGCTGCGCCTGCGCGACGATCGTCGCCCAGGTCTTGCGCAGGTACGTGACGTCGCCGGCCAGCTCCTCGGAAGTCGCATCCTCGGCGATCGTGCGCACGATGTAGCCGCCTTTCTCGTCCGGCGGGATCACGGCGGTCAGGCGCGCGCGCACGGCCTCGCGCTCGGCCTCGCTCTCGATTTTCTGCGAGATGCCGATGTGCGGCTCCTGCGGCAGATACACGAGCGTGCGGCCCGCGATGCTGACCTGCGTCGACAGTCGCGCGCCCTTCGTGCCGATCGGATCCTTGATCACCTGGACCATCAGCGTCTGGCCTTCGAACACGATCTTCTCGATCGGCTGGTGCGGCGCGCCCGACTGCGGCTCGCCGGCGAGGCGCGGATGCCAGATGTCCGCGACGTGCAGGAACGCCGCGCGCTCCAGGCCGATGTCGATGAACGCCGACTGCATGCCGGGCAGCACGCGCACGACCTTGCCGAGGTAGATGTTGCCGACCCGCCCGCGCGACAGCGTGCGCTCGACGTGAAGCTCCTGCACCGCGCCTTGCTGGACGAGTGCGACCCGTGTTTCCTGGGGCGTGAGGTTGATCAGGATTTCTTCGTTCATGGTGGGATTCAGAAGGCGACGCGCGCGGTGCGGAGCAACGCGGCAGTCTCAAAAAGGGGCAGACCCATGATACCCGAATGGGATCCGTCGATTCGCTCGATGAATTCGGCGGCGCGCCCCTGGATCGCATACGCGCCCGCCTTGCCGAACGGCTCGCCCGTTTCGACGTAGCGCGCGAATGCGTCGCGCGGTGCGGCCGAAAAGCGCACCGACGAGCGCGACAGCGCGGGCGGCAGCAGCTCGCCGTCGGCGCCGATCACGGCAACCGCGGTCAGCACCTCGTGTTCGCGGCCCGCGAGGCGCGTGAGCATCGCGAGTGCGTCGTCGGCATCGGCCGGCTTGCCGAGGATCGCGCCGTCGATCGTCACCGTGGTATCGGCGACGAGCACCGGCGCGGCCGGCTTGCCGCTCGCGACGAGGCGCGCACGCGCGGCTTCGGCCTTCGCGACGGTGACGCGCCGCACGTACGCGTCGGGGGCTTCGCCGGGCAGTTCGGCTTCGAGCGCCTCGGCGTCCTCGTCGGCGCGCGGCAGCAGCAGCTCGAAGCGCACGCCGATCTGCTGCAGCAATTCCTGGCGGCGTGGGCTTTGTGAAGCGAGGTAAAGAAGCGGGAAAAGGGCGGAGGACGTGCTGGACGGCATGGTGTCGTTATCTCGGTGAGCGCGCGCGGCGCGCGTCCGAGGACGGCACGTCATGCGCGATGATAGGGATGATTCTGCGTGATGCTCCACGCCCGGTAAAGCTGTTCGGCAAGCAGCACGCGTACCATCCCGTGCGGCAGCGTCATGCTGGAGATGCGCAGCAGCACGTCGGCGCGCGCTTTCAGTTCCGGATCGAGCCCGTCGGCGCCGCCGATCACGAACGCGACGTCACGGCCGTCCTGCTGCCAAGCGGGCAGCGCCTGCGCGAGCTGCATGGTGGTCCAGTCGCGGCCGCGCTCGTCGAGCGCGACGATGCGCGCGCCCTTCGGCAGCGCGGCCTCGATCTTCTGCCGCTCGGCCGCCATCACGCTTTCCGCGCTGCGGCCACCCGAACGCAGTTCGGGCTTGATCTCGCGCAGTTCGATGCGCAGCTCGGGCGGCATCCGCTTCGTGTATTCGTCGAAGCCGGACGCGATCCAGCCGGGCATCTTGTGGCCGACCGCGAGGATGAAAAGCTTCATCGGGACGACTCGCTGCGACTCAGCGGCGGCGGGCCGCCGTCTTGCGCGCCGGGCGTGCGGGTGCTTCTTCCTCGTCGTCCTCGCCTTCGCTGGCCGTCGCGAAACCGTCCTTGCCGCCGCCGAGCTTCATCCGCACGGGCTTGTCGCCCCAGATTTCCTCGAGGTTGTAATACTGGCGCAGCGCCGGTTGCAGGATGTGCACGACGGCGTCGCCGCAGTCGACCAGCACCCATTCGCCGGTGTCTTCGCCCTCGGAGCTGACGATGTCGCCGCCGGCTTCCTTGACCTTGTCGCGCACGCTCGACGCGAGTGCCTTGGTCTGGCGGTTCGACGTGCCCGACGCGACGATCACGCGGTCGAACAGTTCGGTCAGGTGGCTGGTGTTGAACACCTTGATGTCTTGCGCCTTGATGTCTTCGAGTGCGTCGACGATCACGCGCTGCAGTTTGCGGATATCCATGGAATCAGGAATGGTAGAGACGATGTTGAAGAATATAGGCCCAGACGGCGGCCGGCACATGCTCGGCCGACGCATCGGGCATTTGCGCGTGACGCGCGATGCATTCGCGCAGGTGCGCGCGGATGTCGGTTGCGGCGATATCGAACGCCAGCGTCGTATCGATCAGCAGGTGGCCGGCCGGCGTGGTTTTCAGCACGTCGGCGCCGGCCTGCCGCCGCGCGATTTCCTGCGTGACGGCCGGTGACGCCGCGCCAAGGTCGAAACCCGGGCGCGTCGACGCGCACACGTGCGCGTAGTCGAACAGCTTGCGCCAGTCGCGCCAGGTGTCGAGCCGAACCAACTGGTCGGCGCCGATCAGCAGCGACAGCGACGCCTCGGGGCCGATCCGCTCGCGCCAGCGCGCGAGCGTCTCGACCGTATAGGTCGGCCCGGCGTGCTCGATCTCGTCGGTTGCAACGGTGACCGTCACGCCCGGCAGATGCAGCGAGCCGGCGGCGGCACGCGTCATCGCGAGCCGATGCTCGGCGGCCGACACGTCGCGTTTCTGGTACGGCTGCCCGGCCGGCAGCAGCGCGAGCTCGGTCAGGCCGAGCACGTCGGCGAACCGGCGCGCGAGCGCGAGGTGACCGTCGTGGATCGGGTCGAACGTGCCGCCCAGCAGGCCGATGCGACGTAACGGCGGGTGCGGCTGCGGGGTGGGGCGGGCGGTGGTGTCCAGAAAAACGTGTCCTGTTCTTGGGGCGGCGGGGCGCGGCGGGCTCACACCCAGTCGCGCGGCACGAGAAACTCGCTCAGGCGCGCTTCCGGCGAGCCCGGCTCGGGCTGCCAGTTGTAGCGCCAGTTCGCGACCGGCGGCATCGACATCAGGATCGATTCGGTCCGGCCGCCGCTTTGCAGGCCGAACAGCGTGCCGCGGTCGAACACGAGGTTGAATTCGACGTAGCGGCCGCGCCGGTAAGCCTGGAAGTCGCGCTCGCGCTCGCCGTACGGCAGCGCGGCACGGCGCTCGACGATCGGCAGGTACGCGTTCAGGAACGCGTCGCCGACGCTTTGCATCATCTCAAACGAGCGTTCGAATCCGGGCTCGGAGAAATCGTCGAAGAAGATCCCGCCGATGCCGCGCGTCTCGTTGCGGTGTTTCAGGAAGAAATATTCGTCGCACCAGGTCTTGAAGCGCGGGTAGAGCTCGGCGCCGAACGGATCGAGCGCGTCCTTGCAGACCTGGTGGAAATGCCGCGCGTCGTCCTCGAACGGATAAACCGGTGTCAGATCCATGCCGCCGCCGAACCAGAAGATCGGCGCTTCGCCCGGCTTCGTCGCGATCAGCATCCGCACGTTCATGTGCACGGTCGGGCAGTACGGGTTGCGCGGGTGCAGCACGAGCGACACGCCGAGCGCCTCGAAGCCGCGGCCGGCCAGCTGCGGGCGCGCGGCGCTCGCCGACGGCGGCAGCGCGTCGCCCGCGACGTCGGAAAAACCGATCCCCGCGCGCTCGAACACGCGGCCGCCTTCGAGAATCCGCGTACAGCCGCCGCCGCGCAGCCGCTCTTCAGGGCCGCGCTGCCATGCGTCGGTTGCAAGCGGCATGCCGTCGAGCGCGCCGAGCGCGTCGGCGATGCGAGCTTGCAGGCCCTGGAGGTACGTGCGCACGCGGGGCACGTCGTAGGTGGAATCGGTCATGTCTGGACTGGATGCCCCCGCGCGAAGCGGGGGCCGTAAAAAAGGCCACTGCCGGGCATTCTATCGAACCCCGGCAGAGGGGCCTGCGCGCGCAGGCGGTCAGTGCGTCACGCGCTCTTGCGGTTCAGTGCGCGGAAGCCGATGTCGCGCCGGTACTGCATGCCTTCGAAATTGATCTGGTTGATCGTGTCGTATGCATGCTGCTGCGCTTCGCGCACCGAATCGGCGAGGCCGACCACGCACAGCACGCGGCCGCCCGACGTGACGAGCTTGTCGCCTTCGGCGAGCGTCGTGCCTGCATGGAACGTCACGGCCTGGGCCGTCTCGGCCGGGATCCCGTTGATGCGGTCGCCCTTGCGCGGCGCGTCCGGATAGCCGTGCGCGGCCAGCACGACGCCGAGCGCGGTGCGGCGATCCCAGTCGAGCTCGACCGAATCGAGCGTGCCCGCGATCGCCTGTTCGACGACCTTCGAGAAATCGCTCTTCAGGCGCGCCATGATCGGCTGCGTCTCGGGGTCGCCCATCCGGCAGTTGAACTCGAGCGTGCGCGGATTGCCTTCCTTGTCGATCATCAGGCCCGCATACAGGAAGCCCGTGAAGCGGATGCCGTCCTTCTCCATCCCGCGTACCGTCGGCATGATGATTTCGCGCATCACGCGTGCGTGCATCTGCGGCGTGACGATCGGCGCGGGCGAATAGGCGCCCATGCCGCCCGTGTTCGGGCCGCGGTCCTCGTCGAGCAGGCGCTTGTGGTCCTGGCTCGATGCCAGCGCCAGCGCGTGCTTGCCGTCGACCATCACGATGAAGCTCGCTTCCTCGCCGTCGAGGAATTCCTCGATCACGACGCGCGCGCCGGCGTCGCCCAGCTTGTTGCCCGACAGCATCATGTCGACCGCGGCGTGCGCTTCTTCCAGCGTCATCGCGACGACGACACCCTTGCCGGCCGCGAGGCCGTCGGCCTTCACGACGATCGGCGCACCCTTCGCGTCGATGTACGCGTGCGCGGCGGCGGCGTCGGAGAAGGTTTCGTAGTCGGCGGTCGGAATGCCGTGACGCTTCATGAACGCCTTCGCGAAATCCTTCGAGCTTTCGAGCTGCGCGGCTTCGCGGGTCGGACCGAACACCTTCAGGCCGCGGGCGCGGAACAGGTTGACGATGCCGGCCGCGAGCGGCGCTTCCGGCCCGACGAGCGTGAACGCGACGCCTTCGCTTTCCGCGAAATCGGCCAGCGCGTCGAGCGACGTGATGTCGACGTTTTTCAGACGCTCGTCTTGCGCCGTGCCGCCATTGCCCGGCGCGACGTAGACCATCTGGACGCGCGGCGATTGCGCGAGCTTCCACGCGAGCGCATGTTCGCGGCCGCCTGAACCGACGACGAGTAGTTTCATGGGATTCCCCGCAGACTAGAAAACAGGGCGGCCGGCACGCTCAGGCGCGCCGGCCGCGAAATCGGTCGGGCCGCCGCCGTGATCGTGTGCACGGCGGCCGGCATCTCATTCCTCGACGATGACGGCGTTCGTATACACCTCCTGCACGTCGTCGAGGTTCTCGAGCGCGTCCAGGAGCTTCTGCATCTTCGCCGCATCGTCGCCGGTGAATTCGACTTCGTTCTGCGGCTTCATCGTCACTTCGGCGAGTTCGGCCTTGAAGCCCGCGGCTTCGAGCGCGTCCTTCACCGCCGAGAACGCCTGCCAGTCGCACAGCACCTCGATCGAGCCGTCGTCGTTCGTGCTGACGTCGTCCGCGCCGGCCTCGAGCGCCGCTTCCATCAGCGCGTCTTCCGACGTGCCGGGCGCGAACAGGAACTGGCCGACGTGATCGAACATGAACGCGACCGAACCGTCGGTGCCCATGTTGCCGCCGAACTTCGAGAACGCGTGGCGGACTTCCGCGACCGTGCGGATGCGGTTGTCGGTCAGCGTGTCGACGATGATGGCCGCGCCGCTGATGCCGTAGCCTTCGTAGCGGATTTCTTCGTAGTTCGCGCCGTCCGCGCCGCCGACGCCGCGGTCGATCGCGCGCTTGACGTTGTCCTTCGGCATGTTCGCGTCGGCCGCCTTGTCGACCGCGAGACGCAGACGCGGGTTCGAGTTCGCGTCACCGCCGCCGAGGCGCGCCGCGACCTGGATTTCCTTGATCAGGCGAGTCCAGATCTTGCCGCGCTTCGCGTCGGCCGCTGCCTTTTTGTGCTTGATGTTGGCCCATTTCGAATGACCAGCCATACCTTTCTCCGTGCCCGGGCGCGCTGCGCGGGCGATTGTGCCAATGTGTCGTTGAATCGGCGGCCGTGTCGGCGGGCGTGATGCCGCGGGGCCGCGCGTGTCGAGTAGAACGTGATTTTATCACGCGGCGACCGTCGCTTCGGGGCCGCCGCGCATGGCCGAACGGCCGGTGCGGGCCGTCGCCGCGCACCGGCCGCTCGGCCCGGCCGCGGCGCGTCAGTTCTTGGTGCCGAACAGGCGGTCGCCCGCGTCGCCCAGGCCCGGCACGATGTACGCGTGCTCGTTCAGGTGCGAGTCGAGCGACGCGACGAACAGCTTCACGTCCGGGTGCGCGTCCTGGAACACCTGGACGCCTTCGGGCGCGGCCACCAGCGCGACGAACATGATGTTCGCGGCCGGCACGTTGCGGCGCTTGAGCACGTCGACCGCGTGCACGGCCGAGTAGCCGGTCGCGACCATCGGGTCGCACAGGATGAAGATGCGGTCTTCGAGGTCCGGCAGGCGCACCAGGTATTCGACCGGGCGGTGATCTTCCGCGCGGTACACGCCGATGTGGCCGACCCGCGCGGACGGGACCAGGTCGAGCAGGCCGTCCGACATCCCGATGCCCGCGCGCAGCACGGGCACGATCGCCAGCTTCTTGCCCGCGATCACCGGTGCGTCGACCGCGACGAGCGGGGTTTCGACCCGCTTGGTCGTGATCGGCAGGTTGCGGGTGATCTCATAGCCCATCAGCAGCGTGATTTCGCGCAGCAGCTCGCGGAACGTGCGCGTCGACGTGTCCTTGTCGCGCATGTGCGTGAGCTTGTGCTGGATCAGCGGGTGATCGGTGATGAAGAGATTCGGGAAACGGCTGTCCTGTTTCATGACGGGTCGCCTTGACGGCAAAAGGGGATCGGGGGCGGCGGCGGGCGCAAGCCGGCTGCCGCTTATGGCCGCAATTTTACCAAGGCGCGCCGCGCGATCCGGATATTATCGACGTCTCACGACAATCCGCGCGTCGTGGCAGCCCGTTCGCGACCGTTCGCCCGTCCGGCGATACGGCCGGGGCCGGGCCGCGCCGGCGCGCGTCGCCATAAAGGAATCGACGATGGATCTCGGCATCGCAGGAAAGACCGCCCTCGTGTGCGCGGCGAGCAAGGGCCTCGGGCGCGGCTGCGCGGAAGCGCTGGCCGCCGAGGGCGTGAATCTCGTGATCGTCGCGCGCACGCGCGACACGCTGGAGGAAACCGCCGAGGAGATCCGCGCCGGGGCGAACGTGTCGGTCACCGCCGTCGCGTGCGACATCACGACGCCCGACGGGCGCGCGGCCGCGCTCGCCGCCTGCCCGCAGCCGGACATTCTCGTGAACAATGCGGGCGGCCCGCCGCCCGGCGACTTCCGCGATTTCTCGCACGACGACTGGATCCGCGCGCTCGAGGCGAACATGCTGACGCCGATCGAGTTGATCCGCGCGACCGTCGACGGGATGATCGGGCGCGGCTTCGGCCGGATCGTCAATATCACGAGTTCGGCCGTGAAGGCGCCGATCGACGTGCTCGCGCTGTCGAACGGCGCGCGCTCGGGGCTGACCGGCTTCGTCGCCGGGCTGTCGCGCAAGGTCGCCGGCCAGGGCGTGACCATCAACAACCTGCTGCCGGGGCTGTTCGACACCGACCGGATCGCGACGACGCTTGCCGCGTCGGCGAAGGCACAGGGCGTGACGGTCGACGAGCTGCGCGCACGGCGCGCGAAGGAGATCCCGGCCGGGCGCCTCGGCACGCGCGCCGAATTCGGCGCCGCGTGCGCGTTCCTCTGCAGCGTGCATGCCGGCTATATCACCGGGCAGAACTGGCTGCTCGACGGCGGCGCGTATCCGGGCACTTTCTGACGCGCGCACCGCCATTCACGAAGACGACAACCATCGAACCACGAAGGAACCGGAGATGAGCAAACCCCGCATCGCATTGATTGCGCACGACGCGAAGAAGGACGACATCGTCGCGCTCACGGGCCAGTTCCGCGAGACGCTCGCGCAATGCCGGCTGGTCGCGACGGGCACGACGGGCGGCCGCATCGCCGCCGCGCATGGGCTCGAGGTCGAGCGCAAGCTGTCGGGGCCGCTCGGCGGCGACCTGCAGATCGGTGCGGAGCTGGCCGACGGCCGCGTCGACATCGTCGTGTTCCTGCGCGACCCGATGACCGCGCAGCCGCACGATCCGGACATCACCGCGCTGGTGCGCGCGTGCGACGTGCACGACGTGCCGGTCGCGACCAACGTCGCGACCGCGCGGATGCTGCTCGACGATCTGGCGCGCAACATGCAGGACGTCTGCTAGCGCGCGTGCCGGCTTGATTGCCCCTGCTTGCGTCAGGGCCATGCCCACGCCCGGCGGTTGCGCGCGAGAATCGGGCGTCGCGACGCGCAGCTGACGTCGGTGCCCGCCCGCACGGGGCGGCGCCGGCCGGCGCGTCGGCGAACCGAATATTCCCCTGAGCGATTCAGAAACGAGGAGCGAAACGATGCCGAAAGCAATCCGATACGACCAGCCGGGCGGCCCGGACGTGATGAAGTGGGTCGATGTCGAGGTCGGCGCGCCGAAGGCCGGCGAAGTCCGCATCCGGCAGCAGGCGGTCGGGCTCAATTACATCGACGTGTATTTCCGCACGGGCCTCTATCCGCAGCCGCTGCCCGGCGGTCTCGGGATGGAGGCGGCGGGCGAGGTGACGGCCGTCGGCGACGGCGTGACCGCCTTCAAGGCGGGCGATCGCGTCGCGTACGTCGGGCAGCCGCCGGGCGCGTATGCGCAGGAGCGCGTGATGCCGGCCGAGCGGCTCGTGAAGCTGCCGGACGGCATCAGCGATGACGACGCGGCCTCGGTGATGCTGCAGGGGCTGACCGCGCACTACCTGCTGCGCCGCACGTACCCGGTGAAGGCCGGCGACACGATCCTGATCCATGCGGCGGCCGGCGGCGTCGGCCTGCTCGTGTGCCAGTGGGCGAAGGCGCTCGGCGCGACCGTGATCGGGACGGTCGGCTCCGACGAGAAGGCCGCGCTCGCGAAGGCGCACGGCTGCGATCATCCGATCGTCTATACGCGCGAGAACTTCACGCAGCGCGTGAAGGAGATCACGAACGGCGCGGGCGTGCCGGTCGTCTACGATTCGATCGGCAAGGACACCTACATCGGTTCGCTCGACTGCCTCGCGCCGCTCGGCTACTTCGTCAGCTTCGGCAATGCATCGGGCCCGCTGCCGGCGATCGACTCGAAGGAGTTCTCGTCGCGCGGCTCGCTGTTCTTCACGCGGCCGACGCTGTTCTCGTACATCGCGAAGCGCGCCGATCTCGAAGCCGCGGCCGCCGAGCTGTTCGACGTGATCCTGACGGGCAAGGTGAAGACGAGCATCAACCAGCGCTATCCGCTCGCGGAAGTCGGCCGCGCGCATGCCGACCTCGAGTCGCGCAAGACGACCGGCTCGACGATCCTCATTCCCTGACCGTTCCTCCGTGCCGGCACCCCGCCGGCACGCGCCCTTGCGGGCGGCGCCGGCCGCCGCCCGTCCTGTCCGCTCTCCCGTCCGCCGTCCTCCACTGCACGCGTTTACGCGTTTTTTATACCCGCCCGATCACCTTTGACCCGTCCTTTACGCGCGTTCCCATAAGGTTCGAGTCGTCAGATTTCGACGACGGAGAACACAAAAATGGATGGGGTTTTCATCGGTGCACTGGTGCTGTTCACCGCGCTGATCCTCGGTTTGCTTGCCGGTTGCGAGAAGCTCGTGCAATACGGTCGCGGGGGGCGGGCATGACCTGGATGCTTTGGCTGGCGGGCGCGTCGACGGCCCTGCTGTTCGCGTATCTCGTCTTTGCGCTGCTGCGCGCGGAGGACATCGAATGAACGCGAACAACCTGTTGCAGATACTGCTGTTCATCGTCGTGCTGCTCGCGGCGGCCGTACCCGTCGCGCGCTACCTGAGCGGCGTGATGGACGGCAGCTCGCGCGTCGTGCGCGTGTTCGGGCCGCTCGAGCGGGTGCTGTACCGCATCGCCGGCGTCGACGCCGGCACCGAAATGAACTGGAAGCAATACGCGATCGCGACGATCGCGTTCAACGCGCTCGGCGTGCTGTTCCTTTACGGGCTGCTGCGCCTGCAGGGCTTGCTGCCCGGCAACCCGCAGCAGTTCGGCGCGATGACGCCCGACGGTGCGTTCAACACGGCCGTCAGCTTCGTCACCAACACGAACTGGCAGGACTACACGCCCGAGCAGACGGTCGGCTACCTGACGCAGATGCTCGGCCTGACCGTGCAGAACTTCCTGTCCGCGGCGACCGGCATCGTCGTCGTGATCGCGCTGATCCGCGGCTTCGCGCGCCACACCGCGCAGACGATCGGCAACTTCTGGGTCGACCTCACGCGCGTGACGCTGTACGTGCTCGTGCCGATGGCGGCGCTCGTCGCCGCGCTGCTGATGAGTCAGGGCGTGATCCAGAACATGAAGGCGTACCAGGACGTGCCGGTGCTGCAGGCGAGCACGTACGCGGCGCCGAAGCTCGACGCGCAGGGCAGCCCGATGAAGGACGACAAGGGCAACCCGGTAACGGTGCCGACCCCGCTCGTCAAGCAGACGCTTGCGATGGGCCCGGTCGCGTCGCAGGAAGCGATCAAGATGCTCGGCACCAATGGCGGCGGCTTCTTCAATGCGAATTCGTCGCACCCGTACGAGAACCCGACGCCGTTCGCGAACTTCCTGCAGATCTTCTCGATCCTGATCATTCCGGCCGCGCTGTGCCTGGTGTTCGGCCGCATGATCGGCGACCGCCGGCAGGGCATCGCGGTGCTCGCGGCGATGACGGTCGCGTTCGCGGTCGCGGTCGGCGTCGAGGTGAGCGCCGAGCAGGGCGGCAACCCGACGTTCGCCGCGCTTCACGTCGACCAGTCGGCCGGCGCGCTGCAGCCGGGCGGCAACATGGAAGGCAAGGAAACGCGCTTCGGGATCGCGCAGACCGGCATCTTCACGGTCGCGACGACGGCCGCGTCGTGCGGCGCGGTCGACACGATGCACGATTCGCTGACGCCGCTCGGCGGCCTCGTGCCGATGCTGCTGATGCAGCTCGGCGAGGTGGTCTACGGCGGTGTCGGTTCGGGCCTCTACGGGATGCTCGTGTTCGCGCTGCTCGCGGTGTTCGTCGCCGGCCTGATGATCGGCCGCACGCCCGAATACGTCGGCAAGAAGATCGAGTCGTACGAGATGAAGATGGTGTCGATCGTCGTGCTGCTCACGCCGCTGCTCGTGCTGGTCGGCACGTCGATCGCGGTGCTGGCCGACGCAGGCAAGGCCGGCATCGCGAACCCGGGCCCGCACGGCTTCTCGGAAATCCTGTACGCGTTCAGCTCGGCCGCGAACAACAACGGCAGCGCGTTCGCGGGCCTGACGGTCGGCACGCCTTTCTACAACTGGATGACCGCGATCGCGATGTGGTTCGGCCGTTTCGGCACGATCGTGCCGGTGCTGGCGATCGCCGGCTCGCTCGCCGCGAAGAAGCGCATCGCGGTGACGAGCGGCACGCTGCCGACGCACGGCCCGCTGTTCGTCGTGCTGCTGCTCGGCACCGTGCTGCTGGTGGGCGCGCTGACCTACGTGCCGGCGCTCGCGCTCGGCCCGGGCGTCGAGCATCTGATGATGTGGCTGGGCGCGTAACGCGCGAGCGCATCGCGACACGTTGAAACGACTGAAGAGATTGAAGAGATCGCAATGACTCAACATTCCGCAACACGGTCCATGTTCGATCCGGCGCTGCTGCGTCCGGCGATCGTGGACTCGTTCAAGAAACTCACGCCGCGCACGCAGTTCCGCAATCCGGTGATGTTCTGCGTGTACGTCGGCAGCATCCTGACCACGATTCTGTGGATCGCGGCGCTCGCCGGCCAGGCCGAGGCGCCGGCCGGCTTCATCCTCGCGATCGCGCTGTGGCTGTGGTTCACCGTGCTGTTCGCGAACTTCGCCGAAGCGCTCGCCGAAGGGCGTTCGAAGGCACAGGCCGCGTCGCTGCGCAGCGCGAAGAAGGACGTGCTGGCGAAGAAGCTGAACGAGCCGCATCCGAAGTCGCCGATCCGCATCACGACCGCGTCCGACCTGCGCCGTGGCGACGTCGTGCTGGTCGAGGCCGGCGACGTGATCCCGGCCGACGGCGAGGTGATCGACGGCGTCGCGTCGGTCGACGAATCGGCGATCACCGGCGAATCCGCACCGGTGATCCGCGAATCGGGCGGCGACTTCTCGTCGGTGACGGGCGGCACGCGCGTGCTGTCCGACTGGATCGTCGTGACGGTCACCGCGAACCCCGGCGAGGCGTTCCTCGACCGGATGATCGCGATGGTCGAAGGCGCGAAGCGCAAGAAGACGCCGAACGAGGTCGCGCTGACGATCCTGCTCGTCGCGCTGACGATCGTGATGCTGCTCGCGACCGCGACGCTGCTGCCGTTCTCGATGTTCTCGGTCGAAGCGATGAAGGCCGGCCACGTGGTGACGATCACCGCGCTCGTCGCGCTGCTGGTGTGCCTGATCCCGACGACGATCGGCGGCCTGCTGTCCGCGATCGGCGTGGCGGGGATGAGCCGGATGATGCAGGCGAACGTGATCGCGACGTCGGGCCGCGCGGTGGAAGCGGCCGGCGACGTCGACGTGCTGCTGCTCGACAAGACCGGCACGATTACCCTCGGCAACCGCCAGGCGTCGATGTTCGTGCCCGCGCCGGGCGTGACCGAGGAAGCGCTGGCCGACGCCGCGCAGCTGTCGTCGCTCGCCGACGAAACGCCGGAAGGGCGCAGCATCGTCGTGCTGGCCAAGGAGCGCTTCAACATCCGCCAGCGCGACATGGCGCAACTGCACGCGACGTTCCTCGGCTTTTCCGCGCAGACGCGCATGAGCGGCGTCGATCTGTTCCCCGAGGGGACGCCCGCCGGTGCGCCCGGTCGCGAGATCCGCAAGGGCGCGGCCGACGCGATTCGCCGCTACGTCGAGACGCACGGCGGCCGCTTCCCGGAAGAAGTGCGCCGCGCGGTCGACGACGTCGCGCGCCGCGGCAGCACGCCGCTCGTCGTGGCCGACCTGCATGACGGCGTGGCGCGCGTGCTCGGCGTGATCGAGCTGAAGGACATCGTGAAGGGCGGCATCAAGGAGCGCTTCGCGGAACTGCGCAAGATGGGCATCAAGACCGTGATGGTGACGGGCGACAACCGGTTGACGGCCGCGGCGATCGCGGCGGAGGCGGGCGTCGACGATTTCCTCGCGGAAGCGACACCGGAAACCAAGCTCGCGACGATCCGCGAGCACCAGACGGCCGGCCGGCTCGTCGCGATGACGGGCGACGGCACCAACGACGCGCCGGCGCTCGCGCAGGCCGACGTGGCCGTGGCGATGAACACCGGCACGCAGGCGGCGAAGGAAGCCGGCAACATGGTCGACCTCGATTCGAACCCGACGAAGCTGATCGAGATCGTCGAGATCGGCAAGCAGATGCTGATGACGCGCGGCTCGCTGACGACCTTCTCGATCGCGAACGACATCGCGAAGTACTTCGCGATCATCCCGGCCGCGTTCGTGACGACGTACCCGCAGCTGCGCGTGCTCGACATCATGCATCTGAGCTCGCCGGCATCCGCGATCCTGTCGGCGGTGATCTTCAACGCGCTGATCATCGTCGCGCTGATTCCGCTCGCGCTGAAGGGCGTCCCTTACCGGCCGCTCGGCGCCGCGTCGCTGCTGCGCCGCAACCTGCTGGTGTACGGCCTCGGCGGCCTGCTGCTGCCGTTCCCGTTCATCAAGCTGATCGACATGACGCTCGCCGCGCTCGGCTGGGCCTGATGCGCCGTACCTGAAGGAACCATCATGAAAACGTTGATTCGCCCGCTCGTCGTGATCTTTGTCGTACTGACCGCCGTGACGGGGCTCGCTTACCCGGCCGTGATGACCGTGTTCGGCCAGGCCGTGTTCCCGTCGCAGGCGAACGGCAGCCTGATCGAGAAGGACGGCCGTGCAGTCGGCTCCGCGCTGATCGGCCAGCTGTTCGATGCGCCGAAGTACTTCTGGGGCCGGCTGTCGGCCACCTCGCCGATGCCGTACAACGCGAGCGGCTCCGGCGGCTCGAACCTCGGCCCGCTGAATCCGTCGCTCGCCGACCAGGTGAAGGCACGCATCGCCGCGCTGCGCGACGCGGGCACCGATATGTCGAAGCCCGTGCCGGTCGACCTCGTGACGGCCTCGGCGAGCGGCCTCGATCCTGAGATCACGCCGGCGGCCGCCGCGTACCAGGTCGAGCGCGTCGCGAAGGCGCGCAACCTGACGGCTGACGCGGTCGCGCAGCTCGTCGCCGCGAACACGGCGGGCCGCCAGTTCGGCGTGCTCGGCGAGCCGCGCGTGAACGTGCTGAAGCTGAACCTCGCGCTCGACGCGGCGCAGGCCGCGCACTGAAAGTGGACGCGGGTTTCCCGGCGCGGCTTGCGGCGCGCCGGGTCCGATTTTTCCGACGGCGCTTGCGCCGTCTTTGCCTTTTGCGGCGATTTGGAACAACAATGCCGATACTCGCGCGCCATCCGGCGCTTCGCCTTCGTCACGCATGAACCGCCCCGATCCCGACCAACTCCTCGACAAGCTGCAGCGCGACGAAGAAAAGCAGCGGCGCGGCCAGCTGAAGATCTTCTTCGGCGCGTCCGCGGGCGTCGGCAAGACCTACGCGATGCTGCAGGCCGCGCGCCAGCGGCTGCAGGACGGCGTCGACGTCGTCGTCGGCATCGTCGAGACCCACGGCCGCGGCGAGACCGCCGCGCTGCTCGACGGCCTCGACGTGCTGCCGCTCGCGCGCATCGAGTATCGCGGCCGCACGCTCGCCGAATTCGATCTCGACGGCGCGCTCGCGCGCGCGCCGCAACTGATCCTCGTCGACGAGCTCGCGCATTCGAACGTGCAGGGCGCGCGTCACCTGAAGCGCTGGCAGGACGTCTACGAACTGCTCGATGCGGGCATCGACGTGTACACCACCGTCAACGTCCAGCACCTCGAAAGCCTGAACGACGTGGTCGGCGCGATCACCGGCATTCGCGTATGGGAGACCGTGCCCGACCGCGTGTTCGACGCGGCCGACGAGGTCACGCTGGTCGACCTGCCGGCCGAGGAGCTGCTCGAGCGGATGCGCGACGGCAAGGTGTATCTCGCGCAGCAGGCCGAGCGCGCGGTGCGCAACTTCTTCCGCAAGGGCAACCTGATCGCGCTGCGCGAACTGGCGCTGCGGCGCACGGCCGACCGCGTCGACGCGCAGATGCGCGAGTACCGCGCCGACCGTTCGATCCAGCGCATCTGGCAGGCGCGCGAGCGGTTGCTCGTGTGCGTCGGGCCCGGCCCCGAGGCGCCCACGCTGGTGCGCGCGGCCGCGCGGCTCGCCGCGAGCGTGAGGGCCGACTGGATCGCCGTGTACGTCGAGACGCCGAGGCTGCAGCGGCTGCCCGACGCGCGGCGGCAGCGCACGCTCGATGCGCTGAAGCTCGCGGCCGAGCTCGGCGCGGAGACGGCCACGCTCGCCGGCGACGACGCGGTTGCCGCGCTGATCGGCTATGCGAAGGTGCGCAACGTGTCGAAGATCGTCGCGGGCGGCTCGTCGAAGGTCGGGCTCGCGCGCCGCTTCGCGCGGCCGTTCGGCGAAAAGCTCGCCGAACGCGCGGGCGACGTCGACCTGATGCTGATCCGCGCGTCGGCGAGCGACGAAGTGCGCGCGGTGCCGCTCGACGCGGGCGCACGCGACTGGCGCGATGCGTTTGCGCACCTCGGCACGCGTCGTTCGCCGCTGCAACACTACCTGTACGCCGCCGCGATCTGCGCGGCGATCACCGGTGTCGCGAGCGTCGTGTCCGCGCGGCTCGACCTGACGAACCTCGTGATGCTGTACCTGCTCGGCGTCGTGTTCTCGGCCGTGCGGCTCGGGCGCGGCCCGGGCGTGCTGCAGTCGTTCCTGTCGGTCGCGGCGTTCGACTTCTTCTTCGTGCCGCCGCGCATGTCGTTCTCGGTCAGCGACACGCAATACCTGCTGACCTTCTTCGGGATGCTGCTCACGTCGCTCGTGATCAGCCACCTGACGTCGACGCTGACGCGCCAGGCGAGCATCGCGCAGCGCCGCGAGCGCCGGACCGGTGCGATCTACGCGATGGCGCGCGAACTCGGCGCGGCGCTGACGACCGAGCAGATCGTCGAGATCGGCAGCCGCCACGTGGGCGAGGTGTTCCGCGCGCGCGTCGCGTTCCTGCTGCCCGACAGCGCGGACCAGGTGCGGCAGAAGATCGAGGAGCCGGACGCGGTCGTCACGCTGACGGGCGCGGATCTCGACTGCGACGTCGGCCAGTGGGTGTACGACCAGCAGAAGCCGGCCGGGCGCGGCACCGACACGCTACCCGCGACCACCGCGCTGTATCTGCCGCTGAAGGCGCCGATGCGCACGCGCGGCGTGCTCGCGGTGGCGTCGCGCGATCCGCGCGAGCTCGAGGTGCCCGAGCAGCTGCGCATGCTCGATGCGTTCGCCGCGCAGATCGCGCTCGCGCTCGAACGCGTGCACTACGTCGAGATCGCGCGCGATGCGCTCGTCAACATGGAGTCCGAGCGGCTGCGCAACTCGCTGCTGTCGGCGATCTCGCACGACCTGCGCACGCCGCTCACGACGATCGTCGGCTTTTCGTCGATGCTCGCGAACGCGCGCGCGGCCGCGCCGCACACGCCGGCGGCCGAACGCTCCGCGCAGCGCGAAGGCGAACTCGTCGACGCGATTCACGACGAGGCGCTGCGGATGACGGGCATCGTCACGAACCTGCTCGACATGGCGCGGCTGCAGGCCGGCAGCGTGCAGCTCAAGCGCGAGTGGTCGCTGCTCGAGGAAACCGTCGGCGCCGCGCTCGCCGCGTGCAAGCGCGTGCTCGCTCAGCATCCCGCGCGCGTGTCGCTGCCGGCCGACCTGCCGCTGCTGCAGATGGACGCGGTGCTGATGGAGCGGCTGTTCACCAACCTGTTCGAGAACGCGGCGAAGTACACGCCGGCCGACACGCCGATCGACATCGGCGCGGAGCGCGTGACCGACGATGGACACCCGTTCGTGCGCGTGCACGTCGACGATCACGGCCCGGGCTTGCCGAGCGGGATGGAAACGCGCATCTTCGACAAGTTCACGCGCGGCGAGAAGGAATCGGCGACGCCGGGCATCGGGCTCGGCCTCGCGATCTGCCGCGCGATCGTCGAGGCGCACGGCGGTAGAATCGGCGCGCTCAACCGGACCGGGCCCGACGGCCGCGTGACGGGGGCGCGCTTCTGGTTCACGCTGCCGGTCGACACGCCGCCGGCCGTGCCTGCCGTACCCGACGACGACCTCGACGTGCCCGGCGCATCGTCACCCTCCGAGCCCTTGCCAGACCATGAGTGAACCGAGCCTGACCGTCGTCCTGATCGAGGACGAAAAACAGATCCGCCGTTTCGTGCGCGCCGCGCTCGAGGAGGAGGACATCGCCGTGTTCGGGGCGGAGACGGGCAAGCAGGGGCTGATCGACGCGGCGACCCGCAAGCCCGATCTCGTGATCGTCGACCTCGGCCTGCCCGATACCGACGGCCTCGACGTGATCCGCGAGCTGCGCGGCTGGTCGGAAGTGCCGGTGATCGTGCTGTCCGCGCGCACGCAGGAAGACGAGAAGGTCGCCGCGCTCGACGCGGGCGCCGACGACTACCTGACCAAGCCGTTCGGCGTGTCCGAACTGCGCGCGCGGATCCGCGCGCAACTGCGCCGGCGCAACCAGGGCGGCGCGAACGAATCGCCGAAGGTCAGCTTCGGCGGCGTGAGCGTCGATCTCGCGATGCGCCAGGTGTGGCGCGACGGCGAGATCGTGCACCTGACGCCGCTCGAGTACCGGCTCCTCGCGACACTCGTGCGGCACGCGGGACGCGTGCTCACGCATCGCCAGCTGCTGCGCGACGTGTGGGGCCCGTCGCATGTCGAGAGCCACCACTATCTGCGCATCTACATGGCGCACCTGCGCCAGAAACTCGAGCGCGATCCCGCGCAGCCCGAGCACATCGTCACCGAGACGGGTGTCGGCTACCGGCTCGTCGGCGCGGCGTGATTGCTGCATCATGCGGCGCGATGCGTGTCGCGTGATGCCCGCCGCCTGATGCCCGCCGCCTGATGCGGCCGGAATGCAAGGCTGCGCGCCGGTGAAGTTGCGTCGGCGCGACATCGCCTCGGCATGCGCCGGCCGCGCACACCGGCCATGCATTCCCCGCTATGCTGACCGTTACGCGAACGAAACCGAGGAGGGTGCAATGTCCGTCCGTCTGGTCGTCATGTGTGCGCTGGCGCTTGCCGCATCCGGCGCATTCGCGCAGCCGCTGCCGCCCGGGCAGCAGCCTTCGGCGCCGCAAGCGGCGCTTGCCAATCCCGCGTCGGTCAACTGCGTGAAGCTCGGCGGCCGCCACATGATCCGCAACCTGCCGAGCGGTCAGGTCGGGATGTGCGTGTTCAAGGACGGCCGCGTGTGCGACGAATGGGCGCTGTACCGCGACGACCGCTGCGTCGGCGGCGGCGGCGCCAAGCGCGCGGCGAACTGAACGCGGCGCGGCCGCCGCGGCCGGACCCTGCTCCGGCCCGATTCGCAATGTGGGCATCCTGCATACCTGTAAGCCTCTTGTTATACTCGGCGCCGCCCGGGGACGACCCCGGGTCATTCGATTCAACGGGGACGGCCCCATCCGAGACGGAGTAGGTCGAGATGGCGTGGGTATTGTTGTTGATCGCCGGTTTGCTGGAAGTGGCCTGGGCGGCCGGCATGAAATCGTCAGAGGGTTTCACGAAGCTCTGGCCGTCGGTGTTTACGATCGTCACGTCGCTCGCCAGCTTCGGGCTGCTCGCGGTCGCGATGCGCCAGCTGCCGCTCGGCACCGCGTATGCGGTGTGGACGGGGATCGGCGCGGTCGGCGCGTTCATATTCGGGATTGTCATGATGGGCGAGGCGCTGACCGTCGCCCGCGTCGCGAGCGCGTCGCTGATCGTGCTCGGGCTGGTCGGCCTGAAACTGTCGTCGTCCGCCTGATACCGACCTGCCGGGCGCCGGCCGGCGCCCGCGCCCGGCCGTGACGCAGCGCGGAATTGCGTCGGCCCTCCTGACAGCCTGTCTATAATGGAACGCATTCGGGCCTGAATGCCGTTGCGCCGTTCGCGGCAGGCGGGGCCGGTCGCCACGCGCCGCGCGGCCGGTCATACCGACTCGATCCGATCAATCGGCAAATCGCACGGCACGTGCAAGGAGAGGGCCATGATCGAAGCCATTTCGCTCGGCGCGGGGCTCGCGTGGGCGAGCGGGCTGCGCCTTTACCTGACGGTTCTGATCGCCGGCGTGCTCGCGCGGGTCGGCTGGCTTCATCTGCCCGATACGCTCGCGGTCCTCACGTCGCCGTGGGTCATCGGCGCCGCCGCCGTGCTCGCCGTCACCGAATTCCTTGCCGACAAGATCCCCGCGTTCGATTCCCTGTGGGACGCCGTGCACACGTTCATCCGCATTCCGGCCGGCGCCGTGCTGGCCGCCGGTGCGCTCGGCCATGCCGACCCGACCGTGCTTGCGGTCGCCGGGCTGGCCGGCGGTTCGCTCGCCGGCGCCGCGCACGTCGCGAAGGCCGGTACGCGCGCGCTCATCAATCTCTCTCCGGAACCGATCTCCAACTGGGTCGCGTCGTCCACCGAGGACGGCCTCGTGTTCGGCGGCCTCGCGCTCGCGTTCTTCGTTCCCCTTGCGTTCCTCGTGCTGCTCGCCGCGTTCATCGCCGCGTCGGCGTGGGCGCTGCCGCGTCTGTGGCGCGGCGTGTCCGGCGGGTTCCGCGGGATGGCGAACCACATGGTGACGCGGCTCAACTCGATCGGGGGCAAGCGCGATTGAAGGCGCCGTCACCCGCCGAGCAGCAGCACGCTGACCCTTCGCCGGCCGGGCGGCCCGGCCATGCCGGCCGCTTCGGCTGGCACGACCTGATCCATCAGGCCGCGCGGATGACCGCACGCGACTGGCGCGCCGGCGAGCTGACGCTGCTCGTGCTCGCGCTGGTGCTTGCGGTCGCGGCGCTCACGAGCGTCGGTTTTCTCGCCGACCGGCTGCGCCAGGGGCTCGAGCGCGATGCGCGCCAGATGCTCGGCGCCGATTTCGTCGTGCGTGCCGACCATCCCGTCGATCCGTCGTTCGATCGCGAGGCGCGCGCACTCGGGCTGCGCACCGCGACGACCGCCATCTTCCCGAGCATGATCGCGTCAGCCGCCGGCGGTCACGCGAGCGGCGCGGCACCCGCGCGCCTCGCGGCCGTGAAGGCCGTGTCGCCCGGCTATCCGCTGCGCGGCGCGGTCGAGATCGTGCCGGCCGGCGCGAGCGCCGCGCACAAGGCAACCACGATTCCCGCGCCCGGCACCGTGTGGGCCGATCCCGCGCTGCTCGATGCGTTGCATCTGAAGGCGGGCGACACCGTGCGCGTCGGGCTGCGCACGTTCACGGTCGCCGCGTCGATTTCCCGCGAGCTCGATCGCGGCTTCTCGTTCGTCAATTTCTCGCCGCGGCTGATGATGCGCGCGGACGAACTCGCCGCGACCGGGCTCACGGGCTACGGCAGCCGCGTCACGTACCGGCTGCTGATTGCCGGCGACACGCCGGCCGTCGCGCGCTTCGAGGCCTACGCGCACGGGCGCGTCGACGGCGGCAAGCTGCGCGGCGTCGGCCTCGAATCGCTGCAGGAAGGTCAGCCGCAGGTGCGCCAGACGCTCGATCGCGCGCGCCATTTCCTGACGCTCGTCGCGCTGCTGACCGCGCTGCTCGCGGCGGTCGCGATCGCGATGGCCGCGCAGCGCTACATGCGGCGCCATCTCGACGGCTGCGCGACGATGCGCTGCCTCGGCGTGAGCCGCCGCACGCTCGGCGCGCTGTTCGCGCTCGAATTCGCCGGGATCGGCATCGTCTCGGGCATCGCGGGCGCGCTGCTCGGCTACGGCGGCCACTGGGCGCTGCTGGCCGCGCTCGGTGGCCTGATCGAGGTCGCGCTGCCGCCGCCGACCCTCTGGCCCGCGCTCGTCGGGGTGGGCGCCGCGCTCGTGCTGCTGCTCGGCTTCGCGCTGCCGCCGCTCGCGCCGCTCACGCGCGTGCCGCCGGTGCGCGTGCTGCGGCGCGACTGGGGCGACGCGTCGCGTATCGCGTGGGCCGCGTATGCGATCGGCGTCGTGCTGTTCGCGGGGCTGCTGATCGTCGCGGCGGGCAACCTGAAGCTCGGGCTGATCGTCGCGGGCGGGTTTGCCGGCGCGTTGGTCGGTTTCTCGCTGATCGCGCGGCTCGTGCTGTACGCGGCGGCGCGCGCGGTGCGCAATGCGCGCGTGGCCGCGGGCATCGGCTGGCGCTACGCGCTCGCGTCGCTGCACCGGCGCGGCACCGCGAGTGCGCTGCAGATCACCGCGCTCGCGCTCGGCCTGATGTGCCTGCTGCTGATCGCGATCACGCGCAACGACCTCGTCGCCGGCTGGCGGCAGTCGACGCCGCCCGATGCGCCGAACCAGTTCCTGATCGACATCCAGCCCGACCAGCGCGACGACGTCGCGGCGTGGCTCGCCGCGCACGGCGTGCGCGACGCGGTGCCCGCGCCGATGGTGCGCGGCCGGCTCGTCGCGATCAACGGCAAGCCGGTGAACCCGGACGCGTATCCGTCGGACGAGGCGCGCCGGCTCGTCGACCGCGAATTCAACCTGTCGTATACGACCGAGCTTCCGTCCGACAACCGGATCGTCGCGGGCGACTGGTTCGGCCATTCGGCCAGGCCGGAGATCTCGATCGAGGACGGGCTCGCGAAGATCCTGAACGTGAAGCCGGGCGACACGCTGCGCTTCGACGTGACGGGGCTGACGGTCGATGCGCCGGTCACCAGCGTGCGCAAGCTCGACTGGGGCTCGTTCCGCGTCAATTTCTTCGTGCTGATGCCGCCGCCCGTGCTGAAGGATTTCCCGGCCGTCTACCTGACGAGCTTCCACCTGCCGGCCGAGCAGGCGGCGCTGCTCGATCCGCTGATCGCGCGCTACCCGAACCTCACCGCGATCGACGTCGCGCCGATCCTCGCGCAGCTGCAGCGGATGATGCTGCAGGTGGTCGGCGCGGTGCAGTTCCTGTTCGGGTTCACGCTCGCGGCCGGCGTGCTCGTGCTGTACACGGCGCTCGCCGGCTCGCGCGACGAGCGTGTGCACGAGGCCGCGCTGCTACGCGCGCTCGGCGCGTCGCGCGCGCAGGTCAATGCGGTGCAGCGCGCGGAATTCATCGTCGTCGGCGCGCTCGCCGGCGCGCTGGCGTCGGCGGGCGCGATCGCGGTCGGCTGGGTGCTCGCATCGCGCGTGTTCGACTTCCAGCTCGCCGTCGATCCGTGGCTCGTGCCGGCCGGCATCGCGGCCGGCGTCGCGTGCGCCGGTGCGGCCGGCTGGCTGAGCCTGCATAATGTGTTGCGGCGCCCCGCGCTGCAGTCGCTGCGCGACGCGTGAGCGTCGCCGGCGGCCCCGAATATCCCGTTTCCGATTATCCGTAATGACCGATGTGAATGATGATGCGCCGTCGCAGCCGACGGCGTTCGAGCTCGTGGGCGGCGAAGGCCGCGTGCGCGAGATGGTGGACCGTTTCTACGACCTGATGGACCTCGAGCCCGAGTTCGCGGAGATTCGCGCGTTGCATCCGGCGTCGCTCGACGGCTCGCGCGACAAGCTGTTCTGGTTCCTGTGCGGCTGGCTCGGCGGCCCCGACCACTACATCAGCCGGTTCGGCCACCCGCGCTTGCGCGCACGGCACCTGCCGTTCCCGATCGCGTCGGTCGAGCGCGACCAGTGGCTGCGCTGCATGGCGTGGGCGATGGAGGACACCGGCTTGCCCGAGCCGCTGCGCGAGCGGCTCATGCATTCGTTCTACGACACGGCCGACTGGATGCGCAACCGGCCCGGTTGATCGACCGGTACGCCGCTGTCCGGACGCCGGACGATCTGCGTCTGGGCGCCGCTCCGGTGCGGCGCGACACTGACCGTTTCCCCGCTCGATACGAGGTTCCCCCGATGACGACCCAGGCCCTGTTTCGCGAGGATGCCTATCTGACGCAATGCGACGCCGTCGTCGCGGCCGTCGGCGATGACGGCATCCGGCTCGATCGCACGGTGTTCTATCCGCTCGGCGGCGGGCAGGCCGGCGACACCGGCATGCTGACGCTGCCCGACGGCGGCACGATCGCGATCGCCGACACGCGCAAGGCGAAGTTCGACGGCGCAACCCCCGACGACGCCGTGCACGTGCCCGCGCCGGGCCAGGAAGCGCGCGTCGCGGCGCTCGCGCCCGGCGCGCGCGTGGTCGCGGGCATCGACTGGCAGCGCCGCTACCGGCACATGCGGCTGCATACGGCCGCGCACCTGATGTGCGCGGTGCTGCCGTACCCGGTCGACGGCTGCAGCGTGACGGCCGACTACGTGCGGCTCGATTTCGCGACGTCCGACGCGATCGACCGCGCCGACGTCGAGCGCCGTCTCGCGGAGCTGGTCGGCGGCGCGCATGCGGTCACGACCGAATGGATCACCGACGCGGAGATGACCGAGCGGCCCGAGCTCGTGCGCACGATGAGCGTGAAGCCGCCCATGGGGCTGGGCCGCGTGCGGCTGCTGCGCATCGCCGGCGTCGACCTGCAGCCGTGCGGCGGCACGCACGTGCGCAACACGTCGGAAATCGGCGATCTGCGGGTCGCCAAACTTGAAAAGAAGAGCGCGCGCACACGCCGCGTCGTACTGGAGTTTGCATGACGATCGACAACCTGACCGACACCGCCGCGGCGCTCGATCCGCAAGCACGCGAGATTCTCGATTTCTGGTTCGGCGAGCCGGGTTCCGCCGAGTTCGGCCACGCGCGCAAGGTGTGGTTCAACGGCGGCGCGGCGTTCGACGACGTGCTGCGCACGCGCTACGGCGCGTTGCTCGACGCCGCGTGCGACGGCGCGTGCGATCACTGGGCCGCCACGCCGCTTGGCGCGCTCGCGCTGATCGTGGTCCTCGACCAGTTCTCGCGCAACATTCATCGTGGCACGCCGCGCGCATTCGCCGCCGATCCGAAGGCATTGGCGCTCGCCCGGCGCGTCGTCGCGGCCGGGTGGGACGCGCAACTGCCGAGCGGCCATCACCGCGCGTTTGCGTACCTGCCGTTCGAACATGACGAGTCGCATGAGAGCCAGCGCGAGGCCGTGCGGCTGTGCGCGGGCATTCGCGACGAAGCCGAGTGCGAGAGCTATCACGACTTCGCGCTGCGCCATGCGGCGGTGGTCGAGCGCTTCGGGCGGTTCCCGCACCGGAACGCGATTCTCGGTCGCGCGTCGACCGACGAAGAGGCGGCCTTCCTGCGCGAGCCCGGTTCGTCGTTTTGACGTGCGCAGCGGTGGCGCGCGGGGCGTGACGCCAGCCGGGAATCACGACTGCGGCGCCGTTGCGGCGCCGCGTTACCATCACGGCGTGTCGTGTGCTTCAGGCGTGCGCACGTAGACGCGCAGCAGTTCCGCGTTGTCGCCCGGGCGCGCGCCGCTCCAGAACAGTTTCCATTCGCTGCCCGGCGCCGGATCGACGGCCCGGACGCCCTGGACGATCATCCACGTGCAGCGCGTCGTCTTCGCGTCGTCGATCGGCGTGTGCTGGATCCCGGAGAAGTAGTACAGCATCGGCGCTTCCGACTCGCCGAGCCCGTGCAGGCTTGCCATGCAGTCGTCGTCGCGCCATTCGAGCGCGAGATGCGCGTCCAGGTCGTCGAATACCGACCGGTAGCTCTTCGCGACGTCGAGCCACGGCAGCAGCAGCGTATACACGAGGCCCCACGCCACCAGCGCGCCCGCGCCCCACGACAGCGCGCCGCGCCACGGGCCGGTCGTGCGCAGCTTCGGCAGCAGCGACAGCCAGCCGACGGTCAGCACCAGTGCGCCGATCACGAACCCCGGCACGATCGGCATCGTCCAGTCGAGCGGCAGCCAGCGGCCGAGCGGGGCGAGGCTCGCCCGCGATGCGCGCGGATCGGCCATCACCGCCCAGATCACCCACGCGAGCGCGACGGCGCTACCGAACAGCAGGCGGCTCAGGTAATCCCACGCGAGATGCAGCCCGCGCGGCAGGCGTTCGATCGCCTGCGCGGCGATCAGCGCGAGCGGCGCGAAGAACGGCAGGATATAGAGCTGGCGCGAGGTCGCGGACACTTGCAGCACCGCGAGGCCGATGCCGGCGAACAGCACGGGCAGCGCGACGCGCGGCGCGTGCCAGTCACGCCATGCGCCGCGCGCCAGCGCGACGATCGCGAGCGGTGCGACCGGGAAGCCGACGAGCAGGAACGCACGCAGGATGAAGAACGGCTTGTCGTTTTCCGCGCCGAGCTCCGGCACGGAGAAGCCGAAGAAGCGGCCGACGTTGTTGTCCCAGAACCAGGTCATGAACAGCGTCTCGGAGCGCACGAACAGCGCGATCGGCCAGATCAGCGCGAACGGTGCGAACACGAGCGCGGCGACCGCGAGCGAGCGCGCGAACGCGCGCGTGCGGCAGGCCGGGTAGAGCACCAGCGCGCCCATGAGCGTGGCGGCGAACACGAGCGGCACGAACAGCCCCTTCGCCATCAGCGCGATGCCGACGCCCGCGCCGAACATCGGCGCGGCCCAGCGGCCCGATGGCTGCATCGGCAGCGCATGCCGCATCTGCTGCGCGCGCGCGACGTGCTGCATCACGAGCTCGAGCAGGCCGCAGAAGGCCATTGCCGTGCCGGCGAACAGCGCGACGTCCGTCATCATGTCGTGCACGTGCTTGATGACGACGAGCGTGCCCGCGCTCAGCACGACGGGGCCGATCACGCGCAGGTCGAGCCAGCGGTGGGCGCCGCTGGCACTGCGTGCCGCGCGCGCGATGAAGCCGAACGCAAGCGCGGCGAACAGCGCGCTCGCGAGCCGTGCCGCGTCGTGCAGCGGCATCACGCGCTGCAGCAGCCACGCGAGGCTCGTCGCGACCCACGCGTAGAGCGGCGGCTTTTCCATGAAGGGCAGGCCGGCGTTGGTCGGCACGACGAAGTCGCCCGTCTCGAGCATGTGCTGGATGATGCCGAACGTATAGGTTTCGTCCTGCTTCCACGGATCGTGGCCGAGCACGCCCGGCAGCGTATACGCGCAGACCAGCGCGGCGACCAGCAACCACACGCGCCAGCCGAGCCGCAGCACGCGATCGCCGGGGCCCTTCGTCGCGGTGGCGCCTGCCACGGCGGGCGTGCCGGCGGCATTGAGCGTCGCGTTGGGGGCGGGATCGGCGGCTGATCGGGCGTGCGTGGCCGAAGCGGGCACGGAGGACGTGCGTCGCCGGCCGGGTGCTGCGGTTCCGGGCATGGAAAAGATCTCGGTCGGGTCAAGCCGGTCCGGCGACATGGGCCGGAACCAATAAGGGGCGCATCAAGGCGAGAAAGACAGCCGGAGGACCGACCGTTTTCAGGCTTGGCGCTAGTAGAGCATGGAAGTGTTACGAATGTTTACTGAAATGGTCACGATATTGTGGAGATTTGTGGTGTCGTGACCAGAAGAATGTTCAGTCGGCGCGTTGGGGCGCCTGCGGGGCGATTATCGTCCGCCGCCGATGTCGAGCAGCGCGCCCGTCGTGTATGACGCCGCGTCGCCGAGCAGCCAGACGATCGCCTCGGCGATCTCCTGTGCTTCGCCCGCACGGCCGAGCGGCGTCTGCGCGCCGAGGCGCGCGGCGCGGCCCGGCTGGCCGCCGCTGGCATGGATTTCGGTCTCGATCAGCCCCGGGCGCACTGCGTTGACGCGCACGCCGTGCGGGCCGAGTTCCTTCGCCAGGCCGATCGTCAGCGAATCGACCGCGCCTTTCGAGCCCGCGTAGTCGACGTATTCGTTCGGCGAACCGAGCCGGGACGCGATCGACGACACGTTGACGATCGCGCCGCCGCGCCCGCCGCGGTCGGTGGACAGCCGGCGTGCGGCTTCACGCGCGCACAGGTAGGCGCCGAGCACGTTGGTGTCGAACATCCGCCGCAGCCGGTCGGCCGGCATGTCGGCGAGCGGCATCGACGGCGCGACGATCCCCGCATTGTTGACGAGCGCGTCGAGGCGGCCGAACGCCGCCGTGACGGCGTCGAACATCGCGATGACGTCCGCCTCGTTCGCGACGTCGCCGGCGACGACGCACGCGCGTGCGCCGGCGTCGCGAACGGCTTGCGCGGTGAGTTCGGCCGCCGCCGCGTCGCGCGCATAGTTGATGCCGACGTCCCAGCCGCGCTTGGCCGCGAGCACGGCGGTCGCGCGTCCGATGCCGCGGCTCGCGCCGGTGATCAGGACGGCCTTGCGATCGGACAGTGCGGGCATCGCGCGTGGCTCTCCGTAAGCGTTACTTGGCCGCGTCGTCCGACGCCCACTTGTCGCGGACGGGCGGCTGGTAGCGGCGCAGCTGATCGATCAGCGCGACCGGTTCGGCATCGATGCACAGCGCGTCGAAGTAGGTCGGACGCATGAAGCCTTCGTCGACCGTATGGCGCAGCAGCGCGATCAGCGGATCGTAGAACGAATCGATGTTGTACAGCGCGACGGGCTTACGGTGATAGCCGAGCTGCGCCCACGTATAGACCTCGAACAGTTCCTCGAGCGTGCCGGCGCCGCCGGGCATCGCGACGAACGCGTCGGCAAGGTCGGCCATCATCTTCTTGCGGTGGTGCATGTCGGGCACGACGTGCAGCTCCGACAGCCCGGTATGACCGACTTCCTTGTCGACGAGCAGCTCGGGGATCACGCCGACCGCACGGCCGCCGGCCGCCATCACTTCATCGGCGATCACGCCCATCAGGCCCACACGGCCGCCGCCGTAGACGAGCGTCAGGTCCGCATCGACGAGCGCGCGGCCGAACGCGCGCGCGGCGTCCGCATAGACGGGCCGCACGCCGGACGACGAGCCGCAGTAAACGCACACTGCCTTCATTGTTTCGTATCCTTCGCGGCGGGTCTGGCGGTGACCGGGCTGCCGGCGGGGCGCGGCGAACCGTCGCGCGGCGGCAGGTAGTCGGTGAACTGGCGCTTGGGCAGCTTGCCGGAGACGAGATCGTCGAACAGCTGGCGCGAACGGCCGCGCAGGTACGGGGCCATCACCGAGATCACATGCATGCTCACCTGGTGCAGCTCTTCGCGGATCGCGTCCTGATCGTTGTACTTGCGCGGATGCATCACGTATTGATACGACAGCCAGTACGTCGAGATCACGGCCATGTTGGTGGCGATGACTTCGATCTCGGCCGGCGTCGCGACCATTTCGGCGTCCGACACGAGCAGTTCGCACATGTCGTGCGCGAAGCGCACCTTGTGGCTGATGATCTGCTTGAAGTGCGTCTCGAGCGTGCGGTTGCGCGCGAGCAGGTCGTTGAGGTCGCGATACAGGAACCGGTAGGTCCACATGAAGTCGGCCATGTACTGCAGGTACGACCAGGTTTCGTCGATCGTCGGACGGTGATCTTCGGGGAAGCGCAGCCGCCGTTCGATCTGCTGCTCGAACTGCGCGAAGATGCTGTTGATGATGTCGTCCTTGTTGCGGAAATGGTAGTACAGGTTGCCTGGACTGATTTCCATTTCCTCGGCGATCGTCGTGGTCGTGACGTTCGGCTCGCCGATCTCGTTGAAGAGTTTCAACGACAACTCGAGAATCCGTTCGCGGGTGCGGCGGGGAGGTTTCGCTTCCATGTCGTCCGGCCCTGTGTGTGCCGGACTGGCGGGCGCTGCAATCGATGCTGCGAGATTCGTCCGGCGCGGGTTGCTGTTCTAAGTCTAGCGGACGATTATAAACCGCTGTTTCCTGCCAACGGCGCATTTCGTGATCGCCGCGCGTTCCCGCCGCATGGTGCACCGCCGCACGGCGGTGCTGCCGCGGATGCCGCTAGAAGCCGAGCCAGCGCGCGACGACCGGGCCGAGCACGAAGCCCCACGTCGTCACGCACGCGAACAGCGCGACCGTGACCGCCGCGCTGCCCAAGTCCTTCGCGCGCTTCGACAGTTCGTGGCGCTCGAGCGAGATGCGATCGATCGCGGCCTCGACGCTCGAGTTCAGCAGCTCGACGATCAGCACGAGCAGCACCGACGCGATCAGCAGCGCGCGCGACGCGGCCGGGACCGGTGAGAACGCACCGATCGGCAGCAGCAGCGCGGCGAGCGTGAGCTCCTGGCGAAAAGCGCTCTCCTCGCGGATCGCGACGCGAAACCCGTTCAGCGAATGCTTGAGCGCGTACCACGCGCGCGTGATGCCGCGGTGGCGCTTGTACGGGTTCGGCGGCAGCGGCGCCAGGCGATCGTCGGGGCCGAGCGGTTCGTGCGTGTGCACGTCCGCATCGGCGTGCGGCTCTTCTTCATCGAACGGATGATGCAGTTGCGCTGTCGCGGCAGCGTCGGGGGTCTTGTCGTTCAGGTCTCGTTTCAAACGGCGGCACCTTCGGCGGGCGAGTACGCGGTCTTTGGCAGCGGCTTCAGATGCGATGCGAACTGCTCGGACGCCGCGCGCCACGAGAAGCGCTCGGCCCACGCGCGGGCAGTGTCGCGTTCGATCTTCAGCGCCTCGAGGCAGGCTTCCTGCAGGTCTTCGTGCATCGCGCCGGCAGCGCCCCCGCCGAGCACGTCGATCGGGCCCGTCACGGGGTAAGCGGCGACCGGCGTGCCGCACGCGAGCGCCTCCAGCAGCACGAGGCCGAACGTGTCGGTGCGACTCGGGAATACGAACACGTCGGCCGCAGCATACACCTTGGCGAGCTCGGCTTGCGACAGTACGCCGAGATAGTTCGCTTCCGGATAGCGCGATTTCAGCTCGGCGAGCGCCGGGCCTTCGCCCGCGACCCACTTCGAGCCGGGCAGGTCGAGACGCAGGAACGCCTCCACATTCTTCTCGATCGCGACGCGGCCCACGTACAGGAAGATCGGCCGCGCGGTGTTGAGCACCTTCGACTCCATCGGCCGGAAGATGTCGAGATCGACGCCGCGCGTCCACAGCACGACGTTCGTGAATCCGAACTTCTCGAGATCCTGCTTCACGACCGGGGTCGGCGCCATCACCGCGAGCGACGGCCCGTGGAACCAGTGCAGGAACTTGTAGGTCGCCGACAGCGGGATGCCGAAGCGCGCCTGCACGTATTCCGGAAAGCGCGTGTGATACGCGGTCGTGTACGGCAGCTTGCGCGAGCGTGCATAGCGTCGCGCAGCGAGGCCGAGCGGGCCTTCGGTCGCGATGTGCAGCGCGTCGGGTGCGAACGCATCGATGCGGGCGCGCAGCTTGCGGTACGGCAGGATCGACAGGCGGATCTCGGGGTAGGTCGGGCAGGGCACCGTGCGGAATTCCAGCGGCGTCAGCATTTCGACCCGGTGGCCGAGCGCGGTGAGTTCGCGGGAGGTGCTCTTGAGCGTGCGCACGACGCCGTTGACCTGCGGTTCCCATGCATCGGTGACGATCATGATCTTCATCGCGGCTGTGTCCTGTAAGTGGAGTTGTGTCAGGCGGTGGCCTTGGCCTTGCGCGACGGGGCTGCGGACGGCGCGGTGCGCATCGCCGTCCAGTAGACGATCTTCAGTTCGCCTTCCATCGTTTCGACGAGGGCGGACAGGCTCTCGACCCAGTCGCCGTCGTTGCAGTACAGCACGCCGTCGATGTCGCGGATCTCGGCCTTGTGGATGTGCCCGCACACGACGCCGTCGCAGCCGCGGCGGCGCGCTTCGTCGGTCATCACGGTCTCGAACTGCGAGATGAAATTGACCGCGTTCTTCACCTGGTGCTTCAGGTACTGCGACAGCGACCAGTACTGGAAGCCGAGCCGGCTGCGGATCCGGTTGAACCAGCGGTTCAGCACGAGGATCAGCGTGTAGAGCGTGTCGCCGAGATACGCGAGCCATTTCGCGTGCTGGATCACGCCATCGAACAGGTCGCCGTGCACGATCCACAGACGCTTGCCCGCGAGCGTCGTGTGAAACGCCTCGCCGCGTACCTGGATGTCGCCGAACGCGAGGTCGCAGAACTGCCGCGCGCCTTCGTCGTGGTTGCCCGGGATGTACACCACCTGCGTGCCCTTGCGCGCCTTGCGCAGGACCTTCTGCACCACGTCGTTGTGCGCCTGCGGCCAGTACCAGCCCTTCTTCAGCTGCCAGCCATCGATGATGTCGCCGACGAGGTACAGGTACTCCGAATCGTTGTGGCGCAGGAAGTCGAGCAGGTACGGCGCCTGACAGCCGCTGGAGCCGAGATGGATGTCGGACAGCCAGATCGTGCGGTAACGATGCGCGGACGGTTCGGGGTCGTCGTGCTGCGTCGCGTGCGCGGTCGGCGGCTCGTGCGCCGAAAGAGCATCGGTTGCGGCCGAGCCGGACACGAAGGCGGTGACGGCGCGGGCGCCGAGCGGTTGACGGAACAGGGAGGTCGCGGACGTTTTCTGGCCCATGCATGACTCGCGCCGATTGACATTACCGGCATTGCGCCATGTGGGCGTGACCATGCCGTGACAGTCACGAGACGTTCTTATTACTGTCGTCGCGGCGTGTTTAGCAGTGAATGGGGCGGGGTTGTGTAACCTGCCGAACCGACGGGCTGTCGCTATCGGGCAAGCCGCGCGGGGCGGCGCTCCGGGCGGTTTCGACGGATTTCGTCTGACGGATGCGCGAACCGCGCGGGGCGTCAGCGCGTCAGCGCGGAATCGCGACGACGCGCGTGCGCGCGAGGCGGTCGTGCGGGAACTGGCGATCGGCGTGCAGGCGGGCCGCGCCGGCCCACGCGACGATCCACGCGGCGGCGAGCGCGAGCGTGACGGGCACCGACAGGCCGAGCAGCGGATGCAGCGCGAGCGGCGGCAGGAACCACAGCCAGCCGAGCGCATAGCGGACGAGCGCATGCGCGGCGCTCAGCGGCCGGCCGCTCGATGATTCGAGCCGCAGCCGCCAGGTCTTCATCGGCAGTGTCTGGCCGCCGTGAGTCCAGAACCAGACGAAATACGCGCCGACGACGAGCGCGATCCACGCGGCGAGGAGGTCGTGATGGACGAGCCCGTTGCGCTGCTGCATCGCGAGGCTGAACGCGAGGCCCGCGAAGAACACGACGCCGAACAGCAGCACGGCCTCGTACAGCATCGCCGCGAGGCGCCGCCGCACGGACGGCGCGGCGATGGCCGGGGCTTGGGGTGCGGGGGCGCTCGCCACGGCCGATCAGGAACCCTTGAACATCGACGGCGCGTCGGCCGGCGACACCGGCGTGACGACGGCCGGTGCGGGTGCAGGCGCGGTACCGGAGGTGGAGGACGCCGCGGGCGGCAAGCCGGCACTGGCCGATGCGGGCACCGGCACGGCGGCGACGTTGCTCGCCGGATGGTCGTGCGAATTGACGAGGCGGCGCACATCGCGGTCGGCGACGGTCGGCGGCGCGCTGACGACGCTCGGCCGACGGCGGCGCTCGGTCGCCGCGAGCCGTTGCTTCTGTTCTTCAGGCAATTGCTGATAGGCCTTCCACGCGCGCTCGCGCGCCTGCGCGGACAGCTCCTTCGCGCTCTGGTAATTCTCGCGTGCGACGCGCCGCTGCTCCGGCGTCATCCGCGCCCATTCGGACATTCGGTCCTGCAGGTGTTTTTGCTCATCCGGCGTCAATTTCGCGAAACGCGATGCGATCTTCAGCCATTTCCGCTTGCGCGCATCGCTGAAGCCGTCCCACTGATCGGCGAACGGCGCGAGCGCCGCATGTTGTGCGGGCGTGAGCCGCGCCCACGACAGCGGGCCGTTGGCGGCCGGCAGCGGCAGGGGCAGCGGGGCGAGTTCCGTGGACAGCGACGCGGCGGCCGAGGTCGGCGCGGGTGCGCTGCTGGCCGCGGCGGAGACCGTCGCGGGGGGCGGGTTGAATCGGGAGTAGGTGGCGACGTAGGAAACGGCGATCGCGATCACGCATCCGAAAAATACGGCCAGGCCGCGTTTCTGATTCACCCGTGCGATCCCCTCGTTATTGTCTGTTAGCGTGCGTGCGAAAGATACGCGTTGAACCCGTGATCGAGATACGCGTTGAGCGGCAGGTCGTCGCTGAGCATCGCCGCGTCGATGTCGGCGAGCTCGGCGGTGCGCTGCATGTCTTCCCAGTAGGCGATGCCGACGAGCCCCGCCAGCAGCAGCGCGAGCGGCCACGCGCGCAGCAGGCGGCGCGCGAGCGACGCGGACGGGCGGCCGGCCTGCGGATGGCTCGCGGGCGGCATGCCGTATGCGCCGGCCGCACCGGCGAAGGCGGGCACGAACACCGGCGCGCTCGCGGGTTCCGGCTTCTTGCGCGCGAGCGCGGCCCGGCGCGCGACGGCCAGACGGTCGGTGGTCGCGGCAGGCAGCGCCGCGGCACGTTCGTCCAGCGCGCGGCGGACCTTCAGCGCGAATTCGTATTCTCGATTTACGGGAGCGGAGCTCATAGCGTGATTCCTTTGGCCTTGAGCGCGTGTGCCAGGGTATGAGTGGCTCGCGAGCAGTGCGTCTTGACGCTGCCTTCGGAGCACCCCATTGCGGCGGCAGTCTCGGCGACATCCATATCTTCCCAATAACGCATCAGGAACGCTTCCCGTTGACGCGCCGGAAGTTTCTGGATTTCTTCGTCGATCAGGGCCAGAACCTGTTCCCGCTCGAGGCGGTGCTCCGTGCTCTCGACACCCGCATTGTCGTCCGCGGATTCGAGTGTTTCCAGCGGATCGAAGTCGTCGTCGTCCGTATTGTTGAGCGACGAGAAGAGCGTGACCCACGTATTGCGGACCTTCTGCCGGCGGAACCAGTCGTGGATGGCGTTCTGCAGGATCCGCTGGAACAGCAGCGGCAGCTCGGCCGCCGGCCGGTCGCCGTATTTCTCCGCCAGCTTGATCATCGCGTCCTGCACGATGTCGAGCGACGCATCGTCGTCGCGCACGGCGTAGGCAGCCTGCTTGAACGCGCGCCTTTCGACGCCCGCCAGAAAGTCGGCGAGTTCCTTGTCTGATGCCATTCCGTAAAGGTATGCGCTGCGGACTGCGGCGTGTGAAAAGGGTCGAAAAATTTCGTAAAACCCGCGGATGCTAACAAATTTTCGCGCGACTTGGCACCGGTTGCGGCGCGCCACGTTGTGCGCGAGCCGCGTCCGCGGGCCGCCGGGCGGCGGCCATGATGCGCTGCGGGATATTTTGCTTGACGGCCCAATCGTGACCGGCTATCGTCAGCGATTCGCAACATGAAGTGATGGTCTCATTTGAGGCTGGCCCAAGAAGCCCGCCCTTCAAAC
Organism: Burkholderia sp. 567; assembly: GCF_040545115.1. Taxonomy (NCBI): domain Bacteria; kingdom Pseudomonadati; phylum Pseudomonadota; class Betaproteobacteria; order Burkholderiales; family Burkholderiaceae; genus Burkholderia; species Burkholderia sp. 567. The sequence continues at coordinate 426,255 of NZ_JBEPLG010000007.1, forward strand.
TGGACGCGCCGCTTGAACCCGAGCCACAAGCCCGGCAGAGAGCACCCGATCAATTTTTTGCCGAAAATTCGAAAGGTCAAAATGAACATGCCCAGCGCGGAATTCTCCACGTCGGAACCCCTTTCCCCTCCCGATAGCGACTCCATCGGCGCCACCGTGCTCATGAAGGCACTGGCCGACGAGAACGTCGAATTCATCTGGGGCTACCCCGGCGGCTCGGTACTCTACATCTACGACGAGCTTTACAAGCAGGACAAGATTCAGCACGTGCTGGTGCGCCACGAACAGGCGGCCGTGCACGCAGCCGATGCGTATGCGCGTTCCACCGGCAACGTCGGCGTCTGTCTCGTGACGTCCGGCCCCGGTGTCACCAATGCGGTGACCGGCATCGCGACGGCCTACATGGATTCGATCCCGATGGTCGTGATCAGCGGCCAGGTGCCGACTGCCGCGATTGGCCAGGACGCATTCCAGGAATGCGACACCGTCGGCATCACGCGTCCATGCGTGAAGCACAACTTCCTCGTGAAGGACGTGCGCGACCTCGCGGAAACCGTCAAGAAGGCGTTCTACATCGCCCGCACCGGCCGTCCGGGCCCGGTGCTGATCGACATCCCGAAAGACATCTCCAAGACGCCGTGCCAGTACGAGCCGGTCAAGAGCGTGTCGCTGCGCTCGTACAACCCCGTCACGAAAGGCCATTCGGGCCAGATCCGCAAGGCCGTGTCGTTGCTGCTGTCGGCAAAGCGTCCGTATATCTACACGGGCGGCGGCATCATCCTCGCCGATGCGGCGCGCGAACTGAACCAGTTCGCCGACCTGCTCGGCTACCCGGTCACGAACACGCTGATGGGCCTTGGCGGCTATCGCGCGTCGGACAAGAAATTCCTCGGCATGCTCGGCATGCACGGCACCTACGAAGCGAACATGGCGATGCAGCACTGTGACGTGCTGATCGCGATCGGCGCGCGCTTCGACGACCGCGTGATCGGCGACCCGGCGCACTTCGCGTCGCGTCCGCGCAAGATCATCCACATCGACATCGACCCGTCGTCGATCTCGAAGCGCGTGAAGGTCGACATCCCGATCGTCGGCGACGTGAAGGAAGTGCTGAAGGAGCTGATCGAGCAACTGCAGACGGCCGAGCATGGCCCCGATACCGACGCGCTCGCGCAATGGTGGAAGGACATCGAGGGCTGGCGGTCGAAGGACTGCCTGAAGTTCGACCGCGAAAGCGAGATCATCAAGCCGCAGTACGTGGTCGAGAAGGCGTGGGAGCTGACGGACGGCAACGCGTTCGTGTGCTCGGACGTCGGCCAGCACCAGATGTGGGCCGCTCAGTTCTACCGTTTCAACAAGCCGCGTCGCTGGATCAACTCCGGCGGCCTCGGCACGATGGGCTTCGGCCTGCCGGCAGCGATGGGCGTCAAGATGGCGCACCCGGACGACGACGTGCTGTGCATCACGGGCGAAGGCTCGATCCAGATGTGCATCCAGGAACTGTCGACCTGCCTGCAGTACGACACGCCCGTGAAGATCATTTCGCTGAACAACCGCTATCTCGGCATGGTCCGCCAGTGGCAGCAGATCGAATACAGCAAGCGCTATTCGCATTCGTACATGGATGCGCTGCCCGATTTCGTGAAGCTCGCCGAAGCGTACGGCCATGTCGGCATGCGGATCGAAAAGACCTCGGATGTGGAGCCGGCGCTGAAGGAAGCGCTGCGCCTGAAGGACCGCACCGTGTTTCTCGATTTCCAGACCGATCCGACCGAAAACGTCTGGCCGATGGTACAGGCCGGCAAGGGCATCACCGAGATGCTGCTCGGATCGGAAGATCTGTAACGGCGCGACGCGCGCGTGGGGCCGGAGCGGCCGCCTTCACGAAGGGCGGTGCGGCACCGGGCGGCGCGCGGCGCGAGTGAATCGACACGGACACATTCTGGAAGAAGCGAACATGAGACACATCATTTCCGTCCTGCTGGAGAACGAACCGGGCGCGCTGTCGCGCGTGGTCGGTCTGTTTTCCGCACGCGGCTACAACATCGAAACCTTGACGGTGGCGCCGACCGAAGACCAATCGCTGTCGCGGCTGACCATCGTTTCCATTGGCTCGGACGACGTGATCGAACAGATCACGAAGCATCTGAACCGCCTGATCGAGGTGGTGAAAGTGGTGGACCTGACCGACGGTGCACACATCGAACGCGAGCTGATGCTGATCAAGGTACGTGCAGTGGGCAAGGAGCGCGAAGAAATGAAGCGGATGTCGGACATTTTCCGCGGCCGCATCATCGACGTGACCGAAAAGACCTACACGATCGAATTGACGGGCGCGAGCGACAAGCTCGACGCATTCATCCAGGGGCTGGACGCCAGCGCGATCCTAGAGACCGTGCGTACCGGCAGCTCCGGCATCGGACGCGGCGAGCGCATCCTGAAGGTGTAATGCCGAAGAGGCACGCCGGGTGCGCCGTCATGTCCCGGCCCGCAGTACCCAATCCGAACGAATTGTTGAATTTTTGAATTAGCGAAGGAACCCATCATGAACGTTTTCTACGACAAAGACGCCGACCTCTCCCTCATCAAGGGCAAGCAAGTCACGATCATCGGCTACGGCTCGCAAGGCCATGCGCACGCACTGAACCTGAAGGACAGCGGCGTAAACGTGACGGTCGGCCTTCGCAAGGACGGCGCGTCGTGGAGCAAGGCCGAAAACGCAGGCCTGTCGGTCAAGGAAGTCGCCGAAGCGGTGAAGGGCGCGGACGTCGTCATGATGCTGCTGCCGGACGAGCAGATCGCCGACGTGTACGCGAAGGAAGTGCACGCGAACATCAAGCAGGGCGCGGCGCTGGCATTCGCGCACGGCTTCAACGTCCACTACGGCCAGGTGATCCCGCGTGCCGACCTCGACGTGATCATGATCGCGCCGAAGGCACCGGGCCACACCGTGCGCGGCACGTACTCGCAAGGTGGCGGCGTGCCGCACCTGATCGCGGTTGCGCAGAACAAGTCGGGCGCGGCACGCGACATCGCGCTGTCGTACGCGGCAGCGAACGGCGGCGGCCGTGCCGGCATCATCGAGACGAACTTCCGTGAAGAGACCGAAACCGACCTGTTCGGCGAGCAGGCCGTGCTGTGCGGCGGTACCGTCGAGCTGATCAAGGCAGGTTTCGAGACGCTGGTCGAAGCCGGCTATGCGCCGGAAATGGCGTACTTCGAGTGCCTGCACGAGCTGAAGCTGATCGTCGACCTGATCTACGAAGGCGGCATCGCGAACATGAACTACTCGATCTCGAACAACGCCGAGTACGGCGAGTACGTGACGGGCCCGCGCGTCGTCACGGAAGAGACGAAGAAGGCGATGAAGCAGTGCCTGACCGACATCCAGACGGGCGAGTACGCGAAGAGCTTCATCCTCGAGAACAAGGCAGGCGCCCCGACGCTGCAGTCGCGTCGCCGCCTGACGGCCGAGCACCAGATCGAGCAGGTCGGCGCAAAGCTGCGTGCGATGATGCCGTGGATCGCGAAGAACAAGCTCGTCGACCAGACGAAGAACTAAGCATTGCACGCCGTTCCGGCCCTTCGAGTGGAGGGTCGGCATCAAAAAGCCGCCCGAAGGCAGTAGTGCCCCGGGCGGCTTTTGCTATCCTACGGGCTTTGCAATTCACCGAACACAGAACGAATCCATGAACTATCCTCATCCGATCATCGCGCGCGAAGGCTGGCCGTTCATCGCGATTGCTGCCGTCATCGCGCTGTTGATCCACGCCGTCGGGGGCTTCGGCTTCGCGTGGCCGTTCTGGCTGCTGCTCGTCTTCGTCGTCCAGTTCTTCCGCGATCCGCAGCGCCCGATTCCGGCGCAGCCGAACGCGGTGCTGTGTCCGGCGGACGGCCGCATCGTCGCGGTCGAGACCACGCAGGATCCGTACGCGAACCGCGAAGCGCTGAAGATCAGCGTGTTCATGAATGTCTTCAACGTCCATTCGCAGCGTTCGCCGGTCGACGGCGCGGTCACCAAGGTCGAGTATTTCCCGGGCGCGTTCCTGAACGCGGCAATCGACAAGGCGTCGACCGAGAACGAGCGCAATGCGCTCGTGATCCAGACGGCGAGCGGCAAGACCGTCACCGCCGTGCAGATCGCCGGCCTCGTCGCCCGCCGGATCCTCTGCTACGTGCGCGCCGGCGAGCCGCTGTCGCGCGGCCAGCGCTACGGTTTCATCCGCTTCGGTTCGCGCGTCGACGTGTACCTGCCGCTCGGCAGCCGCGCGAAGGTCTCGATCGGCGAGAAGGTCTACGCGTCGTCGACGATCCTCGCCGAGCTCGAACAGTAACCGGCGGAGCCCACGATGGCCGCATTCAAACCCCGCCGGCCGCGCAACGGGTCCAGCCAGACGCCACGCCCGTTCCGCCGCAACAAGATAATGGCGCCTGATCCAGTGCCGGAAAGCCGCCGTGCCGCGCGCCAGCGGTTCCTGAAGACGCGCGGCATCTACCTGCTGCCGAACGCGTTCACGACCGCCGCGCTGTTCTGCGGTTTCTTCGCGGTCGTGCAGGCGATGAACGTGCGCTTCGAGATCGCCGCGATCGCGATCTTCGTCGCGATGGTGCTCGACGGGATGGACGGGCGCGTCGCGCGGATGACGCATACGCAAAGCGCGTTCGGCGAACAGTTCGACAGCCTGTCGGACATGGTGTCGTTCGGCGTCGCGCCCGCGCTCGTGATGTACGAGTGGGTGCTGAAGGATCTCGGCCGCTGGGGCTGGCTCGCCGCGTTCGTCTACTGCTCGGGCGCCGCGCTGCGCCTCGCGCGCTTCAACACCAACATCGGCGTCGTCGACAAGCGCTTCTTCCAGGGGCTGCCGAGCCCGGCCGCCGCCGCGCTGATCGCCGGCTTCGTGTGGCTCGCGACCGACAACCGCGTGCCGATGAAGCTCGGCTGGCTGCCGTGGGTCGCGTTCGTGCTGACGATCTACGCGGGCGTGACGATGGTATCGAACGCGCCGTTCTACAGCGGCAAGGCGCTCGACGTGCGGCACCGCGTGCCGTTCGCGGCGATCCTGCTGGTCGTCGTCGCGTTCGTGCTCGTATCGTCCGATCCGCCGCTGATGCTGTTCTGCCTGTTCGTGCTGTACGGGCTGTCCGGCTATGTGTTCTGGGCCTACATGGCCATCCGCGGGCGGGCGAATCCCGCGCGCTCGTCGCAGCGCGATCACTGACGCGCAACCTGCGCGGAAACGGAAACGGCGGCCTCGGGGCCGCCGTTTTCATGTGCCCCTCTTTCGCGTCGCGCCGCCGGGCTTCACGGGTGCCGTCCGATTGCGCGCCTTGCGGAATGCCGCTATAGTCTTTGGCATGACTGCATTTTCCCGCCTCTCCCTCCTTCTAGCCGGTGCGCCGCTACGCGCGCTAGCTTTGGCGCGCCTGCCGCGCTGACCGTTCTCGCCCCCCGTCAAGCCTCGTCTGTTGTTGAGCGTCGCCAGCGGTGGCGCGATCTCATTACGTTTGATTCCCGTATAAAGAGCCCTGGAGCCCCCCATGACAGACAAGCTGATCATTTTCGATACGACGTTGCGTGACGGTGAACAATCGCCCGGCGCGTCGATGACGAAGGAAGAGAAAATCCGCATCGCGAAGCATCTCGAGCGGATGAAGGTCGACGTGATCGAGGCCGGCTTCGCGGCCAGCTCGAACGGCGACTTCGACGCGATCCACACGATCGCCGGTCTCGTGAAGGACAGCACGATCTGCTCGCTGGCGCGCGCCAACGACAAGGACATCCAGCGCGCGGCCGACGCGTTGAAGCCGGCCAATAGCGCGCGGATCCACACGTTCATCGCGACGTCGCCGCTGCACATGGAGAAGAAGCTGCGGATGACGCCGGACCAGGTGTTCGAGCAGGCGCGCCTCGCCGTGCGCTTCGCGCGCAAGTTCACCGACAACGTCGAATTCTCGCCGGAAGACGGCAGCCGTTCGGATCTCGACTTCCTGTGCCGCGTGCTGGAAGCCGTGATCGCCGAAGGTGCGACGACGATCAACATCGCCGACACGGTCGGCTACGGCGTGCCGGAACTCTACGGCAACCTCGTGAAGACGCTGCGCGAACGCATTCCGAACTCGGACAAGGCGATCTTCTCCGTGCATTGCCACAACGACCTCGGCATGGCGGTGGCGAACTCGCTCGCCGGCGTGAAGATCGGCGGTGCGCGGCAGGTGGAGTGCACGATCAACGGTCTCGGCGAGCGCGCGGGCAACACGTCGCTCGAGGAAATCGTGATGGCCGTGAAGACCCGCAAGGACTATTTCGGCCTCGACGTGGGCCTCGACACCACGCAGATCGTCCCGACGTCGAAGCTCGTGTCGCAGATCACCGGTTTCGTCGTGCAGCCGAACAAGGCGGTGGTGGGCGCGAACGCGTTCGCGCACGCGTCGGGCATCCATCAGGACGGCGTGCTGAAGGCGCGCGACACGTACGAGATCATGCGCGCGGAAGACGTGGGCTGGACCGCGAACAAGATCGTGCTCGGCAAGCTGTCGGGCCGCAATGCGTTCAAGCAGCGCCTGCAGGAGCTCGGCGTGTCGCTCGACAGCGAAACCGAGCTGAACGCCGCGTTCATGCGCTTCAAGGATCTGGCCGACCGCAAGTCGGAGATTTTCGACGAAGACATCATCGCGATCGTCTCTGAGGAGTCGGCGTTCGCGCAGGAGCAGGAGCACTACAAGTTCGTGTCGCTGTCGCAGCGCTCGGAAACCGGCGAGCAGCCGCAGGCCAAGGTCGTGTTCGCACTCGACGGCAAGGAAGTGACCGGCGAGGCACGTGGCAACGGCCCGGTCGACGCGACGTTCAACGCGATCGAGAGCGAAGTCGGCAGCGGTTCGGAACTGCTGCTGTACTCGGTGAACGCGATCACGACCGGTACGCAGGCGCAGGGCGAAGTGACGGTGCGGCTGTCGAAGAGCGGGCGGATCGTCAATGGCGTCGGCACCGATCCCGATATCGTCGCGGCTTCCGCGAAGGCGTACATTGCCGCGCTGAACAAGCTGCACTCGAAGGACGACAAGCTCAACCCGCAGCGCTCGTAAGCACTGCGCGCCGAGCGCCCTAAACGCCCCGTGCGGCCCTGCGCCGCCCGGGGCGTTTTTTCATGCGCCGCTCATTCGGCGGCCGGTGCGCGGAACAGCCAGCGGCGCGTGGCCGGGCGGGGCGCCGGATTGCGGCGGCGGAATTCCACCGTGATCCCGCGCCGCGGCGCATCGGCGACGAATGCATCGAGCAGTTCGAGCACGTCGTGATCGATGTAGTCGGCGCGCGTCGCGTCGATGATCACGGCCGCGCGGTCCGGGATGTGCCGCAGGTGATGCTTGACCTGCACCTTGCCGAGGAACGACACGTCCTTGCGGAACGACAGCAGGTAGTGATCGTCGTGCTGCGCGAGCGTGACGGGGCTCTTCAGGTTCGCCACCGCGACCGCCAGCACGCTGCACGCGAGGCCGACCGCGATGCCGAACAGCAGGTCGACCGCCAGCACGCCCGCGATCGTCGCGGCGAACGGCACGAACGCGGCCGGACCCTGTTTCAGCACCGAGCGGAACAGCGCCGGTTTCGCGAGCTTGAAGCCGGTGTGGATCAGGATGGCCGCGAGGCTCGCGAGCGGGATCAGGTTGATCAGCCCGGTGAGCGCGAACACGCTGGCGAGCAGCAGGATCCCGTGCACGATCGCCGACATCCGGCTCTGCGCGCCCGCGTTCACGTTGACCGAGCTGCGCACGATCACCGACGTGATCGGCAGCCCGCCGACCGCGCCCGCGACGAGATTGCCGACGCCCTGGGCCTTCAGTTCGCGGTCCGGCTGGGTCGGACGGCGCTTCGGATCGATCTGTTCGACCGCCTCCAGGCTCAGCAGCGTTTCGAGGCTCGCGACGACCGCGAGCGTGATCGCCACGCGCCATACGTCCGGATTGACGAGCTGCGCGAAGTTCGGGCCGAGCTCGGCGTGCTTCAGCGAGGCCGCGAGCGCCGCGAACGATTCGAGCTCGGGCAACGTGACGCGATGCGCGGCACCCAGCGCGACCGACGGCACGAACGCGCCGAGCAGCAGCGTGGCGCCGATGCCGAACACGACGACCGCGAGCGGCGCGGGCACCGAGCGCACCCAGGCAAAGCGCTTGAGCGCCGGCGTATCCCACGCGACCAGCAACCCGAGCGACGCGAGCGCGATGGCCGTGGCGGCCCAGGCGGTCGGCAGGGCCGCCCATGATGCAAACGATTGCGCGGCCGAGCCGCCAAGGCCGAAGGCGAACGGAATCTGCTTCAGGATCAGCAGCAGGCCGATCGCCGCGAGCATGCCCTTGATGACGGGCGACGGCACATAGGCGGCGAAGCGGCCGGCGCGCAGCATGCCGAAGCCGAACTGCAGCACGCCGGACAGCAGCACCGCGAGCAGGAACGCGGAGAAGCTGCCGAGTTGCGCGATCCCTTCGACGACGATCACGACGAGGCCGGCGGCAGGCCCGCTGACCGACAGCGACGAGCCGCTCAGCAGCGCGACGACGAGGCCGCCGACGATGCCGGACACGAGCCCGGCGAACGGTTCGACACCGGATGCATTCGCGATGCCGAGACACAGTGGCAGCGCGACGAGGAAAACGACGATGCCGGCGACGATGTCGCGCGGCAGGGTGGACAGGCGCTCGTTCAGTTTCATGGTTGGGGCGATTTCGTAGCGTTGGGGAAGGGCACGGGTCAGGCGGCTGCGGCGGCCGTGGCGGCATGCTCCGGTTCGGCTTCGACCGGCGGTGCCGCATAGCCGGAGTCGAGTTCCTTCAGCAGGCCGTCGGCGAGCGAGAAGATCCAGCCGTGCACGAGCGGCGGCCGCTTCCGGCCTTGCACGATCGGCGACGCGCGCAGCAGCCGCACCTGTTCGAGCACGTTCAGCTCGGCCAGGCGGTCGGCGGCGGCCGTGTCGTCGAGTCCGTCGAGCGCATCGCGATGGCGTCGCGCGAGCGCGCAAAGCGGCGCGATGCGGCGCGCGACGTGCGGCAGGTCGGCGGGCGGCGGCAGCAGCGACGCGCGCACGCCACCGCACCCGTAGTGGCCGCACACGATCACGTGGTCGACTTCGAGCACGCGCACCGCGTATTCGAGCACGCTGGCCGAATTGTCATCGTCGGGATGGAACAGGTTGGCGATGTTGCGATGGACGAACAGCTCGCCCGGCACGCTGTGCGTGATGGTTTCGGCCGGCACCCGGCTGTCGGCGCAGCCGATCCACAGCACGCGCGGGTTCTGGCCGCGTGCAAGCGCGTCGAAGAAGCCGGGCGTGTGATCGCGCGTCTCGCGGGCCCAGGCGATGTTGGCAACCAGCATGCTCTTGGGGCGGTTCATAAGGACTCCTTTCCGATAAAGGAAAACAAATGGCAAAGAAAGACGGGACGATGTGGAGCAATAGGATCCTTTCTGAACTGAAAGGTTCAATTTCGACTGATATTAGGGGTATGCCCTAACGCCGGGTGCCACTGATACAAATTGTTTCAACTGGATCGGGCGAGGTGCATTGAATGCACCAATGCGACGCATGAGATGCATCGTATATACCTGTTTCCCGCCCGCGCCCGTGTGGGGCGGCGTTGCGCGGGATTGCTTGCCGAATGCCGTCAATCGGAAAGGATTGCCGCGCGATTGGGGAGTTAATCGAATATGGCGGAAAAAATGAAATGGCCATTCACGCAATAATGCGTGAATGGCCATTGCGAAAATTGCAGATAAATGCGTAATCGATCAGAACAGATTGCGGCGATCGGGATCGTGAAGTGGATCCGGTGTTTTCTGCGTCGTGCGCAGGATGCCCTGCGGATCGAAGTAGAAGCTGTACATCATGTACCAGACGTTGTCTTCGAGATAGCGGTAGGTCCACACCTCGCGCTTCATCAGCGGGAAGTATGACGTCTCGACCGGCCGGCCGAAATTCACGAGCACGTCGGTCTTGGTCCACTTGCCGATTTCCGCGCGATAGAACTCGCTCGGCTGCAACACCTGGCGCACGTTGACGATGCGGTGGGCCGCGTCGACGTCGGCCGCGACGGTGATCTCGCCCATCGGCTGGGTCGGCCACATCAGGCGCTTGCCGCCGCCCGGCAGGTCGTAGATTTCGCGCGGCGGGCCCATGCGCGCCACGATCGCCGACTCGTCCTGGCCGGCCTGGTATTGCTGCCACGGTTGCGCGCAGCCGGCGAGCAGTGCCGCCGCGCAGGCGACCAGTACCGGCAGGCGCACGGGAATGCGAATGCGCATCGGATTCTCCAGAACACTCTGACCGTTCAGTTGTATCACGGACGGCGCGCGCCGGCGCATCGTGCCGAAAAAATCGGTGCGGATCGCGGGCAGGGTGCGCTCGGGGCGCGGTCTCGCACCGCGCTTGCGGCCGGCAGCCCCCGCGGCCTATGATCCGCGCTTCTCGGACAGATTGAAGGGCAGGTAGCCGATGCAGCAGTGGAAACGGTGCGCGCTCGCATTGAGCGCGGGGTGGATGCTGGCGTCGTCCGCGTTCGCGGCAGGCGAGCCGGTGCGGATCGCGCTGATCGAAGGAATGTCGGGCCCGTTCGCGAATGCGGGCGCGGCGGTCGAGCGCAACCTGCGCTTCGGTGTCGAGCAGGTCAACGCGGCAGGCGGCGTGAAGCTGCGCGATGGCGCGCATCCGCTCGAGCTCGTCGTGCTCGACAGCAAGGGCAGCCCGGAAGAGGCGCTCGTGCAGTTGCGCGCCGCGGCGGACCGCCACATCGGCTTCGTCGCGCAGGGCAACAGTTCGGCGGTCGCGGCCGCGCTCGTCGCGGCGCTCGACAAGCTGAACGCGCGCAATCCGGACAGCCGGATGCTGTTCGTGAACTATTCGGCCGACGATCCGGCGCTGACCGGCGCGCGCTGCAGCTTCTGGCATTTCCGTTTCGATGCGCACGCGGGGATGCGCATGGCTGCGCTGGCGGACGTGATGGCGCGCGACCGCGCACTGCGCAAGGTCTATCTGCTGAACCAGGACTACAGCTTCGGCCACGACGTCAGCACGCTCGCGCGGCAGGCGCTGGCCGAACGGCGCCCGGACGTGACGATCGCCGGCGACGAATTCCACCCGATCGGCCGCATCAAGGATTTCTCGCCGTACATCGCGAAGATCCGGGCGAGCGGCGCAGACGCCGTCGTGACCGGCAACTGGGGCAACGATCTCACGCTGCTGGTGAAGGCGGCGCGCGAGCAGGGGCTGAACGCGAAGTTCTATACGTTCTACGGCAACAGCCTCGGCGCGCCGGCCGCGCTCGGCGACGCCGGCGTCGGGCGGGTGATCGCCGTCGCGGACTGGCATCCGAACGCCGGCAGCGCGAAGTCGGAGGCGTTCTATCGCGCGTTCCGGGCCCGTTTCCCCGCGGCGCAGGACGACTATCCGGTGCGGCGCATGAGCCTGATGATCGACATGCTCGCGGCGGCGATGAATCGGGCCGGCTCGGCCGACCCGGTCGCGGTGGCGCGCGCGCTGGAGGGGCTGTCGTTCGACGACGGCTTCCATGCGTCGACGATGCGCGCGCAGGATCACCAGTTGATCCAGCCCCTTTACGTGATGGAAATGGACAAGGCCGGCACGCCGGGCGTGCGCTTCGACAACGAGGGCTCGGGCTACGGCTTCCGGACGGTCCTCGCGGTGCCCGCCCAGCGTACGGCGATGCCGTCGACCTGCTCGATGACGCGCCCGTGACAGGAGGCGATGGAACGGCGTGCAGTTGTGTTACAATGCCCGCCGGTTGTAAGTCACGGCACGGCCATTCTTCCGTGTCCGCCTGTTCAGTTAGCAAGTAGGAAAAAGGAAATCACATGTCTGTTGCAGATATCAAGAAGTCGGAAGTCGTTGCTCAGTTCGCGCGTGGTACCAACGACACGGGCTCGCCCGAAGTCCAGGTCGCACTGCTGACCGCACGTATCGTCGAACTGACGGGTCACTTCAAGACCCACGCGAAGGATCACCACAGCCGTCGCGGCCTGCTGCGCATGGTGAGCCGCCGCCGCAAGCTGCTCGACTACCTCAAGGGCAAGGATGCCGACCGTTACCGCGCGCTGATCGAGAAGCTGGGTCTGCGTAAGTAATCGAGGCGATTGCCGCCAGCAAGATGCCTGTGTCAGTCCGCTGATGCAGGCATTTTGTTTTTGCGCGGTGCGTAGCGTCACGCGCACCGCAGGTTGTTCGGCACGCGCTTGCCGGACTGCCGGAACGGCTGATACCGGGGTCGGGATTTGTGTCATTCCATCGCGTTGCTCATCGAGCGCCGCGCTGGAATGGCATAAAAAACACACCTTGCTCCGGGTGATTCGGTCGGGACGCCGCCGCGCGGGATGGCCCGCACGGCGAATGAAATGAATGAATTCAAAGGAGCAACCATGTCCATGTTCAACAAGGTCGTGAAGGAATTCCAGTGGGGCCAGCACAAGGTGCGCCTCGAAACCGGTGAAGTCGCCCGTCAGGCGAGCGGTGCCGTGATCGTCGACGTGGAAGACACCGTCGTGCTGGCAACCGTCGTCGGCGCGAAGTCGGCGAAGCCGGGCCAGGATTTCTTCCCGCTGACCGTCGACTACCTCGAAAAGACCTACTCGGCCGGCAAGATCCCGGGCGGCTTCTTCCGTCGCGAAGGCCGTCCGTCGGAACACGAGACGCTGACGTCGCGCCTGATCGACCGTCCGCTGCGTCCGCTGTTCCCGGAAGGCTTCTACAACGAAGTGCAGGTCGTGATCCACGTGCTGTCCGTGAACCCGGAAATCCCGGCGGACATCCCCGCGCTGATCGGCGCGTCGGCCGCGCTCGCCGTGTCGGGCCTGCCGTTCAACGGTCCGGTCGGTGCCGCGCGCGTGGCATACATCGACAACGCATACGTGCTGAACCCGACGCGTGACCAGCTCAAGGCCTCGAGCCTCGACCTCGTCGTCGCCGGTACGGAGCGCGCGGTGCTGATGGTCGAATCGGAAGCCGATCAACTGCCGGAAGACGTGATGCTGGGCGCGGTCGTGTTCGGCCACGAGCAGATGCAGACGGCGATCGACGCGATCCACGAACTCGTGCGCGAAGGCGGCAAGCCCGAGTGGGACTGGCAGCCGGCGCCGAAGAACGAGGCGCTGATCGCGCGCGTGACGGAGCTGGCGCACGGCGACCTGCTCGCCGCTTACCAGCTGCGCGACAAGCAAGCGCGTTCGACGAAGCTGAAGGAAGTCTACGCGGCGACCTCGGCGAAGCTCGAGGAAGACGCGCAGGCGGCCGGCACGGTCGCGGCCGACAAGGCCACCGTCGGCAACGTCCTGTTCGACATCGAAGCGAAGATCGTCCGTTCGCAGATCCTGAACGGCGAGCCGCGCATCGACGGTCGCGACACGCGCACCGTGCGTCCGATCGAGATCCGCACCGGCGTGCTGCCGCGCACCCACGGTTCGGCGCTGTTCACGCGTGGCGAAACGCAGGCGCTCGTCGTCGCGACGCTCGGCACGAAGGGTGACGAGCAGATCATCGACGCGCTCGAAGGCGAATACCGCGAGCGCTTCATGCTCCACTACAACATGCCCCCGTTCGCGACCGGCGAAACGGGCCGCGTCGGCTCGCCGAAGCGCCGCGAAATCGGCCACGGCCGTCTCGCGAAGCGCGCGCTGGTCAAGTGCCTGCCGAGCGCCGACGAATTCGGCTACTCGATCCGCGTCGTGTCGGAAATCACCGAGTCGAACGGTTCGTCGTCGATGGCGTCGGTGTGCGGCGGCTGCCTCGCGCTGATGGACGCCGGCGTGCCGATGAAGGCGCACGTCGCGGGTATCGCGATGGGCCTGATCCTCGAAGGCAACAAGTTCGCGGTGCTGACCGACATCCTCGGCGACGAAGATCACCTCGGCGACATGGACTTCAAGGTGGCCGGCACGGAGCAAGGTGTGACGGCGCTGCAGATGGACATCAAGATCCAGGGCATCACGAAGGAAATCATGCAGGTCGCGCTCGCGCAGGCGAAGGAAGGCCGCATGCACATCCTCGGCAAGATGACGTCGGCGGTCTCGGGTGCGAACACGCAACTGTCGGAATTCGCGCCGCGCATGATCACGATCAAGATCAACCCGGAAAAGATCCGCGACGTGATCGGCAAGGGCGGTTCGGTGATCCGCGCGCTGACGGAAGAAACGGGCACGACCATCGACATCTCGGATGACGGCGTCGTGACGATCGCGAGCACGAGCAGCGAAGGCATGGCCGAAGCGAAGAAGCGCATCGAGAACATCACGGTCGAGATCGAAGTCGGCCAGGTGTACGAAGGCACGGTGCTCAAGCTGCTCGATTTCGGTGCGATCGTGAACCTGCTGCCGGGCAAGGATGGCCTGCTGCACATCTCGGAAATCGTCAACGAGCGCGTGAAGGACATCAACGACTACCTGAAGGAAGGCCAGCAGGTTAAGGTCAAGGTGATCCAGACGGACGAGAAGGGTCGCGTGCGTCTGTCGGCGAAGGCGCTGCTGAACGAAGCAGCGGCGTCGCAGTCGGATACGCCGCCGCAGCAGTAAGCGCAAAGGCGTGAGAACGGCCGGCCGTGCGAAAGCGCGCCGGCCGTTTTTTCTGTAGCATCGTTGCGCGGCGCAGCAGCGCCGGCGACGCGCCCGTGCCGCGCACGGATGCGCCCCCGATTCCGATCCTGGAGCGACCACCCATGAAAGCCATCGAAATCACCGAATTCGGCGCCCCCGACGTGCTGAAGCTCGCGGAGCGTCCGCGCCCCGAACCGAAGCGCGGCGAAGTGCTGATCAAGGTGGCGGCTTCCGGCGTGAATCGGCCGGATGTCTTCCAGCGCAAGGGCGCCTATGCGCCGCCGCCGGGCGCCTCCGATCTGCCGGGCCTCGAGGTCGCGGGCGAGATCGTCGGCGGCGACCTGTCGGATGCCGCGCTGAACCCGTTCGGCCTGAAGGTCGGTGACCGCGTCTGCGCGCTGCTCGCGGGTGGCGGCTACGCCGAGTATGCGGTCGCGCCGTTGCCGCAATGTCTGCCGGTGCCTGACGGGCTGACCGACATCGAAGCCGCGTCGTTGCCCGAAACGTTCTTCACCGTGTGGAGCAATGTGTTCGACCGTGCGTTGCTGGGCGCGGGCGAGGGCGGCGAGCAGGAAACGCTGCTCGTGCAGGGCGGCTCGAGCGGGATCGGCGTGACGGCGATCCAGATCGCGCATGCGCTCGGCTTTCGCGTGTTCGCGACGGCCGGCAACGCCGACAAATGTCGTGCGTGCGAGGCGCTTGGTGCCGAACGCGCGATCAACTACAAGACCGCGGACTTCGTCGAAGTCGTGAAGTCGCTGACGCACGATCGCGGCGTCGACGTGATTCTCGACATGGTGGCCGGTTCGTACGTGCCCCGTGAACTGTCCGCGCTCGCGGACGGCGGCCGCCTCGTGCTGATCGCGCTGCTCGGCGGCGCGAAGGCCGAGGTCAACCTGAACGAGATCCTGCGTCGCCGGCTGACGGTGACGGGTTCGACGCTGCGTCCGCGTCCGGTCGAGTTCAAGGCGCGCATCGCCGCGCAGCTGAAGGCGCGTGTCTGGCCGCTGCTCGCGGACGGTCGCATCAAGCCCGTCATCTACCGTGTGCTGCCGGCCGGCGAGGCCGCGCAGGCGCACGCGCTGATGGAGAGCGGCGAGCATATCGGCAAGATCGTGCTCGATTGGGGTACGACCGCCTGAAGCCTTCGGCGGCCGCACTTGACATACGCGGTTTGACCGGTTCAAGCCGCGCGCAGTAAAATCGCGGGTTTGCTTCGCCAGATCCAGCCTGACGGCCGGTTTCCGGTACGTTAATGACACGATAGTGACGAGACAGACACGATGTCGAAACAACGAACAAAGCGAGTGATCGGCAACTGGAAGATGCACGGCCGGCTGGCCGGCAACCAGGCGTTGCTGAATGAAGTGGTGCAGGGCGCGGGCGCGGTGGCGGCTGAAACGTCGATCGGCGTGTGCGTGCCGTTCCCGTACCTCGCGCAGGTTCAGGCGCAGCTCGGCGCTGGCCGTGTCGTGTTCGGCGCGCAGGACGTGTCCGCGCACGAGCAGGGCGCGTTCACCGGCGAAGTCGCTGCGGCGATGGTGGCGGAGTTCGGTGCGCATTATGCGATCGTCGGTCACTCGGAGCGTCGCGCGTATCACGGCGAGCGCAACGAGACCGTCGCGGCGAAGGCGCAGCGCGCGCTCGCGGCTGGCCTCACGCCCGTCGTGTGCGTTGGCGAAACGCTCGACGAGCGTGAAGCGGGCGCAACCGAGCAAGTGGTCGGTGCGCAGCTCGACGCGGTGCTGGCCGTGCTGACGGCTGACGAGGCGGCTCGCATCGTCGTCGCGTACGAGCCGGTCTGGGCGATCGGTACGGGCAAAAGCGCGACGTCGGCGCAGGCGCAGGAGGTGCACGCGTTCCTGCGTGCGCGTCTCGCGGCGAAGGGTGCGGCGGACGTGTCGGTGCTGTACGGCGGCAGCGTGAAGCCGGACAACGCGGAAGAGCTGTTCGCGCAGCCGGACATCGACGGTGGCCTGATCGGCGGCGCGTCGCTGAAGGCGGAAGATTTCCTGGCGATCTGCCGGGCCGCACGTTGAGCGGTCCGGGGTCGAATTGAAACATGATGGCGGCCGGTTGGTCCGGTCGCCTGATCCAATCGGGTGGGTGTGATGCTGTTATTCAAGACGCTGATTATTGTCGTGCAGGTGCTGTCTGCACTCGGTGTGATTGGGCTCGTGCTGCTGCAGCACGGCAAGGGTGCCGACATGGGCGCTGCATTCGGCAGCGGCGCGTCGGGCAGCCTGTTCGGTGCGACGGGCTCGGCGAACTTCCTGTCGCGCACGACGGGCGTGCTGGCCACGATCTTCTTTGTCGCGACGCTCGCGCTGACGTACCTCGGCTCGTACAAGTCGACGCCGTCGGCAGGCGTGCTCGGCGCGGCTGCGACCGCACCGGCATCGACGCCCGCAGCGTCGGCACCGGTCGTCGCGGCGTCCGCTGCAGCGGCTTCGGCCGCGAGCGCGCCGGGCCAGGATGTCCCGAAATAAAAAGCCAAATTTTTTGCGGTTGTGCGTTGAACAAATCTGGAACTCGGGTTAGAATTTAATTCTTGAAGCGATTCGCGGGAACAAGCAGCACAACCCGAGTTGCATGCAGTGCCGACGTGGTGAAATTGGTAGACACGCTATCTTGAGGGGGTAGTGGCGAAAGCTGTGCGAGTTCGAGTCTCGCCGTCGGCACCAAAGTTACTCAATGCCAGCCGCTTCTAGTGGCTGGCATTTTTCATTTGTGGGGTATGTCTTGCGATTGTCTTGTGATCGCACGCACTCCGAAATGATTCCTTCCGCCGGAAGTGGTATTCTCCGGACGCTCAGAACCAACCGATAGAGGATTGCCTTGAACCTCGCAGCCTATTACCCCGTCTTGTTGTTCCTCCTCGTGGGCACTGGTTTAGGTATAGCGCTGGTCAGCATCGGCAAGCTCCTTGGTCCCAACAAGCCGGACGTCGAGAAGAACGCACCATACGAGTGCGGCTTCGAAGCCTTTGAAGACGCCCGGATGAAATTCGACGTCCGGTACTACCTCGTCGCCATCCTGTTCATCATCTTCGATCTCGAAACCGCGTTCCTGTTTCCGTGGGGCGTCGCGCTGCGGGACATCGGCTGGCCCGGTTTCATCGCAATGATGATTTTTCTGCTCGAATTCCTGCTGGGCTTTGCCTATATCTGGAAGAAAGGCGGTCTCGACTGGGAGTGATGGGGTTAATCGCCGGTTTGCATGGGCGGCCACGCTGGGTCGCTCGTCTGGAGTGGAAAGCAAATGAGTATCGAAGGGGTCTTGAAGGAAGGGTTTGTCACCACGACGGCTGACAAGCTGATCAACTGGACGCGTACCGGCTCGCTGTGGCCGATGACGTTCGGGCTCGCATGTTGCGCCGTCGAGATGATGCATGCGGGCGCGGCCCGTTACGATCTGGACCGGTTCGGGGTCGTGTTCCGTCCGAGCCCGCGTCAGTCGGACGTGATGATCGTCGCCGGCACGCTGTGCAACAAGATGGCGCCCGCACTGCGCCGCGTGTACGACCAGATGGCCGAGCCGCGCTGGGTGATCTCGATGGGGTCGTGTGCGAACGGCGGTGGCTATTACCACTACTCGTACTCGGTGGTCCGCGGTTGCGACCGGATCGTGCCGGTCGACGTCTACGTGCCGGGCTGCCCGCCCACGGCCGAGGCGCTGGTCTACGGCGTGATCCAGCTTCAGGCGAAGATCCGCCGCACCAACACCATCGCCCGTCAATAAAGCCCCGAGCGTCCCCTCAATATGGCAAGCAAAATCGAGATCCTGAAGGCAAACCTCGAAGCCGCGCTCGGCGCGCGCGTGGTGAGCCTCACCGAAGCGATCGGTGAACTGACGCTCGTCGTGAAGGCGAGCGATTACCTCGAAGTCGCAAAGACGCTGCGCGACGATCCGAAGCTCCGTTTCGAGCAGCTGATCGACCTCTGCGGCGTCGACTACCAGACTTACGGCGACGGTGCGTACGACGGCCCGCGTTTCGCGGCCGTGTCGCAGCTGCTGTCGGTCACGAACAACTGGCGCCTGCGCCTGCGCGTGTTCGCGCCGGACGACGATCTGCCGATCGTCGCGTCGCTCGTCGACATCTGGACCTCCGCAAACTGGTACGAGCGCGAAGCGTTCGACCTGTACGGCCTCGTGTTCGAGGGACACCCCGACCTGCGCCGCATCCTCACCGACTACGGCTTCATCGGCCACCCGTTCCGCAAGGACTTCCCGGTGTCGGGCTATGTCGAAATGCGTTACGACCCGGAAGAGAAGCGGGTCGTGTACCAGCCGGTGACGATCGAGCCGCGCGAAATCACGCCGCGCGTGATCCGCGAGGATCGCTATGGCGGTCTGAAACATTAAGGGGGCGTCATGGCAGAAATCAAGAACTACACCCTCAACTTCGGCCCGCAGCACCCGGCAGCGCACGGCGTGCTGCGCCTGGTGCTCGAGCTCGACGGCGAAGTCATCCAGCGTGCCGATCCGCACATCGGCCTGCTGCATCGCGCGACTGAAAAGCTCGCGGAAAGCAAGACCTTCATCCAGTCCGTGCCGTACATGGACCGTCTCGACTACGTGTCGATGATGGTCAACGAGCACGGCTACGTGCTCGCGATCGAGCGTCTGCTCGGCATCGACGTGCCGGAGCGCGCGCAGTACATCCGCGTGCTGTTCGACGAAATCACGCGCGTGCTGAACCACCTGATGTGGATCGGCGCGCACGCACTCGACGTCGGCGCGATGGCGGTGTTCCTGTACGCATTCCGCGAGCGCGAAGACCTGATGGACGTGTACGAAGCGGTATCCGGCGCACGGATGCACGCGGCGTATTACCGTCCGGGCGGCGTCTATCGCGACCTGCCTGACGCAATGCCGCAATACAAGGCGTCGAAGATTCGCAACGAGAAGGCGCTCGCGAGGATGAACGAAGCGCGCAGCGGCTCGGTGCTCGACTTCATCGACGACTTCTTCACGCGCTTCCCGAAGTGCGTCGACGAATACGAAACGCTGCTGACCGACAACCGGATCTGGAAACAGCGCCTGGTCGGGATCGGTGTCGTCAGCCCGGAGCGCGCGCTGCAGATGGGCCTGACGGGCCCGATGCTGCGCGGTTCGGGTATCGCGTGGGATCTGCGCAAGAAGCAGCCGTACGAAGTGTACGACCGCATGGATTTCGACGTGCCGGTCGGCGTGAACGGCGATTGCTACGACCGCTATCTGGTACGCGTCGAAGAAATGCGCCAATCGATCCGCATCGCGAAACAGTGTATTGAGTGGCTCCGCAAGAATCCGGGCCCGGTGATGACGGACAATCACAAGGTTGCACCGCCGTCGCGCGTCGGCATGAAGACCAACATGGAAGACTTGATTCACCACTTCAAGCTCTTCACCGAAGGTTTTCACGTGCCGGAAGGCGAGGCGTACGCAGCAGTCGAGCATCCGAAGGGCGAATTCGGCATCTACCTCGTGTCGGACGGTGCCAACAAGCCGTATCGCCTCAAGATTCGCGCCCCGGGCTTCGCGCATCTCGCGTCGCTCGACGAAATGGCGCGCGGCCACATGATTGCCGACGCCGTCACGATCATCGGTACGCAGGACATCGTGTTCGGCGAAATCGATCGCTAATGGTTGCGCCGCCTGCGCGTGCGGGCGGCGAGCAGTAAGTCACACGCGATGCGCGCTGAGCCGGCGCGGCTTCGCAAGCTGTCAACAGTGAGCGCCAGGTCTGCCGTCCATGCACAGCAGTGCGGCAGGTTGTTCGTTCGGTAGGAATTGAAAGAGTCGTGTCTGAAAATGATCTCAGCTGAAGGCCTGAAGGAAATCGATCGAGCGTTGACGAAGTATCCCGCCGATCAGAAACAGTCCGCCGTGATGTCGGCGTTGGCCGTTGCTCAGGAAGAGCACGGCTGGCTGTCGCCCGAACTGATGCAGTTCGTCGCGGACTATCTCGGCATGCCGGCAGTCGCCGTGCAGGAAGTCGCGACGTTCTACACGATGTACGAGCTCAACCCGGTCGGCAAGCACAAGATCACGCTCTGCACGAACCTCCCGTGCCAGCTTGGTCCGCACGGCGGCGCCGAGGCGACGGCCGACTACCTGAAACAGAAGCTGGGCATCGGCTTCGGCGAGACCACGCCCGACGGCAAGTTCACGCTGAAGGAAGGCGAATGCATGGGCTCGTGCGGCGATGCGCCGGTGCTGCTGGTGAACAATCACAGAATGTGCAGCTTCATGAGCCGCGAGAAGATCGACCAGCTGCTTGAGGAGCTTTCGAAATGACGTCCCTTCACGACCGTCACATCAAACCGCTGATCCTCGCTGGTCTGAACGGCGAGAACTGGCATCTCGAAGATTACGTTGCGCGCGGCGGCTACAAGCAGCTGCGCCGCATTCTCGAAGAAAAGATTCCGCCGGAGCAGGTGATCGCCGACGTGAAGGCGTCGGGCCTGCGTGGCCGTGGCGGTGCGGGCTTCCCGACCGGCCTGAAGTGGAGCTTCATGCCGCGCCAGTTCCCGGGGCAGAAGTACCTCGTCTGCAACTCGGACGAAGGCGAACCGGGCACGTTCAAGGATCGCGACATCCTGCGCTGGAACCCGCATGCGCTGATCGAAGGCATGGCCATCGGCGCGTACGCGATGGGCATCACCGTCGGCTACAACTACATCCACGGCGAAATCTTCGAAGTGTATCGACGCTTCGAGGCCGCGCTCGATGAAGCGCGTGCCGCGGGTTTCCTCGGCGACAACATCATGGGCTCGGAATTCTCGTTCCAGCTGCACGCGCACCACGGTTACGGCGCGTACATCTGCGGCGAGGAAACGGCGCTGCTCGAGTCGCTCGAAGGCAAGAAGGGCCAGCCGCGCTTCAAGCCGCCGTTCCCGGCGAGCTTCGGCGTGTACGGCAAGCCGACCACGATCAACAACACCGAGACGTTCGCCGCGGTGCCGTTCCTGCTATCGATCGGGCCGCAGAATTACCTCGAGATCGGCAAGCCGAACAACGGCGGCACGAAGATCTTCTCGGTGTCGGGCGACGTCGAGCGTCCGGGCAACTACGAAGTGCCGCTCGGCACGCCGTTCGCGACGCTGATGGAGCTCGCCGGCGGGATGCGCGGCGGTCGCAAGATCAAGGCCGTGATTCCGGGCGGTTCGTCGGCGCCGGTGATCCCGGGCGACATCATGATGCAGACCGATCTCGATTACGACTCGATCGCGAAGGCGGGCTCGATGCTCGGCTCCGGCGCGGTGATCGTGATGGACGAGACGCGCTGCATGGTGCGTTCGCTGCTGCGCCTGTCGTACTTCTACTACGAGGAATCGTGCGGCCAGTGCACGCCGTGCCGTGAGGGCACCGGCTGGCTGTATCGCGTCGTGAATCGTATCGAGCACGGCGAAGGGCGCCAGGAAGATCTGGACCTGCTGAACTCGGTTGCCGAGAACATCATGGGCCGCACGATCTGCGCGCTCGGCGATGCGGCGGCGATGCCGGTGCGCGGGATGCTCAAGCATTACTGGGACGAATTCGCGTACCACGTCGAGCACAAGCACTGCATGGTCGGCGGTCACGCGCACGCTGCGGCAGCCTGAAGCGAAGCACCGGTTGCGGAATTTGAGCGCACGGTCGGGCGAAGGCGCGAACGGGCGGAAATAGGTTAAGGACCATTCACCATCATGGTTGAACTTGAAATAGACGGCAAGAAGGTCGAGGTGCCCGAAGGCAGCATGGTGATCCAGGCTGCACACAAGGCGGATACGTACATTCCTCACTTCTGCTATCACAAGAAACTGTCGGTTGCGGCCAACTGCCGGATGTGTCTCGTCGAAGTCGAGAAGATGCCGAAGGCCGTGCCTGCCTGCGCGACGCCCGTGTCGGCCGGCATGATCGTGCGCACGCAGTCCGACAAGGCCGTGAAGGCGCAGCAGTCGGTGATGGAATTCCTCCTCATCAATCACCCGCTCGACTGCCCGATCTGCGATCAGGGCGGCGAATGCCAGCTGCAGGATCTGGCGGTCGGCTACGGCAAGTCGTCGTCGCGCTACTCGGAAGAAAAGCGCGTGGTGTTCCACAAGAACGTGGGCCCGCTGATCTCGATGGAAGAGATGTCGCGCTGCATCCACTGCACGCGTTGCGTCCGCTTCGGCCAGGAAATCGCCGGCGTGATGGAACTCGGCATGCTGGGTCGCGGCGAGCACTCGGAAATCACGACGTTCGTCGGCAAGACGGTCGACTCCGAGCTGTCGGGCAACATGATCGACCTGTGCCCGGTCGGCGCGCTGACCAGCAAGCCGTTCCGCTACAGCGCCCGTACGTGGGAACTGTCGCGCCGCAAGTCGGTGAGCCCGCACGATTCCGTCGGCGCGAACCTCGTCGTGCAGGTGAAGAACAACCGCGTGATGCGCGTGCTGCCGTTCGAGAACGAAGCGATCAACGAATGCTGGATCTCGGACAAGGATCGTTTCTCGTACGAAGGCCTGAACAGCGAAGAGCGCCTGACGAAGCCGATGCTGAAGCAGGGCGGCCAGTGGATCGAAACCGACTGGCAAACCGCGCTCGAGTATGTCGCGAAGGGCCTGAAGGGCATCGCCGCGGATCACGGCGCGAACGCGCTGGCGATGCTCGCGAGCGCGCACAGCACCGCTGAAGAGCTGTTCCTCGTGAAGCAGCTCGCCAACGAACTGAAGACGCCGAACGTCGACTTCCGTCTGCGTCAGCAGGACTTCTCGGCGCCGGTCCAGGGCGCACCGTGGCTCGGCATGCCGATCGCCGACCTGTCGAACGTGGATGCCGCGTTCGTCGTCGGTTCGTTCCTGCGCCGCGACCACCCGCTGTTCGCCGCACGCCTGCGTCAGGCCGCGAAGAACGGCGCGAAGCTGCACTTCCTGAACGCAACCGCCGACGATTCCCTGATCCCGACCGCGAAGCGCATCGTCGCCGCGCCGTCGGCATGGCTCGACGAACTGGCCGGCGTCGCCGCGGCCGTCGCGCAACTGCGCGGCGTCGCGCTGCCGGACACGCTCGCGGGTGTCACCGCGTCGCCGGCCGCGCAAGCGGTCGCCCAGTCGCTCGCGAACGGCGAGCGCCGTGCGGTGCTGCTCGGCAACGTGGCCGTCCGTCATCCGCAATTCGCGCAGCTGCACGCCGTCGCACAGTGGATCGCCGACAACACCGGCGCCACGTTCGGCTTCCTGACCGAAGCGGCGAACACGGTCGGCGCGCACGTCGTCGGTGCGCTGCCGGGCGAAGGCGGCCTGAACGCACGCGAAGCGTTCGCGCAGCCGCGCAAGGGCTACGTGCTGCTGAACGTCGAACCGGAATTCGACACCGCCGATCCGGCGCAGGCGCTTGCCGCGCTGAACCAGGCCGAAATGGTCGTCGTGATGTCGCCGTTCAAGCACGGCCTCGATTACGCCGACGTGCTGCTGCCGATCGCGCCGTTCACGGAAACGGCCGGTACGTACGTGAACGCGGAAGGCTCGGTGCAGAGCTTCAACGGCGTGGTGCGCCCGCTCGGCGACACGCGTCCGGCGTGGAAGGTGCTGCGCGTGCTCGGCAGCCTGCTCGGCCTGCCGAACTTCGAATACGAGACCGCCGAAGAAGTGCGTCTCGCGGCGCTCGGCGACGCAGGTGTCGCGAGCCGTCTGTCGAACCAGGCGTCGGTCGCGCCGGCACGCGTCGCGGCGACTGCCGCGAACGGCGGTTTCGAGCGCCTCGCCGATGTGCCGATCTATCACGCCGACGCACTCGTGCGCCGCGCAGGTGCGCTGCACCTGACGGCCGCCGCGAAAGTGGCGAACGCCGCAGCCCTGCCGGCCGCGCTGTTCGACAAGCTGGGCTTGAAGGAAGGCGACGCGGTGCGCGTGCGCCAGGGCGAGCGTGCGGTGCAGTTGCCGGCCGTGCGCGACGCGAATCTTGCGGAGACGGTCGTTCGCGTGTCGGCGGCGACGCCTGCCGGCGCAGCGCTCGGCAGCCTGTCCGGTGAACTGGTGGTGGAGAAGGCGTAAATGAGCTTGTTCGATACGATCAACGCGGGCGGAGCCCAGCTTCTCGGCATCGCATGGCCGACGGTGTGGGCAGTCGTGCGCATCCTCGTCGTCGCCGTCGTGATCCTGCTGTGCGTCGCGTACCTGATTCTGTGGGAACGCAAGCTGATCGGCTGGATGCACGTGCGTCTCGGCCCGAACCGCGTCGGCCCCGCCGGCCTGCTGCAGCCGATCGCCGACGTGCTGAAGCTGCTGCTGAAGGAAGTCATTCAGCCGAGCGCCGCCAGCCGCTGGCTGTACCTGATCGCGCCGGTCATGACCGTCGTGCCGGCGTTCGCCGTCTGGGCGGTGATTCCGTTCCAGGCCGAAGCCGTGCTCGCGAACGTGAACGCCGGCCTGCTGTATGCGATGGCGATCTCGTCGATCGGCGTGTACGCGGTGATTCTCGCCGGCTGGGCGTCGAACTCGAAGTACGCGTTCCTCGGCGCGATGCGCGCGGCGGCCCAGATGGTGTCGTATGAAATCTCGATGGGCTTCGCGCTGGTGCTCGTGCTGATGACGGCCGGCAGCCTGAACCTGTCGGAAATCGTCGGCTCGCAGCAGCACGGCTTCTTCGCCGGCCACGGCGTGAATTTCCTGTCGTGGAACTGGCTGCCGCTCCTGCCGGCGTTCGTCGTCTACTTCGTGTCCGGCATCGCCGAAACGAACCGCCACCCGTTCGACGTGGTGGAAGGGGAGTCGGAGATCGTCGCGGGTCACATGATCGATTACTCGGGCATGGCGTTCGCGCTGTTCTTCCTCGCCGAGTACATCAACATGATCGTGATCTCGGCGCTCGCCGCGACGCTGTTCCTCGGCGGCTGGGATGCACCGTTCGAATTCCTGTCGTTCATTCCGGGCGTCTTCTGGCTGGTGCTGAAGGTGTTCGCGCTGCTGTCGGTGTTCATCTGGGTTCGCGCGACGTTCCCGCGTTACCGTTACGACCAGATCATGCGTCTGGGCTGGAAGGTGTTCCTGCCCGTCACGGTGATCTGGGTGGTCGTGGTCGGCTTCTGGATGATGTCGCCGCTCAACATCTGGGTGAAGTAAAGATCGGACGAAATCATGACGGCAATCCAACACTTCTTTAAGACCTTCTTCCTGACGGAGCTGCTGAAAGGGCTCGCGCTGACCGGTCGCTACACGTTCCGGCGCAAGTTCACCGTGCAGTTCCCGGAAGAGAAGACTCCGATTTCGCCGCGCTTTCGCGGGCTGCATGCGCTGCGCCGCTACGAGAACGGCGAAGAGCGCTGCATCGCGTGCAAGCTCTGCGAGGCCGTGTGCCCCGCGCTGGCGATCACGATCGAATCGGAAACGCGTGCGGACAACACGCGCCGCACGACGCGCTATGACATCGACCTGACGAAGTGCATCTTCTGCGGTTTCTGCGAAGAGAGCTGCCCGGTCGATTCGATCGTCGAGACGCAGATTCTCGAGTATCACGGCGAAAAGCGCGGCGACCTGTATTTCACGAAGGAAATGCTGCTCGCGGTGGGCGATCGCTACGAGAAGGACATCGCTGCGGCCAAGGCCGCCGACGCGCCGTATCGTTGATTGTGTTTGCAGTGCCGGCCCGGCATGAACGGGTCGAGCCGCCGCGACGGGTGCGGCACGCGAGAGCGTCCCGCAAGCCGCGCCTGACTATGGCCTAACGATGAACCGGTAATCATGGAATTCACGACCGTACTGTTCTACATCTTCGCGCTGCTCCTGGTGGTATCAGGGCTGAAGGTGATCACTTCGCGCAACCCGGTGGCGTCTGCGCTTTTCCTTGTGCTGGCGTTCTTCAACGCCGCCGCGATCTGGATGCTGCTGGAAGCGGAGTTCCTCGCGATCCTGCTGGTGCTGGTGTACGTGGGCGCCGTGATGGTGCTGTTCCTGTTCGTCGTGATGATGCTGGACATCAACATCGATTACCTGCGCCGCGACTTCAAGCGCTTCGTGCCGATGGCAACCGTGGTCGGCGCGATCATCGTGGTCGAGACCGCGCTGATCCTGTGGCGCGGCTATGGCGACACGCACACGGTGCACGCGATGGCGACGGGCGCGATGGCCGACTGGTCGAACACGCGACTGATCGGCAAGGTGATCTACACCGACTACATCTTCGCGTTCGAAATCGCCGGCCTGGTGCTGCTGGTCGCGATCATCGCCGCGATCGGGCTGACCGAGCGCAAGGGCAAGGACAGCAAGCGCCAGCGCGTGTCGGATCAGGTCAAGGTGCGCCGCAACGACCGCGTGCGCCTCGTGAAGATGGAAGCGGAAAAGCCGCAGCCGGAAACGGCGCAGAGCGAAGCCGGTACGAGCACCAACGGCTAAGCGGAGGAAAAGAAACCATGCTGACTCTTGCTCACTACCTCGTACTCGGCGCGATCCTCTTCGCGATCGCGATCGTCGGGATTTTCCTGAACCGCCGCAACATCATCATCATCCTGATGGCGATCGAATTGATGCTGCTGGCGGTGAACACCAACTTCGTCGCGTTCTCGCACTACCTCGGCGACGTGCACGGCCAGATTTTCGTGTTCTTCGTGCTGACCGTCGCCGCAGCGGAAGCCGCGATCGGTCTCGCGATTCTGGTGACCCTGTTCCGTAAGCTCGACACGATCAATGTCGAGGATCTCGATCAGCTCAAAGGTTAATTTCAGGCAACGCTGTTATGTCAATGACACTCAATGAAAACCTGCTGCTGGCGATTCCGCTCGCTCCGCTGGCCGGCTCGCTGATTGCGGGGCTGTTCGGGAACGCAGTGGGGCGCAAGGGCGCACACCGGATCACGATCCTCGGCGTATTGATCGCGTTCCTCCTGTCGGCGAAAGTCTTCCTCGACGTGATGGGCGGCGCGAGCTTCAACGCGACCGTCTACGAATGGATGAACGTCGGCTCGCTGAAACTCGAAGTCGGCTTCCTCGTCGATTCGCTGACCGCGATGATGATGGTCGTCGTGACCTTCGTCTCGCTGATGGTGCACGTGTACACGATCGGCTACATGTCGGAGGAAGACGGCTACCAGCGCTTCTTCTCGTACATCTCGCTGTTCACGTTCTCGATGCTGATGCTCGTGATGAGCAACAACTTCCTGCAGCTGTTCTTCGGCTGGGAAGCGGTGGGTCTGGTGTCGTACCTGCTGATCGGCTTCTACTTTACGCGTGAGAGCGCGATCTACGCGAACATGAAGGCGTTCCTCGTGAACCGCGTGGGCGACTTCGGCTTCCTGCTGGGCATCGGCCTGCTGCTCGCGTTCGCGGGTTCGATGAACTACGGCGAAGTGTTCGCGAAGCGTGCCGAGCTCGCGAGCCTGCACTTCCCGGGCACCGACTGGGGCCTGCTGACCGTTGCCTGTATCTGCCTGTTCATCGGCGCGATGGGCAAGTCGGCGCAGTTCCCGCTGCACGTGTGGCTGCCCGACTCGATGGAAGGCCCGACCCCGATCTCCGCGCTGATTCACGCGGCGACGATGGTGACCGCCGGCATCTTCATGGTGTCGCGCATGTCGCCGCTGTTCGAACTGTCGGATACCGCGCTGTCGTTCATCACGGTGATCGGCGCGATCACGGCACTGTTCATGGGCTTCCTCGGGATCGTCCAGAACGACATCAAGCGGGTGGTCGCGTACTCGACGCTGTCGCAGCTCGGCTACATGACCGTCGCGCTCGGCGTGTCCGCTTACCCGGTCGCCGTGTTCCACCTGATG
This sequence comes from Burkholderia sp. 567, assembly GCF_040545115.1. Taxonomy (NCBI): domain Bacteria; kingdom Pseudomonadati; phylum Pseudomonadota; class Betaproteobacteria; order Burkholderiales; family Burkholderiaceae; genus Burkholderia; species Burkholderia sp. 567. The sequence goes on from NZ_JBEPLG010000007.1 coordinate 454,555, forward strand.
ACGCACGCGTTCTTCAAGGCGCTGCTGTTCCTCGGCGCCGGTTCGGTGATCATGGGCATGCACCACGACCAGGACATGCGCAACATGGGCGGCCTGCGCAAGTACATGCCGATCACGTGGATCACGTCGCTCGTCGGTTCGCTGGCGCTGATCGGTACGCCGTTCTTCTCGGGCTTCTACTCGAAGGACTCGATCATCGACGCGGTGAAGCTGTCGCACCTGCCGGGTTCGGGCTTCGCGTACTTCGCGGTCGTCGCGAGCGTGTTCGTCACGGCGCTGTACTCGTTCCGCATGTACTTCCTGGTGTTCCACGGCGAAGAGCGCTTCCGCAAGCCGAAGCATCCGGAATCGCCGATGGGCATGGCGGCCGCGCACGGCCACGACGATCACGGCCATGGCCACGGTCATGACGACCATGCGCACGAGCCGCACGAGACCCCGTGGGTCGTGTGGGTGCCGCTGGTCCTGCTGGCGATTCCGTCGGTGATCATCGGCGCGATCGCGATCGGCCCGATGCTGTTCGGCGACTTCTTCCAGCACGGCGTCGCATTCGACAAGGTGATCTTCATCGGCGCGAACCATCCGGCTCTGGCCGAGATGGCCGAAGAGTTCCACGGCTGGGTCGGCATGGGCCTGCACTCGGTGTCGGGCCTGCCGGTGTGGCTGGCGCTCGCCGGTGTCGTCGTCGCATGGTTCCTGTACCTGAAGCGTCCGGAACTGCCGGCGTCGATCCGCCGCGCGTTCGGCCCGATCTACACGCTGCTGGACAACAAGTACTACATGGACAAGATCAACGAAGTGGTGTTCGCCCGTGGTTCGGTGGCGATCGGCCGCGGCCTCTGGAAGGAAGGTGACGTCGTCGTGATCGACGGCCTCGTCAACGGCAGCGCCCGGTTCATCGGCTGGTTCGCCGGCGTGATCCGCTTCCTCCAATCCGGTTACATCTATCACTACGCGTTCGCCATGATCATCGGCATGCTGGGGCTCCTGACCCTGTTTGTAACGCTCGGCGGCAAATAAGGCGGGGAGACAACACTAATGCACGCTTTTCCGATTCTCAGTACCGCGATCTGGCTGCCGATCGTTTTCGGCCTCCTCGTGCTCGCGGTAGGTAACGACAAAAATCCGGGCACGGCCCGCTGGGTCGCGCTGATCGGTTCGCTGCTCGGTCTCGCGGTCACGATCCCGCTGATCACGGGCTTCGATTCGAGCACGGCTGCGCTGCAGTTCGTCGAGAAGTCGACCTGGATCGAACGCTTCGACATCGCGTACCACCTCGGCGTCGACGGCATTTCGATGTGGTTCGTCGTGCTGACCGCGCTGATCACGGTGATCGTCGTGATCGCCGCGTGGGAAGTGATCACCGAGAACGTCGCGCAGTACCTCGCGGCCTTCCTGATCCTGTCCGGGATCATGATCGGCGTGTTCTCGGCGGCCGACGGCCTGCTGTTCTACGTGTTCTTCGAGGCGACCCTGATCCCGATGTACATCATCATCGGGGTGTGGGGCGGCCCGAACCGCGTGTATGCGGCATTCAAGTTCTTCCTGTACACGCTGGCCGGCTCGCTGCTGATGCTGGTCGCGCTGATCTACCTGTACACGCAGACGCATTCGTTCGACCTCGCGACGTGGCAGAACGCCAAGATCGCGATGACGCCGCAGATCCTGCTGTTCATCGCATTCTTCCTCGCGTTCGCGGTGAAGGTGCCGATGTGGCCGGTGCATACCTGGCTGCCGGACGCGCACGTGGAAGCGCCGACGGGCGGCTCGGTCGTGCTGGCGGCGATCATGCTGAAGCTCGGCGCGTACGGTTTCCTGCGTTTCTCGCTGCCGATCACGCCTGACGCAAGCCACTTCCTGGCGCCGGTCGTGATCACGCTGTCGCTGATCGCGGTGATCTACATCGGCCTCGTCGCGATGGTGCAGGCCGACATGAAGAAGCTGGTCGCGTATTCGTCGATCGCGCACATGGGCTTCGTGACGCTCGGCTTCTTCATCTTCAACCAGCTCGGCGTCGAAGGCGCGATCATCCAGATGATCTCGCACGGCTTCGTGTCGGGTGCGATGTTCCTGTGCATCGGCGTGCTGTACGACCGTTTGCACTCGCGCCAGATCGCCGACTACGGCGGCGTCGTCAACGTGATGCCGAAGTTCGCGGCATTCGCGATGCTGTTCTCGATGGCCAACTGCGGCCTGCCGGGCACGTCGGGCTTCGTCGGCGAGTTCATGGTGATTCTCGCGGCCGTCCAGTACAACTTCTGGATCGCATTCGGCGCGGCATTCACGCTGATCCTCGGCGCCGCCTACACGCTGTGGATGTACAAGCGCGTGTACTTCGGCGCGGTCGCGAACGATCACGTTGCCAAGCTGAAGGACATCGGCCGTCGCGAATTCCTGATGCTGGCCGTGCTGGCCGCGTTCACGATGCTGATGGGCCTGTATCCGAAGCCTTTCACCGACGTGATGCACGTTTCCGTGGAAAACCTCCTCTCCCATGTCGGGCAGTCCAAACTGCCGCTGGCCCAGTAATCGCGAGCGGAGGAAATCAAGATCATGAACGCACCTATGAATGTCCTGTTGCCTGACGCGCTGGTGATGGTCGCCGTCGTCGTCGCATGGCTGAACGACACCTTTACCGGTGCCGCTGGCCGCCGCCTGACCTATCTGATCGCGGTGGTTTCGTCGGTCGTCGCCGGCGTGTGGTTCGCGGTGCAGGCGCTCGACCCGCACCAGTACTACTTCTTCTCGCGGATGGTCGTCGTCGACTCGTTCGCGAGCATGATGAAGGCCGTCGTGTCGATCGGCTTCGCGGTCTCGCTCGTCTATTCGCGCAAGTACCTCGAAGACCGCGACATGTTCCGCGGCGACGTCTTCCTGCTGGGCATGTTCTCGCTGCTCGGTCAATTGGTGATGGTGTCGGGCAACAACTTCCTGACGCTGTACCTCGGCCTCGAACTGATGTCGCTGTCGCTGTACGCGGTCATCGCGCTGCGCCGCGATGCGCCGCAGTCGAGCGAAGCCGCGATGAAGTACTACGTGCTGGGCGCGCTCGCGTCGGGCTTCGTGCTGTACGGCATCTCGATGCTCTACGGCGCGACCGGCTCGCTCGAGCTGGGCGAGGTGTACAAGGCAGTCGGCGGAAACACCGACGCAGCCGTGCTGATGTTCGGCGTGGTGTTCATCGTCGCCGGTATCGCGTTCAAGCTCGGCGCCGTGCCGTTCCACATGTGGGTGCCGGACGTCTACCAGGGCGCACCGACCGCGATGACGCTGTTCGTCGGCGGCGGCCCGAAGGTTGCCGCGTTCGCGTGGGGTCTGCGCTTCCTGGTGATGGGCCTGCTGCCGCTCGCCCAGAACTGGCAGACCGCGCTCGTGATCCTCGCCGCGCTGTCGCTGATCGTCGGTAACATCACCGGTATCGTCCAGCGCAACATCAAGCGGATGCTCGCGTACTCGGCGATCTCGAACATGGGCTTCGTGCTGCTCGGCCTGCTGGCCGGCATCGTGAAGGGCGACGCGGCCGCACCGGCAAACGCGTACAGCTCGGCGATGTTCTACGCGATCGTCTACCTGATCACGACGCTCGGCTCGTTCGGCGTGGTGATGCTGCTCGCACGCCGCGATTTCGAAGCGGAGACGATCGACGACTTCAAGGGCCTCAACAAGCGCAGCCCGGTGTTCGCGTTCGTGATGATGGTCATGATGTTCTCGCTGGCCGGTATCCCGCCGACCGTCGGCTTCTACGCGAAGCTCGCGGTGCTCGAGGCGACCGTCAACGCGGGTCTCACGTGGCTCGCCGTGCTGGCGGTGATCACGTCGCTGTTCGGCGCGTTCTACTACCTGCGCATCGTCAAGCTGATGTACTTCGATGCGCCGCAGGACACGGCCCCGATCACCGGCGATTTCTGCAAGCGCACGATCCTCGCGCTGAACGGCGTCGCGGTCGTCGTGCTCGGCCTGTTCCCGAGCCACCTGCTGACGGCCTGCCTGCAGGCGATCCGTCATACGCTGCCGCTGTAATGTCGGCAGCCGGCTGGTTCATCGTGCTGTTGGCGCTCGTCTGCGCCAACGTGCCGTTCCTGAACCAACGCCTCTTCGCCGTCGTGCCGTTCGGCGCGACGAAGAAGAACGCGTGGGTTCGGATCGGCGAGCTGATCGTGCTGTATTTCGTCGTCGGCGCCCTCGGCTTCTGGCTCGAGTCGCGCGCCGGCAACCGCTTCGAACAGGGCTGGCAGTTTTACGCGATCACCTTCAGTCTCTTTGTCGTGTTCGCGTTTCCCGGCTTCACGTTCCAGTATCTCGTCAAACGACGCTGACAAGGGCCTGTCCGCGCTGATCGCAAGCTTGCGTACGCGCGGTGCGGCCCGCAACGCGCGTACGCCTGATTGAAAAAACACAGTAGTAGTGGGGCCGGTCGCCAGCACGGCCGATCGCGGCGTCATGCTCGTTGCGAATACGTCGAGTATTCTGTTCGTCGCAAACCTTGTGCTCGGCCCTTCTGGCGGCCAGCGCAAGCTTGTTATTAGCGCGGACAGGCCCTTGGCCGTCGCGCTCAATCACGGAGCCGCCGATGGCCGAACTACCCAATCACGACGCCGCACTGACCGAAACCTGCCTCGAGAGCGAGGCGATTTTCGAAGGCTCGTTTCTCAAGCTCAAGCGCGATACCGTCCGTTTGCCGGACGGCAAGCGCGCCACGCGCGAATACGTTCAGCACCCGGGCGCGGTGATGGTGATCCCGCTGTTCGACGACGGCCGCGTGCTGATGGAAAGCCAGTATCGCTATCCGATCGGCAAGGTCATGGCCGAATTCCCGGCCGGCAAGCTCGATCCGGACGAAGGCGCGCTGGCCTGCGCGGTGCGCGAGCTGCGCGAGGAAACCGGCTACACGGCACGCGAATACGTGTTCCTGGCCCGGATTCATCCGATCATTTCCTACTCGACCGAATTCATCGACCTGTATCTCGCGCGCGGGCTGACGGCCGGCGAGCGCAAGCTCGACGAAGGCGAATTCCTCGAAACCTTCACGGCGACGCAGGCCGACCTGCAGGAATGGGTGCGCACGGGCCAGATCACCGACGTGAAGACGATCATCGGCATGATGTGGCTCGACAAGGTGCTGTCCGGCACCTGGCCGCTCGGCCCGGTCGTGAAGCCCTGACCGCGCGTCAGCGGCGGGTGGGGCGCCGCGTTACAATCCGGTGACGCGGCCGCTTTCCGGCCGCGCGATCCGATTTAGCACGATCGTTCACAAAAGCGCGTTTTGCGCTACACTCGTCACACGCCCTGATTCACAGCATGAAGGTCCTCGATTTACAGTGCCCGCACGGTCATCGGTTCGAAGGCTGGTTCGCTTCCGCCGATGAGTTCGAAGCGCAGTTGTCCCGCAAGCTGGTCGAATGTCCGGTGTGCGGGACGACCGAGATCAACCGGATGCCGTCGGCGCCGCGCCTGAACCTGTCGGGTGCGACGCAGGCGCAGCCGGCCGATCCGCGTGCGCTGCAGGCGCAGGTGATGCGCGCACTGCGCGAGGTGCTGGAGAAGACCGAGAATGTGGGCGAGCGCTTCGCCGAGGAAGCGCGGCGCATCCATTACAACGAGGCGCCGGCACGCAGCATTCGCGGCGTCACGACGCCGGAGGATGCGCAATCCTTGGTTGAAGAAGGCATCGACGTGATGCCGCTGCCGATTCCCGCCGCGCTGAAAGAACCGCTGCAATGACATACGCAGTGGGTCCTGGCCGGGCCGGATGGCCGCGGTCAGGAGACACTGCGCATGGATCTGGATTATTCCCCCGCCGACGACGCGTTCCGCGTTGACGTCCGCGCCTGGCTCGAGGCCAATCTGCCTCACGCCCTGCGCGCCAAGGTACTCGATCACAAACGACTCGACCGCGAGGATTACGCGAGCTGGCACCGGATTCTCGGCCAGCGCGGCTGGTCCGCGCCCGCGTGGCCGGCTGAATACGGCGGCCCCGGCTGGAACGCGACGCAGCGGCACATCTGGGACGAGGAGTGCGCCCGGATCGGCGCGCCGACCGTGCTGCCGTTCGGCGTGTCGATGGTCGCGCCGGTGCTGATGAAATACGGCAGCGAAGCGCAGAAGCGTCACTATCTGCCGCGCATCCTCGACGGCACCGACTGGTGGTGTCAGGGCTATTCGGAGCCGGGCTCCGGGTCGGACCTCGCGTCGTTGCGCACCCGCGCCGAACGCCATGGCGATCACTACGTCGTCAACGGCCAGAAGACCTGGACCACGCTCGGCCAGTTCGCGGACATGATGTTCTGCCTCGTGCGCACGGATCCGGCGGCGAAGAAGCAGGAGGGCATCTCGTTCCTGCTGATCGACATGACGACGCCCGGCATCACCGTGCGTCCGATCATCACGCTCGACGAGGATCACGAGGTCAACGAGGTGTTCTTCGAGGACGTGAAGGTGCCCGTCGAGAATCTCGTCGGCGACGAAAACCGCGGCTGGACCTACGCGAAATACCTGCTGGGCCACGAGCGCACCGGTATCGCGCGCGTCGGCGCGTCGAAGCGCGAGCTGGTGTTCCTGAAGCGCGTGGCGTCGCACCAGCAGAAGAACGGCAAGCCGTTGCTCGCGGATCCCGTGTTTGCCGCGAAGGTCGCGGCGCTCGAGGTCGAGCTGATGGCGCTCGAGGTGACGGTGCTGCGCGTCGTGAGCCGCGAGACGAGCGGCAAGGGGCCGGGCCCCGAGGCGTCGATGCTGAAGATCAAGGGGACCGAGGTGCAGCAGGCGCTCACCGAGCTGATGTTCGAGGCGATCGGGCCGCTCGCGGCGCCGTTCGACGTGCCGTTCCTCGAGGGCGAGCGCGAACACAGCATCGCCGGCGACGACGATGCCGCGCCGCTCGCCGCGTACTACTTCAATTATCGGAAGACGTCGATCTACGGCGGCTCGAACGAGATTCAGAAGAACATCATCGCGCAGATGATCCTCGGGCTGTGATCAGGGAACGGAGACAACCATGGATTTCAGCTTTACCGACGAGCAGCAACAGTTCGCCGACGCGCTGCGCCGCTATCTCGGCGAGCAGTACGGTTTCGACGCGCGCCAGGCGATCGTGCGCAGCGATGCGGGCGTGTCGGACGCGCAATGGAGCGCATTCGCGGAGCTGGGCCTGACCGCGCTGCCCGTGCCGGAGGCTCAGGGCGGATTCGGCGGCGGCCCCGTCGACATGCTGGTCGCGATGCAGGAGCTCGGCCGCGCACTCGTGGTCGAGCCGTACTGGGCGACGGCGGTCGGTATCGAGGCGCTGCGGGTCGCCGGGTCCGGCGCGGGCGACGATGCCGCGCTGCTGGAAGCGGTCGCACTGGGGCAGAAGCGCCTGGCGGTTGCGTTTCACGAACCGCGGGCGCGTTACGACCTGTACGAGCTCGGCACGCAGGCGCGCGAGCAGGGCGGCGCTTGCCGGTTGACCGGCACCAAGTCGGTCGTGCAGCACGGCGCACAGGCGCACGCGTGGATCGTGCCCGCGCGGGTCGACGGCGGCGGCATCGGCTTGTTCGTCGTCGAGCGCGACGCCGCGGGAGTGAAGGTCGTCGACTATCGGACGATCGACGGCCAGCGCGCCGCGACGATCGAGCTGCATGAAACGCCCGCGCGGCAACTGACCGGCGGCGCACGCGATGCGGCCGCGCTCGAGCAGATTGCCGATTACGCGACCTTCCTGCTCTGTGCGGAAGCGGTCGGCGCACTCGACGAACTGAACCGCGCGACGGTCGAATACACGAAGACGCGCGAACAGTTCGGTGTGCCGATCGCGCGTTTTCAGGCGCTGCAGCACCGGATGGTCGACATGCTGATTCACGCGGAGCAGGCGCGCTCGCTGACCTACCTGGCCGCGGTGCGTTACGCGGGCGGCGATGCCGATGCGCGGCGCAAGGCGGTGTCGGCCGCGAAGGCGCGGGTCGGCGCGGCAGCGCGCTTCGTCGGCCAGCAGGCCGTGCAACTGCACGGCGGCATGGGCGTGACCAACGAGGTCGCCGCCGCGCACCTGTTCAAGCGGCTGTCGATCATCGAGACGACCCTCGGCGACACCGATCACCACCTTGCGCGCATCGCGGCCCTGCCGGATTTCGCGCAGGCCGACGCGGCATGACGGCGACGCGCGAGCGCGCCACAGGAGACACACAGTGGGTATCAGTTACGAAGACCTTGAAGTCGGCAGTACGACCGAAATCGGCCGCTACACGTTCGAACCGGACGACATCAAGGCGTTCGCGCAACGCTACGATCCGCAGCCGTTCCATCTGGACGAGGAAGCCGGCAAGGCATCGCCGTTCGGCGGACTGGTCGCGAGCGGCTGGCATACGTGTTCGGTGTTCATGAGCCTCCTCGTCAAGAAGCTCGGGCCGGATTCGACCAGCATGGGCTCGCCCGGCATCGATTCGATCCGCTGGCTCAAGCCCGTGCGTGCCGGCGACACGATCACGATGCTCCAGAAGATCCACGACAAGCGCGTGTCGGCGAGCAAGCCTGACCGCGGCATCGTGTCGTCGGAGTGGATCGGCATCAACGGCGCCGGCGACACGGTGATCTCCGTGCATACCAAGGTGATCTTCGGGCTGCGCCATCCGCAAGGAGCGGGCGCATGACGGACGTGACATTGCCGCTGATCGCATCGCCGCAGGCGCTCCATGCACAGATTGGCGCGGAACCGCTGGCAAGCGGCTGGGTCGAGATCGACCAGCGTCGGGTCGACGGTTTCGCCGACGCGACCGGAGATCGCCAGTGGATCCACGTCGATCCCGAGCGCGCGCGGCGCGAGTCGCCGTTCGGCGGTCCGATCGCGCATGGATTCCTCACGCTGTCGCTGATTCCCGCGCTGATGGCCGAGGCGATGCGCTTCGAGCAGAAGATGGGCGTGAACTACGGACTGAATCGCGTGCGGTTCCTGAAGCCGGTGCCGGTCGGCACGCGTGTGCGCGCGCTGTTCGCGGTGAAGGAAACCGCGCAGGCCGCGCGGGGCGGCGTGCAGGTCACATGGTCGGTATCGATGCAGGCCGAGCGTCCCGACACGCCGTTGCTGGTTTGCGCGGCGGAATTCATTACGCTGCACTACTTCTGATGCGCGCGGCGGCATCGACGGATGCCGCCCGCGTTACCCGCGCGTGCTGCTTCAGTGCTTCGCGTATTGCGTCGCGCCGAACAGCATCTCGCGCGCCTTGTCGTCCTGCAGTGCCTTGCGCATCGACGCGAGGACTTCGACGCCGCGCTGCACGGCCGGACGCGCGGCAATCGCTTCCTGCCAGCGCTTCACGTTCGGCAGTTCATCGAGCACGATGCCCTGGTTCTGCCACGAACGCGTCCACGGGAACGTCGCGATGTCCGCGATCGTGTACGTGTCGCCCGCGAGATATTCGGATTCGCCGAGGCGTTTTTCCATCACGTTGTACAGGCGCTTCGCTTCGTTCGTGTAGCGATTGACCGCGTATTCGATCTGCTCCGGCGCGTACAGGCGGAAGTGATGCGCCTGCCCGAGCATCGGGCCGATGCCGCCCATCTGGAACATCAGCCATTCGAGCGTCGCATAGCGCGTGGCCGGGTCAGTCGGCAGGAACTTGCCGGTCTTTTCCGCAAGGTACACGAGGATCGCGCCCGATTCGAACAGCGAGATCGGCTTGCCGCCGGGGCCGTCCGCGTCGACGATCGCGGGGATCTTGTTGTTCGGGCTGATCTTCAGGAATTCGGGCTTGAACTGGTCGCCCGCACCGATATCGACCGGATGCACGCGATACGCGAGGCCTGTTTCCTCGAGCATGATGTGGACCTTGTGGCCGTTCGGGGTCGCCCAACTGTAGACGTCGATCATCGTCAACTCCTTCGTTGCATGCACGAAAACGGCGCCGGCAGGACGCCGCGACAGGCGGTCATTAGAGCATGGATCGACGTGCGCTGCAGGCTGCGGGAAGGCGCGGCCGCGCGCCGGCGCACGCGTGTCGATGCGGCGCGGCGACGCCGTGCGAACAGCGGGATTGCGCGGATCAGCGCTTGTAGCGCGGCTGCCGTTTCTCGAGAAACGCGGTAATGCCTTCGAACGCGTCCGCATGATGCAGCGATGCGACGAAGTGATCGCGCTCGGTGCCGAGATGGGTTTCGAGCGGCTGCGCGGGCGCATCGTCGAGCAGCGACTTGATGCGCGTGAGTGCGTTCGGCGAGATGCCGGCAAGCGAGTCGGCCCACGCGAGCGCATCGGACAATGCGGCGCCGGGCACGGCGAGCCGATTGACGACGCCGAGCGCGTGCAGGCGTTCGGCCGCGACGGGCTTGCCTTCGAACAGGATTTCGGCGGCCAGCGCACGCGGCAGCGCGCGGGCGAGGAACCACGAGCCGCCGCCGTCGGGCGTGAGGCCGACGCGCGCATACGACATCACGAACTTCGCGTCGTGTGCGGCGACGATCAGGTCGCACGCGAGCGCGAGCGAGAAGCCCGCGCCGGCCGCCGCACCTTCGACCGCCGCGATCACGGGTTTCGTCGATGCGCGGATCGCCGTGATCCACGCGCCGAGCTGATCGATGCTGTCGGCCTGGTAGGACGGATCCTTCGAGCGGTTCTCGAGCAGCCGGTTCAGGTTGCCGCCCGCGCAAAAGAAACGATCGGCGCCCGTGAGCACGACCGCGCGAATCGCGGGATCACGCTCGGCGGTGGCGAGCGCTTCGACGCCGGCCGCATACATGTCGGGATGCAGCGCATTGCGCGCGCCGGGATTGGACAGCGTGAGGACGAGCGTCGATTCGCTCTCGGGCGGACGCGAGGCCAGCAGTTCAGCACTCATGCGAGGGTGTCTCCATCGGATGGCGAGGCTGCGGCGCCGCGTTGCGCGGGCTCGTGCGCATACCCGCGAGGGCGCTGCCGCAGCGGATGCATTGTTGTCGTGACGGACATCAAACTGCTTTAGACTAGCACGAACGTGCTTTTCAGCGCGACGAATCCTGGTGCGGCCGGCGTCGCTGCGGCCGCGCTCCCGCAACGAAGGAGACTCCGATGCTACAGCTGTGCGGTATTCCGTTGTCCAACTATTACAACAAGGTGAAGTTCGTCCTGCTCGAACATGACATCCCGTTCGAGGAAGCGACATGCACGTTGCCGGTCAGCGATCCTGCATTGCTCGCCGATTCGCCGCTCGGCAAGATTCCGTTCCTGAAGACGGAAGAGGGTGCGCTGTTCGAGTCGCAGGTGATCATCGAGTATCTGGCCGCGCGTTATCCCGACAAGGCCATTTTTCCGGCGGGGCTGTTCGCGGCCGCGAAGGTGCGCGAACTCGTCGAGACGCTCGAGCTGTATCTCGAATGGCCCGCGCGTGAGGTCTATACGGAAGCGTTTTTCGGCGGCAAGGTCAGCGACGGGACCAAGGCGCATGTCGAGAAGCGGCTGCCGCGTGCGATCGAAGCATTCAAGCGGATGACGCAGTTCTCGCCCTACGTGCTCGGCGATACATTTGGTCTGGCGGACATCGCCGCATCGGTCCACCTGCCGGTGATCGGGATGGCGACGAAGGCCATCTTCGGCCGCGATTTCCTGCTCGACGCAGGCATCGACTGGAAGGCGCACGCGAAGCTGGTCGGCGAGCGGCCGGCCGCGCAGCGCGTGGCGGCCGATCGCAAGGCCTATGTCGAGGCGACGGCCGCCGCGCGTTCGTAAGCACAAGCCGGACACAGAGCGGGCAGCGCCTTGCTGCCCGTGCCGGACTTACAGGCGCGCGAGCCGTTCGAGTGCGGACGCGAGCGTGCTTTCCTGTTTCGCGAAGCAGAAGCGCACGACGCCCGATTCGTGCGGCTCGTGATAGAACGCCGACACCGGAATCGCCGCCACGCCGATCTCCGACGTGAGCCACTTCGAGAATTCCGCTTCGGGCAGGTCGCTGATCGCCGAATAGTCGACGCACTGGAAGTACGTGCCCGTGCACGGCAGCAGCTTGAAGCGCGTGCGTTTGAGGCCGGCGCGGAAGAAGTCGCGCTTCTTCTGGTAGAAGTCGGGCAGCGTCAGGTACGGTGCCGGGTCGCGCAGGTAGTCGGCGAGCCCGATCTGCGTCGGCGTGTTCACCGTGAATACGTTGAACTGATGGACCTTGCGGAACTCCGCCATCAGTGCGGCAGGCGCCGCGACATAGCCGATCTTCCAGCCCGTCACGTGGTAGGTCTTCCCGAAGCTCGACACGATGAAGCTGCGCTCGGCCAATTCCGGGTAGCGCGCGACGCTCTCGTGCCGGGCGCCATCGTAGACCATGTGCTCGTACACTTCATCGGACAGGATCAGCACGTTGGTGCCGCACACGATCGCCTCGAGCTTGCGCATGTCGGCCTCGCGCCACACGGTGCCGGTCGGGTTGTGCGGCGTGTTGATCATGATCATCCGCGTCTTCGGCGTGATCGCGGCGGCGAGACGATCGAACGGGATCGCGTAGTCGGGCGCCTCCAGCGTGACGAACACCGGCTTGCCGCCGGCGAGCTCGATCGACGGCAGATAGCTGTCGTAGGTCGGCTCGACGACGATCACCTCGTCGCCCGGATGCACCGCGCACAGGATCGCCGTCAGCAGTGCCTGCGTCGCGCCGGCCGTCACCGTGATCTCGGTGGCCGGGTCGTAGCGCCGGCCATAGACCTGCGCGATCTTGTCGGCGATCGCGTCGCGCAGCGGCGCGACGCCCGCCATCGGCGGATACTGGTTGTGGCCGTTGCGCATCGCGGCCGCGACCGCGTCGACGATGCGCGGATCACAGTCGAAATCCGGGAAGCCCTGGCCGAGATTCACGGCGCCTTTCTCGGCGGCGAGCGCGCTCATGACCGTGAAGATCGTGGTGCCGACGTTCGGCAGGCGCGATGGGAAAACGGGATTCGTAGGCATGTCGAAAGGAGCGTTCATCGATACGGTCGCAGCGTGTTGCGTCGGCCCGTCAGGCCGGCGTGGTGGGGAGGGCCGACGCGGCATCGAGCGCGCAGGCTTCGGTAAACGGCGCGGGCTGCGCGATCCGGAAGCCGAAGTCGCGTGCGGTGCGCTTCGCGAGCTTGAGCAGCGCACGGTCCTTCGACACGAGCCAATCGGCCTGCGCGGCGCGCGCGAGCTCGAGAAACTTCTGATCGTCGCGGTCCTTGCACTTCGGCAGCGGCGGCGCGTCGGCGTCGACGGGCGGCGGCTCGACGCGGCTCGTCAGGCGTGCGACGGTCGCGAGCGCTTCGGCCTTGTCGATCGCGCGCTCGCGGAACTGCGGGTAGTCGAGCACGAGCTCGAGTTCGTTCAGGCAGCGGCCGTCGATCACGGCGGCCAGCGTGCCGCGTTCGAGCGCAGCCCGGATCGGGCGTGTGGCAGGGTCGTCGAATACGAGTATGTCGATCCAGACGTTCGAGTCGAGCACGACGCGATGTGCGGCGTGCGGGGCGGAGGAGCGGGTCATTCGTTACAATCGGTGGTTTTCGTCTGACCGCAAGGCACGGCGTGCCAGCGAGCCTCTATGATAATCGTTCTCTCTCCCGCCAAATCCCTCGACTACGATACGCCCGCCCACGTCTCGTCTTACACGAAGCCTGCATTCGTCGACGATGCGTCGGAACTGATCGACGGCCTGCGCAAGCTGTCGCCGCAGGACATCGCGACGCTGATGGACATCTCCGACCCGCTTGCGCGCCTGAACTTCCAGCGCTACGCGGACTGGTCGCCGACCTTCTCGCCGGCCAATGCGAAGCAGGCGGTGCTCGCGTTCAACGGTGACGTGTACGAAGGGTTCGATGCCAAATCGCTGTCGGCCGCCGATCTCGACTACGCGCAGCAGCACGTGCGCGTGCTGTCGGGCCTGTACGGACTGCTGCGTCCGCTCGACCTGCTGCAGCCGTACCGGCTCGAGATGGGCACCCGTTTCGCGAACGCGCGCGGCAAGGATCTGTATGCGTTCTGGGGCGACCGGATCACGCGTGCGCTGAACGAGCAACTCGAGACGCGCAGCGGTGCGGCGCGCGTGCTGGTCAACTGCGCGTCGACCGAGTACTTCAAGTCGGTCAAGCCGAAACTGCTGGCCGCACCGGTCGTCACGCCGGTGTTCGAGGACTGGAAGGGCGGCCGCTACAAGATCATCAGCTTCCACGCGAAGCGCGCGCGTGGCCTGATGGCGCGCTATATCGTCGAGAACCGCATCGCCGAACCGGCGGCGCTGAAGGATTTCGCGATGGAAGACTACGCGTTCGACGCCGCTGCATCGAACGATTCGACTTACGTATATCGCCGGCGAATCGGCGAGTGACCTGGCGGCCGTTCACGAGACGGCCGGCGCATGCATGCGGCCGGGCAGGCGGCAACCCCCGTTGCGCTCGACAGCTTTGCATGGGCCCGGAGTAAGTGCTGAAGCACTAACTCCGGTCGACAGCTTTGCATGGGCCCGGAGTAAGTGCTGAAGCACTAACTCCGGTCGACACAGGAGAGACAGATGACCCTTTCGATCACCAGCAATTTCGACGCGGGCGCCATCGACGTCGTGTCGTGCGACAGCCCGGACGCGATCCGGCTGCGCGTGCGCGGCGACAACCGCTCGGAATTCGCCCAATGGTTCTACTACTGCGTCACGGGCGCACGCGGCGAGCGTTGCGTGATGTCGTTCGAGAATGCGGCCGAATGCGCGTATCCGTCGGGATGGCGCAACTACAGCGCGGTCGCGAGCTACGATCGCGTCGACTGGTTCCGCGTGCCGACGACCTTCGACGGCAAGACGATGACCATCGACCATACGCCCGAGTTCGACAGCATCTACTACGCGTATTTCGAGCCGTATTCGGAAGAGCGCCACGCGGCGTTCCTCGGCGCGATCCAGCAATTGCCGCAGGCGCGCGTCGTCGAGCTTGGCCGCACGGTCGAAGGCCGGCCGATGTCGTTGCTGACGCTGGGTACGCCGGAAGTCGACGGCGCACCGAAGAAGAAGGTGTGGGTCATCGCGCGCCAGCACCCCGGCGAGACGATGGCCGAATGGTTCATCGAAGGGCTCGTCAAGCGGCTGGCCGGCTGGGGCGATTGGGCGGGCGATTCGGTCGCGCGCAAGCTTTACGATCGCGCGACGTTCTACATCGTCCCGAACATGAATCCGGACGGGAGCGTGCACGGCAACCTGCGCACCAACGCGGCGGGCGCGAACCTGAACCGCGAGTGGATGGAGCCCGATGCCGAGCGCAGCCCCGAAGTGCTGGCCGTGCGCGACGCGATCCATGCGATCGGCTGCGACATGTTCTTCGACATTCACGGCGACGAGGATCTGCCGTACGTGTTCGTCGCGGGTTCGGAGATGCTGCCGAGCTTCACCGAGCAGCAGCGCAAGGAGCAGACCGCGTTCATCGATGCGTTCAAGGTCGCGAGCCCGGATTTCCAGACCGAGCACGGCTACGCGGCGAGCAAGTACAAGGAAGACGCGCTCAAGCTCGCATCGAAGTACATCGGCCACCGGTTCGGCTGCCTGTCGCTGACGCTCGAGATGCCGTTCAAGGACAACGCGAACCTGCCCGACGAGCGGGTCGGCTGGAACGGCGAACGCAGTGCGGCGCTGGGTGCCGCGATGCTGGCGGCAATCCTGGTGCACGTCGAGACGTTCGCGTAAGCGCATCGCCGTCGACATGAAGAAAGCCGGCGCATCGTGCGATGCGCCGGCTTTTTCGCTTCTGTCGTTGCTGCTGCCGTCCGATCAGGACTTCTTCGCGGTTTTCTTCTTCACGACTTTCTTCTGGCCGCTTGATTTCTTCGTTGCGGCGGCTTTCTTGCCGGTGCGGCTCGTTGCCTTGACCTTGCCGCGGTGCGACTTGCCCGTGAACTTCTTCGTCGACGACGACGGACGCTCGACGCGCGGCTTCAGCGGCGGCACGGGATCGTTCCAGCTGAACGCAAGCATTTGCTGACCGACATAGCCGCAGCGGAATTTCAGCGGTGTCGGGTCGCTGCCATCGCTGTGGATGCCGAGGCCGTCGACGGTGACGATGTTGTCCACCTTTACGCGCTGCTTGCCCTGATCGAACGAATCGTTCCACGGCGTGATCGCCGCGTTGCCGCTTTCGAACGCCTTCGGCGCGAAGTCGACGCGATCGAAGGCCGACGACGTGCTGGCGATGAAGCTACCATGCGCCGCACAATCGGCGACGATCGGATCGGCATGCATCTCGTTGACGAATTTGTTGATCAGTTCGGAGCGCTGGTCGAGGAGGTCGGCGAATACCGGTGCCGGAAGCGCAAGCGACAGGCCGGCGACACAGGCTGCCAGCTTGCCGAGCGCCCGGAAAATCCGGAGCGAGGCAGGAGAGCTGTCCATCTGGTTATTGGTGAGGAGCGAATGAGGCATCGGGCAGGTATAGATGCCCGATGAAGAACAGGAGTTCAATCTTAGCGTAAAAAAGTTGGGCGGCAGTAGGTGCCGCACTCTCCCGCGCTGCGCCAAGCGGAGCGGCGCGTGTGCCGATCGCAGCGGGACAGGCGCACTCAGGCGCGCGGGCCGCCGAGACGATAGCGCCGCACGTCGAACGTGGTGACCCACGCCGGACGATAGACGGCGATGAGCGCGGTGGCCATGCCGGTGAACCACGCTTCGCCGAGCGCGAGCAGCCCGGTATTGAGCAGATAGCCGGCGGGAATCACGACGGGCACGCCGTCCGCGAGCGCGAGCTGGACGCCGGCCGCGGCCGCGGCGACCGCGACGATCGCGATGGCCGGAGACAGGAATCCCTGGCCGGTGATGAACGATGTGAGGTTATGCGGGAGCCATGCGATCACGGCGCGCTGCAGCAACGCGGACACGGCCACCGGTAGCGCGCCGTAGATCAGATAGGTGAGGCCGATGCCGTGCCACGGCGCATCGAAGACGATCGCGGCGATGCCCGTGACGGCACCCATCGCGATCAGCGCAAGCGTCCAGTCGAACAGCGTGACGAGCAGCGTCGCGCCGAGCAGGTGCATGACGATGCCGTCCTCGAGCCATGCATTCGAGGCCCACAGGACCGTAATTGCGGTGACGAGCGCGAGCCACACGTGCTGGAGCGTTGCGTCCTGCAAGCGGACGAACGGGCGATTCCAGAGCGCGAGCGCGAGCAGAGCCACGGCGCCGATCCAGCCGCCGATGCCAACCCAGAGCGGAAGCGGTGTGAAAAGAAAACCCATTCGTCCATATTACTCGTTGAGCATCAAAGGTGGGAATCCGCACTTGCTGACCGTCGCAATATCGATACTAGTCCGACTAGCGTTCGCGCCGAAAACGCGCCGGCGGTTCGGCCGCGAGCGGCAGGTCCGCGGTGTTTGCGTCCGGCAGCGGATACGGACGGTTCTTCCGTTGCATGCGCAGCGGGACCGGGCCGCGTTCGCCGATGGTCGGCTTGTCCGCACGCTCACGGTTTGCCAGCAGCACCTCGAGATGCGGCGACAGCCAGCCGTTGTAGATCGCGACGGCCGCGGCCCGGTTTGCCGCGCCAAGCTGGTGGAAGATGCTGGCGAGGTGGATCTTTACGGTGCCTTCGCTGATGCCTAGCGTGCGGGCGATCATCTTGTTGGTGTTGCCCATGTGGACGAAGCGCATGATCTGCGCCTGTCTCGGCGACAGGAGGCGGCTTGCCGGGCGGCGCGGCAGCGATCCGGCGAGCGTCTGGAAATGGGCGTCGTGGCGGGCCGCGGCGGCGGAGGGCAGCAGGCTGAGCGCAATGGGCGGAATGTAGTGCCCGCCCAGCAGCACCATTTCGAGAGCTCGCACGATCAGGTGCGGCCGCATGGAGTGCGGGATCACGCCCGCGACGCCATAGTTGTAGAAGCGCTGGATGGCTTCGGGCGTGGATTCGTCGATCAATACCGCGGCGGGCGTCGGCGAGCAGGCGCTGCAGAGTGCCTGCAGTTCGCTGAGCCGGCCGACGTCCGGCCAGTTGATTGCGACGAGGTCGAAACGCTGGGCGCGCAGCAATCGACGCGCCTGGAAACCGTCGGGCGCATCGTTGATGCTGGCGTGACGGTCGATCTGCCGCAGCAGGGCCTTCAGTCCGTCACGCCGTTCGGCGTCTGAGTTCAACACCAGGAACCGCATATTCAACCTCCGTAAGGTGAGTCATTGATTTGCCGTCGGCATGTCTTGGCGTGGATCCGATCATGACAAAGACCTTACACGATGTCTGCTTGGCTGAAAGGCTTAGGAAAAGTCCGAAATTTTTGAGCGGAGGGAAATGCGGGCGAAAAAAAGCCGCTCCGGCAGGAACCGGGAGCGGCTTGGTCGGGCAGGCTCGACGAGCCTGCGGTGCGCGGATCAGTGAAAGTGCGGCTGGGCCGGCGATGCGTCTTCCGGCATTTCGGCGTGGACGATCTCGCCGAGTGGGTCCGCATAGAGCGGCACGCCGCAGTCGTCGCAATACTCGGGCTCGAAGCGGCCTGCGTGCCGCCGGACGTCGGTTACGCCGCATTCCTTCAGCAGACTGACGATTTCCTCCATCGGCCCTTCCATCGGCGCTTCGCCTTCGAGCGTCGCGTTGTCGGTCGACACGTCGCCGTTCTCGCGGCCGTAGAGCGGCCACACGACGCCATAGATCACGTCGTTGCTGGCACGTCGCGTGAAGCCGACGCGATACTCGTCGATCCGGCGCTCGCCGAAGCCCGCGACCACGGCGCGAAGTTCCTGCGGTGCCGCACCAAGTGTGTCGAAAAGATAACGGATGGCCGTTCGGACCGTGTGCGGACGGATCCTCTCGTCCGCATCGCGGCAGGCCGAGTAGTACGCGTCCGGAAGCAGGCATTCGAACTCGCAGCCGGGGAGGGCGACCGACAGGCTCGGGCCGCCCTGGGCGGTCCACTGCTCGAGACACTGGCCGCGTTCGATCCGGTTGCCGTGCTCTTCTTCCTGCCAGCGGAACAGCGGTGCACCGGCCGGCGCGGCCACCACGGCGAGCAGGAAGCGCGGGTCGGCGAGGATCGGCGAAGTTTCGGGCAGGTCGCCGAAACTCAGCTTGGCGGCGTGCTGGCCGATTGCCGCATGCGCGAGCTGCTGGGCGAGCCGGTAGGTCTCGACGTGGTGGCGCGGCAGCTGGTCGATGCTGTACAGGAACGGGGCCAGTCCGACGAGCGTGCCGCTTGCGAGCACGTGCGCCTGCAATTGCGTGCGCAGTGCGTCGGCGACATCGCCTTTCAGCGGGCCTGACGGAATCATGTAGCGCGTCCACGCGAGAACGGGGACGGCAACCAGCAGTGCATCGTACGGCTGGCCGTCGTGCTCGATCACCATCGATTCACTGTGCGTCTCGGCCATGTCGGCGAGCGCGCCGTAGGCATCGGGGTGGTTCTGCTGCAGATGGTCGAGTGCCGCGTCGAGCGTGGTCTGGTTGCCGTTGCGAACGATCTTGGCGAGCAGTGCGTCGAGCTTCGCTTCCCAGAAGCGATCCTCGATGCGGCTGCCCGAGGCGAAGAGCGCAAGCGACAGGCCGACCAGTTTGTCGGCGTCGGGGGGGAGGCGTTTGGCGATTCGCTGGCGCATATTAAATACGTATAGAAAGGGGCGAAGAGCCTCACATTCTAGTCCGTTCTTTGCACCATAAGCGGCCTTGTGCTTCAGCATGGCCGGAAGGCCGTCTCGACGGGGGTGAAGAAAAATCCCTCAAACCCCTTGCGCGGTTCGAAGACGGTGCCTACAATCACGCCTCTTTCGCGCTAACGGAAACGCGGCGCGGGAGGAAGGGAAGCGGTGCTGACGGGGAAGGTTGTAGAAGCCCCGGCGCACACGAAGTTGAACCCCTCGCCGTCGCAACGAAGCAGTTCAGAAAGTTGTTGACGAGCGAAGAAAGACGGTTCATAATCTCGCTTCTCTGCTGCTGAAAACGCAGCGCTGCCGGGAAACAGAAGGTTTCTCGCAGAAATGCTCTTTAAAAATTAACAGCCGATAAGTGTGGGCGCTTGATGGAAGCGAGCTGATCCTCGGATCAGATAG